>CP170646.1:0-27472 GCA_042919575.1 Stenomitos frigidus ULC029 | reverse complement strand
TATCAGATGTCAAGCATACGTTCGTGTCGCGTCAGTGACGTGGGCAAGTGAGTGAGCATGACAAGCCTCTTGGCTAGCTGATGAGATTGCAAGTGATTGAACGCTAAAAACTAACACGTCAAAGTCGTGCTGAGTGCTGGAAGCAATCGCACGACAAATAAGATCACAACGATAACCAGGAGCGGGACGGCAACCAGGATCGCAACGACAACCAGGATCGCAACGACAACTAGGATCGCTGGGATTGAACGACCGCTTTATCCAGAACACTCGAGGTGCCAGAACGCGAAACCGCCGACTGTTTGCGATAACTCTGTGTCTGAATCTCAACAATCAAAGCATGATGCACCAAACGGTCAACCGCGGCGACCGTCATCATCGAATCAGCGAAGATGGCATCCCACTGGCTGAAGGGTTGATTTGCCGTAATCAGTAAGCTTTTGCGTTCGTAACGATGAGCAATCAGTTCAAACAGCACCGAGGTTTCTGCCTCGGACTTTTTGACATAACCCAAATCATCAAGCACGAGTAGGTCAAAGCAGTCCAGTTTTTTGAGCAATGGTTGCAGTTGCAATTGCAGCTTGGCTTGCTGTAGCTGTTGCACCAGTGCCAGTGCAGAATAGAATTTGACCCGCTTGCCAAACTCAATCATGCGACGTGAGACCGCCGCCGCCAAATGAGACTTTCCCACGCCCGAAGCGCCGAACAATAACAGGTTTTCGGCTCGTCCTAGCCAAGTCGGATCATCCACCAGTTGCATCAAGGGTGCGGGGTTGAAGTTGGGGCAATGGGAAAAGTCAAAGTTGGAAACCGTTTTGCCGCTTGGCAGTTGCGCTTCGTTTAAGGTTCTTTGCAGGCGGACACTCCAGCGTCGTTGAGCCTCCAATTCGCAGAGAGCCAGCAAGAACTGAGCGTAAGACCAACCTTCCTGCATCGCTTGAGCTTCGAGCGTTTCCCAATGAGTGAGCATGTGGGACAGGTGCAACCGTTTGAGGTGGAGGCTGAGGCTCTGATACGGGCTGGTCATGGGTTGTACCTTGCAGGAGTTGGTCATAAGTCGCCAGGGGGTGTTGGGTGATGGTGAGACTGGGCACATTCAGGTTGCTCAGTAATTGAAACTGCTGCCGGAGCCCTGCGAGCGTTAAGGTTGCAGGGCTCAGTTGCGCTTGAAGATAGTCTGCCACTACTGTTTCGTTGTCTTGGGTCGCCGCAATGTACAACGCTTCCACCAGGAGGACAGCGGCACTGTCGAGGTCAAATTGCGCTTTCAGTTGCTGCCAAAGGTCACGCCAGGTGTCATTGGGCAAGAGCTCTTGTTGCCAAGTACAGTACAAAAAGGCTCTGGGCTTGCGCCGCAGTCCCTCTGCAACATGACGGTAATTGATGCTCCGGGTGCGGCGTTTCGTTTGATCTGTGACACGGATGCGCGGCAGTGCCACCACCAACTGGCGATTGAGATAGCCCAGAAGCCGGTCATGATACAAATGCCATTCGAGTTGGCGTCCAATCAGGCGGGCTGGAACCGTGTACAACACGCAGCGCACATCAACTGTGCTGCGACAACTGACCGTTGCGGTGAGCACTTCATAGTCTGGAACACGATAGGTCGGGAGGGGTTGGAGACACTGTTTCTCTTCCTCAATCTTGGCAGCGTGCAGATCGTTCAATTTGGCAATCGCCCGATTGATGACATCCTGGTACGCAGCAATGCTGTCAAAGTCACAGCTTCCACGCAGTAGGAGAGCCTGCTTAATCCGATTCTTCAAATGTCCGTGGGGTGACTCAATGACCGCATTTTCATGGGCGATGCCTGTGTTGTTGCGGGTCGGCTGCAGTCGGTAATGATGGCACAGGTCATCATACAACCGAGTCAATGGCTTGTTTCGCGCCCCACCCATGTGACGATAGGCGGCACTCAAACTATCGGTCCGATGTTGCTTCGGGACACCGCCACAGGCAAACAGGGCATTCTGCAACCCTTCTGATAAGGCAATGAAGCTTTCACCCCCCTGAATAATTTGAGCGTACTGCCACCCGCTGTAAGCCAGTCGATAGTGGTACAGCAAGTGCTCAAAGGGCTTGCCTGCAATGGTGATCTCGAGACCTTTGAGTTCAGTGAAGTCGGACAAGCCCATCATGCCGGGTTCATGCCGGAGCTCAAACATGACCTCTTTGGCATTGCCATGCAAGGCTTTCCAGGCTGCCACCCGCCGTTGCAGCGTGCGTAGAACTTGCGGGTACTTGCCCGGATAATGCTCTTGTAGCCACTCAAACAAGGTCATGGGCTGCAGAGCAGGGGTGGCTCTGAGCATCGGTTCCAACTCGGACTCCCACACACTAGCCAGTGGATCAGGACTACTTCTCCAATCTCGGACTCGCCCTCGATTGGGTTGGTGGTTGCCCGCTTCGATGCGTTGCCCACTGCGGGCGGAAAAGCCAGCCAAGTTTGCGGCTTCAACTTGCGTCAAGCCCATCTCTCGTGCGTTCATATACACTCGAATTTGATAAGTTTCAATCTTTCTCGACACGCTCATCCACTCCCGGTCCAATCGGAATGGGTTCAGCGTGTCTTTTTCTTTGTCGCTAGACAATGAATGCGATCCGAAGGCTACGATCTAACCGACTCGGTCGCTGTCATCGCCTGACTTCCTCATTGTCATCTAACACTCAACCCTGACGGCAGTTTCGACACCGATGGATATCTTAATCAGTGATATTGGGATGCCGGATGAAGACGGCTATGCTCTGTTGCATCGAGTCAGAGCACTGGAACCAGAGCACGGAGGAAAAATTCCCGCCATAGCCCTGACAGCCTATGCCAGAACTCAGGATCGTCGGGCTGCTCTTTTAGCAGGCTTCCAGTCCCATGTTGCCAAACCAGTTGAACCTGCTGAATTAATTGCAGTGATTGCAAATTTGGCTGGACGAATCCGAGGTATCTGAGACCAATTTACGCTTTTGGCTGGAGAAATGTTTGTGGTTGGGGTTTGAGGAGCAACGGAACAGAAAGTACCGTTAAGGCTGAAACGCTTCAGCAGCAGGCATTCCAAAAAGACCTTTTCAGTCTCAGTGAGACGTACCAGTTAGCCTTTAGCCTGATTGGTACAGAAATTTTGAACGGCATATCAGGGGTTTCAGGCTCCTAATTCTCAGCAGGTTCAACTGGTACACTCCTTAACGGGAGTTTCTGTTCGCCTACTACTCAAACCCCGATATTGTCCCACTCAGTCAAGATGAGGTTGGTATTGATCTTCCGAATCGGTTTCAGCAGTAACGCTTCATAGTGACTGGGATGTTTGAACCCGTAGAGTGCATGCTTGACCTTGTCGTGGATATCCCGGTAGCGTGGGGCAAACTGATAGCCGAAGAGGTGCAAGATCGCGAAATTGACCTCATTCGTACCATGCGTATCTGTCGAATGAACAGTCGGCTGCACCTCGGTGGTGTTGTTGAACAAGAGATCGAAGACGTAATGGCTCTCATGCTCATTCGCGCCAATGATTCTGGCATTGACCGGGACATGGTTGGCGACCAGGGTGTAGGAAGCAACGCCTTTTTGCAACCCAAAATACTTGGGTGAATGCCGGGCATTGATGGTCTGAATTTGGCTCTCGAACTTTTGACCGTCGCTGCTGGAATGAAGCGCTCCGCCAATAGCGTAGTGCTGGAAAATCGGCAGTTTGGTGATGGCATTGCTGACTTGGTCGTTGGTACATGTTGCAGGGTTTCTGGACGAAGAAAATTGTCGGATGTCTTTGCCAGCAAGTGATAGCTGATATCTGAGGTCTCGCCCATGCGTCCCAGTCCCATATTCGTGCCCCAAGCCATTAAGCAAGCGATGAGTACGCTGTCGTCTGCTTTTTGTTTGGCGTAGCGTCCCAGGACGTGTTCAAACGTATCGCTGAACTGACAGCGCTGATTGACAAAGTGCAGCACGCTGCTGAGATGGACTGGTTTCAGACCATGGAAAAGCGGATGATTGCTCGTCTCCCGGATACCCGGTGAATGCAGTGTCCACCGGACTTGTGAACCCCGCTTTTTGACCTCAAAGTGTTGATTCTCACCCGCGCTCAGGCGCTGATTCACCTCACTCAGCCGTTTCTCTAGGGTCTGCTCAAGCGTCGTCAAATAGTCTTGAATGGGTTGCTGCAGGAGCGTCAGACCAGTGGTTGTCATCAGTTCAGTTTTTGCCTGCCACTGTTGCTCACTCAGCAAGTCATCCTCGAAACTGCGGAAGCGCACACTGTCGCGGCAGAAAAGATCCCCTGCTTCCAAACCATGGCGCAGCAGGCGGTAGACCAAAAACTCGTAGCGGTCTGGCAGTAGGTGCCCGCCTGCCGCCGCTGAGGCATAGAGATAGCGCTTGGTCGAGTCTGGCATAAACTGGGTGGGAAACGCGCCTGGACGAACTTGACTCAAAGGGCGTCCTTTTTGGATCGCGGCTTTTAAGAACTGCAGCGCCTTCAAGAGGGGAGCCTGCTCTGAGGTGCTGGCAAATTCAACCGTTTGGAGGATCAGGCGGAGATTGCACTTAAACTGCCGCGCCAACACATCCACATGCGCCCATTGAAAGGCTGTTTCATCAAAAGTGGCTTGAGTGGCGATGTGCTCTGCCAGAACGGCTAACTTCTGGCGCTCTAGAATCGCAAAAGCCCTCGTCTGCACGGCTTGAAAAGTGGTTGTTGCGGCAATACTGTCGTCTGTAAAGAGCTTGAGGATCTGACCGGCTTTTTGCAGGTTTTGATTGCCTTCCACCCGATACTCATACACCTTTTCTTTCGCGGCGACTTTGCTCGCTTCGACATATCGTCTGACGTGATAGAGCAAGCTGTGGATGAGATTATCATGGGCCCGCTGGTAGCGATGGTAAACAAAGCAAAGCAGATAGACATGCACCATGCTCTGGGACAATTGCTGGAGCCGGAAGACAGAGTAGTAGGTGACCAGCGAGGCATAGTACTTGATGCTCTCCCTGGAAATCTCTAGCGTGGGCAGCAGCGTCTGAGCCACATGATAAAGTGGCTGGATCTGATGACTACGGCTAATTTCACGTTTGATCTCGCTCAGACTGAAGTCTTTGGGCTCCCGTTTCAACTGCGTGATTTCGTACAGTCCTGGTCCGTCTTCGATGAGCTGGTTTAAGGCTTTAGTAGCGGTCGTGGTCAGAGCCCGTTTCACGACAGCGCTCAAGCGGTCTTGCTCCAAAACAAGGGACTGCGCCACAACATCTTGCAGCCAACTATAGCCGGGGGACACAAGCCGCTGCTCTTCCAGGGCATGCAGCAGGGCTCGCAAAATGTAGATGGGTTTGCCAGACACCCTCGCTGACTCTTGGGCTTTGTGCAGTAGTGCCTGCCGTTCTGCTGCATCACAGAGCCGATAGCTACAGAGGGCAAGAATCAGCCGTTGCTGCTTCAATCGTGTGACCTTTGTCGGTTCAAACTCAGTCAGCGGAAAACTGGGAAAATAGCGCGCCTGAATATGTTGGGCATCGGCAACTACGGCTGCAAAGCGGAAGACAAAAAAGAGATGACGAGCCTTAAAGTAACCCAGTTGGAGAATGCCATAGATCCGAGACTTGATGCTGTGCAACTGCTCGATCGCGACGGCTTCCCTGGGTGACAGTGCGAAGTACTCGTGTTGCTCCTCGGGAGTGAATTGAGGCAAGCCGTAGAGGCTTGCAATTTCGTCAGCGCCCAAAATTTGCAGACGTTTCTGGGTCGCGATCACTGTTTGCTCTGCCATAGGAATTTGCGTTGGTCTTACCGCTTCATGGAGGATCGCACTGAGCGGTGCCGTCGTTGCTGATAGTCTCAGAAAGTAGACCTTTTAAGACCCTAGGAAAAGGAGGTCTCAATTCATGTCTCATAACGTGATTCTCACAAGGTCTTAAGCATAATGAAACCTTTGGGGGCGATCATGGCTTTCGTCGGCTATGCGCGAGTCAGCTCTGTAGGACAAAGTCTCGATGTGCAACTCGACAAGCTAAAGCATTGCGATAAGCTCTTTCAAGAGAAGCAGAGTGGCTCTTCCAGTAAGCGGACTCGGCTGCAAGCCTGTCTCGAATATGTGAGAGAGGGCGATACGTTGGTGGTGACGCGCTTAGACCGGCTAGCACGCTCCACGCTTCATCTCTGTCAGTTGGCTGAGCAGTTAGAACAGAAGCAGGTCAATCTCCAAGTGCTGGACCAGAATATTCACACTGGGGATGCTACCGGGCGACTACTTTTCAATATGCTGGGGGCGATTGCCCAGTTTGAGACCGAGATTCGTGCTGAGCGCCAAAGGGATGGCATCCAAAATGCTAAAGCCCGTGGGGTGAGGCTGGGTCGAGAAAAAAGCTTAACGCAGCAGGAGTGTTTAGAGCTACAGCAGAAACGACAGCAAGGGCTACTGATCAAAACTCTAATGAAGGATTACAAACTCTCGAAAGCTAGTGTGTATCGCTATCTGGATGGTACGAAGACCATGCAATCAGCAGATTGAGACTCAGGTGTCTTATTGTGGAATATACCTTTTCGGGGGGTTATGCAAAAAGCCCCAACATGATTCTGCACGACTTCCCGACGGCGAACATCCTGCCGGGTAATACCCTGACCGCACCGAAGTTCAAGGAGGGCAAGCAGCTCCGCACCTACGACTATGTGGTCGCCAATCCACCCTTCTCCGATAAGACCTGGAGTACTGGACTCACGCCCGCCAACGATGACTTTCAGCGCTTTGCCTGGGGTGAACCACCCGCCAAGCAGGGCGACTATGCCTACCTGCTGCACATCATCCGATCGCTGAAGAGTACGGGTAAGGGAGCCTGCATTCTGCCCCACGGTGTGCTGTTTCGGGGCAATGCCGAAGCGGTGATTCGCAAGGAGCTGGTGCGTTCTGGCTACCTCAAGGGTGTCATCGGTCTGCCCGCGAACCTGTTCTATGGCACGGGCATCCCTGCCTGCATCCTGGTGTTGGACAAGGAAAACGCTGTCGCCCGCAAGGGTATTTTTATGGTCGATGCGTCCAAAGGCTTCATGAAGGATGGCAACAAAAACCGCCTCCGCGCACAGGATATCCATCGCATTGTAGACATCTTTAATAAGCAGACCGATACCCCACGCTATGCCCGCATGGTGCCGTTTGAGGAAATCGCCGACCCGAAGAACGACTACAACCTGAATCTGCCGCGTTACATCGACAGCACCGAGCCAGAGGATATTCAGGATATCGACGGGCACCTGCGCGGCGGCATCCCAGAGCGCGACATTGATGACCTGGGACGGTATTGGCAAGTCATCCCTGGGGTGCGGACTGCCCTGTTCCAGCCTGCTGATCGCCCTGGTTACGACCACTTGCAGATCCCCATCGCCGAGGTGAAGTCCGCAATTCTGGAACATGCCGAATTCGCCGCGTTCAATCAAGCTGTGACGCAGCTATTCGACCAGTGGCAGCAGTCCAATACTCCACGGCTAATAGGCTTTGACAAAGACGGTCATCCCAAAGTGCTGATCGAAACCATTGCCGAGGATTTGCTTGCCACCTTCAAAGCTGCGCCACTGCTGGATGCCTATGACGTGTATCAGCACCTGATGGACTATTGGGCGGAGACGATGCAGGACGACTGCTACATCATCACCGCTGATGGCTGGGTAGCGAAGCCCTACCGCATTCTGGAGACGGATAAGAAGGGTAAGACGAAAGACAAGGGGTGGGCTTGCGACCTGATTCCTAAGCCCTTGATGGTTGCCTGCTACTTTGCCACGGAACAGGCTGCCATTGAGGCAAAGCAGGCAGAACTGGAAGCCGTCACCGCCAGCTTTGCGGAACTGGAGGAGGAACACAGTGGCGAGGAGGGCTTTCTGGGTGCTTTGGAGAAAATCAACAAGGCGGAGGTAACGGCGCGGCTGAAGGAAATCAAAGGCGACAAAGAGGCAGCAGAGGAAGTCGCGGTGTTGAAGCAATGGCTGAAGCTGAACACAGAGGAAGCTGACTATAAAAAGGCAATTAAAGAAGCCGAAGCGGCTCTTGATCTGCTTGCCTATGGGAAATATCCCCAACTCACGGAGGCTGAAATCAAAACGCTGGTGGTAGATGACAAATGGCTGACCACGATTACTGCGGCTGTACAGGGCGAACTGGATCGGGTCTCGCAGACCCTGACCGGACGCATTCGCCAACTGGCAGAACGCTACGCTACGCCGCTACCGAAGCTGATTGATGAAGTGGAAGCGCTGTCTGCCCGTGTGGATGAGCACCTCAAGCAGATGGGCTTAGTATGGGATTGATGCGGTTTACAGGGAAAAAGAGCTATGAGTTTGGTCATTTCTGATGCGCTGGTGCAGGCGAGTGGTCTGACGGAAAATGAGCTTTTTCTAGAAATTGTTTTGCTGCTCTTTCAGCAGGACAAGCTGAGCTTGGGCAAGGCTGCTGAATTATTGAATATGCCGCAAATTCGCTTCCAGCGATTGATTTCAGAGCGCGGTATTTGTGTTCATTATGATGTGGCTGAGTTTCAGGAAGATATTCAGCATTTGACGGCTAAAGGATTGCTGTGATTGTTGTAAGTGATACGTCGCCATTGAGTGGATTAGCGATTACAGGGCATCTCTTCCTCTTGCAGCAGATTTATGGTCAAGTGGTGATCCCTGTCGCGGTCGCTGATGAATTACGGCGAGGCGGGCAGGACGACCCACGCATTTATGAGGCTCTATCGACCGATTGGCTTGAGGTACGGCAACCTGGGAATCAGGCTTTAGTTGAGTCTTTGCAATCCGATCGCAACCTGGATCGGGGTGAAGCGGAGGCGATCGCCCTAGCGCTGGAACTAAAGGCGGATGAATTGTTGATTGATGAACGTTTGGGGCGACGGGAGGCTAGCCGCTTGGGGCTTTCGATGACGGGATTGTTGGGGCTTTTGTTGGTGGCGAAGCGGCAAGGGTTGATTAATGCTATGCGTCCGGTTGTGGATGCCCTGATGAATGAGGCAGGTTTTCGGGTAAGCAGTCAGCTTTATGCAGAAGTTTTGGGGGCGGCGGGGGAGGATGAATAATTACCAACTCAAATTGCTGTCTGCCCGTGTGGAGGAACATCTCAAGCAGATGGGGGCGGTATGGAAGTGAAGCCTGGGTACAAGCAGACGGATGTGGGCGTGATTCCAGAGGATTGGGAGGTGAAGACTCTCGGACAAGTCGGGGAGGCGCTCATTGGGCTTACCTACCAGCCGGGAGATGTGCGTACTCACGGGACGCTTGTACTCAGGTCATCGAACATTCAGGAGGATGCCCTTCGTTTCGAGAACAACGTTTTTGTAGAAAAAGAAATCCCTGATCGGATTATGGTTCGTCCTGGCGACATCCTGATTTGTGTAAGAAATGGCAGCCGTGACCTAATTGGGAAAACAGCACTTCTTGATGACCGCACTGTTGGTATGACGTTTGGTGCTTTTATGGCTGTCTTTCGGAGCACAAACGGACAATTTATAAATTACCTCTTTCAATCACGAATCATCAAGAAGCAGATTAATGAGCACCTTGGCGCAACAATTAACCAAATCACTAACAAAAGCCTAAATTCCTTTCTTGCCCCTCTGCCTCCGACTGAAGCCGAACAACGATCGATCGCCACCGTCCTCTCCGACATGGATGCGTTGCTGCGATCGCTGGATCAGCTCATCGCCAAGAAGCGCGACCTCAAACAGGCAACCATGCAGCAACTCCTCACAGGCAAGAAACGCCTACCGGGGTTTGGTGAGGGGAAGGGTTATAAGGAATTTGCGATTGGGGTAATTCCAGAAGATTGGAATGTCAAGAAAATCAAAGACATTGCGCCATTACAGCGTGGCTTTGATTTGCCAACATCTCAGTTAAAGAGAGGTGACTATCCCGTTGTTTACTCTAATGGCGTAATGAATCACCATGCTAAATTTATGGTTCAAGGCCCAGGGGTTGTTACAGGAAGATCGGGCACAATTGGAAACGTTCACTATGTTTGCGAAAACTACTGGCCTCATAACACTGCTTTATGGGTGACTGACTTCATGGATAGCCACCCTAAATACATCTATTATTTCTATAAATTTCTAAAGCTGGAACGATTCGGGACTGGATCTGGTGTGCCTACACTCAATCGCAATGATGTTCATGATTCAGAAGTTGTGATTCCTGGATCAGAAGAACAACGGGCGATCGCCAACGTCCTCTGCGACATGGACACCGAACTCGCCGCTCTAGAGCAGCGCTGCGACAAAACCCGCGCCCTCAAGCAAGGCATAATGCAGGAACTCCTTACCGGGAGGACACGCCTGCTATGAGCGCAAAAGACTTATTTCACGATGCCGTCAGACGCGGACTCGAAAAAGACCAGTGGCGCATCTCCAGCGACCCGCTAGAACTGGAATGGGAAGAAGTCAAAGTCAAAATCGACCTGGCTGCCGAGCGGTTGATCGCCGCCGAGCGAGGGGAAACAAAAATCGCCGTCGAGATCAAGAGCTTCATCAGCCCATCCCCCATTAGCGACTTCCATACCGCCCTGGGGCAGTTCCTCAACTATAGAATTATGTTAGAAGCCAAAGAACCGGATCGTCAGCTTTACCTGGCTGTTCCCCTGGAAACCTACGACACCTTCTTTCAAAGCCGCTTTGCCCAAACCGCGATCGAACGGCATCAACTCGACCTGATTGTTTACAACCCAATTCTGGAGGAGATTGTGCAATGGATCAGTTAGACCAATACCGTGCCTGCATCCAAACCCTGCTAGAACAACATAGCCAGTGCAAAACTCAAACCGAAGGCATCGAAAACGAGCTTTTCTTTGATACCACCCGCGACCACTACCAACTCATGCGCGTCGGCTGGAACGGTCTCAGCCGCGTCTATCACACCGTTCTCCACTTCGATATCAAAGACGGCAAAATCTGGCTCCAGCAAAACACCACCGACATCGATGTAGGTCAAGAACTCATCGACATGGGCATCCCCAAAGAGGCGATCGTCCTGGGGCTGCATCCTGCCTATAAACGCCCCTACACTGGCTATGGGGTAGCCTAAGCGTCACGATACGACATCTACATACTCAAGCAAGCCATGATGTAAGCACGCCTCACCGAACTCATTCGGTTTGCCTCACCAGGAAATCCCCATGCCTGAACGCCCCCGCTCTGAACGAGTCACCCAGAACCGCGTGGTTGCTCTCTTTACAGACCCGAACCAACCCGGCTACCTGGGCTATCGCTACCTGGGCGAGTGGAGCAAGCGGGCAAACAACCGTCCCATTGAGACGGCGCTGTTGAGCGACAACCTGCAAGCACGCGGCTACTCCAACGCTCACATCGCTGCGGCCTTACAGCGACTTGAAACCGCCGCAGACACCACTGGCATTCTCCTCTACCAGGCAAACCTACGCACCTATCAACTGCTGCGCTACGGCGTGTCGGTGCAAATTGCCATCGGTCAAAGCTACGAGACCGTGCATCTGGTGGATTGGGCACATCCCAAAAACAATGACTTCGCCCTGGCAGAAGAAGTCACCCTCAAAGGCGGCTACGAGAGGCGACCCGACCTCGTGCTCTACTTGAATGGCATTGCGATCGGTGTCATCGAACTCAAGCGTGGCTCCATCGAAGTCGCCGACGGCGTGCGCCAGCTCATCACCAACCAGGAAGCGATTTTCAATCAGGGCTTCTTTAGTACAGTGCAGTTTGTCTTTGCAGGCAACGATTCCCAGGGACTGCGCTACGGCACTGCTGGTACACCAGAGAAGTTCTTTGTGGCATGGAAAGTGCAGCACCGGGGCACCACCCCACCCACGATCGGCTCCCTGCTGGATCAACCCCTCGCCGAGATGTGTGAGAAGACCCGACTGCTCGACCTGATCCGCAACTTCATCCTCTTCGATGGTGGGCAGAAGAAAGTACCACGCCCACACCAATTTGCTGGCGTGAAAGCAGCGCAGGAACGCATTCGCCAACGAGAGGGCGGCGTGATCTGGCACACTCAGGGCAGTGGCAAGAGCATCCTGATGGTGCTGATCGCCAAGTGGCTGCTGGAGTATGACCCCGAAGCCCGCATCCTGATCATCACCGATCGGGACGAGCTAGACAAACAGATCGAAGGCGTGATGAAGAACGCCAGTGTGGTCGATGAAAATTCACCCTCGCCCCGCATCACCTCACGGGCGCAGTTTGCCGAAAAACTAGCCGCCACCCTCCCACGGGTGCTGTGTGCCCTCATTCACAAGTTTGATCTCGATCTCAAGAGCGCTCCACCACGGATTCACGGACGCTTCTATGTCTTCGTTGATGAATGCCACCGCACCCAGGGCGGCGACATGAACAAGCAGATGAGGCGCTGGCTAGAACATGCCATCTTCATCGGCTTTACCGGCACACCCCTCCTCCGCAAAGACAAGCAAACCACCCGTGATGTCTTTGGCACTTATATCCACACCTACAAGTTCCACGAGGCCGTCGAGGATAAGGTTGTCCTTGACTTGAAATACGAAGCCCGCGACGTACCCCAGAGACTCACGTCCCAGACCGCGATCGATGCGTGGTTCGCCCAAAAGACAAAACGGCTGAATAATTTCCAGCGTGCCGTCCTCCGCAAGCGTTGGGCAACGATGGAGGAGCTGATGAGTGCTGGCGAACGCAAACAGCGGATCATTGCCGACATCATCCACGATTTTGATCTGGTGCCCCGCCTGAACAACGACCGGGGCACAGCCATCCTCGTAGCAGCCTCAATCTATGATGCCTGCCATTACTTCCGCCTGTTTCAAAACACCCCCTTTGGTCAATATTGCGGCATCATCACGTCCTACGACCCCAGCCATAACGCCATCTCCCGCGAATCCCCGAACAGCGACGAGCGCTACAAGTTCAACACCTACACGCAGCACGTGCTGAAGAGCAGCCAGACCACCAAGCAATACGAAGAGGAAACCAAACGGCGCTTCATCGAGGAACCCGCTAATTGCAAACTGCTGATCGTCGTCAGCAAGCTCCTGACGGGGTTTGATGCGCCCTCCTGCACCTACATCTATCTCGACAACGAGATGCGGGATCACACCCTCTTTCAGGCGATCTGCCGCACGAATCGACTCGATGGTGACGACAAAGACTTTGGTTACATCGTCGATTACAAAGAACTTTTTGAGAAGCTGCAAGACTCGATCGCCGTCTATAACTCCGATGAGCTGGACACTGAGAACGGCGACAATGCCAATGTGATCGTGAAGGATTATCTGGAAGAGGGTAAGGCTCAACTCGATGCTGCCCGTGAAGCCTTACGCTATCTGTGTGAGCCAGTACCACTGCCACGCGAAGTCGAGCAGTACCTCTATTACTTCTGCGGTGATGCTAGTGATGCAACCGCCCTCAGCACCACCGAGCCGCTTCGCATCTCTTTTTACAAAGCGGTCGTCACCTTCCTGCGTACCTACGCCGCGATCGCTCGGAAGCTCGAAACAGCAGGCTACTCTGATGCTGAGATTGCCACATTAGAGCAGGAAACCAGGTTATATACTGACATCCGGGCGGCAATCAAGCAGCACTCCGGTGAGGAACTAGACATTAAGCCCTATGAGGGTGAGATGCGTTACCTCATCAACACCTATATTCTGGCTGACCCGGCTCAGAACATTGGCAACCTGAGCGAGCTGTCCCTGACCCAAGCCATTATCGAAACGGGCATCCATGATGCCATCGCCCAAAAGCTCAATCAGAAAGGTCAGCTTTCAAGGAATGCGATCGCGGAGGGCGTCATCAACAACGTCCGCAAGACCATCATCCGCGACCAGCTCACCGACCCAAGATTCTATGGGGAGATGTCGAAGCTGCTCGATGATCTGATTCAGCAGAAGCGGGATGATACACAGTCCTATGAGCAGTTCCTCAAAGATGCCGAGGCACTGGTGAAGCGGCTAGGGAAGCAACAGCCTGACGCCGATCTTCCAGCCGTGCTGCATGGCAACCCGGAAGCGATCGTCCTCTTCAACAACCTGTCTAGCATTCCCGCTACCACATTCCAGTGCCCCACCGATGAAGACGAGAAGGCTGCGCTCGCGCTGACACTCGATCGTGCTATGCGGGAACGTGCACCAGCCGGGTGGAAAGGGGATGATAACGATCCACGGGCAAAGCAGGTACTCAACGCGCTTTTCCCTATAATGTCAAGGGACAAGACGGCGACGCAGGCAATCTTCGCGATCATCAAGAATCAGGGTGGCTACTGATGACCGAGACAATCCAACTGGGAGAGATTCCAATCACTGTGACACTGAAAGATGTCCAGAATGTTCACCTTTCAGTGCATCCGCCTGACGGGCGCGTCAGCCTGGTCGCTCCCAGCGCAACCCGTCTTGATGTCGCTCGTGCCTATGCGATCAGCAAGCTGGGCTGGATTCGTGAACAGCAGCACAAGCTCCAAAACCAGTCACGGGAAACACCCCGGCAGTTCACTGAGCGAGAGAGCCACTATCTCTGGGGACGGCGCTATCTGCTGACCGTTGTCTATCGAGATGCCAAACCTGGCGTGACGCTTGACCACAAACGCATCACTCTCAACGTCCGCCCTGGTAGCGAAGTGGAGGAGCGTGCAAGAGTGTTCCATGCATGGCACAAGTCACTGCTCCACGAAGCCGTGCCGCCACTCATCCAGAAATGGGAACCTAAATTGGGGGTTGCGGTGACAAACTATTTCCTCCAGCGCATGAAGACCCGGTGGGGGAGTTGTAATCACCAGGACAGACACATCCGGCTCAATACGGAGCTTGTGAAGAAACCCAAGGATCTACTGGAATACGTCATCGTTCACGAACTGGTGCATCTCCTGGAACCAACGCACAGCGATCGCTTTGTTGCCCTTCTGGACCAGCACTTTCCAACGTGGCGCGAAGCGCGTGCCGAACTCAATGAGTTACCACTGTCGGCAGAGTCTTGGAAGGAATGATTCTCGTCGAGTGGGGGTTAACCGCAGCAAGATAAACCATTGAATCGCAAACATTACTTGTCGCCTTTTCGCCTTGGCGTAATTTCAGAAAGCTGAATTTCTATATTTTCGCCTTGCTGCCATCTTACCCAGGCACCAAGTAGCAAATCCACCAATTCGGATTTATCAACATCAATCCCTCTACGCTTGAGTTTCAGCAACTCATCCTCTATGTCCAAGTCCGTCTCTCGCTTCACATAGTAGGTACGCCCGATCCAATCGTCGTCAGACCGTTTTCCCGTGGCAGGTCTACCTCGCTTTTTTGGTGAAGCGGCGGATGGCTCTAGCGATCGCTCTGGGGCGGGTGCAGTTTCCTCTACTGTTGCGGCGGATGGCTCAGATTCCTGCTCTGCTTCTTGGTGCTTATGTTCTGCGATCGCACGCTTGAAAGGATTGTCTTTCACGGTAAAATCTCCTTCCCCAACCGTTGGTAATCGCTCCAAGCAATCCGAGCGTTGCGGTCTTTCACTTGATGGACTAGCACCCCAGCCAGGGCAGCTTTCTCATAGGCTGCATACTGCCGGATGCTTTGCTTGAACAATGGGTACTCTGCCAGCGCTTCTCTAGTCTGTTCCCCCGTGCGACGGCTGGGCGGAATGATGGTAAGCAAGATGCGGTAGCAATCGCACTTCAAAGCTTGCAGCAGGTCAACCGTCTCCAGCGTGGCATCAATGCTCAAGATGTCTGGCGTAGTCGGAATGATGAGCAAGTCGCAGCCATCTACCAAGGCTTCTAAGTCTTCCTGGTTAGGGCGAGCTGGGGTATCGAAAACGATATGCTCGTAGTTGCGGGTATGCTTGGCAGCGCTCATCAGGTCTACAACCTTAAACGGCAACCCTCCTCTCTGTGACCACTTCAAAGCCGAATGGTTTGGATCACCATCGATCAGTAGGGTAGCGTCACCCATCGCCAGGATGGCAGCGATATGAATGGCGCTAGTGGTCTTCCCCACCCCTCCCTTAGCGCTGGTACAGGTCACAAGCATGGACAAGCTCACTACTTAGGCAATGCAAGCAATGTAAGCCGGATTGGTGCCTTTGTCTATTTGTGAAAATATGAATTGCTGAATTTCTAATAATTCAAAATTCCGCCAATCTGAAATTTTGAAATTTTGAATTATCGATAAGTCGAATTGACAAATTAGCGCCAATTTATCTTTTCGACTTGGCACATCCCCGCTAAGGCACTAGACAACGACGACTTAAGTAGAACTTATGAGTCGCCGCATTCGGACGAAGGCATCGGCGTTTGAGGGCACCCGCATTGATAAGTAAAAGTAAAGTGTCCGTCGGCGCACCGTTGCCAAGGACACACGGTCGCAAAAAGGCCTTGCCGCGCTGAAAACTGTCTAATTAAGAGTTATTTATTAGACAGTCAGGCTAAACTGAGGGTATTAACCCGCTAAAAACCCTGATGGTGACGCGACGCAAGAATACGGACTATCGCACCCACGAATTTCTCCATCTGGACGAAGTCAATGAATTGATGCGGGCAGCGGCGACCAGCGGGCGGCATCAACTCCGAGACGAGACGCTATTGCTGCTGATGTTTCGCCACGGACTGCGAGCGGGGGAAGCGGCTACGCTCCGCTGGGATGCAGTCGATCTGAAGCAAGCGACGCTCTATGTCACACGGTTGAAGCGTGGCAAAAGCGGGTTTCATCCGCTCCAACCCGATGAGCTGTCCTTGCTGGGTGCACTCAAGCCAGCGAACCAGGGCAGCGTCTATGTGTTTGTGGGGGAACGTGGGGGCAACCTCACCCCAGCAGCGATCGGCAAGCTGGTCGATCGCGTGGGCCAACTGGCAAACCTGCCGACGGTCCATCCGCATATGTTTCGGCACGCGTGCGGCTACCATCTGGCGAACCAGGGCACGGATACTAGACTCATCCAAGAGTGGCTCGGACATGTGAATATCCAACATACGGCCCGCTATACGGCGATCGCGCCCGGGCGCTTTAAGAGTTTCACCTGGGCTTGAGCACGTTTAGGGGTTTGAGGAGCAGTGGAACGGTAAAGGCACTTAAGCATCCTCAATTTGCCAATCTCAACCGCCTTAAGCACTAAGAATAAAGCCTTACAGCCTGTTGACATGCCCCATTAATCAAAGGCAATAGCCGAATCACTATTAGGTGGATACTCATTGCACAAACGTCCGTTTGTGCAATGATCCGAATCTCACCAGAAAGATCGGTGTTGCCTGTTGCATAAACGTATTGCACTAGGTCATCAATTGGCAACAGGTTTATGCAACCCAGCCCATAGGTTGCACACGCCGTTTACCTTAAGCTCAAGATACTGTGGGGTGCTTGCCTGCGCTCAGGTTTTTGTGACTGCAATGGAATCTGAGCCTTAAGTGCCTTTACCGTTCCACTGCTCCCCAAACCCCTAATCCAGAGGTAGACAAAGAAGCCAACCTCGACGGCAAACAGCGTGATGCCAATCTTGGCAGCGTTCACAAAATCAAAATCGTTCATCGTTGGCGCTGCCATGACCAGACGTAACCGCTCCCAACCGCCACGCATGGGAGGGCAAGCCAGCAGGCAAATCAGGAAATCAATGCCGTAGCAAAGCCACTTCGCGGTGTAAATGCTGTCTACCCATTTTGTGGGGATGGCATTGTGGCGTTCTTTCAGGAAGGCAACCGTGGCATGGTCGTCCTTTTTGATTGGTAGGCGCGTGTGGCTCATGATGCTGCCAATTAAACGTCTCAGGGTACGTGGTGAGTTTTCCAGCAATAGAGGTGCCACTTCGCCAATTTGCAGCAGCGTGTAGAGGATGAGCATCGCGGCCACACTCACCAGCGCTACGCCACCATGCAGAAACCAGGCGATCGCGTTTCCCAGAATCCAGGTATGGGCAAGCACCCAACCTAACCACTTAGGCATTGAAGCGTTAATGGTGCCGTCAGCCAGCTTGATGCCGATCTGGACGTAGACCTCAACAGACTGCCAGATCAGCCAGACGGTGAGGGCTGCTGCCAGTAGCTGAGCGAACCACAGCAGCCCGCCGAACCAATCGCCTTGACGCTTGCGGCGGGTGTATTGTGGCTCGTTACTGCCTGTAGGATCTTGCTCTTTCTGTCCCCACTGAGGGAGAAAGCTACGCTTTGCTGGCGCTTCGGACTTGCGAGTGACCATAGGGGCTCTCCATTGGTTAATAGTGGTCAGTGGTTAGCGATGGGTGGCGATCTGATTCGCCAGGGCAAGCATCAACCCACGCAAGTCTTGATTTCTGGCACCTTGCAGGCTTTCACACGCGCCTGTAAGCTTGCCCGTCTCGTCAGCAAAGGTGTGATCCGCGTAAGCATCGGACATGAAATACTCCTCATCTGCCAGGTCGTAGTCCTTGTCTGTCACTACTTGCTGGTGCATCGCTAGAACGCCTAACAGATGCAGCTTTTCAGTGAGGGAGAGGACTTCTAACTGTGAGCCGAACGTTTCAGCCAGTGCGGTCATTTGATCGGTTGGATCGGCGTAGTAACCCAGTGGTTTCGACATGGCGCAAAGCTCCTGTAGGGCTGGTTTGTAGGCTTTATTGCTTGGGTGCAGAGTAGTGCAATTTCCCTGAGAGCGTGCCGTCATAGCCAAAGCGACGCAGGGCTGATTCAACGACAGCGCGATCAGTGGTCACGGCTGGCTCGGCTGCGACGCCGCCCTCGATCATGGCGGTCATGCCGTTTTGGTCACAAACGGTGATGCCGTCTGCCAGAAACGTGCCAGGACGTGAGCCGTCAAGCACAGGCTTGCCAAGCTCAAGCCCTGTAGCCTTTGTGGTGTCACGGCTGGAAACAACTAACGTGCAACCGCTGTAACGGACGTTGGCAATTTCCTGTAAGCCTTGGCGGTGTTCCTGCGCGATCGCCATCCGTTGAGCGTTTGTCTGATCCGTTTTGCGCTGCTCGGTCAGTTGGTGGGAGACTGCTGCATCGCGTTGGAACTCACCAGACATGAGCTTAGGGATGAAACCGAGCGCGAGGATACCGATGCCAATCAAGGCGATCGGGTTTTGGCGTAACCAAGTTTGCATAATGAAAGAAGCTCCTATCAGTGTTTGTGGGAGTGCAGTGCCAGCGTTGACCGTCCAAAGTAAGCGCTGGTATTCTGCTAGGGCTGTGTCACGTCGAAACCTGTGTAACGGTTGTCTGGCTGCTGTTTGGCAGCGCTGATGCTGAGGGCACCCGTCAGGAGGATGAGGGCGATCGTGAGTCGATAGCCGATCAGAATCCCTGGATGTGCTTTGTTGAACATGGCGCTTGCTGGTGGGTGTGGACAGCAAGAACTACTCCCAATCCGAGGATCAGGAGTAGCAGTAGCCTCAGCCCTGTGTGTTTTCTGGAGGCTTTCCCAGCTTTCCCAGCGTGGTCAAGGACTGCTGTAAGTCCTGTGTTTCTTGGCTCTGAGCCGTTGCCAGCATTTCTGTACGTTCGCGGTAGAGACGTGCTTCCAGCTTGAATTCACTGGCTTTCTCTGCGATCGCATTCTTCGCCTGCTGTGTCTGCTGCAACTTCTGCTCACGCATTCTGATGTCTCGCTGCATCTCTTCTGTCAGTGCATCGGCAGTTTGCAGGAATTGAGCGGCGATCGCCAGCGGGTCATCAAACGCCACTACATCACTCTGGCGGAGGCTTTCCAGGCTGTAGGTTTGCGGCAATTCCGGCGCTGCCAGGGTAATGGCATGGTTGCCAATCTCAACGGTGACGGCTTGCTTTTCTGGTTCATTAGCTGTAGCCAGCGCTTGAGGCTTATCACCCATGTGTACCAGCAGCATGACTTTTTCATCGTCTGAGAAGTATCGCGTACCGTCAATCACTTCACCGATCGGATCGGCACAATCAGCAGTAGCGCGATCGAGCCAACGCTGAACGGTGCGCTTATCCCGGTCAAATTCGAGGGCGATCGTGCGTAGGGTGTAGGGTCTGTCGATAGTCATGTCGTAGCCCTTTGGGTAAATGTCGTAGAGGGGTGTCAGTAGTGATGTCATGGGGCGCAGTACCCGCGCCGTACTGCGTGTCATAGGTCTGTTGTGCCCTTGTCTGTAGACACGGTAGCACGTGACCTTGAACACCACAACTAAAATTATGCACACTTATGCTCTACTTAAGCTAAGATCGTGCCCATAGCGTATCTTTGAGGAGAAACCAGATGACTTTTCTCGTGGCTACCGAAAAGAAAAGACTTGTGACCTATATGTCTGTTGAAGTCGTCGATAAACTTCAGCTACTTGCTGAGGTGCGAATGAGGACTATGAGCAACATGATCGAGGTGCTCGTGGCTGAAGCTGTTGACAAAGCAGAAAAGGACGGCGAGATCAAAATCAAACCGCCGAAAGAAAAGCAAGGTAAACCCAATGGCTAAAACACCATTAGAAATGGCAGCGCAATCGCTCGTAGAAATTTCGCACATGCAGCGCGAGTCGATCGATGCTCTGGGCACGAAGTTCGACCACTTTGCAGAAACCGTGACTCACAATCTGGCTGAACTGACGACTGCCCAAACAAAACTGACGCAGACCGTCGATCGCCTATCAGACCGGATCGACAATCTAGCGATGGTTCAGCAGAGCCAACAGTTGATCGTGGCTGATTTGGTCGCTCTTGCTCAATCGCAGCAAGCAATGTTCAGCCAGATGTTGGCAAAGAATTGAGCGATCAGCTTCTGGTGCGAGGGGGCGGCGATCGAGTTTTAATTGCCCCTGAAAGTCGCAGTGCCTCTTGGAAGGATAGATCGCGTTCGACCCAAAAATGATGACAGAAGGCGTACCAAAAGACTAGCAACGGTTTTTGAAAAAATGTGCCAATGGCTAGGATCTGCGGTTAGATCATTTATACTTCACCACAACGCAGCCACCTCAACAGCACGAGCTGCCGATGAAGCGACAAGTTTCCACGTTTGAAGCGAGAGGAGTACCCGTCATGTTCTAGTCAGCTTAGAAGCCAAAAACCCCAACTGGTGGTACAGCAGGGGTCAAAAGGCTTGCTATTAGATTTTAAGGATAGGAGCAGGGACGCTAATCAGAGCTTGGGAAGAGCGAGATATTAGGTCACCAGCTTTGCTATGCCAATTTTAGTGGCAATTTGTCCAAAGGTGCAACAACTTTGACAAATTGCTCCTGATTTTGCATGGCTTCCTATCGGTCACCACTACAGACCTAGGGAGTTACACCGTGCATCGAAATTTCTATGAAGACTGGGAGGGCAGCCCATGCAGCTAGCCCCCTCCCGTTCCTTTTCATCCGTGCCGGAAGGTGATGATGCCTTCCTCGCACTCTGGCCCCACCGCTATGACTACCTCTGGGCCGAGCATCCCAACCCGGGCGAGCGACCCGAGTGGCAAACCGAAAGCCGTCATCCCTTGAGCGATCGCCTGCTGCAACAGGGCACCTCGCTCTATGGCGTCCGGTTTGGACCCACCACCCACTACTGTGTCCTCGATATCGACAAAGGCAGTGCCTACCACCCCAACCGCGATCGCTTCGCTTGGCGACGGTTGGTCGCAGCATTGGACGAGATCGGACTGGTGCAAGCGATCGTCTGCACGTCCAGCTACAGCGGCGGACTCCATCTCTACTTTCCGTTTGACACGGAACAGAAGACATGGGCGATCGCCCTGGCAGTCTCCACACTGCTGGAAAAGGCTGGCTTCAAACTGGCTCCTGGACAGCTCGAAGTCTTCCCCCACTGCAAAGCCTATGTCACCAGTGGCGAACACAGCCTCTACAACGGTCACCGTCTACCGATGCAAGCGGGGTCTTATCTCCTGAATGCTGATCTCCAAATGATCTGGGGGAATCAAGCGACCTTTGTGCAGCACTGGCAGTTTGCCCAACAGCGCAACAGCCTGGACACCAAAGCCTTAGAGCGGATTCTGAAAGCCGCTCGACGACGACAGTTCCGCGTCACGGGCAAAGCCGATAAGTTCTTGAACGACCTGAATACCGAAATTGAGCAGGGCTGGACGGGTTCCGGACAAACGAATCGACTCCTCGGACGCATTGCCATGCGTTCTTACATTTTTGGGCATGTCCTCTATAGCGATACCCCGTTAGAAGGCAATGCCTTAGTCCGGGATATCGTAGCTACCGCACAGAACCTGCCCGGTTATACAGACTGGTGTCAGCATCAACAGGAAGTGGAGAAGCGAGCCCAGGATTGGATGCAAGCGATCGAACAGAGCCACTACTTCCACTACGGCACCGAAAAACGTCCAGTGGCGTTGAGTCCCGATCAACCCGATGAACAAAGACCTAGCTGGAACCAACAGCAGGAAGCCGCCGCTAGAGACCGCATTCAGCAGGCGATCACTGACCTCCTAGCACAAGCAACCCTACCGTCCGGCATTACCGAACGCTTTGATGCCCTCGTCACCTATGGACTGAGTGGGACCACACTCTATCGGCATCGCGATCTCTGGCATCCAAGACATTTACAAAACGCAACAATGGGCGCGCTTCAGAGTGATGTGGAGCCGGATTGCCCGTGGGCGGCATCCGGCTCCAACAGTCACACAAACTTATTGGGTGAAAGTGGGTGTAATACGTTGCCTGAAGGGAATTCTAGGACGTTGATGCACATCGAACAAGCAGAAATAGGGTGTAATAGTAATCCCAATGGGGCTTTGAGTCATGCAGAGACGAGGAATATGACTCAGGAAGAGGGGATTGCTTACATCAAACAAGTGTTAAACCAGGTCAAAGTGAGACGACAACTTGAAACAGCACAGAAACGACAACGGCTGGTGTGGCGCGACCAGCTTTCACTCCCGTTTGGCGATACACCTGAGTAAGCGGTGACGCTACGGCTCGGTTAGCCAAAGGGCAAAGCTTCTTGATCAAGACGTAGAAACTCTACGCCATAGAGCTTTGATGTCCGCATGATGTTTTGTTTTAGCGATCGCATGTCACTGGGATGCAGCTTCGCTACCTTGCCCCCAACTGAAGACAGAACCAATGGCCATTAAGAAATCCGACCTCTACTCGTCCCTCTGGGCATCCTGTGATGCACTCCGTGGCGGTATGGATGCCAGTCAGTACAAAGACTATGTCCTGTTCATGCTGTTCATCAAATACATCTCCGACAAGTACGGCGATTCCGACGACTTCGCCCCGCCAGTCACCATTCCGCCAGGAGGTAGCTTCAAGGACATGATTGCCCTCAAGGGTAAGAGCGATATCGGCGATCGCATCAACAAAGAAGTCATCGCACCTCTTGTCACCAGTAACACTCGCCTCGCCCGCAGCGACTTCCCTGATTTCAACGATCCGAACAAGCTTGGCGAAGGGCAGGCGATGGTGGGGTGTCTCACCAGCCTCATCAGTATCTTCCAGAAGCCCGAACTCGATTTCTCAAAGAACCGTGCAGAGCATGATGACATCCTGGGGGATGCCTACGAGTATCTGATGCGGCATTTCGCCACCGAGAGCGGTAAGAGCAAGGGGCAATTCTACACGCCGTCCGAGGTCAGCCGCATTATTGCTAAGGTTATCGGCATCTCACCACAGAATGCCGTCGCCTCTACCACTGCCTACGACCCCACCTGCGGCTCTGGTTCCCTCTTGCTGAAAGTGGCTGCTGAAGCCGGAACACACATCACTCTGGAAGGGCAGGAGAGGGACGTGACCACTGCCGGTCTCGCCCGGATGAACATGGGGGTTTTTGCATAACCCCTCGAAAAGGTATATTCCACAATGAGACACATGAGTCTTATGTGAGCGGCAACGGTATCAACTGTTGAAGAATTGCTTGCATATCAATGACTTCAGGCGGTCGATTGAACTCATAGCGGTCATAGAAATTGATGTGCTGCCACGCGACTGGTGACACTTGGCTGAGGTTGCTTCCCCTCTCCAGGTCACCACTACGCTCACTGTGCGTCAGGAGGTCAGACAAAATAGCGGCGTTGTAATAGATGATGCAGTTGGTCAACAAGCGCGCGCAATCCCCCCAGATCTGCTGCTCGTATTCAGACTTAAAGCGAAGCTTGCCGAAGTTGGCATAGGAAACGGCTCGCCGCAATTGATGATAGCTTTCGCCCCGATTCAGCGCCCGCTGGACATTCTGACGCAGGGGAAGCGAATCAACGTGGGTGACCGTAAGGATTCGTGCGAAAAGGGGCAATAAGCCCAATCAGTCTTCACTCAAGCGCCTCTTTAGTGCGATAGGAGCCTCAAGCGCCACTTTTGTGTCCTGACTATCCGCTCCGATCCATTAGCACCCTGTCGAAAAACAAGTGTTTTCCGACAGGGCTGATCCAGCGGTCAAGATTGGCTTTCCAACCCGTTCAGGCATAGGCGGAAAACTGTATCGCTATGACATATCATGCGGAAAGCATAGCATAAGCGTTTTCCGTACATGCTTGTCGGCTACATGCGAGTATCGTTCAGCAGCGATCGCCAAACCACCAACCGACAGCGAGACGCACTCATGGCGGTTGGGGTTGATAGCCGTCATTTATCCGAAGACCACGCCTTAGGCTTATTGCCCCTTTCTGAACGAATCCTTACGGTCACCCCGTTAGGAGCTTTGCCGTGTTTATGGGTACTAAGATGACCGCAGAGCCGACATTCCATAGATCATGCTTGAAAGTAGATGTCTCTCTACTTTACCCAACCCACCTTTTCTTGAAGCACTACCGATTAATCCCGCGCTTTCTATTGAGCTTGAACTTAAAGAACCCAATGATGTTGTGAATTAGATTGGGATCGCTGCACTAGCTTTCATCGTGCTTTCATCGTGATGATCTATTCTCAAAGGTAGCGCTTCTCGGTGAGTGGTCTACGGCATCGGTCATTGACAGTTGACTGCTCACAGGGCGATCGCGTCATCAAACCACCCCGGTTTTGCTCCGCGATCGTTTCCCGTTTTTACCCGTTCCGGTTCATCTCTTTCAGAGGCAACTGACATGGAACAGCACAAGCATGCAACGCCTGTTGAGCAGCTCAGCCACAACCATCACGGGCATCACGACTCTGCCACACATCATCCGGCTACAGACCATAGCGAACATGCTGGACATGATAAACACGCCGGACATAACCCGGAGATGTTCAAGCGGCTGTTTTTCATCTGTCTAGGCTTAGTTATAGCAACGGACAAAAAGTGGTCGTTAAGGCTAGAAGGCTCATGAAATAAAGCTTTCAGCGATCGCTCTAATTGGCTACCTAACGGCTTGCACTGTCCCGTTTTCACCCATAAATGGGACAGTGCAAAACAAAGGCAACGGTTTTGCGCCATTACAAGCTCCTCAGCCATGATCGACCAGACCTCGTAAATGGGACAGTTCACTCCAACTGCTCACTAACGACCAGAATTTTTCCGCTGCTATAACTAAGCCGATCTCAGTGAAACGTCCCACAAGGTGCGGGGGGGCGATCGTGCCAGAAGTATTGCCAACTCAGCCATTGCTTTGCTGGAGGGCGATCGTTGCCTCAGTCTTACAAGCTTGCAGGACCATCTCGCGCAAGTATAAAGCAAGGCGAGACTGACTTTGATGTCTATCTTTAGTGGCATTACAATGCCACCCTGCAGAATGACACTGTAATAGTATTGAGTAAAATTCTGTCTAGCTGGTCATAAGATATGGCTATTGATGGTTCTCTTCAGTCTCAGACGCCCATGAAGGAGCTCAGCATTCCTTTGGAGCGGGATGTGTTTTTACGTACCTTAATTCGGGAGTTAGCCGGTACATTACAGGATGTAGTGGGCTTAGAGGAAGCTTCAGGGTTTATTAGTGTAGTGGGTCAAAACATGGGGCGGCAAATAGGTCAAGACTATAAAGCGGCTCTAGAGGTATCCCAGCTAACGCAAGAGCAAGTAGCCGATGTTTTTGTGGATTTGAAGCGGCGCATCCAGGGTGACTTTTATATCATTGAACAAACGGATGAAAAAATTGTCTTAGGGAACCGGGCTTGCCCCTTTGCCGAAAAAGTCATCGATCGCCCCGCTATGTGTATGATGACCTCCAATGTTTTTGGTTCCATTGCCGCAGACAATTTAGGTTACGCCAAGGTAGAACTGCAAGAGACCATTGCAGCAGGCGCGCTTGGATGCCGGGTAGTTGTTTATTTGAAACCCACTTTGGAAGCCGAAGCAAGCCAAGGAAGAGAATATTTCAAGGGAGAAAGCGACGGGTGACTCCCGAACAGTTCCTCGCCTTTGCCAGAGTTTTGCCAGAATCCATGCTGTTGGTCACGGGAAACGGTCAGATCCTGGCTACTAACCCGTCATTCGCCAAAATGCTGGGGCTACACCGTCAGAGACTGCAAGGGAAAATGCTCTTTGAGCTGGTAACCGATCCTCCTGACGCGGTCAAACAGTATTTACGTGCTTGCTCTAGCAGCCGAGAAATGGTGTTTGGCTCATTAACGTTAAGTGCCAACAACGGCGAGGCTTGCCTGTGTCGCGCTGAAGGGGCTGTCATCCAACCGTGGTCACCCGAAGCACCGGCACTCATTTTATTGCGCTTAAAAAACAGGGAATCCACCAGTAGCCGCTTTATCTTACTTAACAAGAAAATCGATGAATTGGCAAAAGAGATCCAGCAACGCCAACGAGTGGAAGAAGAGCGGGCGCAACTGCTGGTGCAGGAACAGAAGGCACGCGTGGAAGCTGAGAATCTGAGTCGATTAAAGGATGAATTTCTCTCAACCGTTTCCCATGAACTACGCACCCCCCTTAATGCCATCCTTGGCTGGTCTCAGATCCTTCGAAGCAACAGAGTAGACGAAGCAACGCTGAACCGTGCTCTGGAAACGATCGAACGCAATGCCAGATCTCAGTCACAGTTGATTGATGATCTACTGGATATTTCACGCATCATTACAGGCAAGATTCGCCTCAATGTGCAAACGGTTGAGCTGTTGGCGGTGATTGAGGCAGCGATCGACACGGTGCGACCGTACCGCCGATGCCAAGAACATTCGACTGCAAGCGGTGCTTGATCCAGCAGCGGGATCTGTTTTAGGAGACTCCGAGCGGTTACAGCAGATTGTCTGGAATGTGCTTAAGCAATGCGATCAAGTTCACACCAAAAAACGGACGCATTCAGGTTTGCCTGAAACGAATTAACTCTCATGTTGAAATTGTTGTGATCGACACAGGTCAAGGCATTAGTGCCGAATTCCTTCCCTACGTCTTCGATCGCTTTCGCCAGGCAGATAGTTCCATTACTCGTTCCTTTGGGGGCTAGGACTGGGTTTAGCGATCGTCCGCCAGTTGGTTGAGCTGCACGGCGGCACAGCACATGCTGAAAGCCCCGGCGAAGGACAAGGAGCAGCGCTCACTGTAAAACTACCGCTGATGGCTGTTGGACTAAAAGCGCTTGAGCCAGAACGGGTGCATCCAGCAGTGGGAGGTGGTGTCCCCTTTGACTGCTCCCCTCGACTAGATGGCTTAAGGATCTTGATTGTAGATGACGACACGGATATGCGGGCTTTGCTCCTCTACACACTAGAAGTTTGTGGGGCAGCAGTCATAGCTGCAGCTTCTGCAGACGAAGCAATCTCAAC
>CP170647.1:0-55126 GCA_042919575.1 Stenomitos frigidus ULC029 | reverse complement strand
TGCTCCCCAAACCCCTTGTTTTACACGACGCAGATTCCGGCGTGTTTGTGGTTTGTGACGCGCAATAAGAAGGGCATGGTGGGAACGAAGGGCTTTACGACCTTGCGCGATCGTCGGGGTGAGACGCTGTTTATTGATGCGCGGAAGCTGGGGGTGTTAATTGACCGCACTCACCGGGATCTATCGGATGAGGTGTTAGCGCGCATTGCAACTACTTATCATGCGTGGCGTGGTGAGCCAGAGGCAGGCACCTATGCAGATGTGCCGGGGTTCTGTAAAAATGCAACGCTTGCGGAGATTCAGTCGCATGGGTATGTGCTGACTCCGGGGCGCTATGTGGGAGCGGAGGACTTGGCAGAGGATGATGAGCCGTTTGAGGAGAAGATGCAGCGGTTGACGGCAAAACTAGAGGAGCAGTTTGCTGAAAGTGCCAAACTTGAAGTAGCGATTCGGCAAAATCTCAGGAGGTTGGGGCTATGAGTCCTTTACTACAACAAGTGTTGCAGGAGATCGATCAATTAACTCTGGATGAGCAGTTTGAAGTACTGAATCACACTGCTGAACAACTGAAACAGCGCACAGTGATTCCCAATAAACCCAAGTGTAAGTGGCTGGATATTGCTGGAACCGCACCTTACCCGTTAGTCGGAGAAGATGCTCAAGAATGGGTAACGCGCACCAGACGAGAAGCCCAGGAACATCGCGATCGCCTATTGGGGAGAGAACGTGAAATTGGATGAATCATTAACTAATGTAACTCGCTTGTACCTAGATACGGCTCCAGTCATCTATCTGGTAGAGCGAAACCCGCAGTTTTTTGATCAGATGTATGACCTGTTTCAGAAGGTAGATGAGGGGCAGTTAACTGTTGTTGCTTCGCCCATTACTCTCGCAGAGTGTTTAGTAGGCGCTTATCGCATGAATCAATCCGAAACAGCAGCCAACTTTATTCAGTGTTTAACCCAGGAAGGAACAGATTTTGTCCAAATATCGGCTGCAATCGGCGATCGCGCTGCCCAATTACGAGTGAAATACAACTTAAAACTGACGGATGCCTTACAGGTTGCAACGGCGATCGCCTCTAACTGTGAGGCATTTTTAACTAATGATGCTCAGATCAAGCGGGTGACTGAGTTGAAGGTGTTGGTGGTGAGTGAGTTGGAGGCATGATCACCCTATGAATGTTCGAGAACTGATCGAAACGCTATCTCAATTTGACCCAGAAACACGGGTTGTGGTTGCGGGCTACGAAAATGGTTTTAATGACATCACCCAAATTCAGCCCTGCGAGATTCGGTTGAATGTGCATCAAGACTGGTTTTATGGCAGTCATGGAAAAGCCGATGATGCACAAGTTCAGCAATTGTTGCCCGATGCTCCTGTGGTTGCGGCTGTCGTTTTGACTGGAGAAAACCAAAACTCTGAAGGATTAATCAGCTCAGATCTGATGGGTGCTTGGGGTCGTCGGGCGATGGATAAGGAGGTGTGAGGAAATGATGCAGCGATCGCGTAATGTCTCGAAACGAAAATTGCAAAGTGACTCGCAACGAGAATCCCCCCAAAAGCTAGAGGAGCAGTTTCAGGAGGCGGCACAGTTCGAGAAAGTAATTCGGGAGAGTTTGCAGAGGTTGGAATATGGGCAATGAGTGGAAAATTGTTCCTACAGGCGATCTATGCACTGGCATTTACGACGGCCCTCATGCCACTCCAAAAAAGACTAACGATGGACCAATTTTTCTCGGAATTTCTAATTTATCTCAAGGACGAATTGATTTATCTAATACTGAACACTTGTCTGAAGAAGACTTTGTTAAGTGGACTCGACGTATTACTCCACAACCAGGAGATGTTGTTTTTTCCTATGAAACGAGATTAGGTGAAGTTGGGCTAATTCCAGAGGGATTGAAGTGCTGTTTGGGTCGTCGAATGGCTTTAATGCGACCTAATCCTTCCAAAGCAGATTCTCGTTTTTTGCTGTATGCCTATCTAAGCCCAGAATTTCAAGCGACCATTCGTGCTCGTACAATTCATGGCAGCACAGTTGATCGAATCCCTTTGATTGAGTTTCCCTCTTTTCCTATAAGAGTTCCTCCACTTGATGAGCAGAAGGCGATCGCCCACATTCTCGGCACTCTCGACGACAAAATCGAACTCAACCAGCAGATGAACCACACGCTGGAGAGCATCGCCCGTGCCCTGTTCAAATCCTGGTTCATCGACTTCGACCCTGTCCGCGCCAAACTGGATCGACGACAACCCGCAGGCATGGATGCGGAAACGGCGGCTCTGTTTCCGGCTGAGTTTGAGGCTGGAGGAGCGATCGGCAAAATTCCGAAAGATTGGAAAGTAAAACCTATTGGTGATGCTGTAAAGACTGTTGGAGGAGCGACTCCAAGCACGAGCGAACCTGCTTACTGGGAAGAAGGAAGTTTTTATTGGTCAACACCAAAAGATTTAGCGCCTCTCTCCAGTCCAGTTTTGCTTGATACTGAACGACGCATCACAGAGAAGGGACTTCAGAAAATTAGTTCTGGTTTATTGCCAAAAGGAACCTTGCTGTTATCTTCACGCGCACCGATTGGATATTTGGCGATCGCCGAAATTCCATTAGCTATCAATCAGGGATATATCGCTATAGTTTGTGGTCAAGAACTATCAAATCACTACGTTTTAAGATGGGTACAGTTCAACATGGATGTTATTGAGGGACGCGCTAATGGAACGACTTTTATGGAAATCAGCAAAAAGAATTTCCGTCCAATTCCGGCTTTAGTTCCACCCCAACAAGTTCTGCAAGTGTTTAATAACCAAGCAGAATTCATTCATCAACAAGTGGTTAATAACCTTCGTCAAAACAAAACTCTTGCCTCTATTCGTGATGCCCTCCTGCCAAAACTGCTATCTGGCGAGATCCGTGTCCAGGATGCCGAAAAGGTTGTGGAGGCGGTGGTGTGAAGCTGCTAAATCCTGATAGGGCAATCATCCCTTCAGACAAACTGGAAGGCTATTCTCTCAATCCCAATCATCCAGAAGGTCGTCATAAAGCAGTTGTGTTTCAGTCTGCACTGGGCATTGGGCTAGAAGAAGCTGGAGAACTACGGGTTGCTCTGCGCCAAGCACTCCAATCTAAAGATGCCCTGCCAACCAAACGCAATCCTTACGGGCAGAAATACCAGATTGACTTTGAAATGACATATAGAGGTAAAAACGCCATCATCAGAAGTATCTGGATTGTCAGACAGAATGAAGACTTTCCTCGGCTCATCACCTGCTACATTCCCTAGCCTCCAGGAGGGCACATGATGAAACTCTTAGACATAGTAGCTCTAACCGAAGACTTGCCCAACCTCAAACTTTATAAAGGTCAAGTCGGCACCGTCATCGAAGTATATGAACCAGAAGTTTTTGAGGTCGAGTTTGTGGACATCCAGGGCAAAACCTACGCCCTAGAAACCTTAAACGCCATTCAACTAATGCAGCTTTACTATGCTCCTCTTCCCCAAACCACCTGAATTCTCAACAGAGTCGGGCTGATTCTGACATTCATTAGACTGATCGCTTAGAACCGTACTGGAAGATATGGGAATCCTTGTAGAAAGGGATACGTTCACCAGGATGACACATGGGCAAGTTTACCGAATCGCACGTTGAAGAAGCTGCCCTCTATTACTTTGAGCAGCTCGGTTACACCATTCTCAACGGTTCCGATATTGCTCCTGATGAACCCCAGGCAGAGCGCACCACTTACGCAGAGGTGATTCTAGAAGGTCGTCTCCGGTCTGCCCTAGCCCAGGTGAACCCCCAAATTCCCACGATCGCCCTCGATGAAGTCGTGCGCCAGGTGCTCCGCTCCGAAACCCAAAACCTCTTCGAGAACAACCGCCGTTTCCATCGTCTCCTCACCGATGGCGTACCCGTCACCTATCAAGAAGGAGAGCGCACTGTCCACGACCAGGCATGGCTCATTGACTGGAACAACCCCGACCACAACAACTGGCTTGTCGTCAACCAGTTCACCATCACCGAGAACCGTCCTGGTCGTCAAAACAGCCATCGCCGCCCCGATGTCGTCGTCTTCCTCAACGGACTCCCCCTCGCCGTCCTTGAACTCAAAAACGCCGCCAGCGAAACCGCCGATCTCGAAGGAGCCTTCAACCAACTCCAAACCTACAAGCGCGACATTCCCAGCCTCTTCACCTATAACGCCGCCCTCATCATCTCAGACGGCTTAGAGGCGCACATTGGTACTCTCACCGCAGACCGCGAACGCTTCATGCCGTGGCGCACGATCGACGGCAGTGACCTTGCTCCTAAAAGCACCCCCGAACTCGAAGTCGTGATTCGTGGCGTCTTTGAGAAAACCCGCTTCCTCGACCTGATCCGCTACTTCATCGTCTTCGAGGTCGATGGGGAAACGATCACCAAAAAGATGGCAGGCTACCACCAATACCACGCCGTCAACAAAGCCGTAGCTGAAACCATCCAAGCAACCTCTCCCCAGGGGGACAAGCGCGTGGGCGTGATTTGGCACACCCAAGGGTCAGGCAAAAGCCTATCAATGGCATTCTACGCTGGCAAAATCATCCAGCATCCGGCAATGGCAAACCCTACTCTGGTCGTCCTCACGGATCGCAACGACCTCGACGACCAACTCCTCACGACTTTCTCCAAATGCCGGGAGTTACTGCGCCAGACACCCATTCAGGCAGAAGACCGGACTGACCTTAAAACTAAACTCCAGGTGGCATCGGGTGGAGTCATCTTCACCACCATTCAGAAATTCGCGCCAGACGAACGCGGGGGTGACTACGGGATGTTGAGCGATCGTCGCAACATTGTCTTTATTGCCGATGAAGCCCATCGCTCCCAATACGGACTCAAAGCGCGAGTTGTCAAAACTAAAGACAAAGCGACTGGAGAAGAAGGGGCATACACCGCCTACGGTTTCGCCAAATACCTGCGTGATGCCTTGCCTAATGCCTCCTTCATCGGCTTCACGGGCACCCCGATCGACAAAGCCGATGCCAGCACCAGGGCGATCTTTGGTGACTACATCGATATCTACGACATTCAACGCGCTGTCGAAGATGGAGCTACGGTCCGCATCTACTACGAAGCCCGCCTCGCCAAAATTGCCCTCGATGAAAGCGAGAAACCTAAAATTGACCCTGACTTTGAAGACGTCACCGAAGGCGAAGAGCAGACCACTAAAGAAAAGCTCAAGAGCAAGTGGGCACAGCTGGAAGCGATGGTGGGCACCGAAAAACGACAGGCACTCATCGCCCAAGACATCCTCACCCACTTCGACGATCGACTGGCGGCAATGGCAGGCAAGGGCTTGATTGTTTGTATGAGTCGCCGCATCTGCGCTGAACTCTATAAGCAAATCATCAAACTCCGCCCAGAGTGGTACTCAGAGCAGGATGACGCAGGCGAAATCAAAGTCGTGATGACGGGTAGTGCGGCTGATCCAGAAGACCTGCAACGCCATGTCCGCAGCAAAAAAGGACGGGATGCGATCGCCAACCGCCTGCGCGACCCCAACGACCCATTGAAGCTGGTGATCGTTCGGGATATGTGGCTCACTGGCTTTGATGCTCCTTGCCTGCACACCATGTACATCGACAAACCCATGAAAGGGCATAACTTGATGCAGGCGATCGCTCGGGTCAACCGCGTCTTTGGGGCAAAGCCGGGTGGCTTGGTGGTGGATTATCTCGGCATCGCCCAAGACTTGAAAGCTGCCTTAATGGACTACACCGAGGGCGATCGAGGCGAAACGGGAATCCCGATCGCCGAAGCTGTCGCCTTGATGCAGGAGAAATACGAAATCGTCGCTGCCATGTTCCACGGGTTCGACTACTCCCGCTTCTTCACAGGCACTCCACCCGAACGGCTCACGACCCTATGCGAAGCCACTGATTGGATTCTCCGCCCTGACTTTCAGAACGACAACGGCACCCCACGCTACATCCAGGCAGTGACCGAACTCTCCAAAACCTTTGCCCTCTGTGCGACTGAAGACGCAGCGATCGCGATTCGGGAAGCAGTGGGCTTCTTCCAGGCAATCAAAGCTACCCTCTCCAAACACACCGTGGAAGGCAGTAAAGGTAAAGCGGACCTGGATGCTGCTGTGCGCCAAATCGTCACTCGTGCCGTCGCCTCCGATCAGGTCATTGATATCTTCGCCAGCGCTGGGCTCGACAAGCCCGAAATCTCCATCCTCTCCGACGAGTTCCTGGAAGAAGTGCGCGATCTGCCCCAAAAGAACCTGGCACTGGAAATCTTGCGAAAGCTACTCAACGATGAAATTCGGACACGCTCACAGCGCAACGTCGTGCAGTCCCGCACCTTCTCCGAAATGCTGGCAAACTCCATTCGTCGTTACCAGAACCGCTCGATTGAATCAGCTCAGGTCATTCAGGAACTGATCAACCTCGCCAAAGAGATGCGCGAAGCCAACCAGCGCGGTGAAGATCTGGGACTAACCGAAGATGAGCTTGCCTTTTACGATGCTCTGGAAGTCAACGACAGTGCCGTGCAAGTACTGGGAGATGAAACCTTGAAAGCGATCGCCCGTGAATTAGTGGACGCGGTTCGTCGCAACGTCAGCATTGACTGGACTGAGCGGGAAACCGTGAGAGCCAAGTTAAGGGCGATTGTTAAACGCCTCCTCCGCAAATACGGCTACCCACCCGATAAGCAAGAGAAAGCCACCCAAACGGTGATCCAACAAGCTGAGACCCTTTGCAAAGACTGGGCAACCTGCTGAGTACGCCTACCCGAGAGCCGTACCTCAGGTGAGTCCTTTCCCCACAGGAGAAGACTACCGACAACTCATTCCCACGATTCCCTTTCGCCTCCCTTCCTTCATCTACCGCTCCATACCCCCTTCATCCACAACAACATTCCAGGGAAACCTTAACTACCCCCGCATGGACAACCAATCAAAAACCCAACCCTAGATGACACCACAGGTCAGCCGTCCTTAAGGGCTTGAGACCGCCATTCATTAGCAAGACTGATCAGCGGCTCGCGCTGCCTCCACTGGAGGAGCCGAAAACTGGCACAATTGCCGGAAGCCTTATATAGTCGTGCTTTCACTTTCAAAGCTACTTGGATGTTTGCCTGACCCGCAACTAACCAGATGTTTTCAGGGCGTTTCAGCGACTGCCCCTGACGACAGCATCAGGGTTTTAGACCATAACTTTTGAGTTATCTATGCCAAATTTAGTCCACTCAAAATTGGTGGCACTGTTTTACACGTATCTCGGCGTGCGATTCGTTTCTGCCCAAGTCAAGCCCCTCCACCAGGCTTGAAATAAAGCAGAGTCAGGGTGTTGAACCTTGATAACTCATCTTTCGTGTGGTGCGTCCAACCTGGACCATTCCATCTCCCCCAGTGCTGGGGTAACAGCCTAGCCCTCAGAGGGGCGACTGACTCTCAAGCCTCTGAAGCAGGGCTAAAAGGCGGTCACTCAGAACCCGACTGAGCATCCCGCCGAGCAGAGCTGCATAGGGCTAACGTCAAGTAAATCCATGTCTGAACCATCGTCAACGTGAACAAGCCCACGCGGGTTCATGGGCTTGCCCAAAAGGGACTAGATCAGAGGCAGATCGCTTGTCGGGGCAATCTGTGAGCACTCTCAAAGATCTCGGTGGAAAGTGGGAGCCTACGTGTAGCGCAAAACGGAAGTTGGGAACGAAGTAACCTCCCCAACTGCTCTCTGGGTCGGTCGATACCAGAGTAGGTTGTCAGCCGCATGGGTTGAGGGGGCAGGATTGTCTCAGAAGCCAACGCCTTTGGGAAAGCCAAAGGATATGCAGACGGAGACACAACAATTGGGACGGTAGAGTTGTCAGTCGCAATGAACAGGTCATGAGCGAGTTAACGACTACGTATGAATGGAATGCTATTCCCTGGCGCAAGCTAGAGCGAACGGTGTTTAAGTTGCAAAAGCAAATCTACCAAGCCGCTTGTCGTGGTCAACGGGCAAAAGTACGCAAGCTTCAACGACTCCTGATTCACTCTTGGGCAGCGAGAGTTCTGGCAGTCCGACGCGTGACGCAAGACAATGCGGGCAAGAAAACAGCAGGCATCGACGGCTTAAAGTCGCTTCCGCCGAATCAACGGCTGCATCTCGCCCAACGTCTCCAGCATCACTGGGGGAAAGCCTCCCCTACTCGTCGGGTTTGGATTCCTAAACCGGGTAACCCAGAGGAACAAAGACCTCTGAACATACCAACGCTCGAAGATCGGGCAAGACAAACCCTCTTTAAGCTGGCGTTGGAACCCGAATGGGAAGCCAAGTTTGAGCCAAATTCGTTTGGCTTTCGCCCTGGACGCTCTTGTCAGGATGCGATTGTGGCGATCTACAGCAAGATCTGTCATCAACCCAAATGGGTCCTAGATGCAGACCTAGCTAAGTGTTTCGACACCATCGCGCAGCAACCCTTGTTAGAGAAACTGAACGCCAGTCCGTGGGTCACTCGGCAAATCCGAGCTTGGCTGCGGGCAGGGGTGATAGACCACTTCCAATACAGTGAAACGCCGGAGGGCGTGCCACAAGGCGGAAGCCTCTCACCTTTACTAGCGAATGTTGCTTTGCACGGCATGGAAACTTATGTTGCCCGCTATTGCAAAGGGGCAAAGGTGGTTCGGTATGCCGACGACCTGATTGTAATGCACCCAGAACGCAAAGGCATCGAACAGGCTCAACGGTTGCTCTCCAAGTGGTTGCAGAAAATGGGATTGGCATTCAAACCGAGTAAGACCCGCATCTGCCACACCCTCAATCCAGTGGATGGGCAGGTCGGGTTTGACTTCCTGGGGTTCTCGGTTCGGCAATACCGAATGAGTAAATATAAATCTGGGCGGTCAATGAAAGGCTATAAGACGATCATCCAACCGAGCAAAGCAGCGATGCAGAGACACGTTCAGCGATTGCAGGACGTGGTTAGAAGCCACAAAGCAGCCCCACAAGCTGCTTTGATCCATCTATCAGATGTCAAGCATACGTTCGTGTCGCGTCAGTGACGTGGGCAAGTGAGTGAGCATGACAAGCCTCTTGGCTAGCTGATGAGATTGCAAGTGATTGAACGCTAAAAACTAACACGTCAAAGTCGTGCTGAGTGCTGGAAGCAATCGCACGACAAATAAGATCACAACGATAACCAGGAGCGGGACGGCAACCAGGATCGCAACGACAACCAGGATCGCAACGACAACTAGGATCGCTGGGATTGAACGACCGCTTTATCCAGAACACTCGAGGTGCCAGAACGCGAAACCGCCGACTGTTTGCGATAACTCTGTGTCTGAATCTCAACAATCAAAGCATGATGCACCAAACGGTCAACCGCGGCGACCGTCATCATCGAATCAGCGAAGATGGCATCCCACTGGCTGAAGGGTTGATTTGCCGTAATCAGTAAGCTTTTGCGTTCGTAACGATGAGCAATCAGTTCAAACAGCACCGAGGTTTCTGCCTCGGACTTTTTGACATAACCCAAATCATCAAGCACGAGTAGGTCAAAGCGATCCAGTTTTTTGAGCAATGGTTGCAGTTGCAATTGCAGCTTGGCTTGCTGTAGCTGTTGCACCAGTGCCAGTGCAGAATAGAATTTGACCCGCTTGCCAAACTCAATCATGCGACGTGAGACCGCCGCCGCCAAATGAGACTTTCCCACGCCCGAAGCGCCGAACAATAACAGGTTTTCGGCTCGTCCTAGCCAAGTCGGATCATCCACCAGTTGCATCAAGGGTGCGGGGTTGAAGTTGGGGCAATGGGAAAAGTCAAAGTTGGAAACCGTTTTGCCGCTTGGCAGTTGCGCTTCGTTTAAGGTTCTTTGCAGGCGGACACTCCAGCGTCGTTGAGCCTCCAATTCGCAGAGAGCCAGCAAGAACTGAGCGTAAGACCAACCTTCCTGCATCGCTTGAGCTTCGAGCGTTTCCCAATGAGTGAGCATGTGGGACAGGTGCAACCGTTTGAGGTGGAGGCTGAGGCTCTGATACGGGCTGGTCATGGGTTGTACCTTGCAGGAGTTGGTCATAAGTCGCCAGGGGTGTTGGGTGATGGTGAGACTGGGCACATTCAGGTTGCTCAGTAATTGAAACTGCTGCCGGAGCCCTGCGAGCGTTAAGGTTGCAGGGCTCAGTTGCGCTTGAAGATAGTCTGCCACTACTGTTTCGTTGTCTTGGGTCGCCGCAATGTACAACGCTTCCACCAGGAGGACAGCGGCACTGTCGAGGTCAAATTGCGCTTTCAGTTGCTGCCAAAGGTCACGCCAGGTGTCATTGGGCAAGAGCTCTTGTTGCCAAGTACAGTACAAAAAGGCTCTGGGCTTGCGCCGCAGTCCCTCTGCAACATGACGGTAATTGATGCTCCGGGTGCGGCGTTTCGTTTGATCTGTGACACGGATGCGCGGCAGTGCCACCACCAACTGGCGATTGAGATAGCCCAGAAGCCGGTCATGATACAAATGCCATTCGAGTTGGCGTCCAATCAGGCGGGCTGGAACCGTGTACAACACGCAGCGCACATCAACTGTGCTGCGACAACTGACCGTTGCGGTGAGCACTTCATAGTCTGGAACACGATAGGTCGGGAGGGGTTGGAGACACTGTTTCTCTTCCTCAATCTTGGCAGCGTGCAGATCGTTCAATTTGGCAATCGCCCGATTGATGACATCCTGGTACGCAGCAATGCTGTCAAAGTCACAGCTTCCACGCAGTAGGAGAGCCTGCTTAATCCGATTCTTCAAATGTCCGTGGGGTGACTCAATGGCCCCATTTTCATGGGCGATGCCTGTGTTGTTGCGGGTCGGCTGCAGTCGGTAATGATGGCACAGGTCATCATACAACCGAGTCAATGGCTTGTTTCGCGCCCCACCCATGTGACGATAGGCGGCACTCAAACTATCGGTCCGATGTTGCTTCGGGACACCGCCACAGGCAAACAGGGCATTCTGCAACCCTTCTGATAAGGCAATGAAGCTTTCACCCCCCTGAATAATTTGAGCGTACTGCCACCCGCTGTAAGCCAGTCGATAGTGGTACAGCAAGTGCTCAAAGGGCTTGCCTGCAATGGTGATCTCGAGACCTTTGAGTTCAGTGAAGTCGGACAAGCCCATCATGCCGGGTTCATGCCGGAGCTCAAACATGACCTCTTTGGCATTGCCATGCAAGGCTTTCCAGGCTGCCACCCGCCGTTGCAGCGTGCGTAGAACTTGCGGGTACTTGCCCGGATAATGCTCTTGTAGCCACTCAAACAAGGTCATGGGCTGCAGAGCAGGGGTGGCTCTGAGCATCGGTTCCAACTCGGACTCCCACACACTAGCCAGTGGATCAGGACTACTTCTCCAATCTCGGACTCGCCCTCGATTGGGTTGGTGGTTGCCCGCTTCGATGCGTTGCCCACTGCGGGCGGAAAAGCCAGCCAAGTTTGCGGCTTCAACTTGCGTCAAGCCCATCTCTCGTGCGTTCATATACACTCGAATTTGATAAGTTTCAATCTTTCTCGACACGCTCATCCACTCCCGGTCCAATCGGAATGGGTTCAGCGTGTCTTTTTCTTTGTCGCTAGACAATGAATGCGATCCGAAGGCTACGATCTAACCGACTCGGTCGCTGTCATCGCCTGACTTCCTCATTGTCATCTAACACACATCGTCGCCATCCCAACAAGAGTGGAGGTTGGCGAGCCAGCCGCTACTGGTTGGTCAACCAGGGAGGAGGATGGGTCTTTGCTGCCAAACAGGGAGATCAACGGATGCGTCTTTGCACCCATGTTGAAACCCCAATTGTGCGGCACATCAAAGTCCAAGGCAATCGCAGTCCTTTGGATGGGGATTGGAGCTATTGGGCAGCCCGGATGGGTCACCATCCAGAGCTACCGACTCAGATTGCCAAATTGTTGAAGCAACAACACGGGAAATGCCCTAGCTGCGAACTGTACTTTAGGTCAGAAGATCTCCTGGAAGTCCACCATCTGGACGGAAACCACCAAAATCACAAGGGGGATAATCTGGCTTTACTACATCAGCACTGCCACGACCAAGTTCATTCAGGTATGCGTGACCAGCACCCAGTGGTTGAGGAGCCGTGTGAGGTTAACGTCTCAAGCACGGTTTTGTAGACCAGCGGGGTGGGTGACTGCTCCGCTGAGTTTAACTCGACCCCTCCAGTGGTTTAGACCACTGTCTCAACACATTTAACACAATTTCGTCCCGATGCTTTAGCAACATAGAGGGCTTGATCAACGACTTGCAGGAGCGACTGGCTGGTGTCCCCATGTTCAGGAAATAACCCGACCCCCAGTGAAAGTGTCGTGCTGATCGTTGCAGCACCAAACTGCACGCGCATGGCTTGAAAGGAGCGTCGAAGCTGTTCGGCTCGCTGATCAACATCCTTCAGCGTGATGCCAGGCAGCAGCAGTACGAATTCTTCACCACCGTAACGACACGCGATGTCGCCTTGCCGACTGTGAGCGCGCAGCAAACTGCCAAAAGCCTGTAAGACGCAATCACCACCTTGATGCCCGTAGGTATCATTGACTTGCTTAAAAAAATCGATGTCCATCAGGATCACAGCAACCGGATAAGCTTCCCGAGCCGCGCGTGCCAACTCTCGAGGAAGCGTCTCCTCAAAGTAACGTCGATTGAATAAGCCCGTCAGAGCATCGCGGATCGCCTGTTCCCGTAGCTGCGTTTGGAGTATCTTGATCTCGCGCAACTGGGCTTGTAAGCGTTCGTTTACCTGTCGCAGTGCAAGGTCAGCTTGTTGCCGTTGCGTGACATTGCGCAAGACAAGCAAGCGCCCAGTGAGACCCTTACAGCGATCACGTAAGGGTATGACGTGTAATTCCACATAGCAGTCTGCGCTCACTTCAAGGAGCAATTCACTCTGCACTGTTGCAGACGCTTCGCAAAGCTGAGCAATCGCTGGCCAGCTCGAGCCTACTTGCCTGAGCGGTTCCCCCAAGCAAGTGACGCTGATCCCAGTGAGCTGCTGGGCGGCTGGATTGATATCAAGCAACCGCTGGTGTAAATCTAGCACGAGGACACCATCCGACATACTCTCGATCAACGTGTCTCGTGCCACTGGTACCAGATCAAACAGACGAAAGCGAAAGAGCGTGACGAAATAGATGATACCGGTCAGCAAAAAGCTCATGGGAGTGAGGTTCAAACCGGCAGGCGTGAGCTTGAGCATATACGCGCTACCGCCGAGCAACGGGACGAGCGCTCCTGCTAACGCCAGCCGCGCTTGTTGCTGCTGGAGTCGCACGGGGCGCCGCGCCGCTTGCACTAGTAGCCATGAACCAGCGAGTGTATAAAGATAAACGCAGGTCATGACCCAATAAAAACCTGGACCATGCTGGTAAACAATTTGGTTTGTGCCTTGGAAACCGGGCAAAAAGCCACGCCAAACCAACCGATGCTGTTCATTGGTCGCCACTAAAACCACATTGAGACTGGGGAGTAGCCAGAGCAAGACGGTGTTTTTGAGTGTGAGCCACTGCCTTTTGTGCGTGAAGTGGAGAGCAAAGATGAGAAAGAACGTCATCACGCAGCCAGAGCCAACATATTCCCACTTAGACCAAAAGATTTTGTCGGGTAGAGCGATCGCTGCCGCTTCGAGCGCGGCAACAGTGGCATAGACAGCAATCGAAAGCAACAAGAAAATAAACGGCCTGCTGGCAGAGGAGGCAGCACGCCTGCGCCAAGCCGCCACCGCCACCGCCACCGCGAGCAGCGCTGTGAGGCTGAGGATGGCAAAAGAGGGATTAGGTTCAAAAAGCATCATGACACTGGGTGCTGGGGCTGGCTCTCATCGCGAGAGCCGCTAGCGAGTTTTGGCGGTTTAGCGCTCTTTGGCTAGTAAACGATACCGTTGGCGAAGGTGCTACGAGTAGAGCTACAAAAATGTGACAAACGCTGAAAAGGTCTGATTTTTCGTTGCCCATCAAGCTTTGTAGCACGCTTGAAAGGGGAGTTGTAATATATTCGCCAACAACATTCAATACTACTCAAACCCCGGTACTAGCTCTCACCGACACGGATATCTAGTTGTCAAGGTACGCTGAGCGTGTTTCTTGCCGCTCATCCCTGAGTCTTTCAACTCATTTCGAGCGAACGGGTCGCACAGTCCAAAACCAGTCCAAAGTGCCCTGCGGCTTACAGAGGGGTTAACGACACGATCGCTTTTGACAAAAACTGTGGGCATTATGACTAATAGGGGTGTCGAACGAATGCACCATTCACATTGTTAAGGATGCCGTTATGCGCTATTTCGCAACGATTGGACCGAAGCCCGTATGGGGTCCTCAACAATTACACCTTCATTGCAAAGAAGTTAATAAGTCTGCCTGGATTAACATTAAGGAGATGATGCCCCTTGAGTTACCGCATCGGCTCTATCCAGGTACACTTGTCATCGCTCATATTACAGCTATCAATAATCGTCTTCAACGTCTCGATGTGGCAACCGACACGATTATTGCCATGTTGCATGAATTTACTACGGTTGGTCGCCGCTACAAAGAGTTGGCAAGCGATATTAGCGCCTGGAGAGAATCAATGGAGTTTCAAATTCAGGAGTTGCGGCGGCGTGAGGAAGAACTTCTACTGCGGGCGCAGGCATTGCAAGTTGATTTAACCTGTAGTCTCGACCAGTCACACGCTGAACCTGGTATCCCAAAGTCGTTTGAATCACATCAAGTCGTAAACCTTCCAGCGTAGTCTCAGTAACTATAGCAATTGGCTCCCTTTCCCTATATCACTAAAGGGCAATTCGCCTTCCCCTGCGAAGCCTGAAGAGCTTCCTTGCAGAGAGCCGATCTGAAAATCCTCGTATCACCTGCCATTTATTTAAGAACGCCAGCACCTATGAAGGTGACTTAAAGCGCCCCAAAGTCGCGACATAAGTCCAACTTTGGGGCAATGAGCTGATGAGCTGGTTGACAATTAAAAGTTGTTAGCAACGTTCTGAGCGTGGCTTGAGGACGTTGCGGTGAACGCGCTTTTAGTGAAAGACACGGCGGTTGATCATCCCCCATGGCAAGACTAGTTCATTGTGGCTCTGCTTTGGCACATTTTCTAAGGGTCAGTCACAAGGGATGTCGCTTGACTGCCCACGTCACAGCTTCAACAAACTGAACGCTAACACGACCTGAGACAGGTTATCAGCCGTTGGTTGGTTGTCACCAGTGTCGAGTGCAAGCTCAATTAGGCTCGAAGCTGGGGTTCTTTGCACGTGCGCCGAGCAAAGAACCCCAGTACGGACGCTATGACGGCAAAGCCCTTTCGCGGTGAGATTACTGGAGAGCGACGTGATACGGAAACGGTCATGCGTCGTTCGGAGGGGGTCGATTGGAGAAGTGCCAGCAATGGTAACTCGTTGGTCACCTACCCTACGGCAAGCACGGTTTTGTAGCAGAGAGTAGGGCAGCGATGTTCTACTCGACTGCATCTCAATCCTTTAAACACTCTTCATACAATCTTTATTTATAAACAAAAAATCTTTTTCCTCCATCAAGTATAGTTTCACGTGGAGGAAAGTACTCCTGTAGAGCTTGATAGATATTTTCTAGGATTAGTTTGGTTTCAACTCACATCAAGAACGCGCTAGTCAGCGTTTCAAATAATAGGAGCTTAAGAGTGAAAAGACGTCGCTTACTTCAGTCATCAGGATTATTTGCAGGTAGTGCTCTAGCTTCTTCTTTACTACCTGTTCATAGAGCGAATGCAAACATATTTGATACTATAGTTGACCCAATAAAAGATGGAGTGAGGGCTGTAACGGATAAAGTAAGTCCTACATTTGAAGCATCAAAGTCTAGAATTCACGTTTTTAATAAGAGTTCAGAAGCGCTCTATGTCTTACCGGTACCAAACTCAGATTGGGTTTGGGCAGATATTGGCTTTGTTATAGCCAGTAGCATCCCTCTAGCTGTGGCTACTGCTGGTACGGGAACAGCGGCGGCAGCTACGGCGACTGTGCGATCTCTTAGTACCTTTAAAAAATTGGTTGAGGTTGCGAAATGGATATCACAAGCCACTAAGATTCCTAGAGATATAAATACGTGGGCAGGTAAGGCTTCGGGGCTTAAAGAACTCGGTGAAACTCAGCTTAAGAACAATGCATTGCAGGATCTAACACAAGCTAAAGCTTTTATCCAGCGCGATGCTGTAAGGATCGAGCCAGGCAGTTATGAGGAAGTGTTCAAAAAGTTTGCACCCAGTGGTTATATGTCTCCAAGTGGCATTAGCGCTGCTTTTGGTGCCGCTGATATGACCCTTTTTATTATTTTTGAGTCTTCATTAGACTATGAATCTAACTCTAGAAAAGGAATGGTAACATTTAACACCAATAACGATCAATCTTGGATCGTTAAAGAGAACGAAGTTGTGCGTGCTAAGTATGGAAAGATTGCAGAGGAAGCTGATTATGATGCATACGGATACTACCGTATCTCGGTTGGAGATACGCTTTACTGCTCACAATCTCTCTTCCCGGGTCAATGCTTGAGTTCGCCCAATGGCACGTATGACCTCGTCTATAACTATGAAGGAAGTAAAGAACTTCGTCTTTATGAACGCAGAAAATATGGAGTTGTGGGGAGAATTCTAAGCCCTACTGCTAGCGAAAGTCTTCTATGGTACACATTATCGGAGGCCGCTAGAAATACAAATCCTGGAAAAGCTCAGCTTCAAAATGATGGCAACTTGGTGGTTCTTAATGATGCGGATGCGGTTGTGTGGGACTCAAAGACCAATCTTAGCAGTGATAATGGAGGATGCAAATTGACTATGCAGGATGACGGTAACTTAGTGATTTATAAAGCAGATGGTGTAACCAAAATATGGGAAAGGGGTCCCAATCGTTGGTAGATTAGACTGTGCCAAAAGTTAAAACCAGATCTAATAAACCAACTATCTGAGATACGAACCATAACCTCTCGGCACGATGCCAACACTAAAAACCAACCCAAACCCCTTAGTGGTGCAGAAAACTCCTGAAACCCTTATAGGCAAAGGATTCTCATTAAGACAGCGATTTTAGGATTTCTCAGAAAATTGAACGAGGGCAGTGGGTTTCACCCACCATTTTGACCCTCTAGACTGTCCACAGGACGTATGAGAAGCCTTGCTACTGCGGTTTTCAGTGCTTTTAATGCTGCACTCATAAGCCCAAGGTCGCAGTCTAAAATTTTTCTGGTAAGTGCAAAGACTCTGAGGCTGTAACGTCTAGGGCGTGTCATCAACTAGTTAAGCTGGGATGTAGGAGATCACCGCAAAACTGATTAGAAAGACTATGATAACTCGCCGCTATGCCCTGAGAGAGGACCAGTGGGAGCGTATTCAAGACCTACTGCCGGGACGAGTCGGCTCGGTGGGTGTGACCGCCAAAGATAATCGCCTGTTTGTTGAAGCAGTCCTCTACCGCTATCGCGCCGGTATCCCTATAGCCCTTTGGGCATTCAAGAAAGGCGAGACTTGCCAGAGCGGTTCGGCGCTTTCAGTGTGGTGCACACCTGTTTTAGTCGCTGGTGTAAAACTGGGGTGTGGGAGCGTGTGTTTCAGCACTTGGCAGACGATGCCGACAACGAATATGCCATGATTGACTCCACGATTGTGCGCGCCCACCAGCACAGTGCGGGGGCAAAGGGGGGGACGCAGACACCGAAGCGCTTGGTTGCAGCAAAGGTGGACTGAGTACGAAGATTCATGCGGTCGTGGACACCTTGGGCAACCCAGTCAGCTTTCACCTGACGCTAGGGCAGGCGAGTGACTTGGATGGTGCCGACCAACTGCTGCCCGCTGTGGTGGCTGACATGGTGTTGGGGATAAAGGTTATGATGCCGATGCACGAGTACTTGAGCGACTGCAAGCGCAGGGTAAAACCGCCGTGATTCCGCCTCGAAGCAACCGGAAGGAACAGCGTGACTATGACAAGGAGTGATACAAAGCACGCCACCTCATCGAGAACTTCTTTGCCAAGCTCAAGCAGTATCGAGCGATTGCCACACGTTACGATCAGCGGGGCAGAAACTTTCTGGGTGCTATCTACCTGGTTGCTGCTGTCGTTTGGCTGAATTGATGACACGCCTTAGGGAAGCAACCTGAAAATCTCGTGTCACCTGACAGTCACCAGCAGCACGATCGACTTACAGTTCATAAGGCGAAAAGAACCCGATCGCTTTGACCGGGTTAGCTGTGTATCTGTTAGTTCTAAGGTGCCCATTGATAAGTAGAGCTAACGAGCAACTGCCGCTGCCGGTGCTGGACTACCCTCCAACTGGCACAAGCGCTCAAACCCCTACCCAGCCGTCTTTTCCCCTTTCCCTCTCTTTGCCCCGTTGCGGTCTGTGCAATAGAGCGAAGGGGCAAGGTGACGGGTTCAAAGCCTTATGGAAACTAGGTTTTCAGTTTTGGTGCTGGACGGCTTTAGAGGTGCTGGACTACATTTGGACTAAACGCCTTTAATGTGACAGTTAAACAAGGCGGCGCTTGTGCCAGTTGCGGAGACGTAGCGAGCCGAGGAAGAATTCAGGTTTGCTTATGAATCAGTAAGCCTATCTTACAAATCCTAGGCCGGAGAAGGTGTACCGAAGATCCATCAAGGGACAGATTCAGCCTCTAAAACAACATTTCACAATATTCTTACGAAGCATGAAGAGGTTCTAGATAACTCAGCTTGCTGCTATTGCTTAATTGCCTTGGAGAGACAGCAGTGGGTTACGTGCATCAATGCTTGAGAGCGATCGCCGCTCCATCCCTTCCCTTAGTGGCTGGCACTAAATTTTCTCCCTTAGTAAAAGCAACCCCCCTCTCTCGCTGTGAGGTGTGTGTGATTGTGCCTGTGCAAAATGAGGCAGAAATGCTGGAGAGCACGCTTCCGGCTTTGGCACATCAAGTTGATTTCGATGGAAAGCCCTTTTGCTCAGACCGTTACGAAGTGATTTTGTTTGCGAATAATTGCAGCGATGATTCTGTAGCGATCGCTCACCGGATAGCGAAACAGCATCCAGATCTGGTGCTGCACGTGGTTGAAAAGACACTGCCTGCCTCGCAAGCGTATATTGGCTGGGTACGGAAACGCTTAATGGATGAGGCGCATCACCGTTTGATGCAAGTAGGGCGGAAGCGAGGAGTAATTGCGTCCACCGATGGTGATACTTGTGTGGCTCCTCATTGGCTTGCCGCAACGCTGCACGAAATTGATGGTGGGGCGGATGCGGTTGGAGGACGCATTATTACCAACCGTCGCGATCGTGCTGCCCTTGACCCGTATGCGAGAGCCTGTCACTTACGAGAAGTGGGGTATCGTTTTTTGATCGCTGAACTGGAAGCCTATCTCGATGCCGATCCATTTGACGAGTTACCCCGTCACTTTCAACATTACGGTGCGAGTTTGGCAGTGACGGCAGAAATGTATGAAAAGGCTGGCGGAATGCCACCTGTGAGAACGTCAGAGGATGTGGCGCTTTACCGCGCACTGCTTCGGGTGAATGCCCGCTTTCGTCATAGTCCACTGGTGCGAGTGACGACTTCAGCCCGACAGGTTGGGCGCACTCAGAATGGTTTAGCTAATCAACTCAAACAATGGTCAACGATGGGAGTAGAGCAACAACCGTTTTTGGTTGAACCAGTAGGAGCGATCGTTGCTCGTTTGGAAGCACGTCATGAGTTAAGGCTACTCTGGCAACGCCTTCTGCATGGGCATCAAGTGATACCTCAAGATGTTGTGCAGCCAGCCAGCCGATTAGGGGTCGATCGTGAATGGCTCATGAATGCACTCACACAAGCTGCTTCATTCGGCATACTGTTTGAACAGATTGAACAGCAAACACAGAAAGAATGGCAGCAACAGTGGGCATTGGTCAGCATTGAGCAAGCCATTTACGATCTGCGTCTGCTGCTAGAACCTCTACGCTCCAGAGCAAACAGCACCTCTGCCTTTACCAAAACTTCAACGTCAGTAACCGCAACTTCAACGTCAGTGACTACAGCTTCACCATTACTAACGACAGCTTGAGTAGATGTAACGACAGAGTCAGCAATGGTTACTGAACGGGGTTAGTGCTCAAGCAATGCGATTGGTGCAAGCGTGTGCTCAGTGCGATCGTAAGCAGAAAAGGATGTCGAGTTTCTTGGGGCTGACTCAGCTTGTAGGATGGGTTAGTGAAGCGTAACCCGTGCTGCTCAAGGTGTTGATGCGTTACGTTAGCACTAACGCATCGTACATTTAATCGCAATCAGCTATGTTAGATAGCTACGAGTGTTTAACCTATTTCTGTCGATCCAATTTGCTAGTGAGAAAGGTTAAGTACTTCGTCAGGAACCTAAATTCGCTCAAACAAATCGAGGCGGTACTTTTCTGCCCGATCGCCTCTCAGGTGCTTGAGCTGAGATGATGGTATCGCTAAAAATGATTCATGGACTTCATCACCACTCAACGGATTGTGATAGTAGTCTTCATAGGGAGTCCAATGCACCAGCAGCAGATGTCCCCCCACTTGCAAATGCTGCAACATTAGCTGCTGCGCTTTTTCGAGGTCTTCGCGACACCAGTAGTAACCAACCTCGGATAGCACTGTGAGATCAAACTGTTCGTCAGGGTAGGTCTCTGGAATGCACATCAGTTGAAAGCGCACGTGTGACAGAGCGCGACAACGTACAATCGCTTTTTGTTGAGCCTGCTCTGACACATCCACTGATAGCAATGAATCACATCGTTCAGCTAGCAGTGCTGTCAGTACCCCGATCGAACCCCCAATTTCCAACGCCGATCGATAGCGAGGCTTGGGTAAGGCTGCCAGTGTAGCGGCATATTTTTCTGCTTCGTAGTCGCTGGTTTCAAACCCCCAGGGGTCAGATTCAGCCGTGTAGAGTGCATCAAAGTAATCAGGCTTTAACGATTGCTTGTGAGATAAATCCATCAAACTTCCTCCAAATACAGTTCCCAGGGACGCGCAAAGTTTGCCAACATGGCAGGTGTCAATCGAAAACCTTCTGGATCGTCGTCAATTAAGTTGGTGGTTTGCGATTGATACGCCCCGATCGCCCTCAACTTAGTCTCCAGCATCGCTTGAATATCCAGTCGCCATCCCACAATCGGCTCAATATTGCTAAAGTCGCCCTGTTGTTCGGGATCCCAATCCCAAAGGGGATATTCAATCACACGGGGCAAATGGTTTGCATAAAGTAAGGCAGTGCGAATCAGCTTCCAGGTTGCTCGATGGTCAGGATGTGGATCGAAGCGCCAGGGCAGAAAGATAGTTTCAGGCACCAATGCTGCTAAATAGTGGCGACACCGCATTACTGCCCCTCGAATGCCAGGGGATGCCGTGGTGGGAATAGAACCATCTTGCAGCCGTAAAAAGGTAACGTCCGACTCACTTACACCCAAACTGGACGAGGCTTCTAGTGTTTCTGCTTCTCGTAGGCTCTGTAATTTTGGAGCCGGATACTTCAGTGAATGAGGATGGGATAGCGTGCCATCACTAATCACCAAAATATGCACTGCATATCCCAGAGCGCGTAAGAGCGCGATCGCGCCACCACAACCCAACGTCTCATCATCAGGATGGGGTGCGACCACTAGCGCCGAACCAGCGATACTACTGACCGATCGCAACGGTAAAGCCATAGGGTTCCATAAAGACGGCTGATTAACAGTTGGCATCATCAGACCAGAGGGCAGAAGCAGGGTTCGTTTGAGCCAGCGCATACTGTCCAACGTTAGCTAAGGCAGCATCAAAGACCGGTTGACGCAAATACAGAGTCAAATCCCGAATGATCCGCTCCATGGGATAGGGAGGCAGTAAGCCACGAGTGCCCACCGATCGCTCACACAGTTGAATCACATCCATACAAATCTGTTCAATTGCAGTTCGCACCATGTTTGCGTAGGCAACGAGCTTTTCTGCCTGTTCCGGCGCTTGAGCCGGATCACCACCAAAAATAGGTGCATACGCTTTTACAAGCTCTGCTGCGCTGCGTAACCACAGATTGCCGCTTTCAAGCGCGATCGCCATGCGTCCCAGACGTTCTTGCTGGTAGGGGTCAGTCGTTCGGTTTAATTCGCGCAAGTAGTGTCGCGTCGCATCAAAGAGCGCTTCTGCTCCTCCTAACTGCACGGCTGCAAAGCGAATGACTCCAGCAGTCAGCCACGGTTGCCGGAAGTAATCACCTGGTTTTCCAATGAGGGCGGTTGTATCTAATTCGACACCGCTAAAATCAACTTTAAAGCTCGCAGTCGCCCGCATCCCCGACGGTTGCCACCAGCTAGGCTCACTTACTGTCGCGACTGCTTCCATTGGCACGATACACATTTGCCAGGGTTCATCCCCCAATGGTCCGTTTACAAAGGGACGCTCAACAAAACCCGACCCAGAACAAAAGGTTTTGGAGCCTCCTAAGCAATATTTGCCCCCTTCCAGTGCCTGCACTTTGACTCCATCCTCGGCTTCGGCATTCCAAACGCCAAAGATTTTGTGGCGATCGCGGGCATCACTAGCGTAAGTTTCAATCTGTTCCCTTGTGCCGAATGTTTGCATCAGTTGCAGACCATTAACGTGCCCTTCATAGATGCGACCAACTGCCAAGTTGCCACGCCCCATTTGCTTCAGCAACATGAGCAATGCACAGGTTACGTCTGCATCGACGCCTAAGCCAAGCCCTCCTAAGTCCGGCTTTAAGGGCGCTGCTAATAAGCCTGCTTGCGCAATTAGCGCAAATTCCTCAACTGGAAAAGCACCGATATGGTCGATCGTGGCAGCATTGATGGCACAGAAATCAGCAATTTCAGTGGCTCGAACTAACAGGTCATCCAGAGCGAGGCTACGTTGCTGGTAAATTGAACGGTGTAAAGGATCAGCAGTAAGGGGCACCACTTTACTTAATTTTTCTTTAAGGTCAATAGTAAAGATAGTGCGCTAGAAGCGCTCATAAAAGCCTCTGTCTTTTGACTACTTTTAGGCATTAGAAAGAAATTGCAGTCTTTAAGGCTGTCTAGCGCAGGTTTGAACAAATTGGCAAGCGGCGTTCCTGGAGTTTGAGTATCATCCGAACAGAAAGTACCGTTAAGCTGCTAAATCAGCGTGTACCAGTTGAACCCTCTGGAACTTAGGAGCCTCGCACCCCTGCTCTGCCGTTCCTCATGGCTGTAGCAAATAATCTAGAGGTTAGCTGGTACGTCTCATTGAGACTGAAAACTACTTTTTGAAATGACTGCTGAGCAAGGGTGTTAGCCTTGTCGTAACTTACGGTTCCGTTGCTATCAACCCTCTTATCCCTAGACTTTCGTTGTTTTGGCGCTTGGGTCTGGCTCCCTTTTCGGATCGGTGTTGAGATAGATATAACGGTAGAAAGTAGGACGGCTAATCTCCAGATGTTGACAAATAGATGACACCGATCGCTTTGGGTCTGCTGCGAGCGATCGCCCCATGTCAATTTGCTGCTGAGTCAACTTTTGCCGCCGTCCACCCTTACGCCCCCTCGCTCTCGCTGCTTGCAAGCCCGCCTGAGTGCGCTCCCGAATCAGATTACGCTCAAACTCTGCTAAAGCCCCGAACAGGTGAAAAATCAACTTCCCCCCACTGCTGGTGGTATCAATACTTTTTTGAAGTGAGCGCAAGCCAATCTTCTGACTTTCTAATACTTCGACCAGTGCCATTAAATCCTTGAGCGATCGCCCCAAGCGATCCAGTCGCCAGACCACGATTGTGTCCCCTTTCCTAGCGAACCCAAAGGCTTCCTTCAATCCAGGGCGATCGGCTTGCGCCCCACTCATCTTATCAGCGAAGATTTTTTCGCACCCTGCGGCTTGCAGAGCATCGTGTTGCAATGCCAGATTTTGGTCGTCGGTCGAGACCCGTTCGTACCCAATGAGCATAGGAGGAGTTCTAAGGTACCGTGATTGTCTCAGAACTCATCGAAATTGAGTGTTTTTGATACATAGATTCATTGACGAGTTGATTTACAGACTGACAAGCCTGAAAGCCACTTTTTGAGTAAGCAAGTCCAACTGTCAATCAAACGGTCGGATACCGTTGGCGAACCCTGACTAGGATCACATCGGCTATTCTGAAGAGCGATTCCCTTAGTCTTGCGAGGTGAGTTGCCATGTCCCTTGCGTTTGAACCAATTCCTTTAGTGCCTCGAGAAACAGCGCGGGTCGCGCAAGCCGCTTTTCCAAAAGGCAATCCTTACTTAACGTTGAGAGATGAACTCGGACCGATTTTTGCTGATGCAGACTTTGCCAATCTCTTTTCCACGACAGGGCAACCCGCTATTCCACCTTGGCGCTTGGCCCTGATCACCCTCATGCAATTCCGCGAAAATCTGTCTGACCGGCAAGCCGCTGATGCTGTGCGTTCTCGGATTGACTGGAAATATTTATTAGGCTTGGAATTAACGGATGCGGGGTTCGATTTTAGTGTTTTGAGTGAGTTTCGCCAACGCTTGCTGGAGGGGCAGGCAGAGCACTTATTACTGGACCGGTTATTGGAACACTGCCGTGCTGTCGGCATTGTCAAAGCCCGAGGGAAACAGCGTACCGATTCCACCCGGGTCTTAGCCTCCATTCGAGTGTTGAACCGCTTAGAGCTTGTTGCAGAAACATTTCGAGCCGTGCTGAATGAACTGAGTACACTCGTACCTGAATGGACAAAAGAGGTGGCTCTAGAAGCTTGGTACAAACGCTATGGTAGCCGTATCGAAGATACTCGCTTACCTGAAAGCACTGTCGAGCGAGACGCTTATGCCCAAACAGTCGGAGACGATATTTATTATCTTTTGGAGTGCCTGCAGGAGTCCCAGCTTCCCATCAAATGGCAACAGCTCTCTAGCATCATGGCCTTGCAATTAGCCTGGCAGAGACACTATGAAGTCATCAAAGATGCCAGTGGCTTTAAGCAGGTGCGCTTTAAGCCCAAGCGAGCCTTAGCGAAGGCAAGCGAGGGTATGGAATCGCCCTACGACATCGAAGCACGCTATCGCAGCCGCTATGAAGTGAGCTGGACCGGGTACATGGTGCATTTAAGTGAAACGTGTGATGATGACGCCTGCCATGTGATCACTCAGGTGATGACGACACCTGCAACCGTACATGAAGTGCATTGTACGCAAGCGATTCACCAAGCCTTGATCGACAAGGGCTTGGCACCAGGTGAGCATTTTGTCGATTCGGCTTATGTCGATGCCCATCTACTGGTGGCAGCTCAAGCACAAGGTATCACCCTGGTTGGACCTACCCGTCCTAACGTGACCTGGCAAACTCAAACCGAAGCAGCCTTCGACTTCACTCAATTCACCATCGATTGGGAGCACCAAAAGGTGGTTTGTCCCCAGGGGAAACAGTCGCTTTCCTGGTCGCCGTTGATGGATCGCCACAACCGTCCTGTTTTCAAAGTCAATTTTTCCAGGTCAGACTGTACAGCTTGTCCGGTGCGTTCTCGCTGTACCCGCGCTAAACTTCCAACGGCACGAAGGTTGCTGCTCATGCCACAGCACCAGTCTGAGGCACTCAAGCACGCCCGAGCGATGCATGCTAGTGCTGAGGGGCAGCAACGCTACAAGCGACGGGCAGGGATTGAAGGCACGTTGTCCCAAGGAGTGCGCGCGTTTGGTCTCCGCCAAAGCCGGTATCGAGGCTTGGCAAAGACGCATTTGCAAAATATCGCTACCGCAGCTGCCATGAACTTTGATCGTCTCGTCAATTGGCTGACTGGTGTGCCGAGAGCCAAAACTCGGGTTTCTCGCTTCGCGGCTCTAGCCGCAGGCTGAAGCTGTAAACTTCTGGCTTCTTTGGCTCTGAAGCTTCTGCGTTATTGTGCACCCAGTGCTGCTGCTGTCAGGTAGCGAAAGACGGTTCGCTCGCTGGTGCCTAATGACTGGGCGATTTCTGGCACCGTCAACCCGCGATCGCGCAGTTCTGTGGCTCTTTGCGGTTTCGCTTTGGTTGACCCTCGCTGTCGTCCCGGGTACACCCCACGTGCTCGGGCAACCTTGATGCCGGCGGCTTGCCGTTCTCGACGGTATTCAAGTTCAATCTCCGCCAGTCCAAACATCACACTGGCAAGCATGCCGCCGATCGCTCCATTGAGGTCAATTTGTTGCGTCACTGAGACGACGCGGACACCCCGCTCACACCAGTTTGCCAAGGTATTAATGCCATCCTTCAAGCGACGCGAGAGCCGGTCTAGCTTCCACACGACAACCGTTTTGATGGCACCTGCAAAAATCGCCGTTTGCAACTGGTCAAACGCCGGTCGCTTCAACGTTTTACCGGATTCCTTATCCTCAAACCACTGCACGGATGCTAGATCATGTCCGTGGCGAAGCAGCCATTGCTCAACTTCGGCTTTCTGGCTATCGGTTTTCTGGGTGCGAGAAGAGACGCGCAGATAACAGGCGATCGAGCGGGACATGGTGAGGAGGGAAGAGACTGACAAATAGAGTACACTCTTTTTGGCGCTGGTTTTCCGCTCAGCTAACCCTTGCAATGCCTGGTCATTTAACAGATGAATTGGAATGAACCCTATTTGTCAGGGTGAGCAGCGGGAAATTGACTTAAAGTGCAAAACAGCGTTGAAGCATCAGTGCAGAAGCATCAGTGCAGAAGAATGCGGAAATTTACAGCTAAAGCAGGGGCATGTGATCTCGATCAGGGTTCGCCAACGGTATCCGACCGTTTGCTTGACACTCTCAACTGGCACACCTCTGACACTGTAAAATCAGTCTTCGTTTGTAAGACAGTGATTTAGCCCGTGTTTATAGTTTCAACTGGTCGAGGGGCACTATGTAGAAAGAGCCTCAACGTACTTCAAGCCCTTTAGCAATTTTAGACATTGGTAAAAGTATTGCATCCAGTTGAACAATTGTTCTGCAAACTAAAAGCAATCTCTTTCTACCCCGATGGGGTCCTTGCTGTGCCAGAAAGAATTGCAGGTACAGCCTTTTTCCCAGGCGGATCAGGTTTATGGCTTCCCGACGAAAATCCTGAGCTTCCGCCTATGCCCATTGGAAAGGTAATGGTGCTTGGACATGACTTTCACTCTCTGAGAGGTTACCAGCAGTCTCTAGCAAGGGGCGTTGAAGATTTACAAGGACCGACATGGCGTAATCTTCTTAGCCTTCTAAAGCGTGCAAATATTAGCCCAACAGACTGTTTTTTCACGAATGCTTATATGGGTCTTCGTGAGAGTGATAGCGCCGTTGGACAGTTTCCTGGAAGTCGAAATCCTGCTTTTGTAGGGCTGTGCCAGAACTTTCTGGCAGTACAAATACATATCTTACGCCCACGATTAATACTTACATTGGGGCGGTATGTCCCTTCACTACTTGCTCCCTTGTCAGACGATCTCAAACCGTGGCATCGAAGAAAGACGCTGAGCGAATTAGATGCGGCTCAGGTACCACTTATTCACAACGTTCGCTTTGGTGAAAACCAAGAGGTTGTGGCTACTACTGTTGCTCTAACGCACCCTTGTCTCTGGTCTGCGAATGTAGGCAGGAGGCGTTATCGGAGTGAAAGTGGCGGGAATGCAGAGCTTCTCATGCTTAAGGAAGCTCTGAGCTTATCGATTGTCAAAACGACAAATTAAGCGGTTAAGGGTGAGTATGGATTTTGGGACGTGATACGATTCGCTCATGATTCAGCATCGCATTGCAGTCGCCGCTAGAAAAGGAGGAGTTGGCAAGACCACGATCGCCTGTGGGGTTGCCTCAGTTCTGGCTAAGCAGGGTAAGCAAGTCTTAGTTGTTGATCTAGACCCTCAATCAAATGCGGCTTACGCATTGGGAGTAGACCCGACTGCCCCTGGCACGGCTGAACTTTTGACGGGCAATCAACCAAGCCCTCTGGAAGCAGCTTCAGGGCTATATGTTCTTCCAGGCGGACCCAATCTAACAAACCAAACAATTCAGTCGCTCCACCCTGAAGACCTGGCAGATTTAGTAAAGGTCATGCCTTACGACGCTGTCATTTTAGATTGCCCTCCAGGGAATGAAAGCCTCGAGCGTTTAGGATTGGTGGCGGCGCTGACAACGCTTGTTGTGACCAATGCTCATCCTTTCGCCATCATGGGGGCAAACCGGGTGATGGGTATTTTGGAGAGCTATCGCACTAGAGAGCGCAGAGGACCAAAGCAATGGGCGTTAGTTCTATCCCAGGTTGATGAGCGACGAGCATTGGATAAAGAGCTTCCGGCTCAGTTGGTGCAACGCTACGCTGATATTAAGCACTTCACGGTTCACCAAGACACAAACCTTTCACAGGCTGGGGCACAGCAGATACCGTTGATGGAGTATGCACCTCGATCGCGCTCTGCGGAGGAGCTAACCGCGATCGCACAGTGGGTAATGGCAATAGCTAATGATTAAGGAACAGCAATGGCAAGACGACGCAGCGCAGCGGAATTGTTGGATGCAGCCGATTCCGCAGGAACAGCTATCCAGGTAAAGGATCGGGAGGTGGAAGCTAGGGCTGAACTAGAACAATCCCGCTCGTCGGTTTTGCCGTTGGGAAAGATTCTCGATCGCACCAGTGACACCCGAGGATTGAGCAGTCAGCATGTGACCGATCTGGCAGAGTCGATCGCGGTGCTGGGTCTTCTGGAACCATTAGTGGTTGATAGGCGGGGCAGGTTGCTGGCAGGTGGGCATCGTAAGGCAGCCGTGTTTGTGCTTAAAGAAGCGAACCCTGATGCCTATGCAAAGCATTTTTCCAATGACCTCGTTCCAGTCAGGGTGGTTGATTTTGATGCTGAGGAGAACCCAGACTTGGCGCTGCAAGTGGAGGTTACAGAGAACGAGAAGCGGCGGGACTACACGCCCGTGGAAGTCCGAGCGTTAGCCGGGCGGTTACGGGATGCAGGTTATGCAGAGGTGAAGGGGCGACCCGCCAAGGGTGAAAAGGCGCTGCGCCCCGCGCTGGAAGTAATTATTGGCAAGAGCATTCGGACGGTTCGACGCTATTTGAATACAGCGATCGAGGAAAGTGTGACAAATGTCCGGCTTTCTGAGCAGGAGGACAATGCTGCCGTTGCGACTTCGCTGCGGCGACTACAGACGGAATTAAATCGCTGGCAGAAAGCTTATGCCGAGCCAGGGACTCCTGAACTTGCAGCGATCACCAAAGATGTTACCCGGCTGCTTAAGCGCGTTGGAACTGCCCTTAAGCAGGAAGGTGGTTGAACTCTGCTTCGACGGATGCCAAAATCATGCAGTTTGGCAGTCTGGGAAGGGCATTATAATTTAGCTCACTTCTCTGCCCCACTGAAGTTTTATAGCAAATCGGATGTTTGAGCAAACCTTCAAAAATATTGATGACGTTCTCTGGAAGGAGGCAGGCTGCACGACGGAGCTGGACTATACGGAGCAAACGTCCTGGCTGCTGTTTCTGAAGTATCTGGATGACCTGGAGCATGAGAAGGCGCTGGAAGCCGAGCTAGTAGGCAAGTCTTACACGTTCATTCTGGATGAGGAACATCGGTGGTTGTCCTGGGCGGCACCGAAAAAGGCAGATGGCACCGTGGACCATGACAATGCGCTGATTGGGGATGACCTGATTGATTATGTGAACCGTGAGCTATTTCCTTATCTTCAAGGCTTTAAGTTACGTGCCACCAGTCCGAACACGATCGAATACAAGATTGGTGAGATTTTTAGCGAGATCAAAAACCGCTTTCAGAGTGGCTATAGCCTGCGGGATGCGCTGGAATATATCGACGAGCTGCGGTTTCGCTCTCAGCAGGAGAAGCATGAGCTATCCCATCTCTACGAAGCCAAGATTCGGAACATGGGCAATGCCGGGCGCAATGGGGGCGAGTATTACACGCCGCGTCCGCTGATTCGGGCAATGGTGCAGGTAGTGAAGCCTAAAATCGGCGATCGCATCTATGACGGAGCCTGCGGGTCAGCCGGGTTCTTATGCGAGAGCTACGACTACCTGCGTCAGGGCAAACTCACGACGAAAGAGCTAGAGACGCTTCAGACCAACACCTTTACGGGCAAGGAGAAGAAGAGCCTCGCCTATGTGATTGCCATCATGAATATGATTTTGCATGGCATCGATGCGCCGAACATCATCCACACCAACACGCTGACGGAAAACCTGAGCGACATCCAGGACAAAAACCGCTTCGATGTGATCCTGGCAAATCCGCCCTTTGGCGGCAAAGAACGCAAGGAAATTCAGCAAAACTTCCCCATCAAAACGGGCGAAACGGCGTTTCTGTTTTTGCAGCACTTCATCAAAATCCTGAAAGTGGGCGGCAGAGCAGGAGTTGTCATCAAAAACACGTTTCTGTCGAACTCCGACAATGCCTCCCGTGCCCTGCGGCAGGAACTCCTCAGCAGTTGCAATCTCCACACGATTTTGGATTGTCCCGGTGGAACGTTCATCGGAGCGGGAGTTAAAACGGTGGTGCTGTTTTTTGAGAAGTTGCCCTATTCCCTGCGGGAAGGCTCCGCCAACGACTCCCCTTCGACAAGCTCAGGGCAAGGCGATCAGGACGCAGGTACTCAAAAAATCTGGTATTACCAGCTTGCTCCAGGGCGTAATATGGGCAAAACGAACGCTCTCAATGATGAGGATTTACAGCATTTTGTAGAACTACAAGCCACCTTTGCTGAGTCTGAAAAATCCTGGCTGGTGGACATCGCCAATGTGGATCGGGAGACGTTCGATCTATCGGTGAGGAACCCGAATAAGGCAGATGAAGCCTTGCTACGGGAACCACTGGAAATCATGGCTGAAATCGCAGCATTGGACGAAGAGAGTGCAGAGATTCTGGCTGGGATTGGAGGAATATTGTGATGAAAGGATGGGCTTATAAAAAGATTAATGAAATAGGCAAAGTCCAGACTGGCTCCACTCCCCAAACCGCAGACAAAGCAAATTATGGAGACCATATTCCATTCATCAAGCCAGGGGATTTTCTTAAAGATGGTTCTTTAACCTATAAAAATCAAGGATTAAGCGAACAGGGGCTAAGAAATGCGAGACTAGTCGAAAGGGATTCAGTGCTGATGGTTTGCATTGGTGCAACTATCGGAAAGGTGGGTTTCACTGAACAAGAAGTGGTGACCAATCAACAGATAAATACCTTAACCCCTTTACATGGTGATAGCGCTAAATTTATCTTTTATCAGATGTTGACTCAAGACTTTCAACAAAAGGTCTTAAGTGGTGCGGGGCAAGCAACTCTTCCTATTATTAATAAAAAGAAATGGAGTAACTTATCTCTACATCTTCCGCATCCTCTTGAACAAAAGCGGATTGTGGCGATCGTAGACAATGCGTTTGAGGGGATCGATCGCGCGATCGCCAACACCGAAAAGAACCTGACCAACGCCCGCGAACTATTTGAAAGCTATCTGAATGCTATCTTCACCCGGAAAGGCGATGGATGGGTAGAGAAGAAGTTAAGTGAAATCGGCGGCAAAGTTTTTACTGGTCCATTCGGCTCACTCCTACATAAATCTGACTATATTTCCAACGGCATTCCTATAGTCAATCCTGCTAATATCGAAGACGGTGAAATTATTCCGAATTTCAATAAAACTGTTAGTCAAGATGTGATTGTTCGACTGAAAGCTTATGTCTTAAGTGAGAACGATATTGTCATAGGAAGGCGAGGAGAAATTGGAAGATGTGCGGTAGTGAGAAAAGAGCAAGCCGGATGGCTATGTGGAAGCGGCTCTTTCTTTATTAAAACATTTGAAAACGTTGACTCAGTATTTCTCACGCACCTGTTTAGATCTGCACAATACAGAAATCAATTAGAATCGCTTTCTGCTGGAGCGACGATGCAAAATTTAAGCAATCAAGCACTTGCAGGTCTTTTGATTGCAATGCCGCCTCTAGACGAGCAAAACAGAATTACTGATAAGTTGGATGACTTAAAGGCAGAAACTCAACGACTCGAAGCAATCTATCAACAAAAACTCGTTTCTCTTAACGAACTCAAACAAGCTATCCTCCAAAAAGCTTTCACAGGCGAACTCACCGCCGACACCGCCAACCAGACAACAAAAGCCGCAGAGGAGGTCATTGCTGCATGAGCAGTGACCTATCGCCACCCAGCGATCTTCTCTTTCAGGAAATTGGGCAGCTCATTGATGCCGCCAAACAACGCGCTGCGGTTGCCATCAATGCCGAAATTACCCTGCTCTACTGGCAAGTCGGCAAGCGCATCCAGACCGAAATCTTGCAGGGTCAACGCGCCGAATATGGCAAACAGGTCATGCTGCACCTCTCGCAACACCTCACCCAGGCTTACGGCAAAGGCTGGGGCGAACGGCAATTGCATTACTGCGTGGTGCTGGCAGATGCGTTTCCCAATCAAGAGATATTGCATACAGTGTGTGCAAAATTGAGCTGGTCGCATCTCAAACTGCTAATTGGCATCGAAGACCCATTGAAACGCGACTTCTACATCGAACTTGCCCAACTCGAACAATGGAGCGTCCGCCAACTGCAAGAACGGCTCAACTCCATGCTCTTCGAGCGCACCGCCCTCTCCCGCAAACCCGAAGACACCATCCGTCACGACCTCGCCCAACTCCGCCAAGACCAGCAGCTATCCCCAGCGTTACTGCTCAAAGACCCCTACATCCTGGACTTTCTGGACTTGAGCGATCGCTACATGGAAAAAGACTTCGAGGATGCCATCCTGCGCGAAATTGAGCAATTTTTGCTCGAACTCGGTGCCGGCTTCACCTTCGTCGCTCGTCAAAAACGCCTGCACATCGATAACGACGACTTTTACATCGACCTGCTGTTCTACAACCGCAAACTCAAACGCCTCGTCGCGATCGAACTCAAGCTCGGCAACTTTCGCCCCGAATACAAAAGCCAGATGGAACTCTACCTCCGCTGGCTCGCCAAATACGAACAAGAAAGCGGCGAACAGCCACCCTTGGGCATCATTCTCTGTGCAGGCAAAAAGCAGGAGCAGATTGAGCTACTAGAACTCGATAAAAGCGGCATCCACGTCGCCGAATACCTCACCGTCCTGCCTCCCAAAGAAGTGCTGCAAACCAAGCTGCACGATGCGATCGTCTCTGCTCGTCACCGACTGCAAGCCTCAAACGATGAGCCATCATGAGCATCTTTGAATATGACGAGAACAAAAGCCAAGCCAACGTCGCCAAACATGGCATCGACTTTGTGGAAGCCCAAAAGTTATGGAACGACTCCAACCTGCTAGAAATTCCTGCCAGAACCCAAGACGAGCCAAGGTTTTTGATCGTGGGTAAAATAGAAGACAAGCATTGGTCAGCAGTCATCACCTACCGGGGTCAAAACATTCGGCTCATCTCCGTTCGTCGATCGCGCATAGAAGAGGTTGCCCTGTATGAAAGCTGAAGAATTTGACCGAAAATTTGATGCGGGTGAAGACATCACTCAAATGCTTGACCTGTCCAACGCTAAACGCCATCAGTCTGAGCAAAAGACCATCAGCATTGATCTGCCCGTTTGGATGCTGGAGTTGCTTGATCAAGAAGCCAGTCGCTTAGGGGTGTCGCCTCAGTCCATTATCCAAACCTCTCTGGCGGAGCATCTAGCCGTTAATGAATCCACGTGAATGAAGCCGAAACCCGTGTTGAACGGATTGATTAATTACTAAACACCAGAGAGTTTGACTCATGCTGATTCAGAAAATCATCCAGGAACTACAAGACATTCCCGAAGAAAAGCTTGCCGAGATTTACGACCTCATCCACTATTTTCGTTTAGGGCTGACCCAAGCGCGTGACGAACCCCCTGCTGTGATCTCAGACGAACCGCGCACTCCTGGGCTATTGAACTTTAAACTAGGCGACGCCTTCTTTGAGCCGATGTCAGATGAGGAACTGCGGGAATGGGAATGAGTTACCTCCTCGATACCCATATTCTGCTCTGGTGGATCTCGAATGACCCTAAGCTTGACGCCACCTGTCGCGCCATCATCAACAATCCGCAAAATCGTATCTTCGTCAGCAGTGCCTCTGCCTGGGAAATCGCCACCAAATACCGGGTTGGGAAGCTGCCGGAAGCCAAAGAACTGGTCGAAACTTATGCTCAAACCTTGCAAAGAGCGAAATTTCTTGAACTTGCCATCACTACCGCCCATGCTTTGCGGGCAGGTAGCCTGCCCATTCTCCATCGCGACCCCTTCGACCGAATGCTGATGGCTCAAGCCGAACTCGAAAATTTGCCCATTCTCACCCACGACGAAGCTTTCCAGACCGGGTTGATTCAGGTACTGCCGTTCTCCAAGGAACGACCATGAACGAAGCCGAAACCCGCGCTGAACTAATCGACCCTGCACTCAGAGCCGCAGGCTGGGGAGTCATTGAGGGCAGCCGCATTCGGCGAGAAGTCATCGCCCCCGGTCGTCTGGTGGGAAACGGCAAACGCGCTCAACCAGAATTTGCCGATTACGTGCTGGTCTATCGCAGCCAAAAACTTGCCGTTATCGAAGCTAAAAAGCGCAGTGCCCCCGACACTGAAGGCGTGGGACAAGCCAAAAAATATGCCGAAAAACTAGAAACCCGCTTTACCTACTCCACCAATGGCGACGGCATCTACCAGATCGATATGCAGACTGGGGTAGAAGGCTACATCAGCCAATACCCTAGTCCCGATGAACTGTGGGCTGCTACCTTCAACGAAACCAACGCATGGCGCGATCGCTTCGCCGATATCCCCTTTGAAACCCGCAGCGGCACCTGGGAAACCCGCTACTACCAGCACAACGCCATCCAGCATGTACTCGAAGCTATTGCAGAGGGGCGCGATCGTATCTTGCTGACGATGGCAACTGGAACGGGCAAAACCCTCGTCGCCTTCCAACTCACCTGGAAATTGTTCCAGAGCCGGTGGAACCTGAGCCGCCAACCGACTCGCCGTCCCCGCATCCTCTTTCTCGCCGATCGCAACATTCTTGCAAATCAGGCATACAACGCCTTTTCCGCCTTCCCTGATGATGCCCTGGTGCGAATTGACCCCGAAATCATCAAAAAGCGGGGCAGAGTCCCAAAAAACGGCAGCGTCTTCTTCACCATCTTCCAGACCTTTATGGCTGGACAGGATGCAACTGGCAATCCCATTCCCAACTTTGGCGACTACCCCTCCGACTTCTTCGACTTCATCATTATCGATGAGTGTCACCGAGGCGGAGCCAGTGATGAAAGTAGCTGGCGCGATATTTTGGAATACTTCTCGCCCGCCGTACAGCTTGGTCTCACTGCCACCCCTAAACGCGCCATTAACGCTAACACCTATACCTACTTCGGCGAGCCAGTCTACACCTATGCCCTCAAAGACGGCATTAACGATGGGTACCTTACTCCCTTCAAAGTGCGGCAGATTGACACGAACTTAGACGAATATGTCTACAGTGCTGAAGACGAACTGGTTGAAGGTGAGATCGACGAAGACAGAACCTACACCGAAGCCGACTTCAACCGCATCATTGAAATCGTCGATCGCGAACGCTACCGGGTGCAGTTGTTTATGGAAGCAATTGATCAGAACCAGAAGACCCTGGTTTTTTGCGCCAGCCAGGACCATGCCCTGGCTGTACGCGACCTCATCAACCAGATGAAAGTCAGCACTGAGCCAAATTATTGCGTCCGTGTCACCGCCAACGATGGCAATTTAGGTGAACAGCACCTCCGCACCTTTCAAGACAACGAGAAAAACATTCCCACCATTCTCACCACCTCCCAAAAGCTTTCCACCGGGGTTGATGCACGCAACGTCCGCAACATTGTGCTGATGCGCCCGATCAAGACCATGATTGAGTTCAAACAAATCATCGGTCGTGGTACCCGGCTGTTTGACGGCAAAGACTATTTCACCATTTACGATTTCGTCGAAGCCTATGAACACTTCAACGACCCTGAATGGGATGGTGAGCCGCAAGAGCCTGTACGCGTCACGTCGCCACGGACTCGCGAGCCATGTGGCGAATACAACGTGACCCCAAACACAGGCAGCCAAGGAGATGAAGCTACAGAAGTCCGTCGCCGTCCTGAGGTGATCAGAATCAAGCTAGCTGATGGCAAAGAACGAGAACTTCAGCACCAGATGTCCACCAGTTTCTGGAGTCCAGACGGTAAGCCCATGACCGCCGCCGCTTTTGTAGAACGACTCTTTGGTGAAATCCCAGCACTCTTTAAGAATGAGGACGAGCTACGGGCACTGTGGAGCCGCCCCGACACCCGTAAGGCTCTGTTAGCAGGGCTGACAGAAAAAGGCTATGGAGAGGAGCAACTCACTGCGATTAGCCGCCTAATTGACGCTGAGAAAAGCGACCTGTATGACGTGCTGACCTACATCGCCTATGCCGCTGCACCCATGAGCCGTCGAGAGCGAGTCATGTCCCATAAAGCACTGATCTTCTCCCGGTACTTCGGCAAACAGCAAGAATTTCTAGACTTTGTGCTGGATCAGTACATCAAAGAAGGGGTGAGGGAACTCGACCAGGAGAAGCTGCCACAGTTACTAGAGCTGAAATACCACGATCTTAGAGACGCGGTGGCAGACTTGGGCAATGTTAACGCTATCAGAACCGTGTTTATCGGGTTTCAGCAGCATCTGTATTCACAGGACGGAGTAGCTTGATCGGACAACTTCTGCTATAAATTTAGTACAAAGGAACTATATTCACCTGTGATGTCTCACTCTTTCAACCTTCATATTCAGGTCTCAACGACGCCTACTCATAGCCCCATAACCGTTACGTTGAAGGAGTGCCAGGAAGCCGGGAATAAAGCCTTGGAGCGTAGACTGATTCGTGAGCTTGAGTTTGTGAGCGATCAAACGGCTGTGATTCAGCCGTTTGATTACATCAATGATTCTGTGAAAATTCTGAGCTTGGAGCAAGCTTATCACTATCTGCAAGGACTGCTAGATGGCGCAAGGATTGAGTTGCGGAAGGTGGAATGTGGTGCCTATGACAAGTAGGCTTAACTTTAGCAGCAGAAAAACTCCGATCGTTAGCGAGTAGTTGGAGTGAACTGTCACCTTGGCGAGGTCTGGTCGATCACTGCTGAGAAGTCTGCAATGGCGTAAAATCGTTGCTTGTAATTCGGACTGTATCAGCTAACCTGCACTTCTGCTGCGCGGGGCAGTTAGCCCAGTGGCAACCAGAATCCTAAACGTCAAAACGGTAGCGAACTGCGCCTGTTTTTGGATCATTGGTGACTTCGGCATAATCCAATTGCTGCGCCTCTTTGAGCAACGCCTTGAGCGCCGCTGGTTCTAACTCCGTGTGCAGAGCCGCCTGCGCCAGCGATAAAGTACCACCGTTAGCCTTCGCTGCCTTTAAGAGCTTTTGCATCGGTGGGGTGGCTGCAGGTACATGTCCCACACTCGCAGTTGCTACTGACTGATAGGGTTGACCCAAATAGGGGCTTTTTGCATAACCCCCCCGAAAAGGTATATTCCACAATAAGACACCTGAGTCTCAATCTGCTGATTGCATGGTCTTCGTACCATCCAGATAGCGATACACACTAGCTTTCGAGAGTTTGTAATCCTTCATTAGAGTTTTGATCAGTAGCCCTTGCTGTCGTTTCTGCTGTAGCTCTAAACACTCCTGCTGCGTTAAGCTTTTTTTCTCGACCCAGCCTCACCCCACGGGCTTTAGCATTTTGGATGCCATCCCTTTGGCGCTCAGCACGAATCTCGGTCTCAAACTGGGCAATCGCCCCCAGCATATTGAAAAGTAGTCGCCCGGTAGCATCCCCAGTGTGAATATTCTGGTCCAGCACTTGGAGATTGACCTGCTTCTGTTCTAACTGCTCAGCCAACTGACAGAGATGAAGCGTGGAGCGTGCTAGCCGGTCTAAGCGCGTCACCACCAACGTATCGCCCTCTCTCACATATTCGAGACAGGCTTGCAGCCGAGTCCGCTTACTGGAAGAGCCACTCTGCTTCTCTTGAAAGAGCTTATCGCAATGCTTTAGCTTGTCGAGTTGCACATCGAGACTTTGTCCTACAGAGCTGACTCGCGCATAGCCGACGAAAGCCATGATCGCCCCCAAAGGTTTCATTATGCTTAAGACCTTGTGAGAATCACGTTATGAGACATGAATTGAGACCTCCTTTTCCTAGGGTCTTAAAAGGTCTACTTTCTGAGACTATCAGCAACGACGGCACCGCTCAGTGCGATCCTCCATGAAGCGGTAAGACCAACGCAAATTCCTATGGCAGAGCAAACAGTGATCGCGACCCAGAAACGTCTGCAAATTTTGGGCGCTGACGAAATTGCAAGCCTCTACGGCTTGCCTCAATTCACTCCCGAGGAGCAACACGAGTACTTCGCACTGTCACCCAGGGAAGCCGTCGCGATCGAGCAGTTGCACAGCATCAAGTCTCGGATCTATGGCATTCTCCAACTGGGTTACTTTAAGGCTCGTCATCTCTTTTTTGTCTTCCGCTTTGCAGCCGTAGTTGCCGATGCCCAACATATTCAGGCGCGCTATTTTCCCAGTTTTCCGCTGACTGAGTTTGAACCGACAAAGGTCACACGATTGAAGCAGCAACGGCTGATTCTTGCCCTCTGTAGCTATCGGCTCTGTGATGCAGCAGAACGGCAGGCACTACTGCACAAAGCCCAAGAGTCAGCGAGGGTGTCTGGCAAACCCATCTACATTTTGCGAGCCCTGCTGCATGCCCTGGAAGAGCAGCGGCTTGTGTCCCCCGGCTATAGTTGGCTGCAAGATGTTGTGGCGCAGTCCCTTGTTTTGGAGCAAGACCGCTTGAGCGCTGTCGTGAAACGGGCTCTGACCACGACCGCTACTAAAGCCTTAAACCAGCTCATCGAAGACGGACCAGGACTGTACGAAATCACGCAGTTGAAACGGGAGCCCAAAGACTTCAGTCTGAGCGAGATCAAACGTGAAATTAGCCGTAGTCATCAGATCCAGCCACTTTATCATGTGGCTCAGACGCTGCTGCCCACGCTAGAGATTTCCAGGGAGAGCATCAAGTACTATGCCTCGCTGGTCACCTACTACTCTGTCTTCCGGCTCCAGCAATTGTCCCAGAGCATGGTGCATGTCTATCTGCTTTGCTTTGTTTACCATCGCTACCAGCGGGCCCATGATAATCTCATCCACAGCTTGCTCTATCACGTCAGACGATATGTCGAAGCGAGCAAAGTCGCCGCGAAAGAAAAGGTGTATGAGTATCGGGTGGAAGGCAATCAAAACCTGCAAAAAGCCGGTCAGATCCTCAAGCTCTTTACAGACGACAGTATTGCCGCAACAACCACTTTTCAAGCCGTGCAGACGAGGGCTTTTGCGATTCTAGAGCGCCAGAAGTTAGCCGTTCTGGCAGAGCACATCGCCACTCAAGCCACTTTTGATGAAACAGCCTTTCAATGGGCGCATGTGGATGTGTTGGCGCGGCAGTTTAAGTGCAATCTCCGCCTGATCCTCCAAACGGTTGAATTTGCCAGCACCTCAGAGCAGGCTCCCCTCTTGAAGGCGCTGCAGTTCTTAAAAGCCGCGATCCAAAAAGGACGCCCTTTGAGTCAAGTTCGTCCAGGCGCGTTTCCCACCCAGTTTATGCCAGACTCGACCAAGCGCTATCTCTATGCCTCAGCGGCGGCAGGCGGGCACCTACTGCCAGACCGCTACGAGTTTTTGGTCTACCGCCTGCTGCGCCATGGTTTGGAAGCAGGGGATCTTTTCTGCCGCGACAGTGTGCGCTTCCGCAGTTTCGAGGATGACTTGCTGAGTGAGCAACAGTGGCAGGCAAAAACTGAACTGATGACAACCACTGGTCTGACGCTCCTGCAGCAACCCATTCAAGACTATTTGACGACGCTTGAGCAGACCCTAGAGAAACGGCTGAGTGAGGTGAATCAGCGCCTGAGCGCGGGTGAGAATCAACACTTTGAGGTCAAAAAGCGGGGTTCACAAGTCCGGTGGACACTGCATTCACCGGGTATCCGGGAGACGAGCAATCATCCGCTTTTCCATGGTCTGAAACCAGTCCATCTCAGCAGCGTGCTGCACTTTGTCAATCAGCGCTGTCAGTTCAGCGATACGTTTGAACACGTCCTGGGACGCTACGCCAAACAAAAAGCAGACGACAGCGTACTCATCGCTTGCTTAATGGCTTGGGGCACGAATATGGGACTGGGACGCATGGGCGAGACCTCAGATATCAGCTATCACTTGCTGGCAAAGACATCCGACAATTTTCTTCGTCCAGAAACCCTGCAACAGGCCAACGACCAAGTCAGCAATGCCATCACCAAACTGCCGATTTTCCAGCACTACGCTATTGGCGGAGCGCTTCATTCCAGCAGCGACGGTCAAAAGTTCGAGAGCCAAATTCAGACCATCAATGCCCGGCATTCACCCAAGTATTTTGGGTTGCAAAAAGGCGTTGCTTCCTACACCCTGGTCGCCAACCATGTCCCGGTCAATGCCAGAATCATTGGCGCGAATGAGCATGAGAGCCATTACGTCTTCGATCTCTTGTTCAACAACACCACCGAGGTGCAGCCGACTGTTCATTCGACAGATACGCATGGTACGAATGAGGTCAATTTCGCGATCTTGCACCTCTTCGGCTATCAGTTTGCCCCACGCTACCGGGATATCCACGACAAGGTCAAGCATGCACTCTACGGGTTCAAACATCCCAGTCACTATGAAGCGTTACTGCTGAAACCGATTCGGAAGATCAATACCAACCTCATCTTGACTGAGTGGGACAATATCGGGGTTTGAGTAGTAGGCGAACAGAAACTCCCGTTAAGGAGTGTACCAGTTGAACCTGCTGAGAATTAGGAGCCTGAAACCCCTGATATGCCGTTCAAAATTTCTGTACCAATCAGGCTAAAGGCTAACTGGTACGTCTCACTGAGACTGAAAAGGTCTTTTTGGAATGCCTGCTGCTGAAGCGTTTCAGCCTTAACGGTACTTTCTGTTCCGTTGCTCCTCAAACCCCAACCACAAACATTTCTCCAGCCAAAAGCGTAAATTGGTCTCAGATACCTCGGATTCGTCCAGCCAAATTTGCAATCACTGCAATTAATTCAGCAGGTTCAACTGGTTTGGCAACATGGGACTGGAAGCCTGCTAAAAGAGCAGCCCGACGATCCTGAGTTCTGGCATAGGCTGTCAGGGCTATGGCGGGAATTTTTCCTCCGTGCTCTGGTTCCAGTGCTCTGACTCGATGCAACAGAGCATAGCCGTCTTCATCCGGCATCCCAATATCACTGATTAAGATATCCATCGGTGTCGAAACTGCCGTCAGGGTTGAGTGTTAGATGACAATGAGGAAGTCAGGCGATGACAGCGACCGAGTCGGTTAGATCGTAGCCTTCGGATCGCATTCATTGTCTAGCGACAAAGAAAAAGACACGCTGAACCCATTCCGATTGGACCGGGAGTGGATGAGCGTGTCGAGAAAGATTGAAACTTATCAAATTCGAGTGTATATGAACGCACGAGAGATGGGCTTGACGCAAGTTGAAGCCGCAAACTTGGCTGGCTTTTCCGCCCGCAGTGGGCAACGCATCGAAGCGGGCAACCACCAACCCAATCGAGGGCGAGTCCGAGATTGGAGAAGTAGTCCTGATCCACTGGCTAGTGTGTGGGAGTCCGAGTTGGAACCGATGCTCAGAGCCACCCCTGCTCTGCAGCCCATGACCTTGTTTGAGTGGCTACAAGAGCATTATCCGGGCAAGTACCCGCAAGTTCTACGCACGCTGCAACGGCGGGTGGCAGCCTGGAAAGCCTTGCATGGCAATGCCAAAGAGGTCATGTTTGAGCTCCGGCATGAACCCGGCATGATGGGCTTGTCCGACTTCACTGAACTCAAAGGTCTCGAGATCACCATTGCAGGCAAGCCCTTTGAGCACTTGCTGTACCACTATCGACTGGCTTACAGCGGGTGGCAGTACGCTCAAATTATTCAGGGGGGTGAAAGCTTCATTGCCTTATCAGAAGGGTTGCAGAATGCCCTGTTTGCCTGTGGCGGTGTCCCGAAGCAACATCAGACCGATAGTTTGAGTGCCGCCTATCGTCACATGGGTGGGGCGCGAAACAAGCCATTGACTCGGTTGTATGATGACCTGTGCCATCATTACCGACTGCAGCCGACCCGCAACAACACAGGCATCGCCCATGAAAATGGAGTCATTGAGTCACCCCACGGACATTTGAAGAATCGGATTAAGCAGGCTCTCCTACTGCGTGGAAGCTGTGACTTTGACAGCATTGCTGCGTACCAGGATGTCATCAATCGGGCGATTGCCAAATTGAACGATCTGCACGCTGCCAAGATTGAGGAAGAGAAACAGTGTCTCCAACCCCTCCCGACCTATCGTGTTCCAGACTATGAAGTGCTCACCGCAACGGTCAGTTGTCGCAGCACAGTTGATGTGCGCTGCGTGTTGTACACGGTTCCAGCCCGCCTGATTGGACGCCAACTCGAATGGCATTTGTATCATGACCGGCTTCTGGGCTATCTCAATCGCCAGTTGGTGGTGGCACTGCCGCGCATCCGTGTCACAGATCAAACGAAACGCCGCACCCGGAGCATCAATTACCGTCATGTTGCAGAGGGACTGCGGCGCAAGCCCAGAGCCTTTTTGTACTGTACTTGGCAACAAGAGCTCTTGCCCAATGACACCTGGCGTGACCTTTGGCAGCAACTGAAAGCGCAATTTGACCTCGACAGTGCCGCTGTCCTCCTGGTGGAAGCGTTGTACATTGCGGCGACCCAAGACAACGAAACAGTAGTGGCAGACTATCTTCAAGCGCAACTGAGCCCTGCAACCTTAACGCTCGCAGGGCTCCGGCAGCAGTTTCAATTACTGAGCAACCTGAATGTGCCCAGTCTCACCATCACCCAACACCCCCTGGCGACTTATGACCAACTCCTGCAAGGTACAACCCATGACCAGCCCGTATCAGAGCCTCAGCCTCCACCTCAAACGGTTGCACCTGTCCCACATGCTCACTCATTGGGAAACGCTCGAAGCTCAAGCGATGCAGGAAGGTTGGTCTTACGCTCAGTTCTTGCTGGCTCTCTGCGAATTGGAGGCTCAACGACGCTGGAGTGTCCGCCTGCAAAGAACCTTAAACGAAGCGCAACTGCCAAGCGGCAAAACGGTTTCCAACTTTGACTTTTCCCATTGCCCCAACTTCAACCCCGCACCCTTGATGCAACTGGTGGATGATCCGACTTGGCTAGGACGAGCCGAAAACCTGTTATTGTTCGGCGCTTCGGGCGTGGGAAAGTCTCATTTGGCGGCGGCGGTCTCACGTCGCATGATTGAGTTTGGCAAGCGGGTCAAATTCTATTCTGCACTGGCACTGGTGCAACAGCTACAGCAAGCCAAGCTGCAATTGCAACTGCAACCATTGCTCAAAAAACTGGACCGCTTTGACCTACTCGTGCTTGATGATTTGGGTTATGTCAAAAAGTCCGAGGCAGAAACCTCGGTGCTGTTTGAACTGATTGCTCATCGTTACGAACGCAAAAGCTTACTGATTACGGCAAATCAACCCTTCAGCCAGTGGGATGCCATCTTCGCTGATTCGATGATGACGGTCGCCGCGGTTGACCGTTTGGTGCATCATGCTTTGATTGTTGAGATTCAGACACAGAGTTATCGCAAACAGTCGGCGGTTTCGCGTTCTGGCACCTCGAGTGTTCTGGATAAAGCGGTCGTTCAATCCCAGCGATCCTAGTTGTCGTTGCGATCCTGGTTGTCGTTGCGATCCTGGTTGCCGTCCCGCTCCTGGTTATCGTTGTGATCTTATTTGTCGTGCGATTGCTTCCAGCACTCAGCACGACTTTGACGTGTTAGTTTTTAGCGTTCAATCACTTGCAATCTCATCAGCTAGCCAAGAGGCTTGTCATGCTCACTCACTTGCCCACGTCACTGACGCGACACGAACGTATGCTTGACATCTGATAGTTGAGATTGCTTCGTCTGCAGAAGCTGCAGCTATGACTGCTGCCCCACAAACTTCTAGTGTGTAGAGGAGCAAAGCCCGCATATCCGTGTCGTCATCTACAATCAAGATCCTTAAGCCATCTAGTCGAGGGGAGCAGTCAAAGGGGACACCACCTCCCACTGCTGGATGCACCCGTTCTGGCTCAAGCGCTTTTAGTCCAACAGCCATCAGCGGTAGTTTTACAGTGAGCGCTGCTCCTTGTCCTTCGCCGGGGCTTTCAGCATGTGCTGTGCCGCCGTGCAGCTCAACCAACTGGCGGACGATCGCTAAACCCAGTCCTAGCCCCCCAAAGGAACGAGTAATGGAACTATCTGCCTGGCGAAAGCGATCGAAGACGTAGGGAAGGAATTCGGCACTAATGCCTTGACCTGTGTCGATCACAACAATTTCAACATGAGAGTTAATTCGTTTCAGGCAAACCTGAATGCGTCCGTTTTTTGGTGTGAACTTGATCGCATTGCTAAGCACATTCCAGACAATCTGCTGTAACCGCTCGGAGTCTCCTAAAACAGGTCCCGCTGCTGGATCAAGCACCGCTTGCAGTCGAATGTTCTTGGCATCGGCGGCCGGTCGCACCGTGTCGATCGCTGCCTCAATCACCGCCAACAGCTCAACCGTTTGCACATTGAGGCGAATCTTGCCTGTAATGATGCGTGAAATATCCAGTAGATCATCAATCAACTGTGACTGAGATCTGGCATTGCGTTCGATCGTTTCCAGAGCACGGTTCAGCGTTGCTTCGTCTACTCTGTTGCTTCGAAGGATCTGAGACCAGCCAAGGATGGCATTAAGGGGGGTGCGTAGTTCATGGGAAACGGTTGAGAGAAATTCATCCTTTAATCGACTCAGATTCTCAGCTTCCACGCGTGCCTTCTGTTCCTGCACCAGCAGTTGCGCCCGCTCTTCTTCCACTCGTTGGCGTTGCTGGATCTCTTTTGCCAATTCATCGATTTTCTTGTTAAGTAAGATAAAGCGGCTACTGGTGGATTCCCTGTTTTTTAAGCGCAATAAAATGAGTGCCGGTGCTTCGGGTGACCACGGTTGGATGACAGCCCCTTCAGCGCGACACAGGCAAGCCTCGCCGTTGTTGGCACTTAACGTTAATGAGCCAAACACCATTTCTCGGCTGCTAGAGCAAGCACGTAAATACTGTTTGACCGCGTCAGGAGGATCGGTTACCAGCTCAAAGAGCATTTTCCCTTGCAGTCTCTGACGGTGTAGCCCCAGCATTTTGGCGAATGACGGGTTAGTAGCCAGGATCTGACCGTTTCCCGTGACCAACAGCATGGATTCTGGCAAAACTCTGGCAAAGGCGAGGAACTGTTCGGGAGTCACCCGTCGCTTTCTCCCTTGAAATATTCTCTTCCTTGGCTTGCTTCGGCTTCCAAAGTGGGTTTCAAATAAACAACTACCCGGCATCCAAGCGCGCCTGCTGCAATGGTCTCTTGCAGTTCTACCTTGGCGTAACCTAAATTGTCTGCGGCAATGGAACCAAAAACATTGGAGGTCATCATACACATAGCGGGGCGATCGATGACTTTTTCGGCAAAGGGGCAAGCCCGGTTCCCTAAGACAATTTTTTCATCCGTTTGTTCAATGATATAAAAGTCACCCTGGATGCGCCGCTTCAAATCCACAAAAACATCGGCTACTTGCTCTTGCGTTAGCTGGGATACCTCTAGAGCCGCTTTATAGTCTTGACCTATTTGCCGCCCCATGTTTTGACCCACTACACTAATAAACCCTGAAGCTTCCTCTAAGCCCACTACATCCTGTAATGTACCGGCTAACTCCCGAATTAAGGTACGTAAAAACACATCCCGCTCCAAAGGAATGCTGAGCTCCTTCATGGGCGTCTGAGACTGAAGAGAACCATCAATAGCCATATCTTATGACCAGCTAGACAGAATTTTACTCAATACTATTACAGTGTCATTCTGCAGGGTGGCATTGTAATGCCACTAAAGATAGACATCAAAGTCAGTCTCGCCTTGCTTTATACTTGCGCGAGATGGTCCTGCAAGCTTGTAAGACTGAGGCAACGATCGCCCTCCAGCAAAGCAATGGCTGAGTTGGCAATACTTCTGGCACGATCGCCCCCCCGCACCTTGTGGGACGTTTCACTGAGATCGGCTTAGTTATAGCAGCGGAAAAATTCTGGTCGTTAGTGAGCAGTTGGAGTGAACTGTCCCATTTACGAGGTCTGGTCGATCATGGCTGAGGAGCTTGTAATGGCGCAAAACCGTTGCCTTTGTTTTGCACTGTCCCATTTATGGGTGAAAACGGGACAGTGCAAGCCGTTAGGTAGCCAATTAGAGCGATCGCTGAAAGCTTTATTTCATGAGCCTTCTAGCCTTAACGACCACTTTTTGTCCGTTGCTATAACTAAGCCTAGACAGATGAAAAACAGCCGCTTGAACATCTCCGGGTTATGTCCGGCGTGTTTATCATGTCCAGCATGTTCGCTATGGTCTGTAGCCGGATGATGTGTGGCAGAGTCGTGATGCCCGTGATGGTTGTGGCTGAGCTGCTCAACAGGCGTTGCATGCTTGTGCTGTTCCATGTCAGTTGCCTCTGAAAGAGATGAACCGGAACGGGTAAAAACGGGAAACGATCGCGGAGCAAAACCGGGGTGGTTTGATGACGCGATCGCCCTGTGAGCAGTCAACTGTCAATGACCGATGCCGTAGACCACTCACCGAGAAGCGCTACCTTTGAGAATAGATCATCACGATGAAAGCACGATGAAAGCTAGTGCAGCGATCCCAATCTAATTCACAACATCATTGGGTTCTTTAAGTTCAAGCTCAATAGAAAGCGCGGGATTAATCGGTAGTGCTTCAAGAAAAGGTGGGTTGGGTAAAGTAGAGAGACATCTACTTTCAAGCATGATCTATGGAATGTCGGCTCTGCGGTCATCTTAGTACCCATAAACACGGCAAAGCTCCTAACGGGGTGACCGTAAGGATTCGTTCAGAAAGGGGCAATAAGCCTAAGGCGTGGTCTTCGGATAAATGACGGCTATCAACCCCAACCGCCATGAGTGCGTCTCGCTGTCGGTTGGTGGTTTGGCGATCGCTGCTGAACGATACTCGCATGTAGCCGACAAGCATGTACGGAAAACGCTTATGCTATGCTTTCCGCATGATATGTCATAGCGATACAGTTTTCCGCCTATGCCTGAACGGGTTGGAAAGCCAATCTTGACCGCTGGATCAGCCCTGTCGGAAAACACTTGTTTTTCGACAGGGTGCTAATGGATCGGAGCGGATAGTCAGGACACAAAAGTGGCGCTTGAGGCTCCTATCGCACTAAAGAGGCGCTTGAGTGAAGACTGATTGGGCTTATTGCCCCTTTTCGCACGAATCCTTACGGTCACCCACGTTGATTCGCTTCCCCTGCGTCAGAATGTCCAGCGGGCGCTGAATCGGGGCGAAAGCTATCATCAATTGCGGCGAGCCGTTTCCTATGCCAACTTCGGCAAGCTTCGCTTTAAGTCTGAATACGAGCAGCAGATCTGGGGGGATTGCGCGCGCTTGTTGACCAACTGCATCATCTATTACAACGCCGCTATTTTGTCTGACCTCCTGACGCACAGTGAGCGTAGTGGTGACCTGGAGAGGGGAAGCAACCTCAGCCAAGTGTCACCAGTCGCGTGGCAGCACATCAATTTCTATGGCCGCTATGAGTTCAATCGACCGCCTGAAGTCATTGATATGCAAGCAATTCTTCAACAGTTGATACCGTTGCCGCTCACATAAGACTCATGTGTCTCATTGTGGAATATACCTTTTCGAGGGGTTATGCAAAAACCCCCAAATAGCGACCGCGTAGCGTCTGATTGCGCTCAGTGACCATACCGGGAATCAAAGCCAGGTCAATCAGTTGCCCAAAACCGAACAGCCCGAACGTGAACAGATAGAGCAAACCAGAGCCAATTTTGCCCGCGTAGAACCGTTGCCCACCGCAGAACCCGAACAAACAGGTACACCAAAGCAGGTAAGCGACTCCAGTATCGATTTGAGGCGGCATGATTGTAACCTTGCGAAAGCAGCTTTTACTTTAGACTACCTAGCCGCAAGCCGCGGTTCCGCACTCAAGTACCAGTGCGCCTTAAACTGACGTTGCTTCAACCCTGAAGCACAGTGCTACCAGCAGTTACTCTAGACTTTCGCTAAACGGAAGCAAGAGCTGGTCGCGACCAGCCAAGCGTTGTCGTTTCTGCATTGTTTCCACCTGCCGCCTCGCTTTAACCTGGTTCAACACCTGTTTGATATAGACGATCCCCTCCGCCTGAGTCATATTTCTGGTCTCTGGATGACTTAAATCCCCGATGGGAGCGCTATTACACCCGATCACCCCTGGTTCTAGACGTTCCAAAGCGCTAGAACTCCCTTCAGGCAGGGTATTACACCCACTTTCACCCAATAAGTTTGTGTGACTGTTGGAGCCGGATGCCGCCCACGAGCAATCCGGCTCCATAGCACTCTGAAGCGCGCCGATTGTTGCGTTTTGTAAATGTCTGGGATGCCAGAGATCACGATGACGATAGAGCGTTGCACCACTTAACCCATAGGTCACGAGCGCATCGAAGCGTTCGGTAATGCCTGATGGCAACGCTTCCTTGTCTAAGAGGTTAGCGACTGCCTGTTGAATGCGTGCTCTAGCCTCGGCTTGTTGTTGCTGGTTCCAACTGGGCTCTGACTCATCAGACAGATCGGTATTTAACTCTACTGGGTCTACTGGACGTTTGTCGGTGCCGTAATGAAAGTAGTGGCTCTGCTCGATGGCCAGCCTCCAGTCTTGAGCGCGTTTCTCCACTTCCTGCTGATGTTGGCACCAGTCGTGATAGCCGGGTAGGGCTCGGGCGATCGTGACGATATCGTGGACTAGCGCATGGCCTTCTAACGGCTTGTCACTATACAGGACATGCCCAAAGATGTAAGAGCGCATGGCGATACGTCCGAGTAACCGATTGGTTTGTCCGGGACCCGTCCAGCCCTGCTCAATTTCGGCATTCAGGTCATTCAAGAACTTATCGGCTTTACCAGTGATACGGAACTGTCGCCGTCGCGCGGCTTTCAGGATGCGGTCTAGCGCTTTCGTATCGATACTGTTGCGCTGTTGGGCAAACTGCCAGTGCTGCACAAAGGTCTCCTGGTTGCCCCAGATCATCTGGAGGTCTTGATTCAGGAGATACGACCCCGCTTGCATGGGTAGACGATGACCGTTGTAGAGACTGTGCTCACCGCTGGTGACATAGGCTTTGCAGTTGGGAAAGACTTCCAGCTGTCCCGGTGCCAGTTTGAACCCCTTGTTTTCCAGCAGGGTAGAGACCGCCAAGGCGATCGCCCATGTCTTCTGTTCAGTGTCAAAGGGAAAGTAGAGATGGAGACCACTGCTGTAGCTGGACGTGCAGATCACTGCTTGCACCAGTCCCAGGACTTCTAAGGCTGCGACCAGCCGTCGCCAGGCGAAGCGATCGCGGGTGGGGTGGTAAGCACTGCCCTTGTCCACATCGAGGACACAGTAGCGGGTGGTGGGACCAAACCGGACACCATAGAGCGCCGCCCCTTGTTGGAGCAGTCGATCGCTCAAGGGATGACGGCTCTCGGTTTGCCAATCGGGTCGTTCGTCAGGATGGGGATGCTCGGCCCAAAGATAGTCATAGCGGTGGGGCCAGAGCGCGAGGAAGGGGTCATCGCCTTCCTGCACCGATGGAAAGGCACGGGAGGGGGCTAGCTGCATGGGCTACCCTCCCTCGAGACATAAAATTTTCGATGCACAAGTTAACTCCCTATAGCTGGACTAACAGCAGATAGGAAGCCATGCAAAAACTAGAACAATTCATCAAAAAGGTTGCACCTTTTGACAAATTGCCACTAAGATTGGCATAGCAAAGCTGGGTAACCTAACGTCCTGCCCTCTAAAGCATCAGTTAGCGTTCCTGCTCCTATCTTTCAATTGAATAACAAGCCTTTTGACCCCTTCTGTTTGGCCGCAGTGGGGGTTTTTGGCTTCTAGGTTGCCTAGAACATGACGGACACTCCTCTCGCTTCAAAGGTGGAAACTTGTGATTCACTAGTAACTCGCGCTGTGGTGGGAGTTTTGCTGTGGTGAAGTATCAATGATCTAACCGCAGATCCTGTCCGCTGGCAAAGTTTTTCAGCTACTGCCGCTGCAGTTCTGCCAGCCAGCCTCTTGGTCTCAGGTGCTGGTCGGAGATTGGCCATGCCTACACCTGTCCCCGCAGAATCTGCTCAGCAGTCAAACTGATGGCCGGAAAAAGCGCTGAGCGCAGACGATCACGCCCTCTAAACTCACCAACTAAAGCGTATTGCTTGCCCTCCAGTTGGAGCACGGTAATTAGCTGCGCTTCGGGATCAATCAACCAGTACTCAGGAATGCCGCGCCGTTCATATTGAGCGCGCTTGGCTTGATAATCGCGTGCTCGATTCAGATCACCAGGGCTTACTACTTCAGCGACTAAGAGCGGGGGGCGCATCGCCAGCGTAATGGTCAGCCGTCGCTGTGTCAGGCTGAGATGTTCTTCATGCAGCACAACCAAATCAGGGAAGCGGTTGCGGGGGGTGCCCAGTTGCAAGACAGGCACTTCGAGCTCACAGGTATGAATCACCAACTGTCGCAGTGGCATAGCACCACTACTGGCCAGCGCAAACAGCAAGAAGCGGGCAAGAAAATCGTTTTGTTCTGACTCTGGCGGCAATTCAATCCACTCCCCATCCACAAACTCATGCCTTGCATCGGGCAAGTCTGTCACCTCGTCTTGTGCCAGGTAATCCTCAAAACTGATTGGCTTGATGGCTGTACTCATGGCGATCGCCTTCACTTCTTAGCTGGCTCACTGGGCTTCAAATCTAACTCACCGCGCTCTTTTGCCTCTCTAAGTGCAGTTTCCACCAAAAAGGCAGCAAGATTTGCAGTCGGTCTACCCTGCCGCTCTGCCCATTTTTCTAACTCCTCATACACGGTGTCTGGGAGTGTCAGATTAACGCGCTTACTCACAGCATCCTGAGTCATATGATGTAGCCCCATCGTACACCTGAGTTACTGAAAGCGATCGTCAGTGTATTTATAACACCGATTCGCGTCAAAAAGTAACTTTTTAGTGCTAAATTTGTTCTTGTCTGGGGTGGCATCGCTGCGAAGTTGGATGACAACGCTACGAGGTTCATAGTGATGCCCCCTATGACGACGCTATGAAACCCCTATGAAGCGGAGGAAAGCAATGGAACGCAGGCATACCTTACGGTCGATCGCGGCAGCCACTGATCGCGACAAACGCACAGTACAGAGCTGGTTTAGAAAAGCCAATGATGATTGGGGTTTGGGGAGCAGTGGAACGGTAAATGCACTTAAGGCTCAAGTCCCTCTGCAATCACCTGATTACGCGCGAGCAAACGCGAGACCGTAGACGGATGCACATTGAACAGGCGAGCCGCATCGGCAGCGGTCTTTTGTCCTGAAGCCACCAAGTGTTGGATTTCTTTTTCCTGGTGTGCTTTGAGTTTGGGGCGGCGACCGCCAACGCGCCCTTCCTTTCGAGCCGCATTCAAGCCATTACATGTACGTTCGCGTAACATGGCGCGCTCGAACTCGGCAAAGGCACCAACCATTTGCATCATCATGCGACCAGCCGGCGAAGTGGTCTCAATGGCTTCCGTTAGACTCTGAAAGCCCGCTTCGGCCTTTTGGATTTTTTCCATCAAGGCCAGAACATCTTTCAAGGAACGTGACAGACGATCGAGCTTCCAGACCACCACTACATCACCCTTGCGTAGTTGACCCAGTAGACGATGCAATTCAGGTCGCTCCCAACGACCGCCTGTGGCAGTCTCCTGAAAAATGAGTTCACATCCAGCAGCCTTCAGCGCCGCAATTTGAGGTCCAGCGTTCTGCTCCTGAGTTGAAACCCGTGCGTAACCAATGAGCATCATTGCAAAAACCTGTTGCCAATGGTTGTAATAATGCAATACGTTTATGCAACAGGCTATGGGTCTATTTTAGGTGAGCTTCGCATCGTTGCACAAACGAACGTTTGCGCAACGATGGAAACCCCATAAACGCAACAAGATGCCAGTTCAATTTCTCACTGCCGGTCAACGTGCCGACTATGGTCGCTATGTCGCCGAACCAACGGAGGTAGAGCTGAATCGTTATTTTTACCTGGATGACGCTGACCTCCAACAACTTCGTGGGAAGCGCGGCGAACACAATCGGTTGGGCTTTGCTGTCCAGTTAACGGCGGTGCGTTATCTTGGACGCTTTCTTGATGACACAACTCAGGCACCGCCCAACGTCTTGAGTTTGTTAGCGAAACAGCTCGGTCTGACGGATGCGAACTGTCTAGCGGGTTACCGCGATCAGCGCCAGCGGTTGCGCCATATCGAAGAAATTTGTCAGAAATACGGCTACCGAGAAATCAATGCGCCTTTCGCTGGGTACCAGTTGACGCGTTGGCTTTATGCGCAATGCTGGACCGGTACTGACCGGCCTATCGTGTTGTTTGAGCGAGCGACTTCCTGGTTACTGGCGCACAAGGTTTTACTGCCTGGAGCGAGTACACTAGAACGCTTCATCGCCAAGCTGCGATACCGTGTGGAACAACGCCTGTGGCATCGGCTCGGACAGGGAATTTCCAAAGAGAGCCAACTCAAGTTAGAAGCTTTGTTGTCAGTTCCAGAAGGCAATCGGCGGTCTTGGTTTGACCAATTGCGGACAGGCCCGACAAACATTAGTGGGCCCCTCGCTGGTGCGTGCTTTGGATCGACTCGAAATGATCAGAGGTCAAGGTATCACTTTTCCTCCAGCAGGTTCGATTCCTCCCAGCCGGATCGCGTACTTTAGCGCGGTTTGCCTCTCGTGCCAAGGCGACTGCAATCAGCCGGTTAGCAAAACCCCGGCGCTTGGCGACTTTGGCAGCATTCATGCGGACACTCGAAGCTTCTGCCCAGGACGATGCTCTGGATATTCTGGTCGGTTTGCTGCACGAGATCTTCAGTAAGGCGGAAAAGGCTGACCAAAAAGCTCGCTTGCGCAGTCTTCGCGATCTGGATGCAGCAGCCACTACGCTGGCTGAAGTTTGCGCTTTGTTACTTGATCAATCGTTGAACGACAATGAGGTGCGGACTAAAATTTTTGCGCAATTTCCACGCGAGGGACTAGAACAAACGCTGCAAGACACCTATGCTTTGGTACGCCCGCCAGATAATGTGTTCTATCACGAGCTTCAAGAGCGCCACCGGCGCGTGCGCTTATTCCTTCCTAAGCTGCTTCAGCACATCCATTTTGTGGCTGCGCCCGCTGGCGAGAATACGGTTGCTGCGTTGACCTATCTCCGGCAGCATCACCATCGTCGCCAATTTGATGACACCGTGCCGCTGGATGTGGTCAACAAAGCTTGGCGGCGATACGTAATTCTAGACTCGGAAAAGAAAACCGTGGATCCACGCGCCTATACATTCTGTGTGCTGAATCAACTGCGCCTCGCGTTGAAGCGCCGTGATGTTTTTGTGACGCCAAGCTGGCGCTATGCCGATCCGCGTAGCGGGCTCCTTTCTGGAGCGGCATGGGAAACGGCTCGGCCAATGATTTGTCGCACATTGGGTCTTGATTCTGACCCCAAACCCGTTTTAGAGACACTAACGCGTGAACTGGATCAGACTTATCGCGCTGTACTCGCTCGGTTACCAAAGAATCCGGCGGTGCGCTTTGAGGGTATGCCTGGCAAAGAGGAATTGATTCTCAGTCCGCTCGATAAAATCGAGGAACCAGACTCACTGATTACATTGCGCAAGGCAGTGGCTGAACGGATGCCACGCGTTGACTTACCGGAAATCTTGCTAGAGATCGCCGCGCGTACTGGCTTTACTGTCGCCTTTACTCATGTCAGCGAACACTCCGCTCGCGCCGCGGGCTTGACCACCTCCCTGTGTGCAGTCTTGCTTTCGGAGGCGTGCAATACCGGCATGGAGCCGCTAGTCCGTGACGATGTTGCCGAGTTGCGGCGTGACCGACTGACTTGGGTCAGCCAGAACTATCTACGTGATGACACATTAGTTGCGGCCAATGCAAAACTTGTAGTGGCACAACATCGCTTGGCACTGGCTCAGGTATGGGGCGGCGGTGAAGTCGCCTCTGCGGATGGCATACGATTCGTGGTACCGGTCAAAACGGTTCATGCCGGATCGAATCCAAAATATTTCGGTGTTGGTCGTGGCGTGACCTATTACAACCTGGTGTCTGATCAGTTCACGGGCTTACATGCAATCACTGTACCGGGTACGCTGCGTGACAGCCTTGTCTTGCTATCGGTTGTACTTGAACAAGAAACGGAACTGCGCCCGACACAGATTATGACCGATACCGGCGCTTATTCAGATGTGATGTTTGGCCTCTTCAGATTATTAGGGTATCGTTTCAGTCCACGACTGGCTGACGTTGGAGGCACCCGCTTTTGGCGCATCAATGCCGATGCTGATTATGGTTCGTTCAATCACATTGCCCGTCAGAAGGTGAATCTGGCACTGATTGCCCAATATTGGGACGATTTGCTCCGTCTAGCGGGCTCTCTCAAACTCGGAAAAATCTCGCCTGCCAGCATCATACGCACTTTGCAAACTGGTGATCGCCCAACCAGACTGGCGCAGGCTTTGGCTGAATTCGGACGCATCGACAAGACGCTCCACATGCTTACTTACATCGACGATGAAGATAAGCGGCGCGACACGCTCATTCAACTCAATCGGGGAGAGAGTCGCCATAGCTTGGCGCGCGAAGTCTTTCATGGCAAACGCGGCGAGTTACACCAGCGCTATCGCGAAGGACAAGAGGATCAACTCGGTTCGCTAGGCTTGGTGACCAATGTGATCATCTTATGGAACACGATTTATATGGAGGCCATACTGCACCAACTTCGCAGAGAAGACCACGTAGTGCTGGATGCTGACGTGGCTCGACTATCGCCGTTAATTTATGGGCATATCCACATGTTGGGACGTTATTCTTTTGCAGTCCCAGAGGCGGTTTCTAGAGGCGAATTGAGGACGCTGCGCAATCCATTGGAGGAGCCTTAAGTGCATTTACCGTTCCACTGCTCCCCAAACCC
>CP170648.1:4800000-6320863 GCA_042919575.1 Stenomitos frigidus ULC029 | reverse complement strand
CGCTGGTTCCAACTACACCCAGAGCATCTGTTAGGTACACTAACACGCGACCAGCTGTACGGCTCCGGGCGGTTGGGGCTTAAAGCAGATGGAGACCTGGACGCAGCACTAGAGACGCTTGCAGAAGCCTTACCGCACCAAATCTATGCAGCACCACGCACTCAGAAGAAGGTTGAACAAGGCGATGCCAGTAGCATCGGAGTGCCCTTAGAGCTACAGGATAAGGTAAAAGCCTTTGCGTACTTCTACCACAGTGGGGATGTCTGGCAATACCGAGAGGGGTTACTGCACCGAGTTGAACTCAGCAGCCAAAGCGCACAGCGTAAGCGCTTGTGGTGGTTGATTCAGATTCGGGATGCCGCCCAAGACGTGTTACGTGTGCAGTGGGAGTCTGATGATGACACCGTCTTAGCGCAAGCTCAGAAGAAGTTAAATCGTCTCTATGACGAGTTCACCGCCATCAAAAATATGGGCTGGCTGCATGGCGAAGGCAATAGCCGAGCCTTCGGAGATGACCCAGATTACCCAATGCTGCTAGCGCTGGAAATCTGGGACCCAGAGTATCCCGAACTAACACGTAAAGCTGATGTGTTCCACCGACGCACCATTCGTCATGTGGAAACAATTAGCCGGGTAGAATCGGCCACCGAAGCGCTGGTGCAAAGCTATTTAGAGCAGGGCTGTATTGATCTGGAATACATGAGCCAGCTTTATGGCAAAGCTCCCGAAACAATCCTGGTCGAACTCCAAGCAGGCGATCGCCCGCTCATCTTCCGTGACCCAATGAAGGAAACATGGGTGGCTGAAGATGAGTACCTCAGTGGGAACGTGCGCCTGAAGTTGCAACAGGCTGACACTGCCGCGCAAGCAGCACCCATGTATCTGGCGAACGTCAAAGCACTGACCGAAGTCCAACCCAAAACCGTGCATCCAGGACAGATTTATGCCCGTTTGGGTTCACCCTGGATTCCCGGCACGGTTATTGCTGACTTTATTCGGTATTTGATGCAACTGTCGCCCACCCACACAGTCACGGTCTCTAAGCATCCTCGTTCTTCACACTGGTCAATTGATTGCAGCGACTTCACCAGTCTGCTCAACACCAGTGAGTACGGCACGGACAGAGTGCCTGCAACGAAGCTGATTAACCAGGCGCTGAACCAGAAAATTCCCGTGGTTTACGACACTGTGGACAAGGACACCACAGTAAAAAACCATCAAGAGACACGCCGAGCCATGCTCAAGCAGGACAAGATTAAGGACCTGTTTAAGCGGTGGGTGTGGCAAGACTGGGAACGCGCTGCGGCACTAGCAGAGATTTACAATCGCGATTTCAATTGCTTTCGGAAGCGCAAGTTCAACGGCTCTCACCTCATTGGCAAGCTGAAAGGCATCTCTGAGGTTTGGCAAGAACGCTTGGCTAATCCCAAACGGGCGTATCAGTACGACACCATCTGGAGGATGGTCAAAGCTGGCAACACACTTGTGCAGCATCCTACAGGAGCCGGGAAAACGGCGATCGCGATTGTCGCCTCTCAGTTAATGAAGCAATACCAGCTTTGTCACAAGCCCTGCCTGGTGGTGCTAGATCATCTGGTCTTACAGCAAGCGGCTGAAGCAGTACAGATTTATCCAGGACTCAGAGTCCTACCGATCAGCACTCGTGACCTGAAGGGCGCTCGTCAACGTCAGGAGTTTCAAGCCCGTATCGGGACGTGCGAATGGGACTTAGTGATCTGCTCCCAAACGGCAATGAAGATGCTGGCACTCATGCCAGAAACCGTCGAGAAGATTGTGGGTGAGGCAGTTTCTGGGGCACGCGAGCGCTTTATCAGCGAGGGCAAACAAGAACGACGGGGCGGCACCAAGAACTTAGAAAAAGCCGCTGACCGCACTGAAGCCAAAACGCGCAGCACGCTTGAAGGCATCAAACGCGACACAATCTACTTTGAGCAGACGGGCATTGATCGGCTCTTTATCGACGAGAGCCAGAAATACCTGGGACTCGAAACAAATACTCAGATGACCGGAGTGCTGGGCGTGACTGGGAGTACATCCCAAAAGGCAACGGACTTGTACCACAAGAGCCGTTACCTGGCAGAAGTGCATGGCGAAGGCAAGTGTATGTATCTGTTGACAGCCACGCCCATTCAAAACACTCTAGGGCAGTTCTGGGTCAACCTCAAGTACCTCTGTCCCGAGGTCTTAGAGGAACGAGGCATCGCTGAATTTGATGATGCAATCAGCGTCTTTGCCGAAGCCAAGACCAACGTCGAGATCACGGCTGCCACAACAATGGAACTGAGAACGCGGCTGGCGAACTGGTCAAACAAGCCAGAGATGCAGGCGCTCTGGTTTCAAGTCTCTGATGTTGTCCTTGAGCGCGATCTAGACATCGACAAGCCCATCCCGGAATACATCATTCGAGAAACGCCAGCAACGCCGTCACAGCTTAAGTTCTTTGATTCTGTAGCCGAGCGTGCCCGTCAATGTCGAGGGAAACGGAATAGGAAGGGCGAGGATAATATTCCCGTCATCACAACCAATGTGAAACAAGGTGTAGTTGACTTGAGGCTTTTGCCAACGAAGACCCTCAGAGGGTTCCTCACTGACGAGGAAATTGGCAACCTGGGTCAGGAGTATACCAAAGTCGCTCAACTCATTGACGATGTTTACGAGAGCTGGGTGCTGCACCAAGAAGAGCGGGCGACACAACTCATCTTCTGCGATATCGGCACACCTAATACTGAAGGGCGCTTTTCGGTCTACCGCTGGGCGAAGCAGAGGCTAATTGAAAGGGGTGTTCTAGAAAACGAAATCGCTTTCAGCCACGATGCCAAGACTGACGAGCAAAAGGCTGCCTTGTATCACCAGTTTCGTCAGGGTGACGTGCGTATTCTCTTTGGCAGCACCGAGATGCTGGGGGCAGGGACGCACTTCCCTGACCGACTGTTAGAAGCCCGCAACGTCGATTGTCCGCTGAGGCCCATTGATCGGTGGCAGCGCGATGGACGGCAGATTCGACCAGGGAATCGCTATAAGCACGTCCGCAATTACTCTTATATCACCACTGGTAAGCCTTACCAGAACGAGAAACATAAGACCATTCAAGGTCTGTCACCCGACTCTTACCTCTACGAAGTCAACTTCAGAAAGGCCAATTTCATCAAGTCCGGCTTCTATGAAGAGTCTGACGAACGCACGATGGAAGACATTGACGAAGCAACCTTGGACTTTGCTACGTTAGTCGCAACTGCAACTGGCGATCCGCGCTTCAAAGAGAAAGTAGCGCTGGAAAACACAATCAGCGGACTGTTACTCGAAGAGCAGTCCTACCTGGGCACCAAAGCGATGGTCAAGCAGCGGTTGCATCAATTACCATTGGCGATCGTCGAAGCGGAACAAGCGGCTGAACGCTATCAGCGCGACCTGCAACAACGTCAACCAACGAAAGCTGACTTGTTCTCTCTAATCATTGAAGGTCAGGTTTTCACGAAGCGCACCGACGCCAGCACGCTACTACAAGATATGGCTGATGCGATGTTTCACGCTAAAGTCAAGCATCGTAAAGAAATCGGGCTATTTGCTGGGTTCACGCTCAGTCTCGAAAACATCCCCATCTTTGAGCAAACGCTGTTACATCTTGTTGGTGCCAACCAGTACACAGCCGTTGTACGGGATACACCCAGAGGTACTCTACAGGCACTAGAAGCAGTCTTAAATGAGCCTGAGAAAAGGTTAGACGAAGCCCTCAAGGTGAAAATAGACCTGGCAGAAGAACTAGAGAGACTGAGACCAATGGCAAGCCTCAAGTTTGAGCAAGGAGAGTCCCTGGAGAGAGCCTTGAGCCGACAGACGGAGCTAAATGAGGAGTTGGGTGTGACCGAGAAGTTCGATCAAGAGACTTGTCGGGGAATAAGCGAGAATAGAGCACAGTGACAGGTTAAGACAATGCTGGACATTCAACGAGTGTTGAAGCAAGACCGCTTGCTGCGAGCTACGACTGGTTTGAACCGCAAAGCGTTTGAGGCGCTGCTAGAGACTTTTAGTCGCCTTTATGAAGCGGCTCGTCAGCAGCAACCGCGTCAACGTGCCGTTGGTGGTGGGCGAAAAGCGCGTCTGCTCCACACTCAAGAGAAGCTGTTTTTCATCTTGTTCTACTTCAAGTGCTATCCCACGTTTGACCTGGCTGGCATGATTTTTGATTTGCATCGTTCGCAAGCACATGAGTGGATGCATCGTCTCCAACCGCTGCTGGAGCAAACTCTGGGTGAGAAGCTGGTGTTGCCAGAACGGAAGCTCGATAGCCTTGAGGCGTTCTTAGAGCGCTTCCCAGGAGTGAACCGCGTGATGATTGATGGCACTGAACGTCCCATTGCGCGACCGCAAGCCGCCGCCGCACAACAACTGCACTACTCTGGCAAGAAGAAACGCCATACCCGTAAGCATCTCGCAGCAGTAGATGAAACCAAACGGGTGTTAGTTTTGAGCAAAGCGCGTGAAGGCAAACTGCATGACAAACGGTTTCATGATGAAGATGATATTGCTGGCAGTGTGCCGGATGAGATTCCGATCGAAGTGGCTTGAGGCTTTTTAGGCTTGCAAAAGGAGTATGACAACATCCATCTACCGCACAAAAAACCTAGAGGTGGCGAGTTAAGCGACGTGCAAAAGCAGGAGAATCGCACCTTGAGTCAGTCGCGCGTTGTCTGTGAAAATGCCTTTGCGGGAGTCAAGCGTTATAACGCCGTCAGTGTGGTTTATCGCAATCGGATCAAGGACTTTGATGACCACTTGATGCTGACGGCCGCAGGGTTATGGAACTTTTACTTGATTGCTGCTTGAGAAGTGCCCGATAGAAAGTAACCTTGCTTCACTCACCTTTTATTTCCCGACAACTCTAAGAGACAGGAGCAGAAGCAGCAACAGCTGAGAGCACTAAAGCTGAGGCTGAAATGACTGAAGTCTAGCGTCAAAACTGAAGCTGAAAGCTGTTCTAGAGCAGCGCTGGTGACAAAAAGGCTGAAACAAGCACAAGCTCAGTCCTGACCTGACTCTAGACCCTTTCAGCTTCTGAGGGTGTCTTCAATTTTCCGCCACAACCTGACCAACCTTCAGAAGGCTGAAAGGGTGAGGTAATCTACCTTTACCTTTATGCAAGCTACGACTTTTCAGCACACGACTCCGCGTGATCGGTATAGCCAAGACCAGGGCGTGAACGAGACAGTCTTGTGGCTCTTAGCACATGGGTACCCCGCTCTACCGATCGCGCCACGCAATGAGCAGGTAATTTTCAACCAAAAACTGTTGTTCACGGGTAAGAATCCGTCTTACTTGAACCGTTTGGCGCAAGCAATTGTTGTCCCCCATCAACAATTCCAGACCAAACTGCCAACAACAGAGCAGCTTAAACGCTGGTTTCAGCATCCGTCTGTTGGAGTAGCCACAATGGGAGGGTGGCAATCAACGCTTTGGTTAGATGTTGACAGTAAGCATTTTGAGTCTCGGTTAGCGTGTGAGATGGTTGTGCAGGACTACCTGGAGCGAACACCAGACCTCAAAGCAACTTATATCGAGCGCACCCAAAGTGGTGGCTTTCATATTGCCTTTCGTTGCCAGGAGAAGCCGACCTTCACGCGCTGTTCTACGAATGGGCAACCATTGGGTGAGCTGATCGGTGAAGGTCGAGTTTGCGTACTGGCGCCCACACGAGGGGTTGAAGGTCACTACGAAGCAGTGCAGCGTACACGCCCCCGCTGGGTCAGCAGTCTAGAAGCAGTGTCGCTCCAGCCGACGAATCAACCAGTACGCTCGAACAGCCACGCTTACACTTACAGTCAAGCAACTGGAAGGCTTCAGCCAGGTCAAGTTTCGTTTAGCAAACTATGTAGTGAACGAGTCTCTTTACTACTTGAGAGAGGGGCTGTTGCAGAAGGTCAGCGGAGTGATTTACTGGTGTCTGTGGCACGAGAAGCGTTTGGTTGGGAGCAATTTGCCGCCACAGCAGGTATCAGCGTCTCTCCTGATGCTGAAGCGGTCTGCTTTGGTCTGGGGCAGCGCTGGGGTTTGTCTGGCGAGCGGATTCAGCGAATTTTAGATAGCAGTTCCAACGGTATCCCCATCCGCCAGTCCCACCCTGGCTTGTTCTTACAGTCTGGTTACACCCGCTGTCTGGAGCGGTTAAGTCGTTGTCGGCGTTGAAGTGCGGCTTTTGTCAAAGCGTTCGTTAACAAGCAGCCGGGAAGTCCCGCGCTCTACCGCTGCGGTGAGGTCTGCGATCGTGAAGAGGTTGGTCAGATCTGGGAAGCAGCAGGTCTGGGTGTTGATATGCATCAGCTTCGTTGCACTGATGGCAAGACCTACTCCCGTCAAGACGTACTTTTGCACGGCTAAATCCCAAGGGTGTTCTTCTTTGGTTTTGCCGGAGGATTTGACTTCAATCAGTTCCCATGTGCTTGCTGAGACTTTGTGGAGGATGTCGCAGCGGATGAACAAGCCAGCGAAACTGAACGCTGCTTCAAAGAGGCAGGTGGCTTCAGTGGCTATCGCGTCTTGGGTCGCTTGCACTGCCTCTGTACCGTTCCCCTCGATCATTTGTCCATCGGGAAACTGCTGACGGGCGTATTGCCCAACGCCTTCGCCCTGGTCGATGATGCGCTGCTGGACTGAAGTCAGGGCAGTGGCTCGGTGTGTTTCCTGCACTTGTAGCCAAAGCTGCTTGTGGCATTGCAGCCCGCTCATGAAGTTGGCTTTTGTCAGGAAGGCAGCCATACTCAGTAGTGAGGTGTTTGGAGGCTCTGTTCAGAGCTAGGGTGCCCGCTTCACGAGGCTGTCGCTTGCATGCACGAAAACTGGTTGGGGAAGTACCTGACTTTGCAGGAGTTTTGCACTTGTACGCAGACGTACCGGAAGTACGCCGATCGCATTGACCCATACCCGAAAAAACTGGAGGAGACGCTTCCAGCGCTAGAGGCTCTGTGTCAGCACATCCTTGATCCCGTGATTGATCACTTCGGCAGGGAGCGGTTTCAGTTGACCTACGGGTTTTGCTCAAAGGATTTGAAGCGTTTTTTGAACCAGAAAGACCCGGAGACGGGGATTAAAAATGGGCGGGTTGATCCGAGTCGGGATCAGCACATGGCACATGAGAAGAACCGGAATGGCAAGTATTATTGCGATCGCCTCGGTGCTGCGTGTGATTTTCAGATTGCGGGGTTGGAGAGCTATCGCCTTGTAGAGTGGATTCTAGAGCAGCGATTGCCGTTTGATTCGCTGTACTACTATAGGAGCGATTCTCGTTCCGAGACACTTCGAGAGCGACCTATCCACATCAGCTATAGCTCTAAACACAAACGGTCTATTTGGGCGTTTTCAGCCACTGGTGTCCCAATCAAGCGTGACAAGGCAGGTTGGCTTAAGAGCGATCGCACTATACCTGTTCAGATTCTAAGCGATCGTCCGATTATTCCTGAAAAATTGCGATCGTGGATTCAAGATTCACAAAGGGGCGATCACACAATAATGTCTTGCAACTGTTTACAGGAATGGCGAAGAGGGCTATCGCAGCTCCAGGATTCAGCAAGGGGGCGATCTCGGCTCAACTATTTGAGCTTGTATAAGAGGCGATAACGATCAGCAAACTGTAGTGCCATTGCTTGAAGTCGATCGCCAAAAACAAAATTCTTTCCTAAACCTCATCGACTATTGATTGAGCTTTAGTTTCATGTTGGTTAAAGAGAATTTTGAATTTCACGATTCAAATCCTCCTTAAACGCCTTAAATTCTCTTCCTACAGATCTTTTTATAATTTCTGAAAAGTTACCTTTTGGGCATTCACTTAAAGTATGAATTGAGGTAAATACAATATTTCTCTGTGTTTCAGTAAAATCTTCAAATTTCTCCTTGTTTATCCCTTCCTTAAGAGCTTTAATCATCTCTAATGGGCAATCATCGCAAGTAGGAATCTCTGGTATATTATCTATCTCCGGTTTAACTATGGCTCTAAAATCTTCATAGCTTTTACTTTGAGATGCCCTACTGAGTGCATGAAAAAGATTTGAGTCAGAGTCTAAAGCTTCCTTATTAACTTGTTCGAGTTGAGACAAAATTTCTCCAACCTTCCTTAAAGACTCCTCGTCACTCAATTCTTTGTGTTCAACTACTTCCCTTAAAAGAAAAAGGATTTCTTTAAATAGAGATGATGTAATTTCAATCCTACCCATCAATAACCTCCAGGCTCTTACAGCTAATAACAAAAAACAATGGTAAATCCTTGAGAGTTCTATTTACTATCATTTGCAGATATACTTATCTTCTTGATTATCATCTATATTCAAATAATCTGAAGCCATTTTACATCCATCCTCTAAAAGTTTACTTATGGTAGCATTGCTTGGCTGCCGAGGTAAACTTGTATTCCAAATTCTGATAGTTCTATCATTGCTAACTGAAGCGAGTGTTTTACCATCAGGACTAAAACTTACATTGTTAACAATGTCATCGTGCCAAAAAGTCTTAATTAAGTCGCCATTTGATAATCGCCAAAGCTTTACTGTTTTGTCCCTACTAGCAGACGCAATTGTTTCTTTGTCAGGACTAAAACTTACGTTGTAAACTCTATTTTCATGACCCTTAATAACTTTTAGCAGCTTACTACTTGATAAACTCCAGAGTACGATAGTTCTATCTTTACCCGTGGAAGCGACTATTTGACCATCAGAGCTAAAACTTACGCCATGAACTGCACCGACATGACCTCTTAATATTTTGGGGTTCTTTCTATTTGGTATGCTCCAAAGTCTTACTGTTCCATCCTGACTGCCCGAAGCGAGTGTTTTACCATCAGGGCTAAAGCTTACACTATAGACTTCAGAATCATGCCGAAATGTTTTTATTAGTTTATTATTTGATGTCAGCCAGACTCTTACCGTAAAGTCAAAGCTCGCTGAAGCAATCATTCGACCATCATGACTAAAAACAACCTCCGGAGATAATTGTGAACTTTGAAGGCTTTTCGGTGGTTTCAGTTCTTTTCTCAGGTTACCGTTTCTATCCCACAATCTGATGATTCCATTATTATCACTCGATGCAAGGATCTGACTATCGGGGCTGAAATTCACACTCCAAACCCGACTTCTGTGTTTTAACTCTCTTAAAAGGATACCTTCTCTGCTCCAAATTTTTACAGAGCCATCAGGGCTTGCAGAGGCAATGAGTTGACTATCAGGGCTGAAGCTTACATAAACAACATCATCACTGTGTGCTCTTATACGATTACGTTCTTGAACGCTATAAATTATATTTTGGAGACGTTTTAGAGCATTTGGTTCTTTTACGCCTGTCCTCTGTAGTTCCTTTAGAGCTTTAAGGCTTTCTACTAAAGCCTCTAATTGATTATGTTCTTTAAGCGTTCTCTCAGGCTCTGCCACCCAAGAAGCAATAATAGCTTTCGTGTTTTCTTCAGCTTTTTGTCTAAGCCCAACAGCCAGGATCGCAACACCTATTAGTAAAATAGCGGCAGCAGTAGCCCATCTGGTTTTTTGTCTCTCTGCTTTCGCTCTTGCACTGGCTTCTTTGGCTATATCTGTCTCTGCTTCTGCTCTGGCTTCTGCTTCAATCTTCTTTTCAATTTCAGCGATCGTCCTCCCTTCCGCCTCTTCTCTCAGCCTTCGTTCTTGTTCTAATTGCGCTTGAAACTGCCGATCGCGCCTTTCCCGACTTTGCTCAATAAACTCCTGATCAACGCTCACTAAGCGCGGTTGTTTCTTCTCTATCCATTCATCGATCGCGGCGAGTCGTCCGGAATCGAGGAGGTAATTTTCGGAGCGATCATGTTCCTGCCATTCGCGGCGGTAGATTTCCAGGCGTTGTCGGAGACGAATGCCTTCCCGGTTTTCTTCAATCCAGCCTTGAATGAGTTTGGATTTGGATAAGAGAGCCTCGTGAGCCACTTCAACGGTTTGTTCATCGGCAACGAGGAGGCGTTGATAGACTAGGCGACCGATGATGCGATCTAGTTGTTCTTGCGAAGTGGCGATCACTCGTAGGCGTTCCCAGGCTGCGCGTCGTCGTGTGACTTCACCCCCATCGCCAATTTGCACTAACTCGCTGATCAGTTCCTGCACAAACGTCTGATCAGTAGGAGAAAGGTTGGTGTAAAACTGGTCTGCCCAGCGCTGAAGTGCGCCTTTCACGCCCTCGATCGCCTCATAGCTTTGCATCGTGAGCAGTCGAGATACACCAGCGGTTGAAATGCAATTGTCCCAAGGTTGCATCAGCGCATATTGCAACAGCGGCATTGCGCCCGGTTGATTCACCACATCATCCACAATCCTTGACACTAACCCGTGTTCAAAGCTGACCCCATGCAAGGTCGCAGGGCAGGTAATTGAACTCTCTAGCTCTGCCACCAGTCTGGCTTCAGTGAGGGGAATGACCATATACGTGGTAGGAGCCGTACTGTTGATCAAGTCAGCAGACTCCTGAAACTTGGCGCACCGATCCAAAAAGTCGCCACGCATAGCAATGATGATGCGGGTTTGCTTTGTGGAGTCATTGGTTTCTTCGTTCAACCGTTTGATAAAGGCGCGCTGCTCTTCCTCATGAGGGCAAAGGGTAAACAGTTCCTCAAATTGATCCACAAAGAGGATAACGGGCTGATCGTCTGAGTGGTGCCGCTCAAGTACATTGGTCAGAGCTTGGAAGGGATATTGTCCGGGTGTAATGATTTCCACCTGCCAGTCCTGACTACCGGGAATGCGATCGCCCTCCAGTTCGGGCAACAGTCCCGCTTTGACCAGTGACGATTTACCGCAGCCAGAGGGACCAATCACTGCCAGAAAGCGGTTTTCAGCCAAGCGATCGAGCAATGCCCGCACTGCCTGTACCCGCCCAAAGAAGTAAGCGGCTTGCTCTCGCCCAAAAGGTTTCAAGCCCATATAGGGATTAGCCGCATTAAACAGTTGGGCGATCGCTTCTAATTGCTCTGGTTGTTGCAGATACCGCACCAGCGTAATGAGCCGTCCCCAGCCCATACGAATCGGCTCCTGGCGTGAGTTTTGCAATTCATTGCCAATCACATCAAACAGGCGATCGCCACTGATCCGCCCGCTCACTGGTGACGCATTTTTGGCAGAGAGTCCTTTCAACACAGCAGTCGTTAACAAACTGTATTCCTCACCTTCGTAAGCCTTGCTGGCACTGCGACAGGCAGTAATCAGGTAATAGTCGCGCTGATACCCAAACGCGGTGACATGCCGGCGCACCATGCCGCTTTCGAGAAAGGCACCAGCGTTGCAGCAGTCTAAAATCACCACCAGGCTGTTGAAGGTATGCTGGTTAATCAGCGCATTTAGCCCGTACAGAGAAATGCCGTTTTTCTCAGCCGTGATCTGTCCTGCTGCGTTTAGCTCAACCTGACAATCCGAAGGCGCGAGATACCCTTCTGGAATGTGCGAAAGTTGATCAAGCTTGGTGAACCCATGCCCGCTGTAGTAGATCAACACATCGCTACCATCAGCATCTTGTAGAAACTGCTGGAGTTCTCGCACTAAGATCTCGTTTGGTAGCGGTTTACGAATGACTTTGCCCAAATCTTTTTGCCCCGCTTCTCGACGGAAGGGCAACCGCCTTACCTGGTTAAAGTCGCCATATTGGTCAAGAACATCAGCGATCGCGTTGGCATTTTGGACGGGCGTTTCTAAACTTGGGAAGTGACCTGTATACTCAGCAATGCCAATTGTCAGGGCGTAACGAGCCATGTTGGTAGATACAGGAACAGCAACAAACACCTCTAAGCTACTCAGATATACTGAGGGAGTCCAAAAATTACATAAAAATTTGTTAAAGAGTAAAATTCTAGCTAAGAAATTCTACTGAGGCGGTTTAAATGTCCGATGTGAAACGGTTTCAGTTTGAGGAAAACGGGGAAGCCTTCGAGATTTTCATCGAAGCGAAGTCATCGACCGACATTCCTGTGGGCTCGATCGATGATGACGACCCCGGTGGTATGGGCATCGTAAATGACATCAGCATCCGGATGCGGGAGGCACAGAGCATGATTCGAGGCTACACGCTGTATGCCCTCAACGCTTTCAAAAATTTGGGCGATGCCAATGTAGAAGAAATTAGCCTCAAATTTGGCTTAAAGATCGGTGGTAAAACGGGCATTCCTTACATTACAGAAGGTTCCGCTGATTGCAATCTAGAAGTTTCGGTGAAGTGTACATTTCCAAGCAAGAGCACCTAGCTCTAAGGGGAAGCTGATGAGCAATTTCCCTTCATGCTCCGGAGATACGTTCTTCTCAAATTTGGCTAAAGTTTGAGCGCTATGATCCCAAAGCTAAAGTAGCTAAACTAGGCAAATGTGTTTGGTCAGAGACTTATGTTTTTACTGGTCTCTGCCGACGTGCAGCCTGCACCAGCTTCACTCGATACGGGTCAGCATCCTTCTGCCACACCACCCGATGCCCCTTTAACTCTGCACAGTGCTCTTCCAGGCACTTTTGCCAGCCTCGCCGCTCGCTAATCTGCTGCCAATCTTCCAATAATCCCCAATCCTCCTCCTGCCGACTCAGCTTGGCAAACTTCTCGTAGCCAGGGTAGTCCGGCGCAACCAGCAAATCCTTCTGGTGCAGTAACGGTGGATTGTCGCTGCGGTCATAATCGCGGTAATGAACGTGCAGATCCCGCAGGTCAATCTGCATACTGGTGTGCAAAGCCGGGTGCGGATCGGCATCAAAATCTGGGTAGACCAGATACGTGATTTTGGGCTTGCGGCAGTGGAATTTGATCACATTCGCCTCTTCAGGACGACCGATCGTCCGTGAAGCACAGCCTTCATAGAGGCGCAGCAGCGGGTCAAGCGTTTCGATCGCCGACACATGCACCCAAAGCGAATTGGGCAGCTTCTTCCCAATGGGGCTATTTTGACAGCGTTCTGCCACCACCGCCAAATTGCCCAAACTCATCAACATCAAATCGGCTGCTGTGCAAGCCTGCTGGTAACCACCAAACAGACTCTTGATGTCAGTCTGCACTATAGGTGCGAGATCCCGCAGCTTCGGGCGATGACCAAAGTGACTCAGCGCCAGATAAACCAGCAAATCCCCACGACGGCGATCGCTAATCTCATCCCATTCTTGCGGGTTCGTCGCTTGCAGAACAATCTGAAACGCCCGTCGCAGATTGCCAAACTCGGCGCTCAGTGCCTCAGTTTCAGGCAGTTCTTCCAGCGTCGGCAACCGTCCCCGCTCGGTGAAAAACGTCATCAGCGGTGCTAGCAGTTCCTTGTAAGACTCAAAGCGCTTGTTGCTGAGTTGCACTTTGGGGACTGAGACGCGCGATCGAAACCGAGCGGCACGGAAAGTTTCCGCCTGTGCTTCATCCCGAAACACAAAGTAGATGCCCAGCGCGACCGGAACTGCGTCTGCGTCCAACACCTGATCGATGTAAAGCTTCAGTTCCTCCTGGTCGTAATATTTCTGAAAGGTATTGCGGCTCGTGATCACCCCATCGCCGTAGGCAATCTGGCTGTTCCCTTGAGCGATCAATACCTGCGCTGCCACAACCAAAACTTGCTGGGTCAGCGACCACGCCTTGATCAGTGCTTCTCGCCGCTCTGTCTGGGACTCAATCACGTTAATGACGTAGCCCAGGTTCACGACATCGGCTGCCGTCAAAGCCTCACTGGGTTTGTAGTAGGGGTCCCAACCAGCACTGGTGTACCCCAACTTCGTCACCCGTTCTAAATCGCCACCCTGCCCGCACCCGTAATCAAAGAAAGTCGTCTGCTGGCTAAACAGCCCTGCCTCCAGTGCCAATCGCATCGGCTTGGAAAAATCATTGCGGCTGATCGCAGCTTTGTGGCGATCGATCTTGACTTGAGCAGATTGAGTATTGAGGAGAGAACGATGAACGAGCGTATGCCCCTGAAACGCGACGTTGCACTGGGCTAATCGTTGCTCCCAAGCTAAGCGAGTGCCGATCGATCGTGGATTATCTAGTAGCCCCAAAGCTTCTTCTTGTCGAGTGAGGGCAGCAAACTGCTGATAGTAGGGGTAAGCGGTGGTAACGAAATGCTCTTTGCGATGGAGGATAAACGGGTTGTCACTATTGCTGTAGTGGCGATAGTTGACCTTGCGGCTCCGGAGGTCAACCTGAATGCTGGCTTGAAGGGCAGGGTGAGGATCAGCATCGAAGTCAGGATACACCAGATAGGAAAGGCTCGGCTTCTCAGTACTAAACTTGACCAGGGTGGCGGCTTCAACCGAGGCGAGCTGACGCGCTTCGCTTTCATAGCCTTGCAAGAGTGGGTCTAGGGCTGACAGGGCTGAAACGTGGACATACAGAGCATCCGGCAAGAGTTTGCCCACCTTGCTGCGTTGGCAAAGCGTTGTCAGAACCGAGAAATCAGGGTAGGGATCGAGGGCTGGCTCCATGATGTTTGCTTCGTGATCGCTCTTTTGACCCAATTTTGCAGTAATGTAAAGCGCGATCCAGTCACGACAGCATTCATCATACAAGCCGTGACTTTTTAGATCACTTGTTCTAGTCTGGTTCTAGGTTGATTGCAGAAGACACTAAATTCATGACCGTCAGCACCCCTCAAGCCCCAACCACGCGCCAAACCTTTGCTCGTCACGAGACTTTTCACCCTCGGTTTGGTTGGCTCAAGAAAGGGTTTGATCAGGCGGCTAAAGATCCCACTATTTTCTTACGGGATGACGCAACGGTGCGGCTGGGAGTAGGGAAAAATATGGTGCGCTCCATCCGCTACTGGTGTTCAGCCTTCAAGCTGCTGGAGGAGGATTGCCCCACTGAGTTTGGTGAGAAACTGCTCGGATCATCGGGGTGGGACCCCTATCTAGAAGATCCAGCGTCCCTCTGGCTGCTGCATTGGAAACTGCTAGAAACGCCCTGCTCCGCTACGACATGGGCTTTTGTGTTCAATCAATTTCGTAGCGTAGAGTTTACGGTTGACGAGCTTTTTAACCAACTCTGTGACTACCGCGATCGGGAAGCCGCACGAGTGGCAGATTCGTCGCTTCGTAAAGATATGAACTGCCTGTTGCGGATGTATGGCTCACAGCCCTTCAAAGCTTCGGCAAGTGAAGAGTCGCTCGATTGTCCGTTTGCCGATCTGGGACTGATTCGGTTTGCCGGGAATGCCCGCTCTTACACGTTTCGGATTGGCTTTAAACCCACACTGACAGCCGAGATGGTGGTCTACGCCTGCCTGCGCTATGTCGGACAACTTGCCGAAGGCGTGCAGAACGTCCCAGTTGCCAAGCTCTTGTACGATCGCGGTAGCCCAGGCTTGGTGTTTCGGCTCACAGAAAGTGCTCTCTACGAAGCCATTGAGCACTGCTCAAGCTTCATGAATGAAACAGTTGGCACCACCGACACTCTGGGCATTACGGATGTGGCTGGAAAGCTAGAGTTTTTCTTCCAAGGTCAGCCATTACCGATGGCAGAGGATATCCTGAACAGATACTATGCCGCGAGGTAAGCTGACGTGACCGCTCTTTCCCATTACTTCAGCCTGCATCGTCGCTATCATCGCTCTGTCAACCTGGAGCGCGATTTTGACAATCCTGAAGCCGTAGAAGGCTATGTGCTGACAGAGCGATCGCTGGAAGCGTTGCAGCGCATGCTAGCAGCGTTCGACAACCCCAAGGCACAGCGGGCGTGGACACTGATTGGCGTATACGGCACGGGGAAATCAGCCTTTGCAAACTATCTCACGGCGCTCTGTGCGCCCGAAAAGAGCAAAGCGGCTGAGCAAGCGTGGTACGTTACCGAACAGGCATTGCCCAAAGATAGTCCTCTGCTGGAGCAAATTCTTGAGACTCTGCCGACTGAGGGCTTACTACGCTGCGTGGCGGTTGGGCAGCGAGAGCCACTCAGTTGGACGGTCATGCGGGCATTAGCCAACGGTTGCCAGGAGTTTTGGTCGCGCAAGCAGAAACCTGATTGGTTCGAGACGCTGACGGACTGGGGCGCTGAAGTAGCTGTAGGGCGTTGCCAGATCACCAATCAACAAGTGTTGACCCTCTTAGAACAGGTGACTCAAGCCGCGAAAACGCAGGTGCTGTTAGTGCTCGATGAGTTGGGCAAAAACCTGGAATATGCCGTGAATCATGGTGGCACTGAAGATCTTTACTTGCTGCAACAGATTGCAGAGTTGCGCTACAAAGGCAAGTATCAGGTGCATTTCGTGGGGCTGCTGCATCAATCGTTTGCCGGGTACAGCGAACGACTCAGCGCGATCGAGCAAAACGAGTGGACGAAAATTCAGGGTCGCTTTGAAACGATGCAGTTCACCGAGTCTGCCAGCCAAATGACCCGGTTGATTGGGCAAGCCATTGAGCGCCTAGACAGCGAAGCCTCAGACCGTCTAGCATCGGTTTGCGATCAAACCGCTAAAGTCTGGTTCAAAGCACTGAAGCCTGTTTTGGTCAATCAAGGCATTGCCGAAAAGGATATCAGCGCCGCCTATCCCTTGCATCCCGTGACTGCACTAGCGCTGCCGCTGCTCTGTACGCGCTACGCCCAGAACGATCGTTCCCTGTTTACGTTCTTAACGAGCCATGAACCCCACGGGCTGACCGAATTTCTCGCTGCTAGAACGTTTGATGGTGAGCTAGTGCCAACACTGCAACTGCACCAGCTTTATGACTATTTTGTGGAAGCAGCCACTGGTCTGGCATCTCGCATGAATCTGCAACGCTGGGTCGAGATTCAAGGCTTAATCCAGGAGGCTCAGACGCAGAACGAGGCGGTCTTGAAAGTCCTCAAAACCATTGGCATCTTGAATCTCATTACAGCAACAGGGACACTGAAAGCCGCTCCTGCGCTAGTGGCATTCGCCTTGTGTGACCATCCAGACGATGCCGCTGCCCTAAAACGCTGGCAGGCTGTGATCAAAGACCTGACCCAGAAAGGCATTATCACCTACCGCAACCAGACCGATGACCTGAAACTTTGGGAAGGCTCGGACTTTAATGTGGAAGCGGCAATCTATCAGCTGATCGAAAAAGAACGCTTGCCCCTTGCCCAACTGCTCACTCGCGCCCGCCCCCTACAACCCATCGTCGCTCAACGGCATTACACGACCACAGGGAATCTCCGCTATTTCGAGCAGCAGTATGCCGACAGCCTCACACCACTGGCAGCACTACGCTGCCATGCTCCCAGCACGGATGGTTTGATCGTCTACTGGCTCGATCGTCAGTTTCCAGAGGAACCTCCAGCGCACACGGTTGAGGGCAAACCTTTGGTGGTCATTACCACGACCCAACTTGACCTGCTCCGAACTCGTGCCCAGCAGCTACAGGCACTCAAAACCATCCACAAAGAAGCAACAGCACTGCAAACCGATGGTGTGGCACGACGCGAAGTGAAACATCGCCTGGTTGATGCCGAACGGTTGCTCGATGATACGCTTCAGCAGGCGTTCAACTGGTCAGTCGGTCAGAACCACTGCTGGATCGCCGGAGAAGCAACCACTGTTTTGAAAACCCGTGCCTTTCAAGCCTTGCTGTCGGATCTGTGCGATCGCACCTATCACTTAGGTCTCCGGCTTGACAATGAATTCATTAATCGCCGCGAGCTTACCTCTCAAGGTGCAAAAGCCCGTCGAGAGTTGATTGAAGCCATGCTTAAGCACAGCCGTCAGGAAAGGTTGGGTTTAGAAGGCTACGGTCCTGAAGTCGCCATGTACTACTCGGTGTTAGCGGCAACGGGAATCCATCGCCAGAACGAAGCAGAATGGGATTTTCAACCACCGCACCCAGAGGCAGGGGTCATCACCGTTTGGCAGGCGATCGAACAATTTTGCCAAGCAGCGACGAAAGAGCAACGATCGCTGAACCTCCTGTATGAACAGCTAGAGCAGCCTCCCTATGGTGTCAAGCCTGGGGCTATTCCCCTTTTGCTGGCGGCGTTCTTGCTCTATCACGTTGACGATGTTGGTATTTATAAGGATGGAACCTTTATTCCGATCTTAGGACCAGAGCATTTTGAACTGCTGGTGAAAGCCCCCTCGCGGTTTTCGGTGAAGTATTTTGAGATGGTAGGACTGCGATCACAAGTCTTTCGAGAACTCGAAACCGTTTTGAAGTCGCCGAACGCCAAGGCACCCGCAGGCTTACGTAACGCCTCGTTGTTGGCGATCGCCAAGCCGTTGTTTGGATTTGTCCGTCAACTACCGGAATTTACGCGATCAACGAAACGGCTGAATAAAGCCACACTCAAGGTCTTGCAGGCACTGCAAACGGCGCAGGAGCCAGACGAATTGCTGTTTGTTTCGCTACCCGCAGCCTGCGGCTTTAACCTGATGACCGCTGGAGAAGAAGAAAACGAGCAAGCAGCAAAAGCGTTTCGGAAGCAATTAGTGCAGTGCCTTCATGAAATTCAGACTGCTTATGACAATCTGTTGAGTGATTGCCAGAAGCACTTATATGAGGCATTTGGGGTTCACAGTAAGGAAGCTAACTTAAGAGAGGACTTGCGGGTTCGTGCCAGCTACTTGGTGGGGCAGTGCATTGATCCAATCCTGAAGCATTTTGTTGCTAAGGCTGTAGAGGAAGATTCATCAGATAAAGACTGGTTAGAGGCGCTGGTTAGGATTGTGGCAGATAAGCATCCCAAGGGCTGGGTCGATGAAGATTTCAGTCGATTTGAAATTGCGTTGAGCGATCTGGTTCGTCGGTTCCAAAACCTGGAAGCGCTGCGGAGCGAAATTAGACGGCAAGGTAAGGGCTTTGATGCCCTACGAATTACGGTGACTGAGCCGAATGGGCAGGAAGTTCATGAAGTCGTATGGATTGATGAAGAACATGAGGAGTTGTTCGATCGCTTGATCGAGGAAGCGTTGAGTACGCCAGCATTAAAAGACAACCCTCGGCTTCAAAAGGGGTTTTTAGCGAAGCTTAATGCAAAACTCTTCAGCCGAAAGCCTGATGATGCTCTCAGTGAATTGGGACAGTCTAAGCACAAGCGAGGTCAGTCAGCATGAGTGAGAAAAAGGTAAGACACATACTCGGTCTCTCTGGCGGTAAGGACAGTACCGCCCTTGCCATTCTTATGCGCCAAAAGTACCCTGACTTAGAAATTGAATACTTTTTCTGCGATACCCATAAGGAACTGACAGAGACTTACGACTATCTGAGGCGGATTGAAGATTGGCTTGGGATCAAAATTCACTATCTTGAATCAGAGCGGGGTTTTGACCACTGGCTGGATCTGCATGGCGGCTATCTTCCTTCACCCAGACAGCGGTGGTGTACGGAGCTAATGAAGATCAAGCCATTGGAGAAATGGGTAGGTGATGATGTAGTGGTCAGTTACATTGGCATTCGCGCCGATGAGAACCGTGATGGATACATTTCAACCAAACCGAGTATCACAGCGAGATTCCCCTTCAAAGAGTACGGACTCGTTAAGGCTGATATTCTTCACCTACTTGAAGAAAGTGGCATCGGAATGCCGGATTACTACCGCTGGCGATCACGTTCTGGGTGTTACTTCTGCTTTTTTCAACGCAAGTATGAATGGGTCATGCTGGCACAAGAGCATCCCGATTTGTTCCAGAAAGCGATCGACTATGAGCAGAACCATCGGGATGGCAGAACCTACACTTGGACGCAAGGAGAAACGCTACTGGAACTCGTTGCCCGTAAAGATGACATCATCGCTGATCACCAAAAAGCCATGATGCGACAACAACAAACCCAACCCAACCGTCCCCTAGCGGAAGCATTAGCGACAGTCTTAGATGAGGAAGATGACACGCTACCTTGCTTGGCGTGCCACTTATGAATTTGGTGTAAAGTGCGTCGCCGATAAAATTTGCCATACTGCAAACAGTGATGCTTGAAGTTAGCTGATTGCTCTGTGGCATCCGCCAAATTGCTGGGAACTCTAAGCAGTAGATGTGCTGATTTTGCCCCTTCACGCGACGTGAGTCTATGCCCAAATTGCAGTTAAGCTTCAGCGGCACTTTTGCTCTTAAGAAAGAAGATCTTCTTAAAATTCTTCGGGTTGCTGAAGAAGAACAAGGGTTAAAGAGCAGCACCCAAGGATTGAGCAAAGAGGAGAGCGATCAAGAGTTAAGTGAAAGAACTGGTTTAGGGATTCCAAAGCTACGGATGAGAGGCTGGGCAAGTCGATCGGGTTTGGTAGCAGATGACTTTCTCAGTCCTGAAGGTAAGCTGGTTCTCGATAAAGACCCCTATTTGGAGTCTCCGATCACCAATTGGCTGATGCACTTCTACCTTAGTTTGGGCGACAAAGGACTCCAATCTCCACCCACCACTCCAGCAGACTGGGGCGGTTGGACTTACTTTGTCTACACCTTCCTGCCAAGCTACCGCGCCTTCACCAGCGATGACCTGGTGCATACAAGCGCTCTAGTATTTGAGCAAGAACCGACCAAAAGCCTCACCAAAAACTTCAAGTTTGTCCTGCGGGCATACACTGAGGAGCAAGCGATCGCTAACTGCAAATTTCTCACCCAGGAAGATAACCAGTATGTTGCCGGACAAGCTGATCTGCCCAACCCTTATTTGATCAGTTATTTTTTAGCCAAGCTCTGGGAACGCGATTTCCCCAATGCCACATCGGTTCTAACCGAGTCTATCCTCAATCACCCGATGGGGTTGGCTCCCGTTTTGGGGCTTTCCGTTGCCGCCACCCAAGAGCAGCTCAATGCCTTAGAGACACACGGCATGATCGAACAGCGTCGGGCAGTGCCTCCCGTTCAGATCATTCCTCGCTGGGATGATCCTCTCACTTTGCTGGAGAAAGCCTATGACAGCGATCGCTAGACTCCTCCTGCGCGATGCTCGTCCAGACAATCAGGCGCACCTGCTGCTTTGGGACACCCCTAACCCGTTTGAACTTGATCAGATTACTCGCTACAACAACGCTCAGCGAGTCAACTACCGAGACAACCTGCTGCAACGCACCGACCCCAGTGCCAAATTTTTGACCCTGCACCATCAGGTAGAGGAAGAAATGGCGGCGATTCGCTCCCTTTGTAACCAGGCAGTTAAACCTGTTGTGCTGCTCGAAGGCTTGGATTGCCTGATTACTTACCTCAACGTCCAACCTGGTAATCACATTACCCTGTTCTGGAGCAGCTTAGAAAACACCCGCAAGCTGACAGCCTTACTGTGGATCGTCCTGCCCCATAAGCTTGTCCCAAAAGCATGGTCTGAATCTCGCCTTGTCCGCATTCCTCATAACACCCTCTAACCCTAGCCGCGATCAACCTATGCTCCTCAACCAATTGGTCAGAATTAATGAAGCTGGAATTGTTGCCGATTCCGTTAACTTTGGTTTGATGGAGGAACTAGAGACGAATCAAAAGCTCTGTGAAGGCTTTGTTTTTAACTACGACAAAGATAAGCCGGAAGAATCGACTGTTGGCGTATTGGAAGCCCTTCGGAGCAGCTACGATAGCCGCAGCCACGCCAATGTGCATTTGCTGGTGCAGCAGTATGGCAAGGGCAAATCTCACTTTGCGGTGGCGATCGCTAACTACTTCAGCAAACCCGCAGATAGCCCCGAAGTTCAAGGCATTTTAACGGCGATTGAGAATGCCGCTGGTCGCACAAGCCCAATCGCCCAAAGGCTGCAATCCTACAAGAAATACGGCAGACACTTAGTCGTTTGTTTAAGTGGCGATCGCGACATTGATATTAGAAAGAAGTTCTTACAATCGCTCCTCGAAATTTTAGAAACTGAAGGAATCACTGATTCTGTTGCCCAGCACATTTGCCGTAAACCGCTAAAGTACTTGCAAAAGATTAGCGAGGATGTAAAGGAACGGGAGCGTACTGAAGCATATCTAGAGAATATTGGCAGCTCTGATGGAAACTTAGACTCAATTATCCAACAGCTTCAGAAAAATAATCCAGCAGTAATAAACACTGCCAGGAACCTTGTTGCGTACATCAAAGATGTCGATGTTGAAGATCTTGACTTCACCCCTAATATAGACATTGAGGGCATTCTTAAAGATTTGATCACGACCCATTGCTTAGGTGAAAAACCTCGGTTTCAGGGTATTCTCATTCTGTTTGATGAACTCAATGTTTATCTACAAAACTGGTCAAAAGATCCAATCGGTGCGGGCGGGATGGCTCTACAAAATATCACCAATATCTGCGAGGAGCATAAAGGCAAGATAGCCCTGTTAAGCTTCACCCAAATTGATCCACACCTTGGAGTTGGTATTTCTGTTGGTGCGCTTGAAGATCATAAAAAACTAGCTTCCCGCATTGCTCCTAAAGACAGCACGTACCAAAAAGTTGCCTCTAGTCTGGAATTAGTGCTAGGTAACCTACTGATCCAAGACAAGGATACTCCAGAGTGGGAATCGTTTTGGACAATCTGGAACAACACCTTGCTGGCTGAAACAAACAATGCTTATGAAAAACGAATCACAGGCTATAGCCAGAAAGGCTGGACTCGCGATAAGTTTCATCAAATTCTAACGATCGGCTGCTTCCCTCTACATCCTCTGACGGCTTATTTGTTATGTAATCTTTCATTCACTCAAGATCGTACTGCAATTCAATTTCTGAAGAAGTATGTAAAAGACTTCATCCAAAATGAAATTCTTGAGAAACAGGGTAAGTTGAACTGGGTCAATCCGATCGCCCTAGTTGACTTCTTCCCTGAAGACTTTGCTCATGACTCTAACTACAGCAAGTATAAGGAGGCTGAGGTTGCAGTTTCTAATGTTAAATCAGATGATCCAAATGAATTAACTGTATTGAAAGCGCTCTTTCTCTTCCATGCCAGCGGTAAGATTGCTAAGACCGAGCGAGAATCTCACGAAGAGGTTTTAGCAACGCTAACGGGTTTATCTACATTAGAAGTTAAAGCCGCTCTCGACAAGCTAGAAAACACAAGAGACATTATTCACTATAAGCCCCAATCTAAGCTGTATATCTTCTGGGCAGGTATTGATCCAAGTAAACTTGAGGAGGAAATTGAAAGACGAGTTAAAGAGAAGAAAGAGATTGTTTCCACTGAGCGATGTGTTGCTTTCTGTCAAGCTAGCATTGAGAGATTTTTGGGCGGCAAAACACTTAAAGCGCAGCATTTTGTAGATGCAAATAAATTAGTTTTAGATGATTGGCAATTTGAGCATAAGGTTTATACAATCGATGGCTTCGGTAGAGCGCTGAGTAGCGACCAGACCTTAAAACTTACTCAAGAGCACGGCATTCTAGCTTATGTAGTAGCTGAAACGCAGGCAGAAGTTCAAGATTTTCGTCGGACGGTTGATTCTCTACTAGAGAGGTCTCCAATCCATGATCGAATTGCCGTCGCTATTCCTTGTGATGAAACAGGAGATTTAGCTTATGTACTGTTGAAAATTCAGACTCTAAAAAATGCAGAGTCTGTTGAGAAGCGTCTTTGGGGTGCAGCTTACGATACTTTACTCGAACGCTGGACTGAGCAGGTCGATACGCAAGCTGGCAGCCTACTGAAATCTTGTACTTATCACTGTATTGGAGTGGAAAAAATTCCTCCGGCTGAACGAGAAAAGCCTCAGCGATTGATTAGTGTTCTATTAGAAAATCTATATCCGTTTGTACCGCCGATTGATGGGGTCGATAGATTACGGTCAGATCATAAGACAGGACGTGATGTAGTTGGATCTGTTTCTCGAAGGCTTTTAGCAGAAAACCTCACCTCGCCACTAGGTAATAACACTTATAGCTTTGTTGATCCTGTATTTGTCAGTCGTTGGCGGCTGCTTAAGAAGACCTCTCAGCGATATTCAGTCCAAGAGCCGACTCATGAGCGGATAAAAGCAGCCTGGGATGTAATTTCTAATATGGCTGATCTGGGTGAACAGGCAGAAAAAACAATTGATCTCAAGAAGATCTGGAAAGCACTCTCTGAACCGCCCTATGGCTACAGCGAGTACAACTTCACTATGCTTCTGGCAGGATGGCTATCTTATCATCGCAAAGAGGTTGCTCTGAAAGGAGAGGCAACCATTCCTCCTGCTAACAGAAGAGGCACAGCCTCAATTACGGTAGAAACTAAGTCATTGAAAGACTGGTCAGAGACAAACATCCTGGAAAAGCCAGATGAGTTTGTCAAAAAGTGGATTGTCATAGGCAATGCCAAGCTGATCCGCCGTAAGAAAGTATCTCCTCCCGTACACCCCCAATCTCCCATCAGCTACAACCAAGCACAACAATACTTATTGGCAGTTGCAGCCTACTTAGAAGCAGGGGAACCCGACCCTACTGAAATCGGTTCAGTTACCAAAACTAGAGATCAAGTCTACGCAGGTGTCACTCAGATTAATGAGTGGTTTCAGCCTGTAGAAGCGGCAGAAGGTTTGGCTGATGCAGCACCCCTTAACTTACTACTAGAGATTTATCCGAAACTGCTGCTAGCGCCCCCTGCGCTTATTCTCAGGGACAATATTATCTCTGTTCAACCAACCTCGCACCAGCGCGATCGGCAAACCCAAGCGCTACAAGCTGCAAGCGAGAAGATTGAACAACTTGTGGATGCTCAAAGTGAGCGATCGGAAGCTTTATCTACCGAGGAGGACTGTGGTGCTTACAAAAGCGAAATTCAGCGGCTTCTAACCCAAATCAGCCCAGTGGCAAGTTTGCCTCCCCACCTAGCCGAAACTTTGCAGTACTCCCTGCAAATCGCTGATCGTCGGTTATTAGAAATTAGAGAAACGGCGAAGGTACGAGAGTGTCTATCCCGAATTGAGAGTTGCCATAAGTCTTTAGGAGACGCGCCTACACAGCAAAATTATCGATCAGCACGCGAGAAAATCGACGCATTAGCTCAGATAACTCCAGCCGTAAAGCAAGACGACACTTACGATCAAATCTTGCTTGACCTGACTCAGGCACATGATGCACTTACCCAACAGGTAGAGATTTGGGAAGAGCGGTCTACAGGATTGGTCTCTCCTGAGCAAATTCATGAGTTAAAAGGTGAAATCAACGGTCGGCGATATCGGTTCACTGAGGAATCAAGCACCCAAAAAATTAATAAGCTTCTGGAATACCTCGATCGAGAATTAAGCCGAGGTCGCAACAAAAATGAGGCAGTTGAAGCAATTAAAGCCACTCTTTCCAACGCAAATCGCAAGTTAGAACGCATCCGTGATGTCGCCGCAAACAGAGTAGCTGACGCATTCCAGAGCTATCAAGAACTCATAGAAACTAGCTTGCCAACAGCAGATTCCAGTATCGAGATCGACAAGTATCAGCAAGAGCTTGAAGGATTCAAAGCCAAAGGGCGAAGTGCGCTGATCTCAGAAGGCTTTGCTAAGATCTACAGTCATGAGCTTAAACGGCTAGAAGATTATGCACGTCTGAAGGCTCTTCTCCAGCAGCGTCTAGATTTCATTGCTGCTCATGAAAATTTTGAGGATGTGAGAGTTGATATTGAGCAGGCAATCCATAATTTGGAGACTCGACATGCGGAGTTGCAAGAAAAGCAACAAGAGCAGCAAAGAAAATTAGAAGATGAACGGATCATTCGATTTATCCGCAGCAAATACAAACTACCCAAAACAGACACAATTCAGTTTCTAGAAGATGGAGTCAAAGAGATACAAAGCTGTCAATCTAGACTCTATGAAGCAGAACTCGTTGCCCCAGAAATTGAGCAGATTGTGAAGACGCTTCAGGAAAAAATTGCCAATCACACCAGAAGCTTGGAAGAGTTGCGCGATCGCCTAAGTTCCAGTGTCACCCTCAAAGACTTAGAGCAGGTTAAAGATGAACACATTCGATTAGATTTCACTTTCAAAGATTCATCAGAATATCTTACTTATCAGTCGCTTCAGCAGCAGTTTGAGCAGCTAAGAGAGGATCTAGAGAAACTACAAACCCTAGAAAGCCGCAGCCAGCAGACCGCATCGATCGCTAGTTGTCATGAGACGTTAGCAATCATTCACAATGAAGAAAGCACTCTGCACCATCGCAACCGATTCCAGCAAAAGCTGGCTGAGCTAGAAGGCAGCCTACAACATAAAATACAAACCTATACTCAAGAGCTGGATGATTTTGAACACCGCTCAAAACACTTAACGACAGCGAAAGAAGCTCAAAAGCTGCACGAGGAGTTGCTAAGACAATCAGCCCGCTATGCTCAATCCGAGTCAAGCGATCGTTACGAAACCATCAGCACCAACATCCGACTTTTGATTGAGCTATTCCAAATCTCTGAAGTGGAGAGCATCAGAACCCTTGAGGCTTGTCAATCTCAGTTGGAGAAACTGGTGCAGTGGAAAGAAAGCGCAGATGGTTTAGCTCCTTTTCTCCAAGAACGTTTTGACTCAATTCATGAAACGACAAAGCAGGCTGAAGCGCGTCTTCTACAGAGACAGCAAGGCGATGCAGAAAAATGGCTGAAAATCTTAGAAAATCAGGCAACAGAACTTCAAAGCCTGACAGATGAGACAGAAAAAAGCAAACTTGCGAACAAATTGCTGCATAAGCTTCAACGTGAGCAATCTCAACACATAGAGAAGTTGAGCGTTGCCCAGCAAGACTTTCTGAAAGAAGTTGAGCGTCAATGTGAAGCAGAGATTGCTAAAGATCGAGAAAACCAAATCAAGCTTCTATTTCAGCAGCTTTCCCGCTCCCAACGAATCAGCTTACACCACCAACTAGAAGTATATTTGTCAGACCCAACGGAGGAATTCAATGGCTAAAGTGACTCCCTTCGGACAACCTGCCAACGATGGAGAGCGCGATGCAATCTACTATTTACGCCGTCTTCCCGATACCTTTGAAATTTTTCACAATCTAGAAATCAAACAAAACAAGGAAACCTTTGAGGTAGATCTTGTCATCCTCGCGCCCCACTGCGTGTTTGTGGTGGACGTTAAAGGAACTCGTGGTCAAATCGAGGTAATTGGATCACGCTGGTATCCAGAGAATCGGCAGGCTTATGGGTCTCCTGTCGCCAAATTGAGAAACATTGCTAAAGTTCTGAATACCCTTTTCAAGGACTCTAATCGCTTAAAACCCGACTTGAGCAAGGTTCATGTTCATGCAGTGACATTAATGATTGCAGAAGATGTGAGCATTATTGACCTTGACGGAAGAGATAGTGATCACATTACCTACTGCGATGAACGGTGCATCACCTACTTTCAAAGCCGTAATTTTATCCCGGATCATCGCCTCCCTGATATTCGTGCCTTCTTTCCAGATATTAAGCGAGCGCTTCAGGGCAAAGCTCGTCCCAAGAGCGCCCCACCTCGATATCGAGATTGGCAGGTCGAAGAAGAACTCGGTCGCACCGATCGCTATACCGAATACCGCGCCAGACATTTACTGATGGGTGCAAGCGGTTGGACAGCCCGCCTGCGCGTCTACCGTGCTGATCCCTATCAAGACCAAGCCGATCGTGAAATTGAAAAGAAGTTAATTAGTAATGCCTTCCAGTCGATTTATCAAATCCCCAAACATCCCAACATTCTGAGCGTACAGGATTTTTTTGAGGCTGAAGACGGAGATTGCTTTGTCTTGGTGACTGAAGATATCCCAGGGCAAACCCTGCGGCAGCACATTAAAAAACAAGCTGTGCCGCTCAATCAAAAATTTGGCTGCGTTGAACAAGTTTTAATTGCTCTTGACCATGCTCATAAACATGGTGTAATTCATCGGAACTTGACCCCTGATAATATTCTTGTTGGGGTTGATGGGCAGGTTCGTCTAACTGGATTTGACTACGCCCGCGTTATTGATCGCACCAGCACAATCGCTCATGATATTGTGGATGACCTAGAGGGTGATGCGGTTTATCAGGCAACGGAATGCTACCGTAATCCTGCAACGGCAAGCACAAGATCCGATCTGTTTTCGGCAGGGCTAGTTTTCTATGAATCGTTGACGGGCAGACCAGCCTTTGAAAGTGCAGAGCAAATCTGTGATCAAATGGCTAGTTTTCCCATGAAGCCCTCAAGCTTACAGCCTGACCTTTCCGATGGTATTGATAATTGGCTGCAAAAACTCTGCGCGTTTGAACCCGTCGATCGCTTTTCCAGTGCGGATGATGCCTTGCGAGAATGGACTACATTAGCCACTCTACAAAACGTAGATCTAGCAAATCTACCCGTCAACACTCCAATCGACGCTCGATATAGAGTGATTGAGAAATTGGGGCGTTCTGGTAGCTTTGCAGTAGCTTACAAAGTCTTCGATAGTTTGGGAAAAGTTGAGCGAGTTTTAAAATTGGTCACTCGCGATCGTCGCTCCGTTTATGAGAGAGTCCAGCAGGAATACGCAACGCTTCTGCAAGTTCCAAAGCATCCTCGCATTGTTGAAGTAGTTTGGGCAGGTCTTTTGAAAGACGACACCCCTTTCATTGTTTTTGAATATGTAGAGGGGAGAGATGTCGAGCGTTGTTTAGAATCAAAATCTGTTTCATTAGAAGTAGCTATTCAGATTGCCCAACAGACGGCGATCGGATTGGCACATCTGCATCAGTCTGGCATTTATCATCAAGACATTAAGCCTTCTAACTTGCTTTTGACTGACCAGGGCATTCGGATCATCGACTTTAACATTGCCGTCTCTGATCACGATGAAGCCACTGTTAGTGCTGGAACTCGAAAATACTTACCACCAGACTTCAAACCAAAACTTAACCAGACAATAGCTGAGAAGATTGATCGTGATCTCTACGCTTTAGGGATTACCTTCTACGAATGCGTGACAGGCTGCTATCCATTTGAAGAATCAAGTCCCCCTTTACTTCCTAGACATCCAAACGAAATTCAGGAATTGGAGGAGCTGAGTGATGAGTTGGTACAGATACTTTTGAGGGCGATCGCACCTAAAAGAAGTGAGCGATTTGCAACCGCAGTAGAATTTTTGGAGACAATTACGGCTCTTAACAGCCTGCGGAAACCAGAGGAAGTTGAGCCAGCAGCACTGTTGATTGATCCCATTTTCAATCACGCAGACATTACAGACCGACCTCAAGCGATTTCTACGGCGTTACCTACAGAAATTATCCCTTCAGAACAGCCCAAGGCTTCAGAGTTCCAGCTTGCCGACTCTACAAATGAAGCGAGTGCCTATGCTTCAGCAATTCACGTAGTAGAGCTGATCGCAGCAGAAAATTCCGTTCAAACAGCCCTGTTCGATCGCTTGCCTCCAGCTCCTTCAGCTCAGTCTTCGTCCGGTCGAGACAAATCGCCTGGGAAATCAGTTGTTCTAGATCCTACCGGACTATACTCGCCTCCTTCTGGATGCATTGAAATTAGAACTGAAATGGAGTGGATGCAGACCTTTTTTCAGTCGAATGATCTTTATTGGGTGACAGGCAGAGGCTTGCAAGCTAGTCGTCTTTGTGATTGGACGCGTGAATGGCTGCGGGTTTGGAATAAATTAGATGTCATTTTGGAAGAGAAGCAAAATCCTCGCACTCGGCTCCAATCTATGTTTGGCTCCGTTCCAATTCCAGCAGAATGGAGTGACCATCAAATTCTTCACCTAGCTACGGCGATCGATGCTTATCCTCCAGAAAACACTATTGCCTATTTATTAGCGGATCTGATGGAGAGCGGCAGCGCCAACGCTAACGTGCAAGTTCGACAGGTATGGTTTGAGTCGCCTTCTATTTATCACCTAGCTCAATGGCTCTCTATTCAAGTTCCAGATGCTTATCAATCTCTGGAGCGCATCTGGCAAAATCAAGCTGTAGAAAATGCTTCAGAGCTGGCAGATTACTATCAAACAGAAGACAAGCTACAACTGCTCCGGCAATGGACGGGAATCATTCAGCCCTCAGCTAAGGTTAAAGCGCTAGGGCGCTACCCGTTACCTATACCCCACTTCCTTGCTAGCGAATTCAGATCCCTATGGGAGCGCCAGCTTCTTCGTAACGAAGGTAGGGTAATCGATGAACTGGCTCCTAATCAGCAGTCTGGCATGGAACAGATTGCATCCCTTGCTTACACAATTCTGAAGTCTCGCCCTAGTTGGATCACCAAAGAGAGAAAACGAAAACTCTCTTCCTACCTCAACTATCAAGAGCTTCGCGATCTGGACAGCTTACAACCGCCGCTTCAACCGGAACCTCTCGAGCTGGAGGCAAGTCCCAAAGACGCTATGCAATGGGTAACTGACCAATATTTACCCTTTCGTCGTTGGGATGCTGCCATCAATGCCGCTTCCGATCGACCTAGAGACAGCGATCGTTTAGCCGATTCCTTTGTGAACTGGCTACTCAAACACTATCCAGAATTTAGATTTGCTAGTTCTGTTCTGAACTATAGTGTGGCATCTCTTGTTCAAGATCTCTGCCAGATAAGCCCCGTTCTCTGGGTCGTTGTCGATGGTTTGGGATGGCTCGATCATCAGGAACTGCTGGCAAATCTGACTCGAAGCAGCAGCTTCTCGATTGAAACTACTCTTCAGCCTCGGATCAGCATTCTGCCCACGAAAACCGAGTACGCGAAGTGGAGTCTTTATACTCAACTTCCCCCTAGCCACTCTGCTTGGGTTCCTGATGCAAGTAGAGGCTTTCCGATGATGGGCATTGGCAAACGGTATACCGATCGAAAACGGAGTACACTCCATCGAGATCTGAGGCAGAACGCGCATCAACTCTATTGCTGGGATACAGATAAGCTTGACCACTTGTACCATACCGAACAAGACTGGCAGAATCTCTATCAAGTCCAGCGACCCCATGTTCTGGAAGGCATTGCTAAGGACATCGAATATTGTGTGAAGCAGCACCCTAACCCCGAGCAGCTCAGGATTGTCATCGCTAGCGATCATGGTCAAATGATCGGGGAAGCAGAACATTTACCCAATTCTCCGGAAGGGCTAGAGCTAAAAGGTCGAATGGCGATCGGCAAAACTGATGATCCTCGCTTTGTCGTCTTGGACGCAGAACGCTATGGGTTGCCCCATGACCTGAGTATTGTACGTGGTGCGGGGTGTCTGAATGCCTTCAGCTACACCGAGAAGAATGAAATCATTGGGTCACACGGTGGACTTTTCCCAGAGGAGGTTGTTGTTGGAGTATCAGTACTACGTCCCTTTACAGTCCGGCTTCCAGTCCGGGTCAACTGTCATGGTGAGGGAGACTCTGGGCAAAGCGGAGAATTGACCCTAACGATTGATAACTCAAACACAGTGCCTTTGACACAGCTTTGTCTATACATTAATGAGTTGACCGATCTAAAGACTGGTTATCCTTTGGATATCAAAATTCCAGCCGGACAAAAAATTTTGGTTCAGGTTCCAATTTCTAGCTATCCAGAACTTCCTCCTAATTATGAAGGCAGGCAATTATCTCTAACAGGAGAACTCAGGTTTCAGTTTGCTGGCATTGAAGCGGGTGCCACTAGCTTAGATTCTGAATCTCTATTGATCGTGAAGCAATTGTTCAGCAGCGGGTTAGATATTGATGACTTCCTATAATAATGCTTTAGTTCAAGAAGTTTTTGGTAATCTGAGTATTGATAAAAGCCGGTTGCCGTCAAGTGGCTTGACAGCTATTGGAGTACCCAGTTTTGTTGCTGAATGGCTGTTAGATAAAATCGTGCCCGGTTCAGGAGCATTGACTTCTTTTGAGCTAGAGAAGGTTAGCGCCTTCGTTAAAAAAGCTTTTCCTCGAAAGGACGATCGCAACGAAATTATCTTTGACTTAACTCAGGGCGAAGTTCGCAAATTGATTGCGCTGGTGCAGGTACGGGTCAAACTAGAGACGGGATCAGGTGAAATTCCTGATCCCTTTGCTCGCATTCCAGTCCTCAACCTATCAGACTGTACAATTCCACTCAGCTTGATTGAGCGGAATAAAATGCTGCTACGTCAGGGAGTATGGGGCAAAATTAGTCTCGCAATGCAGCCTGACGGTAAAGTTGAAGTCATAGACCTTGATCCTTTCCAATGTTCCAGCGTTGATCTTGAAAGCTACGCAGAGTGTCGGGCAAAATTTACGACTGAGCAATGGCGCGACTTACTTTTTTGCTCAATTGGATTTAATCCTGATCATCCTAGCTACACCACTGAAGCAAAAACTTGGGTACTGGCTCGATTACTACCGTTAGTAGAGTCCAATTTTCATATTATGGAGCTAGCTCCTAAAGGGACGGGCAAGAGCTTCGTCTTTGAGAATATTAGCAGCAAGGTTGCCCTAATCAGCGGTGGCAAAGTCACTCCAGCACAACTTTTCATTAACGGGAAAACGAAGGAAGTTGGGTTGCTGGGACGGCATGATGTTGTTGTTCTGGATGAGGTGCAGAGTCTGAGTTTCGATAACCCTGATGAGGTTATTGGTCCGCTCAAAAATTATTTGGCAAGTGGTCGCTATAATCGAGCAGGTTTTCAAGATATTGCGAGTGATTGTTCTCTCGTGATGCTGGCAAACATTGATCTGGATGAATATTTACGTCCTCGGAATGAGGAACACTTGGTTGCCGATCTGCCTAAGTTTCTTGCTGAAACCGCTTTTCTTGATCGCTTTGCTGGCATTATTCCAGGCTGGAAAATTCCCAAGTTTCAGCGAGAAATGATGGCTTCTCAAGTTGGCTTAAAGATGGATTTCTTTGGTGAAGCACTACTTTCCCTACGCCAAGATAATCGGTTTTTTCCCTACGTACAGCAACATACAAAGTTTGATAAGAGCGCTACTGTTCGAGACCAAAATGCCATTCTCAAAGCAGCCGCAGGGTTTCTGAAGATTCTCTACCCACATCTAGAGCTGACTCTGATGGACTTCCAAAGAGATTGTCTAGATCCAGCTCGTAAGTTGCGTCAGGCAATTCGTGGTTCGCTGTATTATTTAGACGATGAATTCAGTCAGTTTGGGCGAGAGATTTATGTAGAGGTCAAGTGATTTCACCCATTCAGCCCATCTATTTGGATTACCACGCGACTACGCCTACAGATCCACGAGTGGCGCATTTGATACTGCACTACATGACCAACGAATTTGGTAATGCCAGCAGCACAGACCATGAGTGGGGCGATCGCGCTGAAGATGCTATCAAACAAGCTGCTAAACACCTTGCTGCTTTGGTTGGAGCATCGCCGAGAGAAATTATTTGGACTTCTGGCGCTACTGAAAGCATCAACCTAGCAATTCAAGGCAGCCTTCCCTCCAACCCTAAAAAGCCTCACCGAATCGCACTGTTACCGCTGGAACACAAAGCCATTCTTGACACCTGCCAAGCGCTTGAAAGGAGAGGGTGGGCAGAACTGATTTACCTCCAAGTCGATTCCAAAGGCAGACTCGACCTTGATCATTTAAAGCAAGTCTGTATGGAGGGGTTGTCCCTTCTCTGCGTCATGGCTGCCAACAATGAGATTGGCAATATCTATCCAATCCAAGCGATTGGACAGATTGCCCAGCGCTACAGCATTCCTTTCCTCTGTGATGGCTCTCAGGCAGTGGGCAAGATCCCCATCCAGTTTGAGGAGTGGGGTATTACTTATCTAGCTCTTTCCGCCCATAAGCTCTATGGACCCAAAGGAGTTGGAGCCTTAGTTGTTCGCAAGGGTCACTATCTCGAACCTTTGCTGTTTGGAGGAGGGCATCAGCAGGGACTGCGATCGGGTACGCTCAATGTTCCAGGCATCGTAGGGTTGGGAGGGGCTTGTCGGTTGCGATCGCTGGAAATGGAAGAGGATGAGCGATCGATAGCTTCTAAACGAGATTTGTTACAAACTTTGCTGCTTAAGAAGATACCTAGGCTTGTGATTAATGGAGATAGCAGTTCTCGTCTTGCGGGAAATCTCCACATCTCAATTCCTGGTATTCCAAACAGTGCTGTGATTGCCAGGGTTCGGTCACAGTTAGCTATCTCTACTGGTTCAGCGTGTTCATCAGGTGTAGAAGCACCATCCCATGTGCTTCAATCCCTCAACTTAGCGCCAAGGATCATCGAGGGGGCAATCCGAATTGGAATTGGCAAATTTACTACTGAAGAGGAGATAAAAGAGGCAGCTTCAGTTTTGTCGGACGCGATTAGTGGGATTGGAAAGGTTCTATACTCATAGACTCAACAGCCTGCTACCAGAGCTTTTCAGCTGCTTGATACAATAAACGGTGTTTTACGGCAAGGGTATGGTTCCAATTTCGCCACTCGGCAAAACTATGCTTCCAAAGGCTGAAATCCATAGCTGCTCGGGTAACCAGAGAATCGCTATTACAGGATTGTCAACGGCAAAACTATGGTTCCAGTGGTGGCAAAACTATGGGTATAGTCACAGCTCAGAATTACAGTGAGCCGAGTTGCGAAGGCGATCGGGCAACTGACGCTCATTGAACAACATCTTGACCAGATGCCACTGACGCAGGCTTATCTGGATGCCGTGACAGAGAGTATTGAGGCTTACCAGATTCGACGGGTACGCTGGGCGGCTGAGTGGCTCGATCGGCAGGGAAAAAGGGTCGATCGCTGGAAAGTGATTAGACTTGCAGGGCTAGGAGCAAACTACTCCAAGACTGTTAGTGATGTTGTGGAGCGCAAAGTTGAATGCAAGGTATCTGTCACGATTTAGCTCATACTCTTTCTTGAAGCAGCTGTGAAATCGCAACGAGCAAAAAGTTAGGCAGCACACCTGTTTCAGCGATCGCCCTCAACTCCAAGCTAACCTCTGGTGGAGACGACGGAGGAAGGAAAGGTGCTTCTCCAGCAGGGCGACTATGCAGAATGGCAAGGCAGGGGAGGGTTGGAGTACAAAGGGAGTGCCAGGATGGGATCGCCTCTGGATCACGACTAATCACAAGGTAATGAGAACAGGCTTGGACAACAGGATGCTTTTCCGGCTGCGGCACACCACCTACATCAACGAGAACAAGATCTCTTACTTGGCGGAGGTTTTGCACCGCTCCCGCTTGATCTTGAAAATATTTCGGTACTAACTTTGCGGCCTCTGGATGCCAATGAAGTTTGGCATCGAATCCTAGCACCAGTTTGTCAGTCAAGGTAGAGTCATGAGATTCATAAGTCCAATTGCCTTGCCCATCCCAATTCGCTCGCTGCAAGAAGAGCCGACAGGATGGGTGCAGCGTCGCAATGGCACGCCGTAATGCCTGCGACAAGAGACTTTTGCCGCTGTCAGGCGGACCGCCAATGAGAATTGCCACCCCCGGCTTTGTATTGAATTTGGGCGCGATCGCATCACCAACATTGGGCTGTCGCCATTGACTGTGAATGACAACAACCTTGCCTAAAGGTGCGTTATAACACCCAATCCAGGGAGCCTGACGACAGCGTTCAAGCAAATGGCAGTAGAGCCAGATGGGTGCCTGCCCAAACAAAATCACCTCACGGGATAAATCTAAGGCTGACGGCAATTCGAGGTCAGATAACAAGCTAGGCGGAATTAAAACACCGGGCTGCGGCAGGTTAATGACCAATGTTTGATACGTACAATCTGGAAAGTCTAATTCAATAACCGTTAAATCAACGAAAGGACGCTCCGTGGACACTGAGTGCATGAGTTTCACGAATGGGTAAATAGCCAGCAAACGGCTCTTGGGAGAAACGTTAAAAGCATTGGCTCATTAATGGGAGACAGCGTTAGAAACTGGTACTTGACTTTCTTACCAGGAACAAAGCCCTGCCCGCCCCCGCCTCATTAATGGGAGACAGCGTTAGAAACTGGTACTGCTTCGGGCGGCAGATCGATCGCCAATACCTGACCGACAGAAACCTGTTGCGTGTGGGTAGAAACGACCACAATACCCAGGCGCGTATCGTAGCAGCCCACCCAAGCGGCTGGATGACATTCATGAACGAGATACCCATAGAGCCAAATGGGCCCTCGCCCTTCGATCGCTACGCCCTGCTTCCACTGCACCTCAACTGGGAACTCAAGTGTGCGTAGATCCTCTGGTTGAATCAGCCGATCCGGAGTCGTTAGATCAAAATGTAGATGCTGATACGGCAGCCCCGCTTGGGTTTGATGCGAAATTAGGGTGAGCTTAATCGGAGGCATGGGAACACTTCACAAGCATTGTTACTGAGCACTATAGCAAGCCGTAAGAAGCTGCGTCTTCCAGCCTCATGGAGAATACAGCAAACATACCCTAACTTAGCCAGAACCTTTTAGCTTATGAGCCCGATTTTCTTAACGCCACAGTTTGAAGCCGCTTTGATCTATGTCTGCCGCCTTCATGCCACGCAACTCAGAGCTGACGGCAAAACGCCCTACATTGCCCATTTAATGAGTGTGGCTGCACTGGTGATGGAGAGTGGTGGCGATGAAGATGAAGCGATCGCCGCTCTTTTGCATGATGCCATTGAGGATCAAGGCGGCGACCGTACCCGGCAGGAACTGCAACACCTGTTTGGTGATCGCATCACCCAAATTGTTGTAGGTTGCACTGAGCTTCCACCACAGCAGGCTCTTTCCTGGCACGAGCGCAAGCGGCAATACCTTGAGCGACTGCGACATGCGCCCTTATCAGTACAGCGAGTGGTTATGGCAGACAAGCTACACAATGTACGATCACTGTTAGCATCGTTGCACCAAGATGGTTTCAGCGTATGGGAGCGCTTTTACGGTGGCAAAGCGGAAACGCTCTGGTTCTATCAGGCACTATGGGACATCTTTCAAACCTGGGGACACGCTTGGCAGGAGTGCTACTGGCTTCAAGCCTATGGTCAAGTCTTGGAAGAATTAGAGCAAGACTCAACTTCATCGTAAAACCGACTTTCCTGCCTGACTTCGGCAGCAATTTGCTGGCGCAAATCCCAGGGCAAGAGCACTTCTAGATGCGGTCGCCATGCCCGCAAACGCAGCAAGATGTTGGGATCAGAGCGGCGGTATTGCGCTGTATAGTAAGCATCCTTTGGCGATCGCGCTTGCAACACACGCAACAACGTTCGACAGCAATCTGGTTCGATACCGTGCGATCGAACGAGTGCTTTTGCCCCGACAAAGCTCACGGGCATAAAGGTTTCGTGCCGCAGACTATTGTGAATGTAGCGGTGGGCAAACTCTTGCTCAAATCGCAGGAGGAGAGTCCCTGCTGGCTGATAAAAATCAAAGCCCCACGCTTCCACCATGCGCTCCTGAATCTCATCAGGAATCGGTAGTTTGTGGCGCTGATATGCCTGATGCAACGCTTTAGGGATTATAGGCGCATTCCAGGTCAAGCGCTGGATGTCATGAATACGATCCAGTCGATAATGCCGCCAATCCATTGCAGTATCGTTATCTGGTAATTGTCCCCAAGCGCAGAGGTAAGGACCACGCTGAGCGTAATACACACAGACGGGATAGACAATCCTTGTGCAAAGCTCATCGAATCGAGTACTGTAAAACGTCAATTGCAGGGGGGGAATCGGCATTTGCGCCCAGATCTGCTGTAGTTGCGCCTGCCAGTCGTCTACTCGATCGGTGGCTTCTTTCGGCACAATATATTCCAAATGCAGAAAAAAGCGCTGATGCCCATTAATGCTATTAGCAAAGGTATTCGCGATCGCTGCCAGATCCGGGTGGAGTAGTGGCTGGGTAAAGTCTTGCTGAGCCTTAGTGCTGGAGACCCTGGGCAACTGCGTCACCCGGTGATAATGCTGTTGCTGACGACTCACCCAACCCAGTTTCGCAAGTATGCGCAGGTCTTCATCCAGGCTCCGTCGCGTCACCCCAAACAAGCGCTGCTTTAGGTCAGCATCGAAATGATCTGGCAGACTATCGGACTGGCGCAGCGAAGCTTTCCAGTCTGACAGATCTAGCTCTGGAGCCAACAGCATAAGCCAGTCATGAGTGGTTCTGGCACAGGGACAGGTTGCGTCGTGCAACGGTGGGCTTTTTTCGTGCGTCGGATGAGACTTAGAAAAGAAGGTTGTGCGCCATTCTGCGAAGGTAAAGGGATCTGGCAAACATCCGTTTGGGTCGTCAAGATCAGCGTAGAGAACGCGCAGCCAGACCCACAGCCTCAGGGCACGGAGCAGGTTCTGTTTCAGTGCCCCGCGTGTGAGCGATCGCAAGAGGGGCACATCAGGGTCTTCAGAGAAAGAGAACATTTGCAGTCGCACTATGCAAGTAAACAATCGCCGTCGTTGCTTACCATTCTACCCACGCCACTGGAAGCCGCTTCTTCCAGGATGGCAGAGAGTGGATGGAAAGCCAAGCAAGGAAAATCTATGGAGCATTCACCATTACTGATGTCTGCCATCTTCACGCTAGCAGCCTTAAAAGTCGCTTGGGAAAAGGTTCGGAGCAACCAGGGCTGTGCTGGAGTCGATGGTGAAACGATCGCTCACTTTACCGAGCAAGCTGAACGCCACCTGGCGTACCTGGAGCAAGCCCTACTTACAGGCACGTATCGTCCCATGCCGTTACGTCAGTTTTGTGTGCCCAAAAAGAGTGGCGGCTGGCGCATCCTGAGAGTGCCAACTGTGCGCGATCGCATTGTGCAGCAGGCGTTGTTGAATGCTCTGCATCCAGTGCTGGAACCCCAGTTTGAGGACTGTAGCTTTGCCTATCGTCCGGGACGATCGCATAATACCAATTCCTTAAAGACCAGCTACAGATAATGCGTCCAGAATGGAACGCCAACCGACAATGGAGGCAATCACCGCCTGCGTCATCGCTTCTAGTCTGGCGCGCATCAACAACCGCAATGCATCGAGGTCTTTAGGCAACTGCCAACGCAAGCCCAATTTGAAATGCTGCCACACACGTTCAATGGGGTTGGTTTCTGGCGCATGGGACGGCTGAAACATCAAGATAATGTTGGCTGGTAGCTTTAACCGTTTGGCTTTGTGAGCACCCGCTTGATCCAGTTGGATGATGAGAATACAGTCTTTGTACTGCTCACTCACCAAGTCCAGAAACACCTGGAAACACTCGCTATTGAGGTGCGTGAACTCGTAGAAGAAGTGTTCGCCTGTGGCAGGTTCCACCACACCGTAAAGAGAGGTTGCCTTAAACTGCCATTGCACTTTGCCACTCGGCTTGACACCTTTGGCGGTGATCTTGCGCCCACTGATCGTCTTGAGTCCCAGGCGTGTCTCATCTTGGCAAAAGTAGCGCACGCGCCCACTCAATCCCATGACGGCAATCGCATACCAAGCCAGCAGTGCCAGATTCTCAGCGAGTTTTTTTATATGCCTCCACACGGGCATCGGTGTTCGACGCACTCACCGGACGCGCCACTTTCGGTGAGGCTTGGAGGCGGTAATGCACCAGCTGATGCACCGTTTTGTAAGGGGCCGTGATACCGAGTTGCGTCTCTAACCACTGACAAATCTCGCCGTAACTGTTGAACCCTTCACTTTGCTGCAACCGCTTGTTGAGCGCCGCCTGTGCCCAGAGGGGAATGCTCTGCCGTCGCCCCGTCCGGGGGGTATGGGTGAGCATAGCGGCAAGTCCGCCACAGCGATAAAGCCGCAGCCAATCCTGCACGGTCACGCGATGGCGACCAAGCAGAGTCGCGGCAGACTGGATCGTGGTCGCTTGCCCACTTTTGAGCAGATAAAGCAATTGGAGCCGTTCTTTGTCAGAAGCAGTCTTGGCGTGGCTAAGTCGTTGCTTCAGGTCGGCTTCGGTTTCGGTGATATCGAGCTTGTAAACACCGGCCATGGCTACTGATTGAACCCAACAGCTCCTTTATATCATCTGTAGCTTAATCTTGAGGAATTGGTATAAGGCGGCTGTGCAGCGGGTAGGCTATTGGCGCGATCAAGGCTACGAGTGGGTTTTAGACGGTGATCTTGTTTGCTACTTCGACAACGTGCAGCACGATCGTCTCTTTGCCGAAGTTGAGGAACGAGTTAAGCCGGATGATCTTATTCCAGCTCAGACGCTTTTTGCGCTGCGATCGCCCCTCTTTGGGTTACTGGCAGGCTGGATCGAAGCGGGTGTGCAAACTCCGGAGGGACTGGTGTTTCCTGCCAAGGGAATTGCCCAAGGGTCAGTAGTTTCGCCCATTCTGGCGAATGTTTACCTGGATGACTTTGATGAAAGCCTGAGGGCGGAAGATCTGAAGCTGGTGCGCTTTGCCGATGATTTTGTTGTGATGGCAAAGAGTCAGGACCAAATCATTCAGGCGCAGCAAGACGTTGCCGATGCCCTTCAGCCTATGGGGTTGCAGCTTCATCCAGAAAAAACCCAGCTTACAGATTTCGATCGCGGTTTCCGGTTTTTAGGACACGCCTTCGCTGGCAATTTAATTGTTCCGGTGCAAAAACATCAACCCCTGGTGCTGCCCACCCAAGAGCGAGAAGAATCCCATCGGCTAGCCTATGCCGATCCAACGGTTCAGCCGACCCAAATGCAGCAAGCAATGGTTGCTACCCTCAAAGCGGCCCATCAGCCCATTCCGCCACCGTTATATGTGGTGTTGGGTTACAGCGTACGGGAGTGGAAACCAATCACGATCGAATCACAAGAATGGGAGTGGAAACCGGACATGACAACGCTATATCTGGTACAACAGGGCACAACGCTAAGGAAAGAACAGGGACGCTTTCTGATTGAAGCTGCCAGTAAGGAGCGATCGGGAGCGCGCCAACAGGCTCAAGGAAAGGAGTCTCCAGTAGAAATTCCGATCGCCGAAGTAGAGCGAGTGCTGGTCTTTGGGCAGGTGCAGCTTACTACAGCGGCAATCACTGCCTGCCTGGAGGCACAGATTCCAGTCGTCTTTCTATCGCAGCTAGGCGACTACAAGGGGCATCTGTGGAGTGCCGAACTGACCGATTTACCGGCTGAAGCCATGCAGTTTCAGCGCTGGCAGGATACAGCGTTTCAGCTTGGCATGGCAAAGAGCCTTGTGTTTGGAAAGTTGATGAACTCGAAGCAACTTCTGTTACGGCTGAACCGTAAGCGTCAGCTACCAGCCGTCGTCGAGGCTATTCAACGGCTGGATCAATTCGTCGCCTCGGCAGAGACGACGGACAACCTGGAGTCTCTGCGAGGTTTTGAGGGTATTTCAGCCGCCGTTTATTTTCCGGCACTGGGGCAATTATTGACCAATTCGGGGTTTAGCCTCACGGGGCGTAACCGTCGCCCACCCACCGATCCACCTAATTCGCTCCTCAGCTTTGGCTATACCCTACTGTTTCACAATGTCATGAGCCTGCTGCTAGCAGAAGGGTTGAATCCCTACCTGGGCAATCTCCATCGATCGGAGCGCAAGGAACCCCACCTCGCGTTTGACCTCATGGAAGAGTTTCGATCGCCCGTCGTCGATAGCCTCATGGTCATGCTGGTGAATAAGCAAATTTTGAAGCCCACAGACTTTACCTGGCCGAATCAGGAGGGTGGCGTTTATCTACACGACACAGCACGGCGAGTGTTTCTCAAACAGTTTGAAGAACGCATGAGCGAACCCGTCACCCACCCAGCCGTGCAGGCAAAGGTCTCCTACCGCCGTGCCATCCAGTTACAGATCCAGCAGTACAAGCGCTGCTTACTAGAGTCTACTGCTTATGAACCCTTTCTAAGAGCCGTCTAACCCCCCTTTGTCTCCCACACACCCGTTCGGCTGAGCGCTCACGTCGAAGCCCACACCCTCCTACCCCCATACTCGTCCTCATCGTCTACGACATCCCCAGCGACAAACGCCGCTTAAAGCTGTCCAACTTCCTGGAAGGACAGGGACGGCGCGTACAGGAAAGTGTCTTCGAGTGTTTCATCAGTCTGGACAAGATGGAAAAGCTCTATCAACAGATCCAGAAGCGGGTGAAGCCACCAGAAGACAATGTGCGGCTCTACTGGATTCCGTCAGATGCGCTGCCCAAGGCACGGACGATCGGCAGCCCGCTCCCAGAACCACCGCCAAAAGCCTACATTATCTAAATTTGACAGCCCAGCCGTGATCGGTTAGTTTGTTTGGTATCGTCTCATCGACGCACCCCCCTCGATCCTCGAAAACCGCATACGTTCGTTGACCTGCGTCGATGCCCGATGCAGCAGAGGTTTCAGGCTCCTGCATGAATCAGATCAGTCTAGTTTTGGGCATCCGCAGCACCTCAAAAATGACCTGCGTCGATTTTCGTCCAGGGGCGCTTACCCAGCCGCAGTTCTGGGAGGCGCTGTCGCAAGACCACTTCCCCGTAAGGGGACTGAAACTTGAGGAACAATCCCCCAGCAGCAGCAGCGATCGCCATCTGTGTCGCAAGACCACTTCCCCGTAAGGGGACTGAAACTGGGAGTTGCGCCCCAGAATAACTAGGAATGATTGTCGCAAGACCACTTCCCCGTAAGGGGACTGAAACTTGCACCACTGGTTGTTGCTCAGTCTGTTGCTCGGGTCGCAAGACCACTTCCCCGTAAGGGGACTGAAACAATGCAAGAGCTTTGCCGTTTCGTCAACCGCTGTTTTGTGTCGCAAGACCACTTCCCCGTAAGGGGACTGAAACTTGGGCAATAGAACTCTGAGGTGCTGATAGACACTAGCCTCAAAAGCGTCGCAAGACCACTTCCCCGTAAGGGGACTGAAACTATTCTGTGGCGAGGGTGGCGCTGCGACGGGCTACTGTCGCAAGACCACTTCCCCGTAAGGGGACTGAAACATCTCGATCGTGAACGATACCCAGGAAAAGATTTTTCAGTCGCAAGACCACTTCCCCGTAAGGGGACTGAAACAAGCTTTGATCGTTGCAGCAAACAAGTCCGGCGACACGATCGTCGCAAGACCACTTCCCCGTAAGGGGACTGAAACAGCTGTCGTGGCAAGTCCGTTTCCACCCAACGCGGTACTGGTCGCAAGACCACTTCCCCGTAAGGGGACTGAAACAATGAATGACTTAATTCGGGAAGCTGTCAGGCAATATCTAAAAGGTCGCAAGACCACTTCCCCGTAAGGGGACTGAAACTACCTGAGCTTCCGACAGGCGGCGTCGATCGATAGTACCTTGTCGCAAGACCACTTCCCCGTAAGGGGACTGAAACGCGAGTGGCGAGGGCTTCACTATCGGCACTTAAGATGGTCGCAAGACCACTTCCCCGTAAGGGGACTGAAACCGCTGTTCGCTTCCCAAAAACGATCGTTTTTTGCCAAAAGTCGCAAGACCACTTCCCCGTAAGGGGACTGAAACGAAAAAGGATCGATCGGGAGGTTCGGATGGGTAGAAGGTCGCAAGACCACTTCCCCGTAAGGGGACTGAAACTGCTGTAACACAACGCTCATGATCTGAGCGGTTGATTCATGCCCGTCGCAAGACCACTTCCCCGTAAGGGGACTGAAACTAGCGGCATGTAGCTAAGCAGCCGAACCGCAATGTCGCAAGACCACTTCCCCGTAAGGGGACTGAAACTCTGCTAGTGGTGGGCAGGCAGTACAGCCAGAGCCGACTGTCGCAAGACCACTTCCCCGTAAGGGGACTGAAACCTGGTGGTTACAAGGAATTGCATAGCGTTTGAGTCCTTCTTGTCGCAAGACCACTTCCCCGTAAGGGGACTGAAACCTGATCAAGGTCGCGGCACTCCACGCGGCGATTGAGGATGTCGCAAGACCACTTCCCCGTAAGGGGACTGAAACCAGAATCATCAACGAGTAGTAGAATCGCCTCTACCAGTCGCAAGACCACTTCCCCGTAAGGGGACTGAAACGAGGAAGCGGCACCACTCATTGAGCGCTTGCTCACTGATGCCTGTCGCAAGACCACTTCCCCGTAAGGGGACTGAAACTTGAAAAGCTACCCTTTTCTTCTTCTTTTGCCTTGCCGTCGCAAGACCACTTCCCCGTAAGGGGACTGAAACTCAAAGATGCGGCGGCGGTCAACTCGACCCGATGGGCATTGTTCAGTCGCAAGACCACTTCCCCGTAAGGGGACTGAAACCTGAAAAGCAAAACGTGTCCGTGCCTCGCTTGTTGTCGCAAGACCACTTCCCCGTAAGGGGACTGAAACAGATTTTGGCATTTGTTTAAATTTAGACGAAGGTATACGTCGCAAGACCACTTCCCCGTAAGGGGACTGAAACCCCTGTGGTTGCCTCCCCCACAAGGACTCGCTGCACAACGAGTCGCAAGACCACTTCCCCGTAAGGGGACTGAAACAGCTAAAGCAAGCCGGCTTGTTTCAAAGCAGAGACGACCGAAGTCGCAAGACCACTTCCCCGTAAGGGGACTGAAACTGAAAAATACGGTTGGCCATGATGGTCATTCCTTAAACGTCGCAAGACCACTTCCCCGTAAGGGGACTGAAACGTCGAAATAACCGTTACCAAAGCTACTAATTTCATGTTGTCGCAAGACCACTTCCCCGTAAGGGGACTGAAACACACAAAAAAGAAAAATCATCTCATAGTCACGAGCTGTCGCAAGACCACTTCCCCGTAAGGGGACTGAAACAGGCGAATAGAGTTACGCATGTTGAAATCCTGAAAAAGAGGTCGCAAGACCACTTCCCCGTAAGGGGACTGAAACGTGGAAAAATCAATTTTTTCTCTAATGGTAATTTACGTCGCAAGACCACTTCCCCGTAAGGGGACTGAAACTTGGGCGTGTTGTTGATTGCGCCCTCAATCTGACGCAGTCGCAAGACCACTTCCCCGTAAGGGGACTGAAACTGATAGAACCAGTGTCCATGAGTTTGTTACCTATTCTAGTCGCAAGACCACTTCCCCGTAAGGGGACTGAAACTGGTCGTGCGTCGCCTCACCCCAGTCGAATGTGAGCACCTGTCGCAAGACCACTTCCCCGTAAGGGGACTGAAACCTAAAGGAGAGAGGTTCCGTGAGTTCCAATACCAGAAGGGTCGCAAGACCACTTCCCCGTAAGGGGACTGAAACTGCCAATGCCCTGCCCGACACCCCTGGCAACTTCGCCGGTCGCAAGACCACTTCCCCGTAAGGGGACTGAAACAAGAAAATGCAGATCCTCGAGCGAGCGATCAGACTGTCGCAAGACCACTTCCCCGTAAGGGGACTGAAACACGCTTCATGATTATTTACTTCCTTAGTAAGTCTTGACGGTCGCAAGACCACTTCCCCGTAAGGGGACTGAAACACGACCCGCTCCCCCACCGCAATCCTCCACCCCTTAGGTCGCAAGACCACTTCCCCGTAAGGGGACTGAAACAAGCCGCCGTAGTTGCGAGAGACGAACTGAGCATCCTCGTTGTCGTTGTCGAGTCGCAAGACCACTTCCCCGTAAGGGGACTGAAACTTTAGGTGAAACGCGCATGGTGAAATCCTGTAAGTCGCAAGACCACTTCCCCGTAAGGGGACTGAAACACTGGGCTGTCCGACGTAAGGCTTATCGCTTAAGCCTGGTCGCAAGACCACTTCCCCGTAAGGGGACTGAAACGAGTCGTAAGTGATGTTCCATTCCACAACACTTCCTGGTGTATCATGTCGCAAGACCACTTCCCCGTAAGGGGACTGAAACCAGTATTTGTCTAGATACACGGGATCGCCGTAGGTGACTTTGTCGCAAGACCACTTCCCCGTAAGGGGACTGAAACTCCATCGAGCTCCTAAATCCTCATAAATAGATTTGACCTGTGTCGCAAGACCACTTCCCCGTAAGGGGACTGAAACTCTGTCATTTGTTGCTGCGGCTGCATTTGTTGCTGCGTCGCAAGACCACTTCCCCGTAAGGGGACTGAAACACGAAAAAATGAAATTAGGGAGTTAGGGGTTCTCCAATAGTGGTGTCGCAAGACCACTTCCCCGTAAGGGGACTGAAACAATCAAATATCGTTGTTCCATTTGATTAGACCTCCAGTAAGATAGTGTCGCAAGACCACTTCCCCGTAAGGGGACTGAAACAGTAAGCGGAGTAAGCCATGGAAATATTCTCCAAAAAAAGTCGCAAGACCACTTCCCCGTAAGGGGACTGAAACAAATTACTCCAGTTATGGTAGGTTTGTTGTTTTTGACTGTCGCAAGACCACTTCCCCGTAAGGGGACTGAAACGTCCACAAAACTTCTACTGTTTGCCCGTCGATAAATTGTCGCAAGACCACTTCCCCGTAAGGGGACTGAAACGAAAAATCGAAGAAAACATAATTAAGATCTCGGTTGGATTGTCGCAAGACCACTTCCCCGTAAGGGGACTGAAACAAGATCCGATCGCGCCAAAAACGCCTTGATGGATCATGTCGCAAGACCACTTCCCCGCAAGGGGACTGAAACTTCAATTGCAACTTGTGTCATGAAATGAAGGTCCTTGTTGTCGCAAGACCACTTCCCCGCAAGGGGACTGAAACTTTACCAAAAGCAATCATCCGGTTTGGCAGGATGGCATTACCTGGGACGTCGCAAGACCACTTCCCCGCAAGGGGACTGAAACTCTATGGGAGTGCGCTGGCGATTGCTGTACCTGCTGCACGTCGCAAGACCACTTCCCCGCAAGGGGACTGAAACTGTTATCCATGTAGTCTGGTCTCCTTGAGACTATAAGCGTCGCAAGACCACTTCCCCGCAAGGGGACTGAAACTGATCAGCAGCAGGCAAACGACGATCGACAACCCCCAGGTCGCAAGACCACTTCCCCGCAAGGGGACTGAAACTGGATCTGGTCACCGGGTTGGACATGAGCCAGGGGTGAGAGGGTCGCAAGACCACTTCCCCGCAAGGGGACTGAAACAGATTTTTGATCGCATCAAACGGACGGATTAGGGTACTCATGCCGTCGCAAGACCACTTCCCCGCAAGGGGACTGAAACTCGATTTTGAGATGACATCGCAAAAACCTCTCATTAGGGAAACAAAAGGTCGCAAGACCACTTCCCCGCAAGGGGACGAAGACCATAGCACACGAACCGATCGTTGAACTGCTTTAAAGTCGCACAATCCTTTCCCTTCGATGGGGCTGAAGCACGACATTTTACGAAAGCACGATCCTTGCATCCTGGGCACAGGCAGTCAACATTGTGCTGAGGCTAGGGATACTGTTAGGAAGTAGCATCTTCCAATAGCAGGCTAAACTGTAAACACTCTCTCGCAAAGACAAAAAGCGAAAGGTTTGGCTCTTCATCCTTCTCCTATGCCTATGCCCACTAAACGCAATCCCATCCTTGAGGCAGTCACCAATCCAACCAAAAACTTTTTAGCAACCTTTCTGATCAGCACCGTCCTGTTCAACATCATCTCCGATGGGCTATCACAACTCTTTTGGGGCAACCTTAGCGACTGGCTGCAAACCCAACTGGGCATCACCAGCAAAGCTCAGTTGCAAGGCTACATCTTGCTGTTGTTGCTTGTTCTGGTTTTGTTTCTCATCTATGCCACCAACCTGGCACGCGGGTTCCGTGCCCTGCTGTCTCGCTGGCACATCATCGGCACCGAAGTTCCTGCACGCGCCTCTGTAGCAAGCCTCCAGCGCACCTCGCCTGGGTTAATTGTACTCATGAGTCCCAAACATGACTCTCCCGCCGAAGCTGCCATTCGTCATCACTGGAACAACGGGCAAACGCCCTGCCTCCAACACTGCTGGGTCATCTGCACAGACTCCTCTATCACCCATGCCAGAGACATGAAGCGACGCTTGCTAGAAGCTGCCATCGACGAAAATCAACTGCATCTCTACTACGGTAGCTATACACTCAACAACCCCGACCCCAGCGGTTCTCCCTTGACCTTGACCGTAAACGATCGCGATGCCGATGACCCTGATAGCATTCTCCATCTAGTGAATGCCATTTTCGCCGACGCCGACTCTAAAGGGTTAGCTGAAGCCGATGTGCTGGTCGATTTTACCGGCGGTACAAAGCCAATGAGCGTTGGGGCAGTGCTTGCTTGTGTTGCCCCGACTCGTCATCTGGAATACCTGACTCAGACAACTCCTCCCAAGCTTGTGGGCGTGCGGATTGCGTACAAAATAAGGTCAATCAAATAGCTCCTGCTTTACGTCGCAGCCATGAGGCTTGAACAAACATTTAGACGATCGCCCGGAACATTCCTGACTGCTTTGAACATTCATGTAAATTAGGTCGCTTTGCGTCTTCCTATGGCAACTCATTCTTCAAACACAGCCTTCACCGCGATCGCCTGGTGCCTTGCCTGGGGCGATCGGCTAGAACCCCGCCCAGAGTTTCAGGTCTTGCGAGAGGCGCTCAAAAAGGGGCAAGTGAACCCAGCTAAGTTGTCCAACGAAGCGCAGGACATTCTAACGTTGGTGCGATCGCTTCAGTCGATTGTCCCAGCCAAGGATGCAACTGCACTACAAAATTATCCCCGCACATTAGACGCACTCCAAGACCAATACCGCGAACTCTACAACGAAAAAACCGCGATCGGCTTAGTGTTGGGCGGCGCTACCAAAATCAAACAATACGTGTTTGAAGCAGCAGACCTGCAAGATATTCGCGGTGCCTCTGCTTTACTCGATCGGATTAACCTGGTTGACCTCAAAGCATTCTTCGATCCCAACATTGCCTCTACCGTTCGCCCCTGGTTTGAGCAGACGTTTCCCGACTTAGCAAAGGCGCTCATCCCTGAACTGATTATTTATTCAACCGGGGGCAACATTCTCGCCTTTTGTCCAGCAGCGTATATCCATCAATTGTCAGACGCGATCGAGCAGTGCTACACCCGCGAAACCCTAACCGCAAACTCAGCCGCCGTGGGCAATACCTTCAACCTGCTGGAGCTACGCTTTGGTCGGCTGCGTCACCCCTGGTTGCAAGCTTACCTGGACGATCCAGAAACCCCCATCCTCAAAGCCTACTTTGATCAGTCCAGATCCAAAGATGCTCTGCCCTTAACTGAAACTGACTACATTCAGCAATTTAGCGATCGCAAAAGTTTTAGCGAACTGGTCACTCACCTTGCCACTCGCTTCAACCAGCGGCGCAGCGGCAACATTCTTTCTGGTCGGAGCCAGACCCGCGCTTGCCCCCCTATGTTTGAAACTCATGCCTATCTCAGTCGAGATGAAAGCGGGCACCGCTCCAGCACCGTTCGCATTAGCGAATTGCCGGATAATCCCCGGTTTTCAGAAGCCTCTGCCCGGAAGTACATCATGGGGCAGCAAGCAAAACGAACTGGCAACCAAGACTGGTGGGAACGGGCAATTGGGAACTGGCAACCAGGCGAGATTGAGAGCTGGGTGCAGAGGTTCTTAGCCGCCTTCCCCCAAAAAGATTACGAGCACTATATTGAGCCACTGAAAGGGTTTCCACTAAAGGATGTTAAAGAAGCCCGATCGCTCCGAGAAATTGGTGCCGCCAGCCATCCCGAAGGGTTCGTTGCCTACATTTATGCCGATGGCAACAACATGGGAGGCTACATTCAAAAAGCAATTAAAACACCCGAAGCTTACCAGCAATTTAGTGACGATGTTTTCCATGCCACAGAATATGCTGTGTATCGCGCGATCGCGCGGCATCTCCAACCCATTCGGTATAGGCCTGATGCTCGCTCCAGTCGTGGAAACAAGGACGCTCCAGTGTGGATTCATCCGTTTGAAATTCTCACCATTGGCGGTGATGATGTGCTGTTGATTGTGCCTGCAGATAAAGGGTTAGACGTGGCGAAAACCCTTAGCGAAGCCTTTGAGCAGGAACTCCTGCATCGCAATCCTGCTTATCAGGCAGCACAACATTATGATCCTGATCAAATCCACCGCTATCGTGCTCCAGATCCTAGACTCAGACCAACCGGAAGGGAACAACAGTGCCAACTCAGTATGTCGGCTGGCGTTTTGATTACGGCAGAAAATACGCCCATCTACTACGCCGATCGTCTCGTGGGTCAATTGCTCAAGTCGGCAAAACGTAAAGCAAAAGCGCTCAAAAAAGAGAAGTATCTGGGTGGAACGATCGATTTTCTGGTGCTGAAGTCAGTAACGATGATCTCGTCCAATGTGGATGAGTTTCGGGCGCAGGGGTTAACCCGCGATCGCCCCGGTCAACCCACAATCAAGCTTTACAGCGCACCCTATACTCTCCACGAAATTGGCGGCTTGCTACAAACGGTCAAAGCCTTGCACAATTCCAAATTTCCCCGCTCACAGATCTATCAGATTCGGAGTCTGTTGGAACAGGGTAAAAAGACCGCCATGCTTAACTACAGCTACTTTCGTGCCCGTTTAAAGCAGGGTGATGTTCTGGACACCAGCTTCAGAGATGCCTGGTGCTGGGCACAGAGCAATGATGGAACACTTGCCCCGTGGCGCTATGTGAGCGATCGCACCGATGTGGACGATCGCACCTATGAAACCATCTGGCGTGAACTAGTTGATTTATCCGCGTTTGTGCCCGAAGCCGATGCAAGCAGACCAAACCGTTCCACCCTGTCGCCGCGTAGAGAAGCAACCTCCCGGTCTCAGCGGCAATAGTTCACCCCTCATCCCGTGCTCATGTCATATGTCTGCTTATGATTACGCTCAACGAATTGACCCGATCGCTCATTCGCTTAAGCTGGACCCTAGAAGCTGTGATCGATACGGCACTGTGTGTCGGCGCAGGTGGTTCAACGGGTTCCCTTAGCGACAAACCGATTATTCGCAATGCTCAGGGACAACTGCTCATTCCGGGTTCTCAACTCAAAGGACGACTCCGCCACGAATGCGAAAAGCTTGCCCGCAGTCTGGGCTGGTGGATACCCGATTCACCGCTGGCTGAAAAGCTTTATCTGCCCGATGAGTCTAATGAAATACCAGAGGCGTTTCGGGAGCCTTACAGCGTTCCTGGTTATCCGGGAAGCTATCACTGCTGGATTTCACAGATTTTTGGTGATCCCATCCTACCGTCCAGAATCATCGTCGATGACCTGATCTGCCCTTACAGTAAAGACGAGTTACCCGAAGTGCTGCGTCCCGGTGTCTCAATCAACCGTGCCCGCAGAACGGCTGAAGACCAAAAGCTCTTTTATCTAGAAACCTCCCCCGCTGGAGCAGGATTGCCGTTCCAGGGACAAATCCATTTGCTCCACGATTGTCCGCCCCATGCCGAACTTTTGCTATTGGTAGCGATCGCCCATATCCAGGCATTAGGGGGCGGCAAGTCGGGCGGTTTAGGCTGGCTCCACTGGCGGCAACGCCCCACGCTAACTGACGAGGAACAATCCTCGATCGCTTGGTCAAGTCTTATGCCCCCCACCCAACCTTGATTCCTATGCACTGTCTTGAAATTACCATCACGGCTAAAGCGCCCCTGGCTATTGGACGACAAAAAGCGGGCAGCTCAGTTAGCGAAGCGGAAACCTATATTCCCGGTAGCGTCATTCGAGGCGCGATTGCGGGTCAAATCTTACGAGTTGCCGATCGTCACAATGCCGATTTGGCTAATGATGGTGGCGACTTTCAAACCCTGTTTCTGGATGCGGATGCAGCAGTCTTTCAAAACGCATATCCAGCGATCGCGCGTTTGAATGCTCACGAAGCTGCCCTTGTGCCTGATCCAGTCCATACTCTACCTGCAACTGCTGTTAGCTCTAAAGATAGTCCTGGGTTTAAGGTTCATGGCAAAACGGATGAAAAACAAAAAGGGGGCGTGTTTGATACGCTGATCGATCGCTACTGTGCCGCTTTGTGCCATCATCCCTATGATCCAAGCTGCCCCAAAGATAATGGGCGTGTGGAACCCTTTAGTGGCTTTTATAGCCGCACGAATGATTCATCTGTCACCCATCGCTACCGCAGCCACAGCACCACCACCCGCTTCCTCACCCGTGTAGCTATTAACCGCCGCCGTGCGACTGCTCAAGACGAGATGCTCTACAGCATTGAAGTGTTGAATGAATCGTTTCTTCGCCATACGCAGGCCAAATACCCAAAGTGGGAATATGTCGCCTATCGCAGCCGTATTTGGGTGCAAAATGAAGCCCTGGCAGAGTCTCTGAAGCATTTCATTAACCAACACTCAGGCACCTTTCGGATTGGCGGCGGATCGTCGCGGGGATTAGGTCAGGTTCACATCAAGGCTGAAATAAAGGCTCAAGCAATAAACGCTCAGAAAAGTGCTTTGAAACAGCGGCTTCAACAATTCAACCAAACATTAAGGGAACGCTGGTCGCTCTGGTCTGTCATGCAACCGGATGAGCAAACGTCTCCAGGCGATCGCACCTTCTTCACACTCGATTTGCAAGCTGATGCCATTCTCACCGATCGCTGGCAGCGCACAATGGTGGTTTCTCCTGAGATGCTCATCCGCGAGCATGACCTTGCAAACGATGACCTGCAACTCCATGCCTCTTCCAGCAGCTATGACTACCGCTCTGGATGGAATGCTGCTTGGGGACTAATGAAAGAAATGGAATTGATCACCAGTCGGGGTGCAGTCTTTCTGTTTAGCACTGCCCAGCCTGAACTGTGGCAGAACGATCCTTGGCTTGACCAACTAGCCAACCTGGAAATACAGGGCATTGGCGATCGCCCCTCCGAAGGCTTTGGTCAGGTTCGCCTTTGCGATGAATTTCACACTATCTTTCGGGAGAACGCCGTATGAGCCAACTTGACACTAAAACCACCGACCCACTTGCTAAAGAACGGATTGCCCTTCTGATTGAGCGAGAAACCCGCTATCAATTGGATGTAATCATTAAGCGAATGCAGGATTTGGCAAAAAATTACCGAATTGGTCAGGAAGGTGATACACGTTCTCCTTTGAGAAATGTGCTTATTACGGCTACAGACCGTACAGCTTCCTTAGAAGTTATTAAGAACTACATTGGCTATCAAACAAGTCGCTCTGATCGATCAGAGAAGGTAAGTGCAATCTTAAAAAGTCCTTATGAGGGGCAAAAAGATGGGAAAAGGTTTGGTGCAGCTTTAGTAGAAGCTCTCGATGAATTGGAGCAAGATGCAAATCTGCTCTTGAATAATATTGAATCTTCTTTGCCAGAGACTGACCGGCTTAGAAAATACCTTACACCTGAAGTGAAATTGCGGGAAGCTACTGATTTACATCTCAAATTAACCCAGCTTTACCTCGGCTATCTCGTTCGTGAACATACTGCATTACGTGGATCGAGAAATAATAACACTAGGAGTGAACCCGAGCCAAAAACCACTCCTGATCCGACGGCTCGACCCGATCGCTCTTCCGAAGGAAATCGTCCCAAACCAAAACATAAACGATAACGGAGAGAACCGATGATGCCAAACGTGATTGTTTCAACCGTTGGAACCAGTTTATTAACAAATCAGATTGCGCCGAAAAACGAAGAAGAGCGGGGTTGGAATCAGCAGTTGCGAGATTACGCAAACTGCGAAGGAGAAACACCAGAGAGGGTTAAAGCAATCATCCACACACTCAAAGAGCGTGCTCGTGAGTCCTTAGCCAAAGCCGACATTGCCAAGATTCGCCGTTCCAGTGCCGAACTCAACGGCATCTATGGGCTTTATAACGGAGACTTAGCTCAAGGAAAACAGGATTTACATTTTCTGATCGCTACAGATACGCTTCAAGGACAAACGACCGCAAAAGTGGTAGAAGAGTTTTTGCGATCGCACGGCTTAACCGCTATCAGCTATACCCCGGCTGGTCTATCAACGGCAACGACACAGACATTCGCTGAAGGGATTGATGATTTGATTGTCTGGTTGCAAAATACCGTCAAACCGTTGTGGGATACCTATAAGGTGTACTTCAATATGGTGGGAGGCTTCAAGAGCTTGCAGGGTTATATGAACACGATCGGGATGTTCTATGCCGATGCTATTCTCTACATTTTTGAAGGGCAAAACTCAGAGTTAATTACCATTCCACGACTGCCGATCAAAGTTGATGCCCAGCTTCTAGCCCCCCATGCTGCGGCTCTTGCCCTGATGGATGCTGGGGCAGGGTTATCGCCCGATGCGGTGGACGGCATCCCAGAAGCTATGCTGGGAGACTATCAGGGTAAAAAAGTCCTCTCAACTTGGGGCATCCTGACCTGGAATGAAGCTAAAGCGGAATTGTTAGCTAAAGACTTACTGCAATTTCCCAAACTGCTTTACACCCACACCTTTCGTGCTGACTACAATCAGGTCAAAATTCCTAAGCAGCGAGTAGAGCTACAGCAAGATTTAGCCAAAGTATCGCAAACGCTTCAGGATGCCAATGGCGATACTCGCGCACTGCGATCGGTTGCTTACAGCCCCTATCAAGACTCCAATGGCATTGATCACTTTCGAGTCAATCTCAGCCTACGCATTAGCTGCCGCAAAGTCGAGAACGGCTTGGAATTGCGGTATTACGGCACTCACGATCATGTCGAACGTAAAGAAGGACTATGAATAGGAACGCACAGTATGTTTGAAACGTTTAGAAATCGCTTGGAAATCTCAGGCACCCTCACCACCGTAACGGCACTTCGCATTAGTGCGGGACGATCGACCGATCCACTCAGTGTGGATTTACCTATTATCAAAGATGTGCTGAATCGCCCCCTAATTCCAGGAGCCAGCTTCAAGGGAGCCTTGCGATCGCGCCTGGAAAGCCTTATCAGAGCCGTTGATCCTAAACTTGCCAGAGATCCTTCGTCCTTGACCGACCAAGATATGAACGATCAAGTACGAACGATCAAGGAGGCAAATAAAGCCAACGACGAGCAATTAACTCGTGCACTTCTACAGCTTCAGTGTACTGATTTAGTTTCCTATGTTTTTGGCGCACCTTGGCTCGCGGGGAAACTCCAGATCTCGGACTTGTCCGTGCTACCTGATTTTTGGTTTGGGCAATACCAGGAACGGAACGGTGTCGCCATCGATCGCGATACTGAAACTGCCAGTAACGGCAAACTCTATGAGTTTCAGGTGGTGCCTGCCGGAACCCCGTTTCGGTTCTATGCCGTTTTAGAAAATGCTGAAAACTGGGAATTGGGACTGGTGCTGTTAGGGCTAAACCAGTTCAAGAATCGTCAGATTGCTTTAGGTGGAGGACGATCGAGAGGTTTGGGCGAAGTGGAATTGCACATTGAAAAAATGCTGTGGAACGATGTGAGATCGACCGACTCCAATGACATCGATCGAGAAAAGGTCTTGGACTATATTCGGCAGATTGCCACCAGCACCACTCAACCGTTACCAGGTGAAGAGATTGCGACGAATGAGACACTGCACCAGACCTGGGGCACGGCTCTCATTACCAAACTTCGCCATAGTGCTCCAGCCCAATAACTGCTTGAGATAAAGAAGCGATCGCCATGCATAAACAACTGGTCAATCAATGTACCATCCATCTGAGTCTGATTCCGCAAGGACCGATTCTGATCAAGTCGGGACGGCAGGGAGCAGACCCCACGAAAGCGGATATGGAATTTGTTGAAACCTACCATCAAGGTGAGAAAACTATTTATCTGCCTGGTAGTTCTCTTAAGGGGGCGATTCGTGCCCATGCCGAACGGATCGTCAGAACGGTAGGGAGCGATCGACCCAATCAAGGCACCATCTGGGCAAACGATTCCACCGGGCGGGAGAATAACCATCTCAGAGATAAGTCTGGTGGTGTGGCTGTTTACAAAGCCTCCAGCTTCACTGAGCAGATGTTTGGCAATACCTCTCTTGCCAGCCGCATTCGCATTGAAGATGCCTACTCCACCATCTCTCCAGTGATTGAAGAGCGGAATGGCGTAGCGATCGATCGTATGTTAGGTTCGGCAGCCAATTCCGCCCTATTTAACTATCAGGTTTGCACCAGCGGCACGTTTGCGACGCGCATTCATCTCAAAAACTTCTCTCTGGCGCAGTTAGGTTTGATTGGACTGGTCTTGCGCGATTTGAATGAGGGCTGGTTTGCGATTGGCTTTGGCAAATCACGCGGGTTAGGCAACGTCAGCGTGGAGTATCACTCTGCGATCGTGCAGTATCCCACTTGCGAATTGCACGGTGATCACATTCACGCCATCGGGAAGCCTGAAGCCGTTACTTGGGAAAAAACCGCTTTATTGGGTGCAGGCGAGTTTCTGGGCAGTGCAGACAAAGCACGCGATACGAATGTCTATCAATTCCCTTACCCGGATAAACAGTCTACATTGATTTCTGCTGAATCTGCCTATTTAGGCTTTGGAGTACAGATGGAATGGCGCGGCAAGGTAGAGATCGAGGGCGATCTATTTGTCAAAGCGGTTCGTGCTTGGAAAGCGGTTGTGCAACCCCAAGGAGCGACTAAATGACTGATGTGAATCCTACGGCTCTTAGCAGCACTGCTACAGTGGGCTATGTTGCATACGCTAGTGTTGCCACTGAAGCAGACCTCCGCCAACTTATTGAGCAGTCTATTCAACCCAACAGCTTCTTTTTTCTGCGATCGCTCCATCAAGTCAGTGGCATTCAGTCCATACTGCCCCATCAACTTAGTCCTGTAGGGCAACTGTTTAATCCTACTGTTGAACTGCGTTGGAAGCAGCGACGGCAGGGCTACGAAGTGCTCTGGTTAGGACAGCGCTCACCTGCTGATACCAAGACCTTTACAGCGATCGAGCGTCAGTGGCAGACCGAAGACCATCCTGCCTTGCTGCACGATCGCCGCACCCCTCAATATCCCAATCTGTTTCGCTACCCAACTGAACTGAAAAAGCAAATGCAGCAACGCTATTTCCGCGATGCCGAGACGGGTATTGTCCATTTCGTAGCGCTCACAATACAGACACCTCAGACTTTAGAAGCCAGCCCTGCTCAACTGTAACCCCTATGGAAGTCGATCGCTCGGTTGATTTTATTCCCTTCCCGACAGAGGCACCATCCCGTAATCCGCTCGTGGGGCACGATCGCCTCCATGCCGATCGCTATCATGGCTCCTTAGCGTTAGAACTCACCGCCCTTACCCCTATTTTTATTGCGGCGGGGATTACAGCGATGGGGAGCGATGTTGGAGTCGCCATACCTCTGATCCGCGTTATGGGGCAAGACTCAAACGGCAACCCCATCCTGCAAGGCACCTCGTTGAAAGGCTGTCTGCGCGCTGTCTACGAAACCATTACTAATAGTAGCGTTGGTGTAGAAGGAACAAAGCCATCCGGCAATCATAAACCGAACAAAGTTGAAGGTAAGTGGCTTGAAGAGCGTCGCACTTCTAAACTTTCTCCCGCCGAACTGGTATTTGGTGCCCTGGGGTTTCAGGGTTTAATCTCGATCGCGGATGCAGTGGGCGATCGACCCCTTGAAATGGGCTATCTGCCGCCCATGTTTCAGCCCCGCTCTGGCAATGGTCGCAAGTTTTACCGCCATGAAACCCCTCACCCTTCGGCTAGTAACTCGGTTAATCACGCTCCTGGTAAGCGACCAGCAGAACCAGACAAACCGCCCAGTCCCATCCAGCAAGCCCCGATCGACACGCTTTTTTTTACCACGCTCCGCTTCTCTAACCTCACCCTTGCCCAAGTGGGTGCCTTATGCGTTGCATTAGGACTGAATCCCGATGACCCCAACGATCCTAATTATTCCTTTGCCCTCAAGCTTGGAGCTGGAAAGGGCAAAGGGCTAGGCGGTGTGAAAGTCCGACTGGTTAAACACTCGATCATCAAAGGTGACTCACTGACCCAGGCTCGCTACTTAGACTACCACCCCACTCCACAGCGTCCGCCATCAAAATCCGTATTGACAGATGCCGTCAAAGCGGCTCACGCGACACTGATTCACAAAAGGCAATTGGAGCAACTGCGGGACATCTTGCGACAACCAGGAGCTAATGCATGACGATCGAAATGATCCCGACCTATTGGCAAGCCGCAGAGACGATCGCCCAACACATCTCACACACGGACACCGATGGGAATGAACTCAAAAAGGTCGTCGCGTATTTGTGCTGGCTCCGTAACCGCAAAGTCACAGTGGATCGCGATCGCTTGTTTGCCTATCTTGGCACCCTCAGCCAGCATGGCGAAGTCCGCAGCGGTAAATCGATGCAGCACTACCAGACGATCGAGTACATCTGCCGCACCCAGCTACAAGACCTCCCGGTCGATGGCAATGCCCTGATCCAAATTTTGGGATGGGCAGCAAGGTTATACACGACCTAGCCTCATACGTCGATCGCCCGCTCCCAGAACCACCGCCAAAAGCCTACATTATCTAAATTTGACAGCCCAGCCGTGATCGGTTAGTTTGTTTGGTATCGTCTCATCGACGCACCCCCCTCGATCCTCGAAAACCGCATACGTTCGTTGACCTGCGTCGATGCCCGATGCAGCAGAGGTTTCAGGCTCCTGCATGAATCAGATCAGTCTAGTTTTGGGCATCCGCAGCACCTCAAAAATGACCTGCGTCGATTTTCGTCCAGGGGCGCTTACCCAGCCGCAGTTCTGGGAGGCGCTGTCGCAAGACCACTTCCCCGTAAGGGGACTGAAACCTTTGAGAGAGATGGTTTGGATCGGCACGTTGTACCGTCGCAAGACCACTTCCCCGTAAGGGGACTGAAACCGAAGGTAGCGATCGTCCAGAGCTTGCTGCCCAACGTCGCAAGACCACTTCCCCGTAAGGGGACTGAAACCTTTGCCAGTCCCCGCACCGATGCTTACTGGTCGGGCTAGTCGCAAGACCACTTCCCCGTAAGGGGACTGAAACTATGCAGGTAAAACCAGAAGGAAGCGATGGGAGCGATCGCCAGTCGCAAGACCACTTCCCCGTAAGGGGACTGAAACCGTATTGAAGATTTGCGCGAGTAAGATCCGCATCTTGTCGCAAGACCACTTCCCCGTAAGGGGACTGAAACTAAAGCAGTCGATCGACACCGTTTTCGGCAATCCAGTTGTCGCAAGACCACTTCCCCGTAAGGGGACTGAAACGTCTGCTGCTTCTTACCTAGATGGCGACTCCCTACCTGAAGTCGCAAGACCACTTCCCCGTAAGGGGACTGAAACACGAACGGGATGGCACCCTCAAGATTGACAGCCAAAGTAGAGTCGCAAGACCACTTCCCCGTAAGGGGACTGAAACCTCCATCACGTCCGCGCGGTTTCGCATCCACCGCTGTCGCAAGACCACTTCCCCGTAAGGGGACTGAAACCCATATTGATGCCGCCAACCCCATTCTCACTATCGTCGCAAGACCACTTCCCCGTAAGGGGACTGAAACCATTCTTTCCTTGAGTTGCAGCAGTTGCTCGTCTTCGGCAAGTCGCAAGACCACTTCCCCGTAAGGGGACTGAAACTATAGACAAAGAGGGGTAAACAATTGGGACAAGATTTCTGGCATGTCGCAAGACCACTTCCCCGTAAGGGGACTGAAACAAAAACGTTTACGGCTGTTTTTGGAGTGCCAGAGGGAGTCGCAAGACCACTTCCCCGTAAGGGGACTGAAACACTTCGATTAAAGGTTTTGCAAAGTCTGGAGCCTTAAAGCAGTCGCAAGACCACTTCCCCGTAAGGGGACTGAAACAAAAACGTTTACGGCTGTTTTTGGAGTGCCAGAGGGAGTCGCAAGACCACTTCCCCGTAAGGGGACTGAAACACTTCGATTAAAGGTTTTGCAAAGTCTGGAGCCTTAAAGCAGTCGCAAGACCACTTCCCCGTAAGGGGACTGAAACCATCCCAATAATTCTAAGTTTAAAGGGATCACCCTGCGAACGTCGCAAGACCACTTCCCCGTAAGGGGACTGAAACTTGCTGGGAAAAGCGGCTTCTAAAACCAACGCCGTATCGCTGGTGTCGCAAGACCACTTCCCCGTAAGGGGACTGAAACTGACGAAAACCCGCACCACCGTGCGCGATCGCTACAAAGGTCGCAAGACCACTTCCCCGTAAGGGGACTGAAACGCAACGCTTCGTCAATGCTGACTAAACGTCCCTCCGGTCGCAAGACCACTTCCCCGTAAGGGGACTGAAACACCGCTTGATTCCGCACACGTTTGGCGGCAAGGTGCCGGTCGCAAGACCACTTCCCCGTAAGGGGACTGAAACAGAAAAACTTTGGGTGTCATGGCAAAAAACCGCGAAAAGTCGCAAGACCACTTCCCCGTAAGGGGACTGAAACTGAAGGCGGAAAACGTCGCGCAACTGCTGCGGGTGGCTAAGTGGTCGCAAGACCACTTCCCCGTAAGGGGACTGAAACATAACAGTTGTTGCAGTTTTCATGTTTTGTAAAGTAATTAATGTCGCAAGACCACTTCCCCGTAAGGGGACTGAAACGTTTTCAGAACCGAGAGTCAGGTAATGTGAGACAATTTACAGAAAGTCGCAAGACCACTTCCCCGTAAGGGGACTGAAACTCTCACCCCTCAAACTGTCGCACCCTGTCGCATGTCGCAAGACCACTTCCCCGTAAGGGGACTGAAACCTGGGACAATGCCCTGCGACGGGGGGAGATTGCCAAGCTTCAACACTGTCGCAAGACCACTTCCCCGTAAGGGGACTGAAACCGGTTTTGTCAACATACACGGTTCTCGTCGCTAAGGCGTCGCAAGACCACTTCCCCGTAAGGGGACTGAAACTTTGAATTTATGAGTAAATTCCTTCATTGTTACGTAAAGTCGCAAGACCACTTCCCCGTAAGGGGACTGAAACTCTGAGATTTTCCACCTTTCGCTAGGGCTTGTGACCGAGTCGCAAGACCACTTCCCCGTAAGGGGACTGAAACGAGAATGAATGGCTCAAAGAATGTTACTCCCAGTGCCTTCAAGTCGCAAGACCACTTCCCCGTAAGGGGACTGAAACGTGGGCAATGCCATCTTCAACCGAACCTCCCCACTTGTCGCAAGACCACTTCCCCGTAAGGGGACTGAAACTCTCTGCAAACGCCTCGGTGTGGTTGCGTAGCCGCTTCATGCGTCGCAAGACCACTTCCCCGTAAGGGGACTGAAACAAGGAGTTGGCGATCGTCGCGGCGCTGGATCAGGAGAAGGTCGCAAGACCACTTCCCCGTAAGGGGACTGAAACCACCATCCTGGGGTTTGGGGAGCAGTGGAACGGTAAATGCACTTAAGGCTCCTCCAATGGATTGCGCAGCGTCCTCAATTCGCCTCTAGAAACCGCCTCTGGGACTGCAAAAGAATAACGTCCCAACATGTGGATATGCCCATAAATTAACGGCGATAGTCGAGCCACGTCAGCATCCAGCACTACGTGGTCTTCTCTGCGAAGTTGGTGCAGTATGGCCTCCATATAAATCGTGTTCCATAAGATGATCACATTGGTCACCAAGCCTAGCGAACCGAGTTGATCCTCTTGTCCTTCGCGATAGCGCTGGTGTAACTCGCCGCGTTTGCCATGAAAGACTTCGCGCGCCAAGCTATGGCGACTCTCTCCCCGATTGAGTTGAATGAGCGTGTCGCGCCGCTTATCTTCATCGTCGATGTAAGTAAGCATGTGGAGCGTCTTGTCGATGCGTCCGAATTCAGCCAAAGCCTGCGCCAGTCTGGTTGGGCGATCACCAGTTTGCAAAGTGCGTATGATGCTGGCAGGCGAGATTTTTCCGAGTTTGAGAGAGCCCGCTAGACGGAGCAAATCGTCCCAATATTGGGCAATCAGTGCCAGATTCACCTTCTGACGGGCAATGTGATTGAACGAACCATAATCAGCATCGGCATTGATGCGCCAAAAGCGGGTGCCTCCAACGTCAGCCAGTCGTGGACTGAAACGATACCCTAATAATCTGAAGAGTACCAAACATCACATCTGAATAAGCGCCGGTATCGGTCATAATCTGTGTCGGGCGCAGTTCCGTTTCTTGTTCAAGTACAACCGATAGCAAGACAAGGCTGTCACGCAGCGTACCCGGTACAGTGATTGCATGTAAGCCCGTGAACTGATCAGACACCAGGTTGTAATAGGTCACGCCACGACCAACACCGAAATATTTTGGATTCGATCCGGCATGAACCGTTTTGACCGGTACCACGAATCGTATGCCATCCGCAGAGGCGACTTCACCGCCGCCCCATACCTGAGCCAGTGCCAAGCGATGTTGTGCCACTACAAGTTTTGCATTGGCCGCAACTAATGTGTCATCACGTAGATAGTTCTGGCTGACCCAAGTCAGTCGGTCACGCCGCAACTCGGCAACATCGTCACGGACTAGCGGCTCCATGCCGGTATTGCACGCCTCCGAAAGCAAGACTGCACACAGGGAGGTGGTCAAGCCCGCGGCGCGAGCGGAGTGTTCGCTGACATGAGTAAAGGCGACAGTAAAGCCAGTACGCGCGGCGATCTCTAGCAAGATTTCCGGTAAGTCAACGCGTGGCATCCGTTCAGCCACTGCCTTGCGCAATGTAATCAGTGAGTCTGGTTCCTCGATTTTATCGAGCGGACTGAGAATCAATTCCTCTTTGCCAGGCATACCCTCAAAGCGCACCGCCGGATTCTTTGGTAACCGAGCGAGTACAGCGCGATAAGTCTGATCCAGTTCACGCGTTAGTGTCTCTAAAACGGGTTTGGGGTCAGAATCAAGACCCAATGTGCGACAAATCATTGGCCGAGCCGTTTCCCATGCCGCTCCAGAAAGGAGCCCGCTACGCGGATCGGCATAGCGCCAGCTTGGCGTCACAAAAACATCACGGCGCTTCAACGCGAGGCGCAGTTGGTCCAGCACACAGAATGTATAGGCGCGTGGATCCACGGTTTTCTTTTCCGAGTCTAGAATTACGTATCGCCGCCAAGCTTTGTTGACCACATCCAGCGGCACGGTGTCATCAAATTGGCGACGATGGTGATGCTGCCGGAGATAGGTCAACGCAGCAACCGTATTCTCGCCAGCGGGCGCAGCCACAAAATGGATGTGCTGAAGCAGCTTAGGAAGGAATAAGCGCACGCGCCGGTGGCGCTCTTGAAGCTCGTGATAGAACACATTATCTGGCGGGCGTACCAAAGCATAGGTGTCTTGCAGCGTTTGTTCTAGTCCCTCGCGTGGAAATTGCGCAAAAATTTTAGTCCGCACCTCATTGTCGTTCAACGATTGATCAAGTAACAAAGCGCAAACTTCAGCCAGCGTAGTGGCTGCTGCATCCAGATCGCGAAGACTGCGCAAGCGAGCTTTTTGGTCAGCCTTTTCCGCCTTACTGAAGATCTCGTGCAGCAAACCGACCAGAATATCCAGAGCATCGTCCTGGGCAGAAGCTTCGAGTGTCCGCATGAATGCTGCCAAAGTCGCCAAGCGCCGGGGTTTTGCTAACCGGCTGATTGCAGTCGCCTTGGCACGAGAGGCAAACCGCGCTAAGGCCGCGATCCGGCTGGGAGGAATCGAACCTGCTGGAGGAAAAGTGATACCTTGACCTCTGATCATTTCGAGTCGATCCAAAGCACGCACCAGCGAGGGGCCCACTAATGTTTGTCGGGCCTGTCCGCAATTGGTCAAACCAAGACCGCCGATTGCCTTCTGGAACTGACAACAAAGCTTCTAACTTGAGTTGGCTCTCTTTGGAAATTCCCTGTCCGAGCCGATGCCACAGGCGTTGTTCCACACGGTATCGCAGCTTGGCGATGAAGCGTTCTAGTGTACTCGCTCCAGGCAGTAAAACCTTGTGCGCCAGTAACCAGGAAGTCGCTCGCTCAAACAACACGATAGGCCGGTCAGTACCGGTCCAGCATTGCGCATAAAGCCAACGCGTCAACTGGTACCCAGCGAAAGGCGCATTGATTTCTCGGTAGCCGTATTTCTGACAAATTTCTTCGATATGGCGCAACCGCTGGCGCTGATCGCGGTAACCCGCTAGACAGTTCGCATCCGTCAGACCGAGCTGTTTCGCTAACAAACTCAAGACGTTGGGCGGTGCCTGAGTTGTGTCATCAAGAAAGCGTCCAAGATAACGCACCGCCGTTAACTGGACAGCAAAGCCCAACCGATTGTGTTCGCCGCGCTTCCCACGAAGTTGTTGGAGGTCAGCGTCATCCAGGTAAAAATAACGATTCAGCTCTACCTCCGTTGGTTCGGCGACATAGCGACCATAGTCGGCACGTTGACCGGCAGTGAGAAATTGAACTGGCATCTTGTTGCGTTTATGGGGTTTCCATCGTTGCGCAAACGTTCGTTTGTGCAACGATGCGAAGCTCACCTAAAATAGACCCATAGCCTGTTGCATAAACGTATTGCATTATTACAACCATTGGCAACAGGTTTTTGCAATGATGCTCATTGGTTACGCACGGGTTTCAACTCAGGAGCAGAACGCTGGACCTCAAATTGCGGCGCTGAAGGCTGCTGGATGTGAACTCATTTTTCAGGAGACTGCCACAGGCGGTCGTTGGGAGCGACCTGAATTGCATCGTCTACTGGGTCAACTACGCAAGGGTGATGTAGTGGTGGTCTGGAAGCTCGATCGTCTGTCACGTTCCTTGAAAGATGTTCTGGCCTTGATGGAAAAAATCCAAAAGGCCGAAGCGGGCTTTCAGAGTCTAACGGAAGCCATTGAGACCACTTCGCCGGCTGGTCGCATGATGATGCAAATGGTTGGTGCCTTTGCCGAGTTCGAGCGCGCCATGTTACGCGAACGTACATGTAATGGCTTGAATGCGGCTCGAAAGGAAGGGCGCGTTGGCGGTCGCCGCCCCAAACTCAAAGCACACCAGGAAAAAGAAATCCAACACTTGGTGGCTTCAGGACAAAAGACCGCTGCCGATGCGGCTCGCCTGTTCAATGTGCATCCGTCTACGGTCTCGCGTTTGCTCGCGCGTAATCAGGTGATTGCAGAGGGACTTGAGCCTTAAGTGCATTTACCGTTCCACTGCTCCCCAAACCCCTCGATCGCAACGCAGGTAATGCCCTCGGCTTTCAGGCGATGCATTGTTTGCACCCGTAAGCTCGATTTGCCCATTTGCCGACTGTTTAGTACATAGCAAAATTGTCTGGCTTTTAACGCTTCATAAAGATCCTGGTCTGCCTGACGGGTGACATAACTGGGCGCACCCACCCGCAAGCTCCCCCCAACCTGATATTCATACTCTGCTAGATGTACGTTCATGAGCTGCGTTCACCAAAATATTGTCGATATAATTCACAACTAACCCTGGCTTGATTGGCTTGTAACTGCACCAAGCCCATACTTTCGAGTTTGTAAGCTAGTAACGGGTCTAAAGTGGCAGCTTCAACCTGAATCACCGTTTGCAAGGCGCTCATTAATTCTGGATAGGTTTGTAGAACTTGCCAGTGGCGGCGGAGATCACTGCTATAAATCCCCCCCTGAGTGGGGGCAGTTTGCAGCAGTTCATCCAACGTCAGTTCGCCATTCTGCAAATGATAGAGTGCCAGTTGCAACAGATAGGGATGCCCACCCACTAAAGCCGTTAACTTGGTCGTTTTGGCAGTTGACCAGGACAGCCCATAGGCTTGCACTAATTGCTGCACTTGTTCGAGGGTGAACTCTGGCAGGCGTATGGGCAACCCAACATTAAACGGAGATTGATGGAGATTCAGTGGAATGTAGACTTCTGTTGCATGGACGACAACCAAACGTAGACGCTGCCACACTTCCAGGTTACTCGCCTCTTCGTGCCAGCTTCGTAGGAGGGCAAAAAAGCCAGTTGCGATCGCCGGAAATTCAAATAGCCAATCCACTTCATCCAGACCTAACAGCAAGCCTTGCTCCAGTTGCTCTAATAAATATCCCTGCACATAGGTTGTGCAGCTCACTAAGCTACCGAAACGATCGCGATCCCAATACGCTTCGAGTTGAGGAGAGATCCCCAATTTAAGGCTGAGACTCTGGCAAAACCATTGCAAAAAGCTGTCCAGATCTTGTAGGTAAGTTGGCTCTGCTTGCCGTAAGTCTAGCCGCAACGATCGATAACCCAGTTGCTTTCCCGCTGCCATCACACGGTGCAGTAGAGACGTTTTGCCCATCCGTTGAGGGGCGCGAAGGCGAAGGAGTGCACCCGGTTTGCTAATCTCTTTAGCACAGCGTTCTTCAATCGGCGATCGGGCAATGTAAAAGGGAGAATCGATCGCCATAGGGCTACCCGGAAATTCCAGGTCAAGCAGTGGTTTTGATTGCTGACTCATGACCAGAGGCTTCATCATTTCAGGACGAAAGTGCAGAAATAAGTTTCGCAATTCATCGCGGTAGGAATAGTGTTCTCCCGCAGTGTTACTGAAACCAAACTCCTTGCAAAGATTTGCTAAATGTCGCCGTACTGTTGAGGGTTCAACATAAAGTACCGCCGCGATCGCCTCATCACTCTCTGCTGCTAAAAAGTGCTGGATCACTTTGCGCTGTCGAGCCGTGAGGGATTCAAAAATAGCTGTGAACTCAGTTTCTTTCATGAGATTTATCCTAATGCCGCCAACGGCTCGATCAGAAATTTGTGCAAGAGTACTCACAAATTTACAGCACGTCAGTAGCGAGCAAGGTAGCGCTTCGTCATTGCCAGTGGCAAAAGGATGAGGGATGAAGGATGAGGGATGAGGGATGAAGGATGAAGGATGAAGGATGAAGGATGAAGGATGAAGGATGAGGGATGAGGGATGAGGGATGAAGGATGAAGGATGAAGGATGAAGGAAAGTCCTTGCTCAAAGGAAGCTTCAAGTGTCCTAACGTTCTTGTCGACTGCTATATGTTTTAAGACTGACAGGGGAGAAAAGCATAATTTCTCTGAACTTGAGCTAAAGAGCTTCTCTAACGTTCTTCAAATGGCGGCACTTTCTGTTGGCGATCATCTTGCTCAACGCCCAGTGGTACTGCTGCTACGTCTTGAGCGATCGTGGCTTAGAGGCGATGCCGCAAGAGCGAGGGTACAGTCGGTAGGTCATGCCACTATCAATTGTTAGGTACTGCAATACACCCCAAAAATTAGCTTGAATAATTTATTCAAAGGATTTGAGGGGGACAAAAACGATCGCTGTAGGCTGGAGGCTTAACGACAAGAACTGTCTAGAGGCATTGTTCTTGGCGATCGAACGTGGCAATATCCCTTAGCTTCGGCTTTCCTTATGTATAGCCGTAGCCATACTGGTTAGGACGGGGTGCAGGGGTGGAACCCCTGGCTGGGGACGAAGCCCCCACACCCCCTTTGATCCCAATGTCCTAAGCGCGGTGGCAATAGCTATATCAACGGCGATGATCAACGACAATAAAATTCAAACAGTATGTCCTCTTCCCCTCAAGCTGCCTCAAGCCATTCTGCTCGTGGTGGCGTTCCTGCCACAGCCATCATCTGGGGCTGTTCGACCGGCATGTTAGCGATCGATCTGCTGCTCTCAACCAGTGCCCAAAGTGAGATGGTGATTGCGATCGCGATTGTGGCAGCGGCGGCAGTGAGTACAATGACGGTCTGGTTGTCTGTACGCCACGCTGTCGTCACGAAGACCGAAGCTCAGGATTAAAACGTTGACGCTAATTCTCTCATTGCTCTGCCGCGATCGCGGCATCGATTTCTTCAGTGTTCTGAGCGTAGTAAGTGTGGACTGCTTTCAAGTCGTCTCGGGTTAACTGTGGGTAATCGTTGAGCAAATTTGTGTCAGAGCATCCCTGAGCACGCAGAGCGACCAACTGCCACACAGGAATTTGCGTCCGACCGATACAAGCCGCACCGTTGCAGATGCCGGGTGTCTTTCTAATTTTTGTCGTTGCCATAAGTCGGTAGCCACTATTAATTGTAAAAGAGGGGTTTGGGGGCTTTGCCTTCAGGCAGGGGGTTCTACCCCCTCCACCCCCAAAGTAACCTGCATGATTGGCTTGATTTTCAAGAGAGTCGCTTCTCTCTTGTGACTTCGAGCAAACGCGAAAAGTAGAAGCTCGTTTTGGTCATGGCGTTGCGTTGTACCGTCCAGCCCTGACTTTCCAGGATCTTTACGACTGCGGCTTCACGATGCAGGTAGGCGCGAGTGGCTTTGCTGGGACCAGGGAAGAAATCGCCAATCTTTTTGAGCAAACTGTAAGCAAGGGTTTTGGGCGCGAAGCTGAGAATGAGCCGCGATTCTGCCAGAGAACTGAGATGACTGATCATGGCTGCGGCTTTGTCTTGCGGATAGTGGATCAGCACATCCAGACAAATGACGGTGTGATAGCGACCGCTCAGCGTTTCCAAGTCTTGCACTGCAAAGGTTGGATTAGTTGATTGCCCTAGCGTGGCTTGCGATCGTTCTTTCGCTTCGCCCACCATTTTTTCAGAAATATCGCTAGCGAAAACCGTTGCGCCTGCTTCTGCCAGGGGAATGCTGAGACTGCCGACACCACAACCCGCATCACAGATTGACAGTTGCGCCAGATTGCCATCTGCATGTAGCCAGTTCAGCACCGTATCGACCGTTTGCTGATGCCCCGTGCGGATGTCGAGCTGCACTTTGTTAACTTCGCCATCCCCATAAATTCTGCGCCAGCGATCGAATCCAGTGGCATTGAAATACTCACGAACAACGGTCTTATCGTCAACAGCAGTCATAAATTCGGCTTACATGATTTTGCTCACAGCTTCATCCTATTACTGTGTGGGTTTTAGTGGAAGGGTGAAGGCGTGAACGGGAGGGAGGGTGAGGAGGTGAAGGGGTGGGAGGGTGAAGGGTGAAAGAGTGAAAGGGGAGGAGGGTGAAGGGTGAGGGGGTAAGAGGGTAAAGGGTGGGAGGGTGAAGAGGAAGGGGGTGGGTATGGTTTTACAGCCGTTTTCACTTGCATGAGCCACACTCCTGTCCATCCACTCATCAACCCATCCACTCCCACCTGTGGTTTACCCATCTGAGAATCGCTGTAACTCATCGATCGTAGTGATGAACCAGTGTTTCGGCTAATTGCAGTGCCTCGATCGATGTCGTGATTTTTGCTTCTGCTCTGGCTAGCTGAATGGCTGCTAGCAGCTTGCCAATACGCGGCCCGGCAGGCAAGTTCAAAGCTGTCATCAAATCCTGCCCTGTGAGCAAGGGCGTGGGATGAGCAACGGGATCACCGGGTGTAAGAAAGCGGTTTACTAGTGGCACGATCGCGGCTACGGGTGTACCAATCGCGATCGCCAGGAGCGCGATCGCGGGAAAAGTCGTCCCTGCTAGTTGAAAAAACTCATATTGCTCCCGCAACGACAGGTCAAGCTGGGCAAGCGGTTGCAGATTCCAATCGGTCTCACGGTGATCAAGTGGACGGGCAGCACATAACAGCGGCAGGCATTTGAGAATAGTGCTAACCGCTTGTATATCGGTACGGCTGTACTTCAGCCGCCACAGTTGTGCTTCGGCTTGAGCCAGATTGGCAGGCAGCAAGCTAGTGAGCTTGGCAGTGGTGAGCCAGGTGCGCGTAGAACCCGACACAACTGGTAAGGGTGATGGCAGCAGTGCTTCGGCAGCCCCCTTAGACGCTTGCTGGCGTTGCTTTTTAGTACCCTGCCGGATACGGCTGAACAGTTCCCAGGCAAAGTCAGGCAAGGTTTCTTGTAGCAGTGTCGCCGCATGGTCGATCGCGCCGACCAACGCTAAACTTTGAGCCGTTGCAGCAGGAAACCAATCATCTAGCAGTGCATCCTGCCACGCCATTGTGAGCCAGGTTGAGCCTCGTGCCGAACTCAATAAGTAGTTTAGTTCTGACTGCACCCGTTCGGCCGCAATGCGTTGCAGCAGGGGTGCCAGGTCACGGATCACCAGGCGTGTCTCAGCCTCGACCGTAAAGCCAAGCTGTGCTGCCTGCCGATAAGCTCGCAACAAACGCAAGGGATCATCCCGCAGGTTTTCGGACGAGATCATCCGAAGCTGGTGCTTTTGCAGATCGGCATAGCCCTGAAGCGGATCAAGAAGCTGATCCGTATGGGGGTTGTAGGCGATCGCATTGACCGTGAAATCCCGTCGTTCCAGATCAGCTTCTAGCGTAGAGCCAACCTGCTGGGCAAAATCTGCCGTACCCTGCTCAAAGACCACACGGGCAATCTGACGCTCGGCATCCAGCAGCACAAAACCTGCTTTGTAGTGACGAGCGATCGCCCGTGCTGTTTCGACCGCGCCCACAGGCAACACAAAATCGAGGTCTAAATACTCACTTTCTCGCTCTAACAGCGCATCTCGCACCGTACCGCCCACCAAACAAGCCGAGTGTGGCAACCACTCCAGGCTAAAGGGCCAGGTTTTAGGAGAAAGCGCAGAAGACACTGCCGGAACACTTAGTTGATACTCTAAATCTAAACGCTGATTCAATCCCGTCTAATCCAACGATCGCTGACAACATAAACTGGCTGCATCTCTAAGTCGGTCGCCCTCATTAAACGTAGGATGTGTAAAGCCTGCAGCATGGCTTCGCTAAAGGCATAGCCGCAACACATCAAATCCTTTAGCAGCATGGGTTACGCTATTGCTAACCCATCCTACGAAAAGCCCTGTTTACTGATGACCATTTACTTAGTAGCCAGTGGCTCCAGACCTTAGCTAACTCATCACAGCCTAACGCTGCCAGAGGCTTCGTGCACATGAAAGCAAAAAGCAGTGCGACCAAAATCAACCGACTGACCGCTGCATGATAAGTGCGCCTGAGCTAGAGTAACAGAAAAGCATCTGACATTCTGAGTGTTCACACTTCGATGCGAGAAATAAAGCCATGTGTATTTGCATCCACTGTCACTACGTCGATCGCTGCACCACCTACAATGCAGTCGAGCATCAGCACCAGCAGCCTCACTTGACTGAAACGCCCGACTTTGAAGCCACAGAGCCAACAATCAACGTGAATATTCGTCATGATGGCGACGTGATTGAAATGGAGTGGGATGTGGTGGGCTGCTTGAGCTTTACCGAATCGAAAGGCAAGTGGTCGAAGCTGCGTCCCGGCGAACTGGTGCCTACCTAATGATGAAGGCTGAAGAAACGAGCGATGAGCACCTAGTAGTTGAACTAACTGAGTTTAACTTCCAGTCCCATCCGCCGAGGGTGTTGACGGCACCACTGCCCGATCCGATCGCCCAGAGTATTGACGCGATCATTTCACTGCATCGTCAGGAAGCGCAAGAGTTACCCGCTCATCAGAAGTCACTGGAGCAGATCTCAACCTTTTTTGGGCAACCCAGGTTTTTGTACAGCTTGCTAGTAGGCTTTTTGTGCTGGATTGTCGGCAGCCTGCTGACTCAAGTGGGTCTTTTGCCACCGTTTCTGCCACCCTTTCAATGGTCGCAGGAGGGTCTAGACATGTCTGCCTTACTCATCTCGACCGGGGTACTCGTACGTCAAGCGCGACAAGAAAAGTTCGCCGAACAGCGATCGCAACTGATGCTACAGCTTAATTTGCTTTCAGAACAAAAGCTTGCCAAAGTCATTGCCTTGCTCGAAGAACTCCGCACCGATCTACCGGATGTGATTAATCGACCGGATTTAGAAGCGGAAGCCATGCAAACAGCCGCCGATCCGCTCGAAGTCCTGGAAGCCCTTCAGGAAAACTTGGCGCAAGAATTGGCGACTGATGCTGCAACCGATGCCTTGAAGTCAAAGTAAGGCAGTTCCAAAAGCAGATCAGTTCATTGCTGTGGTTAATCTCATAGTCAAGGTTGCCTAGTGCGACAACTCTAAGCGATGCGAAGCCAAGATTTTCCTTGTAAAGAGCATCACAGGTCGATGTTACGGTGATCTCCTTCGCAGTAGGGGTGACACTAAATCTTTCGCTTGAGGGATTGTAAGGTGCAGCGATTCCAATTACTTTGCTATTACAGCAAAATTAACTTTAGTAAACTTGGGAACATCTCAACACCAGCGTGAAGGGCAGTTTGCCTTTGGATGCGATCGACTACGAGCGAAATTAAATTTGCCTAAACTCTACTTCTACCCGGATAACTACGATGTCTGAAACAAACGGCGTGATGATGCAGTACTTCCACTGGTATATTCCGCCTGATGGTGAACTTTGGAAGCAATTTGCTGAAGCGGCAGAAGCCTTAGCAAAGGTTGGTGTTACTTCTGTCTGGCTGCCACCTGCTTGCAAAGGCACAGGCGGCGGCTACGATGTGGGCTACGGTGTTTATGATTTGTTTGACCTGGGCGAATTTGACCAGAAAGGCTCTGTACGCACTAAGTACGGGACGAAAGAAGAGTACCTGCACGCGATCAAAGTGGCGCAGAAAGCAGGCATTCGGGTTTATGCTGATGCCGTCTTGAATCACAAGCTGGGAGCTGACGAACAAGAAGAGGCAGAAGCAACGCCCTTCAGCATGGACAATCGCAACACCCCCATTGGTGAATATCAGACGATCAAAGCCTGGACACACTTTACGTTTCCTGGTCGCGGCGACAAATACTCCAGCATGAAATGGCATTGGTGGCACTTTGACGCGATCGACTACAACGCCTATAACGATTCTGAGTCTGCGGTATACCTGCTTAAAGGCAAAGAGTTCGATCGCAACGTTGACCTAGAGAACGGTAACTTCGACTACCTGATGGGTTGCGATCTCGACATGAGCCATCCTGAAGTAACGGGTGAGTTGAAGTATTGGGGTGAATGGTACGTCGACACAACAGGCGTGGATGGCTTTCGCTTTGATGCCGTGAAACACGTCTCAGCAGATTTCTTTCGAGAATGGTTAGACCATGTGAGCCACCATGCTCAACGCGACCTCTTTGGTGTTGGAGAGTACTGGTCTTACGATGTGGAAGCGCTCCATAGCTTTGTTGAAACAACCAACGGTAGGGTGCAGCTATTCGATGCACCGCTCCATTACAACTTTCATGTCGCAAGTACGTCGGGCAACGGCTACGATATGCGTCAGATTTTTGACAATACCCTGGTGCAACAACAGCCTGCCCTTGCGGTAACGCTGGTCGAAAACCACGATTCGCAACCCTTGCAATCACTCGAATCAGTGGTCGAGCCGTGGTTTAAGCCCCTTGCCTACGCGCTGATCCTGCTGCGTCGTGAGGGCTATCCGTGCCTTTTCTACGCCGATTACTACGGTGCCCATTATAAGGATCACGGCAATGACGGTGAGGAGCATGAAATTTGGCTAGATAGCTTTCAAGAAATTCTTGATCAAATGCTCTCGGCGCGGCAAACCTATGCCTACGGTGAACAGTACGACTACTTTGACCATGCCAACACGATCGGCTGGACGCGGTTGGGCAATGACGAGCATCCCGGCGGGCTGGCAGTGCTGCTCAGCAACGGCGATGAAGGCACTAAGCTCATGGAAGTGGGTCAACCCAATGCAACGTTTGTGGATATCACGGGTCATATCACCGAACCAGTCACCACTAATGACGACGGTTGGGGCGATTTTCGCTGTAGCGCTGGCTCTGTTTCTGTCTGGGTGCCCAAACACTAAACACAGCGGCTAAACTACTGCTCCGATCGACACAGCAACACTTAGGATCGTGGATCAAATAACCTGTAATTTGTAGGGTGCGTTAGTCTCACGTCACGCACCGATGAGGACGCGCTTGGTGCGTGACGGCGTTGCTCAACACACCCTACCTGATTCAATTCACGATCCTTAGGAATGAGAATTAAATAAGATCGGCTTTTGTAGGATGTGTGAGGCACTAGCCATAACGCATCACAAGCCTTGAATTTCGATGCGTGACGCTGCGCTTTTCTGCTATGCCGGAACGGCTTTACACATCCTACGCAAGTATGCGGTTTGATTAAATTCACGATCCTTAGTGCAGGATGGTACTGGTGGTCTCCGTTCTGACATGAATGCGTGGATGAGTCGTCCTTCTACCCATCCACGCATTCATGTCAGCGACAGCACGATCGCCAACGTCTGAGTGACGGACTGTACATCTTCAGAACGATCAACATGGGTGCTTCGACTGTCTTAAAAAACTACATCAATGGTGCCTGGTGTGCTTCTAGTGCAACGACCCATCTGGATGTCATTAATCCTGCGACAACCGATGTGTTGGCAATGGTTCCACTATCGTCTACCAGTGAAGTCGATCAAGCGGCTCAAGCCGCTCAAGCCGCATTCGTTAACTGGCGACAAATACCTGCCACCGATCGCATTCAGTACCTGTTCAAGCTCAAGATGTTACTGGAAGAGCAGCTTGATGCACTAGCACAGACTATTACACAGGAGTGTGGCAAAACGTTAGCCGAGTCGAAAGGCGAACTGCGACGGGCGATCGAAAACGTTGAAGTCGCCTGTGGCATCCCGATCTTAATGCAGGGCTACAACTCTGAGGATATCGCCAGAGGCATTGACGAAAGCATGATCCGTCAGCCGCTTGGAGTAACAGCCGTAATTGCGCCCTTTAACTTTCCTGGGATGATTCCTTTCTGGTTCATGCCCTATGCGATCGCCTGTGGCAATACCGTTATGCTCAAACCATCGGAGCGAGTGCCGTTGACCATGCAGGCGATCGTGCAACTGCTAGAGCAAACGGGCTTGCCAAAGGGCGTAGTGAATCTGGTCAATGGTGACAAAACGGTTGTCGATGCTATCCTTGACCACCCGCTGGTTCGAGCGATTAGCTTTGTGGGTTCGACACCTGTTGCCAAGTACGTCTACAGTCGTGCTGCTGCCAATGGCAAACGCGCTCAGTGTCAGGGCGGAGCTAAGAATCCAGTAATTATCTTGCCGGATGCCGACCTTGAGATGACAACGCGTATTATGGCAGATAGCGCCTTTGGCTGTGCAGGACAACGTTGTTTAGCCGCCTCGATCGCGGTGACCATTGGTTCGGCTCGGCAACCCTTTACAGAAGCGATCGTTGAGGTGGCTCAGTCCCGCCTTGTCGGCTATGGCTTCGATGACGGTGTGCAGATGGGGCCAGTCATCAGCGCTCAAAGCAAAGCCCGAATCGAAGGACTAATTCAGCAGGGGGCAGACGCAGGTGCAACGGTTTTAGTCGATGGTCGGCAGCCCTGCGTGGCTCGCTACGAAAAGGGCTATTTCGTGCGTCCCACGATTCTTGAGAACGTTGCCCCCACAGATAACATTGCCCGTACCGAGATTTTTGGGCCGGTGCTGAGCCTGATGCATCTAGACACCCTTGATGACGCGATCGCCTTTATCAATAGCGGTCAGTATGGCAATATGGCGTGTCTCTTTACCAGCAGTGGTGCGGCGGCACGCAAGTTTCGCTACGAAGCCGAAGTCGGCAACATTGGTATCAACATTGGTGTTGCCGCTCCGATGGCGTTTTTTCCCTTTAGCGGCTGGAAAGACAGTTTTTTTGGTGATTTGCATGGACAGGGGCATCAAGCCGTTGAGTTCTTCACGCAAACGAAAGTAGTAGTCGAGCGCTGGAAAGACTGGACGCGACAATTTTAGGTTAGTAAGTTAAGGGCGATTGATGAAGGTTGTTATGGCACAAAAAGCAATTGTCCGGACATTGCTTAATGCCTGTGCAAAAGTAACTACCAGCAGCTTTTAGTCGAGTAACTACAACGTCTTGTGATAGGGGCGGTTGTTATGGCTCAGAGCTACCGTACGTTGAAGTTTTGGGGTCAAAGTTTTGTTTTCTTTGGATGAAGAAGCGCAGCAATGCAAGCTTATTCTCAGTAAATAACACCAGAATAGCTGTAGTTAATAATACTAAATAGTGGTTTGAAAAACGGATAGTTTGCCTTACCCTACCTGCTGACATTAACAGCCTTTCATCCTTGTTTTTTTAGGTGACTCTATCAGCAAACCCTTCTGTTGGAGTAATGAGTTTTATGACCACCCAATCGGCTTCACCACAGTTTATGCTCGGCGTACTCAGTGCAGCGCTCCTGATTTTTGGCGACAACCCTGCTCAAGCAGTCGTCCTCTTTAATAACGGTCTACCCAATTTTCAACTTGCGATCGAGAGCGATTTCGCTGTACCCGTAGAAGCGGGTGATGATTTTACGTTTACCAATAGTAATGACGTAACAAAGATCAACTGGAGTGGTCTATACGCCAATGGGCAGGCAGTTTCCACAGCTCCGACGATCGATCAATTCTCTGTTCGTCTTTTTGAATTTGTGCACGGTAGACCTGCGGTTTCGCCGCTATTTGCTTTTAATAACATCAACGTTGATCGATCGGACAATGCTCAAAATCCATTCTTCTATAACTACTCGTTTGAACCAACGCAACCTTTGACGTTAAAGGCTGGCAGCTACCTGCTCTCAGTAGTCAACCAGACTGAAGCTGCTTAGTGGTGCAGAAAAGTCCTGAAGAGCTGATATGTAGGGAATCTCACTAAAATCTCAAGGCGAGACAGGGGTGACAGAGCGGGGGACAACATGGGAAGCTCAAGTTTCCACACAAAAAGTCATCCGCTATGTCCGTCCCCCAACTTTATCGTCAACTGCAAGCTCAGCGGTAGTCCTAAACAAGTAAGGATGAGTTGTAGTGGTGCACAAAGTACCAGATCGCACCGATGTGATTCTCCAGTTTTTTGGAAAATGATAGGGTCTTGCGCACTAGTCTTGAAACCCGCTGCCGTAAGGTACAGTTAAACCGTTCAATGTAGCTGGTTTTGCCACTTTCTTTGCCGACACTTTGATGCCGCTGGCTGGGGAATACCTCATTGTAAGCTGACCAGAAATCGGTATAGGAGACGGCACACTGTCGATACACAGCGGGTAAGGCAGCCCACAATCCTTGTGCCCCCTCACGGCTCCGAGCGCCAACATACACCCCAACAATTTCGCGTGTTGCCACATCTAAGGCAAGCCAAATCCACTGCTTGTTCCCTTTGTTGCCGACAAAGGACCACATCTCGTCACACTGAATCGTCAAACGCCCTTTTTTTTTAACCCCCACCTCGACCTGTTGGGGCACTGCCTCATATTTGGCATTGACATAGCTTTGCAGCCAAGGCTCTGAAACACCTACGACTCTCGCTATTCCAGCTAAAGGAATCTTCTCCAACAAGAGTTTGTCGATCAAGGTTTTAGTCGCCTGATCAATGCGTTTGGACTGCGGGTCTTGGACAAACTGTCTGCCACACTCGCGGCACTTCAAGTTCTGCTTGCCGTTATGGATTTTGCCATTTTTGACCGTGTGAGTTGATTGACAAGCAGGACACGGTGGTAGATCAATTGACATCAAACAACTGAAGTAATGTTGTCCTATCGATCCTTACATCTTTAGGACTACCGTCGTTTGATTGTGGCAATTGCTGATGACTTAACCGAGCACCTGAGTCAGCAATACCGAGTCGCGATCGAGCAACGCACTTACTTGAGTAGCGGAGACGATAGTCTCCTAGTTGGCGTTCCGGATGTCTCTGTGGTCGCGAAGCGAACAGAGGAAAACTCAGTGGCAACTGCCACCATGGTTGCACCAGAATCAATCACGGTGACTGTACCCATGGCAGAAGAAGTCCAGGAGCGGTACCTGGAAGTTCGCGAGGTCGCCACTGGTGCAGTGATTACAGCGAGCGAAATCTTCTCGCCTAAGAACAAACGGGCCGGTGAAGGTCGGCAGGCTTACACCCGGAAGCGTCATCAAGTGTTAGCAAGTTTGACCCATTTGGTGGAGATTGATTTATTGCGAGGTGGACAGCCGTTGCCGATCTTGGGTACAACTCGGTCAGACTATCGGATTTTGGTAAGTTGTAGTCATTGCCGCCTCTCAGCTCAACTCTATGCTTTTAACATGCGGCAGGAGATTCCGAGTTTTCCCGTGCCCCTAAAAAGTGGGGAAGCAGAACTGCTGTTGCCTCTACAGGGTGTCTTTGAAAAAGTGTATGAACGAGGTCGATATTATTTGGCGATCGATTACACTACCCATCCTCAGCCGCCGCTCGCGCCGAAAGATGCCACTTGGGCAGATGTTTTGCTTAAGGAAAACCGATTAGAAGCTAGACTGCTGAAGCCAGAACCATAGCGAGTATTGCCTGTCTTGCCTCGACTACACCAACTTTATGCGCTTAATTCGGCCATCCTCATATAACTCCATAATCTCGACCTCCACATCATGGTTCTCGGTTAATGTTGCCGCTTTCTTCGGTTCTCTCTGCGTGAGCCGCTGAGTCGTTGCCGTAATTTCATAGGTGATCTGATGCCCTTTCTTTCCCCGCACGATTGCGGCGACTTTATCCCCGACTGCTGTTTGCGCGGTCGCGATCGCCAGCTGAATTTCGGCCTTGCGCTCCGACAACACCTTTGGGCTTGACGGTTCAGGTTGCTTAGCTACTTCAGTCCGCTGTGCGAGTACAGGTTTCTCTACTGCTACTTGAGGCTTGGCCGCAATAGACAGATCACGAGTGTCTCTGTTCAAATCTCCTAACACTTGAAATGGTGTGGGTAAGACTGGGCGCTCTCTATACTCATTTGGCTCAATTGTCATATAGCGAGTTTTGTCAGAACTGGGAGCATCGCCCCATTGCAGCATCGCCAATAGCATCTGAATGCGTGGCAACTCCGTTAGGCTTTTGGCTTTTTCAGTGCTGGGATGATCCAACTCACCAATATTATTCAGAATGTATTCCTCAAAGGCGGTAATACATCTATCGTTAATGTGATCAGTACTGGCTGTTTCAGCTTTTTCCCAACCTGCTTGTGAGAAAAGTTTACTGTAGCGATTGGAGCGATCGCTCAGATGCAATGTCGATTCAATTTTGATGGCTCCCATGCCCAAAGGCTTACCCATGCCCAGAGAAAGCCGATAAGTTTCATCCTGCGCCACATTGAGCAGCCACAAAAGAGCACCTAATTCTTCGTCTCGCAAATTTTCAAACTGAATCTTGAATGTAAATTTGACACCAGGTTTGATCGGACGAATTGTTGTCATTTGGGTCTCAGGCGCATTCACTGGGTCAGGATGTTCAATTTGTGGCAACGCTCCCTTGTGCCAATAGAGTTTATGTCCACGAATAACGGTTTTAGTTCCCGGCTGACTGGCGTAGTGATTCAGATCTCGCTTAGAAGATTTTCCTTGAGTTAGATAATGCTGAAAAGTTGTGAGCTTGGGGCCAGAGAGTATGTGCGGCATAATGGCCGTGGACGATAGCCAAATATCGGCTTCAACCGTTTGGTCGCAAGTTGCATCACTCACAAAAACCCTTCCCGCCTGGGCTTGTTCCCGTGTTGCTTTACCGGGACGCACATAGCCAAAAATAGCATCGGCTAAGTCTACCAATTGAGAATTTCGTAAGTTTTCTGGAATTAGATCGGCAATAGTGATGGGTCGATCTGTCTCCTTGTGAAGATAGGGAATCCGGAAATTTGGGCTATGTCCGAACAGCGTTATCGCTTGTCCTGGTTCTGGCTGACAGTAGAAAATACATCGATCACTTTGCAATACGCCCCATGTGGACGAAAAGGCATGTTCATTCTGTTGAAATTCCGTGAGGGTATCCCGATAAATCCGAACTGCCTCTGGGCTAATAGATAGCCGTGGAGCTTTAACGTCTCGTTGCCCAACTAAACAGTGGTTTTTACGTGGGGAAGTGCCTGCACCACTGCCCGTTTCAGCCATATTCCCACTGGTAATCAGCACACCTTTTTTATACTGTAGCTGGTCAGGATTTCCGCTGATTTGCTCAGTAAACGGCCGTGTGTTTTTGATTGTGATCCGACCAAAGCTGACGTTCGTAAAATATTGTGGGTAGTAGGAAGCATCATCAACCGATATAAACCCAGTTAGTTCGATTTTATCGTCTCGAATCCAGACAAATGGCTTTTGATCTATCTTAATCGCAGGCTGGATATACCATTGATCTCCTTCACAAAGCAAATAACCAGCTCTAACAGTTTTTGCATTGACTTTTCTTTTATAGGTGTCTCCCAGTGGGTCATCACCTTTGGCTGCTACCGCTCGAAACGTGAAGGATGATTTACTATCTACCCGCGATTCATCCAGCTTGCCAAAGCTAATGATTTCAATGAGTGATCGCAACAGTCCCCGCAGACTGCTTCCTGGCAAAGTCGGACGCAGATTACCAGGATGGGTGAAAAACTCAGGTAAGTCTTTTGCTTCTTTACTTGCAAGGAATTGCTCAGATGTTAGCCCACAGCGAATATATAACGGTGAAGAAGTTTCTAATTGGCAATCAATCCAGCCTGTGTGATGTTTTGAGTTGTAAATATTAGCAGGTGGAATCGGTTGGGCTGGGACAACCTGCTCTGGCAATTCCACGAAATTGTAAGGGGCTACAGCGATGCGATCAACAGAGACTTCCTTCAGATGCTTCGGCGACATGCTTATTTCTCCTTCGGTTCAGCAAATAAATCCACCAAGCGGCTTGACCAGATGCGTGCTAAGCCATCGTCATCATATTTAATGTAGTGTTTGACCTTCAGACGTACTGGGCGTTTGAGTGCTTTGGGATTATCAAATTGAATGTTGGTCAGGGGCACCGCGTGATACAGCTCTTGTTGACCATCGGAGAGTAGAGTGAAGTTATCTTGCACTTTGCCTTGAGTGCCCCACAGCACTTGATCTTCAATGATGATGTCTGGGTGTTCTGCCTCGGTGGAGGGGTCGCTAATCACGCGCGATCGCCATCCCCCCTCAGTAGTCCATAGTAAGACTTCGCCATTGACCCCAAAAATGCGGCATTGCTGGAGGGTAGACAATCGCAGTTCAGGAAATTGTGGGAAAACTTCGCGGGCGATCGTCAGTTTGCTATCGCTAAAGTATCCCCAAATCACGCCATCATCAGCATGAGCTAGCAAGTAACGGAGTTGATAATCTGGTGCCTGTTTCAGCAACCAGGTTTTTAGCGCAGCATCATCGGCGATTACCTCTGTTGATACCTTTTGGCAACGGTCTTTGCCAGCAATCTGACTCATGATTTTTTGCCTACTGTTAGGGAAACTAAAGCTTGAACAAATTTCTCTAGTGACTCTGCATCGCTGACTTCCAAGTTATTACCCTGGGTAATTGTCCAAATTTGAGGCGATGATTGCTCCCGCTGATATCGAGTAATCGTCGCTCGTTGCCCTTGCAACCGTCCTCGACCGATGCTGCGTCCACCCCCTACAGGCAAATCGCCTGTCCAAAGATCTTTAAGCAACAGCAACAGCAAGCCAATTTCCTCATCATTGGGATTTCTGAGTTCTAGTTCCAGATTTACGGTGGTTTCATTAGTTCCAAACACAGGCTGCTCGCTGAAGAGTGCACCATGATAAGCTCCACCTGTGAAGCGATCGATGGCAACTCGATTCTGCACTAGGTCATGGGTCTTGCCTTCAACCACACTCTCCTGTACGACCAATCGACTGGCTCTGGCTGCCTCTGTCGACTTATCTTCATTCACAAAACCAAAGATTTGCTTGAGTATTGCAGTGGGCTTACCCAATGTATTGAGAATTCGTTCGGCTCGATGCCACATAACTCCTGTTAGGCTAGTACCAGAGAGGATCGGCTGTGGTGTATCTGCGCCACTGCGCCAAGATTTGAGATGAATAACATCTGGGGCAAGACCGATCGCATTCTGTCCAGAACGAATGAGTAAGGGACTATCTAGGGTGAATGTGGCATGAATACAAAGGCGATCGCGGCAATCAGTTTGCTCAAGTGTTAGCCCCAATGCTTGAGTGATGGAAGACTGTGGTTCGGCAATATCCCGAACCGCGTGATCAAACATGAGCCATGCCGTGCGCTCTTGATCCAGCCGCCAATCAAATTGCCATACCTGCCATTCTGTGACCCGGCAACGCCCAAAACCTCGGCGCTTTTTCGTGCCCATGCTAATTTCGCCGTTTTCCAACCCGTGTAGCGCGAGGGCAATGGCTTGGTGTAACTGGGCTTCGTCATGCTCCTGCTCAATCAATAGCTCAAACCCCAGTTTAAACTCTGTTCCAGCAGCAATAAACTCCAAATCATACTTGGCTCCGTCATCGGCAGTGCCTGTGTCAGACGCAATTTTGACTCCATCGCGCAGCTCAACTATCGGTACAGTGCTGCTTAACGCATCCTCGACAATTAACGGACTCTGATTGCCATCATCATCAGTACGCATACCTCCAAAGAGGAGATCAGCTAACCCTTTAGCTGCTTTGTCTAGGGGTTGGTTATACCCGTTCTGGTATTCCCACAAATAGTTACGCAATGCTCCCGCTAGGGAAGCCCCGGTGAGTAGCGCGCGATCGCTTACACTATCCCGCAACACTGGCATATCCGTGGGACTTTCGGCATCGCCACTCCCCAAACAGGTAGGTGTTTCCAGAACCAGCTTGCCATAAACGATCAGTCGTTTAACAATGTGACGCTGATTGCGCTTGAGGCGATTTTCTTGTATCTGAGTCATGTACTTTGCTCCTGTTTCGCCGCTGTTGCTTGCTTCTCCTTCGTGGCTTTCTTAGCAACTGCCATGATTAGGCGCAGGGTGTACTCTCTGGCAAGGCGATCGCTCAACTCCACCTTCGTATCGGCGATTGTGACTGATGGCGGATTACTGATCCAAACTTTGGGGTTGTCAATCCAATCCTTAAGCTGTTGCATCAGCGATTTCTGCGAGCCATTCATCCTAGTGCGTTCAAATTGCCCTATGGCGTTGGCAGGCAAATTGGTCAGCAGAGTTTGAATGCTTTCCATCTCTCGATTTTCCAAAGTCAAGGCTTGTCGGGCAACCAGGATTAACCGAGAAAGCTGACTGTTGGTGATATGGGTAGGATCGATGCTGGCGCGTCCAACTTGATTGAGCAGCAGTTGGTCAAGCTTTTGTCGCATCAGCCGTTCTGCCATTTGTGCGGCAAGTTGCGTAGAGCTTTCAGTTAGGGCAATATTGCTACTTCTAGATGAGTTGGATTCCGGCGACTTGGCATTGAACGTGGCATGTTCTCCTAACCAATTGATAGCGATGCGTCCAAAGCCTTCAATGCGGCGATCGCCCAATCCCTGCACTTCCCACCCCGCAATTTGCTCTGCTGTAACTGATGTATTTTCAAACACCAAAACACTTCCCGCTGCCAACGCTTGGATCTGGGGTAAAGGCAATCCCCATTTGCGGTTAAATCCACCAATTAAGGTTGTGCGAGTATAGCTGCTTTTCAGTTTCGCCTGGGATGGTAGTACGAGTTGCTGGGCGACAAGTTTTGGATTAGCAACATAGTGACCTTGCTCATCTTGCAAAATCAGATCGCTAAGCAAGGTAACGACGAGGGTTTCGCGATCGTAGCGTTCTTCTGCTGGAATCCCTACTTCATCCCAGTTCGCCACACTGGCAACTTTGACGATTTTGGTATGCCCATATCCGGCTGATTGTGAACCACCTACCCACAGGTCAGCAGGATTCAGTAGACCTTTCAGGGTTTGTTCATCCGCATCCTCACACAGAATTATGGCTTGAAAGGTCTGCCCAGAGTCGATCGCCTCATACCGAAACACCGCTCCTTCGCCAGCTTCCACAAATTTTCCTGCGATATCGAGCTTATCAGGAACGGCACGCCCCCGACGACGATGCCGGAGATTGTGGATGTTAATGCGTTTCTCCACCGCGTACAGTGTCACCGAGTCACTTTGCACTGTGCAAAATTCACCATCCACTATTTTGAGTGACGTATCCTCTGGTATATTTTGGCTTAAATCAAAAACCTGACAGGGCAAATCCGTTCCTTTCTCTTTTCGCCAAGAGCGGGGAATAGGCAAAGTGCGCTTCCCAGTCACATCTAGGTAAGCATTTAAAAAGCGCGTCGTACCGTTGAAAAATAGCCGTTGCACCGATTCATCTTGCAAAATATCAGCATTTTGCAAGGAATGACATTTGAGATAACGACCAATGAGCGCACCCCGGATAACGCTACCAGGAAGGTAGGGATAGGACACATCACTGTTAGGATCACCCTGAAAGGAGGTTGCCAATACGGGCTGCTCTGTTTGCAAGGTCACGATGATGGCTTTCATGCGGCTCCTCCAAAACGTTGCAAATGTTGGGCATCTAATGGTTTGGTGCTGTCCCAAATCGTGCATTTGACATGACCGCGACCCCGATTGCGACCACTGCCGATTCTCCGTAGCGCAGCGGCACCTGCGGCTAACAGCGTCAGCGTGTCTTCACTAGGAGCTTCATCAAAGAAAAGAAAAGACGCAAAAGTGAGATCGCGTAACACAACACGGGCCGAGCGGAGGCTGTTGGGATCGGCAACGCCTGTATTGGTGGCGATCGCCGTTTGTCGTCGCACCGTCGTCAGTGAATCTAATACATTGGTAGAAGTCAGATTTTTATTAGTGATCTCTTGGGCGATCGCGTGGCGCAAATCTTCTGGCAAGCAGGCATCGCCGACATGCATACACGCAATCGTATTCAAGCTACTACCAGGAACACCAAAGAGTTGGGCTGCGATGGATTGCCAGTGCTTACGGCGAGCAGCATCATTGATGACGGCAACCAGATTATCGCACTCCTCACTCAAGAGTCCCTTCAAGGTGCGTCCCCGCAAATAAGGAAAGCCATTGGCATCGTGTTCAACTTCTTGGTCAATTAGCCCAGCAACACCATCACCGCGCCCAAAGGTAGTGTCGCTGAGGAGTTGAATGCGGAGTTGATAGAAGCTCATTGGTTCCTCCCAGCAATATCAAGGTAAAAATCCATCGCTTCGATCGCGTCAAAATAGCCACATCGCTCATTCACCCAGCCTGATGTTTGCAAAGTCTTTTCGAGTCCATTTTGAACTGGGAAGATGGGAAGATGGTCTAATTTATAGACGTGTAGAAATTGCTTAATCGCGTCTCCACCCTGGCGTAACACCTCTCGTAGCGCAATCACTTTATTCTTTCGTTCTTTCCAGTCTTTACCAGCAACAAAAGCTTCGGTGACGTGTTTAAATCCCACCCAAGTTTGCCACTCATCTCGATGGGAGAGCCACAAAGGGCGCATCACCAGTGATTTCTTTTGTACAGACTGATATTCTCGCTGCCGAATTTCACGAATGGAACCCAACAAGCCACTGGTTGCAATATGCCAATCTAGTGCTGATTGCTGAGTCGGATTGGTTTCAGCGCGAATGAGTATTTTGGCATTGCCGCAGAGCGCTTCGCTGAGAGCATAGGCACGGGCGAAGGGATAGTGGGTCTTCACAATAGCGATACCTGCACAAGCCGAAAAAGGCTTGCCGTCAGGGTCTGTTTGCTGGGCAAAGGCTTCGAGATACAGGGCAGCAAGTTCTAGCCCTAGCCGCCCATCGCACACAAAGGCTACGTCATCCCCGCCATAAACTAAGGGACGAAAGGGGAGATAGTAGCCGCCTTCCTTGCGCTCTGTGAGGGAGAATTCACCAAGGGTTCCCTTTACCACACCACCTTGAATTGACTTGATTAATTGAGCCGTCACTGATCGCAGTGCGGAAATTCCGGCATGATTAACACTATTGGAGAGTTTGCGAATCGCTGTGATGTAGTTTTCGTTTGATTTACCTTCACCACACTGCTTGAATCGATCGCCCATACTGTTGCCATCCGCATGAACTACAGCAATGTAGCTCGATTCACCGCGAGATCGCCCCAAATCATCGAAGTCTGTGGGAAATTCACAGGGCAGTTCTTCAGGGATCACTATTTTTAACTGTCGCCAGAGCCGTTTGTTTGAGTCAGGAACAGCGGTAATTTTATGCTGCACTTCCCGCGATACCAAATAAGCACTGTCTGCGGGTGCCCCAAACTCATTGCTCATGCCCACTGCAACTAGCCGCGTGGAGATACAATCCGCCGTGACGCTCAGCCCTAATAGGGGTGAAGAGGGCGCTTTCGGTGGCTTGTTATATTCTAGTTTGTGGCGTAGCTGTTGAATCGTCTTAAATAATGACTCTTTTGTATCCCAATCAAAGTCTTGATGGGCAACGCTCAGGGTGAGACCAGGGGCTTCGTGCAAGACGCGCCGACTCAAGATTTGGGTAAAGCGGATGGCGTAGTCGTGAGTGCGGAAAACAGCGATCGCGTTCCCGCCACCTGTATAGATTAGTTCTGCAACAATCCGAGCATCTTGATGGATCTTGGGCGGTGTTTCTGAAATTGCTTCAAGTGGAATATAGATATTAGAACTAGTAGCCTGCTCCTTTCTCAGAGCCTCAGATAACGCACCCAATGCTTCCTTGACCCAAGCACCAGTGGCTTGATTGACCAAATACGAAGCTCCAATATTCTCGCGCAGTCGGTTACTGCCAAAAATGTAAGGCTGAATGCCGCTGGTGTCGATGACGGTGGCAGTGTAAGTTGTCATTTTGCCTCCCGACCAAGCGCTTCAATCCAAGTCGCAATTTCATCTGCTAGATTTAGCAATTGGGCTTTCCCGAATACCTTAATGTTGGGATTATCTAATACGATTTTTAGTTCATACTCTAAAACCTCTGGTTCTTCTGAGAAACAGACTAAAGCTACCCTTGCTTCATCGCCACCAAGTTGTTTTGCCCGTAAGTAAACTTCAAACAGCTTTTCTTTGAGGGTGGATTTCGTTTTGCTAATGCTACAAGAGAGGGCAAAAAGCTGATAGCTCCGCATAAAGGCAACATCAATCTCAAATTTTTTCTCAGAATCTCCTTGACTGCTTGAACATCCTCGTCTAGCAGGGTTGGAATCAAGATCTTTAATATGAAAAGAGGCTTTACTTACATGGATACTGTAGGCATCCGCAATTGATTGCACCTGATGCAATACATAATGCTCAAACCAGTCATTATGATTGATCCAGTAATTAGCGGTGTAGTCTTGATCAAAATCTCGGTCTGCTTGCAAAGCCGCTAAAGAAACTGATCTTGACGAGTCATCGGCATAAGGTTTTAGGAGTGCTTTGATATCATCTGGCAATCCTTCTAATGGCATCCCCGCATTCTTCCAAGCCTGCCAGTCCTGCTGGTGAGCCACACTAACAAAGGCCGTGATCACCTCGGGCAAATTGGGCTGGGAAATAGGTATACTTTGAAACGCTAGGTGATGGAGCTGGAAAAGTTCCTCCAGAGACATTTTTAAGTTTACTTTCCGCCGAATTCGATCGCCCTCTTCCCGATCAATGCACATCTCCAACCGACGCGGGTCAAGATAGCTGAAAACGGCATCAGGCTGAAGTTTTAGCAGGACACGATAAGCATGAGCCGCCATAGGCTTCGTGCCACCCGTGTAGTTTAAACCCCACTTATCTCCGATGTGAGGCTTGATGGCGTCCTGAATTATTGTTTGGATGTGGTAGCCATCAGATTCATAGTCTTCAAGGGGAACGCATTGATACTGGAACTTCTGTGGATCTGGCGATCGCTCTCTCAATAAATCTCGCACGCGATCAGCTTGTTCTTTGGTATGACTGGTATAAACCAGATAGGGAGTGCCGCCCGCTTTAAGCAGCGTTCTAGCAGCAACATAGCTGGGCAGTGGGTTCTCACCGATGAGCAGTAGCAAACGATCAACTTGAAAGGGATAGAAAGCAGCTTGCTGATTAGCCTGCAACGTAGCATCTTGAAAGGCAACAGAAGCTGTAGACATAGATTAGAACGTGATGGTGAGAGCTGCTACAAAGATTCAGCGCGATCGCAACCTAGCCAGAAAGATGTGTCTTTTGACAAAATAATTCTGTCCAAATCTAGCAAAAGAAAATTAAAACGTCAGTAACAAGCGAAATACACTTGCGCATTGTTCCCTCACAGCCTCGCCGTTTTTACTTTTCGTTTATTGATCTTCTCCATACAACGCATGAGCGACGTAGGCGCAGTTGATCACATTGCCTAAGAGCTGGGTTGGCACATTCGTTGAGGTATAGTAAGCAATTTTCTGGCTCAGATTGTCGATCGCCCCATACCGTCCTCGCACATAAACCGCCAACACCGACTCTGGTGACATCTTCTCAATGGCATCCTGCAACACCCGCTCTAGCTCTGCTTCCTCAAGTTTGTTTCCAGTGGGCAGGTAGTTAACCAGATCCAATACCACAACATCCCCATTGAACTTACGGCTCTCTAGCCTTCTCACTTTGATTCTGGGAAAGCGAGCGTGCAGCAGCCTGTACTCTTTGGGCAATGTGCCAGATGCTGTTTGCAGCACATAGTCTACTGACACTAAGCTGGGCACTTCTTCTCGTTGTAAGACTTGTTCCAGGAAGTCCATGCGGCTCTTAATGCTGCGGGCGATTTCGCGCTTGACTTCTGCTTTCACTAACTGATCCACTTCTTGCTTCGCTTCACTAAGCGTGCGTTTGAACAGCCATGCGGCAACGCCCACAAAAATGACGGTGACCGCACTGAGCAGAGCGACATAGATGTTGAAGCTGGTTGTAAAGGAGGAAAACTGCGATTTCAGAAACTCGATCGTGGCAGCATCAACCGTTGGTGGCGTGACAGAGGGCTTGGGGGTAGGGGCTACCTGGGCAACGAAAGGCTTGTAGACAAAAGCAAAAGTGTGAACGGCAGGAAGCAGCAACCAATTCATTGACGTTTCCCCCAAGTGAGGCGGAGCATCGGCATATTTATTCTACACAAGGGCATCTAGACAACGGCTGAAGGAAGCGCACGATCGCTCAAACCCAAGCAGTACAAGCGTTCTGATGTTTCTAATGCTTCTACTTTGGGCATCTTGAAAGCAGATGCATGACCGTTAGCTGGGTGTGGTGTTCGCGGAGAATCCATTTGTCACAATAGGAGACCACGCATGGCAACACTTTATCTGGTGCAGCAGGGAACCACGCTGCGAAAGGATCATGGACGGTTTTTGATACAGCAAAGGGAACCGACTCCGGCGGTTCAAGCACTCGAAGTGCCCATTCGAGAGGTAGAGCAGATTTTGGTGTTTGGCAACATTCAACTGACGACGGCTGCGATCGCGTCGTGTCTGGAGGCACAGGTGCCTGTACTGTTCCTGTCGCAGACGGGTGCTTACAAGGGGCATTTGTGGAGTGCGGAGCAGGGCAGTTTGGCGGCAGAATTTGCTCAGTTTAGCCGTTATAGCGATAGCAGTTTTCAGCTTGAGACGGCACGAGCGCTTGTCTTGGGTAAGTTGAGCAACTCCCGACAACTGCTGTTGCGCTTAAATCGCAAACGTAATCTGGACACCGTGGCAACGGCGATTGCAGGCATTGCTCAAGACCTGCGCTCAGCAGCTCAGATCGACAATCTAGAATCTTTGCGGGGCTATGAAGGGGTGGCAGCAGCGCGGTATTTTCCGGCGTTTGGTCAGTTGTTGCTCGACCCAGTCTGGCAGTTTACCCAGCGGCATCGCCGTCCACCGACCGACCCGGTTAATGCCATGTTGAGCTTTGGGTACACGCTGCTCTTTAACAACGTGTTGAGCCTGCTGTTGGCAGAAGGCTTGCATCCCTATTTGGGCAATCTACATCGTTCCGATCGCAAAGAGCCGCAGCTGGCGTTTGACCTGATGGAGGAATTTCGCTCACTGATTGTCGATACGCTGGTCATCGTGCTGGCAAATCGGCAGATCATTAAGCCCGACGAGTTCACCAACGCAACCAACGGCGGTGTTTATCTAACCGATGTGGCTCGACGACGCTTCCTCAGCCATTTTGAGCAGCGCCTGAGCGCGACTATAGCTCACCCTGATGTGCAGGAGTCGGTCACCTATCGTCGTGCCATGCAACTGCAAATTCGACGCTACAAGCAGAGCTTACTGCAAGCGGTGCCCTACCTGCCCTTCTTAAGGGCCGTGTAATGTTAGTACTGGTCATTTATGACATTCCTGATGACCGCCGTCGCCAAAAGTTATCTGATCTCTTAGAGGGTTATGGACGACGGGTGCAAAAAAGTGCGTTTGAGTGCTTTCTCAGCTTAGGTGAGATGCAAAAGCTGCATCGGCAGGTGCAAACACGAGTCAAAGCCTCTGAGGACGATGTACGGTTTTATTGGATACCAGCCGATGCCGTGCCGCGATCGCTCACTATTGGTAGTGAAGCGCCACAGCCACCACCCACTGTGTATATTGTTTAAGCGCTGTGGATAGCAGTTGACCGAAGCGTTGGAATCGCTTAACGTAGTCGGGAACCCGTTGTGTTCGACGGACTGTGCCAGAACCTTGAAAACTCCATAGGTTCGCTAACCTGCGTCGATTCCGGACGCAGAAGGGGTTTGAAGCGTTAAATTGTGTGTACAATGAGGCGATAACGGCTGAAGTTTAGCCTGCTGAAGTACCTCCGTCGATTGAGCGCCTGCAACCCAAGCATGGTAATGAGTCCTGAGCGAAGGATTCATTACCACTACCCCGCAAGGGGACGGAAACAAATGCAGCCGATAGCGTTTCGTGGACGCTGAACCAGATTCATTACCACTACCCCGCAAGGGGACGGAAACGTACCTAGAACTGACTGAGGCAAGGGGCGACTTAAAATTCATTACCACTACCCCGCAAGGGGACGGAAACTCGAAGCGCCCCTGCGTGAACCACTCGTACGCTTCCTCTAATTCATTACCACTACCCCGCAAGGGGACGGAAACTAGCGACCACTGAACCGCCTGCCTTATCCCAGATGAGATTCATTACCACTACCCCGCAAGGGGACGGAAACAACATTCGCGTTAGCGAATGATTCATCGTATTGATCTCTTAAGATTCATTACCACTACCCCGCAAGGGGACGGAAACTCATCTGTGCGGCTGGTAAGACAACAGGCAGAGATTCATTACCACTACCCCGCAAGGGGACGGAAACACAAGCTATCGTACGCAATCCAGATCGCAGCTTTATTCATTACCACTACCCCGCAAGGGGACGGAAACTTAAGCCCGATCGCGGCAAGGTTGTGACGGTATCATTCATTACCACTACCCCGCAAGGGGACGGAAACTTCAATTCTTCATCAGAACCAATGGCAACATCAAAGTCTGATTCATTACCACTACCCCGCAAGGGGACGGAAACTTACGGGTTCTGCCAACCAAATTGAGTGGGCTGAAGCCTTAAGAGAATTCATTACCACTACCCCGCAAGGGGACGGAAACACTCTATTTTTGTAGCTAGGTGCAAGGGTGAAAGTAATTCATTACCACTACCCCGCAAGGGGACGGAAACAGCAGGGGTGCAGCTTCGGGCGCTGGTGCAGGTGATTCATTACCACTACCCCGCAAGGGGACGGAAACTTGCAGTACTGCATTCGGTGAACGGTTGGTCATGGGTATTCATTACCACTACCCCGCAAGGGGACGGAAACGCCTCATCATCAGGCAGTACTAGAGAGCCATCAAAGAATTCATTACCACTACCCCGCAAGGGGACGGAAACTGCATAGGCAGCAGCAGACACCCCTAAGATTATTCATTACCACTACCCCGCAAGGGGACGGAAACGGGGTTCGGTGTCGGGGTGAAACTTAACCGCCATGATGGAAGCAGATTCATTGCCACTACCCCGCAAGGGGACGGAAACGTGATCGTATAGGTGCCGTAAACGAGGGGTAGAAAGGATTCATTACCACTACCCCGCAAGGGGACGGAAACAAGGGATTCGCAGCAGTATAAAGTCTATTTGCCAAAGATTCATTACCACTACCCCGCAAGGGGACGGAAACTTATCGACTGTTCCGATGCTAGAAAAGCGTCTGGGCTTGAATTCATTACCACTACCCCGCAAGGGGACGGAAACCAATTTACACATGGCGCAAATCGAGTCCACACTTCAAGATTCATACCCACTACCCCGCAAGGGGACGGAAACCTTGGTAAAACTCACTCACCCGAATTGGTTCATCGATTCATACCCACTACCCCGCAAGGGGACGGAAACTAAAAGTTCGGGTAGTGTAAAGCCTTGCTGCCGCCTCATGATTCATACCCACTACCCCGCAAGGGGACGGAAACAGTTTTGCCTCGATCGCCAGCACAGGACGATCCTGATTCATACCCACTACCCCGCAAGGGGACGGAAACGGTGTCGCTATGCCCTGTCTTGGCTAGCAGTTCTTCTGGATTCATACCCACTACCCCGCAAGGGGACGGAAACACGCGATCGCCCGATGCATCCTGCAAGTCTGCACGATTCATACCCACTACCCCGCAAGGGGACGGAAACTCTAAAACGGCATAATTTTCTGGCATAGATCGTGACGGATTCATACCCACTACCCCGCAAGGGGACGGAAACGGTTCGCAAACAATGCGGGTGCAGGCAAGTTCATAGTCAAAGATTCATACCCACTACCCCGCAAGGGGACGGAAACGTGGTCTTGCCAGTGCTTTCTGGCCCTGAGATTTCGATGGATTCATACCCACTACCCCGCAAGGGGACGGAAACAGGTGCCTGCTGCTGGCGACTTCAATTTCAACTGCCGTCCGGATTCATACCCACTACCCCGCAAGGGGACGGAAACATGATTCTGTCTGTAAACCCTTCGACGTTCTTTGTAGAGCCAAGATTCATACCCACTACCCCGCAAGGGGATGGAAGCACGATCGCGTACAATTAAAAGCGTTTCGCTCCACCGCGTTTACAATCAGTGCATTCGCACCTTCACTCCTGCTATGCCGTCTGTCCGTAAAGCACCGCGTCGCGCCAAACCGACCGTCGCTCCCAGCCTCCAGTGGGCGAGTGCGACCGAATTAGTGGGTCTCACACTCACGCTACAGCCAGAGCAGAACATCGTCGTTTCGCCTCAATATACGACCGAACTGCACTCCTGGTTCCTTGACCAGGTACGGCGGCTCGATCACGACCTCTCCACACGCCTGCACGATGGACAATCCGAAAAACCCTTTACCGTCTCCAGCCTTAGTGGTGCCATTCAAGCACAGGGACGATCGCTCCTGTTTGCCACCGAGCACTCCTACCAATGGACGCTGACCGCACTGTCGCGTCCCGTCGTGGCATGGTTAGAGCAATGGCTCCAAACACCGCCGCCAGCCATGCAGTTGCGTAGTGGCACCTTCCACATTCGTCAATGGACGGTTGCTCACCCACCCGCAACCTACACCCACCTGCGCCAAACACCCTTGTCAGACCCGCCCACCGTGACCTTAACGTTCGCGTCCCCCACCAGTTTTCGCCGCCGGGGCAACCACCTGCCCTTACCCATGCCAGCGAATGTGTTCCAGAGCTACCTGCGTCGGTGGAACGACTTCTCGGGTCAGGCAGTGGATCAGGAAGACTTCCTTGCCTGGGTCGAGGAGTGCGTTATCATCCTGCGCCATCAGTTGCAATCGACCAAGGTCGTCGCTGGCAAAAGCGGCTCCGTCACAGGCTTTACAGGCTCGGTACAGTTTGGGCTGTCGGCAAAAGCGAGGCAGGAGCCTGACTATGTACAGCAATGGTTAGCGCTGGGGCAACTAGCACCCTACTGCGGGACTGGGCACAAAACCACCTTTGGCTTGGGGCAAACACAACTGGGGTGGTCTGAAGCCGCCACCGCCACCGTCGTCACCTCTGTGCAAGACCTGTTGGGGCAGCGCACCGCCGCTCTAACCGCACGCTTTCTAGCACAACGCCAACGGCTCGGCGGCGATCGCGCCAGCCACACGGCTGAAACCTGGGCAACGATTCTGGCCCGTCGGGAAATGGGCGAATCCTTACAGACGATCGCGCAAGATCTGGAGATGCCCTATGAAACCGTCAAAACCTACGTCAAACTTGCACGTCGTGCCTTAACCGCAGAGGCTACGACGAAGGACGGCTAGTGCATGAAAAGAAGGGGCGCTGACAGGGCGCGATCGCTGCCGCAAAGTCCTCTTCTGCCAGGGTTGAGGCGCTATGCTGCCATGACAGCGGTAGGAGCAAGCGGCGATCGTGATGAGTATAATTGCTCCTCCCAAACCATAGAGAACCTGCTAAGTTTAGGAGGTCAGCCGATCCTTGAAAACCCCATATGTTCGTTGACCCCCACGAATTGCCTGTCACCTCCAGGTTTCAGCCACTTTTTGGATGAGCTTGTTGAGAACAAACGACACTTATTGACAGGCAAAAAAGACCCCCTCAGAAATGCCTACCTGAAAGCCCGACTCCGTAAAGGTTTCAAAACGGCAGGGTTCACTAGACCACTACCCCGCAAGGGGACGGAAACAATTTAGACCGAAGAAAAGGCAGTTTTCAGAAAGTTCACTAGACCACTACCCCGCAAGGGGACGGAAACTTGGAAGAACCGTTTGAGCTGATGCTGAAACAGGTTCACTAGACCACTACCCCGCAAGGGGACGGAAACAAAGTTATTTGTTGATAAGTAACTTATGGTATTTTGTTCACTAGACCACTACCCCGCAAGGGGACGGAAACTTGCCAGATACCCTAAAAGTGAAGCAATGAGCTTGTTCACTAGACCACTACCCCGCAAGGGGACGGAAACCCGGTCCTTCATTCTCACACTCATAGATCCCGTTGTGTTCACTAGACCACTACCCCGCAAGGGGACGGAAACGTGGCGGGGTCTGAATGGAAGCAGGCTTCAAGCTTGTTCACTAGACCACTACCCCGCAAGGGGACGGAAACAGCTACGACAGCGGATTCGACGGTCTCAGCAGAGGTTCACTAGACCACTACCCCGCAAGGGGACGGAAACCCTTCGCGAATGCTGTCAAAAACACTCTTATGGTCGCGTTCACTAGACCACTACCCCGCAAGGGGACGGAAACCGGAAGGAGAGGGCGCGGTACTGGAGTTTGAGTTCCTGGTTCACTAAACCACTACCCCGCAAGGGGACGGAAACCTGTACCAACATGAAAAGGCATTTGAATGCTTGTTCACTAAACCACTACCCCGCAAGGGGACGGAAACTTGCCTTCATGGACAATGCTGGTGCGATTTCCACCAGGTTCACTAGACCACTACCCCGCAAGGGGACGGAAACATCTTCAACAAAGAATGCCATAGCATCAGAAACAGCAACAGTTCACTAGACCATTTCCCTACAAGAGGACTCAAAACTAGGTGGCTCGTTGTTTGTTTCAGCATGTTTCAGCCAGCTACGATCAAACGCTGTTTACATCCCCATGTGGGGATACAATAGTCAGTAACTCCCTGCTCCGTGCCTTGCTCGCCGATGTCTCCTGCATGTTCCACCAGGCGCAAAGCAAAAATAGCGATCGCCACCGCCCCCGGGCATCCAGCACTCAACTGGTTGGGCTTACCTTGCAACTCCAACCGCTTCAGGATGCAACCCTCTATCCGCAACACGCCATCGGACTCCACGCATGGCTGCTTGACCAGGTGCGCCAGCTTGACCCTACCCTGTCAGCCTATCTACACGATGGCGAATCCGAAAAACTCTTTATACCAATTCCTTAAAGACCCGCTACAGATAGTGCTTCTAGAATGGAGTGCCAACCCACAAGCGAAGCCATCACTGCTTGGGTCATCGCTTCCAGCCTTGAGCGTATCAACAAGCGCCACTCATCCAAGTGCTTCGGCAGTTGCCATCGCAACCCCAACTTGAAAGGCTTCCAGACGCGCTCGATGGGGTTGGTCTCTGGCGCATGGGACGGCTGAAACAGCAAGATGATGTTGACCGGAAGCTTCAATCGTTTGGCTTTATGTGCGCCTGCTTGATCGACTTGCATGATCACAATGCTGTCCTTGTAGCGCTCACTCACTAAGTTCAAGAACACTTGGAAGCAATCGCTGTTGAGATGAGTGAACTCATAGAAGCAGTGCTCGCCCATGCGTGCCTATCTCAAGCACTGCTTCGGCAAATGCAGTGGCATCAGCTTCCTGGACTCAACCAGCCTGAAGGTGTGCCACAACTTTCGCATTCATTCACATCGGGTGTTTCAAGGACTGGCGGCACGGGGCAAAACCTCAGTTGATTGGTTCTTTGGCTTCAAGTTTCATCTAGTCGTCAATGACCAGGGTGAGCTGCTTAATACCAATTCCTCAAGATAGGGCTACAGATGCTATAAAGTAGCTATTGGGTTCAAGCAGCATTTATGGCAGGCGTTTACAAACTCGATATCACCGAAACGGAAGCAGACCTAAAACAACGGCTCAGAAGCCAAAAGACCGCTTCTGACAAAGAACGTATTCAACTGCTTTATCTGCTTAAAACTGGTCAAGCCACCACGGTGCAGTCTGCGGCGACCCTGCTCGGTCGGCATCGCGTCACTGTACAGGAGTGGCTCCGCCTCTATCGCACCGGCGGTCTGACAGCCATGCTCACCCATACGCCCCGTACGGGGCGACGGCAGAGCATTCCCCAGTGGGCACAGGCGGCGCTCAACCAACGGTTGCACCAAAATGAGGGCTTCAACAGCTACGGCGAGATTTGCCAGTGGCTAGAGACGCAACTCGGCATCACTGCCCCTTATAAAACGGTGCATCAGTTGGTGCATTACCGCCTCAAAGCCGCGCCTAAAGTTGCTAGACCCGTGAGTACAGAGACCACAGCGGTCAAAGTAGAGGCATATAAAAAAACTCGCTGAGAACCTGGCGATGCTGGCTTGGTATGCCGTAGCCGTGCTGGGACTGAGCGGACAAGTACGCTTCTTCTGCCAGGATGAGACGCGCCTTGGGCTCAAAACTATCAGTGGGCGCAAGATCACGGCCAAAGGCATCAAGCCCAAAGGTAAGGTGCAGTGGCAGTTCAAGGCCACCTATCTGTATGGGGTGGTGGAACCGAGCACGGGCGAGCACTTCTTCTATGAGTTCACTCATCTCAACAGCGATTGCTTCCAAGTGTTCTTGAACTTAGTGAGTGAGCGCTACAAGGACAGCATTGTGATCATGCAAGTCGATCAAGCGGGGGCACACCGCGCCAAACGCTTGCAGATTCCGCCCAATATCATCTTGCTGTTTCAACCGTCCCACTCACCAGAAACGAATCCCATTGAGCGTGTGTGGCAGCATTTCAAATTAGGGTTGCGCTGGCAGTTGCCGAAGAACCTCGATGCGTTGCGGTTGTTGATGCGAGCGAGGTTAGAAGTGATGACTAAGGAAGTCATTGCTTCTCTTGTCGGATGGCACTCTATTTTAGAGGCACTATCTGTAGCTGGTCTTTAGAGAATTGGTATAACATCCTGCTCACCCTGGTCATTGACGACCGCAAGCCCGTACCTGAACGGCTCAAAATTCTGTTTGGCAAAGTCTTTGCAGACCGAGGCTAGCTGAGTTTCCAGAGCCACTACAGTTGCAGATGGCAGGGGATGCCCTTCTTCAACTAGCCGAGCTGTGCCAGGTGCGATCGGCGGCGTTGCTGGCTGACTGGGAGGATGCTTACCGCGATCCCATTGCGCCCAAGGGCTTCTTCTCAGCTTTGGTACGGCAGACTATGACAGTGGACATGAGTGATTTGATGGCACCGCCTCCGCCACGCAAACAGCGGATGCGATCGACGTGCAAAACAGAACCATCCCTGGTCGCCCCAGTGAGTAAAGCGGCTGCTTTAGCCTTGGTCAAACAATTAGAGGCCGAGACTCAAGCATTAGGGATGTTGTCCCCATCAAAGGCTGAACTACAGGCGGTATTAGTGATCGCCCATGAGGAAGCGGTTTCAGAGTGGATCCAAACTATCAACGGCTGGCTTCAGGAGCACACGACACAGCAAGAGACTTCTTTGCTTGAGCTAACTCATCACCTGAAGCTGCCGTGGAGCCATTTATGGTTGGGAGTGCTGCTGGGAGGGTTTGAGTTGGAGCAACGGGGAGACTTTTATAGTCAGGATATTTGGGTGAAGTCTCCGCTAGAGCCATTCCCAAAGCTGGTGGGCTAACCAGTTGGTCAGTTGTGTTTCCTGCCGCTGTGAATACTCTCTGTCCCTCTGTAGACTAGAGCGTGAAGATTGACCACTCAAACGCAAATTTATTGACACATTAGCTGTCACTTTTCCTACTGTTGTGGTAATATTACTACAAACAAAACAGTACATTAGTACTTTTATGCTGAATTGCTCTACCCAAAGTGATCCGTTAACAGAGATTATCGCTGCCCCTTCTCAACAAACGGTTGAACCAGCAGCATCGAACATCATTGTCAGTGAACTGAATGCTGAGGCTCAACTGAAGTTAGCGGTGATCCAAAGTCTCCTTGAACCGTGCGATCGCGCCACCTATGGACAAAAGCTAAGGGATGCGGCTGAAAAATTGGGCGTTTCCATGCGATCAGTCCAACGGCTAGTGAAACGGTGGGAGCAGGAAGGACTGGCAGGCATCGCCCAAGATGCCAGAGCGGACAAAGGCAGCTACCGCATTGGAGACTTCTGGGAGGGCTTTATCATCAAGACTTACAAGGAAGGCAACAAGGGCAGCAAGTGCATGACACCCAAGCAAGTGGCTGTGCGGGTGCAGGCGAAAGCGCGTGAAATCGGCGATGAGAAGCCGCCTCATTACCGCACAGTACTGCGGGTACTCAAACCGATTATGGAGAGACAGGAGCGAGCCAACAGCATTCGTAGTCCAGGCTGGAAAGGCTCCACCCTCTCGGTGAAGACCCGTGAAGGCGAGGATCTTGCGATTGAGTACAGCAATCACGTTTGGCAATGCGACCATACCCGAGCCGATGTCTTGCTGGTAGACCAGTATGACGCACTGCTGGGTCGCCCCTGGCTAACCACCGTGATTGATTCGTACTCCCGCTGCATTATGGGCATCAACCTGGGTTTTGATGCCCCCAGTTCCCAGATCGTAGCTTTAGCGCTGCGCCACGCTATTCAGCCTAAAAAATATGGGGCAGAGTACAAGCTGCACTGTGAATGGGGCACCTACGGCAAACCGCAGCACTTTTATACTGATGGCGGGAAAGATTTTCGTTCCAACCATGTGCAGCAAATTGGAACTGATTTAGGTTTTGCCTGCCATTTGCGCGATCGGCCCTCTGAAGGCGGCATTGTTGAGCGCCCTTTCCGCACCCTGAACGACCAACTATTTTCGACGTTGCCTGGATACGTTGGCTCGAACGTACAGGAACGGTCCAAAGAGGCTGAAAAAGATGCCAGGTTGACATTGCGAGGGCTAGAGCAACGGATTGTGCAATTTATTTGCCACCGCTACAACCGATACATTGATGCTCGCATGGGTGATCAGACCCGGATTCAACGTTGGGAAGCTGGTTTACCTAATGTTCCCGATGTAATAGATGAACGGCACTTAGACATCTGCCTGATGAAAGCTTCCCGGCGGACCGTGCAGCGTGGCGGCTATCTTCAGTTTGAAAACCTGATGTATCGCGGCGAATACTTGGCTGGCTATGCCGGGGAAACGGTATTGCTACGCTACGATCCGACAGACATTACAACCGTTTTGGTCTACCGCCAAGAAAACCAGCGAGAAGTTTTCCTGACGCGTGCCCATGCTCAGGGCTTAGAAGCTGAGCACCTCTCCCTAGAAGAGGCAAAAGCGAGTCGTCGTCGCTTGCGCGAAGCAGGGAAGAAGTTGAGCAATGAAGCGATTTTTTACAACGTTCTGGAAGAGGACGCCTCTGTCAAAAAGAAAAGCCGTAAAGAGCGCCAGCAGGAAGAACAGAAGCTAGCGCGATCACAACCTGAAAAAGCTGTTGAACAGACGATGCTTCAACCACCTGAGCCTCAACCGGAGATCGCGATCGATTTCGGTTTGGTAGACTTTATGCCCATTGATTTCGATGACCTTAAAGGAGGCTGGTAAGCATGGTGCAGGCGAAGGAATGGGCAGAGGTCTTAGGTGAGTTTCAGCCCACCGAAACTCAATTAAAAGCTGAAACTGATCGTCTCCGTAAAAAAACCATCATGCCTTTAGAACAGGTTAGTCGATTCCACAACTGGTTAGATGGCAAGCGCAAGTCGAGGCAGTCCTGCCGGGTCGTAGGCGAGTCGAGAACAGGCAAATCAATGGCTTGTGAAGCCTACTTCTATCGCCATAGACCCCAGCAAGAACCAGGCAAAAAACCAATTGTTCCAGTTGTTTATATCCAGCCCCCTCAAAAATGTGGGGCGAAGGATTTGTTTAAGGAGGTTATTGAGTTCTTAAAGCACCGGGCAACGAAAGGAACCATATCAGACTTTCGGGGCAGAGCCATGGAAATATTGCAAGCTTGCGAGGTAGAAATCCTGATTATTGATGAAGCCGATCGCCTCAAACCCGAAACCTTTGCTGACGTAAGAGACATTTACGACAAACTTGCAATTTCGGTGGTTTTGGTCGGCACCGATCGTCTGGATGCGGTCATCAAGTGTGATGAGCAGGTCTATAACCGTTTTCGTGCCTGTCACCGCTTTGGCAAGCTATCCGGTGAGGAACTCGTCAAGACGGTTGCCATTTGGGAACAGCAAATCCTGAAGCTGCCAGTTGCCTCCAACTTAACCAGTAAGGAAATGCTACGCATTGTGACCGCAGGGACAGAAGGCTATATCGGGCGCATGGATGAAATTCTGCGGGAGGCCGCCATTCGATCGCTTTCAGCAGGTTTCAAGAAGGTGGAGAAGAAAATCCTTGAGGAGGTCGCCAAAGAGTACAAGTAATGGTGAAAGCTGGCATACAACCCTGGCTCTTCCAGATTGAACCTTACGAAGGGGAAAGTTTAAGCCACTTTTTGGGACGCTTCCGCCGACCCAATCATCTGTCACCTAGCGGTTTGGGGCAATTAGCAGGTATTGGCGCAGTCGTCGCTCGCTGGGAACGGTTTCACCTGAATCCCTTCCCATCGTCGAAGGAACTGGATCTACTAGCGGCCGTTGTCGGTGTCAGTGCCGAGCGTTTAGCAGGAATGTTGCCGCCCAAGGGTATTGGGATAAAGTGGACTCCCATTCGGCTCTGTGGGGCTTGTTATGGCGAAACTCCTTGCCATCGGATGGAGTGGCAATATAAATCAGTCTGGAAATGCGATCGCCACCAATTATTTTTATTATCTAAATGCGCAAAATGTGAAGCAAGTTTCAAAATCCCGACAGAATGGTTTAACGGTGTTTGCTCTCGTTGTTCCGTACCTTTTGGAAAGATGAAGCAGTTTCAGAAAAATATTTTGCCGAAAGCTAATTGATTTAATAGGACTCTTGTACTATAGTATATTTGTTCTAAAGAGGTATTTCTATGACTGACACATTAGTACTTTCAAGTAACAAACGTTGGATAGTAGATCACTTCGTGCTTGATGTGCTTATAGTTGATGAAAGTAGGCAGATTGTTGGTAGACCTAATTTAACAATAGTCATTGATGAATTTTCTCGTTGCATTGCGGGTTTCCATCTCAGTTTGAAGAGGCGTGAAGGGTCTCACCTTATTTCAGCTTTACGGAATGCAATCTTGCAAAAGAACCATTCTCATGAATATGGAACACAGAACTCTTGGGTAGTTTATGGTGTTCCTCATGAACTAATAATTGATAATGGAATGGATTCACGATCCAAAGTTCTTACGGATTTTGTAAAAAAACTTAGTATTAATCTTCTTTTTTTACCTCCAGGTCAACCTAGTAAACTTGAAAAGGTTTTGCGACAGGTAGATAACGAGTGCTTATCACTTTTACCAGTATCAGCCCTGCAAAGCAATCTTAACGCTGGTGCTGATATAAGTCAGCGGAACTGCCTCAGTCTCCAGGAGTTGGAGAAGTTGTTAACTTGTTACGTTTGTGACTGCTATAACCAACAACCTGATTCTCAAGGAAGTGCTACCCGTTCTCAAAAGTGGCTATCTAGCTTTGGAGAAAAACTTCCAAAGGTGATTGCAAATTGTTGATTTTGGACTCACTTTGCCGAAGTAGGCTTGCCTCTTGCACCACAAATCACTAGCGTTAATTATTTGACCATTGCCTACCCTCAAGGACAGTGTGAGATAAATAACGCTTAAAGTACAAATTCTTGTGTATTTATCAGGGCAACTAGCTTTCCCTAGCCATTGTCCGTCGTGATAACACTCTGATTAGCCGTGAAGACTTGAGTGCTTAGGACAGTTAATAATCAAATAAATGCCAGCAGATGGTGATATAAGAAGCTTCATTAAGCTGTCTTGGTAATCAACTCGAATAGATGAGCGCTTAATAGTCAGATAAAGCTTTGCTGCTTAACGCGCCAAAGCTTTATCAATCTCATAAATCACAAATCGGGTAGTGTTCCAGATGTGTTGTTTCAGATTAAATGAGTAAACCAAATGCCAGTCGGTTGATCAATAGCCCAATCATCACATCATGCATGAGCGCTGACTTGGCAAAGCAAATAGTTTTGCGCACCAGTCGCTTAATCCGAATCCGTCAGGTGAGATGCTTGCGCTCAATCCTCTGGGTCTTGCGTTGACCAACTGTCTGGAGAGCCAGCTCTAAATGCCGTTCATCAGCGCCCCAACCATCGGTGTAGCACTGCATCATGCCAAAGGGTTCTAACAACGCTTTGAGTGCAAGGAAAGCTTAATCTTCGTGGGCTGCTAACACAGACGCCAACACTTTTCTCGTCGCGTGGTCAATTGCTAACCACAACCATCGTTGCTGCTGCTTTGATTGCACATAGCTCCACCTTGCATCCATCTCTGCCTTTACCTCTAAAGCCTCTGCCCGACAGAACCGGACAATGGTTTGATCGGGTTCAAGTGCGACTAGACCCGCTTCCTTGACTGCTTGCAGAGGCGGGTCTTTTTTTTAACGCCTCAAGCACTGTCGTCAGGCTAATGCCCAGCACACGAGCCGTATCCCGAACGCCACTGCCATTGATCGCCATGTCACTAATTTGTCGCTTCACTTCCGGCAAAGAGCCTTGGTCACCATACTCTCGAATGAAGCTGCTCCGACTGTACTCTGGATTTTGGCAACGATAGCGCTGGTTGCCTGCGGCGGTAGTCCCATGCTTCATCACATCAATGTCATCACAATCACGACAATGAATGGGTTGCAACACCATCGATCCACCCCACAAAATAGCCTGCTGTTCTCAGCACAGCTTATTTGAAGTGAAAACAACACGTCTAGAACATTACCCACAATCGCTGTTTGAAAAACCACACGTCGTCCATCTTCTCAAATTAGGGGTTTACCTTTCCTCTGTCCACCATGCTCTTGGCGTTGAATGAGATCGCTGACAGTTCCCCAATAAGGTAGAAGTGCGTCTAAAATTTTTTCTCAGTTTGACCTAGGTTTTCCTTCTTTAAATTCAGGACACGTCTAATTCTATCAATCGTTCTGGCTTTGTCACTACCGCTCTCCATAGGTAGATATTGCCGAACAAGAGAATCAGCAAATTCTTGCATACCCTCTCGACAGAAGTGCCCAATTAAAGTTTGAACCATTCAATTGGTCGCTATGCTATCACTCTTAACCAGCGCCTTGATCACGGAACTGCTTGAACCATTCGCGTTTAATGAACTCTTCAACTTCGGGAGTCTTAATTTTCTTGTATAGGTCAAGCTTGGTGTGGATGAACTTGAGGAGGATTTTGTCCACCATTTCGCTAAACTTTTCGCGTTTAGTCTGTTCCGTATTATTAGCAGTCATAACTGCTTGAAGGTCAGGGTTTTGTTCGACTTCGTTGCGAATGCGTTCCAGGTCAATTTTGTCATCTTCAGTCAGGTTAGCACCGTAGGTTTGGTTGAGGCGATCGCCACTGTTAGATGAGGGTGTCTTTTTCAGGAGCCTAGGGAGTACCGCTAGGTCCATCGCCAAGGCCTTCCAAGGTAGCATTTTGCTGAATAAGGGAGGATACATCGGCCGAATCACCTCACGGGGCGTGTAGTGGTGCCCTGCTGTCTCTCCAGTGAACTGATTGAACTTGTAGAGTAAATGCTCATAGATGTAGCCCATCTCGTGGTTCTTCACCACGGTGGGATGCAGATCAATCTCGGTAAACTTGCTCACCAACTGATACAGCAGATTGTTCTTCATCAGCTTGGCGATCACGCCTTCCAGCTTGAAGTTCTGCAAAATATCCCGCACGTTGCGGCTATAACTCTTCAGGTAAAAGTCAAAATTCTCTTCGATCGCCTGAGCATTCCCTGCCAACCGCATCAGATTAAAGTCTGAAATATTGTAGAACTTCAGCCCTGCGGTCGTATCCAGCAAAATTGGTTCCAAATCGTCTTCGCTCGGAAACACGTCTTTGAACTGACGATACGACTTCTGCACCCCCTCCCGAATCTCGTCGGTATAAATGCAATCCAAGCGCCGCAGCACCACAAACGGTAGCACCACATCCCGAAACTCGTTGTGCATAAACGGACCAAACAAAATGTCATCCGCTACCTGCCAGATGAAGTTCGCCTTGTCCTGAAAATTAATCGTGTCTGTCATTTGAGTTCTAGCGGCACATGAAATAACTGCGATCGCCTACCACGGCTGGTAAACCGATCCGCGTTGGGATTACACCCCATCTAGTTTTCCCAGTTAAGCACTACTGCGCTGAATCGAAGATGATTGCCGGAAATTCTTCAAGTTCTCATGGAGCCGCGATCGCACCCAATCAGTCTTAAACGGTACAACAGGTCGCCCCTGGCACAATGCCTCCAGCGCGGCGTGCTGGTCAAACTTCGCAACGTCTAAACCTGGCTCTTTGGTGTCCGTTGGTAAAAACATCAGCCACTTCATCGGAGTCTGCTCGATCATTTGGTCAAAGAACCACGCTTCTTTGCTTCTCAGAAGATCGAGAGCCTTGCGGCAGACTTCAAAACTTAGCCCGATCGTCAGCAGATACTCCATGACCGTCAACGCTAGTAGGTCTGGTATGGAGTAGTAAACATTTCGACCCTTACCAGTCGTGTCAACTGTCGGTGAGACAATCCCCTTCTCTCGCCAATATTGCAATTGTCGTCGAGAGCAGCGTGTGATCTCAGCCGCTTCTGTGCTCGTAAAAAATCGTCCTTCCATACGATCTATCGTACAAAAAGAAGTTAAAAACACTTTAGCCTCTTGAAAACATAATGCTTTTATAGTACTTTAGTTCTACTCAACGGAATAAACCTTATGAGTCAGATCACGATTCAATGTCGTCTGGTTGCTAGTGCAGTGACTCGGCAAGCACTTTGGAGTTTGATGGCAGAGAGCAATACCCCCTTAATCAATGAAATCTTGGAGCAGATAAGCCAGCATTCAGATTTCGAGATCTGGCGGCAAAGGGGGAAGCATCCAACAGTAGTTGTAAGCCAACTTTGCCAACCGCTAAAAACCGATGCCCGTTTCACAGGACAGCCTGCACGACTCTACACTTCTGCTACTCACATGGCAGATTACATTTATAAATCTTGGCTCAAAATTCAGCAGCACCTTCAGCGAAGGGTCGATGGCAAACTGCGCTGGCTGGAGATGCTCAAAAGCGATGAAGCCTTGGCTCAAGAGAGTGGTGTCGAACTCGCCAACCTTCGCGATCGTGCTGCTGCGCTTCTAGCTCAACTCCAGCCAGCTGCGCCCTTAGACAAGACAGCCCAGTATCAAGTCAAGAAGAGCAAAAAGAAGGCAAATTTATCAGACCGCAGTGTAGCCAGTCAGCTTTTTGACCGTTACAAAGATGCAAAATCGGTGTTCGAGCGCTGTGCGATCGCCTTGCTGCTTAAAAACGGCTGCAAAGTGCCGCAGCAAGACGAAGACCCACAGAAATTTGCTCAACGTCGCCGTAAGGTTGAGATCTACGTCCAGCGGCTGCAAGAACAAATCGACAGTCGCATACCGCATGGGCGTGACCTAACTGGACAGAATTGGCTCGATACGCTTGAAACAGCCACTCAAGCCGTTCCAAGGGACAATGCTGAGGCTAAACGCTGGCAAGACCGATTGTTGACTAAACCAAGCGTGCTCCCGTTCCCGCTCATCTTCGAGACCAATGAAGACTTAGTTTGGGAGAAAACCGTTAAGGGTCGGCTCTGCGTCCACTTCAACGGTTTTAGTGACCATACCTTTGCGATCTACTGCGATCAACGTCAGCTTCCCTGGTTTCAACGGTTCTTGGAAGACCAGGAAACAAAAAGAGCCAGCAAAAATCAGCATTCTAGCGGTCTTTTTACCCTCCGCTCTGCTCGTTTAGGATGGCAGGAAGGCGAAGGGAAAGGAAACCCTTGGGATGTACATCGGCTCACCCTTTACTGCACCATCGACACGCGGCTCTGGACGGTTGAAGGTACAGAGCAAGTCCGTCAAGAAAAGGCCGCAGACGTTGCTAAGAAAATCACTCAAATGGAGAGCAAGAGCGACCTTCTGGCAACTCAGCAAGCGTATGTCAAGCGCCTGAACTCTACCCTGACTCGGATCAACACACCGTTCGCTCGCCCTAGTAAGCCACTCTACAAGGGACAATCTCACATCGTTGTAGGGTTGAGCTTAGGGTTAGAAAAGCCTGCCACGATCGTCGTTTGGGATGCCCAAGCCAATCAGGTGCTTGCCCAGTATGGGATGCGGCAACTGCTCGGTGAGCACTACAGACTCCTCAATCGGAGACGTTCGGAACAGCAGAAAACAGCTCATCAACGCCACAAGGCTCAAAAGCGATCAGCCCCTCATCAATTTGGCGAATCGGAGTTGGGGCAGTACGTGGATCGACTACTAGCGCAAGCGATCGTGGCGATCGCTAAAACTTACCGCGCTGGCAGTCTTGCCCTACCCAAGCTGGGAGATGTTCGAGCCATCGTCGAAGCCGAGATTAAAGCCAGGGCTGAGCAAAAAAGTCCGGGCTATTTAGAAGGACAACAGAAATATGTTAAGCAGTATCGCGCTAGCGTTCACCGTTGGAGCTATGGCAGACTCCTGGAGAGCCTTCGTAGCCAAGCTAACAAACTCGGCATTGCTGTTGAAGAAGTAAAACAGCCTCTCGTCGGCAGGCTAGAAGAGAAGGCTAGAGCGGTGGCGATCGCGGCTTACCAAGCCCGTGCTTAAAAGGGGCTGTAGCTAAAGCTTTATACCTTGAAAACTGAATGATTCCAACAGCGCCGCGACGTAGACTGCAAGCAGCCTACGTTCGTGCAAAATGAGGGTTAGTTTGGCTGTCGTTAGACAGTCTTGCTTTCTGACCCTGGTAGCTGCTCACCCTGATGCCGTCGGATGAGAGACTTCGGTTTCTTAAACGAGATTAAGTCATAGTTGAGGCGTTAGTCTGCTTCAATTATGGCGTCGGTGCGCTCCCGGCAACAAGGGCGCGGATGTACTGCTGTAGTGGCTACCAAACCACCCCCAACCAAGGGGGAACCCGCTTCTATTCTTCCTTTCAGCGCTCTGCAAAGACATAATTCTTTGCTGTGATCCGCGCAAAGGCTCAAATCCCTTTGCTGAGTCGGTTTCACGATTCTAGACTAGCTCTGAATTGTGAAAGCTCAGGTTTGGAGAAGGCTAGGTAAGGCGAGCCGCGCAAAGACCTTCTGAAACTTCTGCTTAGTCTGGGTTTTGGTTGGCTGCGGGTCGCAATCACCTGTCCTTTCTGAGGCAGGTTGAAAGGACTTACGGTGGGGCACTTCTTCAGGAACCGGATGGTCGCAATCACCTGTCCTTTCTGAGGCAGGTTGAAAGAGGCTTCCTTGAGGCGCTGTCTTGAGGAGTGTTAGGTCGCAATCACCTGTCCTTTCTGAGGCAGGTTGAAAGTGTCCCGCTAGCCATTAACCCGTTCAGCGGCACCGCTGCTAATGTCGCAATCACCTGTCCTTTCTGAGGCAGGTTGAAAGAAGAAAACTTTGAGTACCAGAACGCACGTTTGCTGTCGCAATCACCTGTCCTTTCTGAGGCAGGTTGAAAGCACCAGTCCATGAGCCTTGGCGCTCTTGTAGTGCCCTCGTCGCAATCACCTGTCCTTTCTGAGGCAGGTTGAAAGAAAAGTGCTCCTGTCTGTTGCCGCAAGCGCTTAAGTCGCAATCACCTGTCCTTTCTGAGGCAGGTTGAAAGAGCTGTGACTGGTTTGACGACACGATCGGCAGTGTTTCGTCGCAATCACCTGTCCTTTCTGAGGCAGGTTGAAAGAAGAGACACAGGACTTACAGCAGTCCTTGACCACGGTCGCAATCACCTGTCCTTTCTGAGGCAGGTTGAAAGGCGGTATGGTGCCTGTTAGATGACAATGAGGAAGTCAGGCGATGACAGCGACCGAGTCGGTTAGATCGTAGCCTTCGGATCGCATTCATTGTCTAGCGACAAAGAAAAAGACACGCTGAACCCATTCCGATTGGACCGGGAGTGGATGAGCGTGTCGAGAAAGATTGAAACTTATCAAATTCGAGTGTATATGAACGCACGAGAGATGGGCTTGACGCAAGTTGAAGCCGCAAACTTGGCTGGCTTTTCCGCCCGCAGTGGGCAACGCATCGAAGCGGGCAACCACCAACCCAATCGAGGGCGAGTCCGAGATTGGAGAAGTAGTCCTGATCCACTGGCTAGTGTGTGGGAGTCCGAGTTGGAACCGATGCTCAGAGCCACCCCTGCTCTGCAGCCCATGACCTTGTTTGAGTGGCTACAAGAGCATTATCCGGGCAAGTACCCGCAAGTTCTACGCACGCTGCAACGGCGGGTGGCAGCCTGGAAAGCCTTGCATGGCAATGCCAAAGAGGTCATGTTTGAGCTCCGGCATGAACCCGGCATGATGGGCTTGTCCGACTTCACTGAACTCAAAGGTCTCGAGATCACCATTGCAGGCAAGCCCTTTGAGCACTTGCTGTACCACTATCGACTGGCTTACAGCGGGTGGCAGTACGCTCAAATTATTCAGGGGGGTGAAAGCTTCATTGCCTTATCAGAAGGGTTGCAGAATGCCCTGTTTGCCTGTGGCGGTGTCCCGAAGCAACATCGGACCGATAGTTTGAGTGCCGCCTATCGTCACATGGGTGGGGCGCGAAACAAGCCATTGACTCGGTTGTATGATGACCTGTGCCATCATTACCGACTGCAGCCGACCCGCAACAACACAGGCATCGCCCATGAAAATGGGTCATTGAGTCACCCCACGGACATTTGAAGAATCGGATTAAGCAGGCTCTCCTACTGCGTGGAAGCTGTGACTTTGACAGCATTGCTGCGTACCAGGATGTCATCAATCGGGCGATTGCCAAATTGAACGATCTGCACGCTGCCAAGATTGAGGAAGAGAAACAGTGTCTCCAACCCCTCCCGACCTATCGTGTTCCAGACTATGAAGTGCTCACCGCAACGGTCAGTTGTCGCAGCACAGTTGATGTGCGCTGCGTGTTGTACACGGTTCCAGCCCGCCTGATTGGACGCCAACTCGAATGGCATTTGTATCATGACCGGCTTCTGGGCTATCTCAATCGCCAGTTGGTGGTGGCACTGCCGCGCATCCGTGTCACAGATCAAACGAAACGCCGCACCCGGAGCATCAATTACCGTCATGTTGCAGAGGGACTGCGGCGCAAGCCCAGAGCCTTTTTGTACTGTACTTGGCAACAAGAGCTCTTGCCCAATGACACCTGGCGTGACCTTTGGCAGCAACTGAAAGCGCAATTTGACCTCGACAGTGCCGCTGTCCTCCTGGTGGAAGCGTTGTACATTGCGGCGACCCAAGACAACGAAACAGTAGTGGCAGACTATCTTCAAGCGCAACTGAGCCCTGCAACCTTAACGCTCGCAGGGCTCCGGCAGCAGTTTCAATTACTGAGCAACCTGAATGTGCCCAGTCTCACCATCACCCAACACCCCCTGGCGACTTATGACCAACTCCTGCAAGGTACAACCCATGACCAGCCCGTATCAGAGCCTCAGCCTCCACCTCAAACGGTTGCACCTGTCCCACATGCTCACTCATTGGGAAACGCTCGAAGCTCAAGCGATGCAGGAAGGTTGGTCTTACGCTCAGTTCTTGCTGGCTCTCTGCGAATTGGAGGCTCAACGACGCTGGAGTGTCCGCCTGCAAAGAACCTTAAACGAAGCGCAACTGCCAAGCGGCAAAACGGTTTCCAACTTTGACTTTTCCCATTGCCCCAACTTCAACCCCGCACCCTTGATGCAACTGGTGGATGATCCGACTTGGCTAGGACGAGCCGAAAACCTGTTATTGTTCGGCGCTTCGGGCGTGGGAAAGTCTCATTTGGCGGCGGCGGTCTCACGTCGCATGATTGAGTTTGGCAAGCGGGTCAAATTCTATTCTGCACTGGCACTGGTGCAACAGCTACAGCAAGCCAAGCTGCAATTGCAACTGCAACCATTGCTCAAAAAACTGGATCGCTTTGACCTACTCGTGCTTGATGATTTGGGTTATGTCAAAAAGTCCGAGGCAGAAACCTCGGTGCTGTTTGAACTGATTGCTCATCGTTACGAACGCAAAAGCTTACTGATTACGGCAAATCAACCCTTCAGCCAGTGGGATGCCATCTTCGCTGATTCGATGATGACGGTCGCCGCGGTTGACCGTTTGGTGCATCATGCTTTGATTGTTGAGATTCAGACACAGAGTTATCGCAAACAGTCGGCGGTTTCGCGTTCTGGCACCTCGAGTGTTCTGGATAAAGCGGTCGTTCAATCCCAGCGATCCTAGTTGTCGTTGCGATCCTGGTTGTCGTTGCGATCCTGGTTGCCGTCCCGCTCCTGGTTATCGTTGTGATCTTATTTGTCGTGCGATTGCTTCCAGCACTCAGCACGACTTTGACGTGTTAGTTTTTAGCGTTCAATCACTTGCAATCTCATCAGCTAGCCAAGAGGCTTGTCATGCTCACTCACTTGCCCACGTCACTGACGCGACACGAACGTATGCTTGACATCTGATAGGTGCCACAGTGCAGACTCGCATTCAGGTCGCAATCACCTGTCCTTTCTGAGGCAGGTTGAAAGAGGTCCCAGCCGAGCGACCACAACCCACCCACCTGTCGCAATCACCTGTCCTTTCTGAGGCAGGTTGAAAGACGATACCGACAAATGCGTCGCTAGTTTGTCGCTCGTCGCAATCACCTGTCCTTTCTGAGGCAGGTTGAAAGCTCTATTGCGGTTGATCTGCTTGTTAACCCTGGCGTCGCAATCACCTGTCCTTTCTGAGGCAGGTTGAAAGAGCTTTCCAGAACTGACAGCCCTTCTTTACAAACAGTCGCAATCACCTGTCCTTTCTGAGGCAGGTTGAAAGAGGCAGTGGGCAGACAGCGATCGCGAATCAGTTAACGTCGCAATCACCTGTCCTTTCTGAGGCAGGTTGAAAGGTGTTGCAAACACCACATCGAGGCGCACTACTTTTGTCGCAATCACCTGTCCTTTCTGAGGCAGGTTGAAAGTCGCATTACCGCGTATACGTTGGTGAAGCTCCCGTCGCAATCACCTGTCCTTTCTGAGGCAGGTTGAAAGCTGGTGTGAAGTTAGGGTTGGGAGAAGGTGAGTTGTCGCAATCACCTGTCCTTTCTGAGGCAGGTTGAAAGAATACTGTTAATTTGCACCGTGTCTGTGGCTACAGGTCGCAATCACCTGTCCTTTCTGAGGCAGGTTGAAAGCTTTGCTAGTAGCGCGATCGGACAAAAAGACGAGCTGTCGCAATCACCTGTCCTTTCTGAGGCAGGTTGAAAGGTGGACTCGTAGCTACTTCTGTGGCACGGCTGGTAACGTCGCAATCACCTGTCCTTTCTGAGGCAGGTTGAAAGAGATATAGCAGCCATCAGACCAGGCGCTATCAGTCGTCGCAATCACCTGTCCTTTCTGAGGCAGGTTGAAAGCACTGCTTCAGGGTCAATGCCCTCAAACTTTTTCGTCGCAATCACCTGTCCTTTCTGAGGCAGGTTGAAAGTGTTCAGCCTTTTTCGGTAGGGTCTTGAAGGGAAGGTCGCAATCACCTGTCCTTTCTGAGGCAGGTTGAAAGAACGACATCTTGAAGGGTAGAAGAGAACCAGGGAAGTCGCAATCACCTGTCCTTTCTGAGGCAGGTTGAAAGTTCTGGCTCAGGCTAACCGTCTCCGCCTGGGTGCCTCGCCGTCGCAATCACCTGTCCTTTCTGAGGCAGGTTGAAAGGGGTCTACCACGGACCAACCTCGCTCACCTCGCTAGTCGCAATCACCTGTCCTTTCTGAGGCAGGTTGAAGGATTAGGCTAGTTCACTTAGTATCAACAGCGGGTTGAAAGTCGCCATCCCTAGGTTCTAATCGTTCAACCTAGCAGTGATGACATTAATTTGTCACCACCAGTTCAACGACAGCAAATTGGCGCAATGACACTAATTAGTCACCGATGACACCAATCTGTCACCAGCGACAATTAATTAGTCACTGTACACTTGTACATCTACAAACAAATTAAAAACTGGGGCGCTAGGATTCGAACCTAGGGATGGCGAGACCAAAACCCGCTGCCTTACCACTTGGCGACGCCCCAATGCGTCATCAGTAACTAATATAGCAGCTTCAGTCCCAACCGTGTCAAGAATTGGCAAGCAAAAGGCAATGTGAAGAGCTAGAAGAATCAGCAACCGTCGATCGCGCCGTGCCTCAAAGGTGGCAAATCTCACAGAATGACCGTGATGAGTTGGCAGGAGCAACACCAGCTTATTCTTGACTATTGTTCTACTTTCAAGCTTATCCGTTGCTTCTATCGATCAAGGCAGCTTGTAGCTAGCGACTCGTAGCGTCAGTTGCCCTTGTCTGGGATCGCGACTAAAAATGAACGCCCCTTCTCTTTTCTCTTGGCTAGACAAAAAGTCAAGTTCTAAAGTGCCTGTTTCCACGATGGTGTCACTGATCCGTAGCTCTGCCAAGACATGTACTGATTCTGCCGTACCGCCGCCGCTATTGGTCACTGTAATGGGTACATAAAATTGCCCTTGGGCAGCACGGATTGGTTCAGTGTTGAGCACAGAGAGGATCGGGGGCTGTTGCTGTTGTTCATCCAGCCAGGTATAGCCCACTAGCCCCACTACGGTTGCCAGAATGAAGGACGCGATACCCAAGGTAATCCATTCGGCGCGCGATCGCTTAGGCGGTTGCGGCTGGTTTGGCTGCGGTTTTCCAGGATCAGAGTTTTGAGCGGGTTGACTCATAAGGCTAGCCTGCCAGCCGCGCCACCAATAGTAGCTGGTAGACCTAGCACCAAGGTTTGCTCTAACCACATCGTCCAGGGATCACTCAATGTCAGACGCTCAAAAAACCACAGCATGATGACGGCTGCAAGCAATGACACCAGATAGGACATTACAGTCTCACTTAAGGGTCGTTGAAAAATACCCTGTTGCTGTCGCCGTTTGAGCTGATTTGAAAACCCTGCTTCAAAGACGATGCCATAAGAAATGAGCAGCGATGCTACGATTATGCCTAGCAACCACGGTGCTGAAACAACCGCCGCTATCATCGGAATCTCGTCGGTGGGCGAAATATTAAACCCAATGACGATCGCACCGGTAAGAGTTGCTCCGACATCAGCCAGGGTCGCGTTGAGTGAGTCCGCTGCCTCTGTTTTGGAAGGCAAGTGATCATCAGGCGGCTGTGACTCAGCATCGCGGGTATCCCCCAAAAGCTGCCCCGCTAAAGCAACTCCCAGAGCAAAGGGCACTGACTCAAAGATTATTTTGCCAAGTGCCTCACGCAGGGATACGTCAAAGGTCAGTTGTCGCAATAGCACCAGCACAAGGGCAGCGCAGAGCAGTCCAATCGCCATTGCCTCTACGGTATCCATAAACGCTTCATAGGGGCGAGTCCGTTTCGTTCTGCGAAAGCCTTCAGTGCGGTTGAGCCAAAAAACGGCAATAAATGTGCCTGCGATCGCCATCATAATTCTGGGCGGTTGAGCTGTAGAGCCAATCCACCAAACCTCCATTGTGTAAAGCAACGGGATGCCAAACAAAAAGCCACCGCACGCTCCTCGCACCAGATCGTTTAGCTCCGTTGCCCAGGCTGAACGGTGTCGTTTTTTCACTAGAACCATCACTAGCCTCTCTTCCACTCAGACGGTTGCTTTAGCCAACTAGAGTTATCGCCACAGAGCTTAGGACATGGGGATCAAAGGGTGTGTGGGGCTTTGCCCCTAGCCAGGGGTTCTACCCCTGCACCCCGTCCTAACTAGGATGGCTACGGCTATACTACCAATCTACGAGTGATTGACTGACAGAAGTTGATGATTGAGAAAAATGACTAACTCTTCGACGGTAGTGAAATTTTGAGGATCAAAGCGATCGCCTAAATCAATGTCGAAACGGGCAAAAAAGTCTTCATTAAACGATGTTTCCCAATCAAACCAACACACAAGCGTCAGGTAGAGATCCTCATTCAGGCGATCGTGGGGGCGCACTCTGGCAAACTCCAGCCCCGAATAAGCTTGCATCTGGGTGTAGACAAAGGTGACGATCGGCTGGTTGATACCCTGCGGTTGCCAAAACTGCTCAAACCACTGATTAGCACTCAGGGGCGGACGGTTGCGCAGGCACCGATTGACCCGTTGCCGCATTCGTAGGTCGGGTCTGAGATCCGAGTAAGCTCTTAAGCTAGCGAAAATGTTTTTGAGCCGTCGCCACATGCTGTCTAACGTTGCCAAACTTTCCTTCAGTATTCCCACCTGTTTAGGGATATCTCAGGTTCGGCAAACTCGACTTGTCTCCCTGCGCCTGAAGGCGACGCATGACTTGACTCTAAGCACACATCAACGATCGCTGTTAACAACGACACATCGGCTCAGAGCCAGCCACGTTAGTTTTCTTCCTTCGCAGCGACATCACTTGCCACGACCAGATTCAGGATCTCTTGGGCGGCACGATCGCACACACCGACTGTTCCCAGCGCCTGACGCATCGCTTGATAACTTGTTAGCATTGCCTGACGGCGATCGGCATCCAGCAAGAGTGCCAGTGCCGCTTCGACAAGATTTTCGGGCGTTGCCTGGTCTTGCAGAAACTCAGGCACAATGGGCTTCATCTCGACCAGATTCGGCGGCGAAACAAAGGGGACTGAGAACTTGAGTACACGGTCTAAGATCCAGGCTGTCACTGAGTTGACTTTATACATCACCACCTGGGGCACGTTTAGCAGCGCAATTTCTAAATTCACTGTGCCCGATTTAGTGATGGCTAAGTCTGCCGCCGCGATCGCTTGAAGGGTGAGCGACGTGGCTGCCGAATCGCTGGACGCTGCCTGTGGTTCAGCCAGAACGGTTGCCCGCAAGCCGTAGCGCTGGATGGCTTGCTCGATCAGGGCACGATATTTCGTCAGCGCGAGGGGAATCAAGAAATGCACCTGGGGCAACTTTGCCTGAAGCTGCTGTGCGGCTGCAAACATGACAGGCATGAGATACTTTAGCTCTTGCTGGCGCGAGGCTGGTAACAGCACGATCGTCAGTTGGTCAGCCGGAATGCCTAGCGCTAAGCGGGCGCGATCGCGATCCAGCGCTTCCTGCATACGATCGAGAAGCGGATGCCCTACCCAGGCAACCTGCCCACCTTTACGACGAAAGTAGCTGGCTTCGCCGGGGAAAATTGCCAGAATGCGTTGCGTCGCCTTGACTACCAGATCAGACCGAAAGAGCTTGACCCCCCATGACCAGCGATCGCCCCATACCCATTCTTGTGGCGCGATGTAATAGACAATCGGTGCTTTGGGAAAGCGTTCTGGAAAGTATTCGCAGAATGCTAGATTGGGGCCCATGTAGTCAATGAGCACAATCAAGTCGGGTGGGTATTGCTGTAAATATTGCTTTGCCTGACGCTGCACGCGTAAGGTTGGCAACACAAAGGGTAGCGACTCAAAAATGCCCATCGACCCGATCGCGCTAGTATGCGCCAATAGCTTGGCTCCTGCCGCTGCCATACGATCGCCACCCATTGCTAATAGTTCAAGCGTTAAACCTCGTTGCGCGGCCTGACGTTGCAATGCCTGAACCAGTAGGGAACCCTGAAGATCGCCGGAGACTTCACCAGTGCTGATGAAGAGACGAAGAGGGCGAGGAGAGCGTTGAGTGAAGGGATCTGCTTGGGGAAGTGCGTTAGGTGCCTGAATCGTTACGTTTCCACATTCCTTATCACTATCCAGTTCAATCATCATCATCACCTGACGTTCCTATCCGCTTGCCAGACGTAGGCCCCCGTCGCCCCGCTTGCTGAGACAACCGTAAAAAGTGCTGGAGGTGATGCACGTGTTCATCATAAGGCAGCATTTCTAGCTTTTCCAGCGCCTCGTTGAGAGCGAGACCCGAACGATAGAGAGTGCGGAAGGCTTGCTTGAGAGCCTGATAGGGTTTGCCGTCCACAGCATCAGCAAAGCCAGCTCGCTTGAGACCGACCCGATTGAGCGATCGCACCCGTGCCGGGTTCCCTTCAACCGCCATGTAAGGTGGCACATCCCGAACAATGCGGCTCATCCCACCAACCATGGCGTAGCGCCCAATATGAACAAACTGATGGACACCGAAAACCCCACTTAAACGCGCTTTCGACTCGATATGAACGTAGCCTGACAGCGCTACAGCGTTAGAAATCACAACCTGGTTCTCGATGACGCAGTTGTGCCCTACATGGACATACGCCATCAGTAAATTGCCATTGCCAATCAACGTTGTTTCGTTGGCATAGGTGGGGCGGTTAATGGTGACATACTCGCGGATGTAGTTGTCGTCGCCAATTTTTACTAGCCCTTCGGAACCATCATATTTGAGGTCTTGTGGCTCTGAGCCGATAGTAGCGCTTGGAAAGATGCGTGTTCTGGCACCAATTTCCGTCCAACCGTCGAGTACAGCATGAGGACCGATCGTGGTGTCTGGACCAACCTTGACCCGCCCTCCAATCACGGCGTATGCACCAACCTGCACCGATGGGTGCAAGTCGGCATCAGGATGAATCACAGCCGTTGGATGAATTAAGGTTGCCATAGAAGTATCAGCGATCGGGAATGAGGTGAGAGCGTTTAGACGTTGTGTTTGGAGAACTGCTGTGTGATCGTCAACGCTGTCGGTGCGAAAACCGTTTGAGCGCATCAGACAAATTGTAGAGGCTTTGCCTCGTCAAACCCAAAACGCTTTTAATCAACAAGAGCAAACTTGAGTTCACCCTCAGCCACTAATCGCCCGTCTACTTCAGCACGTCCTTGCATTGTTCCAAACCGACGACGCTTAACGGATAGAAGTTCCACAGTCATTACAAGCTGGTCGCCTGGTACAACTGGCTGCCGGAACCGTACTTTATCAATGCCTGCAAACATAAAGAGTCCTCCCTGAACATCCGCCATCTGCGTTAGGACTACGCCGCCGACCTGTGCCATGGCTTCTACAATGAGAACACCCGGCATAATGGGTCTGCCAGGAAAATGTCCTTGAAAGTGCGGTTCGTTGAAGGTAACGTTCTTGATGCCCACGGCAAGTTGTCCGGGTACATACCGAATGATGCGATCGACGAGTGAAAAGGGATAGCGGTGCGGCAGGAGCTTCTGGATCTCTTCAACCGGAATATGCACGTTTGTATTGAGGTGGGACGGTTCAGACTCCAGGCGATCGGTTTCAGCTTGAGTATGAGTGCTGACATGGCTAGAAGCACTGCCGGACGGATTGGCATCAGTGAAGATCGACATGAGTTTTGAGCTGCGATAGAGGTGCGGGAGGTTTGGAAAGAATGGTTTGCTGCTAGGGGCTGGCTGCAAGTACCGACAGACCAGCGGCTAACCGATGGTCACTAACCTTTAACCAGTGAGTGGAGCGATCGCGCAAGTTGAGTATGGAGCTGATGACTAGCCTTGTATGCCAGAAAATGAGCAACGGGAATGGTTCCCAGCAGGCTCAGATCTCCTATTAAGTCTAAGAGTTTATGGCGCACTGGCTCATTGAGAAAGCGCAAGGGTGGATTCAGCCAGCCCTCGGCACCACAAACCAGTGCATTCTCCAGGCTACCGCCTTTAATGAGTCCGCGATCGCGGAGTGCCTCAATTTGATGCGCTAGCCCAAAGGTGCGAGCAGGTGCGATTTCAGTGGCAAATGTTGCAGCGGCAGTCATTGATGCCTCTGGCTGCGCCTCGGCGACTGGCGACCAACTGTGCCACTGGTTGCCGATCGCCGGCAGTTCAAAGTCAATGCCGTAAGTAAACCGCAGTTCACTGGACGGACGTGCAAGCACAAAAGCATCACCGTCCTGTACGCAGACTGGCTCTTGCAGCGTCCAGGTATGACGAGGCTCCGACTGAGCCACGATGCCTGCCTGTACGATCGCGTCTGCCCATTCCTTTGCTGATCCATCCAGCAGTGGCACCTCTGATCCATCGATTTCAATGCGGGCATTGTCCACTCCCATAGCTGCCAGAGCTGCCAGGAGATGTTCTACCGTTCGGACATCTGCGTCTCCGGTTGCCAATTCGGTCGAGAGCATGGTCTGTCGCACGGTTGCTATGTGCGCTGCTATTTCTGGTGCGCCTGGTTTGTCTACCCGCGCAAAGTATCGTCCTCGACCTACAGGAGCCGGTCGCACTCGCACCTGTACCGCCAGACCTGTATGTAGCCCTACACCCGATCGCGCAAATTCAGTGCTTAGAGTTTGTTGCGGAGCAGTCGCTAGCCTCTGCGCTGCTCCAGTTACAGGCAACGTGGCAATGTTCGTACCGCTGTCTGCCGCCGGATGCTTCACGTCTAGCTCCATCAGAAACGCTCTCCGATGCCAAAGTGAAATTGAGAATCGCCGCTGTCATTAAGACCAAAGTCAATCCGAATTGGACCTAACGGCGATTGGATACGGAGACCAAGACCATAGCCAATGCCCTGACCCGGTTTACCCCGCACTCCGGCTGGATTACCAATCACATTATCCCCAGTACCAAAGTCGGTAGCGGCATCAACAAACAACGCACCAGAAATCACCGAAAAGACTGGAAAGCGATATTCTGCTGTTGCTTGCAAAAAGGTCTTTGCACTACCCAGGTCGCCTTCATCAAACCCACGGACAGAATTACTGCCGCCCAAGGCAAACGCCTCATAGGGTGGCAGATCGCCTAGCACAGTGCCCCCTTGAACGTTGAAAGCAAAGGTTTGAGGACAATCGGCTGGTCTAGATTTGGGGTCTTGACACGCCTTGGTGAACTTGAGGATGCGTGTTGGCACGTAGAAGCTGTAGCTGCCGCGCAGACGATTAAAGAAAATGTTACCCGTGCCGATCGGCACTGACTGTTCTGTACCAAGGCGTAACAGTGATCCCGCAGTGGGTCGCAGGAGATCGTTGCGTCGATCGCGCACTACCCCAAACTGCACCGTAAAGAGATCGTCTTTGCCTGTCCCACTAAAGGTCAAATTGTTGCCCAATTGGTCGACAGGACTGAGATTGCCGTCACCGTCATTAATACGAACGCGCTGATACTGCAAGCCTAGAGAGGCAGCCCATTCCGATCGCACATAAGGGTTACCATTTAACGGACGCGAAAAGCTAATACCGCCACCTGTACGTACCACTCTGGGCGTGTCACCGTTTGGCAGATTGATATCAGGTTCGCCGCCATCAAAGATGAGTGAGATCGTTTGTCGCCGGAAAAGATTGACTGTGTAAGAAGTACGAAATGGGTCGCCTGCAATCCAGGGATCGGTAAAGTTCAGGTCAAACAACAATTCCCGCTGCCCCACCTGTACTTCAGCACCCAACTTTTGGTTGTTGCCGCCCAGATTCTGCTGCTGGTAACTGACCGTGCCAAACAAACCGCTGGCAGAGCTAATCCCAGCGCCTGCTGCGATCGAGCCTGAATTTTTCTCGACTACATTTGCAACCACAACGACCTTACGTGGGTCTTGCCCAGGCGAGAGCGACAGCTTCACGTCGTCAAAAATGCCTAAGCCAAACACCCGTTGCAGATCACGCTCAACGATTGTGCGGTTAAAAATCTGTCCTGGCTTAAGCTGAAACTCGCGAGTAACAATAAAGTCGCGGGTGCGCCCTCGGATGGGGTTGCCTTTCGCATCCACATCCTCGCCATCTTTATTGGTAAAGCGTACCTGAATGTTCTCCACGACTCCTTCAGCCACCTGAAGCGTCACGATGCCATCGGGTGAAACTTGCGGTGAGTCAACCACCTGAGCCAACACGTAGCCGTTATCTTGATACCACTTGTTGACTTTTTTGATGCCTTCTTGCAATTCCACCAGATTTAAGACTCTGCCGTACTGGTTGCCGAATGCATCTGCAATGACCGGTTCTGGCAAAAGCGTGCTGCCATCTAGCTGCACACGCTGCAAGACAGGGTTGAGCTGCACCTCAAACGTGACCCGCACGCCCAAAGGTGTATCCGTTGGCACTGCACGTACGTTAGAGAAGTAACCAGTGCCAAAAATCGCGTTGATATCTTCTTGCAGCAACGTCCGGGTGGTGGTTCGCCCCGGCTGGGTACGAATGACGCGATAAACTTCTTCTTGAATCGCTCCTTCAGCGCCTTGTACAACCACCTCACCAACCAGCACACGCGCCTCTTCCTCTGGCGCAGCTGTAGAGGGCGTTGGGGTTGGTGTCGCCGGAGCGATCGGTGTTGTCTCTGGAGCCGTCATTGTCCCAGGCGCAGGCGTTGTCCCAGGCATAGGCGTAGAGGAATCTGGAGCAGGCGTTGTCCCAGGCGCTGGCGTAAAGGAATCTGGGGCTGCTGTCTCTGGAATAGACGGTGGAATGGTTGTCGGGGCAGAGGGAAGCGTGCCGCTTGGGCTGATTTGAATCTGATTGGGCGTTTCTTGCGCCGGACCTTGCTGCGCGATCGCAGGTACTATGGCTGGCGATCGTTGCTCGGCTTTAGCTGGTTTCCTTACTGCCGGAGCCGCAAGCCCACGCAATAGCTCTGCCTGATTCCCTGTCACAACAGAGGCGGCAGTCGTCTGATCGGTCGTCGCTGCTGAGGTATTGCCTCCGGGGATGGCAGAAGCAGTTTCTGCTCGTGCAGCGGTCGGGTTTGGAGCCTGCCCCCTTGCTGCATCAGACAAACCCAGCGTTGCTGTGGCAGCAAAAAACGCTACCAGCACTGGAGATAAACGCATATTGTTCAGATTATTTGACACGTCCACACACCACGCCCTGTCTAAAGCAGGACCCACGAAACAGCACAAACACAACGAAATCAAAGCTGGACAAACTTAAACTGATTAGCCTAAGCTCTGATGAAAATTAAAGCACTGGCAAACTGTGAAATTTTACCGCATTGCTTGGCATCAAGACTGAGGTTGCTGTAATGAGTTCCGAAAATGAGGTGAAAACTGTCACTAAGGCAAGCGATCGTATTGTTGTGCGATCGTCCTGACATTGACTACAACGTTTGCTGTAAAACGCGCTCCATCACTTGCTGATACGCCAACGCCACGTTGCCTAAATCATGGCGAAAGCGGTCTTTATCCATGACTCGTTGCGTTGGATCAGCCTCATCCTGATTCCACAGGCGACACGTATCAGGGCTGATTTCATCCGCCAAAATGAGCTGCTGGCGATGATCCAGCCCAAACTCAAGCTTGAAATCGACCAGGGTAATACCGCACTGCAAAAAGAAAGACTGCAAAAAGTCGTTGATCTGGAGCGCCATTGCCCGTAGCTGATCGACCTGTTCTGAAGTTGCCAATGCCATTAACAGCAGGCGATCGCGCGTTAGCAACGGGTCGCCAAGGGCATCGTTTTTGTAGTAAAACTCCACAAGCGGTTGTTGCAGCACTAGCCCCAAGCTCAACCCCGTCTGCTGACACAGGCTACCTGCGGCAATGTTCCTGACCACCACTTCTACAGGCAGAATTTGCACCGCCCGTACCCGCATCTCATTAGCACTGGGCTGATCAATAAAGTGAGTGGCGATACCGTTCGCTTCAAGCTGCTGAAACAGATGACTGGCGATCGCACAGTTAAAAGCACCTTTGCCTTCAATACTGCCGCGCTTTTGAGCATTAAATGCCGTAGCATCATCCTTGAAATAAGTCAGCAGTACGTGTGGATCATCAGTAGCGTAGAGGATTTTAGCTTTGCCTTCGTAGAGCTTTTGACGGACAGTCATGAAGAAATGAGTTTGTGGATTAGGATATTACTCGATATGACAGCTAACATTTGATTCAGCTAGGCGGTCATGACTGGATCGATCCAACTATTGTAGACCCCTCCGATGCAATCCTCTTATTCCTGGCTTAACTGAGGCAGCGTAGCATTGACTGAGGGGCTAAGACAGTAGGGAGTGGTAGGGTGCATGACCTTCGCACAGTTGATCGCTTGTCTGCCTTCAGTTACCCACGCTCAAAATTAATGCACTCTTTGCGTTTAATCATTGCGTTCTCCTCTGGTCTGCTGCTACTAGCAGGCTGTGACACTAGCAATCGCGGTTTTGTTGAGCGTCCTAGCCAAGCGCTGACAACGGCTTTGACTCCGCGATCGACAGTACAACCGACTTCGGACCTCGCTACCTTTGCCGCTGCCCGCAAGCTTGCCTGGGATGCAGCCGTGATGGTACAGCACCCACCGCATTCGGTCACAACGTGGCAAGCCGCACGGGTCAAGTGGCGGCAAGCGATCAACCTGTTAAAAACGATCCCTGAAGATGCTCCTATAGCACCACAGGCAAAAGCAAAACTGGCGGTTTATCAAGCTAACTACATTGCGATCGACACTCGTTTAACCACAGAAACTAGAGCTATTGAGCAACTTAAAGCCGCTCAAACGCTGGCATGGCAAGCGGCTGTCACTGTTCAAAAGCCACCCCACTCGCTGAAAGTATGGCAACGCGCCCACCGCAAATGGCAAGATGCGATCGCCCTACTAGAGCCAATTCCACCTACAACATCAATCGCCCCACAAAGCAAGGCAAAACTGATCACCTATCGCAGTAACTACAGTGCGATCAACCAGCGGATTGCCACGGAAACCAACGCGATCGCAACGCTTAAACAATTTACTGAGACGGCAGACAAGCTCGCTACCATTCCTGATCGCCTTGAGCAGCCAAATTTAGCACTACAGAAAATTGGCGTTAGCTACGCAGACTACACCCGCCTTGTAGCGGAATTAGAGCGGTCTTTTGCCCAATTTGCTACTCAGCCCGATGCCAAAAGGCATCCTCTTTATCGCTCACTGGCAGGAGCGATCGAGGATTATCAGGTCGTTCTTAAGCTGTGGAATGCCTATCTAGCGTTCAAAGCAGCCAACACCCAATGGCTCTACGATGATGTCTACAATCAGCTTGTGCCCGTCTCTCAGGCAGATGCTGCCAGTCTGATGCAGAAATATGATGTCAAAACTTACTTAGACGGCAACAAAGTATCACTCCGCTTCAGTGCTTGGGCAATCTGGCAAAAAACGAATCAACATCTCCGACAGATACAGCGGAGCCAGAGTGAGGGGTGGGAGGTAAAAGGCAAAAGGTAAAAGGTCGAAGGCAGTCTTCAATCATCAAATGCTGCTTAAAATTATTCAGTAATGGCGCTCTGATACCAATGCAAAAAGTACTGGCTACAGATGCCCCAATTGATCCCCCTTGTGAAGAAGGAAGCCGCAGGCAGAGAGATCTTGATTTGTAGCCTGTAAAAAGGGAATTGGTATTACTGCTTACTAGAGCTAACGCTCTAGCGTAGAGCCTTTGGCATTTTTTATCCCTCATCCTTTATCCCTCATCCTTTATCCCTCATCCCTGCTACCCATGTCTCTTTCGCCTGAACGCTCTGAACCAACCTGGCGCACAATTTTTCGGCTGCTGCGTTGGGATAAACCAGAAGGACGCTTAATTCTAATGCTCCCTGCGCTATGGGCGATCGTCCTTGCAGCACGGGGAACCCCCCCTTTTTTATTAGTTGGCGTTATTGTTTTGGGCACCCTTGCCACCAGTGCGGCTGGTTGTGTTGTCAATGATCTGTGGGATCGAGATATTGACCCGAAAGTGCAGCGCACTCGCAGTCGTCCGCTTGCAGCACGAGCTTTATCTGTCAAAGTTGGACTGGTCATTGCGCTGATTGCCTTTGGCTGTGCCTGGGGCTTATCGCTCTACCTCAACCCCCTCACGTTTTGGCTTTGTGTGGCAGCCGTACCGTTTATCGTTCTCTACCCATTGGCAAAACGCATCTTTCCAGTGCCTCAGTTGGTGTTGGCGATCGCCTGGGGCTTTGCCGTCCTCATTAGCTGGAGTGCGGTAAGTTGCAACGCGACTGCTGCACCGACACCCTGTCTCGGTGTAGCTACCTGGCTGCTATGGGGCGCTACGGTGCTGTGGACACTCGGTTTTGATATTGTCTACGCTATGTCCGATCGCGACGACGATCGCCGCATCGGGATCAAATCAGGTGCCCTTTTCTTTGGTGCCTACGTATCCCACGCCGTTGGAATTTTTTATGCAGGCACGGTTCTTTGTCTTGCACAACTGGGCATCGTCATGTCGCTTGGTCTAGCGTTTTGGTGCACCCTGGCGATCGCCGCTCTCCTCTGGGCATGGCAATACTACAGTCTGTGTCAAAAAACAATGCCTCATCACACCTACGCTCAGTTGTTTAAACAAAATGTTGCGATCGGCTTTGTGCTGCTAGTCGGCATGATTTTGGGAGTAAAGGGATGAGGGATGAGGGATGAGGGATAAGGGATGAGGGATAAAGGATAAAGGATAAAAAGTTTTGAGTAACGCTTTGCACCGTTCCGCTGGAGCCTTTTGAGTTGATTTTGACCACCGAATTACTCGACTGAGCACACTTTTAGCCCTTAGCCTTTAGCCTTTAGCCTTATTCTTATTTCATTAAAAAAGCTGGATCAGCGTCAGCTAATCCAGCACAGGATACTAGGTACTTAGTGAAAGCGTAACCGGACAGTGAAAGCACTCAGTGCTTAATATTTAAGGGTCAGTTTGTAAGACCTGGGGCTGAAGGAGCGTGACCATTTGCTGGATACCGCGATGGATGCGACGGGTGACGGTCATGGGGCTGACACCAATTTGCTCAGCGACTTCTTTGCGGGAGAGGTCTTTGATAAACACAAATTCGATCGCCTGCCGCGTCTTATCTTCTAACTCGTTCAGTGCCCGCTGAAGCTGTTGCCGATCTTCTTCCAAATTCTGCAAGGTTTGGTAGTGAGCATCGGGCAATGTGTCACCCAACGTCATAGGGGAATCGATTTGCTGACAGATGGTAGCATCCAGGCTCAGTGGCAAGCGGTTTTTGGTTGCGAGCTTGCTTTCACGCCACTCGTTGACGGTGACGCCCAGTTCGGCAGCAATTTCATTGTCGGTAGGCTGGCGACCAGTGGCTTCCATCATGGCTTCACGCACTCGTTGTCCTTCTTTGTTGAGTTGTTGCCAGCGACGGGGAATCTTAACAGTACCGCTACGATCGCGCAGAAAATGCAGCATCTCACCGCGAATATAGGGCACCGCAAAAGAGCTAAAGGCACAACCTTGATGAGGATTAAACCGCTCGATCGCACGAATCAAACCCAGGTAACCAATTTGTTCGAGGTCTTCGTAGGGTTCAGCGCACTGATGGCTAACGCGATGAGCAATCTTACGTACCAAGCCCGCATTTAGCTGTACCAGTTGGTTACGCACTTTGACCGAAGGTTGCTGATAATAGGACATCAGCAATTCCATACCGCGGGAGCGAATCGAGGGTTGGGTAGCAATCATCTGCGGGTCACCTTTCACTTCAGAGTTGAGCTCATTGTTCTCTACTAAGAAGGGGGAAACCATCGTCAATCTACGGTATTGGTGAAAAGGCTCCTCGTCAGAGTTCGGCATAAACACGTAAACCACCTAACGGAAGCTCGGCACTGAACGTGGACTGAAACGTCTGTAAAACCTGTAAATTCTCCGCAACGCCTGGATCGGTTCCCCAAAAGCAGGCGAAAATGGGAATATCACAATCCATTACTGCTTTACAAACGAGAGGATACCCTGTGAGCAATACAAGCAACTTTCGGCAAGCGATGCGTGAGGCTAAAGGGCACGCGCTTGTTGGTCCTAACGTCATTGCTAACGCGCTGCCATGGCTGGGTGGTGGCTTGATTTTAACGGCGGTCGGTGCGTTAGGCGGCTTAAAGGTTTTGGAGAACAATCCAGCAATCTTCTTCCCCACTGTGATTGGTGCGGTTGTACTGGAATTGATTCTCTTTTTTGTTGCGTCTAGCGTTGCTGCCAAGGGTAACAATGGCGTAGCGCTACCACTGCTAGCTACTTACAGCTTGCTGTCTGGGTATACGCTGAGTGGTCTAGTGGCGATCGCCCTACGGACTCAAGGCGTTGGGCTGACAGGCATTGGTATTGCAGCCTTGGGCTGCGGTATCGCCTTCATTGCAGGGCGGCAGATTGGTTCCAATTTGAGCGATACAGATGGCATGGCGCTTACCAAAACGGTGAGACTAGGTATTATTGCCTTGTTTGTCGTCGTCTTGTTACAGTTTGGACTGAGCTTCTTTGGTATCTACACCCCCACGTTTCTAGAGATTGCCATCTCAGGCATTGGTGTACTTCTCTTTGCGGGAGCGGCTGTTGTAGACTTCTACATTCTTCCTCGTACCTACCGAGATGATCAGTATTTGCCCGCAGCGTTGTCGATGTACTTGACCTACATCAACCTATTTGTATTTATTCTGCGGCTGCTGATTGCGCTGAATGGACGGCGCTAAGTAAATCAACAGTGAAGTTTACCGATTCTTGATATTTCGTTCTTAGGAGCTGCGATCGTCTCGCCCACTTACCTGAGAACTGGGCTTGACGATCGCGTTTTGAAGGAGTGACTACGCCTTACACTGGTAATCTAGTCTTTAAGGTTTGTGTGCCAAGGTTTGCGATCGTGATAGAAACCCTCGAAATTAAACGGGAAGTCGAATTGTTAGCTGAGCGCCTGGGTAAAACTCAGGACTATCTTTGACGTACCTGCACTGAACGCCAAAATTCAAGATTTAGAACAAGTGGCTGCCCAGCCAGAGTTTTGGAATGACCAGACGATCGCGCAGCAGACTCTGCAAGAGTTAAACGATCTCAAAGCCCATCTTGAGCAATTGGAGCACTGGCAAACAAATCTGGATGATGCCAGAGCGGTGCTGGAACTCCTAGAACTAGAAAGCGACGCTTCGCTGCTTGAAGAAGCGCATTCAAACGTCACTCAACTTAGCCACGAACTTGATCAGTGGGAACTTCAGCAACTGCTATCTGGCACCTACGACCAGAAGGGAGCGGTTCTAACAATCAACGCCGGTGCCGGTGGTACAGATGCTCAAGATTGGGCTGAAATGCTGTTGAGAATGTATTTTCGGTGGGCAGAAGACCATCGCTATAAGGTGCATGAGGTGGAGCGATCGGATGGTGATGAAGCGGGTATCAAGTCTGTCACACTCGAAATCGATGGACGCTACGCCTATGGCTACCTGCGATCGGAAAAAGGCACCCATCGCCTGGTCCGAATCTCGCCCTTTAATGCCAACGATAAACGGCAGACAAGCTTTGCTGGGGTCGAAATCATGCCCCTGATTGACAATTCTGTACAGCTTGACATTCCTGCTAAAGATTTAGAAATCACTACTACCCGTGCAGGCGGTAAAGGCGGACAGAACGTCAACAAGGTGGAAACCGCCGTACGAATTTTGCATATTCCGACAGGCGTAGCTGTCCGTTGTACCCAGGAGCGATCGCAGCTTCAAAACAAGGAAAAAGCTTTAGCCATCTTGAAAGCCAAGCTACTCATTATTGCCCAAGAACAAAAGGCGCAAGAAATTGCTGACATTCGTGGGGATATGGTTGAAGCCGCCTGGGGTAATCAGATCCGCAACTATGTTTTTCACCCCTATCAAATGGTGAAGGATTTGCGTACGGGGTTTGAGACGACTGCCATTGCCGATGTGATGAATGGCGAGCTTGACCCCTTTATTCAGGCATATCTGAGACAAGAATCTTACCTTGTCGATACTTGATTGACTCGTATTCGCGCTGAAAACTCAACGAATAGGCAGGATCTGTGACTACATAGTCGTTTCCTGAAAATTTCGTGTTGCGTCAATCTGCAACCGCGAAGGAGCAAAAAACATGAGGGTAACACGACGATCGAGGCAGATTAAGTGCCTGAACGGCATAAAGGTAAGCAAGCTTCTAGGTGTGATGCGATGAAACGTTTTGCCTGAGAGTAAAGACCGTCAACTTTTTTTAGAATAAGTAGAACCATGTATTTACTACGGACTCAAAGTGAAGAGCTTGTAAAGCTTGGTTGTGTAGTTTGTAGCATTTTTAGCGCTGTAATGTCTAAGCTGGGCGCTCAAACCTTGCCTATCTTTGCCTTTGAGTGCCCTAGGCTTCAAGGAAACGTTATATGAAATTCTAGCTGGGGGAAGTGTATATATCTTAATGAATTCGATACACTTCTAGGTCGGAGTCAGTGTAATCACTTGCCACTTTACAAAATCTTAAAGGACGGCATTTTATGGCTAAGCCTGCTACACATCTACTGGATCGTTCGAGTACCCTAGCTAACGGTTCAGGTGCTTTAGTTAAAGACTCAAGAAAGGGAATGTTGCTGGTGCTTCCAGTTCCATTTCGATCGGTGAATGGTCAATTGTTTTTTGAAGCGCAAGCGTGCAATGGCTTGGAGCAGTGGGCAGATAATTTTGGCTTTGTGACTGTTGCAGCCTTAGTGATGCCAGAACATCTGGTAGCACAGCAGACAACGATCGTCTGGCAGGATACAGCAACATTGACTAAGCCCCAGCGTTTTGCCTTTGTGCCCTTACCCTGGGCGTATTCAATACCGCTTTTTTTATCTCACTATCGCTCAACCTATGCTTTGTTAAGTCGATTGGTTCAGCGTAGCCGCTATTTGCAGTTTTGCATTGGTGGACTAGTGGGCGATTGGGCAGCGGTTGCGGCGATCGCGGCATATCGGCAAAAACGAGCCTACGCTATCCACACGGACTGGGTTGAGCACAAGCATCTGCTGCAAGTGACAAAAGATGAAAGCCCGCCAAAGCGTTTGAAAGCACTAGTCTTGTCATTTTGCATGGAAAAGTATAATGCTTGGATTATTCGCCGAGCGGCACTGGGGTTATGGCATGGGGCAGACTGTTACACAGGGTATAGTCCACTTTGTGACAACAGCTTCTTAATTCATGACATTCATACAAAGGCATCAGATGTCATTGCGCCAGCAGAACTTGCTGCAAAAGTAAGCCGCATTCTGAGCGAACAAACGATCCGCCTTTGCTACGCTGGTCGGATGGAACCGATGAAAGCCCCCCTCGATTGGCTTAAAGCAGTCGAAAGGGCACACCGATTGGGTGTTGACCTAAAGGCGACCTGGATCGGCACGGGAAGCCTGATGGATGAGATGCAGCGCTTGATTGTTGAGCGCGATTTGGGTTCGGTCATTGAGTTGGTTGGCTTCGAGAGCGATCGCGGTAAGCTGCTCAAAAAAATTCGTGACTCTCATTTGATGCTGTTTACACACATCACGCCAGAGTCGCCCCGCTGCCTGATCGAAGCACTGATTAGTGGAACGCCCATCATTGGCTATCAAAGTGATTATGCTGAAGATCTTGCTCAGAAGTTTGGCGGTGGTGAGTTTGTGCCGATCGGACAATGGGAACGTCTGGGCGATTTGCTTGCTACCTTGTCGAGCGATCGTCCCCATCTTGCACGTCTGATTCAGCAGGCGGGTGAGAACGGCAAACGGTTCAATTCTAAGGTCGTTTTCCGCGAACGCAGTGATTTGATGAAAGCGTATTTGTCTGAAGAGCCAACGCCTAAGTAAGTAACCTTCATGCTTTGTATAGCTGTCGCCACAGAGCTTGGGACATTGGAATCAAAGGGGGTGTGAGGGCGTTGCCCCCAGCCAGGGGTTCCACCCCTGCACCCCGTCCTAACCAGTCTGGCGATGGCTATAAAACAAGGGATTGAAAACTGCTTCTAGTTGGGGGAGCTTTTCACTCCTTCAAAGACACGCTTAGCAGCGTGCGTGAAGTCATAGCTGTCGCCACAGAGTGACGCCATGTGAACTTGTTAGCGTAGGGTGCTGTCAGTTACACAGAGTTAAACAAGCCTCCTATTACCGCATTATCAAGGCATCAACCGATCAGCTGATCTACCCAAAAGCATGACGCTGGATCACTCTTCTAGTTGATACTCTTTTACCTTTCTCTTCTAGGGGGCACTTTCTAGCGGTAGCCGAATGGTGAAGGTCGTCCAACCACTAGCACTCGATGCCTCAATGACTCCTTGAAGCTGCTCAATCAGCCGCTTGACCAGTGCCAGTCCCAGCCCAGTGCCTCGGTGCTGCCAGGGATTATGGCTGGGAATGCGATAAAACTTGTCGAACACTCGTTTCAGCTCGTCAGCCGCAATTTCAACTCCAGAGTTGCTGATGCTGATCTGGATATGCGATCGCTCAAAGTTGGGCACCCGCTCGACCCATTGCAGCGATACAACAATGGTTTCGCCTGCTGGAGTATACTTGCAAGCATTTTGCATCAGTTCGTTGAGGATGCGTTCCAGATAGGAATAATCGGTTTTTAAAGGCGGTAGAGGCACTGCCACGCGAGTTTCCAAACGTTGCTGCTGGCTGCTGAGACGATCGGCGAAAGGCACTAAAAGCGCCCCCAGCCAGCCCTGGAGATCTAGCGTGCTGCGGTTAAGCGGTTCGACCTGATGCTCCAAGCGAGACAGATCGAGCAGGTCGTCGATTAACATGGTTTCGCGCTGGCATTCGTCTCGCAAGACCTGAACGTAGCGGGCTGCACGTTGAAACGCCTCTGGCTGTAAGACTAAGGAAGATGGCTCTGTGGGGTCGCGCGATCGCCCATCTTCATTTTGCAACAGCACCACTTCTAGCATTTGAATTGCCATTCTAATACTGGACATCGGTGTACGCAGTTCGTGTGAAACAGTGCTTACAAAGTCGTCCTTAAGCTGGTTGAGCTGTTCCAGTTCATTGACTTGCGCTTGTGCGGCTTGATAGAGACGTGACTGCCGCAGTGCGATCGCACACTGATTGGCAACTTGTTGCACCAGGCGGACTTCCTGCTCTGAAAAAACGTAACCTGCGTAGTTGACGAGCCGCAAATCTCCTAAGACGGCTTGATCGTCAACGATAGGACATGCCAGCCGTACTACGTGCGCTTGAATCGGGCGCGTATCGACATTGCAGTACTGAAAATGCTGTCCCTCTAGTAGCTGCTGGTAGATTTCTGGAAACTGCGACATGGAAATCAGGCGACCTTGAAGACTCTCGATCGCCGTTGTATATTCGTAGCGCACATTCACCGCGCGCTGAGGCAGATCGTAAATAGCGACGCTGCATCGGCTTACAGCCAGTGTAACCGCGAGTTCTTCTACAACTGCCCGTAAAATTTGGTCTTCGTCCAGACTGTCACGCACCCGCTCAGCAATCCGCTTCAACGTCGCTTCAAAGCTAAAGGCTTGCTGCAACAGGAAAGTGCGTTCTTGCACCTGTTCTTCCAAACGGGCATTGAGTTGCTGCACTTGCTGATAAAGCTGCGACTGCTGAATGGCGATCGCTAACTGATCGCTAACGGCACGGGTTAGCTCAATTTGCCAGTCTTGCCAGACAAAGGGTTCTGGTCCATGGATCAGTGTGATATTGCCCCAGACAATACCGTTTATCTGCAAGGGTACTGCTAGCCATGCACCCGGAAACGTTTGCGCCAGAATTTGAGTCATTTCGTGAGCGATCGTGCTGGCATCATCGAGCCGCACAATTTCCAGTTGTTTTAACCGCGCCGTAATGGGGTTGCCCTCATCCGGAATTTCTAGCCCCACCACGTCTAAGCCAACGGGTGCAACATCTGGGCTTTGTCGATAGCTAGCCTGATGCACCCAAACACCTTGCTCTGGTAAATATTGCAAAATGTTTGCTTGTTCAACCTGAACCAAACTGCCTATCTCAGTCACTGCTGTTTGAAAGATGGTTGTGAGGTCTAGTGATTTGCGGATTGCCTGAATGACTCGACTCAGCGCTTGTTCTTGCCTTGCCTGTTGCTGTGTTTGCTGATAAAGGTAGCTTTGATGGATGGCGACCGCAACCTGAGCCGACAGCTTTTTGAGCAGGTCAATCTCTGACTCGTCCCAGCGGCGTGGTGTTGCACATTGCTGCACTGCCAGTAGCCCCCACAGATGCCTTAGCCCATCTTCATTCTGGCCCACTTGGCTCGGAGGCAGCAAGACTGGAATGACCAAATTTGCTCTGACCTGAAATTGCCTCAGCAGGCTGGCATAGCACTCAGCCAACCCCGCATTTTCTAGATCGTCAATGCTACTGATGTTGCCGTTTGCATAGGGGCGTAAACAGTCTGCCATCGACAGACAGGGGTCAAAAAGGCGCTGCTCCAGCATAGGAACCCAGCCATCTCCGACTGATTCCACAATGACAAAGCCACTCCAATCTGGCTCAAAACGATAAATAATCACGCGATCGGTCTGGAACAGTTGGCGGACTTCTGTAACCGTTGTGTTGAGAATCTCATTCAGGTCAAGCGACTGACGGACACGCTGCGCGATCGCCACTAGCAGCCGCTCTCGTTCAGCCTGCTGACGCAAAATCGTTTCAGCACGCTTGTACTCTGTAATGTCGCGGCTGACACAGAGCAAAAATTCGACGCTGCCATCCTGGGCAAATTCGGGTACGACTCGCGCTTGATAAATCTTTAAGCCAGCAGGTGTCGGAAATTGAAACTCAATAATTTGTTCTTGCTTCGTGTTTAGCGCGGCTTGCAGCGTCTCATGCCAAGATTCCATCACGTCGGCGGGCATTCCCATCTCGGCGTTAGTGCGCCCAATAAAGGTTTCCACAGGAAAGCCAGTTGCTACCTCGACTGCCGGATTGACGTAAACGTAGCGGAGTTCGCGGTCAAAGCGCGCCACGATGTCAGGCGAATTTTCTACCAGTGCCCTGAATTCTTCCTGCCGACGATGTAAGAGCGCTTCGGCTTGCCGTCGTTCGGTTACATCTTGAAAAATCAAGACACCACCTGTAATTTCACCCTTGTTATTACGAATGGGTGCAGCCGTGTCACCGATCGCTCGTTCTAAGCCATTCTTGGTTTGTAACAGACAATACTCAGAGATACTCACACTCGCGCCCTGACGGATTGCTTGCAAAAGCGGGTTTTCGATCGCTTCCCGTGTCTCGGCATGGATCAGACGCAAGACTGACTCAGCAGAGGCACCTAAGGCGTCTGACTGCTGCCAGCCAGTGAGGTTTTCAGCAACTGCATTCATGAAGGTAATGTAGCCATGCTCATCGGTGGCGATCGTGCCATCACCAATACTGGCTAACGTCGTTGCTAAGCACTGTTCCGCCTGAGCAAGCTGTTGCTCCAACTGGTAGCGACGCAGCGCAATATTAATGGTTGTATGCAGCCCAACCTGATTAAAGGGCTTCACGAGATAGCCAAAGGGTTCTGTAGCCACCGCTCGCTGAAGTGTTTGGTCTTCGGCATTTGCCGTGAGGTAAATGATAGGAATGCCCAACTGCTCATGAATTTGAGTCGCAGCAGCAATGCCATCCAGCCTACCCTCAAGCGAAATATCCATGAGAACGAGATCGGGTCGCGCTTCGGTTGCCACTCGAACGGCTGCCGTTCCGGATGTCACACTGCCTACAACCGTATGTTCCGAGTGCTCCAAAAAAGCCCGAATCATTGAGGCAGCCACAATCTCATCTTCAACAATTAAAATTCTTGCCATACGTGAGGCTGCTACTCTTGGCAGATGGATGAAACTAAGACAACATCATTCTCATCCCGCATCCAGCTAAAGCGAATCAGAAGAAATAAGGATCTTTGCATCCAGCACTATATTTTAATTGTGATGGCTGTCATCACTTAAAGCGTTGGTCTGATTCATTGATCTGGTCGCTGAACCGAATTAGGCTAATCATCTCCTTTAAATAACGCCACCTTCGGTAAATAAATTACAGAAAAGCCATAATAGCAGGTCTGGATGGGTCAGCCCAATACATTTTTAAGGCGGTTTAATGCTTCAAGACTAAGCCTTGAAGGTAAATTCATGCTGACTCATCCTGTTCGACACAACACCGATGCCTCATTCTGCCCACGTCCGTTCAGGTTCATTCGGTGATAGCGATAACCGTCTGTTCGGTAAGCTAGAGGATTTAGCTGTTGCCAACAGGCGGAGGCAACTGCGGAAGCATAGCAGGTGCTAATGGGCTTTTTGCCAAAGCGCTCATGCCAAAGCGCTTATGCCAAAGCCTTAACCTGCTGTCCTTGAAGGCAGCTTAAGCAGCGGGTCGTTTACTGTCATGCGCGTTCTTCATAGCATTGGTATAAAACATGTCTGAGCGGGTTAATTGGGTGAGGATTCCTCTGACCAATGCCCTGCGATCGCTTGAGCTATACCAGCGCCAGAAGGCAGACTGTTTTGGGTCAGGTAGAATAGCGTGAGTTGCGCCCTGCCTTTTGGTTTGCCACTCTCAATTCTTATAGGAGACATCTATGAACCATCGGGAGATTAAAAAAGAATCTAACTTATTCTATAAAGCTGTCTTACCGTTATTGGAAAAAGGCGGGAACTTTGAGAGTTTGGTCTTAACCGATCTGGCAAAAATTTTGCAAATCTGTGGGCGCAGCCATGGCGAACTGGCATCCAATGAGTTGCTCGCTTTTCTAGTAGTCTTTGCGTTGATTAAGCAGGATACAGAAAAACTGCATATTGCGATCGACATGTGGGATACCGCCAGTGAAGTGCGGCGAAACACTGAGAAAGAGATGCTAAAGCTGCTTCTGGAATTAACTAATGGCACGAGTCAGAATGAACAGTTAGCATTGCCATCAGTTTTGAACAGGTTTGATGAAGAAAAAGGCACTAATTATTTAGATAAAGTTGTTAATGCGCTTTACCGCTTTGCTCAAGTCATTGTTAAAGCAGATGGCAAAGTGACCATGCAAGAAATGGCAGCATTATCCCGAATCTGGCAATTGCTGCACTCTTACAATCGTTCTGATTCTGCCCAAGCGACGGCTCCCGAAAACTTCTCGCTGCCTGTTCAGAATGTTGACGATGTCTTGGCTGAACTCAATAAGTTAGTAGGCATGGAGAATATTAAAACGGAAGTGAGAACGCTGACCAATTTTCTGCGGGTGCAGCAAGCCCGATCGCAGCGCGGCATGGCAAAAACACCCACTTCACTTCATGCTGTCTTCTCTGGACCGCCTGGAACGGGTAAGACCACGGTGGCTCGCTTGATGGGAAAAATCTTTAAAGAACTCGGCTTTTTGGCAAAAGGTCATCTGGTAGAAACCGATCGCGCTGGCATGGTTGCCTCTCACATTGGTGGCACCGCTGAGAAGGTGGATGCACTGGTTAAATCAGCGTTAGATGGTGTGCTCTTTATTGATGAAGCCTATGCTTTGAAACCCCTTAATTCAACCCAGGATTTTGGGCAAGAAGCGATCGATGTACTGATTAAGCGGATGGAAGATTACCGCAATCGGTTAGTTGTCATCGTGGCTGGTTATACAGACGAAATGGTAACGTTTGTTGAATCCAATCCAGGTCTAAAATCTCGTTTTAATCGTTACTTTTACTTTAAAGACTACACACCAGATGAACTTGTTGCCATTTTTAATAAACTCTCTAAAGATAGCCATTTCAAGCCAACTGAAGCCGCCAATCAAACGCTCCGTGCTTTACTCAATACGCTCTACGATCGCCGCGATCGAACGTTTGGCAATGCTCGATTGGTGCGAAATTTGTTTGAGAAAACGATTGAACAACAAGCGAACCGACTCGCTGTGATTTCGACGCTGACAGATGAAGTGCTAACCACGATACAGCCAGAAGATATCCCGCCGCTAGAGGTTTTACTGCCACGGCAGAGCGATCGCGAACCACTCATGCAGGCGATCGATCTGAACGCAACGTCAGCACCCGATCAACCGCTGCCTCAAGATAGCATTCAGCAGCTAACTGCGCTGATCAACCAGGCACTACAGCCAGACGGTATTACCGCTAAAGCAAACCTGAAGGATCGTAGTTTACAGATTCTGTTTGAAGCCGAAACAGCGCCTAGCGAAGAACAAATGGTTGACTTCGTGAGCAAACTGCTGCCGAGCTTGAAGCCCAGTTTGATCACGCAGGTGCAACTCTATGGTCGCCAACCAGGAGATGAGTTTCCTGCCTGGGGTCAGGAATTAACGGTGTAACTGATGCCGACTTTGATGCTTAGCCAAAACTTTCGACCACATAGTAAGAATCACCGTAGCCACTGTGAACGAAAATGAGGTTGCTGTCATCGCTTCCTAATTCTCGGCTGCCAACAATACCACGATTGAGAATGTGGATGAGCTGCTGAGGCGTGAAGGATTCTAGCTCAACTGCGTTGCCAGCTTCTAACCAGGTAATCTCCTCTTTTGATAGGCTCGATCGCACCTCAGGAGGCATTTTTTTTGCTGCTTCAACTGCATCGGTTGAGTTTTGAATAAACATAGACTTGCTGGGGAAAACTTGTCGTGGCAATAAACCCACGTCAAAAACTTCAACACTGCTATCCTTAAACCATTTAGCACTGCTTCTCAGTTGATGAACTAAGCCCACACCTCTAGCACTGCAATCATGAAAGGCATACACTTTTAGTTCAGGATTGCGGCGCAACATTCCCATCGTGGTGTCAAAAATGCTTTGTGGATACCCTGTAATGCTAAGGATCGCGCAGTTAGTCTCAAAGTGGAAATTATTGGTGATCAGAATTTGGGCGATCGCCGCACTGCTACAAACGACCAGGCGATCGAAGCTATAGGCACTCACATCTGGATTGACGGTCGCAGGCGTTCGATCTTCACGAGCCGATGGCAGCATATTTGTTGCAGAACCATTGATTTGCTGCCAACGATCGAGCCATCCTTGAAAGAGAGTAGCATCAACGATTAGCTGCTGATGGATCAACATTTGACGACTCTGCCGCCTGCCATAGTAAAATGACCCAACGCCTAAAAGAACACTAATGGCAAAAAGCGGAAAAGAGTTGCCCATAATACCAGCAACCATTCCAGCCGCTAAAATAACGACTCCAACCATTTGCAGTGTTTTTGCACTACTCTGACGTGCTTTGTTGCTTGTTTTTCTAGACTGACTGATAAAAGCCAAAGTGATAATAGTAAAAACGCTAAAAGCAATTGCAGGTAGGGATGCTATAAAAACACTAAGCGTTTGACTAAAGAGATTAGACCCCCCCACCAAGGTAATAACTGCGGTTACAACAATATAGAAAATCGAACAGCCTTGAGCAGACAACGATTCTCTGCCTCGTAGTCGTTTGTCAAGAAAGTACAAAAACTGTTTGGGTGTGAAAAAGAGGGTGTTGTTCGCTGACAGATCAGCGATCGCTTTGGCGAACATTGGGTCTGTCACTTTAACTTTCCCCATTGCCGTTGGTTCAAAGGCAAACGGATGTTGACAATTTTTGCAACGACCTTGATGCTCAGTTCGATCTTTTAAGAGATTGTCAGTATCACAGCGAATACATTTCATAACGTTTTATTAGTTAGAAATTAACTAAATACATAGCTGGCATTGAACGCCAGTCAAACCTGTTGATCTAATTTACAACGTTATCTCAGAAAGTTCTCAGGTTATCCTCATTTTGAACCTGTAACGTCAGCGAATACTGCGACAAATAGCAAAACTGCTAACCGTCTGCCTAGTCCATGCTTCAGCTATAAAAAACATTATGAGCAAAGTGATGATAACCTCTCAGCCTGACGCACGGCTTTTTCCTCAACGGCTTTTGCAACGAGTTTCTCGGGTTCAGCTTGCCACTGTCGTGATGTTGAGTAGTGTGGCTTTAGCGGGGGCGATCGTCGCGGCATGGTTTGCGAAAGAAGGGACAACCAGCCAAATTTTTCAACATTTAAACCAGTTGCAGGAGCAGCCGCCGATGTGGGTAGAAGCGCCCATGATGCTTGGGGGCTATCTGCTGTTTTGGACGGTTGCCCTCTTGCTGGTGGTGCTGGTGATCATGCAGGTGTCGCCACGTCCACGCCCCTGGTCAAGAACGTTGGTGGTCAGCATTCTGGCTGTACTGACGGCGCGCTATTTGCTCTGGCGATCGCTCTCAACGCTCAACCTCAGTACCCCGCTCAATGGCGTTTTTAGCCTGGGGTTATTTTTTCTAGAGTTGATCATGCTGGCAGGCAGCATCATTCAACTTGTTTTACTGTTACGGGTGCGCGGTTCGCGTCATGATCCCGACGGGAGCCGCCGACCCGAAGCCGATCGACTCTCTGAAGCAGTGCTCAGTGGCGTGTTTACTCCCACTGTTGATCTTTTTATTCCTACCTATAACGAACCACCCTTCATTTTGCAACGCACCATTATGGGCTGTCAGGCATTGGAGTATGGTGCCAAAACGATCTATCTGCTAGATGATACCCGCCGCCCCGAAATGAAAGCACTGGCAGAAGCGTTGGGCTGTGAATATATTAGCCGTCCAGATAATCACCATGCCAAAGCTGGAAATTTGAACCATGCAATCGCTCATACAACAGGGGAACTGATTGTTATTTTTGATGCTGATTTTGTGCCCACGCAAAACTTTTTGACCCGCACTGTCGGCTTCTTTCAAGAGGCACAAGTGGCGCTAGTGCAAACACCGCAAGCGTTTTACAACCCTGATCCGATCGCTCGCAATCTGGGCTTAGAACACATTCTTACACCTGAAGAAGAGGTATTTTATCGTCAGATTCAACCCATCCGAGACGGGGCTGGCGGTGTGATTTGCTCTGGCACTTCTTTTGTTGTGCGCCGCTCTGCTCTAGTGGAAACCGGATGTTTTGTCACGGAATCTCTGAGCGAAGATTTTTTTACTGGGATTCGTCTGGCAGCGCAGGGCTATCGTCTGGTCTACCTCAACGAAAAGCTGAGTGCGGGTCTGGCGGCTGAGAGTATGGCAGATCAGGCATTACAGCGCGTTCGCTGGGCACAGGGCACGTTACAAGCATTTTTTGTGAAGGCTAATCCCCTGACGATTCGCGGGTTGCGCCCGATCCAACGGCTTGCCTACCTGGAAGGGTTGCTGCATTGGTTTACCAGTATTTCGCGTGTGGGTTTTCTGTTCATGCCGATCGCCTATGCCTTTCTGGGTGTGATTCCACTGCGGGCGACGGGAGCCGATCTGCTCTACTTTTTTGTACCGTATTATTTGGTGAACTTGAGCGTGTTCTCCTGGCTCAACAACCGTTCTCGATCGGCGTTGCTGGCAGATATTTACTCGCTAGTACTGTGTTTTCCACTGGCATTAACAGTCATCAAAACAATGTTGAATCCCTTTGGTAAAGGATTTAAAGTAACACCTAAAGGCACATCCAGCGATCGCTTCTTTTTCAATTGGCAGTTGGCATTGCCGTTAATCATTGTCTTTATAGCGAGTGCGTTTAGCCTCTGGACAAGCCTGGGTATCACTTTGGCGATCGGGATGTGGCAGCCAGGTATGTCACCCGTGATGGCTGAAAAGATGGAGGGCTTCGATTTGGGATTGATCTGGAGTACTTATAATCTCTTGACTTTGGGGATCGCGCTGCTGGTGTTGCTGGATGTGCCTCGCCTTAACCTCTATGAATGGTTTGACCTACGGCGGACAGTACAATTGCGGGTAGGTGAGCAATTGTTCTGGGGTTCCACAACGGCTCTTTCAGAAGTTGGCGCAGTCGTCGTTTTAACTCAAATGGGTTTTCCTCTACCAGTACAGTCTTTCAATCAGCAGGGGGAAGTGGATGCAACCGTGCCAGTGTCGTTGGCAATTTTGGAAGCAGGGCTAACCCTTCGAGGACGCGCAACTTGTACGAGCGCTGATGATGGTTATCCTACGGTGCGGGTCAGCTTTGAAGCCCTCACGCTCCAACAACAAAGACAGTTGGTGGAAATGTTGTTTTGCCGTCCAGGGCAGTGGAAAAGCCGCTGTGCCCCAGGAGAATTACGATCGCTTTGGCTACTTTTTAGAATCTTGCTTAAACCACGCGTGCTGTTCGATCGCAACACCGATAACAGCGTTGTTGCAGTCTCTAAGGGCTAACGCAATTTAATCTACGGTAGGGGCAAGCAGCGATCGCCCAAGTGTCTGCCTAGCTAACTTGGGGATGGAACATCAACGAGCCTTCTAACTCCACCAATTGATAACCAGCATTGGCTGGCGAAACCACTGAAATAAAAACCAGGGGTTCCTCACCCGTGTTTTCAACTCCGTGGATGCAGCCAACAGGTGCAATTACCACATGACCCGCCGCGATCGGCTGTGTAGTGCCAGCTTGATCCAAAAAATAATCGCCCTGACCAGCCAAAATAGTCCAGGTATCTTGCCCCTGCGGATGAAGATGGGCGGCAATTTTTTGCCCTGGTTTAATGTACCAGGCAACCACAACCGCATCCTTTGATTCTGTAATCACGGAACGAATTGGCTCACCATCGATCGGTTGCAAAAAATCAGCACTGTTGAAAATTCTAGTCATATTGGTTTGGGTCTTGATTGCATTGGAAAAAGGCTGCATTAACGAAAGGCAGGCTGCTTTCGAGCCTCTTTAAAACAAGGGTTTTACTGGCTATACCTCGTCTTTTTGTAGCGTAGCCGTTCGGCAAGCGAAAGGCTGCTTGCTGTGATACAGACGCTCGATGGAAGCGGGACAAGGAAATGATTAACGATTTATTTGGAAATACGCTTTAAAGCAGGGAGTGAAAACAATGGATAGATGTTGTGGCTAAAGCAACTTTAGCGTGTCTACGATCGCTAATTCATTCCGCTTGCAACCAGCAGGTTTTTGATGGATGCCTGTTTGAGAAGCGTTTGCTGTCTTTAGGATAGACAACATTCCCTTCACTTTCCTACACTGGAGCGGTGATTGTCTAACCCAGGTTCATCGTGCATCCTCTCTTACGCTTGTTACGCTACGCCAAAGACTACCGCCCACAGGTATGGCTGGCAACCATTTGCACCATCCTGAACAAAATCTTCGACCTGGCACCGTCTTATCTCATTGGGGTTGCGGTCGATGTGGTGGTGCAAAAAGAGAACTCTCTGATTGCACGGTTGGGGGTGACAGATACTGTTGGGCAACTGGCAGTCTTGTCTCTTTTGACGCTATTGATCTGGAGTTTAGAATCGCTCTTTCAATTTTTCTACGATCGCCTCTGGCGTAACCTGGCACAAACTGTACAGCACGAGTTACGGTTAGATGCCTACAGCCATTTGCAAGAGTTGGAATTGAGCTATTTTGAAGACCGCAGTACTGGCGAAATGCTCTCTGTTTTGAATGATGACATTAATCAATTAGAGCGGTTTCTCGACGCTGGGGCAGCCAGAATTTTGCACTTTTTCACGACCGTCTTAGTCGTTGGTGGTTCGTTTGTGGCGATCGCTCCAAGTGTTGCCTGGATAGCAATGTTGCCGATTCCATTCATTATTTGGGGCACGATGGCAATGCAGCGGCGACTGGCTCCTCGCTATGCTGATGTGCGTGCAAAAGCCGGATTAATCAATAGTCGATTAGCCAATAATCTCTCTGGCATTGCCACCATTAAAAGCTTTACGGCTGAACGGTATGAGCGCGATCGCGTGCTGACCGAAAGCGAAGCCTATCGCCGCAGTAATGGCAGAGCGATCGCGCTGAGTGCAGCTTTTATGCCCCTGATTCGGATGGTGATTGTGGTGGGTTTTGTAGCAACGCTATTTTTTGGCGGCGTTGCGGCTTTAAATAATCAAATTACAGTTGGTACTTACGGGTTTCTAGTGTTTATCGTGCAGCAATTGCTGTGGCCCTTTGCTTCTTTAAGTGAAATTCTAGACAGCTATCAACGGGCGATGGCTTCGACGAGGCGGGTGATGGGCTTGTTAGATACGCCGATCGCGATGACCACTGGCGATCATCCTCTTCCTCTCCACGCAGTACGTGGCGACGTGCATTTTAATGACATTACCTTTGCCTACAGCGATCGCGATCGTGTGCTCAAACACCTTTCTCTGCACATTCCACCCAAAGCGACGATCGGTATTGTGGGTGCTACCGGATCGGGTAAAAGTACGTTGGTGAAGCTCTTACTCCGGTTCTATGAAATTCAACAGGGAAAAATCCTCATTGATGGCATTGATCTTCGAGACTTGAGTTTAGCCGATCTGCGCCGCTGCATTGGCTGGGTCAGCCAGGATGTATTTTTGTTTCACGGCACGGTCGCCGAAAACATTAGCTACGGCAGCTTTAGCACCAGCCATGAGGAGATTGTTCATGCGGCAAAATTAGCTGAAGCGGATGAATTTATTCGGCAGTTGCCCCAGGGCTACGACACCATTGTGGGTGAACGGGGACAAAAGCTCTCTGGAGGTCAGCGACAGCGCTTGGCGATCGCCCGTGCCATCCTTAAAGATCCACCGATTTTAGTTTTGGATGAAGCGACGTCTGCGGTAGACAATGAAACGGAAGCAGCCATTCAAAAATCCCTGATTATGATTACGCAAAACCGCACCACGATCGCGATCGCTCATCGTCTTTCCACCATCCGCCACAGCGATTGCATTTATGCGATGGATCGGGGACAAGTAGTGGAACAAGGCACCCATGAGGAACTGCTGGCGATCGGTGGGATTTATGCCAGACTTTGGCAGGTGCAGTCGGGCGATCGCTGATTCTGTCCAGACGATCGGAGATAATTAACGCTAGTCTTTATAGTTGTTGCTAGCTGCTTATCCTGCGTGATAAGTGGAAATAACCTGATCCATCTACATCCATCCTCTCGCTCCTAGCACGATCGTAACCGTGTTAATACCAGCACAATTTCATCCACCGCACCTCTTACAGTGGCAGTCGACGTGCTGGAATAGTTGGTCAAAACGCTGAAGGTGAGATCGGGATGGTTGGGTGGTGTAAGGTAGCCAGAGAGCGCCACAACACCCCCGATCGTGCCAGTTTTGCCTTGTAGTTTGCCCTGCGCTGCTGTGTTGCGAAAGCGATTTTTGAGCGTTCCGTTGACACCCGCGATCGCAAGCGAGTTGCGATACACCGCCGCATCGGGACGTTGCGCCATTGCCTGGAGGGTTTGCACCAGTGCCTCAGAGCTAGCACGATTGCGGCTTGCCAAGCCGGAGCCATCCACCATGCTGTACCTAGCCGCATTCACACCCAGAGGAGCCAATATTGCTTTGATCGCAGCAATGCCGCTGGCGGTGGCATCCTGGTTGTTAGCCGTCTGTGTCACTCCTAGCGTTTTGAGCAGTGTTTCGGCGTAGACGTTGTTGCTTTCGCGATTCGTTTCAACAAGCAATTGCGCCAATGGGGGTGACTCAACCGCCGCTAGCTCGACGAGACCCGGTGGCGCGGGTGTCATTTTCACAACGGTCGATCGCTGCACGACGATATTGGCGGCTGCCAGCGCTGTACGAAATTTGTCGATTAAATAGTTGCCTGGATTGGGAACAGAAACGGCAATTGTTTCTGCTTCTGACCCCACTCGCAGTTGTCCAGTCAGCCGTATGAGCGCCTGGTTAGCGGTGCGGGCGGCATCCACAAACTCACTGCCGTTAGCTGCGACTGTCACCGTCTGATTGCTGGTACGCCATATCCGTGCGTCCGTTGGATCATCCCACTGGACGCGCAAGGGCTGTCCGACTCGCTGCGGAAACAACGTGACACCGATCGCATTTTGATTCAGCATCAGGCTATTGACGGGTGCACCATAGCCCTGGGTCGTATCGTCTGCATCCCAAGAGGGATTGGTAGCAGCACCGCGAAAGTACGTATCGTCTCCAACCAACTGCTCTACCTGCTGCACACCTTGCTGGCTTAACTGCTGCACCAGAGTTTTGAGTTGCGGTGTCGTTAAAGTGGGATCACCATGCCCCACAAGCCGTAGCGTTGACTGGCTCAAAGCAGGCTGGGCGCGATCGCCAAAGACAGCGGTACGAAAGCGATAGTTGACACCCAGAGCCGTAAGCGCCGCTGCGGTCGTCAGGATCTTGATGTTAGAGGCTGGAATGAGTGACGTGGCTGCGTTACGAGCAAACAGCGTTTGACGACGAGTAGGGTTATCCAGGGTTTGCACCAGGATGCCCCACCGCACTTTCGCCAGGGCGGGGCGATCGGTAATACGAGCGATCGCGCCACCTAACTGTGCCGGACAAACAGCACCAGAGGGATTTGCCTGTGCCAACACAGCCGATCGCGGCAGCTTAGTTGGAGGCGACTGAGCAAAACTACGGGTACTGATTGACAGCACGCCAGTGGCAAGCACGACTGCCAGTACAGGCTTCAGACTGCTAACAGAGTAAGCAAATTTCATGCAGTATTCGATCGGGTGAGGAGAGCGTTTAGAGTTATGCCCTTTGAGCCTGCATCTACCCATAAAGTTCCGAGTGCGGGTAAGTTAGACAGACCTGTTTGGAAGCGCTTTGCATGGGCGACCAGCGTCACTTCATCAGCAAAGCGGCTTTGAGGCTCCACTATGCTGCTGGTGCCAGGTCTGTAAAACAAGGCGATGCACCTCCCGCCAGGGAAGCTGCTGCTGTCGCGCGATCGCAGCACAGTCTTCATATTCAGGCTGTACGTTAAGCGGGGGATCGGCACGATCGCGCCATGCCACTTTGACTTGTACCGCACCATAGACCGTCTCTACAGTTTGCATTTCGCGGTGGAGGATCGTGCGCTGCTGGAGCGATCGCCGAATGCCCAGCGTCGTTGTTTCCCGAAAGATCACACCTTCACAGGCAGACACGTCCTCTGGATGGCATACCACCGTTAGCAGCACACCGGGTCGCGCTTTCTTCATCCCGATCGCCTGCGTAAACACATCCACCGCACCCACCGCAAACAAAGCCTCATAGATATAACCGATCGCCTGTGGGTTGAGATCGTCGATTTGCGTTTCTAGCAAAGCGATCGTTTGTGGATGAGGGATGAGGGATGAGGAATGAGGGGTGAGGGGTGAGGGATGAAGTTTTGAGTTTTGAGTAGCGCTTTGCACCGCTACGCTAGAGAGTTTTGAGTTTTGAGTTTGAGGCTGATCCTGACCACTGGTTACATTCGGCTGAACGCCCTTTGGCTTGATCTCAGGTCGAAAGCTTACGTCAACGCCTTTCCCCTCTCCCCTCTCTTCCCCAATCCATAACCGCAAAATATTTGGCAACGGTAGGCTAATTGAACCTGCACCCAAACCTACGCGGAGCAGCGTCATGGCGGGCGGTGCCCCAAACTGAGTGGCTAATGTGGTGGCGATCGCCGCTCCCGTTGGTGTGACCATCTCGCGCTCAATGCCGTTGCTGTAGAGGGGCACCTGACGCAGCTCAAACAGCTTGAGCACAGCAGGTGCAGGCACAGGCAACCGACCATGAGCGGCTCGAATGGTGCCACCACCCGTGGGTAGGGGAGAACAGTAGAGGCGATCGATACCCAACCAATCCAGCCCCAAACAGGTGCCGACGATATCAACGATCGCATCTGTAGCCCCGACTTCATGAAAGTGGACTTGTTCTGGTGGTACTCCGTGGATTGCGCCTTCTGCCTCCGCGAGCTTACGAAACACTGCCAGACTCCACGCCTCGGCTCTGGCTGACAGTGTAGCGGCTAGAATCAGACGCTCAACTTCAGGCAGGTGGCGCACCAGGTCATGAGGGCGATCGGTAGCAGGAGCAGCCTGACCGTGGCTCTGAGTCTCATGATTATGGGTTTCGTGGCTATGAGTTTTATGGCTATGGCTGTGCTGGCTGAGGGTGGAGTCATGTGAGTGCGCGTGAATCACGTCTGTTTCAGTTGCAGCAGACTGTTCTGTGGCAGAGTGAGTATGGCAGTGAAGAGGCTCGGTCTCGGCGTTGGTGCGATCGTCTGTCTCATGATGGGCAAAAGCATCCAGGCTCAAGTCCACATGGACTTTTGTCGCCCGCTGCCCGTTCCGCTGCACGTCTTCTGCCCAGAGGTGATATTCCGTTTCAATGCCAAGCCGACTCAGCATTGCCAGCAAATAGTCCAGTGGCACACCCGCATCTACCAATGCACCCAGGCACATATCACCTGCAATGCCAGTTGGACAGTCTAAATAGGCGATTTTAGTCATTGATTCAGAAGGTTAGTTGTTGGTAGGCAGAAGGCTAAAGGCTAAAGGCTAAAGGCTAAAGGCTAAAGGCTAAAGGCTAAAGGCTAAAGGCTAAAGGCTAAAGGCTAAAGGCTAAAGGCTAAAAAGCCGACCGCTAATGGCTGACTGCTTAAAAGCTAAAGGACAACGGCTAAAAAGCTGATAGCTGACTGCTGACCGCTCTTCAAACTCAAAACTCAAAACTCAAAACTCAAAACTCTTTCATCCTTTATCCTTCATCCCTTATCCTTCATCCCTTATCCTTCATCCCTCATCCCTTATCCTTCATCCCTCATCCCTTATCCTTTCCCCTCCATGTCTACCCTGTTCACGCTTCACCCTGAAAATCCCCAAACGCGGGTCGTTGACCAAATTGTGGCAGCGCTACGGGATGGGGCGGTCATGCTGTACCCCACCGACACTGTATACGCGATCGGCTGTGACCTCAACTCTAAGAGTGCGATTCAGCGAGTGCGGCAGATCAAACAATTCTCCAACGATAAACCGCTGACGTTTCTTTGCTCGTCGCTCTCTGATATTGCTCAGTATGCGGTCGTGAATGATCCAGCGTATCGGCTCATGCGACGGCTCATACCAGGACCCTATACCTTTTTGCTGCCAACGACGAAGCTAGTGCCCAAACTGGTCATGCACCCTAAACGGAAAGCAACAGGCATTCGCGTGCCTGACCACCCCCTTTGTTTGGCGCTGCTCAATGCGCTGGGTAATCCTATTATTTCAACCTCTGCCCATTTCATCGACCCGTCTGAGTCTAGCCATGCTGCGATCGAAGCGAATGTTTCGCGCTTTGAGCTTTTTGACAGCCTGGAAAAGCTGGTAGATCTGGTTATTGATAGTGATGTCGAGCCAGGTCATCAGGCTTCGACGATTTTGGATCTGACAACTGAGGAACCGACCATTGTGCGGCGCGGTCTAGGATGGGAAGCAGCGGCAGCATGGGCAGTGGAAGCACGTTGAACCAACGGGTCTCACTGTCTACTACTGGCAGCCGGTTTTGATGAGGTTTCTATAGGGGCGATCGCACCCCCCTCACCATTAACGGCTGATGGGTGTAGGCTAAATCAAGCGCGATCGTTGGCGCGTTACTTTCAGTACAATTTCCGAGCATCCGGATAACCACCTGAGAAAGTGACCCAGCCTAACCTGCCTTAAACCGTAGCGGCTCATTTTCTCTGTGTAGATGGCAGTGTTGAATCAAAAGGGCTGAATTCTGAGTGTTGAGTGTTTCCTGAACTGAATCAACTCAAAACCCTCTAGCGTAGCGGCACAACTCAAAACTCAAAACTTAAAACTCAAAACTTTCCATTCGCCTGCTCTCTTGTTCTCGTCCCTGTGCATTACCAGAGCCATGAACTTCGACTCGACCTCTCCTCGCCCCCCGGCAGCCCCCAAAGATGTAGCTTCTACCGATGCACCCACCGCGATCGCCCAGCAACCCTTTTCGATGCAGGATGAGTTGCCTTATGAGCCAGGGGCAACTGCCAGAACAACTGGCGACTTTTTGGACATTTCCACACTGACACAAATTTTGTCGCAGGAACTGTCTGCTGAAATCAGTACGCCTGGTAGCAATATTGAGCAACTTGCCAGCCGGATTGCCACTGAGGTCGATCGCATCTGTCACAAGAGTGGGCGCATTCAAACCTCCGGCAGGGTGCGATCGTGGCAGCTCTCCCTTGCCCGCCACCGCCTGCAAAAATGCCTGAATTACTATCAGCTTGGCTCTCGACGCGGGCGGGTCGAACTGCACAGCACGCTTGGCTCGATGGTGTATCGCCATATTGCCCCTAGCCGCTTGCAGCTTGGTTTTCAGGCACGCTACAGTCTGGTCGAAGATTTTTTGCAAGGGTTTTACACCGAGTCGCTGAAAGCATTTCGGCGCGAAAACGCTTTACCAGAAGACTACCAGCCCCGCATACGGCTAGAACTGGCGGAATACATGGCGTTTACCGAACAGTACGCCAAGCGCCGTATTTCACTGCCTAAAGGACACAGCCAGCAATTAGTCGTGCTGCGGGCGCAACGGTTTGGGCAACGGCAACCGCTGGAAATGTCGATCGACATTGAACAGGCACTAGAGTCACCCAAAGGTGAGGAAGCAGAAGCGCACAACCGATCGCCGTTGGCACATCAGTTACGCGAACGTATGGTGGCTGATGCCGTTGATGCACCGTCTGAGGCTGTCTTGCGCGATCGGGTGATCGCCGAACTCATGCAGTATCTAGACGCACAGGGGCAAACCGACTGTGTGAACTACCTGACGCTCAAACTGCAAGACCTTTCTGCACCCGAAATTGACGATGTGCTGGGGCTGTCTGCCCGTGAGCGCGATTACCTGCAACAGCGCTTCAAATACCACGTCGAAAAGTTTACCCTTTCCCAAAACTGGAAGCTGGTGCACCAATGGCTGGGTGCCGACATCGACCAAAATCTCGGACTATCAACCCAGCACTGGCAGCGCTTTTTGAGTCAATTATCGTCCGATCAGCAGCAACTACTGACCCTCAAGCAAGCACAGGTAACCGATCAAGATATTCTTAAAGCGCTCAAGTGTACGCCCAAGCAACTGCAAAAACGTTGGGGACAACTGCTGGAGCTAGCGCGACAGACGCGGAACCAGAATTAGGCAAGGGTGTAAGGCAGCCACTAAACTAAGAGGGCATGCTATGGCGACTTCTTTAGTGTAATGGTGCGGTATTATGTGCGATCTGGCTTTACTAGAGCAAACAAGTGCCCGCATTAAAGCTGAAATTGAGACAAACTTTGGCTTTTTTCCACCCTTTTTTGAGCCAGCGTGGGAAAATCCGGCAGTGCTGGAAAGCTTGTGGCAACAGACGATCGCCGCTTACGTCAACAATCCGCTGCCAGCCGTCTTCAAAGAAAAACTGTTTGCTTACCTCTCCCGCTATTGCTCCGTTCCTTATTGTGTGGTTTGCCATAGCTGTGCCCTCCATCCTTTGGGTTTGACGGCTCAACAGATCCTCGATCTACTCACCGAACCCACAAAAAGCGTTGCGGCTGTGCTAGACCCAACGTTTACCGCCTGGGCAGAACACGCCGAACCACTGACAGAGTTCCCAAAAGATCCTGAGCTGGTGCAAGGGATTTATGAAGCGGCGATCGCCATTTTTGTTCGTCCTGATCAAACAGGACCGCTGCGTCAGACGCTTCGGCGGTTCTTAGGCACCACCTACTACACTTACCTGACGCTATTTTTGGCGTATATTCGACTGTGCCATCAATGGGTTGAGAGTTATCCTGAACTCGCTCATAGCGCCGATCGCCGTGTTCAAGAGCACTTAGCAACGTTGGTGCAAGCAGAACCGTCACTGGCAGACTTTTTTGCCAACTATGCCCAAAAGGTTGAGGCAGAACAAAAACGACGCGAAGATCAGCTAGTCGCTGAGATTGCAAAGCGCGAACAGACAGAAATAGCCCTGCGAGAGAGCGAAGACCGTTTGCGCCTCGTTCTGCAAAATATGCCTGTCATGCTGGATGCCTTTGATGATCAGGGCAATGTCATCATTTGGAACCAGGAGTGCGAGCGGGTCTCTGGCTACAGTGCGGCTGAAGTGATTGGCAATACACAGGTAATGTCGCTGCTTTATCCAGAAGTAACCTATCGCCAGACGATGATCGATGCCTGGGCAGCAAGCGGCAACAACCACCGCAACTGGGAGTGGGAGATAGTTTGCAAAGATGGCAGCGTGAAAACCGTCGCCTGGTCAAATATCTCCGATCGCTTTCCCGTTCCGGGCTGGAGCAATTGGGGTATTGGTGTCGATGTAACCGATCGCAAACAGACGGAAACTGCCCTTCAGGCTCGTAACCGAGAATTAGTGGCATTTCACAAGATTTCGGAAATCACCCTTAACACGCAATCGCTCAAAGCCGCTTTTCAAGACATTGTGAAAGAAATTAGCGCGGCGACGGCATTCCCGATTATTGCGATCGAACTGTACGATGCCGCTCGTCAAGTCATGGTCTTTGAAGGAACAGAGGGCATTCCCATCCCGCTTGATGGTAAACCGATCGAAGTGCCCGTCGCACAAACATCATTTGGAACGGTGGTGCAAACGGGGCAAATGCTGGTGAAAACCTACGATCCTCAAGAGCCGAAGAAGTGCGACTCCAACGCATCACTGCGCCAACTGGGGATCAAAACCTTCATTTGTGTACCCATGACGGTCAATCAGACCACCATTGGCGTTTTGAGTTTAGGGCACCCCGACGTCATACAGACTGAAGCTGACTTCTTGCAATGGTTGACCAGTCTTGCGAATTATCTGGCAATACTGACCGATCGCAAACGCTCCGAAATTGCCCTCCGCGAGAGCGAGGAGTTCTTTAAACTTGCCCTGGACTTTACCCACATTGGTAGCTGGGACTGGCGCGTAAATACCAATCAGGTGATCTGGAACGAGAACACTGCTCGCCTGCTGGGATACGTACTGAGTGAGATGCAACCCAGCCATCAGGCGTGGCGCGATCGTGTTCATCCTGATGACCTCGATCGCGTTGAGCAAACAATCGCACAGGCACTAGAAGCCGGGACGAACTACGAAGCAGAGTATCGTGTCGTGCACCCGGATGGTAGCCTTCACTGGCTAATTGGTAGGGGGCGGGGTATTTATGACGCATCGGGACAGGTTAACCGCATGATTGGGGTCATTCTTGATATCACCGATCGTAAGCAGGCAGAGCAGGAAATTCAACAGTTGAACCAGTCTCTAGAGCAGCAGAACCTTGAACTAGAGGCACTCGTTGAGCAGCGTACGGCTGAACTCATGACCTTCATCAACACGCTACCGGATTACATCTTTGTCATCGAGCGCGACACCATGCAGACGCTCTTCTGCAATGACCGGAATGCCTGGTTGGGTGGCTGTAAAAATCAGAATCAGATGGTGGGTAAGACTATCTTTGAGTGTTTCGCACCCGAACTAGCTACGACCTTTGCTGAACAAAACCAACAGGTTTTTACCTCTGGTGAAACCCTACATTTTCAGGAAAACTACACCACGTCTCTAGGCACCTTCTATTTTGATACGTACAAGATTCCACTGAAAAAACCGAATGGTGAAGTTTACGCCTTGATTGGCAGTTCCCGTGACATTACAGAATTGGTAGAGGCGCGTCAGGCGTTGAGCGATCGCACAGCACAGCTTGAAATTGTTAATCGCGAATTAGAATCCTTCTCCTACTCGGTCTCCCACGACTTGCGTGCCCCCTTACGGCACATCAACGGGTTTGTTACAGCTCTCCGCGATCGGCTGGGGCAAAGTGCTCATCTGGCCGATCCGACGGTGGTGCGCTACCTGCAAATCATTCAAGACAGCAGTCAGAAAATGGGTCTGTTGGTTGATGGGCTACTCACACTCTCGCGGGTGGGACGACAACCGAAGACAGACGCACTGGTTGATCTCAACCAACTGGTCGCAAAGGTCTTGGCGCAGCTATCACAGCATCAGCCGGTTAGTAGCATCACCACGGCGGGCGATCGTCCCACTCAGTCTATTGTTCAGGCTGACCACGCAGACACAGAGGCGCTTTCAGGTACAACGGCGGGCGATCGTCCCTGTCAGTTTATTGTGGGAGCCTTGCCCACCGTTAAAGGCAATGCCACTCTACTGCATCAGGTTTTTGTCAACTTGCTTGACAATGCCATCAAATTTAGTCGCCAACAGTCTGCCCCGATTGAAATTGGCACCTTAGCAGATGATGTCATTTTCATCCGCGATCAGGGCGTTGGTTTTAATATGGAGTATGCCGATCAACTCTTTGGAGCGTTTCAACGACTGCATTCACAGTCAGAGTTTGAGGGTACTGGCATCGGGCTAGCGATCGTACAGCGCATCATTCATCGCCACGGTGGACACATCTGGGCAGAAAGCCAGCCCGGTCAAGGCGCAACCTTTTATTTCAAGCTGGGCGAGACTGTCTACCAGCAATCCGGCAGTACGACTAGAGTCCAGGCATTGTAGCGGCTTCAGATTCGGCGCTTAAAGAATATTTGCCCTGTAGAGTATATTTAAAGGCGACAGCGATTATGGCGCTCAAGCAGCTCGAAAAGATGACACAGGCAAATGAAGGTATTTTGCAGATCGAACCCAATCGAATTCTGCTAGTAGAAGACGACCCTAATGATGTCGAGCTGATGCAGCTAGCATTAAACGATTACAATTTAACGAACCAGATCGATTTAGTGACTGATGGTGAACAAGCGCTTCACTATTTGTTGGGTCAAGAGGGTGTGCCGCTTCGTCCCCTGCCACGCTTAGTCTTGCTAGACCTGAAATTGCCCAAAGTTAGCGGCATTCGCGTCCTCCAAACTCTACGCAGTCATCCCCGCACTCAACGGCTTGTCGTCGTTGTTATGACTTCTTCTCAGGAGGACAATGACCTCAATACCTGTTACGATTTGGGGGTCAATAGTTATGTCGTCAAGCCGCTGGATTTTCAGCAGTTTCTAGCTGTTGCACGGGATGTCGGGCTTTACTGGATGTTATTAAACAAGCCGCCTCTGTTCCCTTCCTAAATGTTTGCGTTATGTCTAAGCGCCAGCAGCCAATGCTTCAATCAGCTTTAACACAATCAGGGTTAGCAATGCCATCAAACCTGCGGGCACTGATTGTCGAAGACGATCAAGCCGATGCTGAGTTAATCGTTTTGGCACTAACATCAGTAAAGATGGAGCTGAGTTACGAAATTACGGATACGCTGAAAGACTGCCAGCAACTGTTGCAAAATCGCTCCTGGGATGTTGTGCTGTCAGACTATCGCCTCAAAGGATTCACTGCTTACAAAGTCTTGGCATTGCTTGAGCAGTCAAAGCAGCAAATTCCGTTGATTTTGATTACGGGTAGCCTGGGTGAGGAGGCAGCCGTTGAGTGCATCAAAGCAGGTATGACTGACTATGTGCTCAAGGATCGCCTGTTTCGGCTACCCACTGTGCTTGAGCGATCGCTCCGCGAGTTTGAATTGCACCGCCAACAGCAAGCGGCAACAGCACAAATACAGCAGCAGGCAAAACGAGAAACCATCATTAACCGTATTGTGCAGGCAATGCGTGGCACGCTGGTGTTGCACGACGTGCTGCAAACGACGGTCGATATGATCAAAGAGGCGCTCTCCCCTACCTGTTGTCTGGTCGTCCGTCCAGAGCAGAGCGGTGAAATGATCATTCGCACCATCAGCGAGGCACCGCAGGAGTGGAAAATGCTGCTCGGCAAGCCTTGCGGGGTGTTTTTGCATTATGCCAAAGCCCTGAAGCAAGGTGAGGTGGTGGTGGTCAATACGATGACCAAAGCGCCAAGGGCAGAGCTGCAGGCGCTAATGGTACAGTACAAAATTCATGCCTTCTTGCTCGTTCCCTTAATGTATCAGCAAGAGTTTCTGGGTGAGCTGTCTTTGTATCAATGCGATCGCGATCGCACCTGGACAGAAAATGAAGTGTCAATGGTGAAAGCGATCGCCGATCAATGCTCGATCGCCAGCCAACAATCACAGCTCTTTCAGCAGGTGCAGCAGCAAGCACAGAAAGAGAAGCTACTGAACCAGATTGCCCGCATCATCAACTCTAGCCTTGATCCAAATTATATTCTGCAAGAGATTACTCGCTTGACGGGCATCGCTTTTGCAGTCGATCGAGCTTTTATCTTTGAAATCAAAGACGACCACATTCAGATCTTGGATGAATGGCGAACGGACAGCCAGGTGCCTTTAATGGACAAAACTCCGTTTTCAATCGCAGACTGGTCAGATTTGCTTGACCCTCATTCTGACTTTCATATGCAGGGGGTCTTTCATGCCCCAGATTACGCAGTGCTCGACCAAACGACTACCCGCCTTAAGCATCAGCAAGACTACCAGACAAAATCGGTTGTTAGCGTACCCATTTTAATTCGAGGTCAGCTTTTTGGGGGCATTTGCCTGAATACCACCACCACGGCAAAACGAGTGTTTACAGAGAGCGAAATTCATTTGTTGCAGCAAATTGGCGATCAGGCAGCGATCGCCCTCTACAACGCTCAAAGCTACGAGCGCTTAGACCGCCTTGTACAGGCACGCACGCACGAGCTAGAGCAAGAAAAGCGGTTCTCTGACTCTGCCAACCGCGCTAAAAGCGAATTTCTGGCGAATATGAGCCACGAACTGCGGACACCCCTGACAGGTATCTTGGGGTTTTCTAGCTTGCTCCTCAAGCAGATTTTTGGCCCTCTCACTGCCAAACAGCAACAGTACGTTGAGAACATTGCCGCCTCAGGCGAACATCTGCTGCTGCTGATTAACGATCTTCTTGATCTGTCAAAAATTGAAGCCGGACGAGACGAGCTAGTGCTGGAAGACGTAGATATCGAAGAACTGTGTACCGCTTGTCTTGCTTTTATTCGAGAGCAAGCCGACGATCGGGGCTTACAGGTGAGTCTAACGATCGCCCCTGATGTCGCAACCTGTACCGTTGATAGCCGCCGCCTGAAGCAAATCCTCGTCAATCTACTGGCAAATGCCGTTAAATTTACCGAAAAAGGCACTGTGTCGCTCACGGTTGAAAAGACTCAAAGCCCAGAGCTAAAGAGTAAAACGATCGCTACCGTGAGCGGTCAGCTACCAGCGTTTCTCCTTTTTCATGTTGCCGATACAGGCATTGGCATTGCCCCTCACGACATTCCCACCCTATTTCAGCCGTTTCAACAGTTAGACAGCGGCTTAGACAAAAAATACCAGGGTACAGGCTTAGGGCTGGCACTTGCCCGCAAACTCGCTCAATTGCATGGTGGCGATTTGACCGTTACGTCTGAGGTCGATCGGGGCAGTTGTTTTACCTTAAGCCTGCCGCAGGGTGGCTGTAGAGATTAGTCAGTAGTGGCATTAAGGCACAACGTCTCTGCGGGTCTCTTGCTTTTACCGTAACTGATCAATCACTGTCTGTAGGCGCGATCGCAGTGATTGTGCCATTCGGTATATCGTTCGTGATGACGTTTTGGCTTGTTCCGTTTGCTCCCAAAGCGATTGGCTGGGCTGCACGTAGTACTGCAAGCGCGATCGCATTGCCCAGATACCCATAGAGGGAAAGAGTACAAATGCCAGCACCAGGGGCGACAGTGGAAACAGTGGCATCCCAACGCGACGCGCAACCCAGGGCAGATTGAGCGCCAGGGGATGCAGAGACTCACTGCCCATACAAATTACAGGCAGTACAGGTACGCGATCGCGCAAGCTCAACCGCAAAAAGCTGGGGTCAAACGTTGCCAGTTGATAGCGCTGTCGCCAGCCTTTGCTCAACCCTCGCCAACTTTCTGGTGCATACAGCAGACTGTTTTGGGGGGCATCGCTGCTTTGTAGTGCTGCCTCAAAGCTGTGCCGTTCTGCCCGTACACCACCTAACACCTGTGCCCATCCATTGGGTAACCACCACTTCAGCCAGGGATGGTCAAAAAAGATCGGGTGCGCGATCGGCTGTACGAACCAATCGCGCTGCTGGCTCAACAAATAGCCCAGGCTCACAAAATCCCACGGAAAGCACATCCCCGCGTGGTTCATGGCAATGATGAGTGGACCATTTGCTGGCAGATTCTCAGTGCCGTGCAATGTGGCACGAAAGTAGTGAGTGACGATCGGCGTTAGAATCTCGCGCTGAAACGCTGCTTGATAGGCTGGATCGGGTGTGCTAGTAAAGTTTGGTATGGGCGATCGATCGATCAGTCGCTTGACGCGCAACCGCAACCAACGGCTTGCCAGAGCCAGATAAAAACCACCTGGAAGCAGAAACAGCAAGTATTCCAGCCCGTGCCAGCCATCAATATCCGGCTTGTAATGCTGCCAGTGACGGTTAAACAAAATGAGCCAACCGGGTGGATACCAGAGACAAAACCAATCAAACCAACTAAAGCGATAGGGTTGAGTCAACGCACTAACCCGCTAATGAGGTTTCGCTCTCCGCTGTTTGCTCAGTGGCAGGTAGCTCGAGACAGTAGCCTGCACCGTACACCGTTTTAATGTAGCTAGGACGACGAGGATCGGGTTCTAGCTTCGTTCGCAAGTGGCGCACGTGTACCCGAATGGTTTCAATATCGTCATTGGGGTCATAGCCCCACACTTCTTTAAGAATCTCGCTAGGCGAAACGGTCTGTCCATGCCGTTGCAGCAGGCAGTGCAGTAGCTCAAATTCGAGGTGAGTTAACTTTACAGTTCGGTCAAACCAAATTGCCTCAAAGCGCTCTGGCACAAGGGTTAAGGGGCCGTAATTCAGAATCTCGCTGTGCTTGGCGGCTTGCGGAATGCGATCGGTTCGGCGTAAGAGCGCCCGCACCCGTGCCAGCATTTCTTCCACGTCAAAGGGCTTGGTGAGGTAATCATCGGCACCTGCGTTGAAGCCTTCGACTTTGTTCTGCGTCTGGCTCAGAGCCGTCAGCATCAAAACAGGAATATCAGACGTGCGTTCATCCCGACGCAAACGCTGGCAGACTGTGAACCCATCGACTTTAGGCAGCATGAGATCCAGCATGACGAGATCGGGCTGGAGCTGCAAAGCCATTGCTTGACCCTTGATGCCATCAGCCGCTTGGCTCACGTCATAACCAGCCATTTCGAGATTTACGGCGACGAGTTCTGAAATTGCAGGGTCGTCGTCGATGACGAGTATCCGGGGCATCGTTCAAAGGGAGTAAAGGTGCTGGTTCTTGCAACTGTTGAAGCAATACAAAGATGTCTGTACAAATTATAAGCAGGGAATCTAAATCTTTTCTAAAGAAAGTCAGCCTTCCTGAAAAGAGAAGTCGTGATGTCGCTTTGCTGAACCCCTACGGTACACTTGTATTGACTGTTAAACCTGGATTGACAGGGGTTGCGATCGACCCCATGTTTGAACTTGACCCAGATTTTTAGTTAGATCGGACTGACGCCTAAAGTGTTTAGATTTCCAACATCTGCTTAAAACTTAGCTATAAAAGCCTCTTCCATCGTAGAAGGCGGGGAACTTCACGTCGGTCCTACTAGCCAAACTTTCAGCTAGACAGCATCCACGAACCTATCGATCGCTAAAGCTTTGATCCTACTTACTGTGATGGTCGTTGCCCTCGTCGGGACGATCACCTACTCAACGAAACTACGACGCGCTGCTAAAACGGCTCCTACACAGTCGATCGCAGTCGATGACACTCAGCCTTATAACCGGGTCACAGGTGCTACCGTTGCGGTCATCATCCCTGCTTATAACGAGGCAGAAAATATTGAAGCCTGTGTGCGGTCGGTTTTACAAAACACCACCCTGTCAGCCGAGCAGCTAGAGGTCTGGGTGGTTGATGACCAGTCCAGTGATGCCACGCTGACGATCGTCAAAACCCTCCAGCAAACCCTGAACGATCCCCGCTTGCGGCTTTTGGTTGGTAAACCACGCCCCGAACAAGAATCCTGGATGGGCAAAAACTGGGCGTGTGCTCAGGCAGCTACGCAGGCAACAGGAACATTTTTGTTGTTTCTAGACGCGGATGTGCGGCTCAAGCCAGGGGCGATCGTTGCGGCTGTGACAACCGCCGAAGAAACGCAAGCTGATTTGTTATCTGTTTGCCCCAGGGTGGTTTGTGGTTGCCTTGCAGAATGGCTAGTGCAACCGATTTTGGTCAACCAACTGCTGGCAAATCTTGACTTTGCAGCCGTTGCCGAGCCTCAAACAGAGGCGGTCTTTGCAGCCGGTCCGTTTATGCTCTTCCGTCGTACTGCCTATGACCAAATTGGTGGGCACGAGGGGGTAGCCAATCAGGTTGTTGAAGATGTTGAACTGGCACGGCGGATTAAGCAAAGCGGCTTGAGGCTGCTGCTGCTGCTGGGTAACGATGTGGCAGACCTGCGAATGTACCGCTCGTTTGCCACACTGTGGGAGGGTTGGACGAAGAATTTATATTTGGGAACGCAGCGAAACCTCAAAGCATTAGTCATCTTCGCCCTTACCATGTTGACGTTGTACACTGCGCCCTGGTTCGGTGTTGTCTTTGTCCTTTGCAAGGCAGCGATCGGTACGCTGACGATGGTTGATGTTGTGACGTTTGGGGTGGCGCTGGCTGCAATTTTGCTGCACTATGACATCCGACGGCTGGGTGATAACGTATCCGCGATACCAACGCGGTACTGGTGGTTAACGGGTGTCGGCGGTGCGTTGGTTGCAGCGATCGCGATCGCCTCTATCATTAAGACCGAAACTGGCTGGGGCTGGACGTGGCGCGGGCGATCGTTAAAGCTACCAGAGACGACGGCTGCTAGTGATTAAAGGCAAACGCCAAACGGCAAAAAGGAGTTTAAACCGCAAAACGTTTCAGCGTAGGGGTACAACGTCAAAACTTAAAACGTTCTCACTCCCCCCTCACTCCCACTCTCTCATCTACTACTCCAATGAAACTCGATATTGTCGTCCAGGTTCTGATCGAAATCCTTATTGTTATCGGTCTTTCCCGTGTCGTTGGTTTAGGTTCTCGTCGCCTCAAGCAGCCGTTAGTCATTGGTGAAATTGTCGCTGGGGTGATGTTAGGACCGTCCCTGCTGGGATTGCTGGCACCGGGTTTAGCCGCCGCGCTCTTTCCGCCTGAAACCATTCCTTTTCTGAATGTGTTGGCTCAGATTGGGCTGATCTTTTTCATGTTTTTGATCGGGCTGGAACTTGACCCAAAGTATCTACGCAGCTAGCTTGATGTGGCAGTGCTGGTCTCTCATGTCAGCATTTTGGTGCCGTTTTCGCTAGGCTCACTGCTGGCGCTGCTGCTCTATCCCCTGGTTTCGAGTGGGACTGTCTCGTTCACAGCGTTTGCGCTTTTTTTGGGTGCGGCAATGTCCATTACGGCGTTTCCGGTGTTAGCGCGGATTATTACCGAAAATAATCTCCAGAATACGCGGCTGGGGACGATGGCGTTAACCATTGCCAATCCCAATAGTCAGAAAGGGCTGCTTGAATTGGCGGTGACGATCGCCCTGGGTGCTACTGACCAATCCTTGCAGTTACCGCCCGCTGCAATTTATCCCTTAAGCCTGGTTCAGCTTGATGAAGAATATGCGTTTGGTGGCACTCCAGCCGAGGCAGAGCGACTCATTGCTGAACGAGAGCGACAGTTAGCGGCACTGATAGCCAGCCTCGAGCCACCGTTAGTACGACCCTTAGTGCATCCCATTGTGCGGATTGCAACTGATGTCGCACAGGAAACAGCCAGAATTGCAGACGGCGATCGTGCCGATCTCATCCTCATGGGCTGGCACCGTCCTGCCTTTAGCCGTAATCGACTGGGAGGACGGGTGGGTCAAATCCTCAGTACGGCACGCACGGATGTGGCTGTCTTTGTTGACCGTCAGCACGCCAAGCTAGAACACTTACTGGTGCCGTATGTTTCTGATCTGCACAATGACTTAGGGCTGGAAATTGCCTTCCGTATTCTTGTGAACAGCAAGAACTGCTCTCTAACAATTCTTAGCCTTACTCAGAGCCATCAAGCGAACGATCTCACCTACGAGTTTCGGACGCTAATGGAGCAGTTACCCGCTTCTGTCCGCGATTGCATTCACACGCCAAAAATTGAATCCAATCACCCGATCGCTGCGGTTGTAGAAGCTTCGGCTAGAGCAGACTTGACGATCGCTGGAGCCAGCCGCGAATGGGGTTTGGAACGTCAAACGCTGGGCTTTTATGCCGATCAATTGGCAGTAGAGTGTCACTCTTCTTTGCTCATCACCCGCCGCTATAGCCAAGTGACCGCTCACTTATCTTCTGGGTAGTCCTAAACAAGTAAGGATGAGTTGTAGTGGTGCACAAAGTACCAGATCGCACCGATGTGATTCTCCAGTTTTTTGGAAAATGATAGGGTCTTGCGCACTAGTCTTGAAACCCGCTGCCGTAAGGTACAGTCAAACCGTTCAATGTAGCTGGTTTTGCCACTTTCTTTGCCGACACTTTGATGCCGCTGGCTGGGGAATACCTCATTGTAAGCTGACCAGAAATCGGTATAGGAGACGGCACACTGTCGATACACAGCGGGTAAGGCAGCCCACAATCCTTGTGCCCCCTCACGGCTCCGAGCGCCAACATACACCCCAACAATTTCGCGTGTTGCCACATCTAAGGCAAGCCAAATCCACTGCTTGTTCCCTTTGTTGCCGACAAAGGACCACATCTCGTCACACTGAATCGTCAAACGCCCTTTTTTTTTAACCCCCACCTCGACCTGTTGGGGCACTGCCTCATATTTGGCATTGACATAGCTTTGCACTGAAGTTTAGACTAACGACAGCGGAATGAGCCCAACCCCTCACCGGAATTGAGTAGCGCAGAAAAAGCAAGGACATTAGAGGTTAAGCAGACTTTTTGGCACTTGTTTTGGGTTTGGTGAATCGCTTTTTGACGGTTGGATAACGAATGCGACGGGTACGCGGTCGCCCTGGAGTCCAACCGGGAGACTTTCCACGGGGTTTGGGCGCGGGCGCAGGTGAACCAATCACGACTAAAACTTGTGCAAAGGCGTTCGCAACGCGACCGGGAGAGCGGTCAGGGGAAGCTTTTTGCCAAGGGAGTGGGGAGTCTTGAACCTGAGGACGGGCTAACCAAAGTTGCCAGGTGAGCAAGGGCATCAAATCACTCCAGCGTTGGGATTGCTCGGGGGTTGCCAACTGGGGTAGAGTCCAATGCAAGCGTTGTTTGGCGAAGCGATACCAATGATCGATCGCGAAGCGCCGCAAGTATTGCTGCCAAAGCGTGGTCAATGACGGTGGGTCTTGTCCCACCCAGATGAGCCACAGGGTTTGGGGGCAGTGTGCGCGGTGGAGTCGAGTCGTTCTACTTGAATCAAACAGACCACCTGTCTGGCAGCCTGCCGCAGATGCAAGGAGTGCCAGAGGCGTAAGCGCCATCGCCCCAACTTCTCATCCTCGACTTCGATGTCCGCATCCGGTTGCCACCAACTCGCCGAGTCGTTGAGTTTGAACTTGTCGCCATGCACTCGCGGTCGTCCAGTGCCAATATAGGCAGGCGGTGAACCATACAGCACGCGATTCGAGCGCAAGCGAATTAATTTATCACAGGCAATGTCCGCCGTTTGTTTGAGAAACGGGGCACAGCCATACTCTGCATCCCATAACGACAACGCACGAGTCGGCAATTTCTGACACACCTGGCGTAATTGATTGACGCCCTTGGCGATAGGACTTTCGGCACTGGTGATCCGCTCATGCAGCAACGGCAACGCCCAACTGCCTTGCCTCTCTGGAATCCAGGCAATCGTACTATAGCCCTGCCCCAACGTCACAGGCTGGGCTCCACTCATGGGCGTTGCCTGATGTTCGTAGGTGCGCTCGCGTAGGGTGGGAGCCTGTAATCGTGACCAGGCGGTATGGTCTCCCGCTAAGACAATCTGCTGGTCTGTCTCAATTTGCGCGCTATACAGATCCAGCAGTTGCAGGCGCGGGGGCGCACTATCCTGTAATGCCTCGTACAAACTTGACCACCTGCGCCGAAACACAGGTGATAACGAGAGTTCGGCAAACGAGTACACGCTCCGACTCACCAAAACCGCATCCATCAGGTCGAATAGGGCATCTCGACCCTTGCCGATGAGGGTATAGACTTGGTGCCGAAACGTCCGAAGCTTGTCAAAATGACTCATGGTCGAAGAGTTTGATATGTTCTTGACCATTAGGCGGTCAGAATCATCTATCTGACCGCTTTTCTCCACCGATTAGTCTAAACTCCAGTTTGCAGCCAAGGCTCTGAAACACCTACGACTCTCGCTATTCCAGCTAAAGGAATCTTCTCCAACAAGAGTTTGTCGATCAAGGTTTTAGTCGCCTGATCAATGCGTTTGGACTGCGGGTCTTGGACAAACTGTCTGCCACACTCGCGGCACTTCAAGTTCTGCTTGCCGTTATGGATTTTGCCATTTTTGACCGTGTGAGTTGATTGACAAGCAGGACACGGTGGTAGATCAATTGACATCAAACAACTGAAGTAATGTTGTCCTATCGATCCTTACATCTTTAGGACTACCGGTAGTCCTATTTGGGAAAGGACGTAGAAAAAGCCTTTAGAGACAATAGAGGAGTAGGATTACTCAACCGCATCACCTGCAAATGAAACCTCTATTGCAATGCCCCACCTGCGGCTCAAATGACATCAACAAGAACGGTAACACCCGTCATGGTAAACAGAACTACAAGTGCCGTGATTGTGGACGACAGTTTGTCGAAAAGCCACAGTGGCAACCAATTTCGGATGACACCAAGGCGACCATTGTGCGGCTGTTGCTCGAAAAGATTCCTTTAGCTGGCATTGCCCGTAGTTTGCAGTTGAGTGAACGCTGGTTGCAGCAGTACGTCAATCATTACTACAAGAGCGTACCCCAGCGCGTGGAGGTCCAACCCAAAGCACCGCAGCGCTTGAATGTAGAGATGGATGAGTTGTGGTCTTTTGTTGACGACAAAGGCAAGGAGCAATGGGTCTGGTTGGCATTGGATGTCAGGACACGAGAAATTGTGGGTTGTTATATCGGCGACCGCTCCGGCGAGTCCGCCAAAGCTTTGTGGCAATCCTTACCCGCCGTTTATCGACAGGGCGCGGTCTGTTACACCGATTTTTGGGTGTCTTATCCGGTCGCACTACCGCACAAGCGCCATCGGTCAGTTGGCAAGGATAGCGGTTTGACCAGCCACATTGAGCGCTTCAACAACACTTTGCGCCAACGAGTATCCCGACTCGTGCGAAAAACCTTATCCTTCTCGAAGAAATTGAGTAATCACATCAGCGCGATCTGGAATTTCATTCATCATTACAACGAGCAGCGCAGACGAATCATGTCAACACAAAATCAGCGTATTTCCTCTATCCTTTCCTGAATAGCACTACCGGACTACCATCTTCTGTGCTCAATGCTGCTGCTGCCGATGTGCTTGACCAACCAAAGGGCGTAACTTAGGTGAGAAGAACCGTGGATGAATACCTTAATTAACTGTCTAACAGTTGATAGGCGATTTGATTATGTTGCTCGACCAACATTGGTAGTTCGATCGTGGTGAGTTGTCCTCGATCGACCACTTTTTTGCCATTAATAAAGCTGTAATCGACTGCATTAACCTGGCAAAAAATCAGCGCCGCTACGATGTCGTGATGGGCACCAGAGAAGCGATGATGATCGACATTAATGGCAATAAAATCAGCGGACATGCCAGGGGCGATCGCGCCAATATCATCCCGACCCAGCACTCTGGCACCGCCTAGCGTGGCGACTTCTAGAATCTGCCGCGCTGACATCACGGTGGGGTCACAATCACGGACGCGGGCTAAAAGAAAGGCAAGGCGGGCTTCTTGCAACAAATTGCTGGTGTCGTTCGAGGCAGAACCATCGACACCAATACCCACAGGGACATTATGATCCAGCATCTTACGAATGGGGGCAATGCCGCTGGCAAGGCGCATATTGCTACAGGGACAGTGAGCGACTCCAGTGCCTGTTCTACCAAATTTGACGATCGCATCATCGCTCAGTTGAACGCAATGAGCGTGCCACACATCCTCACCCAACCAGCCCACTGATTCGGCATAGTCGCCTGGAGTCATGCCAAAGTTTTCCAGGCTGTAGGCAACATCCACTTTATTTTCTGCCAGGTGAGTATGCAGCCGTACACCAGGATACGATCGCGCCAGTTTTGCCGATTCGCGCATGAGATCCGGTGACACGCTAAAGGGCGAACAGGGAGCCAGCGTCAGCCGCAGCATGGAGTGGCGTGAGTGGTCGTGATACTGCTCAATCAACCGTTGCGAGTCTTTGAGGATCGCGTCTTCTTGCTCCACCAATGAATCGGGCGGCAAGCCTCCCTGACTTTCACCCACGCTCATGCTGCCGCGACTGGCATGAAACCGTAGCCCGATCGCCTGCATCGCTTCAATCTCATCATCTAGCGTGCAGTCGTTGGGATAGATGTAAAGGTGATCGCTGGCGGTGGTGCAGCCTGAAAGCATTAACTCTGCCGCCGCCATTTGAGCGCTGATGTAAACCCCTTGTGCTGTGAGCTTTGCCCAAAGGGGATAGAGCGTTTGCAGCCAGTCAAAAAGGCTACAATTCTGCGCTGCTGGAACAACCCGCGTCAGGGTTTGGTAGAAGTGATGATGCGTGTTCACTAGACCGGGCAAAACGACATGCCGCCCCTGCAAGTCCAGCACCGCGTCAGCCGTCTGAGGCAGTTCTGCGGTTGTGCCCACTTGCTCGATCGCGTTATCACGCACAAAGATGGCGGCATTGCGGATCTCTCGCCGTGCTTCGTCCATCGTCACCAGAGTATGGATATTTTTAACCAGCAGCGTTGGCATAGGCGTGAAGACTTTATGAGGTTGTGAGTCAGCTTGTCAGCATCAGTTGTACATTAAGCCTTGCCAACAATTCTGTCAGAACTCCAACAATTCCTTAACAAGAAGCCTCACTGCCTGTTCCATTGCTTTGTTATGCGGTTCAGGTTAGCGGTGAAAAAGGCATCTCCAGCGATCGATTGCGGCTGAGCGTTAAGCAAGAGGATTGAGTGAGATGACCCTGCTTTTCTGCCCCCGTCCTTGCTTGATACTTGAGCAAGCGTACTCAACAACCCTTAAAGGATGTTTTAAAGTCGCCTTGGCGACTAAAGTCGCAGCTACAAAGACGAAACCTGCGGCAGCAGGTTCTAAAACCCTTTTATTCAGATAGTCCGCGTCGGCGGACTTTGTTTTCGTAGTCGCGGTTTTAACCGCCAGACCCTTTTCAAACAACCCTTATTTTTCTCCGTCTCACTGGCTACTAGCGCCATTCGTTGTCCGTCCGCTCATTTCGCTGGGACGGATGCGGTAGATGACGACGACTTCCGCTCGTCCACCCGCGTCAATCCAAGTGCGGTTGATGGCAGGTGAAAGCGCTGGATTCTGCTTTTGGATAAATTGCCTCGCGCGATCGATGTCTGGCTGCTCGGTCAGTTGTTCAGCTTGACCCGTCACAATAACGCTTCGCCAATGAAGTGGATCATCAATTTTTTCAACCTGCAAACAGACGGCTGAATTTGCGTTCAGATCATGAGTCTTCATGCCTTTGGTTGTAAACAGGTAAATATCTGAACCTTCGAGATAATAATGCATTGGCATCACGTAGGGTTTTCCTTCGTGGATGAAGCCCAGATGACCATACCCTACCTCATGGAGGAACCCTTGTATTTCTGATTGTCCCATCTCATCAATATCTAACATCACCATTCTCCTTCTAAACGTTCAACAGACAAATTTCCATCGCTCACACGTTGACCGATTCAGCAATAAACAGGGCAGTCTCGGTTGCTAAAATTCGACTACAAGAACTTATAACCATCAACAAAGTTATTTACTGTCGGACGGCGCGACTCAGTCCGGATAGTGGTTCGGCAGACGATTTTGATCAACCACTTTGGTCAATCATATTTGTGATGAATACCAGCAAAGATAAGCGGCAGCAAATCAACCTTAACGCTAAACGACAAGTTTCTCAACTGTCCGCTCCATCGCATTGTTATACAGCGTCGCTTTTGACACGACGAAGCTTTCTTGTCTGCCGAGCTAGAATATCTAGCGCCATGATGTGTGAGGCTCCTGAGATACCAACTCCGAATAATGGAATCAAGGCAACAGGAAACGTTGTAATGGTTTCCATCGTCGGAACTTGAAGCAGTGCGAAAGTTAAGCCGGTACTAACCGCAGTTACAAAGTCTGCAAAACCGAAAAGGTGAAAGCCCCAATATTTCCAAGTACTTTTTGGTAATGCGAATACTACGAGTACCAACAGACCTGCTGCCAAATCTCCCCAAGCTGCATTTCGCACGAAAGCTGACGGCAACAGATGCTGACTGCCGTAGTAGAAAAAGGTTAATGCTGCTGGAATGCGCCAAATGTGAAAGAGTGTGAGGTAATTGAGATGGAGTCCTTGAATATAGGCGCGGAAGCTAGAGTTCCCGTAATAAATTGCCAAGGGTGTCGCAATCACCATTGCCACGAGCAAAGCAAACCACGGCAATGGAAAAGTACTAAAAAGTCCAAAATAACTACCGACTGCCACACCAAGTCCCCAAAAGCTGATGATAAAAAGTAGTCGTTGTGCGATGTGATGACGCTGATTCGAGGATAAAGACACCATTGAAAGCTCCAAAGTTCAATAATTCAATCAGGTGTGTATACACGTTTTGCAGAAAAAATAACCTCAACGAAACAGCGCGGTAGTCTCAGCTAAATGTGAAAGTAGGACGTTCCAGCGTTGTGATCCGAGCGCTTCCTCCACACCATTCTGAGCTTGTTTCCACAACGGTAATGCTTTCGCTAATGCAACTTTTCCGTTGGGTGTCAGGCTAATTACACGCGTTCGTTGATCTTGCCCTGGCTCAGATTTTAACCATCCTTCTCGCTCCATCGGTTTGAGATTCCGGGTTAAGGTAGTGCGATCCATGACTAATCGCTCCGCTAGCTCGCTCATGGTTCCTGACTTTGCCATTGCGATCGCCACCAAGATGGTGAATTGAGTGATGAGCAAACCGCTTGGCTTGAGGCTTTCATCAAAGTGTTGCGTGACAACACGAGACGCTTTGCGGAGATTGAAGCAGGCACACGAGGAAACCACTTGACCTAATTCAGTTGAGTTGCTTAAGTTAGGATGTTTTTCCATAGTTTAAGTGTATATACACTCATTTTGAATGTCAAGCGGTCGAAGCAAGTTTTTGCCTTGCTGACCACTTCAAGCTAACTTAACCCTGAACACCAACAAAGCTGTTTCAATCTACTATCACAGCCTAAAATTCAAGCTGTATGACGAGATGCTGACCGACGATCGAATTCAAAAATTCATAGTCAACCGCTTGAACATTGGCGGTAAAACAGCACCGCGATCGACGTTACCGCCGCCGAGCAATCAATTCCCCCAGGTCAAGGCTCAAAGTTAAGCAATCAGGCAGAGAGTGTCAACAAGAATGTCAAGTTTGCTGTCGCCTTAAGGGCGTGAGGTGCGGCAGCGGGCATAACGACAAAGACACCTGATTCCAGGGCAATCTCTTTGCCTTCGAGGATCAACATTCCTTGCCCTTCAATCACATTGACTGTGGCGTTGCGAGGCGATGTATGTTCGGCAATTTCCGTTCCTGCTGCTAACGACAGCAGTGCATATTGGCAGTTGGCATCTTCTAGTAACGTTTTACGCCGCACTCCGGTTTCGGGGTATGCAATCGTCTCGGCAAACCGAATTGTAGTCGCTTTCAACGGCATTATGGTTTCAGGCATGGGATCGCTCCTTAGATTGACAAATTATGGAAAAACGATCTTAGAGATTGGAGCGTGCCCTAGAAAAAGATAGGCAGCCGATCGCAACACACTTTCGGAATAAAGAATCTTCTGAATGTCTAGACTGGGCGCACGTTTGGCGGTGGCATTATAGGTTGCAATTTCTCCTTCCAGGCTAAAGTCACTGTTGGTTCGGTAATGGTCATCATCATGGATTGCCTGAAAGATAAAGTTATAGATCGGATTGAGTCCCAGAGTTGTGTCGTAGTTCTCGGCAGACACCCAAAGGTGACCTCGCTGAATGTCAGCGAACATCTCTGCAACGCTGTTGTAACGCTCGTGCCATGAAAACTCTATATTCAAGGAGAGGTGCTGGTACTCGTCCCAAAGCCAATCACAGAATTGAGCGATCGTTGCATCGGAAAGCTCGGCGGGATTACCTTCTAAATACAGTCGGGCAAGGGTCTCAACTTTAGGTGCTGTTACGGCATGAATATCTTGAAGTAAATTGTCTGTACTGAGCGCCATGTCGTGCCTCTCATAGACGATCTACCTTTATCGTGGCACGTCTGCTCAACCCATACTTGCCCGGGTGCAGATCTCATCCTTTTGATAAACATGATTGGCACTCGTGTTCATAAACGAGTACTCAGTGAAAAGCAATCACCGTTATAGCTAGCGCCACAGAGCTTAGGACATTGGGATCAAAGAGGGGGTGTGGGCTTCGCCCCCAGCCAGGGGTAGAACCCCTGCACTCCGTCCTAACTAGTATGGCTACGGCTATACATAAGGCGTTGCTGCATCCATGTATGAATTGCCGAACCGCCACCCTACGGGAAGCAAGCTACACCCTCGCCCTCTCCCTTTCTTGAATGCCTATCGGGCTATAGGGCGAGGGAACAAGAGTTTGAAGCCCTTCTCCTTCGGGAGAAAGGTTTGGGATGAGGGTGGTTCATACTTTTATTCAGCAACACCCTACATCACAACCCTGGTGCAGCAAACACCGCGTATGGGTGACGTGACGAAGGTTACGCACAACCGCTGACGGGGAAAGATGAGCGTTTATTCTGCTTGCTCTTCGTCAGCAGACTCTTCAAGCAGCCCTATATCCTCACCTGTAGAAGGCGGCACGAGCGCCACAGCGGCGATCGCGTCGTCTTCATCCAACCGCTGAACGCGCACACCTGTTGCTGTACGCGATTGGGATGAGATGGCATCAACTGACTGGCGAATAATGATGCCCCGGTTTGTTACCATCATCAGTTCTGCGCCTTCATTGACGATATGGAGCGCCGCCAGCCGATCGCCCTTTTTGCGAAACTTGGTAGCAACCAACCCCATGCCCGCACGGTTCTGCAAGCGGAATTGAGATACTGGCACGCGCTTACCATAGCCGCCCATCGTCACAACTAAAATCCACGGTCCCAATTGACCACTGGCTGTTGAGGGTTGATCGCCTTCTCCGGTTTCCCCAGACTCCAGCAGTTCGCCATTCAATTCTTCAACATCCGGTTCCGCATCGGATTCCAGAACTTGCACCAGATCAGCCACGATTTGACTGGGTAGAATGTCCATGCCAACTAAGCGATCGCCCTCACGCAGCGACATCGATCGCACACCTCTTGTAGCCCGACCGAGGGGACGCAACTGTTCGTGGTTCGCACGGAAGTGGATCGATCGACCCAAGCTGGAACCCACGATAATGCTGTCGTCCACACGGGCACGGCGTACCCAACGAAGTGCATCGCCGTCTTCCAGTGAGATTGCAATTAATCCATTGGCACGAATATTGCTGAACGCCGTCAGCGCGGTTTTTTTGATGTAACCGTTGCGGGTCAGCATGACCAGGTATTCATCGGCGCTGAATTCAGCAACGGAAATAAAAGCAGTGATTTTTTCTTCGCGCGGAATCGGCAGCATTTGCACGATCGGCGTGCCCCGTGACGTGCGCGACCCGACGGGAATCTGGTATGCCTTGAGCGCATAAACAACGCCACGATCGCTGAAGAACAGCACGCTATCGTGGTCACAGCAGGTGAGAAAATGCTCCACCCCGTCATCATCCTTCATACGGGCACCCGCTTTGCCTCGCGTAGCGCGACTTTGCGATTCAAACGTGTTGACAGGCATCCGCTTCAGGTAGCCTTGCTCGGTCAGCAGAATGACGGCTTTCTCATTTGCAATCAGGTCAATGTCACCCAGTTCATCTTCCGATTGTTCAATGATGGTGCGACGTGGCGTGGCGTGTTTAGCGCGAATTTCGGTGATTTCGGTGACAATGATTTCGAGAATGCGCTCACGGCGCTCTAGAATATCGCGCAAATCGGCAATCTGAATTTGCAGATCTTCATGTTCACGTTGAATTTTTTCGGCTTCCAGAGCGGTCAGACGGCGAAGCTGCATTTGCAGAATGGCATCAGCTTGCGGTTCTGAAAGTCCATACGTATCAATGAGTTCTTGCTTTGCGGTCGGTGCATCAGCGGCATGGCGAATCAAGTTGATAATGCCATCCAGGTTTCCGAGTGCAATCAGCAAACCCTGCAAGAGGTGATCACGCTCTTCGGCTTTGCGCAGATAGTAGCGAGTACGGCGTGTGATGGCTTCAATGCGGAAGTCAAGAAATACTTCCAGGAAGTACTTCAGCGTCAGGAGCTGCGGTTCGCGGTTGACCAGCGCTAGCATATTCGCGCCAAAGTTTGCCTGTAGCGGTGTTTGCTTATAGAGGTTGTTAAGTACAACGCGGGGGTAGGCATCGCGCTTCAGTTCAATGACGATTCGCATCCCATCACGATCGCTCTCATCCCGAATATCCGAAATGCCTTCTAGCCGCTGCTCGTTTACCATTTCGGCAATTTTCTCAATCAGCGCGGCTTTATTCGTCTGATAGGGCAACTCGGTGATGATGATGGCTTCACGATCGGGACGACCCCGATGCTCGATCGTTTCCATCTGTGCCACACCCCGCATGATGATGGAACCACGCCCGGTCGTATACGCCTCACGAATGCCCGTCCTGCCAAGGATTTGTGCGCCTGTAGGGAAGTCAGGACCAGGAATGTACTGCATCAACTCCTGATCCGTCAGATCGGGATTGGCAATCAGTGCGGTAAGACCATCGATCAGTTCGCCCAGGTTGTGCGGTGGAATATTCGTCGCCATGCCCACTGCAATACCCGACGACCCGTTCAGCAACAGTTGAGGAATGCGGGCAGGCATCACCAGTGGTTCTTGCTGCGACCCGTCGTAGTTTGCGCCAAAGTCAACGGTTTCCGCTTCGATATCTTGCAGGAGGGCATCGGTGGTGAGCGACTGCAAGCGACATTCGGTGTACCGCATTGCCGCAGGCGGATCGTTGTCTACGGAACCAAAGTTGCCGTGCCCGTTGATGAGGGGCGATCGCATGGAGAAATCTTGCGCCATCCGCACCAATGCGTCATAGACCGCTGTATCGCCGTGCGGATGGTATTTACCAATGACATCCCCGACGACGCGGGCGCATTTACGAAAGGGACGATCGGGTGATAAGCCCAATTCGTGCATGGCGTAAAGAATGCGACGATGCACTGGTTTCAAACCATCACGCGCATCGGGAAGCGCTCGTCCCACGATGACGCTCATCGCGTATTCCAGGTACGATCGAGACATCTCGTTCCGCAAGTCGGTAGGAACAATCCGATCGTTAGGGGTATCCTGGGAAAAAGTCATATGCGAAAAGCTCCAAAACGCAAGCTGGCTGCCGCTTCAGGTGCGATGTTAAACGCAACCCAAGACGCAACAGTCGCACCAGTAGGGATGCGATCACTTGTACCTCTCAATTGTATCATCGATCGCCATTTTCGACCGATCGACACCAATCAGCGCTTCTAACCAAAAGACTTGCTGGGAAAGGGTTTCAAACTGTAAGTCTACCTTTGGTTTTCGTCTTAAAGCGAGACTTAGCTTGAGACTAAAATGTTGATGACAGGGGCGCGATCGAACGTGCGACAACTCGCTTGCTTAGGCTCTAGCTAATGAGTGACTGTGTTAGCCGTCTTCAAAGAGTTTGAACGTCGTTTCGCAGCAAATTTGTCCTGTTAATTTAGGTTCACCATGAAAGGGGCTGGAAGATACAACATTCTCAAAGCCCCTTAAGAGTCCCTTTTAGTTGCGGGGTTGCAAACAGTTACCTTGTTGCATGGAAGGGTTTCCTGCTGCTCGCTGCTGCTTCGCAAGGTTGTTCATCTGGTGAACCTGTTGAGCACGATCGCGACCACGGACACGCCCACCTTTGTTCGAGCGGTTTAGCTTTGCGTTTGATGCACCGAAGGACTGAGAGCCAGATTGTGGTTGTACATTTGAGCGTTGCATTTGGCATGGCAAAGAGCGCCCTTGCTCCATTTGTTGCCTATCTAGCGGCTGGTTGTATGGCTGTGTATTGCCTTGCTCGATCGGTTGCCCTGTACCCTGCGCTGCCTGCGGTTGCTGCGGTTTGCCCTTCGCTATAGCAGTTGTTGAAATGCCAACCAGACAAAGAAGTGTTAGCCCTATGGAAAGTATGCGTTGCATCATGCCCTCTTCAGTTTGTTTTCTTGCCTTGCTACCAGGTCTTTCAGCCGTGCAATTTGTCAACAGCTACGGTGTAATCAAACGGTAGTCAGTCGCAATGAATACAAGTATGCCCATAAGGCTAGCGACTCCTACTCATTTAGATCACACCGACTGATCCTGTTTTAAACTGGGGCAAATGAGCACGTTATCAAGTCTTTGGGGCTAAAAAGGCTTGAGTGTTTAAATGCGTACTTGTTCTCCACAGGTGTCATACAACACGACTCCTAGTGTGCTAACTCGGCACAAACAGATTTTTGGGCACAGCAGCGTGGCAACCCTGGCGGATGTCTACAACCTGCGTCACCCCAAAGTCAACGCCGACGGAAATCATGGAGTAGGCTTCATCGGCGCTCATTTTGCGCTTGGTGGTGAGAAAGTCCAGCATTTGGTCAGCGGCTTGACGCATGGCTTTGTTTAAATCCTGGTTGAAGCCGTGGGTAATCCAGTGCGAATCGGTTTCCAAAATGGGATTGGTGATGGGGAAATCTTTGAGCACGAAGATTTGAATGTAGGAGTTCATAGAGGCTTCGATCGCCGTACCCGCTAATTCCGCATCGCCCTGTGCCATGTGGCTATCGCCCACAAAGAAGTTTGCGCCTTTGTTGAAGACAGGGTAATACATCGTTGCGCCTGCCCCAATGCGCCAGTTATCGATATTGCCGCCAAAGGGACCGGGTGGAATGCTGTTGATGCGTCCGCTTTCCTGGGGTGCCACGCCCATTACGCCAAAGTGGGGGCGCAGCGGAATCGACACTTTCATCTTGATTTTCTCCCGCGAGGCTGGGTCAGGAGCCGTTACAAAGCCCGGTTTGTCGTATTTGGGTCGCCCTTTGAAGTCGTAGGCAAAGGCGGGATATGCCAGTGCGGCTTCCATGTCAATTTTGTAAATGGTGATGCGCTCTTTTTTGAACGTATCGTAGAGGTAGCCCCAATGTGCGGCGATGTTACTGCCATACTGAAGCCGGGGTTCCGTTTTGAGAATCCGTACCATGAGCGTATCGCCAGGTTCTGCACCCCGCACCGCGATCGGTCCGGTCATAATATGCACACCAGGCCCGCGATCGGTCACTTTGTCGTAAACCGCTTTCACGCCTGCATCCATCAGCAAATCGGGGGCATCGCCTGCATGGTGCGTTAGCGCTTCAACGTACACGATGTCACCCGGATTCACTGTAAGGACGGGGGGGTGCGTTTTGTCGAAGTAGCCCCAGAAGCAGTTTTCTGGCGTGGCTTTGAGAACGTGAATGTTTTTGGCATCCCGAATCATGTCGGCAGCCATGAGGGTTTCATTTTTCGCCTCAGCTTTGTCACCCCGCAAGAAGCTGACTGCAAAGTTCGACCCCAACGCAGCAGCAGCCCCGGCAGATGCTAAAAAGGCTCGTCGGGATTGCTGCGAAAGGTAGGTAGGATGTTTCTTTAAAAATTCTGCTTCGGTTGTATCACTGGCACTCTTCCCCTCAGTGTTACTGGCAGCTTCAGGGTCATGGTGATGGTCGCTGCAATTGTGTTCGTGATGATTGTGGTGATGTTGCGCCATGAGATTCGCTTACCCTAAGCCAGTTTGCTGTGACAGGCAAAATCCTAATGATTGCTCTGGCGTTGAGTTGTATAGTTCGTCACATGGAAACGTTACTTAACACAGTTTGACCAACAGAAAAATTGACGTAGGGGGCGTAAAACGGTACATGATGATGCAAGCGTTACATCCGTTTCTTAGAATGCAAAGTTCAAACCTTCGACTTCATCAGCGTCAGGAGGGCTGGGTATGGATGCCAGTTTAATTATCTCCAACTTCCTGAATCCACCCATCCTGTTTTTCTTTTTGGGCATGACGGCTGTTCTAGTCAAATCTGACCTGGAAATTCCCGCACCTGTCCCAAAACTTTTCTCGCTTTACCTGCTATTGGCGATCGGCTTTAAAGGCGGGGTGGAACTGATTAAAAGTGGCGTGACGCAGGAAGTCGTGCTGACTCTCGTTGCAGCGATGTTGATGGCGTGTCTTGTCCCGCTGTACACGTTTTTCATCCTAAAGCTGAAGCTTGATACGTATGATGCAGCGGCGATCGCGGCTACCTACGGTTCGATCAGTGCTGTCACGTTTATTACAGCCAGCGCCTTTCTGACCGAGCTTGGTATTGGGTTTGATGGCTATATGGTTGCGGCGCTTGCCCTCATGGAGTCTCCAGCCATTATTGTCGGGTTGATACTGGTTAACCTGTTTGCAGTAGATGACAAGCGAGAATTTGCCTGGTCTGAAGTGCTGCGAGAGGCGTTTCTTAACAGTTCAGTTTTCTTGCTAGTGGGCAGCCTCTTCATCGGTGTGTTGACGGGAGAACATGGTTGGCAAGTCCTGGAACCCTTTACTCAAGGATTGTTCTATGGTGTTCTGACCTTTTTCTTACTGGATATGGGGTTAGTTGCCGCGAGAAGAATTAAAGACTTGCAAAAAACCGGCGTTTTCCTCATCTTGTTTGCCATACTGATTCCTATACTCAACGCAGGCATTGGCATACTCATCGCCAGATTGATCAATATGCCTCAGGGGAATGCACTTTTGTTCTCCGTCTTGTGTGCCAGTGCGTCTTATATTGCGGTGCCTGCCGCCATGCGGATGACGGTGCCAGAAGCAAATCCCAGTCTCTACGTTTCGACGGCTCTGGCAGTGACGTTCCCGTTCAACATTATTGTGGGCATTCCGATGTATTTGTACGCCATTAACCTGTTGTGGAAGTAAGCACATGCATCTTGTAAAAAAGATTGAAATTATTGCCAACTCGCTTGAACTTGGCAAGATTTTGGAGAGTTTAGAGAAATCTGGTGTGCATGGTCATGCTGTCATTCGCAACGTTGCGGGCAAAAGCTTGCGCGAAGGTGGTGAAGATTTAGACATGACGATGCTGGACAATGCTTACATTATTGCGTTCTGTATGCCTGAGCATATCAAAACCGTCGCCGAGAACGTGCGCCCACTGCTCAATAAGTTTGGTGGCACCTGTTACATCTCAGATGTCATGGAGCTTCGTTCCATTAAATGTGTGGCATCACTATGAGTCCTAAACATGGTTTTATCGGTCGTCGTCAGTTGCTGATTGGGTCAGGAGCGTTTGGGCTAGCCGCGATCGCCAGCAATCTCTGGCAGCAACCGATGCAAGCGGCTGAGTTGGCTCCGATCGCGTCTCCACTTAGCCCCGATGCCGCCTTAAAACAACTGATGGCGGGCAATCAACGGTTTGTTCAGCATCAGCCTCAGTATCCCGATCAGTCAGCGAAACGGTTGCAAGAGGTGGCGCAAGTACAACATCCTTTTGCTACGATTTTGAGCTGTGCCGATTCACGGGTGCCCGCTGAGCTTGTGTTTGATCAAGGCATTGGCGATGTGTTTGATGTGCGGATTGCAGGCAATATCGCTTCGCCAGAGGCGATCGGCAGCATTGAATATGCGGTAGTGCTGTTAGGTACGCCGCTCTTACTGGTGCTGGGTCATGAGCGCTGTGGGGCGGTCACTGCCGCCGTCCAAAACAAACCATTACCGGGTCAAATTGGCACGTTTGTCAAGCCCATTTTGCCAGCGGTGAAACGGGTTAAGGATCAGCCCGGTGATGCGGTGGACAATGCTGTTGTTGCCAATGTGCAATATCAGATGGAACAGTTGCAGCGATCGCCCCTCCTGGCAGAGCGGGTGCAGGCAGGCGAATTGAAAATTGTTGGCGGTCGCTATGATCTAGATACTGGAACGGTGACGATCGTTGCTTAGTTCAAGGTTAATTTGATTCACGCTCATTAACCGTCTCAACCGTTGGCGTAACGCTCCTTTAGAGAATTGCCTTCTTGGACAGAGCGATCGCCTCAACCACACGTGCTTACCTTATCTGAATATCCTTTCATCTTGACTATAAAGCCAGCGATCGCATGATCCCCATGCTGAATTTACCCGATTCACTACTGCTACTCAACATGGAGCTTGGTAAGGCACAGGGAGGCTTTCAGAAGACTGAAGCTGCTCTGGCGTTTCACCGACTGGCACTTCCTGTCCAGCACTTGCTACTCGAAACTCTGCTAATAGATCTCTAAGAGACTCAAACACTAGATCAGCCTGACTACCCCATATTGTAATCGGATAAGAAGGATATCGTTTCACGTAGTCATCAGAAATTGGTAAGTCTGTACGTTGAACAATAAGTGTCTTCAAGTTGTCTCTAGCGCGTTCTGCTATTTCACCCGTGAGCCAACCAAAGTTGAAGAAAAGCCTTCCTTCAGACGTAACTCCCGAAAATACTCTTTCTGAAATTGATGAATCTTTGATACCAAAAGTACCTTTTACACTACCAGTACTTCCCCAACTAATATCCCACTCAAGTGACAAACATTGATTGCAGAATTTTTCTAGTACTTGCACCTCTGATTTGCTTAGCTTCTCACAAGCATGAGCAAAGAATTGTGATTTGTCCCATTTCCTCCTAGAAGTTGCTGGAAGAACAGTGATGTTTCTCTTGACTTTTCGAGCTTCCTCGGTGTAGCCAAATAATACAGGAGCAACAATTTTTGTATTCTCTAGCTCATATTGACGAGCCTCAACTAAGAGAATTTCTGACCGTTCCATCTGTTTATTAAGAAAGTTAACGATGCTCCTAAGCTCCATTGATGCTTGCTCAAGAAAAAATATGAGCCTAACTTGACCTTCTCTGAGGTTTGCTTGTATCTGGTCAAAAAACGCATCTGGCGATTCATAATTAGTTGGTTGCAAAGCTTGCAGCGCTTCCTCTAAGCCATTTGGTGCTGCTGTCTGCACCGCAAAATCTCGAATTAACTCCTTTGTCCAGTAATGGTGACCATTGGCAGCATATTCAATCAACTGCCCCACTACCTGGCGACGGGCTTCAGTACTTCTGAAGAGCTTGCATTCCACAAATGTTGGTGTTGCATCTTGATCAACAAAGAAAAAATCCAGGCTCCATCTATCAGCCCCTGTGTTTGGATCAGGTACAGGCATTTCCCGTTTAATCAACAGCCAGCGACGCGGATTATCGGGATTGATCTGATCTCCAGGCAACAGGTCAGGATTGTTCTCTAGAATTAGTTGAAGCTCTTGATCCTCACTTTTACAATGGATACGCTTCATTGGGCTTGTGATACCGTTATCCAAAATTGTGTAAACGTTCGCCATATTAAAGACCTCTAAAGTCTGAAAGAATGCCTGTTGGTTGAGGCATTGCTCACGTTATTGATTTAGTGAGCACACATTTAGAGTTCCCTTCGGTTCTTGCAAGCGCTACATTCTCATCTACAAGCTTGATATTTAGCATGCGAAAATCGCGAAGGCAACAGCAGCATAATGTGGGAAATTGCTTCTCAATATCCTTTCGATTGGTTAGGTTGGGGTGCTTCTAGTAGACTGCTTCTCTGTAGGGTGTGTTTAAGCAAGGTTCTACGTCTAACCCTTTGCTTGCTGAAGGATCTTCTGGGCAACGTCCTCCGGTACGGGCATCACCGAGAGCCGATTGCCTTGACGCACGACCCATAGATCATCGGGGCTGAAGGTTTCGCGGAGTGTCTCCAGCGTGATGATCTGCGGGAAGGTTTCGACAAATTCGACCATGACGGTTTGCCAGCGCGGAGACTCCCTGGTTGATTTGGAGTCGTAGTATTTGCTGTTGGCATCGAATTGCGTGGGGTCATCAACGTTGGCTTCGGCAACTTTCATCAATCCAGCGATGCCCAATGGCGTGGTGTTGGAGTGGTAGAAAAAAATCAAGTCGCCTGGTGCCATCGATCGCAGAAAGTTGCGCGCCTGATAGTTTCGCACACCATCCCAAATAGTAGTGCGATCGCGCTTCAAGTCTTCGATGCCGTACACATCTGGTTCCGATTTCATCAGCCAATAATTCATGCTGGCTCTCTTTGGGCAATCAAGGTTTCGACGACTCGCACCAGGCGATCGACCGTTTCAGCCTGCCGATTCGCCGTTGCCGAAAGATCCTTCACACTCTCTTTGACCGTTTTTGATAATTCGTGAATCGATTCTGATTGCTTTTGCACCATCTCAAACTGTTGCTGCGTCATCTCGGACTGTTGCTGCACGACTGCCTTAATTTCAGCTAAATCGGCTCTAAACTCCAGCGTGCTTTGCTCCACGCTGAGCCGAAATTCAGTGATGCCCTCGGTCAGTTTACCGACCTGATCGATCAGCACATCCATTTTGCTGCCGAGGTTGCCGTTAGAAGCGTTTGTCATGGTGCCGTCGCTGATGGTTGCAAATAAGGGAATCTTAGCGCTAATTTTGTCACGCTAGTAGCGGATGCGAGGATCGATATACGCATTGAGGATATCAATGAGGATGCTCACCAGGGCAACGATCGCGGCAAAAAACACCACAATACCCTGCACCATTGGATAGTCGCGTTGCGAAATGGCACGATACAGTCGATTGGCTAACCCGGGCCAGGAGAACGTTACTTCGGTCAGAATGGCACCACCCAGCAGCGCGGCAAACGTTAGCCCCAGGATTGTAATCACTGGAATCATTGCGTTCTTCAGCGCATGAGAAACGAGGATGCGACGTTCGGGAATGCCTCTAGCTCTGGCAGCTTCCACATAGTCTGACTTCAGCGTTTGCTTGAGATTCACCCGCACGATGCGTTCAAAGATGCCACTGATCAAAACGCCTAGCGTCAGGCAGGGCAATGCTAGATAGTAGAGCGCAATGAAAAACTGCGACAGGTTGCCTGCTAGCAGACTGTCGATCGTGTACAGCCCCGTGATGCCTTCGGGTGCTGGTATCGTCACTGGAAAACGGGTGCCTAGCGGAAACCAACCCAACTGCACCGAAAAAATAAGCTGTAGCAGCATTCCTAACCAGAACAGCGGAATCGAGTAGGTGAGAATGCCAAACAGCCTGCCGCCCAAATCAAAGGATGAGTTGGGGCGAGAGGCAGACAGCACGCCTACACTAATGCCAACGATGAGCGCGATCGCCATGCTAAACACAGCTAATTCTGCGGTCGCTGGAAAAAACTTGAGAATAATCTCCCAAACGGATTGCCCCTGACTCACTAACGATGTGCCCAGATCCAGGTGCAGCAGCTTCCATAAGTAAGCAAAATACTGCTCAACCAACGGTTTGCCTAACCCCAACTGAGTGCGCAACGCCTCTTTCGCCGCTTGTGGTGCACGAGGGCCTAACAACGCATCAATGGGGTCGCCGGGGGTCGATCGCAGCAGCAAAAAAACCGCTGTTGTAATCACCCACAGCATGAGCGGTGCCAGCAATAAGCGAGTCAGAATATAGTAACGAAGGGAACTGGAGCGAGACATGGGGGGAAGAGAGGGGTGAAGAGGAAGGAGTGAGGGGCGCGAAGGAAGTTGTTAGAGTTGTAGCGCGAAGCAGCGCTAGCGTCACCTTCTACATCTAACCATTGCATGGGTTGTTACAGTACTGACAGATCCCCGACGTCTGCATCCGGTTCAATCATCAATCACCACTCAACAAAGAAGTCGGGGCTTTAAGTCGCTTCATGCTTCTCATCAGCAATGCCCAAACTCTAAACTTAGCCAGAGCATCACGCTATGAATACTACAACGCAACTGCCAGACTTACTGCCAAACTCGCTCAAAACACCCGCATGGCTGCAACAATTACAGTGGATTGGCAACCCCGTTAGCTATATGGAAACAGCCGTCCGGCAATATCCTGACCTTTTTGCTGCCAATGTGGTTGGGTTTGGTGGCGGTCTCGTGTTTGTGAACCAACCGCAAGCCATTCAAGCCATTCTCACCAACGATCGCAAGACCTTTTTTGCCCCTGGCGACACAAATCGCATTTTGATACCACTCTTAGGAGAGTCTGCCGTCATTATGCTGGAGGGCGATCGTCACAAACGGCGGCGACAGCTTTTGATGCCACCCTTTCATGGCGAACGGATGCGGGCTTATGGGCAGATGATTAGAAACCTGACTACGGCTGCCTTCGACCAACTGCCGCTCGATCAACCTTTTTCTGCCCGCTCTGTGACGCAAGAGATTTCGTTGAATATCATCATGCAGGCAGTTTTTGGGTTGTCGGAGGGCGATCGCTTCCTGCAACTCAAGCGCTTAATGGCATCAATGTCAGACCTGTTTCGATCGCCTCTTTCCTCCAGCATTCTCTTTTTTCCGGTCTTGCAGCAAGATCTGGGCGCGTGGAGTCCCTGGGGAAATTTTGTGCGTGAACGCCAGCGGATTGATGCACTGATTTACACCGAGATTGCCGAACGACGCTCACAGCCAGAGGGCGATCGCATCGACATTCTATCGATGTTAATGGCTGCCCGCGATGAGTCTGGGCAGCCCCTGACCGATCTAGAACTGCGGGATGAACTGATGACGCTGCTCTTTGCTGGGCACGAAACCACTGCTACGGCAATGGCGTGGGCACTTTACTGGGTGCATCACCAGCCTGCTATCCGCGAACGGTTGCTGCAAGAACTCGCCACACTGGGCGATACGCCCGACCCATCTGATATTTTTCGCCTGCCCTACCTGACGGCTGTTTGCAATGAAACCCTGCGGATTTATCCCGTTGCCATGCTGACCTTTCCCAGAGTGGTTCAGCAGCCGATCGAGATGCTGGGTCATCGTTTGGAACCAGACACGATGGTCGTGGGCTGTATTTATCTGGTGCATCAGCGGGAAGATCTCTACCCAAACCCGAAGCAGTTTCGTCCCGAACGCTTTCTGGAGCGTCAGTTTACGCCCTACGAATTTATGCCCTTTGGTGGCGGTGTGCGTCGTTGTATTGGCGAAGCGCTTGCCATGTATGAAATGAAGCTCGCCCTGGCGACCATTCTCTCCCGCTATCAGCTTGCCCTTGCAGACACGCAGCCAGAGTCTCCTCGTCGTCGCGGTGTGACGTTGGCTCCTGCCAGGGGGGTAAAAATGGTGCTAACAGGCAAACGATCGCCTCAGGAATCTACGTTAGCGATGGAAATGGCTTGAACAAACGCTCTTAGTGTTCTATCAAGAATTTTTTGATGGGTTGAAAACCCTCAAAAAACACACCCTATCGACTTCCCAGCTTTGGTTTACCCCTCAACTAAAAGTTGACAAACTACTAGCGGGACACAAAGTACCGTTTGCACGGTTGTCTTTAGCGATCCTCTTTGGATTGTGAGCAAAGATTCCTTAGGAACGAGAATTAAATAAGATCGGCTTTTGTAGGATGTGTAAAGCCTGCGGCATGGCTTCGCTAAGGGCAATCGCCGTAACGCATCGCTTCCGGGGCTTTTGATGCGTGACGCTGCGCTTTTCTGTTATGCCGGAACGGCTTTACACAGCTGACGCAAAGATTCGGTTTGATTAAATCCACAATCCTTAGGAATCCTTGCTCACAAAGCCTCTCGATCGCACAAATAATTTAGGACTGCTAAATAACTGGGCGTTATTAAACTAAAGATGACTTCGGGAGTGGAGAGTGTAGAACCCCCTGCCCGAGGGCAAAGCCCCCAATCCCCTCTTTGATAATTACTTGTAGCGATCTATTTATATGTTGCTCGGCATTGATTTGGGTACTGGGTCAGTAAAGGCGCTGCTGCTGGCGATCGATGGCACCGTTATGGCTGAAGCTTCTCACGCTTACTCTGTACAAACACCGCAGCCGGGATGGACAGAAACCGACCCAGCCGAGTGGTGGCAAGCTGTGGCGATCGCCGTTAGAACAGTGATGCAGCACCAGGGCGACGGTCTGCCAGACGATCGTGTGCAGGCGATCGGGCTGTCGGGGCAAATGCATGGTGTCGTGCTGACCGATACCAAAGGGGAACCGTTGCGCCCTGCCATACTCTGGGCAGATACGCGATCGAATGGTGTCTTAGACCGTTACCGAACGCTGGCTCCCCACCTGCACAAACAGCTTGCTAATCCCATTACAACGGGGATGGCAGGTGCAACGTTGCTCTGGCTCCAGGCACAGGAGCCAGCCCTTTACAAAATGGCACGTTGGGCACTGCAACCGAAAGATTGGTTACGGTTTCGCCTCACTGGCACTGTGGTGACGGAACCATCCGATGCGTCTGGGACGTTGCTGTACGATCTTCTTGCAGATGATTGGGCGATCGACGTTTTAGACGCGCTGCCTCTGCGTACTGATTGGTTGCCTGCGATCGTGCCATCGACTAGCATTGCAGGTTCTTTAACCCTGGAAGCGGCGGCACAGCTTGGCTTGCAGTCCGGGTTGCCTGTGGTTGCAGGTGCAGCGGATACGGCGGCGGCTATGCTCGGCGCAGGTGTACTTGAACCTGGCATCATACAGCTAACGGTCGGTTCTGGGGCGCAAATTGTTACACCCCGATCGCAGCCGATCGCTGATCCACAGGCTGGCACTCATCTGTATCGCGCGGCACTCCCGCATCAGTGGTACACTCTCGCTGCCATACAAAACGCCGGATTGGCGCTGGAATGGGTGCGCCGCCTTTTAGATCTAAGTTGGCAGCAGGTATATGTCGATGCCTTTACCGTTGCTCCGGGCTGCGAAGGGCTAACTTTTTTACCCTATTTCACAGGCGAACGTACGCCCCATCTTGACCCCTCTGCTCGTGGTGCCTGGGTTGGGTTAGGCTTGCACCACACACGATCGCACCTTATGCGGTCAGCGCTGGAGGGCGTTGCCTTTGCTTTGAAACAAGGACTGGATGCGATCATGGCAACGGGTATGAACGCGAGTCAGCTACGTTTGGCAGGCGGCGGCACTGTAGAACCGGAGTGGCGGCAACTGCTGGCTGATGTGCTACAACTGCCTCTATTTAGTGTCTCGATAACAGCAGCATCGGCTCGTGGTGCAGCGATGCTCGCTGGGATCGGTTGTGGGGCTTATGCTGATGCCTTTGCTGTGCCTCCAGTGGCGATCGCTGCTAACTCGACCATCCCGCGATCGCCTGATGCCAATCTCACTGCTGCCTGGTTACGCTATCAGTCTCTCTACCCTCAACTCCACGACTGGCAGCGATCGCTCTCGCCGTTTCAATCCCTGTAAGGGTGGTGTTTGTGACCAAAAGACCGATCGCGCTTGGGTGCCTCTAAAATAACCACATGGAAATTACAAACGCTCGTTATGTCATCTCTGAGGGCTATCCCCTCTTGCTGATGGATGTTGATCTTTTACCCGCTCGACTCCTTGCCGAAAGCAAGCCTACTGTACTCAGGCATGGGCTGGTGTTTCTAGGTGGAAGTTTTGCTGGCGTACTGCCAGAAATCGAGCTGGCTGGCACAAGCCTGCGCGGCTTCACGAACGATCGCACGGTGTTCCGGCTTTACATCACCTTTGGGCTGGAATGCTATTATGGGCGCTTTCAGGTGGGTGCTGCCAGAGAGCAACCAGACCTGGATGAGGTTAAAGATTTGGGCGATCGACTCGCAGAGTTTGCCACTCCTGACGCGCCGACATGGGAAGAGTTATTTCAATCCCCGTAAGGGTTTTGGGTTTTTTGTGACCAGGTAGTGTTGCTACGAATGAAGAAATTCACCGTTTCAATCCCTGTAAGGTTTTTGGGGTGTTTGTGACGTTAGATTGGATGGCAATAATAAATCTTTCTCGTGTTTCAATCCCTGTAAGGTTTTTGGGGTGTTTGTGACAGGGGTGCCGGGGGCAGACGGTAATGGCGCGGGGTTTCAATCCCTGTAAGGTTTTTGGGGTGTTTGTGACGCAAATTTGCACCGAGAGAAGCTGTACTTAATCTGTTTCAATTCCTGTAAGGGTTTTGAGTTTTAATGCCTAGCTAAACCTTTTTAACAGTTTGAGCAAGGATTGAGTGCGGGGAGTTAGGAGGGCGCGTTGAAGATACTGGTCTGCCGCTTTTTTAATTGCTTCTGCCTGGGTGGGATAGGGATGAATTACTTTAGAGATGGCGTTAAAGCCCTGTTTGGCAACAATCGCCAACGTGATCTCACTAATCATCTCTCCGGCATGACGAGCCACGATCGTGGCACCTAAAATTTTGTCTGAGCCACGCTTGTGTAAGATTTTAACGAACCCTTCCAATTCACCATCTGCTAGAGCGCGATCGACATCAGAGAACGGAATGGTAATGGTATCGGTCGTCAATCCCTTTGCCTCTGCCTCCGATTCATACAGTCCAACATGGGCAATTTCTGGATCGGTATACGTTACCCAGGGCATTACCAGACTGCTCAATTTGCTGCGTCCCAGACCAAAGGGACAAAACAGCGCATTTCTAATCACAATGCGGGCGGCAGCATCAGCAGCATGGGTAAATTTCCAGCGCATACAGATGTCTCCGGCAGCATAAATGCGGGGATTGGTGGTTTGCAAATAGTCATTTACCACTACGCCCTGACGAGCATCATACTCAACGCCCACTGTTTCGAGATTCAATCCATCAATGTTGGGTGTCCGTCCAGTCCCTACTAAAATCTCATCTACCACTATGGTTTTCACAGCACCGTTTTGGCGATAGTGAACGACTTTCCCCGCCTCTGTTTTTTCCACTTTTTCCAGGCTGCAATCTAGAAGTAAATGAATGTTCTCTTGCAAGAATTGTTGTTGCACAATCGCGGCGGCATCAGCATCTTCACGATCGAGCAACTGTCCATTTTTATGCAGAATGGTTACATCACTGCCCAGCCGATGGAATGCCTGCGCCAGTTCGCAGCCGATCGGTCCACCCCCAATGACTGCTAACCGTTTTGGGCATTCAGTCAGAGAGAAAACCGTTTCATTGGTCAAGTAGCCTGCTTCTGCCAGTCCGGGAATCTCAGGACGAGTGGCACGGGCACCTGTAGCAATGACGGCTTTCTTAAAGCGCAACTGGCTATCGTTGACGGCGATCGTGTTGCCATCGACAAACGTGGCTTTGCCCAAAAATACATCAATGCCCAAGTTGCTAAACCGATCGACTGAATCATGATCACCAATGCCAGCCCGAATCTGTCGCATTCGTTGCATCACAGCCGCAAAATCAATGTCGATGTGCTCCGGTGGATGAATGCCGAACGAGGCAGCCTTTTGCATCTCACCCACCACCCGCGACGAGCGAATCACACACTTAGACGGCACACAGCCAACATTGAGGCAATCGCCGCCCAGCAGGCTTTTTTCAATCAGGGCAATCTTCAAACCGACTTTTAGCCCCGCCGCACCAGCCGCCACGACTAGCCCAGCCGTACCAGCCCCCAGCACTACCAGATCATAGACAGCCGCTGGTTGAGGATTGATCCAATCCGGTGGATGGACATGAGCCATCAGCACCTGATTGTACTCATCCAACGGCTGAAGCGCTGGTTCCTGTCTGATTGAAGGTGTCATAAATTCACTCTTTGAGCGCAGTATGCTGGTTTGACGATCGGGTTCAATAGCTGAGTAGCGCGGGTCATGTTAAGTCGTCACTGCCACAGTAACAAGGATAACGAGCTTAACCAACGATCGCTCTGTTGTATACCGTTTGATCAAGCCACTCATTCTCTACAGCATTGACACATAGCGTTGGTATTAAAGTGTGTCGCTTGGCAAAGAGTCAGAATCAACGTACGGTCACTGAAAGTATCCCGATCGCACTAATCCGGCTAGCAGTTTTACCACGCAAGACAGCCTCTTCGATCGGCTGCACAGGAGTGATTTCCCTACTGCTCGATGCTATCCCAGATACCGTTTGATGCTAACCTAGAGAAGTTGTCTAAAATCGCACATCCAGGATTTCGGGTGTCTGTAGCAGTTGTTAGAGGTTGGTTGTTAGTTGTTAGTACAGAAAATTTCTAACTAAAAACTAAAAACTAAAAACTAAAAACTTCCCAGGTGCTCTTGGATGGAGGATTAACCCGAATCAGGAGTTCAAATTCAATGCCAGTTGTTTCGTTGGCTCAATTGTTAGAGTCTGGGGTTCACTTTGGGCACCAAACCCGCCGCTGGAACCCCAAAATGGATCCATATATCTACACCTCGCGGAATGGTGTGCATATCATTGACCTGGTGCAAACCGCCCGGTTAATGGATGAAGCCTATAACTACGTCCGTACTGCGTCTGAGCAGGGCAAGAAGTTTCTCTTCATTGGCACCAAGCGTCAGGCCGCAGGGATCATTGCACAGGAAGCGGCTCGTTGCGGCGGTTACTACGTCAATCAACGCTGGTTGGGCGGAATGCTGACCAACTGGGTGACGATTAAAACACGGGTCGATCGCTTGAAAGAGCTAGAGCGCCGTGAAGAAACGGGTGGACTCGATCTGCTGCCCAAGAAAGAAGCCTCCGTACTCCGACGCGAGTTGGAAAAGCTGCAAAAGTATCTGGGCGGCATCAAAGCCATGCGGAAAGTGCCTGATATCATCATCATGGTGGATCAAAAGCGCGAGTACAACGCGGTACAGGAGTGCCAAAAGCTCTCACTGCCGATCGTGGCATTGCTCGATACCAACTGTGATCCCGATTTGGTCGATGTGCCCATTCCAGCGAACGATGATGCCATCCGTTCCATTAAGCTAATTGTGGGCAGGCTGGCAGATGCGATCTACGAAGGTCGTCATGGTCAGCTTGAGTCTGAAGACGAATACGAAGACTACGAAGGCGGCGAGGAAGAGTTCGACTACGAAGACAACGACACCTCGTTTATTCCCGAAGCTGGCGAAGGAACCGCAGTGTAGAGAGTGGTTAGTTGTTAGTTGTTGGTTTTTAGAGACTCTGACAACTAGCAACTAACAGCTAATAACTAAAAACAAAAAACTATTCAGAGTAAAAGGCAATGGCGGAAATCACAGCAAAATTAGTCGGTGAACTGCGCCAAAAAACGGGCGCAGGCATGATGGACTGCAAAAAAGCGCTCACAGAAACCAGCGGTGATCTGGAACAAGCGGCTGATTGGCTACGCAAAAAAGGGATTTCCTCGGCTGAGAAGAAAGCAGGCAAAGTAGCGGCTGAAGGCATTATCGACAGCTACATTCACACGGGTAGCCGTGTGGGTGTCTTGGTTGAGGTGAACTGCCAAACAGACTTCGTAGCGCGCAACGAAGCGTTCAAAAAGTTGGTGCAAGACATCGCCAAACAAATTGTGGCATCGCAGCAAATCGAGTACGTGAAAATTGCGGACATCCCCGCCGAAATTGTGGAGCGGGAAAAGGCGATCGAGATGGGTCGTGACGACCTCGGCAGCAAGCCAGAAGCGATCAAAGAGAAAATTGTGCAGGGACGGATTGAAAAACGTCTGAAAGAGCTTTGCCTGCTTGACCAGCCTTACATCCGCGATCAAAACATCACGGTTGATGAGCTAGTGAAGCAAAACGTGGCTCAACTGGGTGAAAACATCCAGGTGCGTCGCTTTGTGCGCTTTGTTTTGGGCGAAGGCATCGAGAAAGAGGAAACAGACTTTGCGGCTGAAGTGGCTGCCCAATTGGGTACCGCTGCCCCTACTGTGTAGGCTGTTTCACAAAAGAGGCGCTTGAAGAACCGAAAGAGAAGGCAAGCGCGGCAACGTAGACGCTAAAGTCAATGATCGATCGCTCTAGTCAATTGGTCTAAAAGCAGCCAGAAAGGCAGTCCTCCGGGGCTGCCTTTCTGGTAAGTATGGTTGCGACCGTGCCTGATTCAGGTAGATTTAAGGTAGGGCATTTCATGTGTGAAAATGCCAAAATGCGTCTTGGAAAGGGTTTTGAATGATTACTGCGATCACTGTACTGGTAGCGCTGGGTTTTCTGGGCTTGGGCTTTTATCGCGCTCGACCGCTTGGCAAACTGGGGCTGGTTGCCTGGTTTCAGTCGGTTGTGCTGATTTCACCATGGTTGCTATTTTTTAGCCTCTCCGTGGTGGGGATTTACCTCAATTTTGTGAGTGTGTTGTTTCTCTTCCTGCTTTCGACCGGGCTGTATATCTATTTAGGAAAGCAACTCCGATCGCTTGCCCAAGCGGAAGCGCTCACCCAGCGAGCCACCGCGATCGCCAATGAGCAGAACGGCAGTCAGGTTGATGCCACTGGTGAAGACTCCGGTGCCTTGCAGCCTGCCAACCCTGCAACGATAGCCGCGATCGAAGAGGACATGGTTCCTATCCCAGCCGACGATCTCAAAGTCATTCAGAGCATTTTTGGCATTGACACCTTCTTTGTCACTGAAACCATTCCTTACCAGGAGGGCGTGATCCTGCGAGGGAATTTGCGGGGCGAGGCAGACGTAACCCTCGATCGCCTCACAGAACAGTTGCAAGCAAAGGTCGGTGTCAGTGAAACCGATCCAGCACAGCCACGCTATCGTCTCTTTTTAGTCGAAGGGCAAGACGGCAAGCCTGTCGTCATTGTGTTGCCCAGTAGCCGTGATCCGCAGCCATCGACTCTCTTTCAAAAGGGGATGGCAGTCCTGCTGCTGTTGGCAACGATCGCCGCCACACTGGAAACCGGAGGCTTAATGCTTGGCTTCGATTTCTTTACGGCTCCCAGTCGCCTTGCAGAGGTCTTACCCCTGGCAGCCGGTCTTCTCAGCGTGCTGGCAGTCCATGAAGTCGGGCATTGGGTGATGGCTAAGCGTTATCAAGTCCGGCTGAGCCTGCCCTTTTTCATCCCCACCTGGCAGATCGGGTCTTTTGGTGCCATTACCCGGTTTGAGTCGGTGTTGCCCAACCGCAGCACCTTGTTTGATATTGCGATCGCGGGTCCTGCAGCAGGCGGACTGCTCTCGCTGGTGATGCTGGTGTCTGGGCTGCTACTCTCGCACAAAGGCAGCTTGTTCCAGGTGCCAACGGAATTTTTTCAAGGCTCCATTTTAGTGGGCACACTCACCCGTGTTGTGCTGCAAGAGTCGCTCCAGCAAGCGATCGTCGATGTGCATCCACTGGTCATTCTGGGCTGGCTGGGGCTAGTCATTACAGCGCTCAATTTATTACCAGCGGGACAGCTAGACGGTGGGCGCATCGTGCAAGCAATTTATGGTCGCAAGATTGCGGGGCGCACCACGATCGGCACCATCGTCATATTGGGACTCGCGTCGATCGTGAATCCACTGGCGCTGTATTGGGCAGTGGTGGTGCTGTTTCTGCAACGCGAACTCGAACGCCCCAGCCAAAACGAACTGACTGAACCAAACGATACCAGAGCTGCGTTCGGCTTATTGGCATTGTTCTTGACGATCGTTACCTTGCTTCCACTAACCCCCAGTCTTGCTGGACGGCTGGGCATTGGTGGTTAGTGAAATTTCTATCCGCTATGGCAACTGTCGCGATCGCTGCGTTGTTCCGTTGTCCTGGCTCAAGTAGCGCTGGCGCATCGAGTCGAGAGCGCTTGTCCGCTGCCACCCCGATAAACGCTAATCAGTTCAGCGCAAATGCTGACCGCAATTTCGGCAGGTGTAAGAGCACCCAGATCCAGTCCGATCGGGGCATAGAGATGCTCTAATTGCGCTGTCATCAGGGCTGGTGTCAGACCTGGGATGCACTCTTGTTGCAGTGCCTGCACAACGGTTTTAACTCGCTTTTGGCTGCCCATCATGCCAATGTAAACAGGCGATCGGGGCAATAACACTCTCAATGCTGCCAGATCGTGTTGATAGCCTCGCGTCACCAGCGCAACGTAAAGCTGTGCAGCGTGCAGTCCGTCAATCGCCTGGTCGATCGGTTGAGCAAGCACAGTTGCATCAGGAAACCGCTGGGCATGGGCAAACTCTGGGCGATCGTCCTGCACCACCACACGAAAATCAAGCAGGTGTGCCATTTGCGCCAGAGGAATGGCTACATGACCAGCGCCAACAACCAGTAGCGTGGGCGATGGATGGAGAGGCAGGATGAAAGCAGGAGAGTCCAGTGTTGCAGTCATTGGCTCTTCAAGCGAAGCAGGCGTTAAGGAGCTGAGACAATGTAAGGAGCGGGGTGCTGCAAGGTGTGGCGATCGGTCAGGGGCAAACGGGATCACCAGAGAGCCAGATTGCCCAGTCTGCAAAAAGGTGATGATATCATTGGTAAGGGCGATCGCACGTTCACCCTGCCAGCGTTCTAACCAGACCTGCATCATGCCGCCACAAATGCCCTGCTTGACTTGATTCAGGTTGCCGGACAGGTCAATATCAATCGGTTGCTTGTTGCCAGTGGCTAACACCTGTCTGGCTTGCTCGATGACCCTGGCTTCGCCTGCCCCGCCGCCGATCGTGCCAATAGTGCTGCCGTCAGAACAAAGGAGCATCATCGCACCTACTTCTCTGGGTACTGATCCTTTCACCTCAATGACCATTGCCAGCACAACCGCTCCCTGCCGAAGCGCTATGACAAGCTGTTGGTAGAAGCTAACCATTGGTTATCACCTAGGGAGCGAGCGTTCGTATTGTAAGAGATATAGCTGTAGCCCTACAGGTGAGGACGGGGTGCAGGAGTAGCCCCCCCTTCGGCTTGAGCGCTCAGGTCGAAAGCTGGCTGAGGGAAAAGCCCCCCTTTGATCCCCATATCCTGAGCTCTCTGGCGATCGCTATAGCTGTAACTTTAGTTGTCCAAGCTGCTTTTTCAGTTTAGATTGGTATCAAAAAATGAGGTGACGATCGCTCCCGTCATCCTCAAAGCATTGTTCGCCCACACCGACTAGCTCGACAAGGACCGTTCGTGTTGGTGGAGTCCAGTTGCCTTGTCGTGCCTGAATCTGAAGGGTTGTGCGTTCACCCTCGGCTGTAACGCGATACACAGTTGTTGCCCAGGCACCATCACGGTACTCAAAGCTACGCCCATCATCTTCGTACAGGGTAAACTCACCCGCACCTGACCAAACGCGCAGGCGAAGCTCGTCAATCGGGCGTTCGTCTACGTACTGCATCACAGGCTGCATGGGAATAACCGCTCCGGCTTTGACGTAAAGGGGCATTCGTTCTAGCGGTGCATCAGCCAGGATATGGGTAGCACCCTCGTAGCGCGTACCCGTCCACCAGTCGTACCAAACGCCCTCTGGCAAGTAGACCGCGCGACACTCGACACCAGGACGATAGACCGGAGCCGCCATAAGCGAAGCGCCCAGTAACACCTGATCGTGCAGGGCATAGGTTTTAGAATCGTTGGGATAGTGATAGACCAGGGGACGCAGAATCGGTGCGCCTGTCATCGCGGCTTCCCAAAAGGCAGTGTAGAGGTAAGGCAAGAGACGGTAGCGCAACTCGATGTATTCACGGCAGATGCGTTCGGTTTGTTCGCCAAAGACCCAGGGTTCGTGCTGATGTGTCTTCATGGAGGAGTGCGCCCGCATCAAGGGATAGAGCAACCCCACCTGCATCCAGCGGGCAAACAGTTCTGCCGTTGCGTTGCCAGCAAAGCCACCGATGTCGGCACCAACAAACGGGACACCAGACAAACCCATGTTGCAGAGCATGGGGATCGATAGCTCCAAATGCTCCCACCAGGACTGATTATCGCCCATCCACACCGACGACCAGCGCTGTACGCCTGCGTAGCCCGATCGCGTCAGCACAAACGATCGCTCGGTGGGACGCAGCCGCTCTAGCCCTTCGGCACAAGCTTGGGACATACCTGACCCATACAGGTTGTGAGCTTCAGCGTGGGTGGCTTGCTCGTCGGCTGGACCCTGTGGCGCATCGAGCGGAAACCAGATATGCACCCCTTCATCACCAAAGGGGCGATCGACAATGGCAGGTTCATTCATGTCGTTCCAGATGCCTGCCACACCAACATCCGTCAGAGCTTGGTGAGCATCGCCCCACCAGTGACGCACCGCTGGCTTCAAGAAATCGGGAAAGACTGCTTTATCAGGCCACACGTAGCCGTGGAAGATTTCGCCGTTTGCCTTGCGGACAAAGTAATCCTGTTCTAGCCCCTCATCAAAAATGGCGTAATCCGCTTCTGGTTCGTATTTCACCCCCGGATCGACGATCGTCACCACCTGAAAACCTGTTTCCTTCAGATCGCCAATCAACTTTGCTGGTTCTGCAAAGCGTTTGGGACTCCAGGTAAACACGCGATAGCCGTTCATGTAATCAATGTCTAGATGAATCACATCACAGGGAATCCGGCGATCGCGAAACTCTTGCGCCAGCTTCCGCACAATGCTTTCCGATTCATAGCTCCAACGGCACTGGTGATAGCCGATCGACCATTTAGGTGGCAGCGGCATCCGTCCTGTAAGCTCCGTGTAAGTTTCCAGAATTTCCGCAGGCGTAGGACCGTAGACGATGTAGTAGTCCAGTTCGCCGCTGTGGGTTTCCATCTGCCACACACCGGGTTTGCTGGCACCCACGTCAAACTGGCTCCAGAAGGTGGTGTTAAAGAAGATGCCATACCCCACGTCAGGACGCAGCGCCATGAAGAACGGAATCGCCTGATACATCTCATCCGCTACGGTCGTATAGTCCAGCGCATCGAGCGTCCAGTTTGTTTTGCGTTCCGATCGCTTATCCAGCAACCCAGTGCGTTCACCAAAGCCGTAGAAGTGCTCGTCTGCCTCCATTTTTTTCCAGCCAACCACCGTATTCTCTGACCAGCCAATGCCCGTTGCAGCATCCTCGGCAAAGGGTCTACCTGCTTGATCCAGGCAAAGCAGCCGACAGGGGTTACGCTCAATGCGGATGAGTACTTTAGCGGTTTTGATCTCGATCGCAGCCTCTGTTTCCTGCACATCCATCAACACAGGCAACCAATCTGCATCATCTTTGGCAACTGCCCAAGAGCGCCGAGGCAGTAGTTTTCCCGTTGGTGCCAGCCGTACCCGTATTAAGGAAGGAGTCAGCACGGTCACGGCTAGGAGCGCCTCGCCACACTGACAATAAACGCCGCGATCGTCCTGCTCAACCGAACTCACAGCGCCCAACGTTGACCAGGAACGGGCATGGATGGGAAGTTTGCCAAAGACTTGGGGCATGGGGGAAAAGGATAAAGGATAAAAGATAAAGGATAAAAGGAGGCTTATTTAGCCTTTAGCCTTAATCCTTTAGCCTTTCAAAAGCGACTCCGTGCCATCGATCCAGATCTCGGTGCCGCTGATGTGGCTGGAGGCATCAGAAGCCAGGAAAAGTACCAGTTGGGCGACTTGTTCAGAGGTGCCGGGTTTGCCACCTGATAGAGGAATGTTGCCCTTAGGAAACTCAATGGGCATACGAATTTGCTCCAGATCTCGCGGTTTGGTGCTTTCGTGGATGCCCGTTTCGATCGCGCCTGGACAAATGACATTGACTCGAATATGGTGCGGTGCCAGCTCCAGAGCCACCATTTTAGTAAACGCGACTTGCGCGGCTTTAGAAGTCGCGTAGGCTGTGGCACCTGTATTGCTAAAGATCCGAGTGCCGTTGACAGACGCAGTGATTACAACGGAGCCACCCTGCTGTTTTAAGTGAGGAACGGCATATTTCGTGGTTAGAAAGGTGCCTTTAAGATTCACGTCCAGGGTTCTATCCCATTCTTCTGGAGTGAGGTCTTCGATCGGTGCCCAAGCGCCGTTAATGCCTGCATTCGCAAACACAATGTCAATGTGTCCGCATTGCTCAATAATCTGCTGAAAGGACTGCTCTACCTCATCGGGCTGGGAAACGTCGGCGATCGTCATCAGTCCTTTACCGCCGTTTTTCTCTATTTGGTCGATCGTTTGTTGGTTGGTTTCGGGCGTGTGATCAATCGTGGCGATCGTGGCACCCGCTTGTGACAGCATGAGCGCAGTGGCTCGACCAATGCCAGAACCTGCACCCGTAATGACAGCAACCTTGCCTTCTAGTGTTCGTTCCATCATGGTTGTTCCCACTGCGCGTCAGTTCACCTGTCAAGGTTATCCAGGCAGACGGGCTTTGCCTCTGTCTTTGGTAGAGTTCCAAGGCTCTGTCTGCAGGGGATGTAAGCGCGATCGTAGCCTCGTTACATTGCAGGCAGCAATATGAGGTTTTTATGACATACACCACGTCTAATACTGCCAGCGCACAATTGAGCGCCTTTCAAAGCCTGGATGTTGATCAACAACTGGCACTGTTCTGGTTTATTTACACCGAGATGGGCGAATCCATTACACCAGCGGCACCAGGAGCCAGCACTGTTTCTCCAACTATTGCTGAAGGGTTGTTTAATCAGGTCAAAGACCTCCCGCACGACGAGCAATTGCAGCTACAGCGCGATTTGATTAGCCACAAAAATACGCTGCTTGCACGGGAATATGGCGCGATCGGTGACACGACGAAACTATTGTTCTGGTATCTGCTGGCTCAGGGTATGGAGGCTGGAATCGTAAGCCCCATGCCGTCTGACTACAAACTTTCCAAAGAAGCAGATGCTCTGTTTACCCAGATCAAAGGGTTGCAGTTCAGCGAACAGATTACGCTGTTCCGTAACATCGTTGCACCAATGGGTGTAGACCCCAACAACGTGGAACACGACAGCGAGACGGGTCTGTAAGCGATCGTTCTTTCTGCTTTTTACGGAAGCACTGTTATGGTGAGCTTTAGCTAGAGTACGACAGACTGCTTGTAAAAGGCTTTTGCAAAACTTACTGCTGGTAGGGGCATAGCGTTGCTGTGCCCCTGTTTTGCGTCTTTGATTGTGCTGGAAGAGGGGCGATCGTCCCTCAAAGCTTTACTCGAATCTTTTCAACTCAAATCTTTTTCCACTAAGATCTAAGACTGACCCTTCAACCGACCTTTCATGACTGCTGTCTCCCGCCGCTACCATATCACCACCTTCGGCTGCCAGATGAACAAAGCCGACTCTGAGCGGATGGCAGGCATTCTAGAAACAATGGGCTTTGAGTGGGCAGAGCTGCCTGACGATGCCGACCTCATTCTCTATAACACCTGTACGATTCGTGACAATGCCGAACAAAAGGTGTATTCCTACCTGGGCAAGCAAGCAGCGCGAAAGCAGACGCAGCCGGACTTAACGTTAGTTGTGGCGGGTTGTGTGGCACAGCAAGAAGGTGAACAACTGCTGCGCCGCGTGCCGGAATTGGATCTGGTGATGGGGCCCCAACACGCCAACCGTCTGCAAGATCTACTGGAGGATGTGTTTAGCGGCAATCAGGTTGTGGCGACGGAACCGCTCCACATTATGGAAGACATTACCAAGCCCCGACGGGATAGCACCGTCACAGCTTGGGTCAATGTCATCTACGGCTGCAACGAACGCTGTACCTATTGTGTGGTGCCAAACGTGCGTGGCGTAGAACAATCGCGCACACCCGAAGCAATTCGCGCGGAGATTGAGGTGCTGGCGCAGCAAGGCTTTAAGGAAATTACGCTGCTGGGGCAAAACATTGATGCCTACGGGCGCGATCTCCCTGGCTCCACACCGGAAGGTCGTCATCAGCATACTCTGACCGACTTGCTTTATTATATTCACGATGTCCCAGGCATTGAGCGCATTCGGTTTGCGACCAGCCATCCCCGTTATTTCACCGATCGCCTGATTCGTGCCTGTGCCGAGTTGCCTAAAGTCTGCGAACACTTCCATATTCCCTTCCAGTCGGGCAGTAACGAAATTCTTAAAGCAATGGCGCGGGGCTACACGCAGGAGAAATATCGCCGCATTATCGACACCATTCGCCAAGTGATGCCCGATGCCTCGATTAGCGCCGATGCAATCGTCGGTTTTCCAGGTGAAACAGAAGAGCAGTTTGAGCAAACGCTGCAACTGATTGACGACCTTAGCTTTGATCTAGTCAACACGGCAGCCTATTCACCCCGTCCCAACACGCCTGCTGCCCTGTGGCAAAATCAGCTTAGTGAAGCCGTGAAGAGCGATCGCCTCCAGCGCATCAACCGACTTGGCTCAACGAAAGCAATGGAACGATCGGAACGGTATCGCGATCGTACCGAAGAAATTCTCGTCGAAGCGCAAAATACCAAAGACCCGACTCAAGTGATGGGTCGCACCCGCAGCAACCGCCTCACGTTCTTTGCTGGCGATATTGCCGCTACAAAAGGCAAACTGATCAACGTCAAAATTACTGATGTACGGGCGTTTAGCCTTACAGGTTCCGTGACTTAACCACGTTAATTCTGTCCCGTCGTTGTGATACAGACCAAAGTCATCAGTAGGGTGGGCAATGCCCACCCTACTCAGCTTCTGTATACGGAATAGCTAGAGGGTAGCTAATTAGCAGGGTTGCTTTGCGGTTTGTGCTAGGTTGAGCGTGTGTCGAGCGTGCGCTTTTCTCGTTTGAGCTTTTCTTCCATGTCCTGAATCTGCTCTTTGCGTGCTTCTAGCTCCAGCGCACGACGATCGAGTTCCTGACTTTGCAACGTCAGCGACTGCCGCCATTGCTCTGCTCGCTCGGTTTCTTGCTGCAAAAAGGCGGGCGTAATGCCACTTACCAAAAACTTCTGCACAATGTCTAGCAACCAGTCTTTAGCATCTTTAACAGTTAACACCTGCCGAGTAGAGGTTAACTCCACCAAAACCAGCATTCCTTCACTGAGGCTATTCGCTTCGACTGTGAGGATCGTTTCTTCTTCCGGCAAAAGCGTCCACGCATTTTCAGACCGCTGACGCGCGAGTAGCTGTAGCCCCGTCTTGCCCAAAAGCCCTTTTTTTTGTACCTGTGCCAGATACAGCATGCCCTATCTCTGCCTTCGTTGGGTTAAACAACCGTATCTTGTCTCGTCTCGACCTTCAAGTGTGGGGCAAACAGCTTGATCATACGTTTTCACTTCTGCAAGCAGTCTCGCAAGGCTGCCAGTAGTGATCGCTTGCAATGAGTATAACCTGTCTCATTCTCAACAGATGCACTGACTTCGTTGCGTAACGTAGCAAGCACGATTGCACTGCTTTCAGCAGACGACTATTAGCGCACGTTGACAAAGCGTTCCTGGGCGATCGCTCTTAGTTTCTGCAAATCTTCGCGACGGGAGACAGACAAGGGAATCGTGGCTTTGATCGTTTCGAGCAGAATGTCTGTGTCCAGAGGCTTTTGCAGGTAAAGAGCACGGTAGAGGGCAGCAATCACGGCTTGCTCAATTTCGGCACCACTAAAGCCATCGATCGCTGCCACCAATGCCGCCAGCTTGAACTGTTGGGGCGCTTGCTTATGACGGGTCAAGTGAATTTGCAGAATCGTAGCGCGTTCAGGTTCGTTGGGTAAATCGACGAAGAACAGTTCGTCAAACCGTCCTTTTCGCAAGAGTTCGGGCGGCAGTTGAGAGAGGTCGTTTGCAGTCGCCACCACAAAGATTTCCTGAGATTTTTCCTGCATCCAGGTGAGGAAGGAGCCAAAGAGCCGACGACTCAGCCCACCATCTGCATCGCCGTCAGTACTGCCGCCGAGGGTCTTCTCAATTTCGTCAATCCATAAGACCGTGGGAGCCATCGACTCTGCCAGGGCGATCGCTTGCCGGAAGTTCTTTTCCGATTCGCCCACATATTTATCGTAAAGACGGCTGATGTCGAGCTTGAGCAAGGGCATCTTCCAGGCGCGGGCGATCGCTTTTGCCGCTAATGACTTGCCGCAGCCTTGAATGCCCACGATCAAAATGCCTTTGGGTGGCTTCAGATTGAGCGCTTTTGCCTGAGCGCTAAAGCCAACTCGCGCCTGAGACAGCCATTGCTTGAGTCCATGGAAGCCACCCAAGTCTATGGGCACATCGCTCGTCGGGAAATATTCCAGCACGCCCCCCTCGCGGATGATCTGCGCTTTACGCTTCAGTATCCGTCCCACATCTTGCAGCGTTAGTTTGCCATCTTCTAGTGCCGCATAGGCAATCACCTGTCGCGCTTGCTTTAAGGTCATGCCCGTTAATGCTTGCACCAGCGCAGGCACATCCGCATCTTGAAGTTCAATCTGAACGCGGTTCTTGACTCGCAGCGATCGCAGCGCATCCGCCACCACTTGCTGCAACTCATCCCGTCCCGGCAGCTTCAGGTCAAAGTAAACGACATCATGAGCGATTTCCGGCGGCAATTTGATGGGGTCGCCTGTGAGGACGATCGCCGATCGGTTCTGAGCAAAAAGCTGGATGACCTCGCGAAACTGACGGGCAACGGTGGCATCATCCAAATGTCTGGCAAAATCCTTGAGCAGAAAAACCGCCTTGAAGCCGATCGCTTGCATCTGTTGCAGCACCTTGAGTGGATCAGTCGTGTCCTCCAAGGCAGCAGGCTTCTGTGTTCTGGGTGGCGCGCATTCATCGACCCAGCGATTGTCGGACGCACTGAAAAAATCGTTGCTGGCGACACCGTGCGATCGCGCTAGCCCCTGCGTAATGCTCCACTCCAGCAACTGCATTTTCATCTCCTGCGTCGCTTCTTGCAACAATGTCTGCACTCGCTCTTCCTCAACCGTTTCAATGACGATCACTGGATGAAAGGACATGACCAGAGTTTGCAGCTCGTGGATGCTAGCAGCAAGAGAAAGATGAGACTGTAGCATGGCGTTTAGTTCAGAGCAAAGAGGCGACAAGAGGAGTAATCAAGGGGATAGCCGTCGTACCCACGATTAGCTACGCTAGAGTGCCCGCTTATTCCTCAAACGCATTATTGCCTGACGTTGAGTGCAATGAGCGATCGCCAAACGGACTTGCCAAGCATTGACTCTCATCACTCTAGACACGTTAATCACAGTATGTTATGCGTCTGAACACGCTTACAAATACTGCCGCAGCATCTTCTCCAACTGCGGCACCGTCGCACGCGGAGACGGACGCGGTAAAGGGATGAGGGATGAGGGATGAAGTTTTGAGTTTTGAGTTTTGAGTTTTGAGTTTTGAATTGCTTCCCCTGCTTCTCCTTTCTCGTCCTCTCCTCTCCCCTCTCCCCTTACAAGCACCAACACTGGAATCTCATACTGATACGCCTGAAACCAATCGTCGCGGGTGGTAATATCGCGCACGTCTAACGTAAGGTCGAGGCTCTGGATCTGCACTAGCTTTTCTTGCAGCCCTTCGCATAGATGGCAACCCGGTTTGCTGTAAAGGATGAGATGGAGGCTCAAGTCTTGTTCCTGCTGCTGTAAATGGCTGTATTCGTACCGCTCTAGCAAGTCGTGCTGCTAAAGCGCGATCGATTTCGTTGCGATCGTGCTTCCACAACGTTACCCTAGTTCGCTATCGTAGAGAATGCAGAAGACTTAAGGTAACTCGTCGCGATGACTCAATCTACGGAACCGCTGATTCAACCGACCCAGCTCGACTTAAAAAAGCTCAACCAGCGTTTTGAGAACGCTCACCCTAAAGATATCCTTGCCTGGAGCGTCGAGAACGTGCCGACAGGGTTGGTGCAGACTAGCGCGTTTAACGTCGATGACATCCTGATTACCGATCTATTTTATCGCGATCTAAAACCCGCTCAACCCGTACCGGTGCTGTTTTTGGATACGCTCTACCACTTTCCCCAAACGCTGGAACTGGTTGCCAAAGCAAAAGCGCTCTACAATCTCAACTTGCAAATTTACAAAATGCCTGAGATTGGCTCCCGCGAGGCGTTTGTTGCGAAGTACGGTGAAGCGTTGTGGGATACAGACATCGCTCAGTTTCATCAGATCACCAAAATCGAGCCGCTACAGCGTGGCTTGACCGAACTGGGTGCGATCGCCTGGATTACCGGACGACGACGCGATCAGGCAAACACTCGTGCTGATATGCCGATCTTTGAACTGGACACGCAAGAGCGCCTCAAAATCAACCCGATCGCTAACTGGACGCGCAAAGAAACCTGGGCATATGTGTTTGAACACGATGTGATCTACAACCCTCTGCATGACCAGGGTTATCCCAGCATCGGCGACGAACCGATTACAACCCCTATTGCGGAAGGTGAAGATGAACGCGCCGGACGCTGGCGGGGTATGGGCAAGACGGAGTGTGGGATTCATATCTAGAAGCAAAGTGGGGAGTAGGGAGTAGGGTAGAAAGGCTAAAGGCTGAAGGCTGAAGGCTGAAGGCTGAAGGCTGAAGGCTGAACAAAGGTAACTGTTTCAGTGTTGCGCTTGTCTTGCAACTCAAAACTCAAAACTAAGAACTCAAAACTCTCTCCTCTCCCCCTATGGCTAAAACTATTCTCATTACGGGTGCTTCGACGGGCATTGGCTATGCAACCGCGCTTTTATTTCAGCAGCGGGGTTGGAATGTGGTGGCAACGATGCGTTCACCTGAGCAAGCTACGACGTTGGCAGCACTCGATCGCGTTTGCTGCTTGCGGTTAGATGTCACCGAACCAGAATCGATTCAGCACGCGATCGAGCAGGCGTTGGAGCGCTTTCAAGCGATCGATGTGCTGGTGAATAATGCAGGCTATGGCTTAATTGGGCCGTTTGAAGCGTGCAGTCTGGAGCAGATTGAGCGTCAGTTTGCGACGAATGTGTTTGGCTTGATGGCGGTGACGCGATCGCTCTTGCCCCACTTTCGCGCCCAGCGATCGGGCATCATCATGAATGTGTCTTCCATTGGTGGACACATGGCTTTTCCGCTTTACAGTCTCTATCACTCCACAAAATGGGCAGTGGAAGGGTTTTCGGATGGGCTGCAATATGAATTGGAGCCATTTAATATCCGGGTCAAAATTATTGAACCCGGTCCGATTAAGACGGACTTTTACGAGCGATCGGCAGACCTTGCTAGTCAACCAGGGCTGACTGCGTATGATACCTTTGTCGCCAAGGTCACAGCAGCGATGAAAAATGCGGACAAAGCTGGATCGCCACCAGAAAAAACTGCACAGGTCATTTATCAAGCAGCAACCGATAACTCTCGACGGCTGCGCTATCCAGCAGGTGGGAATGCGGGAGCATTAATTTCTTTTCGCAAACTGCTGCCCGATGCCTGGTTTAGTGCCATTATCCGGGGTGCCATGGTGCGCTAAAAGTAAGGATGATAGAAGTAGAATCAACGCATCAACGTCTGAGTTATCTAAGCGTTTGTTTCATCCATGCAATTTCCCTGCTTGTCGATCGTGTGATGGCGATCGCACCCTGAAGATAAGTCTTCGATTGCGTCCTGACATATAACTCTGCAATCTAATGATTGAGCTAACCGGAAGGCGATAACCTTTGTAACTCAACAAGTAACCTACACACCGTTCCAGTTCAGCGATTTGTTAGACTTCTGCTTGATCTAATCTCCTATTGGTGACGTAAAGCCAGCAATTTATAGAGAGTAAGTCTTGGTGTTAGGAGAAACGCCATAGTAAGGCTGTATAAACCCTTAAAGTACTTCCTTTCGCCAATCATAAGACCTGCTTGGCGGAACATCAGTTTTCCCATTCCATTGATATTTCTCTTCCACTTTTCCCATAAGGTTGCTTGATTCATAGCATAGCTAAATTCCATCAAAGATATTTCAGGTTTGTTAGATCGCCTTAGACCAGCAATCTCTTCAACATAGCGCGTCTTAAGTTGCATCTCATGAAAAGCCTTAAAAGTTCCTGCCTTAGCATGAATACGATATTTCACTAAGGCTTTATTGATAACTGCTACCTTATAGACCTCCTCAAATCTTAGAAGCAAGTCATAATCATCTACAGGGTACAGAAATGAGCGATAACCTCCTAATGTTATAAAACTTTCTCTGCGAAAACAAATTGTGCTATGAACAATACAACCATAAATTTCCCCTCTGTAGTCACTAATCTCTTCCGAAAGATCTGTCTCGTATGAGCTAAATTCCTTGTTACTCTCAGTAATTCTGGAAATACGACTTAAGACACATGCATAATCAAGATGAGAGCTTAAAAAGTCAACTTGCTCTTGTAATCGAGATGGCAAGGCAACATCGTCTTGGTCTAAACGAGCAATAAGTTCAGAATCGGAACTCGCTACTGCTTGATTGAGTAAAGCACATAGTCCCATATTGCTTTGATGCCTGACCTCAATTCGTGGATCAGTCAAAGTCTTTAAATATTCTGAGCTTTCATCAGTAGAACCATCATTAACTATTAAAAGATGAAAATCTTTATAAGTTTGATCCAAAATAGACTGGATAGTTTCCTCTAGGAAAGGCATTCCATTATACACAGGTACAATGACTGTTACCTTGGCTGCATAATGATCTCTAGATAAATTTACTTTGTCTACTAAAATTTATCACTTCATATGACTTAAATTGATTTTATAGAGATAACCTTAACTATATCTTCATCTTCAGAAAGATTTTCAGTCTAACGGCAAAACGCAGCGGCGGCAAACAAACTTGAACTCAGCACCAGCGACTTTCATCCGTCTGCTGCCGTGACGTGTTGGGTGGTTCAATTACTAGATGTTGCATCGAGCAACTCGTTTGGCAAGTTCACGGTAGGCATCAGCTTTATGATTGCCAACTTCAATTGGTGAAGGATAATAGCCTGCTGGCAATGGCTTAACTGCTGTCGAACGACCTCTTCCCATTGCCGACGGCATTCTTTCAAACTGTGCCTCTACACGCTGGCTTTCGCAGCTCATCTTACACCTGACCTGCTGTATGTTCCTGGATACTTCTTGAGGACATCGCCTTAAACAGAGCTGTTTAATCTCCTCTGAACTTGATAATCTGCTGTCATTTTCTACAATTCGCCTTTGGAAGGTAATGCCGAAACGTCCTTCACTAAACCTTGTCCACAGGCGATCAATCGTTAATAAATCAGTGCAAGGGATTCTTGCTATATCCGTTGCTCTTGGAAGCCAAGCTGTAAGCAGAGGCTTAAGCTCAGGCACAGTATAGAAAGACCCTAATAGTTGTGCTATTTTTTCTTGGGTTTCCCGATCGGCTTTTTCCCAATGTTGGGTTTGTAATAATGACCTCAAGGGACGATAATCGATGTTTTTTTAGAAGGTAGAGATTTGAGAATAATTTCATCGGATGGTCTACTAAACAACCAGGATGGATTCTCGAACAAGAATGGATTGGTCGGAATAAGCCAAAATAAAACGAAACAAGTGATTGAAATTAACCCGGCTACTACCATTAATCGAGATTTTGAAATTTAAAATTTCCTTCGGGAGGACTCAATCATTACAAGAGCACTTCTGAATATAGAGCGAAGCTTACTGTAGACTTCATGCAAAATTCTAGTAGAGCATCAAGTGCAAAAGCAGTCAAAATCTCAATCAGCCCAACTCTTGATTAGACAAACTCCATCAGTCTATCTACCCCAGATGAGGGAGATAGATAGACATTTGCAGCCCATTTGCCCTCTATTGGGTCTTTAGACTGACACCGCGCTGGCTAAAATCCCTTTTGAGACCGGTAGACGGCGGCTTGTCTGCATATTAACCTTGTCGAGGGAATAAGGCTCAAACCTTTAGATTCTTTGGGGGTGTAGCGATCGCGAAATCCCATCGCTTTGAGCGTTGCATATTCGGGCAAATGATCGGTCACATCGCTGTAGAGAATCTGATAGACGATCGTAGCGCTGGCAATGAAAGCAATCACGACACCTAGGTCAAAGGTATAACCTACGGGAGTACTGGCATTCCAAAAAGCAACTTCTGCTTTCGCATAGTCCTCTCTCGTCATGACTTTGACATCATTGGGCAACCGCGATCGCAATTCTGCCAAAACCGCTTGGACATTTGCACCCGCTTTAAGTTTGATCACTCCGACATCGAGCAAGCCACTTTGACGAACATTAGCCATGCGTAAAAAGTTGACATCGCTCGCCTCAAAGCCGCGAATCATACCCACAGCCACTTTGTGCTGTCTGTGGTTTAGAGTTTACCCCTCACCTAAAAGTTGACAGACTACTAGATGCATAATGCTAAGTACATGGCAAAGCAGCAAAGGATTGATAGATGATGAGGCGCACAGTTGCGTAAGATAGTCTTAACTCAGCGATAGGCATTTATTCTTACTCATGATCGAACCGTTCCCCTGGCTGACCGTGATCGTGCTACTGCCGTTGGTCGCCACGTTGTTCATTCCTTTGATCCCTGGTAAAAGCGGCAAGACTGTCCGCTGGTATGCGCTGGGGGTTGGCATAGCCGATTTTGGACTGATGTGCTATGCCTTTTGGCGGCATTACGACGCGAGTCAGACGACCTTCCAACTGGCGGAAAAGGTGGTTTGGTTACCGCAGTTGGGCTTGAGTTGGGCGCTATCGGTGGATGGTATTTCGGCTCCGCTGGTGCTGTTGGCAGGCTTTGTAACGACGCTGTCAATGTTTGCCGCCTGGCAGGTGGATCGGCGATCGCGCCTGTTCTACGCATTGATGTTGATTCTGTATGCCGCCCAGGTAGGAGTGTTTGTAGCCCAAGACCTGATGCTCTTCTTCATCATGTGGGAAGTGGAACTGGTGCCGGTCTATCTGCTGGTGTGCATTTGGGGCGGGCAAAATCGCGCCTATGCAGCGACAAAGTTCTTGATGTATACCGCCCTGGCTTCGATTTTTATTTTGGTGGCGGCTCTGGGGATGGGGCTTTATGGTGATACGCTCACCTTTGATCTGGCTGAACTAAGGTTAAAGCAGTTTCCCTTAGGGCTGGAATTGTTTTTGTATGCTGGTCTGCTGGTAGCCTTTGGGGTCAAATTGGCAATTTTCCCCTTTCATACTTGGCTGGCAGACACCCACGGCGAAGCGTCTTCTCCAGTGTCGATGATTCTGGCAGGGGTGTTATTGAAAATGGGGGGCTATGGGCTGATCCGGTTGAACTTGGAACTGTTGCCGCATGCCCATGTGTATTTTGCGCCGGTGTTGGCGATTTTAGGGGTGGTCAATATCGTTTATGGGGCGCTGAACTCCTTTACACAGACCAACATGAAGCGGCGGTTAGCCTATTCCTCAATCTCTCACATGGGGTTTGTGCTGCTGGGAATTGCTTCCTATAGTGATTTAGGTGTGAGTGGGGCAATGCTGCAAATGCTCTCTCACGGGCTGATTGCGTCGGTGTTATTTTTCTTGGCAGGTGTGACCTACGATCGCACCCGTACGATGATGATGAATCAGTTGGGTGGGATGGGGCAGGCGATGCCCACGGTGTTTGCCCTGTTTACTATGGGGGCAATGGCGTCCTTAGCGTTGCCTGGGATGAGTGGGTTTGTCGGAGAACTGGAGGTCTTTGTCGGCTTAGCCACAACTGACGTCTATGGTTTCCCCTTTCGCTTGGTGACCATTTTCCTGGCGGCAGTGGGGTTGATTCTGACGCCGATCTATCTGCTGTCGATGGTGCGGCAGGTGTTTCATGGAGCCAGCGCTGATCAAAGGTGTGACCTGGTGCCTGCCTGTGACCTGAATGATCTAGATTTGAAGTCTCAGGGCGACCAGGAGGCGAACTGTTTTGGCACGGACTGTATCTTGCCAGAAGAGGCAGAGTTTAAGGATGCCAATTCCCGGGAGATTTTTATTGCGGTTTGTTTTCTGGGGCTGATTATTGCGATCGGGTGTTATCCCAAAGTGGCAACCCAGATGTATGACGTGAAAACGATGGCGGTCAATGCACAGGTGCGGGCAGCCTATCATGAGGCTTTTCCAGATGGGTTGCAGCGATCGGCGCAGGGGCTATGGAGTCCTGCAATCTCAGCAGCTCCATCTGCGGATGTCTGGGGTGTTGTCAAATAATCGATGCCCGTCAATCACGCTAGACATGGTCAGATCATGCCTAACGACCCCGTTCACCTGCTGCTAATAACCTCTCGAACTCAACGAACCATTCTCATACGATCGGGTGCAACGGCATTATTAGCGGGTGCATCCCATTTTTGCAAATTTGCCCTCAGCCCCCAGCCCCTTCTCCCAGCGCAGGAGAAGGGGAGCCAATGCAAAGTCCCTCTTCCAGACTGGGAGAGGGCTTAAAGCCTTGCGGCATCAAAGAAAAGGGTGAGGGCTACAAAAGTGGGATGCACTCTTATTAGCTGGTTTCATCGACAGATTGCGGGTGACAACCACCCGCTTTTAAGACTGGAAGCAAGCTGTTGAGTCAGTCAATGTCAGGCAGCACGATCGCATCAAACCAATATTCCATAAAAACCTGCATAGTGTGCTTGAACTTAATGGCATTAATCGGCTTGATCAAATAGCCATTGACTCCAGTTTGATAACAGGCTCGGACGTCTTTTGGGTTGTTAGAAGTCGATAGCACAACCACCGGGATGCTTTTCAGCGTTTCATTTTGCTTGACTTGACTCAAGACTTCTCGCCCATCCAGTCCGGGGAGGTTGAGGTCGAGCAGAATAAGGGAAGGGACAGGCGACGTGGCTGGATCAGCGTATTGACCGGTGTGAAAGAGAAAGTCGAGGGCTTCATCCCCATCGTGACAGCGATAGATCTGACATCGGGTTGGCGCGTTTTTCATCATGCGGCAGAGCGCTTCAAAGTCCTCGTCGCTGTCTTCAATGATCAGCAGGACTGCAAGATAGTCTCCCATTGAGAAGTGTTGACCTTTTATCGAGGGTTGGTCATGAGAACTCAACTCGTCTGTGAGGTAAGGCTAATTTTATAGAAGAATCCGTAGAGATGCACTGTTTAGAAAGATAGATAAATCTACAATAATTATTAAGCAAATGTTAGACAAGTCTTAATAGGCAACGCATCTACTAGCAGGAAGACATTTTGTTTCTTGATTTGCCTTTAATTGTAACGACTCAGTTTGCCCTCACCCTTTTCTTTGATGCCGCAAGGCTTTAAGCCCTCTCCCAAGTAGAGCTACGGTGTATACACAAATCGCCTCGACTAGGGAAAATCCGATGCGATCCCCCTGAATCCCCCTTAAAAAGGAAGACTGCCGCTCCGGTTCCCTCCTTTTGAAGGAGGGTTAGGGAGGATCAAGCCCAGCCTGGGCTAGATCAGATCACTTGTGTAGACACGGTAGCCCAAGTAGAGAGAGGGACTTTAAATTGGTTCGGTTCCCCTTCTCCCTTTTTGGGAGAAGGGGTAGGGGATGTAGCTGGCTTCCCGCAGAGTGGGCTGTTTATAGCCTGAGTAGTTACCTTTAATTAATAGTAGGTTATGAACCATAGATTAAGTAGAGACTTCTTTACAATACTGAGATGATGGTTTGATCTAATTCAAGAGCTAACAGAATGACTTCTTTAGAAAATGCATCATCAGACGAAGCAATATCTATGAGTATGAACGATCGATCTGTTAGCCAGTCCAGTCTACCTACGTCCGAGCCGCTAGACTTGACCAACTGCGATCGCGAACCCATTCATATCCCCGGTTCGATTCAGCCCCACGGGGTTTTGCTGATCATTAGCGAAGTGGATCTAACCATTGTGCAGGTGAGCCAAAACGTCACCCAACAGCTTGGACGATCGCCGGAAGAACTGCTGCATCAGCCCTTAGGGATGCTGTTGAATGCAGAGCAGCTTGCCGCGATCGCAGGGTGTCTCTCGCAGGATTTTGAGAGTATCAATCCGATGCAAATTGTGATTGAGGTCGGCGGTAACGATTTAGTCTTTGATGGAATTATTCATCACTTTGATCAATCGTTGATCTTAGAGCTAGAGCCAAATCTCAGCCAGCAAACCGCTAATTTTTTCGGGTTTCATCGGTTAGTTAAAAGTGCCATTAATCGGCTGCAACGCGCAACCACCCTGGAGCAGATGACTCAGATTATCGTTCAGGAGGTTCGTCAATTAACGGGCTTCGATCGCGTCATGGTCTATCAGTTTGATGCCGCCGGATCAGGCACTGTCATTGCCGAAGATCGACGAGACGACTTAACGCCCTATCTCGGCTTACGCTATCCCGCTTCCGATATTCCCAAACAAGCCAAACAGCTTTACACACAAAACTGGCTGCGGCTGATTCCCACGGTTGATTACGCGGCGGCTGAGTTGATTCCTACCGTTAACCCGTTGACTCAGCAGCCCACCGATTTGAGCCTTGCCGGATTGCGGAGCGTTTCGCCGATCCATCTGGAGTATTTGCACAACATGGGCGTGGGTGCGTCGATGTCGATTTCGTTGATCAAAGAACAGCAGCTTTGGGGGTTAATTGCCTGTCATCACGATCGCGATCGCTATGTGTCTTATGAGATCCGCACGGCGTGCGAATTTTTGGGACAAGTGATGTCGCTAGAATTAATCTCGAAAGAAACCAATCAAGACCTTGATTACAAAGTGAAGCTGAAATCGCTTCAGGCGAGGTTTGTCGAAGTGATTCCGCAGTGCGACAGCTTATTAACTGGGCTTCTGAACGCTGATGCTAGTCTTTTAGAATTGGTCGATGCTCAAGGAGCCGCCGTTTTTTGGAATGATCAATTTCATACGATCGGCAGCACGCCAACTATCAAGCAGTTAGAAGATTTGCTCATCTGGGTCGAAACCCGCCTGGAAGGAAATCTGCTAGATACGACTGCACTCTCTCAAGAGTATCCGCTGGCTGAGGAGTACAAATCCGTTGCCAGCGGCATGATTGTCTTAGCGATCTCGCGCGTGAATCGCAATTACATTCTGTGGTTTCGACCCGAAGAGGTGCAGACGGTCAACTGGGGCGGCGATCCCAACAAGCCCGTCGAAGTTTTAGACGATGGCGAAGCGCGAATGTCGCCGCGTAAATCGTTTGCGCTGTGGCAAGAAACGGTGCAGGCGCGATCGCTGCCCTGGAAAGCCTGCGAAATTGAAGCGGTTTTAGAGCTGCGAAGCGCGATCGTCGGTATTGTGTTGCGCCAAGCCGATGAGTTAGCCAAGCTAAACCTGGAGCTGGAGCGCAGCAATAGCGAACTCGATTCGTTTGCTTACATCGCCTCTCACGATCTCAAAGAGCCACTGCGCGGCATTCACAACTACTCCAGCTTTTTGATGGAAGACTATGCAGACATTTTGAACGAAGAAGGGGTTTCAAAGCTGCAAACGCTGGTGCGGCTAACCCAGCGCATGGAGGATTTGATCAATTCGCTGCTGCATTTCTCAAGACTGGGACGAGTGGAACTGGCGTTGCAGCGCACCGATGATCCAAACCAGCTATTGCAGAGCGTGCTGGAAATGCTGAGCATCAGCTTAGAGAACTCGAAAGCGGAAATTCGGGTGCCGCGATCGCTGCCAATCGTGCAATGCGATCGGGTTCAAATTAGCGAAGTGTTCACCAATTTAATTAGCAATGCCATTCGCTATAACGATCGCGCCCAAAAATGGGTGGAAATCGGCTATTTAGATCCCGTGGAATCACCTCAAGTTCATACTTTTGATGGAGGCGAAGCCGCCGATCCACTGATTACCTTTTATGTACGAGATAATGGGATTGGCATCCCCGAACGGCATCTCGACACTATTTTCCGCATTTTTAAGCGACTGCACGCCCCGACCAAATATGGCGGCGGTACGGGGGCAGGCTTGACGATCGCCAAAAAAATCGTCGAGCGGCATGGTGGTACACTCTGGGTAGAGTCTATTCAAGCAGAAGGCAGCACGTTCTATTTCACGCTCAAGGCGTAGCCGCATCTCGATCAGTGCTTCAGCCCAAAGTGACCTGTTTGCCGCCCCTTGCATTGGATACCCAAATGGAACGACCCGAACTGCCAGTCTCTACAGGCATCAGCCAGAACATTGCTCAGCCAGAATTTAGAGTCGATGATGTTGGCATGGTCTTGCAGCTTGCGGATGGCAAAATCCAGGCGTGCAATGCTACCGCAGAACTGATCCTGGGATTCACCCTGGAGCAAATGCAAGGGTCTAACTCCAACGACTCTCTGTGGCAAGCCATCCACGAAGATGGATCACCGTTTCCGGGGGAAGCCCATCCCGCCACGATCGCGCTCTCCACGGGGCGATCGATTCTGGGTGTGATGATGGGGCTGTATCAACCGAACGGTGAATTAATGTGGCTGCAAATTGATGCTGAACCGTTATTTCAAGCAGGCGAAACGACGTCTTGGGCAGCCGTTTCCACGTTTCGAGATAGGACAGCCCAGCGATCGACCGCTCCGGTTCAACCGCGCTTGCCCGTCGATTTGCCAACCCAGCGCACCGTGCTAATTGTCGATGACTGTCTCGAAGATCGGGAAACCTTTCGCCGCTACCTGAACCAAGATCACCGCTATCGCTACCGCCTTTTAGAAGCAGAAACCGGGGCAGAGGCGCTAGAGATTTACCAGCAGGTTGAACTAGATGCGGTGCTGCTCGACTACAGCTTGCCAGACTATGAAGGACTTGAACTGCTGCACCTCATGCAACAGCAAAATCCACGCCATGTGCCGATCGTGCTGGTCACTGGGCAAGGCAGCGAATCGATCGCAGTCCGGTTGCTGAAAGCGGGAGCCGAAGATTATTTGATCAAAGGCAGCTTAACGACCGCTGATTTGCAAGCTGCGATCCGCGATGCGATCGACAAAACAGAGCTACGCCTGCGGTTGCGGCAAAGCCAAGAGCGCGAACGGTTGGTCGCCCACATTGCCCAACAAATCCGTCAATCCCTCGACCTGGCGACGATTCTCAACACCACCGTCGAAGAGGTGCGGCAGTTATTTGACACCGATCGCGTGCTGATCTTCCGCTTCCATCCCGATTGGTCGGGCACGGTGATCGCGGAGTCCGTCGGAGCCGAGTGGAGCGCGGTTTTGTCTACCACAATCATCGATCCCTGTCTGGCAACCACTTGCGTCCGGCAATATCAGCAGGGACGAGTCACCACGATCGCCAATATCCACGCCGCAGAGATCGATCCTTGCTATGTTGAAATGCTGGCGGAGTTTCAGGTGCAGGCAAACCTGGTGGTGCCCATTCTCCAGAGCGATCGGCTTTGGGGATTGCTGATTGCCCATCACTGTGCGGCTCCGCGATCGTGGCAGACGACCGAGATTGCACTGCTGAAGCAGCTTTCAACCCAGGTGGGCACAGCCATTCAGCAAGCCGAACTGTATCAGCAAGCGCAGAGCGAATTAGCCGAACGTCAGCGCATCGAAGCCGAACTGCGCGACAGTGAACTCTTCGTTCGCAAAATTTTAGACAGCACCTCCGAGTGCGTCAAAGTGCTCAATCTAGACGGGCAGTTGCTCTACATGAATCCGGGCGGACAAGTGCAGCTAGGAATTTGTGACTTTGCTCGCTTTGCCTTGTGTCAATGGGTCGAGTTTTGGAACGGGGACGATCGCCAAGCCGCAGAACAGGCTATTGCGATCGCCAAAGCCGGTGACTCAAGCCAGTTTGAAGGATATCGCTCCACGGTAGACGGCATCCCCAAATGGTGGGAAGTGCAGGTCAGTCCGATTTTGGATGCCGAGGGCAATGTCGAACGCTTATTATCTGTGTCGCGCGACATCACCCACCGCAAGGCATCTGAGACCGCCCTTAAAACCAGCAAAGATCACGCCGAACTGCTCTACGATACGGTGAAAGAACTGCTGGTTAGCACACAGCCTTTGACGCTGATTGATAGACTTTTTGAAAATCTGAAAGGGCTGTTAGAGCTGGATCTTTACTTAAATTACGTGGTCGAAGACTCGCCTGCCAATGCAGATTGTTCTCAAATGCGTTTAGCGGCTTACGGTGGCATTGAACCCGCGATCGCCCGTGAGATTGAGTATTTATCCCTCGGTCAAGCCGTCTGTGGCACCACAGCGCAAGAGGGTCAGCAGACCGTACTCTCAGACGTGCAAAATTCTGACAATTCGAAAGCGGCGCTGATTCGATCGCTGCGCGTGACGGCATATTCTAGTCAGCCGTTGATTGCTCAAGGTCAACTCTTTGGCACTTTGTCGTTTGGCAGTCGTCGCCGATCGCACTTTACCACCGACGAAACCGAATTGTTACAGGCACTCTGCGACCAAATCGCGATCGCGCTAGAACGCGCCAATTTGGTCAATTCTCTGCAACAGCAAGCCGAGCAACTCCGTCAAGCCGATCGCCTCAAAGACGAATTTCTCGCCGTTCTCTCTCACGAACTTCGCACCCCGCTCAACCCCATCCTGGGCTGGACTCGCCTGCTACAAACTCGGGATCTCGATGAAGACCGCACCATCATCGCCCTTGCCACGATCGAGCGCAATGCCAAACTGCAAGCGCAGTTAATCGATGACTTGCTCGACATTTCCCGAATCATGCGCGGCAAGCTCACCCTCAATGCCACGCCTGTCAACTTAGCCACTGTGATTTCTGCTGCCCTCGAAACCGTGCGGCTTGCCGCAGAAGCCAAGCACATCCAATTTGAAATCACGATCGACGATCAGGTGCAGCGGGTGGCTGGCGATCTGGGGCGCTTGCAGCAAGCCGTATGGAATCTGCTGTCCAATGCCATCAAGTTTACTGACGAAGCGGGACGAATTGAGATCCGACTGACCCAGGTGGATCATCACGCGCAAGTGCAAATTATCGACAGCGGCAAAGGGATCAATCCGGCTTTTGTGCCCTATGTGTTTGAATATTTCCGGCAGGAAGATGGCTCCACAACTCGCAAATTTGGCGGCTTGGGGCTAGGGCTGGCGATCGCCCGTCAGATCATTGAGCTACATGGCGGCACCATTTGGGCAGAAAGCGCTGGGGACGGCTATGGAGCCATCTTCACATTTCAGATTCCGGGCTTAAACGCGGTGAGTTCGACCCTCTCAGCAGCGCCAGTTTCGCCGCTTCCCACCTTGCCGCTGTCTGGTATTCGCGTCCTCATCGTCGATGATGCTGCTGATACTCGTGACTTCCTATCATTTTTGCTCGAACAAAGCGGCGCGATCGTGACCACGGCTGCGACTGCCGCAGCAGCACTGCAAGCCCTAGAACAGTCGCGACCCAACATTCTGCTCAGTGATATTGGCATGCCGGAGACGAATGGCTATGATTTGATTCGCGCCATTAGAGCCAGCGAACAGGGACAAAATTTACCCGCGATCGCCATCACCGCCTACGCTGGAGAACTAAATCAACAAAGCGCGATCGCCGCTGGCTTTCAACGCCATATCGCCAAACCGATCAACTCTGATCAACTGATTTTGGTAATCCGCGAGTTGGTTGGCTTACTCACCTGAAATTAATTATTGGGTAGTCTTTTTTAGTAAAGGATAAGGAGAAAGAAAGCATCTATTTAAGAGTTTGCTAGTTGCAGACGAATTTGTTCATTGTAGTAATGGATGAAATGCCAAATGGCAGCCTTGTGATTAGCCAACTTTTTAGAAAATGACAGTGTCTTTCGCACTAAGCGAGACACTCGTTGTCGTAAGGTCTTGTTGAAGCGTTCAATGTCACTGGTCAACCCTGTTTCTTTGCCGACTGCCCGGTGCCGTTTGCTCGGTAAGACAGCCTGGTAAGCTTCCCAGTAGTCGGTGTAAAGCATGGCGCATTGCCGATACACCGCTGGCATCGACTGCCACAAGCGCAAGGCTGAGTCTTTGGAACGATCACCAATATGGCAACCTACAATCTCACGCGTCACGATATCGAGCGCGAGCCACACCCACTGCTTGTTGCCTTTGTCAGCGACAAAGAACCACCATGCATCCATTTGCACATCAGCGCAAAATAGCGTGACAGCTGACAGAAGGCGGCACTCGGATTTGAACCGAGGGTGAGGATTTTGCAGACCCTTGCCTTACCACTTGGCTATGCCGCCAGAAACATAAACTCTTCACAGGTCTTAAATTATACCAAATTTTATTTCCTATTGGTATATCTATATGTTGTTATTTAGCTTAATTGTCTTGTCATGGTTAATGCATTAGGTATGGTTTGTCTAACAAGTATTCCTTGTCAGCGCTTTTACTACTTGTATATCGCTCTTGAGTAAAGGGCTAAAGCTTATCAAGCTTTGAAATTGGGATAGTCAGAGGACATAATTCCACCTCTTCAACCAGCTCATAGTCTAGGACACAATTCAATCAGGTAGTTGTGGCAATTCATTAAGCGGCAGTTACAAAGAAAGAACTTTGAAAAGCTGTATCAGTTGCATCACTGGTCTAACAGGTGTTCCAGCAACTTGCAGCAGAACAAGTTTCCTTCCTGACATACTAAAATTTCATTCTTGCAGCATTGCTCTAAGCCGATTTGTGGGGAATCTGTACTATACACCACAACAATGAAAACGGCTATGGCTGCATCTGTTATAGCCGAGAAACTGTTGCGGAGCGATCTCAAATCTGTCTGCACATGCTACTTCAGCAGCATGGAATAGTAATTTTTACTCGAATGCAATGTGCGCTAGAGTGAACGCACACATTTCTTCATTTTTCTAGAGGTCGAACGAAAGGACTGAGACAACACTTTCAACGGATAGTGGTCATCACAGCTTGCCTTGACACACTTGACGCGAGTCTTGCCTTTAGCCAGTTTTTCTTGAGTAACGTCGAGCGAGCCTAATCTTCTCGGAATGCGACATCTAGGATCCAGTGCGGTTGATTCTCAATGCTCTAGTAACCCCGTACCGACTGAGCAAATCGCTTTACATCTAACGGTAGATTGAGTAAGGTAATAGCGAGTTTCACAGATGGTTTTATCGCCGCTTTGTCGCTGAGATTTGGAACAGCCAATCATGGTCAACTTTGCCCAGTTCTTCGCACCGACGAGCTATAGGGTTTGCCACATCACCCCATAGCGACGTACTTCTGTTCGTCTATGCGCCTGTCTTAAGTTTCATAGCAATCACGTTCAATGCCGCGAAACTACTGCTGACGAGCCTGATTAAACAGTTGAATGACATCCTGATGAAGACCGATTTGGTTGCCTTTGAGCGCCATCACATAATCTCCTGACTGTGCGACGATTTGCTCAGCTATGGCGGTTTGGCATCCCATGGCATCAATGCTGACCACAGCCCCAGCCAGATCTAACATCCTCAGTAATTCTGGGAGGGCTGTGATTTCATTCGATTTCTCATGCACCTTGCGTTGTCCCGACACAATCTGATTTTGCGTTACCCAAGTACTCGCATATGAATCATGCTTTGCTCGCGGCAGCGCTCATACCTGCCCCGCCGCGTTTTCTTATCCAGCGCCATTGAGAGTCCCCCGCTGCTCTCAAACATGGACTGCACCCCATGCAAAAAACACTGTTGCAAGGGCTCTGGTCTGAGCAGCGCAAACACACGCTCGATTGTGTCGTGGGGCGGAATGCCGTTCGGCAGTTCAAGCAAGGTTTCTAACCACTCCCGTTTCGCAATCCCATAGTTCTCGATCTCTACCCACCTCTCCGCCCCACATATCACGGCACAAATCGTGATTATTATCATAGCCATCAGCAAAGGCTCAATGCTGTGTTAAGTATTGAGCATCGGGCAGTGCTCCGAAAGGGGCTTAAGACTGGTAATTGCTGATTCAGGCATGCGAAACCTCGACTCAGATTCACAACTGTCTTGAATCTTCAGTTTGCTCAATGCTTCAGGCAGTCATTGTTAAGATATGTATGCGTTCGCCCTACAATGTGCGTTAGTTTTCTCGACTGTTTGCTGCATCCATATTAGAGATGATCTCCACTCAATATTCAGTTAATTGAGGTTTTGTCTATAGATTTAACGTAGATTGGACGCTAACTAGAGGTATTGCTGATGCATCCCCCCAACGACGGCAAAAGACATAAAACGCGACGAAACTTTTTAGGACAAGCATTGACCGCAGCCGGAACCGCGATCGCGGCTCCCTCCTTGCTCAATCAAGCAACCGTTGCTCAAACTGCAAAGCCTACCCCAACAATTGGACAAGGTGAGATGGCTGTAACCCTTAGCATTAATGGCAAGCAACAAACTCTGGCGATCGAACCACGAGTCACGCTGCTAGATGCCCTGCGCGAACGACTGGGGCTGACTGGCAGCAAAAAAGGCTGCGACCACGGGCAATGTGGAGCCTGTACGGTGTTGGTGGATGGACAACGGGTCTATGCTTGCCTGTCGCTGGCAATGATGCAGGAGGGCAAGCAGATTGTCACCATTGAAGGCTTAGCAAAGGGAGAGACGCTGCATCCAGTTCAAGCCGCCTTTATCGAGAATGATGGGTTTCAGTGCGGCTACTGCACCCCCGGACAAATTTGTGCCTCTGTTGCGCTATTGGATGAAGTGAAGCGAGGCTGTGCCAGCGCCATGACGGCAGATCTGAACACTCCTCTCCAACTGGCGAATCTTTCTGAGGCTGAAATTAAAGAGCGGTTGAGCGGCAATCTCTGTCGCTGTAGCGCTTACAACGGGATCGTTGCAGCGGTGCAGCAGGCAACCGGACAAACGCCACCATCCCCAGCGGCAGCAATGTTGGTGCAGGAAGCAGGAGTTTCAGCATGAAAAACTTCTCTTATGTTCGCGCTACGTCTGTGAAAGAAGCCGTGCAACAGGTATCAACCAGTCCCAATGCGATGTTTATTGCGGGTGGCACGAATCTGGTCGATCGCATGAAAGTCTTTTTAGATGAACCGTCCCAACTGATCGATATCACTCGCCTCGACATGACCCGCATTGAGCAAACGGGCGACGGTCTACGCCTGGGCGCACTGGTGAGCAACACTGCCGTTGCCGATCATCCCGAAGTCCGGCGCAGCTATCCCATGCTGGCGCGTGCCATTCTGCTGGGAGCCTCTCAGCAAATTCGCAACGTGGCAACAACGGGCGGCAACCTGCTGCAACGCACACGCTGCCCCTACTACTACGACACCGCTTTTAACTGCAACAAGCGGGAACCCGGATCAGGCTGTGCAGCCTTAACTGGCATTAACCGGATACACGCCTTGTTTGGAGCCAGCGATCAGTGTGTGGCGGTACATCCCTCTGATATGTGCGTTCCTTTAGCAGCGCTGGATGCGATCGTGGAAGTGGAAGGTTCCAACGGCAAGCGCCAAATTCCGTTTACCGACTTCCATCGACTACCAGGTGACACGCCGCAACGGGACACGAATCTGGAAGCAGGAGAACTCATCACTGCCGTGATCTTGCCCCCTGCCTCATTTGCCAAAACGAGTGTTTATCTCAAGCTGCGCGATCGTGCTTCCTATGCGTTTGCGCTGGTTTCGGTTGCAGCGGCAGTGGAGCTTGCAGACAATCGCATCAAAACAGCACGACTGGCTATGGGCGGGATGGCACATAAGCCCTGGCGGTTTACGGACGCAGAGACCTTTTTGATTGGCAAGGCAGCAACGATCGAAACGTTTCAACAGGCAGCAGAGGTTGCCCTGAAGGGAGCCAAACCACTTGAGCACAACGGCTTCAAAGTTGAATTAGCAAAGCGGGCGATGAGACGCGCCCTCACAGTTTCAGCCAAAGGAGGCGGGATCGCATGAGCAAAGTGATTGGTACAGCGGTCAACCGCAAAGACGGCTTCGCAAAAGTTACGGGCACAGCAACTTACTCGGCAGAACACGACGTTCCGGGGCTGGTGCATGGGGTTGTGGTCACGTCTACGATCGCCAAGGGTCGCATCAAGGCGATCGACACCCGCGAGGCAGAAAAGGCTCCCGGCGTGATTGCCGTCTTCACGTCCAAAAATGTCCCCAAGGTCTTCAAGCCCAGCAACAACTTCATGACCTCAAAAATCTACGAAGCCCGGTTGCCCCTGTCCGACGACCAGATTCACTACGCGGGGCAAATTATTGGCTTAGTGGTGGCAGACACCTTTGAACGGGCAAGACACGGCGCACAACTGGTGAAGGTTGAGTACGATGCCCAAAAGCCCACGATCGAGGCGAAGAATGCTGCTTTTAAAGAAGCACCGTCCCAGATGGGTGAGGAGTTGAAGTTTGTGAAGGGTGATGTTGCCGCAGGGATGGCAAGTGCCGCTACGAAAATCGAGGCAACCTACACGACTTCGACCGAACTCCATGCACCAATGGAACCCCACGCCATCATTGCTCACTGGCAAGGAACCGATGCCCTCACGGTCTACGAGCCGTCTCAGTTTGTTGCCCTGACCCAGCGCACCTATGCCGAATTATTTGGGCTGCCCTCCGAAAAAGTCCGCGTCATTATTCCTTACCTGGGGGGAGCCTTTGGTTCTAAAGCCTTCCCCTGGCCCCACGGCATTTTGGCTGCTGCCGCTGCTCGTCAGATTAAGCGCCCCTTGAAAGTGGTGATGAGCCGGAGACAGATGACCGCTAACACGGGGCATCGATCGGAAACGGAGCAAACCGTTCGACTGGCAGCCGCCGCCGATGGAATGTTGAGCGCGATCGCCCACGAAGTAAAATCCACCACATCGCCTGTAGAGACCTTTACAGAGCCTTGTACTTCGGTCACTCCAGCCATGTACACCGCTCCCAATCTGCTGCTCAACCAGGAGCTGGCAGTAATGAACATTGGCACACCGACCTTCATGCGGGCACCGGGGGAGACTCCGGGTATGTGGGCGCTAGAGTCGGCGATGGATGAACTGTCCTGGGCACTGAAGATCGATCCGATCGCACTACGGCTCAAGAACGAAACCAAGGAGCATCAACGTAAGGGCAAGCCCTTCTCTGCGAAACATTTTGCCGATTGCCTCAACGTTGGGGCAGAGCGCTTTGGCTGGAAGAACAGACCAGAGCCGCGATCGCTCACCCGCGATGGAAAGCTCATTGGCTGGGGCATGGCGGCTGCCACGTTCCCTGGTCTGCGGGGCGCAACCTCTGCCAAAGTCCGTTTGTTGCCCGATGGCAGCGCCCATGTTCTCACCTCTGGCAACGATATGGGAACGGGATCATACACAATGGTTGCCATTACCGCCGCCGAGACCTTAAGCATTCCAGTTGAAAAGGTGCGGGTGGAGATGGGTGACTCGCAGTTGCCCGATGGTGGGCTGGCAGGTGGTTCTCAGATGACTGCATCCCTCGTTCCCACGGTCATGAAAGCCTGTCAGGAGATTCTCAAAAACGCTAACTGTACAACTGGAACAGAAGCCTGTGCAGCGCTCCAAAAGTCGGGACGAGCGGCGATCGAAGCCTCTGCGTCTTCCGCTCCTGGCGACGAAAGGAAAAAATGGGCGTTTCAGTCCTGGGGTGCCCACTTCTGTGAAGTCACGGTTGATGAAGCGATCGGACAATTACGGGTCACCCGTTGGGTCTCCGTGATGGATGTCGGGCGCATCATCAACACCAAAGCTGCTGCCAGCCAGGTGCGCGGTGGCGTAATTATGGGCATTGGTCATGCTCTGATGGAAGAATGCCATTTTGACCCCAATACTGGGTATCCCGTCGTCTACGATCTGGCGACCTACCACTTCCCAGCCCATGCCGATACTCCCCGCATTGATGTTGCCTTTGTGGGCGAACGAGACCTGAACTTCAATCCGGCGGGTGCGCGTGGTGTCGGCGAAATCGGTATTACGGGCGTTTCGGCAGCCGTTGCCAATGCGGTTTACCACGCAACGGGCAAACGACTCCGCAGTCTGCCACTCACTCCTGATAAGTTGATTGCGTAACCTTAGGAATGAGAATTAAATAAGATCGGATTTTGTCGAATGTGTGACGCTGCGCTTTTCTGATCTGCCGGAACGGCTTTATACCAAAGCCAAAAATAGACGTTACAGATCAATCGATCTACCCTCACCCTCAATCCCTCTCCCCTTGGGCTACTGTGTCTACACAAGTGATCTGATCTAGCCAAGGCTGGGCTTGATCCTCCCTAACCCTCCTTAAAAAGGAGGGAACCGGATCAGAAGTCCCCTTTTTTAAGGGGGATTGAGGGGGATCTGGCAGAGTTTCGGTATCCGAGTCGAGATGTGTATACACGGTAGCCCCTTGGGAGAGGGACTTTGTCTTTAGCACCCTTCTCCTGGAGGAGAAGGGCTGGGAATGAGGGCAAAGGATCTGTAGCTCTTGCAATTTGATTTGGTATTACACATCCGACGCAAAGATTCGGCTTGATTAAATCCACAATTCTTGGGCTGCTTCCCACCACTTCAAACCCTGGCTCATGCTACTTTGAAGACCTACAGAACCGCTGCTGTCGGTTGGGTTGGGTAGACCCAGCCCAATCGGCATTTCTTAGTCAATTAACCGCTTGCTATGGAAAACCTCGATCGACCATCCGATCCAATCACATTAGTCATCTCAGAGGTGGTTGAACCACGTTGTGTTCAAGCATATGAAGCTTGGTCTAAAGGGTTTAATCAGTCGGCTCAACAATTTGAGGGCTTCCTGGGGGTCAATGTGATTCGTCCTCGTGATCATGCCTATCCTGAATACGTGGTGATTGTAAAGTTTGACAGCTACGCCCATTTCAGAGCTTGGCGAACTTCCCCAATTTTCCAGCAGTGGGTGGAGAAGGGTCGTAATTTGGTGGTCGATCGCTCACAGCAACAGTTTGGTGGTGTTGAAATGTGGTTTTCGTCGCTATCGCCAAGAGCCGCTAACACATTGCCCCAACCCGCTTATTACAAGAATGTTGTTCTCGGTGTTCTGGCGGTTTATCCACTCATTTTGCTGGCAGATGTACTGCTGGGACAATGGCTGAAACCATTGCCTCACTTATGGGGTTTATTGATCTCAGTCACCTTTGTGTCTGCGTTATTAACGTATCCGGTGATGCCCTGTCTGACCTGGCTGCTAGATTTCTGGCTCTATCCAGCTTCATCCCGCAACGCCAGCAAGGATTAGAGCACGTTTATTTCTCATCAATAGCATGAAAGAATTACACGCGATCCTCCACGCATTTGAACAGAGTGAGCGTTCTGGTCAACGATCGGCGATCGTCACCGTGGTTAAAACAATGGGTTCTGTCTACCGCAGACCGGGCGCACGGATGTTGCTCACCGAAGCGGGTCAAATGGTAGGAGCCATTAGCGGCGGCTGTCTAGAAAGTGATGTGTTTGAACGGGCAAAACCACTATGGCTTCAAGCCTCTCAACCCATCACGGTGCAATACGATACCACTGCCAGTCATGATTTGGTTTGGGGTTTGGGCATGGGCTGTAACGGTTCTGTACAAGTGCTGCTTGAGTCGTTGCATACCGAATCTGCTAAGAGCCAGCTTGCGTTGATTGCAGACTGTTTCCACCAAAAAGAACCCGTCGCGATCGCCACCATCTTCCATATTGAAGGAAGCCTAGAGGCTCAGATTGGCGATCGCTTATGCCTAAAAGCTGACGGTACAGTTGTCAATCATATTGCAAACCATCAACTGACAACTGCTTTATTGCAGGACACCAAGCGGGTACTCGCAGCAGGAAAAACGCAAGTCGTTTCCTATAAATTGGATGATGGTTTTGTGGAAGTGCTGCTTGAAGTCATGCAGCCACCGACACCGCTGCTCATCTTTGGTGCGGGATATGATGCCATGCCATTGGTGCAATTGGCAAAGCAGTTGGGCTGGCACGTCACCATCATTGACCATCGAGCGGCGTATGCAACGCACGATCGTTTCCCACAAGCAGATGAAGTCATCCGTTGCAGCCCCAATGAGCTTGAAAACCATCTCATGTTGAATGGACGCACGATCGCAGTTGTGATGACCCATCATTATTTGCATGATCAAGCCTTATTGCGATCGCTCTTACCTTCGCCCCTTCAATATGTAGGAGTATTGGGACCCAAACAGCGCACACAGCAATTGTTGGAGGATTTACACCTCGAAGGGTTTGCTCCCACTAACGTGCAATGGCAACGCCTTTATCATCCAGTTGGGCTTGATCTGGGTGCTGAAACCCCTGAGGAAATTGCGTTGGCGATCGTGGCAGAAATTCAAGCGGTTTTGACTAACCGTACTGGTGGGATGCTGCGCGATCGCAACGCGCCCATTCACGACCCCAATCCAGAACGCCTATGTCTACCATCGGCTTAATGATTCTGGCAGCAGGCGCGTCTACTCGCATGGGAACACCCAAGCAATTATTGCTGTTTCAGGGGCACAGTCTATTGCGCCACATGGCTGAAGAAGCGATCGACTCTTGCTGTGAGCCAATTGTGGTGGTGCTGGGTTCGCAAGCTGAACGCATGAAAGTAGAAGTTGATGGACTCACTCTGCATGTGGTGGAGAATCCACAATGGGCAGACGGCATGGGCACTTCAATTGCTGCTGGTATAACGGCACTCACAGCCATTAACCCGGCTTTGGATGCAGTCGTCATTGTTTTGTGTGATCAACCGTTTGTTTCCACTTCTTTAATTGATCAATTAGTTGAGTCATATCGAGCGACGCAAAGCCCGATTGTTGCTTCTGCTTATGCAAACACGATCGGCGTGCCTGCCCTGTTCGATCGGTCTCTATTCACAGAATTAATGGGAATGACTACAAATGTTGGTGCCAGGTACTTAATCAAACAGCACGCCGAAAAAGTTTTTCAGGTCTCCTTTCCTCAAGGAGCCATTGATTTAGATACACCTAGCCAGTATCAACAACTGCTGTTAGCGAGTGAATGATCACCTTTCTTGCAAAAAGACTATCAATTTACGGAGTCGTACCCAAGCTTATGCCGTGGCTGCTGCCCTTAGCACTTCATTGTAAATATGCTCTAGACGTACAGGCTGTCGAGCGATCGACTCTAAGGGTATGCCATCAAAACGATCGATAATCTCCTTCATTTCCAGCGCTTCTGGTAGCCAAAAAGCCAGGTCATCGCCATAGCGCCGACAGGGGAAGCCGAGGTCTTGGGCACGGGCGATCGCCCTGTCTTCAGCGGTGGTTTGCACCACCACAATTTCTTGCGCGGCAATGTGTTGTCGTAACGACGCAAGGCTACCCTCTGCGACAAGACAGCCTTGCTTGAGAATGCCAAGGCGATCGCACAAACGCTCGGCTTCATCCAACAAATGCGTTGTCAGCAAGATGGTCATGCCCTGGTTTTGCAACTGTCGAATGAGCCGCCATAGTTCGATCCGCGCTTCAATATCCAGTCCTGTCGTTGGTTCATCCAAGATTAAAAGTTTAGGATTATGCACCAGGGCGATCGCTACACTCAGGCGACGTTTCATGCCACCGCTCAAGGTCTCAGCAAGGCTTTTGGCTCGCTCTAGCAACCCGACTGACTCCAGGCAAGCAGGCACTTGTATACGACGTTGCTGCCGCGATAACCCGTAAAGCCGTGCAAAAAAGTGAAGATTTTCTTCGCAGGTCAAACAACCATATTGCAGGTTCTCTTGAGGTACTAACCCAACAAACGGTTTAGTTGCGTCTGATAGTGGGCGATCGCAGATCGTGACGTTCCCGCTGTCTGCTTGCAGCAAATGGCAAAGGATGCGGATGGTCGTGGTTTTTCCGGCTCCATTCGGACCCAGCAAGCCATACACCTCACCGGGGGCAAGGCTCAAATTTAACTTTTGTAGAACAGTACGTTGACCGTACGACTTGCACAGATTTGCAATTTGCAGCATGAACGCTACAGTCTCCTCTCGCTGTTAAGCATCTGACGATAGGCTAGCCAGCCAGCACAGACCATCAAGCTAGCAAAACCGACTAAAAACCATAGATGCGGTGCAAGAGCAGTGCGATCGCGGTCTTGGGCGATCGCCAGTGCCTCAATCATGTGATAAATCGGGTTGAATTGGGCAAAATCTCGCAAAGCTTTTGGGAAAAATTCGATCGGAACAAACGCACCACTGAGTAACAGTAAGGGTACACCCAGCGCCGCAATCAGGGCATTGACATCTTCAGTACGACGAGCCAGCTTGGCACCAATGCAAAACCCGGTGCCGACATACGCCATCATGCTCAAACTAATAATGAGCAACCCTAAAGGCAACGAACCCTCAAACTCAGCGCCAAAGTTTGAACCACTGACAGCGGCGATCGCATAAACCAGCAGTGTCTGCCCCAGCCCGATCGCCCCATACGCCAGAAAGATGCCCATAAAGTAAGACGTACCGCGCAGAGGCGAAATGAGTAACTGTTTAAGTGTTCGCTGTTCGCGCTCTGCCACAATGGTTGCAATACTACCGCCCAAGCAGCTAAAAAATAACGCTGTGCCCACCAGACACGGAGGCACCGATTGAGCAAAGGCAGCGGCGGTAGAAAGCTGCGATCGCTCGGTCAAAATCAAACTGTTGACAATCAAAATTGAGACTGGAAAAATCGCCCAACAGATGAGACTCACCTTCCGTCGCCACAGTTCCAACAAAATCCGCTGCGCGATCGCAATCATGCCCAACCAATCGCGGGTGAACGAGCGTTTTATTTGTCCTTGCATAAGCTACTGAAGGTGACGCTGTGGAGTGGAAGTGCTGCTACTGGGGCGATCGTGTCTGGTAGTCGCCACCAGGGAACCTGAGGATAGGCGTGATGTTCTTGGTGATAGCCAAAGTGGTAGCAAGTCAGTAGCGACCAAATATAGGGACGGTAGACACTGTTTGCCCGCAAAGGATTTTGATAACCATCAGGCGGCTCACGATGCGCCAAAAAGGTGCCGAAATAGAAAAGCTGTGCTGAACTTAAAAGCGACGGCACAGCCCAAAATAAAATTAAATTCGTTTCGGAAACGTGCAGCACGCGGCTCAGAAAGTGATAAGTGCCTGCAATAGCGCTCAACTGCCACCAACTCCAGTAACGACCCATGAACCGTGCATACCAAAGCAGTCCATGCGTGTCTTTGCCATTGTGAAAATCAGGATCAGCCTCACTAGCAGGATACTGATGATGCTGCCAGTGCGCCTTGCGTAGCTTCCGGTAAGGCAACCAGCCATAGAAAAGCAATGCCAGGAAGCCGATGCCGTGGTTGACCTTAGGATGCTGGGGCACGATACAGTTATGCATCGCATCATGAGCCGTAATAAATAAGCCAGCATAAAGAAACGTTTGCCAGAGGATAGCGAACAGCAGCAACAAAGGCTGCCTGCTTTCTAACTGGAGTAACACCAGCAAACTGGTTAACCAGACGGTGAAAATGGTGCCAGCGATCGCCAGCCCTGTATAGCCGTTGTTAGACGTAGTGGCTTGCATCGATCGCCCACCCTGCTGCGGCTTTTCTTCGAGTAAAGTCAAACGTTTGCTCCAGTACTAAAGCGTACATCCGTCTAATACTATAAGGCTTTCGTACGAAAGATTACAAATAGTTAAGAAAATTACGACTCAATCCTGCACTTTCTTCTTACCCAGATCGCTGGGGCTGTAGCAGATCGATCGTTTTACAGCAGTCGAAGAGAACGCTATAGCAACCCAAAAGCGTAGGGACAAACGGTTGCTCGTTCCTACGCTTTTGCATCACCCTGCGTTTGTGGTCAGTATTACCCGCTCTCAGTGGCACATGAATGCAGGTTTCTCTTCCGTCCTATGCTGCTGCCGCAACCTGATCTAACAGACTATGCAACGTCTTGCCTTCGATCACCTCTGTCTCCAAAAGCTGAGTTGCGATTGTCTCTAGCAAGTCGCGGTTGGACTTAAGGATATCTAGCGCCTGTTGGTGAGCCGTTTCCACAATCTCTCTTACTTCACGATCGATCGCCTGTGCCGTTTCTTCACTCATGGCTTGTCGCGGATTCGGCGCACCATCGTTTAAAAACGCCGCTTGCTGCGGTCGCTGGTAGGCAAGCGGTCCCAGCACTTTGCTCATGCCGTAACTCGTGACCATTCGCTCTGCCAGGTCAGTTGCCCGTTGCAAATCGTTCGTCGCGCCAGTGGTAATGCTGCCAAAGACGACTTCCTCTGCCGATCGTCCGCCGAGCAAGGTCGCAATTTGACCCCGCAGTTCAGCTTCGTCCATGAGGAATCGATCTTCTGTCGGCAGTTGCAACGTGTAGCCTAGCGCCGCCATGCCGCGTGGGACGATCGAGATTTTCTCGACCTTGCCACTGCCCGTCATGAGAGAACCGACCAGCGCATGACCCACTTCGTGATACGCGACGATCTTCTTCTCTTTTTCATTGAGTACGCGGCTTTTCTTTTCCAACCCTGCCACAACGCGCTCGATCGCCTCGGCAAAATCTTCTTGGGCGACGGTTTCACGATTGTTACGAGCTGCCAACAGTGCAGCTTCGTTAACCAGATTTGCCAGATCGGCTCCGGCAAAGCCAGGGGTGCGCGTGGCGATCGCCTTCAAATCGACATCTGCACCCAGCTTGACTTTTTGAGCATGAATTTTGAGAATCATCTCACGCCCCGACAAATCAGGGCGATCGACCAGCACTTGACGGTCAAAGCGACCCGGACGCAGCAAAGCAGGGTCTAGAACCTCTGGACGGTTCGTTGCTGCTAGTACAATCACGGTCGCCTCGCCAACGGCAAAGCCATCCATCTCGGCAAGCAACTGGTTCAGGGTTTGCTCTCGTTCGTCATTGCCACCGTAAAAGCCGCCGCTATTACGAGACTTACCGATCGCATCCAACTCATCAATGAACACAATACAGGGAGCCTGTTTCTTCGCCTGCTCAAACAGATCCCGTACTCGCGAAGACCCGACCCCTACGAACAGTTCCACAAACTCAGAGCCAGAAATGCTAAAGAACGGTACGCCTGCCTCGCCTGCCACTGCTTTTGCCAACAGCGTTTTGCCTGTCCCTGGTGGCCCAACTAGCAGTACCCCTTTTGGAATCCGTGCCCCAATCTGGGTATAGCGCCCTGGAGACTTCAAGAAATCGACAATTTCCACCAATTCGGTCTTCGCTTCTTCGACCCCTGCCACATCAGCGAAGGTGACTTTTTCCGATTCACCTTCGACATACACTTTGGCTTTGCTTTTGCCGATCGACAACACGCCTTGCGGTCCACCGCCACCACTCCGTCGGATAAAGAACTGCCAGATGCCAACAAAAATCAGGGGTGGAATGACCCAGCTTAAGAGGCTACCAATCCAACCATTTTTGGGTGGTGGCGCAGCCGCAAACTCAACGCCCTTCTCTTCTAGCAATGTAGGCAAGTTCAAATCAAAGATGGGCGTAGTCGTAAACACCTGCCCAGGCTGCTCATCACTCGTTTTTAATTGAAATTGAATCTGGTTTTGACCAACTTGCGCCCGTTGGACTTCACCTTCCTGCACCTGATGGATAAAGAGGCTATAGGGCACGCCAGGAATCTGCGGTCCTAAGATGACAGGCAGTACGAAATTTGCGATGAGCGATAGCCCAATCAGCACCAGAAAGATATTGCTGATTAACTTGGAGCGTGGCGGAGTCGGTTGTTCTTTAATCGGCATGATTGGTTCAGGAGTCCTAAAAGTGATGCGTTACTGTCTGTTTGTAAAAGTGTAAAGTACCTGCACACAACCGTCTTCTAGCTGTGGAAGTACTGTTGCTGCGACCTGCTTAAAGCCACGATCGTGTAAACCATCACCCCATAATGTTTACGGTTTACCACTGACCAGTACCTGATTATGAGAATGCTACAGGTCACCGCTAGCTACTGCCCCTAGTGCCAAAAGGACGATAGCAACGGTTTGGTTGAGAGCGACCAACCTAAATTAGCCGCCTTTCGTTCTGTCTTGGCAAGGTTAAACGTTGAGATTCTATTAATAAATGTAACAAATTATTTACAATAGTTGACAAGTTTTGATCGCTGACTCAATTTTTACGATTCATAAGACATTAGCTCTCAGCTTTAGACCAAAAATCGCTGATTCTGAGTGACTTCACCCAAGATGTGCTAAAACTACGGTATCTCAATCAAAAAGCAGTGCTTTTGGTCAGTTTCATTTTCTAGCAGCTAGGAGCTTAGACCGTGGGGATTACCGTTGAAAACGTATCAAAGCAGTTCGGCACATTCAAGGCTGTTGAGGATGTCAGCGTTGAAATTAAGACGGGCTCGCTAGTTGCTTTGCTGGGACCGTCTGGCTCAGGAAAATCAACGCTACTGCGGTTAATCGCTGGGTTAGAAAAGCCTGACAGCGGCAAGATCTTGCTGACTGGTAAAGATGCAACGAGTGCCAGTGTGCAAGACCGCCATGTTGGGTTTGTCTTTCAGCATTATGCCTTGTTTAAGCACTTAACCATTCGCAAAAATATTGGTTTTGGTCTTGAGATTGCGAAATGGAAGAAGAGCCGGATTACCGATCGCGTGAATGAACTGCTGGATCTGGTGCAGTTGCGAGGGTTGGGCGATCGCTATCCTTCTCAGCTTTCGGGTGGGCAACGGCAGCGGGTAGCGCTGGCTCGATCGTTGGCGATCGAACCCAATGTCTTGCTGCTAGACGAACCCTTCGGCGCACTGGATGCTAAGGTTCGCAAAGATCTTCGTGTTTGGCTGCGGCATCTGCACGACAAGGTGAATGTCACCACTGTCTTTGTGACGCACGACCAGGAAGAGGCAATGGAAGTGTCTGACGAATTGGTGGTGATGAATCACGGCAAGGTTGAGCAGGTTGGCAGTCCGGCTGAAATCTACGATCACCCGGCAACGCCTTTCGTGATGGGCTTTATTGGTCCTGTTAATGTGTTGCCCAGTCACTCCCAAATTTTTCAAAGCAACGGCATTGATCCAACGCGATCGGAAACCTTTTTGCGTCCTCACGATATCTTGATTGAGACGGTGCCCGAAGCGGCAAGTGCTCCAGCAACCCTTGAGCGTCTGGTGCATCTCGGCTGGGAAATTCAGGCAGAATTAACGCTGGAAGATGGACAGACAATAAATGTCTTTCTCACCCGTGAAAAGTTTGATGAATTGAACCTACAACCCAAACAGCGGGTCTACTTAAAGCCGAAAAAGGCAAAATCGTTTGTGCTTCAGGACGCTTAAAAGACGCATCGTACGGTCTATGACGGGTGGGCAGAGCGTTGAGCGTTTTGCCTCCGTAAAACTGGTCAGGACTCCACTGTTAACAGAGCCGCCAACGGTAACACGCAGGCTGGAAACATCACTGGCGACACTGAAATTAGTTGCTGACCTTGCTCCTGAGGCAGCGATCGCCCTACAAAAAAGCACAATGCGGTGTGGAATTATTTCCACACCGCATTGAAGTGATAATCAGACGTTTAGAGGCTTTTTGCTTCCTTTAGTGCGAATCAGCGCACCATTGTCAGCGTTGCCGTCTAGGAACCGATGATGCCGCCGTTCTTACGGGTGATGACAACGGTTGCGTCACGGGGCACTTTGCCACTGCCTTGTGGTGCTGGGAAGTTTGTCTTGGTAGGATCGCCATCGCCGGGATGCTGAATGTTGATGAACATGGTGCGACGATCGGGTGTAACTGTAACGCCCGTAACTTCACAGTCCGTTACCCCCGAAAAGATCCGGCAAATTTCACCCGTTCTTGGGTCAGCAACCAGCATCTGGTCATTGAGCTTCACACCATTGACCTCAGGCTGAGTGCCGTCGGTCTGAATAAAGAGCCGACCATCTGCATCGCTCCAGAGACCATCGGGGCTACCGAAAGCGCTTTTCTCAATGCTGTGAGTATCTTTGGCAAGCACAAAGATGTCCCAGGTAAAGGTGGTGCCAACGTAGCTGTTGCTATCTCTCCACTTAATAATGTGACCAAACGGGTTAGGACCCAGAGGGTTAGCAGCATTCGTATTCGCTGCTGTACGGGCGGTGTTATTAGTGAGCGTGCAGTAAACATCGCCATTGGGGGCAGCCGCAATCCACTCAGGACGATCCATCTTTGTGGCGCCCACAGCGTCGCCAGCGAGGCGAGTGTAGACCAAAATTTCAGCCTGGTTTGCAAACTTAGCTTTAAGCAAGGGGTTGTCGATCGTCAACTCCAGCCAGTTGCCGGTGCCGTCATCATTAAACTTGGCGACATAGAGCTTACCTCTGTCTAGAGGGCTAATGCCACGGGCACGCATCGATCGCCAGTTGCCGGCTGAGACAAACTTATAGATATAGTCAAAGCGTTCGTCATCGCCCATGTAGACAACCGCACGACCGCCTTGCCCAATCACAACTTCTGCATTTTCATGCTTAAAGCGACCGAGTGCAGTGCGCTTAACGGGTGTTTGAGACGCATTCATTGGATCAATCTCAACGACCCAGCCAAAGCGATTCTCTTCATTCTTATAGCTAGAGTTCGAGAGATCGAAGCGGGGGTCAAAAAGATGCCAGCCATAGCCAAAGCCTGCTGCACTAAAGCCGTAGCGGGCTTGTTCTGGCGTACGAGTCCACGCACCCTTCGCGCCAAAGTACCCGTTGAAGTTTTCTTCACAGGTCAAGTAGGTGCCCCAAGGAGTGTAACCATTCGCGCAGTTATTGAGCGTGCCCATAGGAATAGTGCCTGCTGATGTAAGCAGCAGCGCATTGCCAGCGGCTGGACCACTAAATTGTACAGGCGTATTACCGTGGATGCGTCGAGCATTCTTGCTTCTTACGACCTGCCATGTGCCTCCAATCCTCTTAAGCTCAACGACGGAAACACCATGAGCATGTTGCGAGAGACGCACATCTTCAAGATTTTCGGGTGCTGGCTTGCCTAAGAGATGCGGATTTGTACCGTACTCATGGTTAATCGCAAGCATCCCGTTGTCATTGCTTCTTTTGATCGGGAAGAACCACATGCCATCGTGACCAATGCCCACTTGTCGAGTTTGTTGCTCTGCGGTGGGGCGTATGTTTGGAGTGCCGTCATACTCGGGACCACCGGGACGAATTGGGGTGCCCCAGGGAATCAGCACATCATACTGATAATCGGACGAAATGGCGGGAACGGGACCAGTTGCTTTAGCAGCAGGAACAAAGTTAAAGTTGATCAGCTTACGACCGCGACCGCGAGCGATCGCCGCCCCTTTAGCCAGAGCACCACTCAAGCCTTGAGCCGTAGCTGCCTCAACGCCTGGAGCAAAAAGCTTGTCGCCAGCCAGTGCGGCTAAAAAGCCAGTAGCTGATAGAGCAGCGCCCCGTGCAAGGGTGCTCCGTCGGGACATTCTGACCTTCAAAACATCTTCAAAGGAACGATTAACCGACTTATTACTGCTGCCGTTGTCATGAATCATCTGTGTTCTCCTCTCGGTGTGAAATCGTATTGAACGGTTGAAAACGTGAACTAGACCGACTTTGAACTAAAGCAATCGCTAATCTCCCCAACTCAAAACTTGCAGCGTCTGCCTGACTGTGAAACCGCACCCATATATGGCTAGAACGTTTTGTTGCTAGCAAAATGATGGCGTTTACGTGCGAATCACATTAGTGCCGCTCAAAAATCAATCCAGGTCATTCAGGTATTTCTGAGCAGCTTGCCCAGTGAGACGACCGGAATCAAAGGCTTGATCAATTTGGGCAGCATCTTCCAGCGTTCTCATAGCAACTGATCGTGCTGGAGGAGCCGCAGCTATTTCTGCTTTCTGCTCATGCCGTTGCAGAAGTGCGTAGGACGCACCATAGTACTTAGTCCAAGCTTTTACCTGAGGATTGGCTTGCCACTGCGTGCGAGAAGCGGTTGTCGTCAAAATGGGTATAATTTCACCGTGACGATCGCTGACCACCACCACTTCGATCGTTGACAAACTTGGGTTTTGCTGGAATTGACGCTTAATGGCACTGTCAACTAATAACTCTGCTTGTGTTGTCAAATTACTAGCGGCAGTTTGACCATACACAGGTATTTCAATCACAATACCTTTTATTTCCGCAGATACAGGCTGACTACTGCCCTTAAGCAGCACCAAGCTAAACGCCGCTGTTAAGGCAGCAAGAGAGCGGCGAATCAAGATCTTTTGCGCCATAAATTCAAAAACTTAACTCAGATAATTCAGGGAAAAATCATTAGAATTGTTGCCAAACGTACAAAGCGCAACCTTACTGATAATCTCATTTAATAATTATGGGAACGTGAAGCAATGGTTAAATCAAGTTAAAAAGACTCTGAGCAGACTGGCGATGGGTAGGAGGAAAACTGCTGTCATAGGCTTAATTAAGGCTATTAGTGAATGAAGACGAAAGCATCTGTGACTTTGATGGGTAAGTGGATGCAATAAAGGCAAAGAGTACGTTAGTCATTAAGCCCGACGCTGGCGGGACGGATCTTCATAAAGGGCGTTTTACACTGAGGCTGCCTTTAAGCCTGTATCATTTAAGACGATGTAGCACACGTAGTCCAGACGCTCTTAATCCCGTTCGCTAGCGCTCTTAACCTTGGTGAGGCATTATAAAAATCGATTCGGGTGTGCTCGGCTATACATGCTTTTATGTAGTAAAGAAGACAGAATAGTCGTTAGGAGCAACTTTCTTCTCGAGGCTTGAATCATTGTCATGAACTGGTTATGCCAACGTAAAATCAAACTCTTTCAGCCTCAGCTAGCTCATTTGCAGTCAATGATGGAATAATTCAACCATTATTATTGAGTGAAACTATGGTGAGTGAAACCATGGTGAGTGAAACTATGGTTAGCGCCTTGATAAGGCAATTACCAGAAGTGTCACTCTACAGAGATTTTGGTTTTGGCAACCCAAAATTCTTTATAGCTAAATTAAAGTGATGCCAGATCTGATTGTTGGGAAAAAGGAAAGATTTATTCCCATGTAAGACGTGTAAATTTCAATATTGACTTTATCTATCTCTATTTAAGGATCTATTTAAGGGATTGTGCAAAGAATTTCAGGATACGTTAAGCTCCACCCTGTGAACAATCGCAGCAGACTCACCGTAGTAGCAAGTTGATTAAGGAATTCTATGCAAACGCTTACTCCTCCGACTTCTGTCTTTAAGCAACTGAAGAATCGTGAGATTACTTGTGAAGAAGCGCTGAAACTGCTGGTGAATCACCAGGGTGTGATCAAGTTCGATCTGCTGGATGCTGAAGTGAGCGATCGCTTCTTCCGCCAAATTTCTGATCGCAGTTCACTTCATCCCGTCGTGCCACTGCTGCTATGGCGCAACTGTTTTTACCTGGGTAGCCCACTGCCGATGTCGGCTGAAGCAGCACAACGGATTTGCGATCGACTGGCAACTGAGATCAAAATCATTCCCATCCATGAGAAGAGCTACCGCGACTGGTTTCGCTTACAGAACCTGGACGCAAGCCGGATCTGCGGCACAAATTTTGCCAATCCCCTCACTGGCAAGTTTGAGCAAGAAGACATTACTCAAACCACAGAGCTTTATCTCTCGCAAACAGACAACCAGATTGAGCGCATTCGAGCCATTATTGCCGGAGCACTCCGAAACCGCGCTAGCGATATTCACCTGGAACCCACTGAGGCAGGTTTACGAGTGCGTTATCGCATTGATGGTATTCTCCGCCACGTCACAACGCTGCCACCAGACATTAGCCGCCGCGCGATCGTCTCACTCAAAGTGATGTGCGACATGGACATTTCAGAAAGCCGTCGCCCTCAAGATGGCCGCATTGGCGAAAAATATACGTCTGGGCAGGAAGAGCAGGGATTGGATCTGCGGGTCAGTACGTTGCCGTGCGTGAGTGGCAAAAAAGGTGAACCGGGCGAGAAAGCTGTTTTACGGTTGCTGCGTCAACAAAACACGTTCAATACGATCGATGACTTGGGCTTTTCTCAAGAGACGCTGCCCGTTTACAAAAGCTGGCTAGAACAGCCCCAGGGCATGGTGATCTTTACGGGACCGACTGGTTCTGGCAAAACTAGCACCCTCTACACTAGCTTGTTAGCCATCTCAACTGAATCTGTCAACATTGTCACGGTCGAAGATCCAGTAGAGTATGTCCTTTCAGGCATTACTCAAACCCAGGTCAATGAGGCAGCAGGGATGACCTTTGCCAGTGGTTTGCGGGCGATTCTTCGCCAAGACCCCGATATTGTGATGCTGGGCGAAATCCGGGATAGCGAAACCGCAGAAACTGGCATTCGCGCCGCCTTAACCGGTCATCTGGTTTTGACAACCCTGCATACCAACGATGCCGTTGGAGCGATTCCCCGTCTCAAAGATATTGGACCCGATCCAGGGTTGATCAGTGACGCACTCTTAGGGGTGGTGGCTCAACGCCTAGTGCGGCGGGTGTGTCCTCATTGTTCTGAGCCTCATATGCCAACGGATGCCGAGTTGAAGGTCTTAAGTTTAAAGCGTGAAGAAGCCAATACCCACGCTTGGCGACGCGGCAGGGGTTGTTCCCATTGCTTTAACTCTGGCTACTTAGGGCGGGAAGCGGTCATTGAGCTACTGAATGTTGATGACACCGTGCGCCAAATCATTTACGAAGGTTCGCTGACGCAGCTGAACCGTTATCTCAGCGAAATCCGTTTTGCGTCCTTTCGGGTGGCTGCGACCGAAAAAGTGATCACTGGCATCACCACCGTCGAAGAAGTCAAACGGGTACTGCCCCACAGTGCGTTAAGCCGTAGGACTGCTTCAGAGAAATAGGTGTTTCAAGCTGGTTGACTGCACATCGCAACTGTCAAAACAGTTGAGACAAAAAGGAAGTGGGGGCGAAGCCTCCAGCCAGCTTTCGACGGCTCGAGTGAGCCTCGCCGCACTCCTGAGCGCTCAAGCCGAAGGGGGCTCAACCCTTGCACCCCGTCCTAATCAACCCTTCGGTTGCTATAACAAGCCGCCTGATGGGTACACAGGCGCTGTAGGCACGACTACAGAACCTGAGTTTGGTGAAGGGGCAGTTGATGGTGTTGGGCTTGGTGTGGGTGTTGGGCTTGGTGTGAGTGACGGGCTTGGTGATGGAGTCGGTAATGGTGTTGGTGTTGGGCTTGGAATGGGTGTTGGTGGTGAAGTCGGTAACGGTGATGGAGTCGGGTTCACCGATGGAGTAGCGAGGGGTATTGAGGGTGTTGGAGATGGGGTTAGTGGTGTCGGTACGCCAGGTTCCGTAGAGGATGGTGGTTGAGACAGTCTTGGTGCACCAACCACCACCACATAGTTCGATGGAATGATAGGCAGTCGTCCAGCATTTACTAATGCCTGATAGACAAAGGCAGCGACTTCGGCACGAGTAGTAGGGCGAGCTGGGTTTAAATCTTTTACTCGAGGATAGTTGACAACAATTTGGCTCTCGGTTGCCGCCGCGATCGCCCCCATTGCCCAATCTGGAATTTGAGCAGCATCCTGGTAATACGACAATACATCTGCGCCTGAGTTGCTATATTGCAACCCACTGACCAGTGTTACCAGCGCTTCGACACGAGGAATTTGTTGATTGGGCTTGAATGTGTTGTTGGGGTAGCCTGACATAAAGCCCTTCTCATAAGCCACCTGAATCGCTTCGGCACCCCAAAAGTTGGGTTGAATATCACTAAAAGTAATCCGGGGGCGTTGAACAGACGTGCTAAACGCTTTACTCACGATCGCGGCAAACTGTACCCGTGTCACCGGATCATTGGGACGAAAGGTGCCATCTTCAAAACCACTAATGATGTTTTGTGCAGCCAATACATCAATATAAGCCTTCGCCCAATTTGACTGCGTATCAACAAAAGCCGTTAGCTTGATGCTGGGTGGCGTACTATCGCTAGTGAGATAAACCAGCCCCAGCACTTTGCCGTTTTCGGTACGCTTCGTCAGTCGCCAACCAGAGTTAAGGTTGATTTTGGCAAATGCGCCAGCCGGAGGTAAGCCATTGGTTCGACCAATTTCGATCGGCGGTGCGTCACGATTAGTCAAATCAGTTGCCAGCAGCACCAGTTCGTTCTCACGTCGGGCAATACCAAGCTGTAAAAGCAGACCAAATTCCCGATTAGCCATGCGGACAGCGTAGCCATTACTGTCAGTACTGCGCGCACAGATGTCCGTAAAGTCAAATTGCAAGAGGAGCGGATCGATTAGTGTAGGGTTTGTACTGCTCTCACTCCAACAGGGACGTGCATCAGAAACCTGTTCCAGAATCAGAAGTTGGTATGCGTTAGTGCCGAGCGGAGATGCGACAACTGCAAATTTGTTAGGGTCAACCTCCGTTTGCCCAAAGACTGCCGCGATCGCGGTTTTTGCCGAAGGCACTAGCCCCAGAGCCGTAATGCCTAAAACTGCAACGATAGAAGCAAGACGCGATCGTAATGAAGCTGCCATAGATGTAACCTACCTGCGTAAACGAGTCGAACCAACGTCTTGTTCGATCGCTTAACAGCATAGCAACCGATCGAACCATATCGGTTTCCTCTTCATTGACGTATGCACATCTGAATAGTGCCGTTTCCAGAGTGACCACTGCTTCTAAAACTCTAGAGCCGTAGCCATCCTGGTGAGGACGGGGTGCAGGGGTAGAATCCCCTTCGGCTTGAGCGCTCCGGTCGAAAGCTGGCTGAGGGTTTCGACCCAATACCCCCTTTGATCCCCATGTCCTAAGCTCTGTAGCGATCGCTCTAACGGCTTTAAAGGGGTGAAAATCTTGCCCCTACTTGATTAGAGATAGCGAACGAGCCTTAGATATCCTGTTAGAGACTGTAAGGCTGTCCCATTTCATCAGGTCAGTGGTGCATTCAACTGGGAACCGTTAACGGCTGACCGTTGTGCTCAGGCTTCAGGTTGAGCAGAAAGGGAATGGCACTCCTAGCCCAATCTTGCGGTGTCATAAAACTGGCTGCATCGTCACCGTAGCAAACTTCCAACATCTCCGTATGCACAATGCCGGGATCAAGGGGAATGGCAGCCATACCAGAAGGGAGTTCTTGAGCCAGCGCACGAGTTAAGCCTTCGATCGCCCATTTAGAGGCACAGTAAGACGCAACATTGGGTGAGGTCGATCGTCCCCAACCGGAGCTAAGATTCACAATGATGCCGTGCTGCTTTGCCACCATTGCAGGTACAAACTGGCGAAGGACATTGGCAACACCCTTGATGTTAATGTCGATCAACTTGGAAAAGTCTGCTGACGGCACCTCCCAAAGGGGCGCGAGCGTGTTGATGATAGCGGCATTATTAATGAGCAAATCTGGCGTGCCATAGCTTGGCAGCAGTCGCTCTGCCCATGCCGTTACCTGAGGCTCATTAGCAACATCAACCGCTGCAAAATCATGGGGTGTACCAAAACGTTGCTGAAGCTTTTCTACAGCATCGAGCGATCGTGCACAACCCAGAACGGTATGCCCTGCGTGAGCAAACCCCTCAGCCATTACCAGCCCCAGCCCCTGACTGACACCAGTAATCAGGATCAATTTAGTCATGCGACAGTTTGATTGCGTCTACTAACTAAGTTTAATCGTTACCGATGCTGATACCACTACCTTGCACGATCGCCCCAGTGATATCAATGCCATTCATGTTGGCACCCAGAGTTTGAGCATTGCTCATATTCGCATCTTGCAGATTGGCATCTTGTAGGTTTGCTAAGTTAAGACTGGCGTTACTTGCAAATGCGTCTGAAAGATTGGCACCTTGTAAGTTGGCACCCGTTAAATCAGCACCTTCGAGGTTAGCATTGGTTAAATTAGCACCTTCGAGGTTGGCATCTCTAAGGTCAGCACCAAGCAAGTGAGCTTCTGTTAAGTCTGCACCCGCTAAGTCGCACCCAGCACACGATCGCGTTTCAAGTAAGCGCTGTACATGATCCGGATTTGCAGCCTGCGCTGGAGCAGCGATCGCGACGGCAGCAGCGATAAAAAGCGCGGGAGAAAGTTTAAAGTTCATTCTTTGCCTCCTGGAATGTCCGTTACTTGCTTCGCACAAAGTGAAGCGTCAGTTGGCTACTACACAAGACACACGACGAAAATCGGAATCGATCTGAATCTGGGCATGTCAACTACTAATACACTGACATAAGGCCTGGTACTTTTCCTCCTGCTGTCGGCAGAGGTATAGCTATTGCCACAGAGAGGACATTGGAATCAAAGGGGGGGTGTGGGCTTTGCCCCCAGCCAGCTTTCGACGGCTCGAGTGAGCGTTCGACTGAGCTCACGCCGAAGTCCTCGCTGCACTCCTGAGCGCTCAAGCCGAAGGGGATTCTACCTCCGCACTCCGTCCTCACCAGGATATCTACGGCTATAAGACAGAGAAAGTGAACGAATTCTGGTCGTGCCTCGCTACTCAAAGTTTTTTTCAAACCAATGATGGTGCGTTGACACTTCCTTAGCACCTATACCCTCCCGCTTTGAAGATGTTTTAGTAGAGGGAATCGAGTCTTTATGGAAAAAGGGATGACAGTTTGACGATCGAGTGCATTAATAAGAATGTCGAAAACTAGCCAGCGAACTGATATTGCTATGCTGCCGAGCTACACTGTGCGCGAAAGCCCCAAAGCAAAGCATCTTTCTCTTAAGGTATCGGTTGCAGGTAGTCTTGAAGTTGTGGTGCCAAAGGGGTACGATCGCACAACGATTCCAGCCATTTTGCAGCGAAAGCAGCGTTGGATCGATCGCGTGACGCAGCAAATTGAAACCCGCCATGCTCTCAGCGGGTCAGAATTATCCGACAATTTACCTGAGCATCTGTGCCTGCGGGCGATCGCCCAAACCTGGCAGGTTGACTATAGCCCAACAGCACTTCCGGGAGTGCGGGCAGTCGAGCAGGCTGACTTGAGACTGACCCTTTTTGGGCAAGTCACTGACCAGATGGCGTGTAAAAGCGCCCTGCGATCGTGGGTCATTGGCAAGGCGCAAAAGCACTTATTGCCCTGGCTGCGAACGATCAGCCAAGAACTAGAGCTACCCTTTGCCACCGCCTCTGTACGGGGTCAAAAAACTCGCTGGGGCAGTTGCTCTAGCCGTCAAACCATCAGCGTTAACTGCAAACTGCTGTTTCTGCCAAATGAGCTAGTACGCTACGTTTTGATCCACGAGCTATGTCATACAGTACATTTGAACCATTCGACAGCTTTCTGGGCATTGGTGGCTCAAAAAGAGCCAAACTATCGCCAGCTTGATGCTGCCTTGCGGGATGCCCGCTACCACGTGCCACTGTGGATGGAGGCATAAAAGAGAGGCTAAAAGGTGAAGGATGAAGGCTAAAGTCGGAAGAGGGAAGTAGAGTTTAGCCTTTCCTGTCCGTTTATTTATCCTAGCCCTCCAATTATGTCTCTAGCATCCTGGCGATCGCCGCTTGCCCGTGCCCTCCATCGCAATCGGGCGTTAGCCTATGCCCGCTATTTGCAGCTTGCTACCGTCCGTGCCGATCAGCGCCCTGCCAACCGTACCCTTGTGTTTCGGGGCTTTCTGGATGGCACAAACCAGCTTCAGTTTGTTACCGATGCTCGTAATGAAAAGGCAGAACAGATCGATCGACTTGCCTGGGGCGAAGCTTGCTGGTATTTTCCTAAAACCCGTGAACAATTCCGTCTGTCCGGCACGCTTCTATTAGTCAGAGATCAGCACGCTGATCCAGCACTACAGCAAGCCCGACAGACCGCATGGCAAACCTTGTCTGATGCGGCTCGTACTCAGTTTGCCTGGGCACATCCTGGTAAACCCCAAACCGACCAGGGATTTAACGTAGCCGTGCCAGAAGCAACAACACCTTTACCGCATTTTTGCCTCTTGTTGCTTGACCCGCATCAGGTTGACCATTTGGAATTACGGGGCGATCCTCAAAATCGTTGGCTGCATCAGCGAGACGATTCAGTCTGGACAGTGCAGGCAATCAATCCTTAAAAGTTCAACCGCGCCCCAAAGAGGCGTTCTACCAGCCCTAGCCAGGGTGCAAAACATACTGATAGAGAGAGCAAAAATGTTTTCTAGACTCCGCCGCCTGCTTAATCGCTTCTTTAGAAAAACGCGCACAATCAACAATGAGCCACTGAATAAAGTGAGCCTGATTGTGATCGTTTTGATCGATATTTTTATTTTAATTAACGTTTTTACAGGGTTAAGTGATATTAGCCAATGGCATCTTAGCCCGTCACAGGCTTACCCGTGCTACTCCGAATGGCAAGACTATCGCATACAAACAGCTAAAGATAAAGATTATGCGATTCTTCGACGTTCTTTGGCTGACCGCTCTATTCGGCAAAGCGCTTTTCGAGAGAGCTATCAACAGGCTGAAGAAGAACATCTTGGTCAAGTTTCAGAACTGTGTTTGAATGCTGCCGCTTCTAAAGATCGATTGAACAATGCGACGAATCAACAGATTCTGAAAACGATCGATCGAAAGCAAGCCAAAATCGACTCCCTGGAGCAAGCCAACCGCACGATTCGTACACAATACGATTCCACGCTTCTAGAGAAAATTGCGGGTCAGAATCGAGAACAATCAATTAATAATATTAGTGCTGAGAAAGCTAAGCAAGCGTTAGATCAAAATATCCGCGACATCACGACGATCGCCAAAGAGATTAACGCTCTCAAGCAAGAGCTAATCACAAAACCAGAAAGCGCTAACTGGCTCACCTTGCTAAAGAATGACGAGCAATTTAGAAGCGTCGAACAAGGCTATCAGCAGGCTTCATTCTGGTATCCCACCATTCAATTTGCTTTTCAAGCCTTCTTCCTTCTACCGTTAATCCTTCTAGCTCTGGCAATTCATACCGTTGCTCAACGCAAGGGGTATGGTCTTGTTGCACTCATGAGCTGGCATTTGCTAGTAATTTTTTTCATACCGTTAATCTTTAAGGTTTTTGAATTTCTTCAGGTTGGAGTCCTCTTTCAGTTTGCTTTCGATCTCCTCAGTACCCTCTTAAGTGGGCTACTCTTTCTAGTCAGCTATATCTACATCTTGCTAATTCCACTCATTGGTTTTGGCATCATCAAGTTGTTTCAGAAGCTTGTTTTTAATGCCAAAGTTCAGGCAGCTAACCGAGTACAAAAGTCATGCTGTATCAACTGTGCAAAGACGATTCGCCATCATGACCACCACTGTCCGCACTGTGGCTATGATCAATATATGGAATGCTTAAGCTGTCATGAGCTTACTTACAAGCATCTGCCCTATTGCAAACAGTGTGGACATTCTCACGCTTTATAGGCTGCAATCGCAGTATGAAACAAGGCTGTAAGTTAACTTATCTGGGGACAGCCTTGTAGACCTTTTGCATTAGTCTAATTGATAGACAAATGAAGTTGTGTTCACACTTCCACACCATAACCAAATATTTTCTCCATAGCTCTACGCAAGAGCTATAGCTGTAGCCATCCTAGTTAGGACGGGGTGCAGGGGTAGAACCCCCTTCGGCTTGAGCGCTCAGGTCGAAAGCTGGATGGGGTCGAAGCCCCCATCCCCCCTTTGATCCCAATGTCCTAAGCTCTGTGGCGATCGCTATGCATTGACTTATGGGTGATTAGTATAGGGCTGAATACGTTCTTCAAGAGACGTAAACATGGGTATATCTAAAGTCTTTTTGGGGAAGGGATTATAACAAGAAATTGACATTTTTTCTCTATCCAAATTAACTAGAACATTAAGCGATTGCTCTACTAGTTTAACGGGTTTGTTTCTGCCGATCGTGATGGCATAGATCACAAGCTGATATAGCCCTCGTTCGACCCTGAATTCAAGTGAACCAGGCGCAAATGTGTAGTATCTGATGGCGCTTTCACCGGGTTGAATGGAAAAAGAGATGAGTTCCTCTTCTAGCGCTGGTTGAGGAGACGTTCGGCTTAATCTTTCTTCAGCAACAGCATAAAAGATGGCTCTAGATTTTTTACCTGTTTTTTTAGTGGGCTGTCTGGTTAACTCAGCATAGAGAGAATCTATGACTCCTGTTTTACCACCAACGTTAGAAATTACAAGTGGCAGATTGATAAAGGGAATATCTGTATTTTGGTAGAGCGAGATGAGCATGGAGCGGAGTGGCGCACTGCGATAGGCGGCTCCACGCCAGATATTCCAGTAGAGGGTCAGAAATAGTGCAAGCAAAGATGCAGTAATGGCAATGTAATCTTTAATGTCTAGTGGCATTTTCATTGGTTACGATCGAGAATATGCGCTCTTGATTCACTCTTTATTTATAAGGTGAGTGGCACGCTTTTGATAGAGGGCACAGCAAGCATATTGGTATCAGCCCTGTATGACTCTAACTGCGAGTACCCCGTGTCTTTCCTACACAGCGTTTAACAGTAAAACACCTCCTAGGCGATCGTCTGTTAAACGATCGCAGCAGACTGCTTACAGCAAGGCTCTAACACTGTAGCTGCTATGGACATTGAATTAGCACCCGTAGCTTCTCTAACTTTTGTCCCTTTCTAGCGGCTGTGACCTCTATTCTATGGCGATCGCGTCTTTTCTAAGGCAGATCACCCAGCATGGTTTTGATCCTGCTAGAACTGGGTATTCTATTTTGTAAGTCAACCCTAGTCATCAAGCTTTCTCTAACTTTATCGTGACTAAGCAAACTGCTTTAACCTACCCACTTAGCCCTCAAGCGCCGCCGCTGATTTTACTTATTGAAGATGACCCTTTGATACGAAGACTGATGCGTCACTTTTTAGAAGAGACCTATCAAATTGTGGAAGTAACAAATGGCAGAGATGGTATTGATTTTTACCAGCGTCTCCATCCAGCACTAGTCTTGCTAGATTGCATGATGCCGATTATGGATGGGTTTGAATGCTGCGCTCAATTACAGTCTCTGCCCGGAGCAGACCATACCCCTGTGTTGATGGTCACGGGGCTAGAAGATCGAGCCTCTGTTGACAAAGCCTTTGCGGTTGGGGCGGCTGACTTTGTGACGAAACCGATTCATTGGGCAGTCCTGCGGCAACGAGTACGACGGCTCATTCAGCAAGCCCACCTACAGCAGCAGCTTGAAGCCGCCAATCAAAAGCTTCAGTTGCTGGCAACCACTGATGGACTGACTCAGTTAGCAAATCGCCGTCAGTTCGACCATCGACTAGACCACTTATGGCGGCTGATGGCACGCGAGGAAGCTCCATTATCCTTAATCCTCTGCGATATTGATTTTTTCAAACATTACAACGATGCGAACGGACATCAGGCAGGTGATGACTGTCTGCGCCAGGTTGCTAAGGTGATTGGAGCTTCAGTCAAATGCCCAGGTGATGTGGTAGCCCGCTACGGCGGCGAGGAATTTGCCCTTGTTTTGCCAAACACTTCTTTAGGAAGTGCAGTCGAGGTTGCAGAAACGATTCGGGTGGGGGTGAAAGCGCTTCAGTTGAACCACCCTCACTCGATAACGCATCAACACGTGACCCTTAGTGCAGGTGTGACCAGTACGTTTCCGCATCAGCTTGCCCAGTGCCCTCCCGAAGCTTTAATTAAAGCCGCCGACACGGGGCTGTATGAAGCCAAAGCAGCCGGGCGCGATCGTGTCTGCACTCATCGTCTGATCTAATGCTGCCGATCGTTCGGTTGGGGAAAGACTCCACGAACCGTCGGGTGACAAACTATCTGTCCTGCGTCTGGAACACCAACCATTTTTGCTACGTTTACCCCCGCTACAGCTCTCATACTGGTTGCACTCAAATACCTGGTAGTGAAAAGCGATCATGACGATCGTTGAAGCAACAAGCTCAATCATTTGCACAGGCAGCAACGACTCCACACTTTCTCTTTAAGGCAGATTGAGGCTGTGTAAAGCGGTAACGGCGATCGTGCTGCTTTGGCAGAGGGACGCTTTTGGGAAGTTGAAGGTGTAAAGTGACGTTGTTAAAGTTCGATGTAGTCACGCTATTGATGACTAACAACCCAGGAGAATAACAGTGTCACAGGAAACAGAAGATGTGCCACAGCAGGCAGTCGCCTTTGCTATGTTGCCGCCATCTCAACAACAGCAGCGCTTAACAGAACTGGCGATGGTATTTTTGCGCCTGGGCACGATCGCCTTTGGGGGTCCAGCAGCTCACATTGCCATGATGGATGAGACGGTGGTGAAGCGGCGGCAGTGGATGAGCCGAGAAACTCTCCTGGATTTGATTGGAGTGACGAATTTGCTGCCGGGTCCCAACTCGACTGAACTCGCGATTCATATTGGTTATGAACGAGCTGGATGGCGTGGCTTATTCGTTGCAGGAAGCTGTTTTATTTTGCCTGCGATGCTGATTGTCTGGATGTTGGCAGCGCTCTACGTGCGCTACCAAGCCGTTCCCCAACTCCAATGGCTGTTGTATGGTATTAAGCCCGTCATCATCGCGATCGTGCTTCAGGCACTCTGGAAGTTGGGTCAAAAAGCGGCAAAAGATGTGCCAACTATCCTTGCCGGACTGGCAGCAGTAGTCGGTTATTTTGCTGGCTGGAATGAAGTGCTGCTGCTGTTGCTGTTGGGGCTTGCGGTCATGCTGACGAAGTGGCAGCGACACAGTACGACCACTGGCGCGTTTTTACTACCCTTTTCTGGGGTGTTGTCACAGGCTGGGGGCACCGCGATCGGCGCTGCTTCTGTCGGTTGGGTCAGTGTCTTTTTGTTTTTTCTCAAGATTGGGTGTGTGCTGTATGGCAGCGGTTACGTCTTGTTGGCGTTTCTACAACGCGATTTAGTGGAGCGCCATCAATGGTTAACGTCTCAGCAACTGTTAGATGCTGTGGCGATCGGACAATTGACACCGGGACCTGTGTTCACCACGGCTACGTTTGTGGGCTATTTGCTGGCTGGCAATGCCGGGGCGATCGCGGGCACCGTTGGCATTTTTTTGCCTGCCTTTCTGCTAGTTTGGTTTGTGAATCCGTTTGTGCCAAAGCTGCGTCAATCACGCTGGGCAAGTGGCTTTTTGGATGGGGTGAATGCTGCCTCTCTGGGTCTCATGGCAGGGGTTACGTATACTCTGGGACAAGCTGCTTTCATTGATGGGCTGACGATCGTTTTGGCACTGTTGAGCGCGATCGCGGTTTTTCGCTTTCAGGTGAATGCTGCCTGGTTAGTGCTGGCAGGTGGAGCGATCGGTCTTGCTTCTCATCTCCTGGGTGCTAGTTGAAGCATCCTTCTTGCAGATGGAAACGTGCGATCGCGCAGATTCAGGCTGCTTCCACACGAACGATCGCTCACTCTACTCAATCGCCACATTCAGGCAAACCCATCACACGACGATAATGCGCTTCGACGGTGTGAATCGTTTGATAGTGGGGTTTGCTGGCGGTCTGACGGTTAAAGACAGTTTGTGCAAAGTCGTTAGCATTGACCGTTTGCAAGGTGCCATCAGCGACCACTCGCTGACCGCGCACCCAGACGCTATCCACCACACCGTTGGGTCTACCGAGAACGAGTAACTTTACCGGATCTGTGCGCGGCAGCAGCGACAGATTTTTGAGATCATACAGTACTAGATCAGCCTGCTTACCCACAGTGAGGGAACCCGCCTGGTCTGCTAAATTGACCCCTGTAAAACCACCGATCGCAGCCATTTCAACTGCTTTATGGGGCGTAATCCAGTGCTTATAATCTGGATCAGTGACGTTATGAAGCAGAGCACCAAGCTTGATCGCTTCGAGCAAATCTTGACCATCGTTGCTGGCGGCTCCATCGCAACCAAATGTGACGTTGACTCCAGCTTGCAGGTACTTCAGCACGGGTGCAATACCGCTGCCCAGACGCAGATTGCTAGGAGCATTGTGTACAACGGTTGACTTGGTTTCTGCCAGGATTGCTATGTCTGAGTCCTCCAGCCAGATCGAGTGGGCAAGCGACGTGCGGTGATCCAAAAAGCCAAGCTGCTGGAGATGTTTAACGCCACTGCCACCGTAACGCTCCTGTGCGAGCATTTTTTGCGCTTTTGTTTCGAGCAGGTGCGAATGACGGCAAAGATGATGACGATCGCTCAAGTCTCGACACCCCTCAAACAGTGCATCCGAGCAGCGATGAAAGCCTGTGGGTCCTACTGCAATTTGAATGCCCGCCTCTGGTTCGTGAAAGTGAGCGACGATCGCCTCCATCAATGCCAGAATTTCGGCGGTGGATTGGTGATAAGGCTTGTGGGGTAATGTTTTTAGCCCTTCAGGGTAGCCTGCTACAAAGGGCAAATCTTGAATCAACGGTGCAATAAAAGCACGAATGCCAATCTCTTTGTAGGCACGGACGGCGGCAGCAACACTTTCGAGTTCGTGTCCCGCCATGAGATACAGATGATCCATCACGCAGGTGCCACCTGACATCAGGGTGTTGATGGCGGTGCCCATTGCGCCCAGGTATGCCTGCTCTACCTGTGTCGGTGATGTATCAAAGACATCGGCTAGCCATAGCTCTAGCGGCAATTGGGGAATCAATCCACGCTGCCAAAACTGGGGCGAATGGGTGTGCCCATTGACGAAACCGGGCAGCAACAGCTTGTTTTGAGCATCGATCGCCGTTCCCACGATGGGCAAACTGGCTCCGATCGCCGCAATGCGATCGACCTCAATGTGGACATCGACCGTAGCGTAGCCATCCTCAACGGGAATGAGAGCCGAACGAAGGGTATAAGTCACAAGCAATCCTGACGATGTTGCTCGGTTTTTCCATGCGTTGCAAGGCAGCGAGCTTATGCCGCCTTAGAATATCAGGTTTGTCGGTTGTAATGTGTGCACCACCATCCTTACTGTTTTGCTGAGAGGGGTTACCCGATCGACATCGTGTCCACAACCTTCAGAAGTCTATTGCAGACGGGCACCGATCGCACGACGTTAGGTGACCAAAACAGGGGTGTGCCGTCAAGTTTTAACTGCTCTTTCGCTAGAAGTGGTTACGTCTCCATCTGCTAAGGGCAGCGTAAACCAAAACTGAGAGCCTTTGCCGGGATGACTGGCAACGCCAACCTGTCCACCATGCGCTGTGATGACCTGCCGACAGCGATGCAGCCCTAGCCCAATGCCCGTCAGGTGCTGGTTATCAATGCCCCGTACATAGAGCTGAAACAGCCGATCGCATTGAGGTTGATCCATGCCTCGACCATTGTCCGCGATCGCGCAGTAGATCATGCGTGGCGTACCTGGGGCGCAGGGTGCCTCGATCGTGGCATTGAGTGTGATCGTTAAACCGGGCGCATTATGTTTGACAGCATTAAACAATAAGCTCTCAAACACTTGCCGTAGTTTCTGTGAGTCTGCTTTGATCGGCGGCAGATCGCAGGGTACGTGAGCGCAGAGAGTTACCTGATTTTCTGCCAAAAGTGGTTTCAGGTTTGCTAGAGCCGTGTCTACGACTTGATGCAACGGCACAGGTTGGCAATGAAGTATGGTTGTGGGCGTATCGTCTGTATGCCCTTCCAGAAGAGAATTTAGCAAATTGAGCTGATGGTCACAGCTTTGCACCATGCGATCGAGTTTGCCACAAGGCACAGGGACGGCTTCACAGTCCTTATAGCGGCTTCTTAAACTGTTTAGCACCATTAACATGCCCTGTACCGGAGTCCGCAGGTCATGGGCAACGGCATGCAGCAGCAAATCCTTCACCTGATTGAGACTTTGCAGTTCCTGCATTCGCTGCTGCAACTCGGCAGTGCGCTCTTGCACCTGCCCTTCTAAACTGACTGTCAGCGTCCGGAGGTGCTGATAAAGTTGCCCTTGCTGAAGTGCAATTTCTACCTGCGTACCCAGTTGTTCCAGCAAGTTGATCTCTAACGGCAACCAGTGTCGGGGACCAGAGCATTGATTCACCAGCAGAATGCCAAACATGGTGTGATGCACCATAATCGGTACACCAATGCTTGCTCTGACCTGACAGTAGCGATAGTACTCAGCGATGAGTGGCGGATTGTCTACTTGCTTGGTATCGTCGATCGCTTGCACACGCTCCATATCACAGGGCTTCTCGGCTGTTTCTTGCTTAAAGAGTGCTTCGATTTCTTGGGCGACTCGCTGATCGGACACCCAACTTTGCACTGAAGTCCAATCGGGGCTGACCGATTCTGCAACCGTCAAGTTGTGTCCTGATACGCTCTGTGTCGATGGCTCAAGCCGTATGATGAAAACTCGATCGGCTTGTAGCAGATGGCGCACTTCCGAAACCGTTGTGTTGAGAATGTCGTCTAGCTCCAGCGAGTGTCGAATGCGCTGTGCTGTCTCAGCCAGCAACCGCTCACGATCGGCGGCAAACCGCAGTTGGCTTTCTGCTTGCTGCCGTTCTGCTACAGCAGCCGCTAGCATCAGCACAATGCCCATCGTGACGCCGACGAAGGTTTGAAGTAAGAGAATAGCTTGTTGCGTGTTGCCATTCGCATCCATCAAAAAAGGACCTTGATGTTGCGTTAAGCCCCACAAGGCAAGACTAGAAACGATAAAACCGCTCACTACAGTACCTCGTTGCCCAAACCTTAAGGCTGCCCAGACAATCGGAGCAAGCGGTAAGATCTCTAGCGGATACCGAGCTTTGCCTACGGGCAGAGACGTACAAAAAACGAACCAACTCAGGCTGAACAGTAGCGTCACCCATAGCCATGCTTCAAGGGTTTGCCAACGAGACATTGGGTGCCGCGATCGCTGCCACAACGCCGAAACGTTTGTCCAGAATGGCACCTCGTTGGGCAGAGGGTTGCTCAACCAAACTAGCAGCAGCGGAGTCAGGACCAAAATGCCAAGGCTGTCTCCCAGCGCGATCGCCCACCACTGACTGCTAAATTGCTGCCAGGGGCTTAGACCCACGAGGCACGCATAGAGGCTACGAAGAGTGGCATTGAGCATAGGTGGTACAACAACCCCCAGCGCCAGAAATTTGAGGGCATCCTGCAAGCTGCTGAGAGACGGCGACCAGTCAGCACGTTGAAGCAGTGCTTTGCCCGCGATCGCACTTAACGTCGTGCCAACAGCAGCGGCGAAAGCGACTGACCCTGCTGAACCGACCGATACTGCTAGCAAAAAGCTTCCTACGCTAATACCGACCCAAACATTAGTGCTGCTTAGTAGCAAAAGCCCCAGAGCAATGCCCGCAGGAAACCAGAGTGGTGAGTCTTCTAGACCCAGATTGGCTACGAAAACTGTCAACCGACCGACCACCCAGTAGGCAAGTACAATCATCCCAGTCTTGAGCAGGTATGCTCCTAACGGCACAATCTTACGCTCCTCAAAAGAAGGCGCGATCGCAGGCTGGTTAACGGTTGCAGTACTAGCATCTCTTTCCCCTCTAAATCGCCTTTAGTGTTCCGCCAAGAACTAACGACTCAAGCGATTAAAACTTTCAAACGGCTCTTTAATCAGCAGCAAGCCGCCACGCAAAGATGACATATTCTCTTAGAGTGGCGTGTTCGGCAGAGGCATGGCTTCCCCCATCTGGATGAGCAAAGCAAGTAGCGGCAGCGGTCAGAGTCAGTGACCGTTGCGCTACGGTTCTACTTCTGATGTGGTGTTGACTGCTGCTGTCGCGGCAGGAATTTCAGAGGCAGCGATCATAGACGGTGCTTTCTGTGCCAGTAAAACTGTCACCATATGCGACAACAGCCCGATCGGTCCCGCGAATAAGCAGAGTATAAGGGAGTGTACCGTCCAGACATGCGTCTGCTGCCCTTCCCAATAGATCCAGCGACCCACAAATAAATCCATCACTAGAAAATGTGCCCAGCCTGTTGCAGCGGCTCGCTCATCACTAAAAAAACGAGCAATGTCTGCCAGTTTTGGGTTAGCAAGTGCCTGCGCCGTTTCAGTGTTCAGTGTACCGAAAATCAAATAAAGGTAGAGTAATGCCAACGCAACAAAGGGCAAGTAGGAGGTCATCACTCGTTTAGTGATGTTCCAATTGGGAAGCACAATCATCAAAGCCCAAAAGGGCAAAACAAAAAGATTGGCACCATCAAAGAGTTGGGCGATCGTCATAAGTCGTGCAGGGTCGAATGTAAATAGCGGTTGAACTGAGAAGTAGCGACGTCTTTGCTGCTGGGTGCAGGGTTGCCTTTAATTTTTAGAGAAACGGTCAGGCTCACTTATTTGTTACGCTTTGTAACAGATAGTTTTTTGGTACGGTAATGTCCCTGCTCCAAGTCCACCATTTGCACAAAGCCTACCGCGCTCAGGGCAAAACAACCCGTGCTGTAAAGGATGTATCACTTCAGATTGAGGCAACGCAAGTGTTGGCGTTCTTGGGTCCCAATGGCGCAGGCAAAACGACGACTATCAAAATGATCGCCGGACTCGTGCTGCCGGATGCCGGAACGGTGAGCATTGCTGGACGCGACCCTCATCGTGATTCGCAGGCATTGCGATCGGTGGGCGCAGTGCTGGAGGGTAGCCGTAATCTTTACTGGCGGCTGACTCCAGCAGAAAATCTGGAGTATTTTGGGGTTTTAAGGGGTTTATCACGGCGGGTCGCACGGCAGCGATCGCGGGTCTTGCTCGAACGATTTGAGTTGAGCCATAAGAGTACAACGCGGGTACAAAAGCTCTCACGAGGAATGCAGCAAAAAGTGGCGATCGCTGTGGCGTTGATCCATGAGCCGCCGTTGCTGCTGCTAGATGAACCGACCCTGGGGTTGGATGTAGAGGCAACTCAAACGGTGAAGCGTCTGGTGCGCGAGATTGCTAGCGAAGGTCGTGCCATTCTTCTAACCACGCATCAGCTTGACATTGCAGAGGAATTGTCCGATCGCGTCGCGATTATCAACAATGGCGAAATTGTCACTGAGCAGCCGACGAAGGCACTGATTCAGCAGTTTTCGAGAGCGGTCTACCGGGTAGAGTTGTCTGAGTTGCCTGCCGATCGCAGTGCCAAGTTGATGGCTCTGGGGGCGATCGTGGAAGGCACAGTGATTCATCTTCCTGATCCGGCGTTGCTCTATCCTGTGCTGGAGGTTTTGAACCCTTTGCCGATCGTGCGACTCGAAACCGAACGCGCCACACTCACCGATATTTTTCTGAAGCTGACTCAAGCGCCGTCACCGCCAGCGACCCTAACGCCAATGAATGTACCTGGAGGTGCCCATGTTTGAACTTCTTTTAGCCGAGTTAACGCGGGCTGGTATTCAGTTTCGCCGCTACATCTTTGAAGCGATCGGCGGCATCGTGATTTCAACCGCCGTCTTTTATGGACTTTTTCTCAGCGCCAGCTATATCGCGGGTCCGGGATTAGCGTTTGGCGATCGGCTGGATGCCATTATTGTTGGCTACGTGCTTTGGACGCTGGTGCTGTTTATCATGGCAAATATTTCTGGCACCCTACAGCGAGAAGCGCAAACTGGCACGTTAGAGCAACTCTTCATTTCACCCTTTAGTGCCTCGCAGGTGTTTCTGGCGCGGGCAGTGGCAGATCTGCTGCTGCAAGCGGGGCTAATCGCTGCCATTTTGGTAATTATCATGGCGTTAACCGGGCGCTGGCTAGCTTTTCCGTTGACTCTTTGGCTACCCCTGCTGACGGTGCTGTTAGGAGCCTACGGGCTAGCGTTTGCGATCGGCTCCCTGGCATTGATGGTTAAACGCATTCAGCAAGTGTTGGGGATTTTTCAATTTGCGCTCTTGTTCTTGCTCAGCGTGCCAACGGAGGAATGGACGGGGAACCTGCGTCTACTCGGCGATTTGCTGCCCATGAGTCCGGGTGCAGGGCTGCTACGAAACGTTATGGCGCGACAGCAAGCGTTGGATTTACCGCAACTCGGCATCGCCCTGGTGAATGGTGGGCTTTACTTTGCGATCGGTCTCGTCCTTTTTCGCTGGGCAGAACGCTACACCAAACGTCACGGCAATCTCAGCGATTACTAAGGAGTGAAGTCGAGATGTTCTGCAAGCTGCTAAAGTCATACTCAAGCGCATCCTTTACGCGCTACAGCAACTGTCGAAATAGTTGAGACAAAGAGGACGCGGGACTTCGCTCCTAGACAGGGGTTCTACCACTGCACCCCTTCCTAACCGCCCCTTCGGCTGCTATGGAGACTGGACAAAAAATTGCCAAAAAAATTGCCTGACCCTAATAAGCCCCCAGGGTCAGGCAGTCTGCCTGTAAGCACGCTCTCCTACTTGCAAAAGCTAAACGAACATAGTTGCCCCCTATACCGGTCTAGCCTTTCCGAGTGCGTTCCTCAGTTCTGTATTCATTCTGCTGCCTTTCCTTGCCAGCACCATCCGATAGAGTACTCAAATCCCTTCAAAGATTATTTAATGTTGCTCTCTTAAGTCCGTACATTCACGCTTTTAGTCAGCTTGATTTGGTAACAGGAGCAAAGGCAGGCAGTTCAAAGTCTTGTAGCTTTGGCAACTGAAGCGCGGCTACACGGGCACTAGCGCAGCCATAACCGAAGGACTATAAACAGTTGACGCAGGGTTCTACAGCGATTCTCAGATGGGTAAACCACAGGTGAGAATGATGGGTTGATGAGTGGATGGGCGGAAGTGTGACTCATGCAAGTGAAAACGGCTGTAAACCCTTGCGTTCCACCAGTCTGTATCAGCGGACTTTGTTTCTATAGTCGCGGTTTTAACTATAAGACACGTTTCAAACCAATTCTTAAGGAACGCTTACAGATGATTAGTAAGCGTTAGTAGGCTGAGTCCTTCGTCTAATGTTAGGCTCGTAGCAATTCGTCTGCTTGCGATCGCACCCATCAGCCATGCTCATTCCATTGACTCGTAAGACCTTTGAAACATTGATTCCGGCGACGGCTACTGGTCCGCAGTACATCTACTGCTGGGGAAAGTTTCCTGCTTTGCTCCTGCGGCTGCTGATTTCGATCGGTGGCGTTACGGTCATTCTCCTGTTGGGCGGTCTTTTGGGTGAGGGCTTTGGCTTCCTCCGGTTTTTACTGGGTATTGTGACGGGTCTGTATTGGTTGTGGGGGCCTGTTTTTTGGGCAAGCCTGAAAAATATTGAGTTTCGCAAGTACCCTTATAGCGGTTTTTGGCACGGAGATGTTGTCGATGCCTACGTTACCGAGGAACTGATTGGTAAAGAAGAAACGGTGAATGAACGGGGCGAGTTGGTAATTGTAGAAAACAGAGAGCGCCGCTTTAACCTGGTTGTGGGCGATGAAACAGGTTTTACAAGTCGGCTGCAAGTACCGCTCAAGCGAGAATATCAAGCGATCGCGATTGGTGATGCAGCAGAAATGGTGGTGATGTCTAATCGGGGCGATCTAGGTCGAATTAGCAAGACATCCGATATTTACATTTCCAGTCATAACCTTTGGGTAAGCGATTACCCTTTGCTACTGCGCGAGACGTTTGTTGAGGTGAGCTACACGCTGAATGAGCAGGAGCAGTATGAGCAAGCTCGCCGCGATCAGTTCGAGTCAGAACGCGATTTGCAGTCACGAGAGCAGTATGAGAACAACGACCGTGGTGGTGCCATCGAACTCAGTCGTCCACGCCGTCGATCGTCTCGCAATCGACCTTCGACCAATTGGTAAGGAAAACCTAGCAGCAGTCGGTTGAGGCGCTTGCAGCCGAGAACGATTCAGAGAGTGAGCAGCTTATTCCCTCTCTTACACCGTTTGACGTTTTTACATCACACCCGTTTGCTCTCGCCCGTAGGCTTGCCAAGCCAAGTCTACTAGCCCGTTGACGATCGCCGCTGCCACAACGGGGCTGCCTTTGCGCCCTTCGATCCGAATGTGGGGAATGAGGGAATCCGCCAAACGTTTTTTCGCGATTTCTATATCAACAAAGCCAGAGGGCGTAGCGATGATGAGCGCCGGACGGATTTCCTCCGCTTCAATTAAATCAACTAATGCCATGAGTGCAGTCTGTGCCTGCCCAACAACAAAAATACCCTCTGGATAGCGTCGAGCTAGTGTCTCAATGCCCCAAGCCGCACGAGTTTTTTCCTTTTGAGGACGGGTTAGCGCTTCCATACTGCAATAGACAGGATTGGCAAACGTATTCTGAATATTGGTGGTAATGCCAACCTGCACCATCGGCACATCGACGACGATCGTGCTTCGCGCTGCAAGAGCCGCTGCCCCAGACTGTAGCGCTGCATCTGCAAAACGAATTAACGCTTTGTACTCGAAGTCAGCCGTGGCATAAATGACGCGCCGAACCAGTTCATATTCGGCAGGTGAGAAGATGTGTTCGCCAATCTCGCGATCGATAATCGCCAGACTTTGAGCATCTGTTGTGTGCCATTCCATCGCAACCCTTTACAAAAACAAAAACTGCCTGTGGTAATCAGCCTACACTCGCTAGACCCAAATGGCGATACTTTACGATCGTCACCCCAAGAGGCGCAAGCAAAAGCTAGAAAACTGGATTTAAACAGACTTACACTTCGTCAGAGGAAGGGTTACGACTCAGCACAGGCACCAAAAAGGCAGCCAGCGCACCGACGACAAACCCAGCAATATTGCGAAACAGTGGTAGCCAATCAGAAGTACGAGTCACAACAGGACCAATACCAAAGGCAATGAAGAGAATGCCCCAGAGCGGAGAGAAGATGAGTGCCCACTGCCATGCCACGACCTGCCCCTCTTTACGCGGCTTGGCAGCAAAGCCGCAAACTACCCCCCCCACGATAGAGGTGATCAACGTCAAAACCCACTGTTCTGGCGGCAATCCAGGCACTACCAGACAACCACCTCGACGTATACACGTTTTAACTGATGCCAGCGCTTCGAGAATCGACTGATCTTCACCATGTTCGCGCACAAAGAACTGGTTGCCAAAACGAGTTTGTAGTTCAATCCAGAAGGTGCGAGGCATCAACGGATAAAAATCGTCACCCACACTAAAGTTGAGCAAATTACCGCCACGCGGATCAGCGACCAGCAGCACACTATGGTTATCCAGCCCCCAATAGTCTTTCACTGCGCTACCAGGTGTACGCTCAAACTGAGTCAGTACCCGCAGCTTCCAACCTGTCTCTTGTTCAAAGTCTTCCAAATCTTTTGCTAGAGTTGCCTCCTGTGCGCCAGTTAAGGCGTTTGCTAAATCAATGATGGGCGTTTGCACATCTGGCAGCAATTCAGGATTGTTGTAGGCATGAGCTACGGAAGACGCTAAACCGTTGATTGGACTAAGCCAGAGTGCTAAAGCAAACAGGAGAACAGCTGTGTGGCGCAGAAGTTGCTCGAACCGCGATCGCACCGATCGGCTGGTCAAAAACGCTGGAGGAGTGGACATGGGGAGTAGTGGCTTTCGTAGGACTAGGCTGATACAGATGCGTAACTTTTCTTTACACTCTTTAATCTTACTCTCATCTTAGGAAGCTGGGGGATCGCCGTCAATCCTTACGTGGCATAAAGCAGCCGCTGATGATGTTGTAGCGAATGGTGTGTTCATGTCCCCTCATGGCGATCGTCTAAACTATGAAGTATGAAGAGATTCGACTGTAAGAATGTGCGGCATGACCTCAGAGGTCTGCATGGTTGAGCGCCCCATTTATCTCGATGGTCATGCTACAACACCCGTTGACTCGCGTGTATTGGCCGCAATGCTCCCTTACTTTACAGAGCACTTTGGTAATGCGGCGAGCGGTAGTCACCTGTACGGCTGGGAGGCAGAAGCAGGTGTGCAGCAGGCACGGGAGACGTTAGCTACAGCGATCGGTGCGACACCGGAAGAAATTATCTTTACTAGCGGAGCGACAGAGGCAAATAATCTAGCAATTAAGGGGATTGCAGAAGCGTACCTTACTAGAGGTCGCCATATTGTGACGATCGCCACTGAGCATAGTGCGGTGCTTGATCCCTGCCGCTATTTGCAAACGTTGGGCTTTGAAGTGACGGTGTTGCCTGTACAGCCAGAGGGGCTGGTGTCGCTGACAGATTTGGAGCAAGCACTACGATCGGACACCATTCTCGTGTCTGTAATGGCAGCAAATAACGAAATTGGCGTGTTGCAACCGCTAGCCGCGATCGGCGCGCTGTGCCATGAACGGCAAGTTTTGTTTCACACGGATGCAGCGCAGGCGATCGGCAAAATTCCCCTTGATGTTGAGGCAATGCAGATTGACTTGATGGCTCTCACCGCCCACAAAGTTTATGGTCCAAAAGGGATTGGGGCGCTCTACGTGCGACGGCGTAAGCCTAGAGTGCAATTAGCCCCTCAACTACATGGCGGTGGGCAGGAGCGTGGATTCCGATCAGGCACACTATACCCCCCTCAGATTGTTGGTTTTGCGAAGGCAGTGGAGTTGGCGATCGCGGCTATGCCAGAGGAAACTGAGCAGATTCAGGCCTTGCGCGATCGACTTTGGCAGCAACTGACCACACTAGACGGATTGCACTTAAACGGTCATCCAACCCAGCGGTTAGCCGGAAATTTGAGCGTTAGTGTTGCAGGCGTAGACGGACAGGCACTGCTTCTAGGCTTGCAACCGATGGTTGCGGTTTCGTCGGGTTCTGCTTGTTCTTCTGCCAAGCTTGCCCCTTCTCATGTGCTGCAGGCATTAGGACTAACAGAAGCTCTGGCATATGCCTCTATCCGCTTTGGCATTGGACGGTTTAATACTGAGCAAGACATCGATCGGGCAGCAGACTGCATGATTGCCACGATCCGATCGCTGCGTCAGGTTGCTCACGCCTAACGATCTCACGACGACCACACTCCTAACGAAAACAGGCGTAATCCCACTAGAGATCACGCCTGTTTTCTAAACTTTGAATGCGTCTGCCCGTCACTCGCTTCAGCTCATGCCAGCGCCGCGAGGTTGATTCCGTACAGCCGTTTCGCTGGAGACACCAATTTCAATAGCCATACGGCTTAGCGCAGACTGTTCACGGTTCTTAACGGTGTGTTGACTGCGGTTTGCTAAAGCACGTGCTTGCTCTTGGGTAGACATAATTCGCTTTCCTTTTTCTCTTTTCTATTCTTACCAACCAATATAACAGACAATTCTGTATCTAAAGCTACAAAATCAGCTTTTAATGAAAATTTACGTCTTGAAGCCATCACTTAGCCGATTTTTACCGGGTAGAACGAGCGGTCAAAGGGCTGTAAGACGCTGCTAGTTTGGGTTTCCTGTGCTAGCAGGTAGGTTCAAGTTCGGTACAGTCGCTTCACATGGGGCGGTTGTCTACTAGCTTGCTCTGCGATCACATCAAGCGGTAAGCTCAGACGACAGAACGTAGCGCAGAAAACATTGTGGCAACAGAGGAAAACTGGCTTGAGGTAGGCAAGCTGACCTGGTTTTATCGTGAAGTAAAGCCATCTGGTCATTCCGATCGTTCGCCCATTCTGTTGTTGCATGGCATTCCAGCGCAAAGCTATAGTTGGCGCGGTGTTTTGCCAGCCCTTGCCAGTCACGGCTTTAGGGCGATCGCGCCAGATTGGATTGGTTCTGGCTTTTCTGCCCAGCCGGATCCGCGCGATTTTGCTTACACGCCAGAAGCGTTTCTACAGGCATTAGAGGCTTTTCTCGACGCGATGGCACTCAAGCGCTTCTCTCTGGTTGTACAAGGGTTTCTGGGTTCAGTGGGCTTGCAATATGCACTCCGTCACCCAGAACACATCGATCGCCTGGTGATTCTCAATACTCCACTGACGACAGTTGCCAAACTGCCCTGGAAAATACGGCGACTGGGCATCCCTCTAATCGGCGACATGATGACCCAAGACCCATTGCTAGTCGATCGCACACTAGAAGGTGGCGGCGGCTACCGTATTGAAGACGACGATCTAGATATTTATCGACGACCCTTTTTAAGAAGTTCTGACGCAGGACGCGCACTACTGGCAACAATTCAAAGGCTCCAACTCAAGCAGGTGACAGCAGAACTAGAAGCAGGTTTTCAGCAATGGCAGCAGCCGATTTTGGTGGCATGGGGTAGCCGTGATCCATGGCTGCCGCTAGCAATGGCACAACAGTTTACCCAGTCTCTTATCAACGCAGAGTGGGTGGAACTAGAAGAAGTAGGACACTATCCCCAAGAGGATTGGCATGAAAAGGTCAACGATGTTCTGTTGCCCTTTTTTCGTCGCCAGGCGGTTTAGACTGTGAGCGATCGCAATCCTCCGGACCTTTAAGTGAGCAGTTGCCAAGCCACCAGCGTTCACTGCCAGTCAAAAGTTGGTAGGATAACAGCTAGAAAAGGATTGGCATACACATAAAGACGTTGAACGACCGTAATAATCGCATTGCTGTTTCTCGTCACCAGAGTTATAACCAAACCTAGAGACATTGGTGACAGACGATGGCTGGTCAAATATTGGGCGATCGCTACGAAGTAGAGCGGCAAATTGGCAAACAAACTGGACGCTGGACGTTGCTTGCCCGAGATCTAGAAACACAAGACCAGGTGGTCATCAAACTGTTGTTTCTGGATGATGCTCTGGAATGGGATGACTTGAAACTTTTTGAGCGCGAGGTCGAAATCCTCAAAGCGCTTTCGCATCCGTCCATCCCGCGCTATTTGGGCTTTTTTGAACACCAACTGCCCAACGATAAAGCACTTGCCCTCATTCAGACCTATGTTCCAGGCAAATCGCTAGAGCAGTGCCTGCAAGAGCAGCGGCTTTTTACCGAAGTAGAAACAAAACAGCTTGCCAAAGCGTTGTTGAACATCCTGATTTATTTGCATGGGCAACAACAGCCGATCGTGCATCGCGATATTAAACCCAGTAATATTTTGCTGGCAAACCGTCAGGTCTATCTCGTGGACTTTGGCTCCGTCAAAGCGCTCACCAGTACTGGCGATACCAGTGCTTTTACGGTGGTTGGCACCTATGGTTACATGCCACCCGAACAGTTTAGTGGACGAGCGATACCAGCCTCTGACCTCTATAGTTTGGGCGCGACGTTGACGGCAATGCTGGCAGGCGCTCACCCATCGAGCCTGCCGCACAAAGGCATGAAACTCGACTTTGAACAAATTGCTGATCTCAGCCCAGCGTATGCAGACTGGCTGGGCTGGCTGACCAATCCCAATCTGGAGCAACGGGTGCATTCAGCGCAAGAAGCGCTAGCGGCTCTGGAACAAGGCGGTCGTCGTTCATCCCCGATCGCGACGATTGCAAAACCTGCTGGGACTAAAATCTCTCTCACCAAAGATGCAAACAGTTTAGAAATTCTCCTGCCATCACGTATGGGACAAGCGCAGCTTCACATTGACCAGCAGCAGATTTCTCTCGCTCAAAAGCGCTTAGGGTTTCAAGTCGGTCGTTCTCTGACCGCGCCGCGCCAGCAGATTAGTCGGCTAGAGTACCGTAAAGCTGACAGCGCTCAAACCAAAGCTGAACCCTATCTAGCGGTTTGGGCAGGCACACAGGAGTACGAAATTAAGAGCCAGCCACCGCTTACTACGTCAGAAATGGACTGGTTGGCATACGAGCTTTCAACCTGGTTAAAGCTGCCTATTCTTTAAGCAATAGGAAGATTGAGCCATCAGCCTGTCAAGTCTGAGCTAGACATCTTAACCTGATCACTCAAGCGCTCATACCAGTTGATTCGTTTGACTACGCTCAACACAGACAGAGGAGGTAAACATTAAAGCCGCTGACCGAGAAAGCTGCCTTCTGCGTACAGATGGCACTTAGCCCTTGCTTACAAACTGTCGCAAAATTTCTCCAGGTGAACGATCCCAGGTGTCAACGTGTTCGCTGATTAACGCCTCCTGATCCAGAGTATAGAGGGAGTAGCCGTTGAAGAGCAGTTTGGCTTTCCAGGGCACTCGCAGCGTGCCGCGCACTGTCCAGTCAGCACGAATAGTTGTTTGACTAGTTAGCTTGACCTCATGCAAGTCAAAAAAAAGCTCTGTGAAAAAGAGGCGACCATGAAACCGCAGCGTCCAAAAGATAATGCGGTAGTTGCGCTTACCTTTAAACCGATTGACTGGATCGCGAAAGTCAATGTCGTGTCTGTAAATATCGTAGGAAATGTCACGTTCAAAGAGGGTTGGCAGGTCTTGCTGCAAGATCGCAATCGATCGCTCAACCTGCTTCTGGTAATCACGTTCATCGAGATCATGGTTCATCACGATCGCCCCGCCACCTTTTGCTGTTTACCTTTTGCCTCTATCCCTGCCCCTTCACGGCTACCTCACGGCTCAGTTTTTTTAGTTCTTCTGTCTGCACAGTAATGTCGCCTTTGGCGCCTACATTCACGGCACCAAGGCTACCGCCCAAGCCAAGCACCTCTCCGGGTTTAGCTTGAGCAAAATCAAAGGATTTAACGAACTGTGCCAGGGCATATTCGAGCTGTGCGCCGGGATCCATCGTCACCCAGCCTTCGGTGGTAAGCTGCCGAAACTCAAAATGAAGGTGTGGTCCAGTCGAGACTCCTGTGCTGCCGACTCGTCCAATCACCATGCCTTGCTTCACAACCTCACCAGGTTTGACGAAGATTTCAGATAGATGACCGTAGAGCGTTTGCTGAGTGCCCTGATTGTGGTCGATCGCCACAGCTAAACCATAGCCACCCAGAAAATCCGCCAGTGCGACTTTACCCGCATAAGCAGCCAACACAGGGGTGCCCATCGGTGCGCCTAAGTCTGTACCCGCATGGAAGCGTTGTTCACCTGAAACTGGATGCAACCGCCAGCCAAACACGGAGGTAATCGGCGCTGGAATGGAAAGGGGAAACACTAGCCGAATGTTGCCGTTGCCCAGCATAGCGGGGGGACGCAAGGTGCGATAGTAATAGTCTCTTACAGACGGAGTAGTGCGACCAGGCGTAACGCTGTAATCACTGGCTGCCGACGAGCCAACACTCATGGATGACGTGACCGGCAGCAGTTGAGTGCGCTTGGCAATAGCGCTACTGCGCTCAGTGGCTCCAATGTTATAGCTGGTTGAATCAATGTACTGGTCGTTAACACCACTTGCGGCACCAGAGGACGATGGCGCGATCGCACGGTCTAGATCCAAAGGAGTTTCACGGGTGGGGAAGGCTTCGGGGGCAGCAGGCGCGATCGGGAGATCGACACTGGGAGCATTGAGCGAAGGCACTTCTAAAGCTGACGATGGAGTCTGCTGCTCCGGTGCAGCGTCTGATAGCGTGTCAGCAGACTGCGCCAATACAGTACCACCACTCAAAACGGCAACGGTGCCAATGACGCTGAGGCTTCGACTGAAGAGCGATCGACGAGAAGCATCATGGAGTAAACGGGCAGCGGTGACGTGCGAAGTCATTGTGAGATCCTTGTGTCTAACAAACCGAACGGGTAGGACAAAATCAGGTTGCAGCTCAGTGTAACAAAAGCTGTAACAAAAACAGGGAACTCAAGGCGTTGGAGCACCCGAAGGAGACGCATTGGGCGCACTGCTATTAGGCATTGGTACTGGCGTTGTATCAGGGCTTGATGGACTCGGAGCAGATGGACTGGAGGATGTACTACCGCCAGGTGAAGCAAGACCCGGAATCGTTGTACCCGTAGCAATCGGCAGATTGGTCACCGCACGCTGGAGTGATGCAAGCGATCGATTGTAGCCAATGACTGCGTTTACCCGATTGCCCTCAGCGTTAGTTAAGGCGTTTTCAGCGTTGATGACATCAGTGGAAGTACCAACTCCAGCCTGGAAGCGAAGACGCGCTAGACGTAATGCTTCCTGCGCTTGCCCCAGGGCTTGCGTCGTAGTGCCAATGTTTTCAAAGTTAGAGAGCAAGTTGGCATAGCCTTGTTCAACAGCAAAGCGGACTTGATTACTTTGATCGGCAAACGTCTCCTCTGCGATCGCAATGTTTGCTTCAGCCTGCCGTGCTTGAGCAACGGCTGCACCACCGTCGTAGAGCGTCCAGTTTGCTCCGAGCTGAAAGGCGTAGCCATCGCCAATACGAGTGTTGTCGCCCAGGTTGTCAGAGAGTGAATATTGTGCTTGCGCGGTAACGTTAGGTCCCAGCGCTGCCAGAGCGGCTCGACGCTGTTGCTGTGCCTGCTCTCGCTGCACAAGCTGTTGCTCTAGCTCTGCACGATTTTTCAGCGCTAAGACAATGCTTTCCTCTAGCGATAGGTTCCACTCGCCAGCAACGTCTACTGGGTCAGCCGCTGCCAAATCGATCGCGGGTGAGATACTGAGTCGTTGTGCGAGCTGTCGTCGAGAGATCTGTTGCTGCGCGCTCGCGTTGGTGAGGTTCTGTCGCGCATTCGCTAACTGCACTTGAGACTGCAACACGTCAAAACGAGTGCCTAGCCCTGCACGTTCTAAGGCTTGCGTATCGCGCAAACTGGCTTCGTTGTTTCGTACTGAGGCTTGCTGAATGCGAACGGCTTCATCATTCTGCTGCAAGTTGTAGTAGTCGCCTGCCACATCAAACCGCAATTGCTCTTGATTAATTTCGACCTGGAGTTCATCCGATCGCAGTTGCCTCTCGGCGGCTCGAATGGTTGCTGGACGACGACCCGAGGTGAAAATGTCATAACTTAGCGTTGCCGAGGCGCTAAAAGTGTTGTTCACTGCACTGCCGTCATTGCTGTTGTCAATACCTAACAGTTGTGACAGCGCGTTGTTTTGCCCACCACCGCCATTAGCTGATTGGGCTCGATTCAAGCTGGTTTGAGCGCTCAAAGTGGGGAAGTTGGCGGCTTGAGACTGCCGTAACGAGGCTCGGCTGCGTTCCAACTGTAAGCGGCTGACTTGAAGGCTGCGATTGTTGCGCTGTGCTAGCTCGATCGCCTGTTGCAGGGTAATCGGCTGTATACCTCGAAGTCTGACTTCTTCTGGTTTGGTCGGAAAATTCAGTGGGTTTGGGTCTGGGTTGAGGTAGTCAGGCGCATTGCCAGGTTTAGCAGGACCCAGCGGTCGTGAAGAACCTGGGTCTGGAGTAGCAAGTGGCGGCGTGATGCCAGAAGGCACTGGGGCAAGGTTGGGCGCTGGCGAGGTGCCAGGTGCAGGGGCAAGGTTGGGCGCTGGCGAGGGAGTGGCTTGCGCGATCGCAAACGGTTTCACAGCCGTCGATAATTTCCCTTCTGAGGCAGCTTTGGCGATGGCGATCGCAGACGACTGCCTGTTTATAGAGTTAATGTCTCTAGCACCGATTGTTTCGGGTGTCACTGTTGGAGAAACAACCACTTTAGACAGCGTTGGTTTAACAGCAGCGTACTTCGGTGTACTGTGGCTAGCTGGCTCTGAGGTAACCGTCGTTTCTGATAGTGAAAGGAACTGCGGTTCATCGCTTTGAGAAGCAGTCTGGGCTTGATTAGGAGCTGGATTACTGAAGGCAGCTAGAACTCCCACACCCATAACAAACAAATGACGAAAAGGTTGCATACGTTTCTTGCTAGCTTACAGTCGGAAAAACTTTTGGATGGCATCGGTCGGAGCGCAGCCTTATGCAGAATAGCCGCTTACTGATCAAATTGGCAAAGCCATCTCGTTTTAAAAAGTAAAGTCATCCTCATTTCAGGAGCGTACTATACGGATTGAGACTGAAAGCAGACAAAAGAGCTAGTTGACGAGGTTTTATAGCGATCGCCACAGAGCTTAGGACATTGGGATCAAAGGGGTGTGGGGGCTTCGCCCCCAGCCCGGGGTTCTACCCCTGCGCCCCATCCTAACTAGTATGGCTACGGCTATACGATCGAAAGCACCTGAATAGTGGCAACTTTCTCGAGTCGCAAAGCAAATTCGTAAGCTTGGACTCACATTACGGGCAACTGGTTCATTACTACTTCATCCACTAGCGTCACCGAACCGGGTGATCTGGCGATTAACTGCAAGATTCAAGTCGTAAGAGTAATCAAACCCCAAGCGATGTGTAGGCTTCAAGATTCCTGCTCTGAAGCCCACACATCGCGCCATTTAGCGGTGCCTTCACTAGCAATGACCCAGCGACGAGCAACCAAATTTTCGCGTAGCGGTGCCTTACCGTCCCGCCACATGGCGTACTTGTAAGTGACCATTTTGCCCACACTTTCATTAAAAGGGATTTCAGTAAACCAGGTATTGGTGTTGATGTATTCCAGCGGGTACGCCTTGGAAATGTCCCAGTTACCTAGTTCAGGGCAGTCACCGACGACGACGATCGTTTCGCCAGGTTGGGTCTGTACACCGTTAAGCTGTACACGCACGATCGTCTGACCTCTAACCCGTTCGCCGACGTGGCTAAGGACGATCGCGCTGCAAGTGGGGAGCTCCAGGCTATGAATCTTGCCATGACTCACCTCAAACTTATTACGGGTGAGTACACAGGTATGCTCACCATCCGGTAATTCTGTCTCAACGTCGGCGATCGTTGTTGCCTCGCCCCGGTTAAGCGCGACAAAACAGATGGAGTCGCGATACCGTCTGGCATAGCAGTAAACATCAGGTTCAAGGTGCTTTTGCCAATGCCCACCCATCGACACGGCAGGATTCAAGCGACGCAAACCAGAGAGTAAGCGGATTGAGCGATACATCTCAGTGTCGGTGTCCCACTGCGTCATCATGGGGCGGTTGTAGGGATCATTGCCCCCATTGGTATCGTCGTGGAGATACTGTTCTGTACCGTAATAAATGCAGGGAATGCCGCGACTGGTCATGATCAAGGTGATCGCGACCCTCAACATGTCTGGATCGGCATTCAACGACTGAAACCGGGGCATATCGTGGTTGCCGACAAACGTCACCAACTCGTTTGCCCTAAAGTAGCGGTGATCCAGGTCGAAGACTTCCTGAACAAGATGAAACCCACCTTCGGCTCCTTGCCCAAGTGCGGCGCGGATAGCAACACACAAGCCAAAGTCAAGCAGCGTCATGCCAGACTGATTGGCATATTCAACGGAGCGATCGTCTGCGGGATGATTATAAATCCACTCGCCAAACGTAAAGACATCGGGTCGATAACTCTGAATATCAGCATTAAACTCCTGCCAGAACCAGATGGGCATATGTTTAACGGTATCCACACGCAGAGCATCGACGCCCCGATCGAGCCATTGCTTAATGGCTGCTTTGATGTAAGCGCGGTAGTCGCTATTGTTTTCGTTAAAGGTGGCTAATCCAGACAGTTCACAGTTTTGGACTTGCCACTCGTCTTCCCAGTCGGTCACTTCGCCGTAGTGGTGATACCAACCGTTCTCGTCGTCGTTAAAGTCGGCAATCTTGACACCATCATCGTAGAGTTCGCCCTTTTTGCCACTGAAGTCAGGGTTGCTGTGGTTACACACGATGTCAAGGATCAGCTTCATGTTGCGCTTATGTAACTCTTCAATGAGGCGATCGAAGGTCGTGTTTTTTTGCTCTTGAGTGCGGTTTAACGATGGATCTTCGCCTTTGCCAATGTAGCGAGGGTTGAGGCGTTTGAAGTCTCGCGTCCAATAGCCATGCATGGCAGCGTTATCCACAAAGAGCGCTTCTACCTGCTCAAACAAGGGCGTTAACCAGAGAGCCGTGACACCTAAGTTTTTGAGGTAATCAAGCTTGTCGATTACGCCTTGCAGATCGCCACCCCAGTATTTGCCCCAGTCTTGCCGTTCAGGATCAAAAAGCTCTGGATTCGGTCCTTCGTTGTTTTCAGGATCACCATCACAAAAGCGATCGACCACGATGAAATAGATTGTTTCTTGACGAAATTCGATATCTCTAGTGTAAAGAAACTCTAAATCAATTTCGCCGTCCTGCCTGGGTTCTGCTAACAGCGATTCGACTTTGGCTCGGTTGTCGTCCGTTTCATATTGGGCACGAGAACCTGACGGAGGGGTAGCTACCATTGGGCGTTTGAGGTAAGTCGTTTAGAAAGTGCAATTAGCTGTAATCGTATGAAGTCAAACAGCGATAAAAATGTGTTCAACGCTAAAATCTTTCTAGCATTGAACTGTTTGCGATCATACTACTGAGTTGAACTCAATGCTGTTCAATCGCTAAAGAATCTAAGACCCGGCGTGATCGATTTCTGTAGCAAGCAGCAACAGCTGAAGTAAGCTATGTAAAACTTAATACTTGTCCTCACTTTTGAGGATCTAACTTTCGGTAGTAGTTCTCAACTGCGTCATGCCCATAACGGTCTAAAACCTGGCAATGTTACCAACTGATTTGCTGATGCATCGCTACAACGGTGAGGAAATTGTGCCTAAACGGTTGGCGATCGAGGCACCAAATCTGGCGATCGCTAACGATGTCATCACCCTTTTCCAAAATGCCAAAACTGGCACCAGAGGCGCACTCAATCAGCAACTACAAGCCCTGGAAGGTGAAAGCACTGACTACCGGATCAAGCGGGGTCTGGCTCATCTGCTGAGTAGCGATACGTTCAGTCGCTTTGAAACAATTAGTCCGCTTGACCCTCCGATGCTGCGCCAGCGAGTGTTTGCGCTCTCAGCACAGCGGGCGGGTGGCGCTACAGCTACGCAGGTAACGCTAGATCAGCTTGCAGCAAGCCTTAGCCAAGAATTAGAGCACGAAGTTCTGCCAGCCCACATTCAGACTGGGCTGTACGCCGACCTGACCGAAAACCAAATTTTGACCAGCTTTGAAGCACCGACTGCAGAGGCACTACTGCATCGTTATAATCTGTCGCAAGTGCAGGGCGTTTTTTATCGCGCCAGCCATGTCATCATCAACGCACATCGTAACGATCCTGGCGAGTACAAGCTGCTGTTTCGCTATCTCAAGCTGTTTCGCCTGATGACCTACATTGAAGGGGATGCAGATCATGGCTTTACGCTGGCGATCGATGGTCCTACCAGTCTTTTTAAGCCAAATACACGCTATGGGTTGCAACTGGCAATGTTGCTGCCTGCCCTACTGCACGTAACGAAATGGAGCCTGAGTGCTGCTCTGCAACAGCGAGAGACATATTCTGGCGAACTGCGATCGGGTCGCTTTAATCTGAACGCAGGCTGCGGCTTAGTGACGCATTATCCACCTGGTAAAACCTACGACAGTATGCTGGAAGCGGGGTTTGTCGATCGCTGGTCAAAAGCCAAAACCGAGTGGCAACTTGAACGCGAAGTCGATCTAATTCCGATTCCTGGTAGCGTCATGATCCCCGACTTTCGACTCGTTCATCCCAATGGACGCACCTTTTTGTTAGAAATTGTCGGCTACTGGCGACCCGAATATTTGCAGAAAAAATTCTCTCAAGTGCGTCAGTCGGGGCGCGATGACCTGATCTTAGCAATCTCAGAACGGCTGAACTTGGAGAAGGCAGGCGTGAATTTTCAAAATACCTCTGCCAGAATTGTTTGGTTTAAGGATCAATTGATGCCGAAGTCAGTAATAGCAATTTTGGACTCAGCATAAAATGTCTTGTCCTAAAAAACTGGCGCTGCTTACCATAAAATGATGAGCAGCGCCAGTTTCTTCAAAGAAGTTAAGAATGCTTTAGCGATCGTGAAATTCTTAACTGGACTCAATCAGTTAAAAGAGGTAGTCTTTCGCAACCCAGCCACCACCACTAATCTGTGCCCAAGTGCGACCACCAGCAAACTGTTCTGCACCTGTTAGACCAACCCGCTCACCATAGCCTCGGCTACCAATAACATAGCCAGCCGGAGCATTACGTACAAGCAGACCACTACCAGCATTAACACGAGCACCATCCCCAATCGGGCTAGGACCAGGACGAGGACCAGGAGCACTACTGCTCAAATAGCCACTGGCAACCCAGCCACCGCCGGAGATCTGAGACCAAGTGCGTCCTCCTGCGTATTGCTGTGCACCGGTGAGACCAACCCGTTGACCATAGCCAAGGCTACTAATGACATAACCGGCAGGAGCATTACGAACCAGTAGCCCGCTGCCAGCCGTCACATAAGTCCCACCAGCGATCGGTCCTTGACTGCCACCCAGAGATGGAGATAAGCCTAAAGCTGATAGTGAAGCGGGTCCAGCAATTCCATCGACAACCAACCCGTTTCGAGACTGAAACGTCCGCAACGCTGAGTTGGTTTGAGGACCAAAAATTCCATCACGGCTGACTCCAAGTGCTGACTGGAGTGATGCGACACTAGAGCCTCGCTGTCCGTAATAGATAGCTGCTTGGGCTTGATCAGCGTGAGACACAGTTGCAGCCACAACTCCCGCTGCAACGAGACACATAGCGATCGAGCTAGATGCTTTAAAGTCAATGTTTTCAAACGCTCTGACTTCAGGATCAGGAGTAGGATCTTCATGTGCAATGGCAGCATGAATGAAGGCTAATGTTTCCATGTAAACACCTGTAAAACAATTGTAGAGAATTATTACTTGGGGAAATCAGCGGTGTTTCTCGAGCTAAGCGCTCGAACTACCTAAATCAGTAGTGAAACGTCTTTGCAATTGCTCAGTCGCAACTACAGAGTGGTTAGAAACAACGCAAAACACCCACATGAAACAGCCAGAGAAGTTTCAATGTAAGACTGAAGCAACAGCAATCATTTGATTGCTCACTGCTCGTGTGGATCAAAAACTTGACCAACTTAGTCTTAAATGAAAGGCATTCCCATATATGTTTCCATTGAAATAATATCAGAGGTTTCAGCGATAGTAAAGCTTAAACAACTAAGAGTAAGGGTGATCAATTAAAGCAATACTTGTGAGTCAAAAATAGATTACGTAACCAGTACTGTCCTTTAGCGCGTCTGGTTACAATGCCTTACCAAACAAAAAGCTGTGTCCTTCGTTTACTCGGCTGGACTAAAAGGCAAGATGCTGGGATGTCATTGAACAGGCAGGGCTACCTTTGCTTCAATAATCATCAGAAAGGGTGAGGAAAATAATAAGGTCAATTGGTAGGTAAAGCATCTTTAGTCAATTTTCTCCTGACAATAAGTGAAGGCAGATAGCTAAATGCCTTAAAAACTGACACGCAGCTCTTGCTGCTGTTCCTCACGGCTGATAGTGAACACAGCGCTTTTGGGGCGGCGGTTGAGAATTGTTTGCAGATCTCCGAGTTGGTTTAATCGCTGACCATCAACAGCAACGAGACGATCGCCCGCCGTCATACCTGCGTTTTCAGCCGGAGAGTTTGGTTCAACGATCTGAACAACGAGCGATCGTTCGTTAACGATCGCTCCTAAACGGTTATCTAATGGCGCTGTTGGTGCAACGGCGTTGGCAGGCGATTCCGGTGGCAGATCTGAGCCTATTGCTACAGAGGGTTGAGGTGTGGTCAGGTCTGGAGCGATCGGCAGTCCCTTAGCAAGTTCGGCTTTCTGTCGGTTCTGCTCAATAAATTGTTGAGCGACTACCGTTTTTGTGGCAAACCCAATCCCAATATTTTCACCTGTCTCCGATAGCCATACTGCCTTGTTGACACCAATCATTTCGCCCTGAGTGTTAACCAACGGTCCACCAGAGTTGCCTGGATGCAAAAGAATTGTCGCTTCGAGATCGCCATTCTCGCGAGCACCTTTTAAGCGCCCTAACGTAATAATTCCGGTACGTGCGAACGGGCTGCCGATCGCACAAACCGCCTGCCCCGCTTCGATTCCATCTGGTTTTGCCAGACGGATAACTGGCAGCGATTCTTTTGTATTGAGCTGTACCAGTGCTAAGTCGTTGATGGGATCAGTAGCAAGCACTTGCCCTATAAACAAGGTGCCGCTCCATCCACGTGCTCTGATTTGTCCACCGTCTGTGTCTCTAACAACATGTTCGTTCGTTAACACTAAGCCATCAGGGCTAATGATGCTGCCAGAGCCAAACTCTAAACCTGCATAAAGCGTGACAACCGCTGGGCGAACCGTGACGCAAGGATTAACACTCGTTTGTTGGGCAGTTCCGCGACTGTTAACGTCAGTGGTGCTCGGCTGAAAGAGCGGCAAATTATGAACCGACGGAATTGTCAACGCTAAGGCACGAACTACTAACAGCACGATACCGATCCACAACCAACGGTTGAATTTCATCACATTGATGTCTATAACACTTGGCATCCATCAGACTGGATAGCGTCTTTTGCCTGTGACAAAAATTACACGACATCCAAGCGCAGTGCACTATTCCACATCATAGCGCTGTTGCCAGAGACGGATTGCAGAGACAGGATGTGCCTTAAGCAAAAGTACACCCATACTACTATGCTAGAAATTCACCTGTACATTGGCAACCTGCTGATTGCGGTTGATGGTCAGCACCGCCGTACTGGGCTGACGGCTAAGAAACGTCTGTAATTGCTGTAGCCCATTCAGTTGAGTGCCGTTGATTGCAACTAAGCGATCGCCTGGTTTTAGTCCTCCTAAATCTGCTGGAGAGCCAAATTCTACCTGCTGCACCATCATGTTTTTAGCATCAAAAACAACGCCTAAACTGTCTGGGGTGCTGCGTTTTTGTGAAGCTTGAGGTGATTGACTGATCGGTGAGAATGCTACTGGTGCAGGACGGATCAGTGGGTTTATAACTTCAGGTGCAGGCTGCTTTGCCACAGCCGTAGTAAGACGATGATATTTTTCAATAAAGGGTTGTGCTGCTTGGAGACCTGTAGCAAAGCTAATGCCTGTGTTCTCGCCCCGCTCGGATAGCCAGACCGATTTGTTCACACCAATTAGCTCGCCTTGGGGGTTTAACAACGGTCCACCCGAATTGCCGTAATTTAACCGGAGTGTTGATTGCAAATCGCCATTGCCCAGCAAACTTTTGAATGTACCTCGGCTCAAAACACCCGTTTTGCCAGAAGGACTGCCGATCGCGCATACCTGCTGTCCATTGGGAGGGGTGGCAGCACTTGCCAACGGCACCGTTGACAGCGGTTCTTTCGCAGAGATCTGCACTAGCGCCAAGTCATTGCGCTTATCAGACCCGATCGCGCGTCCAATATAGCGCTTGCCATTTGCCAGCTTGACGTAAATTTTGACCTTATTGGGTTGGGCGATCGCTTCTTTCACCACATGTTGAGCTGTCAAGATAGTGCCATCGGCATCAATAATGCTGCCTGAGCCAATTTCTAAGCCTGAGTACAGCGTCACGACCGCATTCGCTGCCTGCTGACAATTGCGGTATGCATCAGCAGATGGTGCTGTCGCACTGACAGTTGCTTGAGGCACAGGCCGAATCGGTGCGCTCATGGCGACGGAGGGAATGAGCAAGAAGTAGGATGCAGAAAGCAGCAAAAACTTGAATTTCATGACGATTGGGTAAGGTGGTGAACGCTGAAACGTAGGCTGACAAAAATTTGCATTCCTTATTGAGATACATGAAATGTGCCGCTACCGTAGCCTTCCAAAAGGAGAACACGATCGCTCAAACGGCAAGATTACTTAATTGGAAAGATTGCGGTGGCTGATACGGCTTCAATGACGATCACTCAAGCACTAAAGCTGTTGATGCTTTCCTTGATAACATCTTGAGCCCACTCTGATGCTTCAACCTGTTGTGGCTTCGACCCGGATATTCTGAGTCAATAGTCTAAATTCCAATCAGCGTCAAACGCTGAACAATAACAGGCAAGACGCACCGTTCATGACAGAGGTTCCGGCTAGAAACGTACTTGCACTTTAATGTGCTGCTAACCGCAAGCGATCGTAAAAAGTGCTGCATCAGGTTGGCGATCGAGAACGGACTGCAACGTTATGAAGCGATCCATACGTTGACCGTTAACGGCAATCACACGATCGCTCGAAAACCGCTGAGTGCTGCTGCCAAACCTACTTGCACCTGCTGCACAACCAGATTGCGGACATTGATGTTATGCCTAAACGCTTGCCAGACGACTATACGAAGACAATCACGGCTTTTGGTTCTAGAAGCCTGGCATCGGGTTCGTTAAAGCGGGCTTGAGGTCGATCACTAGACTAAACTTAGCGTGCTGGGTTTGAGGGATACACGCTTACCCTACGCGCTTGTAAAACTCAACCAACTTTGTTAGACATCCTCTTGGTCAAAATATAGTATTGACACTACCAAGCATTGTCATTGACACTACCAAGCATTGTCGAGTTCTAAACAATTTGCGTAAAGTATTCTAGTGATTCTTTATACTTTAGAAGATGCAAGTACTAATGCAACGGTTCTGCAAAACAAATTTAGTCAAAAATAATGTTGATTAGAACTAAGGGTATCTTGAGCAACGTTTAGCTGAGGGGTAGGCATAATGCGCTTGGCGAGGGATTTGAAAGCGGAATTACTGTCTAATCGATCGCTCTGGGGACTGATCCTGCTAATTGTTGCCGGGTTTTTAGGCAATTATTTTCGCTGGACTTTATTTTTTGATATTGATTTTCTGTTTGGCTCGATCGCTGTTTGGCTGGTGGTGTGTTTGTACGGAGTGCGCTGGGGCACTTTTGCAGGTTGCCTTGCTGGGCTTTGTACGTATGTCATTTGGAAGCATCCTTACACCACACTGACCTTTACAGCCGAAGCCCTGTTTGTTGGCTGGCTGTTTCACCGTCGGCAACAGCAGAACATTGTCTTATTAGATGCGCTCTTCTGGTTACTCATCGGCATGCCGCTCATATGGCTGTTTTACGCCATCGTTCTGCGTGTTGATTCAACGCAAGCGCTCATCATTCTCTTAAAACAACCTGTCAACGGTATTTTTAATGCCCTTATTGTCAGTCTGTTGCTGACGCATCTGCCGCTGCACCGTTGGGTCGCTCGTCCACCCGCTGTTGGCTCCCTGACGCTGCAACAAACCCTCTTTAATTTGCTGGTCGCCTTTGTGATGGTGCCCACCTTATTCTTGATTGTGCTGGCAAGTCATCAAGCGGTGGATGACATTAGAATGCAGGCTCAGTCAGACCTGAACAATGCCTCCCGCTACCTTACGGTTGAGGTGCGTAACTGGTATGAGCAACGGTTAGCAGCCGTGAATGAACTTGCGAACGTATCACTAAACACTGACATTCAAAGCGGTACTTTACGTCAGAAGGCAGACTTTGCTCAACGTGTTTTTCCAGACCTATAACATCTTCACGTTTTAGACGGAACGGGGCAACGCCTTTTGGATGCTGGTCGTGATGCTGCCTTAGACAGCTTTGATGACAACGTTTATTTTGAGCAGTTGCAGCGATCGCCCCGGTCGTTTCTTACCTCTGCCCGCCGACCCAGCGAGTCTACGAAGCCAGTAGTGCTAATTGGTACGCCCATACTGGAAGACGGTAGGCTGATCGGTGCAGTCCTGGGCGAGTTTGACCTGGAGTTTGTCACTGCCCTTTTTCGAGCCAATGCGGGAGAGCAGGCGCTCAACATTACGCTGCTCGATCAACAACAAACGGTTGTTTCCAGCAGCCAGGCTGAGTGGATGGGTGCTAAAGCATTTGATTGGCGCAAGGAGGGAACGGTGCAATTGATCGGCGACCAAACCTATCACTGGTTGCCCACAACTGGCAGTCCGCTGAGGATGGTGCAGTGGAGCCGATCGCTCTTTGTGAAAGAAGCGACCATTAGCAGTGATTTTCCCTGGCTGCTAATGGTGCAAATGGCTGCAACTCCCCATGTGGAGCATATTCAACAAGTACATATCCAGAATATGGCAATCCTGCTGTTAGTGTCGGGTTTCGCCCCCCTTGCCGCCTTCTTGATCAGCCGTCAAATAGTCAAGCCAGTCTCTCAGTTGGCACATAGCACCACTAACTTACCGGATAAATTACTCGAACAAGCCCCCATTCCCTGGGCGCAGAGCCAAGTGACTGAGTTTGCCCTCCTGGTACAAAACTTCCGCTTGATGGCAGCCAGCCTACAGCAAAAATTTGGCGAAATTCACCAGGCGAACGCAACGCTAGAGTACCGTGTACAAGAGCGCACCCAGGCGCTTCAGCAGACCAATGTTGCCTTGCAAGAGAGCGAAGAACGCTTCCGACAGATGGCAGAAAACATTCGAGAAGTCTTTTGGATGGGGTCGGTTGATAAAGAGGCTCTTTTGTACATTAGCCCCGCCTATGAGTCAATTTGGGGACGTACCTGCCAAAGCCTTTTTGAGACTCCGCAGTCGTTTATTGATGCCATCCATCCAGACGATCGCGCACGGATAATTGCGGCTTCCGCCAAGCAAATGCAAGGAACTTACAATGAAGAGCATCGGATTATCCAGCCGAATGGTGCTATCCGCTGGATTTGGGATCGTGCGTTTCCTGTCTGCGATGCAGCAGGCAACGTTTATCGGCTGGTCGGCGTTGCACAAGATATTACCGAGCGCAAACAGGCAGAGATAATGGTGCGGCAGCAAGCAGAGCGAGACCGCTTACTGGGGACGATCGCGCTGCACATCCGGCAATCGCTCAACCTGGACGATATTCTCAACACCACTGTGGCTGAAGTGCGCGAGTTTTTGCAAACCGATCGCGTCATTATTTACCAGTTTCAGCCTGATTGGAGCGGCATTGTCATTGTAGAATCAGTGGCAGCAGGATGGCAATCAATTTGGGGTTGCCAGATTACAGATAGTTACTTTGCTGAAACGCAAGGAGAAGCCTACAAGCAAGGGCGCGTTTCTGCCGTCAATGACGTTCATGCCGCTGGGTTAGATGCTTGCCATGTTGAGCTATTGGCACAACTGCAAGTACGGGCAAATTTAGTTGTGCCGATTCTCCAGGGTGAGGTGCTTTGGGGTTTGTTGATCGCACAGCAATGTAACGCTCCACGGATTTGGGAAACTACAGAGATCGACTTTCTTAAGCAGTTAGCGATTCAGGTGGCGATCGCCATTTATCAATCCGAACTCTATCAGCAGGAACAGCAGCTCAACACCATCCTTGAGCAACAGGTCGAAGAGCGCACCGCTCAACTGCAACAGGCACTGCAATATGAAGCACTGGTCAAACGAATGACCGATAAAGTGCGGGATAGCCTGGATGAAGCGCAAATTTTGCAAACGGCAGTGGAAGAATTAGTGCGCGGCTTGGAGATCTACGGCTGCGATACGGCCCTCTTTGATGTCGAACAAGGCACGATGACAATTTCACATTCCTACACCAATGGAGCCTTCGCCCCTCACCCAGAGGTCATTCTCACGACCCACTTCTCTGATATTTATCCACAGTTACTGAATGGGCAAAGCCTTCAGTTCTGTGATCTGATCCCAAATTTTATGGATTCAGCATGGCAACCTAGCACTATTTTTGCCTGCCCGATGATTGATGATCAAGGTGTTTTGGGCAAGTTACGGCTGTTTCGCGCTCAGGATGAAGTCTTTAGCGAACCAGAGATTCGGTTAGTCTTACAGATTGCCAACCAATGCGCGATCGCACTCCGTCAAGCGAGACTTTACCAGACAGCCCAAGTACAGGTCAAAGCGCTGGAGGAACTGAACCAACTGAAAGACGATTTCTTAAGCACCGTCTCCCATGAGCTACGGACACCCATTTCTAATATGAAAATGGCGATTCATATGCTTAAAACACGTCCATCTGAGGAGCGCCGCGATCGCTACATGGAAATTTTGCAAAATGAGTGTGCCAGAGAAGCCGAACTCATCAACGATTTACTTGACCTCCAGCGCTTGGCATCGGGTACAAGAGTGCTAGAGCTTGAAGCGATCGCGCTACAAGAATGGTTAGAGGAGTTGATCGAACCCTTCCAAGAACGGACTCAAAGCCGCCAACAAACGCTGCGAGTCAACATTGCTCCTGGTCTATCGGTTTGGACATCCGATCGAACTAGCCTCAGCCGTATCCTCGCAGAACTATTGAATAACGCCTGCAAATATACACCGCCCGGAGAAGCGATCGACCTATCGGTACAGCAAGTCGATCTCACAGCCAATGACACGACTGGAAATCTCCTTACCCTGACTGCCACTCGTCTCAGGCTCAGTATCCGCAATTCGGGCGTTGAGATTCCGCCTCAAGCCCTCCCTCATATTTTTGACAAGTTTTACCGGATTCCAGGCGGCGATCTCTGGAAGCAAGGGGGCACAGGCTTAGGGTTGGCACTAGTGCAGAAGTTAGCAGAACATATCGGTGCGACCATTCAAGTGGAGAGCCACTCTAACCACACCTGTTTTGTCGTCGAGATCTAAGCGCCAGATCTAAGCGCTTGTTTGAGAAGTGTCTGGCGGTTAAAACCGCGACTATAGCAACAAAGTCCGCCGACGCGGACTACGGCAAGTCAAGGGTTTGAGAACCTGCCGCCGCAGGTTATAGCCTGACGGCATGACTGCGCTAGTGTCCGTATAGCCGCGTTCGCGTAGCGTCTCCGAAGGAGTGTTCAGTCGCCAAGGCTACAAGCATCTGGACTTTTAAAACATCCTCTAAGCGCTTGTAAACGCAGGCTTTGGCTATCGACGGATCTTTTTAAGTAACGCTCTAGCGGCTGTGGTCAGGCTTAACGCTGGGGCGGAGTGGCTGAACAGACCTGAGTGAGTGGTTCTTGCGCAAAGTCTTCAAGCTGGACAGATTGCAGTAGCCGTGTCCAACTTGCACTCAAGCCTGGATCTTTGGGTTTGGTGCAGCGTTGCTGGGCTAGGGTGGCGATCGCGTCTTGCCAGATGCCTGCGCTGGCGTAAAGAGCAGGGCGATCGCGCACGCTGGTTTTTTTTAGTTGGCTGGCTAGAGCGGTTGGTAGTTTCATCCGCTGTACAACACCTTCTACAAATGGATTGACAGAAGGCTGACTAGGGTTGCAGAGAAGCGAAAGCTGCCAGTAAAAGTCTTGTCCAACGGTTAAAACAGAGGTAGTAACGGTCGTCGGCAGGCTAAAGCTCACGATACCTGCCGTACTGGGCAGCTTAACGATGGCTTTGTAAAGCGTTCGATCGTTGTGATCTAGCAGCGTAAATTCGGCTGTCTGCGCTACTGTTCTGGGCACGTACCAGAAAAAAGTGGGACTGCTCGACACGGTAGCACTAAAGTTATCAACCGGAGTTAACGGCATCAAGAGCTTTGTGCCACGGAGGCAAGTACCGCGTGTGCCTGCACCTTCGCGTCGTCCGGGGGTGCCACGCTGGGGTGGACGATACTCTTGAGCGATCGCTAGCAGTGGCGCACTACATACAGCCACGCTTAAAACACTGGACAGGCAGACAGTTAGAAGGTTTCGCTTGTTTTGAAGACGCATAGTTAAGCTGGTCGATCGTTAAAACGTTATGTCACAAGGCAGTGTCAGACCGGTGGTAAGTGTTACTACTGCTTAAGAACATCTGCTTACAGAAAACATCCTGTGGTTGCAGCGTTTAAGTACGTGTAGTTTCCATCTCTATGGGCTTTTTGTAGTGGGGCAGTGTTCCCATGAATACACTACTTTTAGGTAAATACTGCATCCCAATAGACTAGGGCTGTATCTTACGTAGTCATAGCCTTGCAAAACCTTAACTATAAAACTTTAACCGTAAAATTAATCGTTCAACGGGTGGGAATGACCGAGTACCCGATAGACATCCACCCTTTGCTGTTTACCTTTAAGTGCAAGTAAGCCCCACGGTTCAACAGCAAATTTGTTTTGTAAATGTACGAGGGTTTCTTGGGCAATAAGAATGCGGCACGTTTCGGTTTGACGATCTTTTTCGTAGCTTTCCAAGCGAGAGGCAATGTTAACACTGTCACCAATCACGCCATATTCCAGCCGGTCTTTACCGCCCAAACTGCCTGCCACGATCGGTCCCGTGAAAATACCAACGCGCATTTGGGCAAGGGGGCGATTGCGCGCCTGCCAGTCTTGATTAAGCTGATGCAAGCGATCGCCCATTGCAAGCGCACATTCGACGGCAAGGCAGGCATCCCGCGACACTTCGATCGATGTCAGGCGGTTTATTGGCACTCCAAAGACAGCAAGCAGACCATCGCCCGTAAATTTGTTGATAATGCCCTGATTGGCTTTCACCTCTTCGGTAATAGCGCTAAGGTACTCATTCAGCCATTCCAGCAAGTCTTCGGGCGACATTTGTTCTGAAAGGACACTGAAGTTGCGAATGTCAGTGAACAGCATGGTTGCGATGAGTCGCTGCCCCGGTAGTTTGCCAGACTTAAGCAGGCGATCGCGGCTTTGCCACAGCGCTGCAGCAATCTCTGGCGATGTATTTTGCCCCAGCAGTTTCATCATCATCTGCTGCTGACGCTGCGCTCGCTGTGCTCGGTAGGAGACAACTAGCATGGCAACAACGAGAACACCCACTACAGGCAGAGCAATAGGCACCCAAACTTGATGCAGGAAAAGGGTGTAACAGTTCACCAGCAACGCTGTCATGGTAGCGGTCACTGCCAGCCCTAGCCCCAACGGATGACGCACAAACCAGGCAAGGCTAGCACTGATCAGAACCCATGCCCCTAGCCAAAGCATTTCTACCCAGTCAGCCCAATACCCAAAAAGGGACACCTCGTTTAAGGCAGCACTAAGCAACTGACTCACCAGTTGAGCGTGGATTACGACTCCGGGCATCAGGTGGTTTTGTGTTTCGGCGGCACTGTAGGGCGTAAGAAACAGATCTTTGGCGCTGCGAGCCGTGGTGCCAATCAGCACAATTTTGCCTTTGACCCAACGGGGATCGATCGCGCCGTTTAGCACCTGGGTTAACGTGACCTGACGTGCCAGTTTGTGACGGGCACGGTAGTTAAGCAAGCTTTGGTAGCCGCTAGCATCCACCGTTTGATAGGCACCAGCTGTTGCTTCCCAGGGAATAAATTCGGCAGCACCCAGGCGCAGATGGTTAGGATCGCGCAACCCTGGCTGTGGTGAGATGCCCTGCTGCTGGAGGTAGGCGATCGCCAGTCGTAGTGAGAAGGCGTAGAGTGTTGTTGCTTCGGTGTCAACAAACAGTAGCCCACGACGGATCACACCATCCGGGTCGCTAGCAATATCGTTGAACCCAACTCGATCGTCAGGCACACCGGGCGGCGGCTTTACTCCAATATCATCCGCATCTGGAACTTTAGTAATGGCAATGACGTTTGGCTGTTGCAGTTGCTTGGCGAGGGCAGCAGTACCTGGCTCCTGGGGCAAATCACGATACAGGTCTAAACCAATGACGCTGGGCTGCTGTTGCTGTAGTGTTTTTAGCGCTGCTGCGATCGTCAAATCTGAGAGAGGCCACCGCTGTTGTGCTTTGATGTCTGCCTCGGTGATGGCGACCAGCAGCAGTCGTGGGTCAGGGTCCTGGTCGGGGCGCAGCCGCATCATGAGATCGTAGCTAGCAAGTTCCAGCGGTTGCAGCCAACCGACCTGTCGTAGACCGAGTAAAACCCCGGTTACGGCTACACTGGTTGCCACGATCGCCAGTTGCACCAGTACGATCGCAGGCAGATGCGTTAACTTGATCCACCCGTTGCGGCATCGTTGCAATTTGGCAGTCACAGGATACTCTCAGCTTTGCTTTACGCATTGAATCTTCGTCAAGTCTACGGCAGACAAGAGCATAGCGTCTCCGTAGCAAAGCGCCCTACAGGGGCTAGGAGTATTTAGTTGCCACTACAGGACTATGAACTGTTAAAACATCCTTTGAGCCAATCAAGGTGGATCGTTTGTCGTTCAAGCAATGTACGGAATGATTCAGAAGATGTACATCTCCTTAAGGCTCTACATTGCCTATACCACCATAGCCTGACAACTAAAAAATTCAGTTGATCATAGTGACTCTCATTTCAAGTCTTTCTTCGACAAACTCTGCTCCGTAACTGGCTTTGACCAACTACATTTCACTGCTCACGGCTTTCACTTGCCATAGCCACACTGCTCATCCTTGTTATTCACGATATCTTCTTAAGCGTGCGTTCCAAAATCCCTTTTGCAGGCTCAACGATCGCCCATGTGCCGTTTGGCTGCTTGCGTAAGGCTGCGAATAAAAGCAACTTGCCACTACCGATCGTCTCGCCCTGGCTAACCGTCCCAAGACGTGGCGCATCTAAGCCACACAGTCGAAAAAGATAAGCTGGCACGTCAGGGCTAGAAAAAATCAGGCAACGATGGTCATCAAACTGAGTGCGCCCATCAAAGGGTGCGTAGACAGGGTTGCCATCAAGCGCCATTGCAATATCGCCCAGCCCGCCTAAGACTTTGCGATCGCCAATCATGGCACCGGGGTGGAGTTCCCAGGTTTGATACAGCTTGATCTTGAGTGGTGCTTCCTCCACAGGTGCCTGAGCGCAGCCCAACGGTAAAAGCAGCGCAGCGAAAACACTTATTCTGACCAGAGCCGCCCGTGACCTAACGAATATTGAAACGATAGCCAGCATATTGCTCACCTTCATAGAGAACAACTAGCCATGTCTGCGATTCAAATTCCAGCGGATAAGCCTCTCGTTGGGCAGTCGCACCCACACGCACCTGGAGATCAACCAGTTTGCAATACGGGTCTTTCAAAATTTCCTGCACTTTTTGCTTTTTATCTCCCTCTGGTACCGTCAGTAAACGCGCCAATTGCTGTCTGGACAGTTTTGCCTGTGCTTGCACGACTGACTGGCACAGTTCTCCAGAGCTTTTTTTGCTAAGAAAAGACGGCAGGCTATGCAGGTCTACCAAAAGCCCAAACGAGAGCAGCACGACTCCGCCAGCCATGACTTGCTTGGGGCTAAACCGCTCAGACTTTAGGTGTTGCATTAATCCTCCTCATCGATCGTTAGCTAAGAATTCAGAAGCCACTCAACAGGCTAGCTAGGGTTTTGAAGCACTGGAGCCTAAGTTGATTTGCGGCTGTAGTGTCTTCCGACTGTGCAGTGCTGCGTCACTAAAATCTGCCACCCAGCAGTAGCCCCAGCATGATGAGAAACAGGCGGTAAATGGAAACAAATCCAGCTCTTGGCACACATAGCGCCAGGTAAACAGCGCCCGCAGCAGGCGCAAACATCAGCACCAGCAACACAGGCGCAAGCGCTGGAAACGGTACTAGCAAAAGTCGCGCTCCAACACGGATAGCAGCGGCAAGCACAATCCACAGGACGGCATCCCCTAGTCGATCGAGCGACGTTTGTGGCATCTGGAGAAACTGCCGTAGCCGTAGTCCATAACGCCCCCTGAAAGAGTCGTTAAAAGACGATCGCGGCTCGTACGATCGTCCTGTAGAGTGACGCGGTTCCTTCTGAGGGGTGGCGATCGCAGGTTCCACCGCTTCTCGGCTTGCCAGAGAGCGAAGCGCTTGAGCCGTTTCGGTTGCCTCTTGCTGCGCTTTTTGCTCAGTGGCTCCGCTCATGGCTTGCTTCTGGTTACCCGCTGACAGTGTATCGGCACTATAGCGGTAGGTGCTAGCGGCAAAGGGGGCTACACCAGGAGCAGCGGTCGATGCCTTCACCTCAGAATCACCAACCTGAACGGGATCGTTAGCATGACTGCGTTGTGTGATCGTCTCAGACTGTGGCAGTGTCTCTCCCTCTGCGATGGCAGACTCTAGTGCGTGCAGCAACTCCTTAATCCGTGCTGCCTGAGCTTCTAATGCATCTGTTTCGTCATCTGGTGCTGGCATCGGCGGAACCTCTCGCTGGGGCGATCGTGATGCTGGTTTAGAGCCTTGTCTCGCGCTTTTTGAAGCCTTCTTTTTGGGGGATGGCTTCTCTACTTCAAGTTTTTCTACGTCCGAAAGAGTGTCGTGGTTGGTCTCAGGTTGTTCAGCGCGTGCTTGCTTGCGCTTACGAGCGGCAAGCAGTTGATTGATCCGTTCTGCCTGGGCTTCCAGCCGCTTCAACTCGTCGATATAGGGCTGTTGATGCCCATCCCGCATTTGCCGGAAGGACAGCGCTTTTTGCTGCGCTAACGGCTGCCGTTTTGCAGCAGACTGCTTCCGCTTGGCAGTGGAACGCTGGGTTTGCGCTTGTTCGGAGGAGGGCAGCGCAAACGCCTCGTGTGTTTGCCGATTAGGCATTTCTACCACATTTGCCTCGCCTTGCCTTTGAGCATGATCTAAGTCGTCAAACTCTGGATACGGCTGCTTGGCAAGGTTCAGCTCTGTTGGCGGCGATCGAAAAGCTCTAACACGTGCGTGAAGTTCGTCCATGGTCGGGGAATAACCAGCTTCTGTAGCAAAACGTCTCTCGGCAAAAAGAAACGAGTGAATATCTCACTTGTATTAGTACGATAGTACTACAGAAGCGGGGTTAATGATCAAACTTTTAGCATGAGACCTTAAAACGATGCTAGGGAATCGGTGTGGCATTGAGTAGCCGATCGACGATCGTCCGTGCCCGTCGTCCGCCCATCGGAATCATGCGGTGAGCGAGTACGTGCGGCGCAAGCGACTTTACATCATCGGGGATGGCATAATCGCGATCGTCTAAAAACGCCATTGCTTGAGCAGCGCGATGTAGTGCAACGGTGCCTCTAGGGCTAACTCCCAGCGTGACTTCTTCATCCTGCCGTGTTGCCCGTACTAAATTGAGGATGTACTGTTGCAGCGATTCATCCACATTGACTAAGGAAGCAATTCGGCGCAATTCTTGTACATCTGCAATGGAGAGGCAGGGTTGCAGTTCGTCGAGTGTGCCTCTGTTAGACAGGCGTTGCAGCATTTGCAGTTCTTCTGCTTCGGTGGGGTAGCCCAGCGAGAGCGACAGCATGAAGCGATCCATCTGTGCTTCTGGAAGTGGAAAGGTGCCCTGGTACTCCACAGGGTTTTGGGTCGCAATGACAAAAAAGGGATTGGGCACTTGGCGCGACACACCATCCACTGTCACCTGCTGTTCTTCCATCACCTCTAGCAGTGCTGATTGGGTTCGCGGAGTGGCGCGATTGATCTCGTCTGCTAGCAAAATGTTGGCAAAGACCGGACCCGTCAGAAACTCAAACGTGCCTTTGCTAGGATTCCAGATGTTTGTCCCGGTGACATCGCTGGGCAAGAGGTCAGGCGTGCATTGAATACGTTGAAATTTACCATCGATCGATCGAGCGAGGGATTTAGCCAGTAAGGTTTTACCCACGCCCGGAACGTCCTCTAACAGAGTGTGACCGCCTGAGATCAGCGCTACCAGCACCAGTCGAATCGCGTCATGCTTGCCGACGATCGTTCGACCCAAATTTTCTGTCAATGTTTGAATGCGTTCTCTCATGCTGATGCAGGTTCCAAGAGGGCGGTGGAGTAGGCGTAGTTAAGTGTGCCCAGTTAACACTATCAAGCTAGCGTTAAGACCGCAAACATAGGCTACAGCACGCTGACTGTTTCAAGTTGGGGCGTGCGTTTTTCAGCATTCAGGGTTTTCCCGTGTTCTTGCAGGTTCAGAATGACTACACTGCAATGAAGGGGAAGGACGCTCTAACTTCAGCCCAGCTCGCACTGAGGTCACCTGCCTCGATCGGGTTTGCTAATCCAGTTCGCACCCGTATCTTGCAAGCTATCGCTATACCTAAAGTTGATCTGCGGTGCCAACAAGTTAGGGGCGTTTGTTCGATCGCATGCGCCCTTGTTTAGGGTTGTAAACGTTCTGGCGAAATGCCCCCCAGCCTCAATGGTTACTGAATCTGATGCAGACCGATCTGTGAGCAGATCGATCGCTGCATAAAAGCCGAAACAGCAGCACATAATAGTCAACCAATTTAAACATTAAAAGTCAGCGCTCAGCCGTAAATTTTCTGCTGAGCGTTGACTGTTAATCACTACAATTAATGCTTTTAATTGCCCTTTTTAAGGAGCACCATAGCTGACTGGACTCACATTTTTTCGCATTGCACCAGCGCTATGCGGTTGTGTAAATGGCGAACGATCGTCTTGCCATTGGCGTTCTTGTCTCGGCTCATTGCCTGCAGCCGACAGGGAGGGTTGCTTGTCTTCCCAAGCTAACGGTTCAACAGATAATTCCAGGCAATCGATGACACAACCTTGCATGGTATGGTCAAGGCATTCATTGACATCGCTGGCTTGGTTGATTGAGCAGGCTGCGATTGCCGCCGATTGGTCTATGCTGCCTTGTGCGTTTTGCACACACTCTTCATAACGTCGCCGCTGTAGAGTGCATTGACGGGCATATTCTGTTAAGTCTGTTTCGTAAAGTACTGACATCTGTTTGTCCTCCTAAGGGTTGTATTTAATTGCCAAGCCAAAAGAAAGGTTGATTGAGGCACAGTCTTAAGGCATTCATTCGCTTTACAAAAGGCAATAAAAAGTAGTTTTCTGCATCTTTATCGATCGCTCACTCACAATTTTCTCAGGTGCAGTTTAAACAGTGCCTCAACTTACTTTTAGTACCCAAAAACAAACTGTTATTCGCACCTTTAATATGACTCTTTCTGATCTATTTTTCTACTCGGTGAAGAGTAAGGCTCGGTTTTTAACGTTGATAAGACTGGGATCGCCCATTGGCTCTGTCTTGGTCATGAGTTAAGATATACGACCAATGATTGTTTTATGTAACGTTCTTTGAAGTTACGTCTGTAGAGCGGTCTGCGATCGCGTCCGTATAGACTTTTAGAATGATTTTTCGCTGCTTTTTAAGCGTGCAATGATCATCCTTATACTTATTGCCAGTTAATTGCCTGTGTGGCTCTACATTCTCAAACGTTTGCTTGGTCTGCTGCCCGTTTTAGTTGGTATCACTTGGCTTGTATCCAGTTTTCTGTCTTTTATCCCTGGTGATCCAGCGGTGGTGATTTTGGGCGATCGAGCCACGCCTGAGCAGATTGCCGCTCTGAGAGAGCAACTTGGGTTGAACCGATCGCTGTTGGTGCAGTACGTTGCGTTTCTCAACCAACTGCTCCATTTCGATCTGGGTGTCAGCATTATTAGCGGCATTCCTGTAGCTGACGAGCTTCGCAATCGGTTTCCTGCAACGCTAGAACTGTCGGTGGCGGCGATGGCGATCGCGCTAGTAGTCGGCGTGCCGGCTGGTATTCTTGCTGCCGTTCGCAAAAATAGCTGGCTCGATAACCTGGCGATGACGGGTTCGCTGTTGGGTGTTTCGTTGCCCGTCTATTGGCTGGGGCTGCTGTTGGTTTACTTGTTTGCCGTCAATTTGCATTGGTTGCCGCCGAGCGGACGGATCAGCGTTGAAGCGGGCTTTGACTTTCAGCCGATGACAGGCTTTTACGTTCTGGATGCACTCATCAGGCTGGATGGGATGGCTTTGAGGGATGTGCTGGCGCATCTGGTTTTGCCCGCCGTGACTCTGGGTACGATTCCACTGGCGATCGTGGCTCGCATTACCCGCAGCGCCATGCTAGAAACGCTTTCGCAGGACTATATCCGCACGGCTCGTGCTAAGGGAGTGCCAGAACGCTGGGTTATTTTGCGACACGCGCTCAAGAATGCACTCTTGCCGATTACCACGATCGCGGGTTTGCAGTTTGGGGCGTTGCTGACAGGCGCAATTCTGACTGAAACTATTTTCTCCTGGTCTGGTATCGGCTCCTGGATTTATGAAGGCATCCTGACACGTGACTATCCTGTAGTGCAGGGTGGTGTCATTTTGGTTTCTACTGCTTTCGTCCTCGTCAATTTACTGGTCGATCTGTCCTACGCTCTATTTGATCCGAGGATTCAAATTCGGTAAGCACAGAATTTGGGAGTTTCGAGTTTTGAGTTGCAAGCTTTAGACGTTGGAAGTGATGGCTACACTTTCTTACCATTTGCCTTCCATAGCAAAAGGATGAGGGATAAAGGATGAGGGATGAATCGAAGCCCTTGCTCAAAGGAAGTTTCAAGGTTTATGTCGTCCTAACGTTCTCTTCGACTGCTATATGTTCTAAACACCAACAACGTTTTCAGCAGCTTTTTCCCATGCAATATCTGACACAACGAGCCTTTCAGCGCTTTTGGCAGTCTCCGGCTGGCAGGATTGGGCTGGTTTTGACGATCGCCCTGAGTGCTTTAGCGCTGCTGGCTCCAGTGTTGCATCCGTATGACCCCACCACGGATCGTGATTATTTGGCGCGGCTGTTACCACCGTCGGCAGCGCATTGGTTTGGTACGGATGCTTTAGGACGGGATGTGATGACGCTGGTCTGGTATGGCATTCGGATATCCCTTAGCATCAGCCTGATCTCAGTGAGCCTTGGGCTAGCGATCGGCTTAGTGCTGGGGCTACTGGCTGGGTATTTTCGCGGTGTTATAGAAGTTGTGATTGGTTGGCTTACAGACGTTTTGCTGGCGTTTCCATCCATTCTTTTAGCGATCGCGATCGTTACAGTAACTCGTCCCAGCATCCAAAGTGTCGTGATTGCTGTCGGTCTGGCACAGATTCCGCTGTTTACGCGGCTGACCCGTGCCATAGTGCTTTCCCTGCGAGAGCAAGCATTTGTCGAGGCAGCGCGGGCATTGGGGGCAACGCCCGATCGCATTATCATCCATCACATTCTGCCAGCCAGCCTTGCTCCCATCGTGGTGCAAACGACGCTGTCGATCGGTACGGCAACCTTAGAAGCGGCTGGGCTTGGTTTTCTTGGGCTGGGCGCACAGCCACCCACACCAGAGCTAGGAGCAATGCTGTCAGATGCGTTTAAAGGAGGATATTCGCTCTCTTCACCCTGGACAACTCTTTTTCCTGGCTTGTTCATTACGTTGATGGTGCTGGCGTTTAACCTCTTAGGCGATGGCTTGCGCGATGGACTTGACCCGCGATCGGGCAGTATGAACTGACCGTCCGACAGGGGTGGGGAGAGGGTGTAGGGTGTAGGGTAGAAGCAAGCCCACTTCCGGCTTTTCTATCTCTATCCCCTCCTACTCTCCTCATGTCTGCATCTGATCACTGGAGCCAATGGCTGAAGACTCGGTTGGCGCTGCCGTTGATTGTCCTTAACGGTTGGGTCTTGCTCGAACTCGTGCAGTACTTTGAGCCACTGTTCACGGTTTTTATCTTGTCTGCTGTTCTAGCTTTCGTCCTCAATTACCCAGTGCAGTTTTTGTATCGGAGTGGTGTTCGGCGCAGCTACGCCGTTTTACTGGTGCTGGTAGTAAGCCTGGTGATCTTAATTACGCTGGGGGTGACGCTGTTTCCGACTGTGATCACGCAGTTGAACGAGATTGTCACACTGCTGCCAGATTGGATTGCGGCAGTCAGTCAAAAGCTAGAGGTACTACAGTCCTGGGCGTTAAGCCGTCGCTTACCTGTACATTTGAATCGCTTGATTGCACAATTCTCCGATCGCCTGCCGGGTGAGCTACAAGCGATCGCTGACCAGAGCGTCACCTTGACGCTCGATGCGATCGGTAGTTTGTCGGAAGGGCTGCTTGTGATCGTGCTAACGCTTTATCTGTTACTGGATGGCAGGCGCGTTTGGAATGGTGTTTTTCAGTGGGTACCGCAAAAATACCGCGATCGAGCCGCGCAACAGCTAGAAAGCAATTTCAACCGCTATTTCATTGGTCAGGCAACAATGGGGCTGATTATGGGCACCGCGTTGACGCTGGCTTTTTTCTTTCTCAAGGTGCCCTACAGCTTGCTCTTGGGGCTGTTGGTCGGGCTGATGACCCTGATTCCGTTTGGGGATATCCTTGGTTTTGGGTTGATTAGTGTGCTGGTTGCCGCACAAGATTTGGGGCAAGGTATCAAAACGCTGGCGGTTGCTACCGTCATTGATCAAATTGTCGATCAGGCGATCGCACCCCGTGTCTTGGGAGGCTTTACTGGTCTCAGACCAATTTGGGTCATTATTTCGCTCTTAATCGGCACCAAGATTGCTGGTTTACCAGGCTTGCTCACGGCTGTCCCTGTAGCCGGATTCATTCAAGATGTAATCGAAGATCGGCATCGTTCTGTTGCTGAGTCAGGTGCACCTGAGAGCCAAGCTGAAACGACGATCGCTCAGACAGAAGCACCATACTCGATCACTAGCCAAGACTCTCTCAAAGCCATTACAGAAAGTTCGTCCTAACATCTGACAAGGTCTGGAGCAAAACAAGTGCTCTGGTGTGAGCGAGCAACAAGTCGCAGTTAGTTTTACAGCCCAATCGAATCGCTGCCCTTAGAGGATGTTTTAAAAGTCTGATGCATCAGACTCAGCTTTTGGTCGCACAAACGTCTTTGGTGCTGCGGTAGTTTAGGGCAGCGGTCGTGAAGATTGATGACCATAGCTCCTTGCCTCTAGCCCTGTAGCATCGATCTGCACCTACTAGTTACAAGCAGTGCGCTACTCAGCTCGATCGCAAACTGGTTCGGTTGGGCACACGAAGCCTTAAACTGGAGGATGCAATAAATAATGCCTTTACCCCCAACCAACGACCCGTGCGAAAAATTGTTATAGCTGGCAACTGGAAAATGTACAAAACTCAGGCAGAAGCAATAGAGTTTCTCCGGGGTTTGATGCCTCATCTCAACGAGATGGCAGACGATCGAGAAGTCGTGCTGTGCGTTCCCTTTACAGCGTTGGTCAGCCTGTCTCAGTCTTTGCACGGCAGCTTGATTCGTCTGGGTGCCCAAAATGTCCACTGGGAAACATCTGGAGCCTATACAGGAGAGATTGCTGCCCCCATGCTCACTGAGCTTGGAGTCCGCTATGTCATCGTGGGACACAGCGAACGGCGGCAGTATTTTGGGGAAACAGACGCAACAGTGAACTTGCGTTTGCATGCGACTCAAGCGGCTGGCTTGACCCCCATTCTCTGCGTGGGTGAAACAAAACAACAACGAGACAGTGGTGAAACAGAATCCGTTATCTTGAGCCAACTTGAAGGCGCTCTCAATGCGATCGACCAAACGAATTTGGTGATTGCCTATGAGCCGATTTGGGCGATCGGCACTGGCGAAACCTGTCAAGCATCTGAAGCCAACCGTGTTATAGGGTTAATTCGCGCACAGCTCACGAATCCTGATGTACCAATTCAGTACGGTGGCTCCGTCAAACCCGACAACATTGACGAAATCTTACAGCAACCTGAAATTGATGGTGCCTTGGTGGGCGGCGCTAGCCTACAACCAGACAGCTTTGCCCGCATTGTCAATTTTGTGACCGCTTAGTAACTGCAGGCTGTTACAGGTCAAGCGCACCGGATCTTCACAACGAAATTACCAGACACCGCACAATCTCTTATAGCTTTCAGCTAGGGGGTTGACTTGTGTTCTGGTATTTTTTTGTCAGTAAAAGCCGCTAAAGAACGTCTTTTCAACCCTCTCCTGGCAGTTAAATCAAGGCTGCCAAACTGCGACCAGGCAGGAGGAAAAACCTAGAATAATCTTGAAACTTGCCCTAGTAAGGGCTTTTCACGAAAACAACAGTTACGTTCTTAAGTAAAGCTTCTATAAACCCGCAACGATCTTTCTGGGTTTCACCTTCATGTACTCGTAACTGAAACAAGTAGTCGTTCAAAGCCTTCATGAAGATAATCGCTAGACCACCAAAAACGTCAGGAAATTGCCCTACAAGTGATGTAGGTTAACCTAGCATCTGATTTCAGTCACTTATTGATTCACAGGCTTGTAACTATACTGACTGCCAGCAAGTTGATGTGGTTTGATCACGATCGCAAATTTGCTGCCTTCTAACCGGAAGATGCATCCAAACGCCAATGGCATTAAAGGATGTAATGGAACTCCAAAGGATGTTCTTTAGTCGTCAATGGCGGGAACACTATTATCAAGCTGACTGAAGCCCACTCTTACCTGGAGCAACTGAGACGAGCACTATGCCAGCATCTTCTTTTTACGCTGAAGCAGAATACGACGAACAGCTACGCGCCCAGAGCCTTCGATCGGGTCGTGCTGATGAGGAGCATACAGTCGATGACCTCACGAGCCTGGAGATAGAGTATGGCGATGCGGCTGACCTCCAGCGTAGTGTAAGCCGTCGCACCACCGATCTGGTTCGTCTCTACCTCCAGGAGATTGGTCGTGTTCGGTTGTTGGGTCGCGATGAGGAAGTGTCAGAAGCACAACGAGTCCAACGCTATATGAGGCTTCTGGAGACTCGGACAGAAGCGGCTGCAACGACCGATGGTCCGATTCAGCTCTACGTTCAACTGGTCGAAGCGCACGATCGCCTTGCCTCTCATCTAGGGCATCGTCCGTCTTTAGAGCGCTGGGCAATTGAAGCAGGCGTTACCGTAGTCGATTTAAAGCCCACATTAGCAGAAGGAAAACGGCACTGGGCAGAACTCACCAGCTTAACGGTTGAAGAGCTGGAAACCATTCAGGCTGAGGGGATGCGGGCAAAAGAGCACATGATTAAGGCGAACCTGCGCCTAGTGGTCTCCGTCGCTAAAAAGTATCAGAACCGTGGTCTGGAACTGCTTGATCTGATTCAGGAAGGCACCCTTGGGCTAGAACGTGCCGTCGAGAAGTTTGATCCCACCAAGGGCTATCGGTTCAGCACCTATGCTTACTGGTGGATTCGTCAGGGCATTACACGGGCGATCGCTACGCAAAGTCGCACGATTCGCCTGCCTGTCCACATTACCGAAAAGCTGAACAAAATTAAGAAAGCCCAGCGTAAAATCTCTCAAGAAAAAGGGCGTACTGCTTCGATCGAAGACATCGCGCTAGAACTAGAGATGACTGCGCCTCAAGTGCGGGATGTGCTGCTGCGTGTCCCCCGTTCCGTTTCACTTGAAACCAAAGTAGGCAAAGAGAAAGACACGGAACTGGGTGATCTGCTAGAGACGGATGATGTCTCACCTGAAGAGACGCTGATGCGTGAGGCGCTCCGTCGCGATCTCCAGCAACTCCTGGCAGATCTGACGACTCGGGAACGGGATGTCATTCAAATGCGCTTTGGCTTGGGCGATGGGCACCCTTACTCACTAGCTGAAATTGGTCGTGCGCTCGATCTGTCACGGGAGCGAGTTCGCCAAATCGAGGCAAAGGCACTGCAAAAGCTACGGCAACCCAAGCGCCGCAACCGAGTACGTGACTACCTGGAGTCTTTGAGCTAACGCTTCCCCTAATTGCAAGTTGTGGAACAGTGCTCAGTATCTAGCAAAGATACTGAGCATTATCTTTTTGAGGGGCTTAACCACTATTGTGATTCCCTCTTTAACGTAAGTGCACGATCGCTTTATCCTTCTCAAGACTCATTCTTAACAAGACGTGCTACTTGAAAATAAATTTTTTATTGTGTATCATTCTCATTAATCTAGAGTTATTGAGAAGACGACTATGGCAACTCCTTACACAGTCACTTCACTCAAAGCAGAATTAAACGAAAAGGGTTGGCGGTTAACGCCACAACGGGAAACTATCCTACAGGTTTTTCAGAATCTACCCAAGGGTAACCATCTGAGTGCTGAAGATCTTTACAATCTCTTGGAAGGTGAGGGAGAAGCCATTAGTCTCTCCACTATCTATCGGACGCTTAAGTTAATGGCACGCATGGGTATTCTGCGCGAGCTGGAATTAGCAGAAGGGCACAAGCACTATGAGCTGAATCAGCCCGCCTACCATCACCATCACTTAATTTGCGTTCGCTGCAACAAGACGATCGAGTTTAAGAGCGATTCTATTCTTAAAGTTGGTGTCAAAACCACGCAAAAAGAGGGCTATCACTTGCTGGATTGCCAACTCACCATTCATGCCGTTTGCCCTACCTGTCAGCGATCGCTTCTACCAATTTGATGTCGTGCCTTCTAGCATACGAAACGCACAGCTTTTGGCTCTCTTAGTCTAAAAGTAGCGAGTCTAGAAGTAGCGCACTTGGGCATCCAGTTTATTAGCGCGCAGTAGTGTTGCTCGTGCCTCTGCATAACCGCGCTCATCAAACGCGCCTGCTTGCACATACTTACCAAGGTTAGATGCTGTGTAAACAGCACTGGGAACAACGGCACGGACCTGCGATAACGTTGAGCTGCCTCTTGCTGGCACAACAACAACATAGCGCTTGCGAACACCTGAAACGGCTGCACGACTCCCAGATGAGTTGTTAAAAAAGGTAGGCTCAGGGAAGCCAACACTCACACCGTTATCGTTCACCCCGCTAGAGAGGGCATTTCGTGTAGCAGGTCCAACGACACCATCGGTTGCCAAGCGATTGGAAGCTTGAAAATTGCGTACAGCCTGGTTGGTTTCTGAACCAAAAACGCCATCGACCCTAACGAAGTAACCCAGATCGCTTAACTGTCGCTGAAGCGCGCTGACTTCTGCCCCTCTACTGCCAAGCCGCAGACTGCCACCATAGCTAATGGGGCGCACGTTTCCTGAAACTGGCAGGGATTGACCTCTTAGTGCCCGCAGCGTTGCTCGCCCAGCTATACCATCAACGACCAATCCACGGGAGGACTGAAAGCGCCTGACCGCTTCGGCTGTAATGGAGGCATAAATCCCCGTTGATCTACGGTTGAAATAGCCAGCCGATCGCAACTGGTCTTGCAAGTTGGTTACAGAAGCACCACGATCGCCGACCTGAAGTGCGGAAGCATGACCAGCGACAACTAAAATCGCTGCGGGAACCAGCAGTTGCAGCAATAGTAAGCCTACTTGACTGGACAACAGCCTCAAATCTAGCCGATCGACATCCACCGTTAGTTTTGCTGCTTCAGGCTCTTCATAGACACAAGCAGTATGCAGATAGGCCAAAGTTTCCATAGATTTCCCGCAACGTGTGGACTGGGTTCGGTTAAAAACTGAAGCTAGGACTTAACCTTAGTCAAAATCTTAACTTTATTAATCCCTCATGGGAAGTATTAGCGGAACAGATAGCAGGGCAGTCGAGATCCCTGAAGCTGCGGACGATCGCTCAGTGAGACAGTAGAGGATGGTCGCAGGCATGAAGCTAAATTAGTGCGTTGACTGCTATATAATTTTGGTCGTAAAATTTAACTGTTTTTAGTCAAGTAAGTGTAGAATTTGACGAGCTTACGAGATCGCAGTGAAGTAGGTGCTTTAAGCGGTTTTCGAGTAGCGTTTGTGTTTTGAGTGTGAGGTGTGAGGCAATGAAAGTAATGATGTCAAAACAGTTTTGGAAGTGTTTGCTGACGGCTCCAGCGCTTTTGAGCACGGCTGTTGTTATTTCTACGATCGCAGGTACAGCTTCGCCTGTAAAAGCAACTGAAACTACCGTTAGCACGGCTCAGACTCTAACACTGGGTAGTTTAGATAAAGCAACATCTGTGCGTCCTGAAAGCCCAACGCTTGTAGCGGAAGCTTCAACCGTAACGGATCGATCGGTCGCATCAACGGCTCCGCTGAGTCAACTGTCGGTCTATAGCACTGAAGGTAAAGTGGCAACTGACGATGCCAGTCAGGTGACATCAGTTTCTCAGTTGTCAGACGTGCAGCCGACAGCCTGGGCTTTTCAAGCGCTGCAATCGCTGGTTGAGCGCTATGGCTGTATTGTTGGTTACCCTGACCAAACCTATCGGGGCAACCGGGCGCTCAGTCGGTATGAGTTTGCTGCTGGCTTGAACGCTTGCATGGATCGGATTAACGAATTGATTGCTGCTGGCACGGCTGACCTGGTCAAGAAAGAAGATTTGCTAGCCGTCCAAAAGCTGCAAGAAGAGTTTGCGGCTGAATTGGCCACCCTGCGCGGACGGGTCGATGCTCTAGACGCACGGACAGCAACACTTGAGAAGCAGCAGTTTTCGACCACAACCAAGCTGACAGGTGAAGTCATCTTTACGATCGCCGATGCCTTTGGTGATTTTCCACAGCAAGGCGGCACCAACACTGTTTTTAACGATCGCATTCGCTTAAACCTCCTGACGAGCTTTACAGGCAAAGATCGCTTGAGAGTGCGCCTTCAAGCGGGTAACGCAACGCGACTACTTAGCAATCCCACCATCCCTAACGCGCAAAACAACTATCAACGCACCAACGAAGGCAACTTACCCTACGACGGTGGGAACCCTGCTCTTGATGGCACCGTTACTGATTCAAACAATGGCGGCAATGCGGTCTTTTTAGATGTACTTGATTATCGCTTCCCCATTGGCAACAATATTTTTGCAAACGTTTTTGCGAATGGTGGGTTACATCATTACTACGCCGATACGGTTAACCCCTTCTTTGAAGGCAATGGCGGCGGTCAAAATGCGCTCTCTCGCTTTGCCGAGCGGAACCCGATTTACCGCATTGGACCCTTGGGCGCAGGGCTTGGACTTAACATCAAGTTCAACAATAACCTCAAGCTCGACCTTGGCTATCTTTCCAACACTGCCAGCAATCCTGGCACTGATGGTGGAGTCTTTGCTGGCAACTACTCCGCGTTAGCGCAGTTAGTCTTCAATACAGGCGGCTTCAAGCTTGGCTTAACTTATGTGCGGGGCTACGAGCGCAACAATCCTGGGTTGACGGCTGGTAACAACTTTAATCTGGGTGGTACGGGTACAACCTTTGCCAACCTGAACAACGCATCCCTTTTGAGAGGGCGATCGTTCCCAGTTGAAAGCAACTCGTTTGGTGTGGAAGCATCTTTCCGACCAACCACTGGCATCGTTGTCAACGGTTGGGTCGGCTACAGTGACGCGAATATCATTGGTCTGGGTGACGCAGACATCTGGAACTTTGCGGTTGCGGTTGGCTTCCCCAACCTGGGTAAGAAAGGCAACTTCCTGGGTATTGTGGCTGGGGCAGAACCAACGTTGAGGGGCACTGATTTTAACCCTATCAATTTGAGTCCAGCCTTCGCCAGCAGAAGTCAGGATTTTGCCTACCACATCGAAGTTTTCTATAAGTACCAGCTTACGGACAACATTTCGATCACTCCTGGTGTGATTTATCTCCCCAGCGTGAACCAGAATGCAGGCATCCCCGGAGTTAACTCCAACGCCGATGTCTTTATTGGGGTTTTACGCACAACCTTTACCTTCTAGCTAGCAGCAATAAACTATGCGTCCAACCTCTGTACCCGATCATTAACGATCTGTACGGGGACAGTCGCCTAGTCACGCCTCTGGTAAGAAGTGGTGACGGAAAATGAGTGTATGAAAAAGCCCTGCGATCGTAGGGCTTTTTCATACACTTTTTAAACTTACGCAAACCCCATCAAAGAACCGTAGTATGATAGTAATAACTTAAACAGACCAATCTACACTTTATTCAATCTTGCCTGTGGAAATTTCTAGTAAGAACGAGTATGCAATCCTGGCACTCATTGAACTGGCAGCACATTATGCCAGCGGTGAGCCGTTGCAAATCCGTCAGATTTCTGCCCAGCAGCAAATTCCCGATCGTTACCTGGAGCAATTATTAGCTACACTCAGACGATGTGGTTTAGTGCGATCGCAGCGTGGCGCAAAGGGCGGCTACATCTTAGCGCGCGAACCCTGGAAAATTAATCTTCTCGAAGTGATGCACTGCCTGGAGGGCAACGATGCCCAATCGGCTGACTCTCATGTAGTGCCCAAAACCGTAGAAAGCGCCATTATTTTGGACGTTTGGCAGGAAGCCCACCAGGCTGCGAATGCTGTGTTGCAGCAGTGTACCTTGCAAGACCTCTGCGAAAAATGCAGCGCCAGACGACAGCTCGACATCATGTACTACATTTAAGACCATGCGTATAGCTCAAAATATTACCGCACTCATTGGACGCACGCCGCTCGTGCAGTTAAACCGCATTCCTCAGGCAGACGGCTGCGTGGCGCAAATTTTGGTGAAGCTTGAAGGGATGAACCCCTCTGCTTCGGTGAAAGACCGCATTGGCATTAGCATGATCAATGCAGCAGAGAAAGAAGGTTTGATTACTCCTGGCAAAACCGTGTTGGTAGAACCAACGTCTGGCAATACAGGCATTGCTCTGGCGATGGCGGCGGCGGCAAAAGGCTATCGCCTTGTCTTGACCATGCCTGAAACGATGAGTTCAGAGCGGCGGTCGATGCTCCGTGCGTATGGCGCTCAGCTAGAGCTAACGCCAGGAATTGAAGGTATGAGCGGTTGCATTCAGCGGGCACAGCAGATTGTTGATACCCTGCCCAATGCCTATATGCTGCAACAGTTTCGCAATCCGGCGAACCCCCAGATTCATCGAGAAACAACGGCAGAAGAACTCTGGGAAGATACTGACGGTCAGATTGATGCCGTGATTGCAGGCGTGGGTACGGGTGGCACCATTACGGGTGTAGCGGAAGTCATTAAGTCGCGTAAGCCTGAGTTTAAGGCGATCGCGGTTGAACCAGCCAACAGCCCTGTGCTTTCGGGCGGTCGTCCCGGTGCCCACAAAATTCAAGGGATTGGCGCTGGCTTTGTGCCGCCCGTGCTGAATGTGAACCTGATTGATGAAGTGATCACGGTGTCAGATGATGATGCGATCGCCTACGGACGACGCTTGGCACGTGAAGAAGGCTTACTCTCTGGTATTTCGAGCGGTGCTGCCCTCTATGCCGCCATCCAGGTGGGTCGCCGTCCTGAGTATGCAGGCAAAATCATTGTCATGATTCAGCCCAGTTTTGGCGAACGCTATCTCAGTACACCCCTCTTCCAGGACTCTGATGCAAACCTGCCAGCTATGCTAGGAGGGTAAAGCTGACGCAAGCGCATGAGGTCTGACTACTATCGCACTTTAAACGTTACCCCAGCCGCAACGCAGGCAGAGATCAAACAAGCATACCGTCGCTTGGCAAAACAGTTTCACCCCGACAGCAATCGCGAAACCGCAAACCACGAAAAGATTGCACGGGTGAATGCTGCCTACGAAGTACTGGGTGATCCTGACAATCGCAAATCCTACGACCAGCAGCTACAATACCTGACGCAGCTAGAAGACGCTGGTTTTTCAGCCGGACGGGGCAACCGACAGCAACGAACGGCTGCGGCACAGGCGCGTCATCGCAAACAGCAGCAGACTGCCCAAACGGCAGACGACCACCTGCAACAGTGGCTCCAACAGGTCTATACGCCTGTGAATCGTCTGGTGCTAGAAATTCTTAAACCGTTGAAAGAGCAGATTGACGATCTGGCTGCTGATCCGTTTGACGATGCGCTGATGGCAGAGTTTCAGGCTTATCTGGAGAACTGCCGCGATCGCCTCAGTCGGGCTGAAACCATCTTCAAGTCTCTCCCCAATCCCAAAACGTTGGCGGGTGTGGCAGCGCATCTCTACTACTGCCTTAACCAGGTAGACGACGGCATCGAACAGCTTGAGTTCTTTACACTCAACTACGACGACTCTTATCTGCATACTGGTCAAGAACTCTTTCGCATTGCGGCTGGGCTACGTCGAGAGGCACAAGCAGCCGTGAAAGAAGTCGTTTAGTGCGGTAGAGACTAGCTACTGGCTTATGCTATACTAAGCAAGCACATCGGGGCGTAGCGCAGCTTGGTAGCGCACTACTTTGGGGTAGTAGGGGTCGTGAGTTCGAATCTCGCCGCTCCGATAGCATGAAAGCCGTTCAGCTTTAAGGTTGGGCGGCTTTTATATTGGCAACATTACAATTTTGACCCGTAGACCTATACAGGGCAGCTTGACGCATGGATCGGCTTTGTTCATAGTGAGCATTAGCTCAACGTTTCGCTAGGCGCTTACGGTAGCAATTTGAAGCGGATCTTCAAGAGGCAACGCTGCATAGAACCATGCTATGTTCCTACAAGCGCTGTTGCATTCTCAATTTAGATTGGTATAGCAGTCGAAGAGAGCGTGAGGACAGACTTAAACCTTGAAACTTCCTTTGAGCAAGGGCTTCGATTCATCCCTTATCCTTCATCCTTTTGCTATGTGAGCAAGCTGCTGCTTAAGGAGACGGGGCAAACGTATCAGCTAGACGAACCGGAAGTTCGGCGGTAAAGCAGGTTTGTCCGCCCTGGCTGGAAACCTCGATCGAGCCGCCCAAGTAAATTACAAGTTTCTTCACCAGCGTCAGCCCTAAGCCAGTGCCACCTTGCCGCCAAAGATCCATGCCAGGAATCCGATGGAACTGCTCAAAAATGCGGGGCACTTCGCTAGCGGGAATTTCGACTCCAGAGTTGCAAACTTGCAGTTGCAGGCTGTGTGCTGGAGTGGGTTGAGCCACTGCGGTGAGATCGATCGAAATGGTAATGTGCTCATCACGCGGCGTGTATTTGATGGCGTTGTTGAGTAACTCTGTAAGCAAGCGGCTCAAACTGGAGACATCCGACACGATCGACGGCAGGTCGATCGGCAAATGAGTATGTAGCTGTTGCTGCTGACTTTGGGCACGTTCCTCAAAGTTGGCTACTAGTTCTGGTAGCCAACTTTGAAAGAGAATAGTCGTTAGCTCAATGCTGTACGCATCCGCATTCAAGCGCTGCAAATCTAACAGATCGTTCACAAGGCTTAATTGACGGTTGCATTGGTCATTCAAGACTTTCAGGTAACGGACGGTGGGGTTAGCAACGCTGTCTGCCTCCATCGCTAAACAACCGCGTTGATTTAAGGTAAGTTCTAACATCCGGACTGCCATTTTGATGTTAGTTAAGGGCGTTCGGAGTTCGTGCGAAACGGTACTTAAGAAATCATCTTTGATCTGGTTGATTTGCTGAAGTTCCAACATTTGATCTTCAAGTTGTAGTGCCCGCGCGATCGCCAGATTGCGTTCTTCTGCCTGTCGCCGCTCGGTAATATTGCGAAAGACCAAGACAACGCCTGTAATCTTACCGTCGTCGTCGTAAAAAGGAGCCGTGCTATCGGCAATGGGAATCGTCTCACTATTTTTAGAACGCAGCAGTGTGTGGTCTTGAAGAGAAACTAATTTGCCTGTTTGTAGAGCTTCGTCAATCGGGCTGGGCAGCAGTGCTTGCGTTTGTTCGTGAATAATCTGAAAGATTTCTGCTGCCTTGCGACCGATCGCGTCTTCTTGCCGCCAACCGGTAAGCGCTTCAGCAGTGCCATTAAGAAATTTGATACGGCTGTTTGCATCGACCACAATCACACCATCGCCGATCGCTTTGAGAATGCTAGCCAGCCACTGTTCGCGCTCTTGCAACTCTTTGTCTAGCCGATAGCGTTGCAGCGCTGTTTCGATCGCAACATACAGTTCGCGTTCTTCGATGGGCTTGAGGACATAACCAAACGGTCCGGTTGCTTTGGCTCGTTCCATCGTGTAGCGATCGGAGTAGCCAGTGGCATAAATGACAGGAATACGGAGGCGACTCCAAATCTGCTCGGCTGCCTGAATGCCATCCATTTCTCCCTTCAGCCGGATATCCATCAGCACGATATCAGGACGCAGTGCCGTCGCAGTGGTAATTGCCCCTTCACCAGAAACAGCGATTGCGAGTACTGTATAGCCCAGGTTTTCGAGGCAGTCTTTGACATCAGCAGCGATGACGCTTTCATCCTCCACGATCAAAACTTGAACGCTGTGCGCCTTGCGATCGGTGGCGGCTAATTGGGTCATATTTCACTTCCTGCAAACGTAATTCTGAACTCAGTACCAGCATAACGACTCAGTACCAACTTGCCCTCTAGCTGCTGTACGAGATCTCTGACCAGCTTTAGCCCCAGCGAATCAGTATTGGCTAGTTCAAACTCGGCTGGCATACCCACACCATTGTCGCGAACGACCAGATTAACAGCCCGATCGCTCGACGCATGAAGAGCAATGGCGATTTCACCGGGACGATCGTCCGGAAAAGCGTACTTGAGCGCATTGGAAACTAATTCATTGATGATCAAACCGCAGGGAATCACAGTATCAATATCGAGTGCTACATCATCGATCGTCGTTTTCAGCCTGATGATGTTGGTGTGAATGTTGTAAGAGCTAAACAAACTCGCTGCTAGCGTGGGAATGTACTGACTTAAGTTGATGTGGGCTAAGGTCTCAGACCGATAGAGTTTTTCGTGAATGAGCGCGATCGATTTAATGCGGTTCTGGCTTTCCAGTAGAATATCGGCGGCTCGCTGATCTTTAATGCGCCGCTGTTGCAAACGAAGCAAACTGTAGACAATCTGCAAATTGTTTTTGACTCGATGATGAATTTCTTTGAGCAGCACATTTTTTTCAGTCAACGAAGTCTGTAATAGCTCTTTGGCTTGGCGTAGTTCCTCCAACTGTTTTGTAGCGGTAATATCAACGGCAACGCCCAAAATTTGCTGCGGTAAGCCGTCTGGAGTGCGAGCAAACAGTGTTTCCTGACATTGAAAGTAACGCCACTCACCATTACGCTGCTGCATCCGCAACTCAGTGCCGAGGATCTCGCCGTCGTTTGCGGTATTCCAACGTTTGAAGTTGGCTTGCCACTGCAAAAAATCATCTGGGTGCAGAATACTCTGCAAAAAAGCGGGTTGCAGCGCCTGAATGTCATCCAGCGTGTAACCGAGGTGTTCTCCAATTTCACGATTCACGTAGATTTTGTCTTGCTTCATTAAGTCAAAGACATAGATGGCGGCTGGGCTAGTATCGGCAATTTTTTGAGCAAAGCGCTGGCTCTCTTGCAGTGCGTTTTCGATGTCCTTAAGGTCAGTAATGTCACGTCCAACTGCCTGAAACTCGACGAAACGTCCCTCTTCATCAAACAGCATTCGGTTGTTCCACTGCGTCCAACAAATATGTTGATCAATGACAACGCGGTTTTCAATTCTCACAGTTGGATTGTCCCGATTCATCGATCGCACCAGACGATCGATGTTTTCATGATCTTCCTCAAAAGTTAATGGCTTATAGCAAGACCCAATGACAGCCTCTTTCACCACGCCAAAGTAGCGGCAGTACGCACCATTCACAAAGGTCAACGTACCATCGGACTGAAAGCGGACAATCAGCTCTGTCTGGTCTTCAACGATCGCTCGATACCGAGCCTCGCTCTCACGGAGTGCCAATTCGATGTGCTTCCGCTCCACAATTTCGCGCTCCAACTCTCGATTTGCCGCTTCTAGCTGTGCGGGACTGGGCAATGACAACGCTTTTGGCAGCAGCGGTATCAATTCCAACGCTGTAATGAGAGAGATCGCCGCCGTAGCTACTTTCACGGTGCCTGATAGCCAGTACATGGGATACCAGAGTGTCCAAATTTCTAGAAGATGCGTCGTGCCGCACGCCACTATGAACGCACCAAACAGCAGAAAGACCCAGCGAAACGGTAGGTCTTGTCGCTTGCGAACAAAATAAAGCAACGTGATGGGGATGGAGTAGTAGGCGATCGCAATCATCGCGTCGGCAATGATGTGTAGGCTGACTAATCCAGGTTGCCAAAGATAGCAGTGCCCATGGGGAATAAACGATCCGGTACTAAAAAAAGTCTGGAGAGCTTCTAACATTGATAACGACCCTTATTTTTTGTATCTAAAGAGTTGTCTATATAAAGCGATTAGTAGCGAGCCAAAATTCGACCAAAGACTTTAGTAAGCCTGATGGTAAGACACCTGCAAAGAAGTCTCTGTACACTTTCGTTGCTGCGATTGACTCAGAACGAATCAAAGACTTGCTAGCTTGCCTCTTGACTATTTAAGTAATCCCAAAAACTTCACAATAGACTCAAAAAGCGGTGTTTTTCAGCCGTTTAGCGCAGGACAAAAAACTTTTGCTCAGAGTAAACCTTCACTGCTTCAGCAGTTGAGAATCGAGAGAGACGGCTTACAATCTTGACGGGTTAGTGGTAAAAATTGAGCCAGCGATCGTGATAAGGCGGTAACACATTTGGTGCAGCAAGCAGAACGTCAGGACGTATCATCCATGCAACCCATTTGGCGCGTGCTGGGGAATTTGCGCGTTTACCGTTGGACGGCAGTGGGTGCGTTGGTTAGTCTCTTACTGCTGACGGTGGCAAGTGCTGTCACACCCCAACTCTTTCGGTGGGGCATCGATCAGGGCATTGCGAAACAGAATTTGTCGATCGTGCTCTACAGTGCTGGGTGGATGGTGGTCGCAGCGATCGCTCGTGGGGTGTTTAACTTTGGGCAAAGCTATTGGGCAGAAGCCGCATCTCAGGGCGTTGTCTACGATTTACGCAACAAGATTTTTAGTAAAATCCAAAATCTTAGCTTTAGCTATCACGATCAAGCGCAAACGTCGCAACTGCTGACCCGCGTCACTAGCGATATTGAGCAAATTCGCGCTTTTCTCAGCACCAGTTTGATGCAGGTGATCAGCTCAGTCGTCACGCTGGTGGCGATCGCCGCGATTTTGCTGGTCATGAACTGGAGACTGGCGCTGATTACGCTGACTGTTGTACCGCTGGCTGGCTGGCTGCTGGCAAACTTTCTAACCCGCAATGGCGCACTCTTTAAGCAAGTGCAGGAGCAGCTAGGCGACCTCAACGCCATCCTACAAGAAAATCTGCTGGGTATTCGCGTGGTTAAAGCCTTTGTGCGCGAGTCTACCGAAACAACCCGCTACACCACGATGAATGATGCGCTGGTGCGGGCAAATATGAAAACCATTCGCGCCATCCGCAATACGTTTCCGTTCATCTTCCTGTTAAGTAATCTGGTGACGTTGGCGGTCTTTGGCTATGGCGGTGCTGAGGTAATTGGTGGCAGATTTTCGATCGGGCAACTGGTTGCCTTTAACTCTTACCTGCTGTTAATTTTGCAGCCAATTTTGCTGATTGGCTTTGCGGCACCCGCGATCGCTCAGGCAGCAGCCTCCGCCGAGCGCGTGTATGAAGTGGTCGATGCAAAAGTAGAGATTCGCGATCGACCCAAGGCGGTGCCGTTTGAAACCTGCGGTGGCAGAATCACCTTCGAGAACGTGTCTTTCCGCTATCCCGGTGCTACCACCGAAGCGCTCAAAGGCGTTTCCTTTGAAACCAGACCGAATGAGCTGATTGCCGTCTTGGGCATGACGGCTTCCGGCAAAAGTACGATCATGAACCTGATTCCACGCTTTTACGATGCGACGGCTGGTTCTATCCGCATTGATGGACGCGATGTGCGCAATTTCACCCTCAAAAGTCTGCGATCGCGCATTGGCATCGTTTTTCAGGAAACAACCCTGTTCTCTGGCACCCTTCGCGAGAATATCGCCTATGCCAAACCAGATGCCTCGCTAGAGGAGGTGATCGAGGTTGCCAAAGCCGCTCAAATGCATGACTTTATCCTGGGCTTACCCGAAGAGTATGAAACCATCGTGGGCGAACGTGGCGTGGGCTTATCCGGTGGGCAAAAACAGCGGTTGGCGATCGCACGTACCCTTTTGACCAACTACAGCATCCTGATTTTGGATGACAGCACCTCGGCGGTCGATGCCCAAACCGCCGCCCAAATTCAAGCCGCGCTGGATGACCTCATGCGTCAACGCACCTGCACGTCGTTTGTTGTCGCACAGCGCATCAGCACAGTTCAAAATGCCGATCGCATTTTTCTGATGGATAAAGGTCGTCTAGTAGCTCAGGGCACTCATAAGGAATTGCTGCAAACGAGCCAACTCTACGCGGTCATCCTGGAGTCACAGGTCAAGCGATCGACCTTGAGCACGATCGCTGCTACTTAAAAATCGCTGCTACTTGAATGCCAAAGCCTTGCTTCCTGGTGGCGATCGCTGCGGTATGGCTGCTGATCGATTCAGCGGAAGGGATCTGAGCGTAGCCGCCCATCGCGTGGAGTATGTTGGTATGCTGGAATCTAGACTCCAGCCTGCCGTTGTCAACCAAATTCATGCCTGCACTTAGCACTCCGATCGTTCCTCTCGCCTTTCCCCTTGCTGCGGTTGTAGGGCAAGAAGCCATCAAACTCGCCCTCTTATTAGCAGCCGTCGATCCCGGCTTAGGAGGTGTGGTGATTGCAGGACGACGCGGCACCGCAAAATCAGTGATGGCGCGGGCGCTTCATGCCCTTTTGCCGCCGATCGAAATTGTCGAAGGCTCCCTCAACAGCGATCCCCTACACCCCGAAGACTGGGACGACGAAACTACGGAAAGGCTAAAGGAGCAAGGCTTAAGGCTGAAGGCAAATCTTTCAGACCTTAGCCCTGAGCCTTTAGATTTTCCCACCACCGTCATACCTGCGCCGTTCGTCCAAATTCCGCTGGGCATTACCGAAGATCGGCTGTTGGGTTCAGTGGATGTGAGTCAGTCGATTCGGCGGGGTGAGACGGTTTTTCAGCCAGGATTGCTGGCAGAAGCACATCGGGGCGTGCTGTACATTGATGAAATCAATTTGCTGGATGATCAAGCCGCTAACCTCCTACTCTCCGTTTTGACGGATGGACGCAACCAGATTGAGCGCGAGGGCATTAGCTTTCAGCATCCCTGCAAACCGCTGCTGGTTGCTACCTACAACCCAGAAGAAGGAGACCTGCGCGAGCATTTGCTAGACCGCATTGCGATCGCCCTTTCCGCCGACATGGTGCTGGGTTTGGACGATCGTGTGCTGGCAGTCGAGCAAGCTACCCGCTACGCCGACTCACCCCAAACTTTTCTGACCCAGTACACCGACGACATCGACTCGCTCAAAACCCAGATTGTGCTGGCGCGCGAATGGCTCAAAGACGTGCAGATTACCGCTGAGCAGGTGGGCTATCTGGTGAATGAAGCCATTCGAGGCAGTGTCATGGGGCATCGAGCCGAACTGTTTGCCGTGCGCGTTGCCAAAGCCCATGCCGCGTTGGATGGTCGCACAGACGTAACGGCGGAAGACTTGCGTCGCGCTGTCGAGCTAGTCATCGTACCGCGATCGACCATCATACAAACCCCACCGGAAGAGCCACCGCCACCGCCGCCACCACCCCCTCAAAACCAGCAAGAGCCAGAAGAGGAAAACGAGCAAGAGCAGGACGATCGCGATGACGAAAGCGATGACCAGGAGGAACAAGAGCAAGAGCCACCTGCCATTCCCGAAGAGTTCATTTTTGATCCGGAAGGCGTCATTCTTGATCCATCCGTTCTCTACTTTGCTCAGTCCGCAACCCGTCAGGGCAAATCTGGTAGCCGTGCGATTATTTTTTCGGACGATCGGGGTCGCTACGTCAAACCCATGCTGCCAAAAGGCAAAGCTCGACGTATTGCAGTCGATGCCACTCTACGAGCCGCTGCACCCTATCAGAAAGGGCGACGGACGAGGAGAGAGGAGTCAGAAGGCAGAAGTCAGGCTTCCCCACTCCTCACTCCCCACTCCCACTCCCCACCCCCTCGCAAACGTGTCTTCGTCGAGCAAGCAGACATTCGCGCCAAACGGCTGGCACGTAAAGCAGGAGCGCTGGTTGTCTTCGTTGTGGATGCGTCTGGCTCCATGGCGTTGAATCGAATGCAGTCGGCAAAAGGTGCCGTGCTGCGACTGCTGACTGAGGCATATCAGAACCGTGATCAGGTTTCTCTGATTCCCTTTCGGGGAGAGCAAGCGGAAATCTTACTGCCACCAACCCGATCGATTGAAGCTGCAAAACGGCGGCTCGATCGCATGCCCTGTGGTGGCGGTTCTCCCCTGGCACACGGATTGACGCAGGCAGTACGAGTGGGCATGAACGCCAGACAGTCCGGTGATATTGGACAAGTCGTCGTCGTTGCGATTACCGATGGTCGCGGCAACGTACCCCTGGCACGATCGCTGGGCGAAACCATCCCCCCTGACGAAAAGCCCGACATCAAAGCCGAACTGCTTGACATCGCTGCCAAAATTCGCGCTCTCGGCATTCAGCTACTGGTGATCGACACCGAGAATAAATTCATTTCCACTGGCTTTGCGAAGGAGCTAGCACAGCAGGCAGGCGGCAAATACTACCATCTGCCGAAAGCGAACGATCAGGCGATCGCCGCCATGGCGCGAGGGGCAATGCGTGACATGACCCGTTCCTGAACGGTCAGTCATCAGCATGGCTTTAAGACAAAAGGCTAAAGGCTGATAGTGGAAGGCTAAAAGCTGATAGCTTTTAGCTGATAGCTAAACAAGGTTATTATCGCTCAGGAACCGATTAGCAGACTAAACGGTCTAAGCTAGACAGGCTTGCGATCGACTTGGGTATACTGAGGAGTCCGAGCCTCCCATCCGTTATCGACAGTTACAATCCTATGACGCGCACACGACTGAAGCAAACCATGCCCGGACTGCCCTTTCGCACAGCCCCGCGGCGGCTATTGAGCAAAGAATTGGACTTGCTGCTGCTCACAGGTTGTTCCTGTTTGCTCACCCTGCTGCACCACCCGATCAGTCAAGCCATTCAGGCGCAATCCCCTGCCCGTAACGCCCCCATGACATCAACCCAGACAGGGCAGCGGGACATCAAACTTGCCGGTCAGTTTTCTGTCACACTGCCCCCAGAACGGAAGAAGCTAAAAGTGGTGAAGGAAAGCTGAAGTCTTGTTGCTTAGAGGTTGTTTTAAAAGAGTCTGGCGGTTAAAACCGCGACTCCATCAACCAAGTCCGCCGTCGCGGACTACCGAAAGGCAAGGGTTTTACAACCTGCGGCGGCAAGTTTAGTCTCTGTAGCCGCGACTTGAGTCGCCAAAGCTATTCTTGCCCCTTGAGATTGTCTATCCCTCTATGTTCTCTACCCATCTATAGTGATGAAGGGGATACAGCAACGTCACGGTTATAGTGCCGAACCCGTTGCATCATGTCCCCATCTCATAATTAGCTTAGAGGAGACAGGTATGTTTGGTCTTGGGTGGCTCGAAGTGATCATTATTCTCATTGCAGCCGTGCTGGTCTTTGGTCCTAAGAAAATTCCAGAACTGGGCAGCGCCCTTGGCAAAACGCTACGTGGCTTTAAAGAAGGCGTGAGCGAAGCCGAGGCTGAGGCTGAGGACGCAGACGACGATTACCGTGCGTGAGGCATTTATTTTACAAGAGCTTTTCTAGCCCATAAACCAACGACTTAAGCTGAATGACCTTACGGATCGCCAGCAGTACTCCGGGCATATAGCACGCCCGATCGCTCGTATCGTGACGCAGCGTATACACCTGTCCTGGCGCACCAAAGATCACTTCCTGATGAGCAATCAAGCCGGGTAAACGAATGCTGTGAATCCGAATCTCGGCATCGGCAACACTGCCACGTGCGCCCGGCAGTTTTTCAGTTTCTTGCACGGTGGGCGGATTAAAGGTTTTGCCAAATTCCGCCAGCATTTGCGCCGTTTGCAGTGCCGTACCGCTGGGCGCATCCGCCTTCTGGTTGTGATGCAGTTCGATGATTTCGACGTGATCAAAATGTTGAGATGCCTGTATGGCCGCCTGTTGCAGCAACACCATGCCGATCGAGAAGTTAGGAATGACCAGGCAACCCGTGCTCGCTTTATCAGCAAACTCGGCTAGCTCTTGCAGTTGCTTGGCGCTCAAGCCCGTCGTGCCGACGACTGGACGAATACCATAGGCGATCGCCGAACGGATATTGCCGTACACCGAATCGGGATGGGTAAAATCCACCATCACACCAAGCTGCTTCTCTTGAGCCAGCATTGCCAGCATGGGCTCAAACTGATCGGTTACAGGCACTTCAAGCTCCCCACAGCCCGCCAGTTCTCCGATATCCAAACCCTGGTATTCAGGGCTGCGATCGACTGCGCCAATCAGGGTCAGGTCTGCTGCTTGGGCGATCGCCTTGACCACTTCACGACCCATTTTGCCCGCTGCACCATTCACTAAAACTGGGATCGGAAGCTGCCCTGTCATTGCTTGAACTGCCCATATAAAGTAACTGTAGGTATTCTAAACCGGGATGGCAGTTAGAAGAGAAACGGGCGGTAAGGATGAAAAGATAGAGAGTTTTGAGTTTTGAGTTTTGAGTTGATGTAACTATCACCCCTTCGCCTTCACCCCTTCACCCTCTTACCCTTCACCATCACCCCTTCACCCTCTCACCCTTCACCCTCTCACCCTTCCACCCCACACCCTCCCCCTGCCTTCTCCTCAAGCGATCGTCAGCAAACACAACAACAGCGCCTCTGTCCACTCCACAACAGCGCCGTAGGTATCACCTGTATGTCCGCCAAGCTGACGGTTAAACCACATTCCGGTGAGGACTGCGATCGCGCTCCCACCCAAACTCGTTATGCCCACCGCCAGCCACAGAGCTGGACTAAAAGCCCCTTGCACGCTACTCAATGCCAGCAGCAGCACCAAGGTTGGAACTGCTTCCCACGGCGATCGCAACGCTGCTTTGTGAAAAGCACCTTTACCCTCCAGTTTGAGATACGGATAGCGGACGATCGCCACCACTTGTCCCCACCGTCCCCAACCTGCCACCAGCGCTAACATCAACCAACGGTGGGTCGCGATGTCAGCCAGCGCTGTCACCTTAAGCAAGAGAATCACGGCTGCTGCCATGGCACCAAAGGCACCTGTGCGGCTATCTGCCATTACCTGAAGGCGACGCTGCGGGTCTAAGACTGCTAGCCCATCAGCGCTATCCATTGCACCATCGAGATGCAACCCGCCTGTGATCGCGACCCAGCTTGCCACCACGATCGCGCTACGAGTGAGCAACGGCATTCCCAGGAGAGACAGCCCGTAGTCTAACAGCCCTAAGACGCAGCCAATCATCAAGCCCACGATCGGTGCCCATCGTGCGATGCCGTTGAACGTCAGTAGCCACTGTTGAGGAACAGGAAAGCAGGTGTAGAAAGCGATCGCGCCTAGAAACGTCGAAAGTTGCTTGAGCATTCTTACTGGAGTTTAGACTAAACGGTGAAGAAAGGCAGTCAGACCGAACGATCTGACCGCTTAATAGTCAAGGAACCTTCAAATCACTTGACTATGAGTAATTTTGACAAGCTTCGAGCCTTTCGGCACCAAGCCTACAGCATGATGGGGAATGGGCGAGATGCCCTCTTCGACCTCATGGATGCTGTTCTGAGCAGTCGGAGTGTTTACTCGTTCGCTGAACTCTCATTGTCCCCGGTCTTTCGGCGACAATGGTCGAGTTTGTATGAGTCGCTGCAAGACAGTGACCCTCCACGAGTGAAGCTCATGGAACTCTATTTAGAGCAGGTTGTGCAAGCCCCGTCGCTTGTTTTAGCCGGAGATCATACTGCCTGGTCACGCTTGCAGGCAGAGACCTTACGAGAACGCACTTACGAGCACCAGGCACAGCCCATGAGTGGTGCCAAGCCTGTGACGCTGGGACAAGGTTACAGCACGATTGCCTGGATTCCAGAGGCGCAAGGCAGTTGGGCCTTACCCTTGCTGCATGAGCGGATCACCAGTGCCGAAACGCCCATTGAAAAAGCAGCGGGTCAATGACGTCAAGCTTGTCAGACGTTGAGCACTCGTCCTGTGTCGTTATGGGATGGCGAGTATGGCTGTGCCCCTTCCTGTTGAAGACTGCCGACATTGCCTGCGACAAGCTCATCCGACTCCGCTCGAACCGCGTTCTTTATGGTGCACCGCCGCCCTACGCTGGTACCGGACGACCCCGGAAACATGGCGCTAAATTCAAGCTCAACGATGCCACCACTTGGTGGCAACCCGATGAGGAACAGGACGTTGAAGACGCGAAATGGGGACGCTTGCGACTACAGGTGTGGCATGAATTACATCTGAAACAGGCGGCAAAGCAGGTACTGTCCTTGATCCGGGTGGAGCGCGTTAGCCCCACTTCGCACACGCCGCTCAAACCCTTGTGGTTAATTTGGGTCGGGTTGCAATTACCCGTGTTGACGACTATTTGGCAGCAATATTTGCGTCGCTTTGCGATCGACCATTGGTATCGCTTCGCCAAACAACGCTTGCATTGGACCTTGCCTCAGCTATCAACCCCAGAACAGTCGGAGCGCTGGAGTGACTTGATGCCCCTGTTGACCTGGCAGCTTTGGTTCGCTCGACCACACGTGCAAGATGCTCCACTTCCCTGGCAAAAAGCCGCCACTGACCGCTCACCCGGTCGAGTCGCCAACGCCTTTGCACAAGTTTTGGTGGTGATTGGTACTCCTGCCCCAAATCCTAAACCGCGCGGAAAGTCTCCTGGGTGGACTCCAGGAAAACCTCGTTCAAGGCGAATGCGCTATCCGACGGTCAAAAAGCGCTTCACCAAACCTAAGCGCACTGTGCAAAAGTCGGCTTGATTCTCTCGATTGCTTGGCACTTCGGTGTTACTCAATCTCTGTAAGGGGTTGAGCTGTTTTCACTGCTCTTTAGTCTAAACTTCAGTACTCAAAACTCAAAACTCAAAACTCAAAACTTCCTCTACCCCATCTTCTCAACCTTCATTCCTCACAGGACTCGCGATCGCCTCTAGCACAGCCGCGATCGCCCTATCTTTCTGGGGATCGCTTCCCTGTGCATAGGGGACAGTGAACGGCACGTCAATATCAGGGGCAACGCCTTTGCCTTCCAGTCGCTCTCCATTGACTGATACGTCTGCCACCGCAAGGTAGAGCAGGCTGCCGTCCTGCATAATGTAAGCGCGTCCGGCGAGCAAAGCTCCAGCGGTTTTACTACCCACAATTTTGCCAACGCCAAACTGTCGAAAGCCATAGGCAAGAATTTCTTTGCCGCTGCGTGATCCCTGGTTGACCAGCATCACGACTGGCTTCTTCCACGGCAGGTCAAAGTGGCCTTTGGTGCCGTTGCGATTGGTAAACGTGATGTTGATCGCGGGTGCTGTAAATGGATTCAAATAGCTTGGTTCAGCGCCGCCCCAGCCATCCCGCAGATCCCAAACGAGTCCATCGACCTGGCTCAGACGATCGCTCAATTCTTGCTCAAGCTGCCGTTGATATAGGTCATCGGCATACGACCAGATATGGACATAGCCAATTTTTTTACTGCTGCGATCGATGACTTCGACGCTTGCCTTCATTGCGTCCAAAAACATCGTCGTGGGGTCGAGACGCTTGGGTGTAACGGCGATCGTTTGAGCTGCTGCGTCTGGAGTGCGCTGGATTTGGATCTTGACGGGGCGATCGGCATTTTCTGCGAAGGATTGAATGGGCTGGAAGGGTTTGCCATCCACAGACAGGAGCTGATCCCCAACCTTCAGTCCAGCACGGGCAGCAGGCGAGCCATCCAGCACCGCACGAATAAAGGTCTTGCCGTCAACGTCACGAGTGTAGGCACCGATGCCAATGTACTCTAATTTGCCGTTGGGTAAAAAGGGCTTGAGTTGCCGCTGGATACCTCGCTGCCAAAAAATGCCCGCAAGCTGGTAGTACTCTGGCTCTGCCGAGGTGTAATAGCGCGTATGAGAGACGTTTAGCTCGTCAAGCATCTGGTTAACGACCACTGCCAGCGCTGTGGGCGATCGTGCCTGTGTTGCCTGGGGTGCATACTTCTGCCGCATTGCCTGCCAGTCAACACCATTAAACTTGGGATCGTAAAAGTTGTCGTTGACCGTCTGCCAAATTTGCTCAAAGACCTTTGCCTGCGATGACTCTGCGCGTGACAGCACAGGCGCGACAACCCCATAAAACAAAAGCGCCAGCACGCTGGCTAAGAGTACAGTCAGCCATTGGCGAGGCAACCGTCGCGATCGTGCAACCAGCGATCGTGTGAAATTGGTTAGCATAAGCACCTTGCTAGCGTTCCAGGAACGATTCACTCTTTAAATGCTCTTTAAATTGAATCGAATTGAAGCCTTAAAGTTCCACAAAGCCTTGATCCTCTATGCAACTCCGCGTTCAGCTTTTTACTGTCCATAAGCGCTTTGCCCTCACTATCAGCCGTGGCACGACCGCACAGACAACAAATGTTTGGGTCGTGATCGAGCATGATGGCATCGAAGGGTGGGGAGAAGCGTCACCCTTTTCAATCGGTGAGCAGCCACAAACCACTGAGGCGATCGCCCGATCGTTGCAAAAAATTGCGCCACTGCTGAAAGCCCTTAGTCCGCTAGAACGACAGCGCGTTGAACGGCTCATGCTTGAAGCACGTCTACCCTCTGGAGCGCGGGCAGCGCTAGATATAGCCTTGCATGATTGGGCAGGTAAGCAAGCAAACCTGCCGCTGTGGCAACTGTGGGGCTTGGATTGCGATCGCATTGTGCCAACCTCAATCACGATTGGCATCAATCCCCCCGATCTTGCTCAACAGCGCGTCAAAGCTTGGCTGGGGCAGGTACCCACCCTTCAAGCGCTAAAACTCAAACTAGGCAGTCCTGACGGACTGGAGGCAGACCAGGCAATGGTGTTAGCCGTCCAAAACGCTGCGCCCCACATTACTCAAATGAGCGTTGATGCCAATGGCGGCTGGACGTTAGAGCAAGCGTTGCAAATGTCTTACTGGTTAGCCGATCGCGGCATTACCTACCTTGAGCAACCCTTACCCAAGGGGCAGGAAGGTGATTTGCCCACGCTTTACCGGGAATCGCCCTTGCCCATTTTTGTCGATGAAAGCTGCTTTAACAGCTATGACATTCCACCACTCGCCGATCGCGTGCATGGCATCAACATCAAACTCATGAAAGCGGGTGGCTTAACAGAGGCATGGCGCATGATCCATACTGCGCGCGCCTGTGGGTTAAAGATTATGTTTGGCTGCTACTCCGACAGCGCCTTACTAAATACCGCGATCGCCCAGCTTTCGCCCCTCGCTGACCATCTGGATCTAGACAGTCACTTGAATCTGCTTGATGATCCCTTTATTGGTGCCAGTTTCCAAAATGGGCGAGTGCTGCCACAGGAACAACCAGGCATTGGGGTGGGGTTGAGAAGGATGAAGGATGAGGGATAAAGGATGAGGGATGAAGGATAAAGGATGAAGGCTGAAAGCTGAGGGCTGAAAGCTGAGGGCTAAAGAAGCTTGCTCCCTCTACTCCCGACTCCCGACTCCCTACTCCCTAATTCCTCCTCTTCTCTCAGCCCGATCGCCAACTGCATCACAAAGGGTTCGCCGCCAACCTTGTGGTATTTATCCGCCCACTGCCGGATCACTTTATCAAGTTCATCCAGCGCTTCCTCCGTTTGCTCGGTCGGTATATCTAACTCCTCAAGCGCCCGCATCGTCTTAGGCTGGCGCTTTGCCCATGCATTCATCAGGCGGAAGTACCGGGCAGTATCCTCCACCAGCATAAAGGTGCGCTCTTCCTCATCAGCGGGAGAGTAGGAGGCTCGCGTTAACGCATAAAAAGGCATACCCCAGGGAGAATCAAGCCGACTAACGGTGCCAGAGTAGAGCAACCGCCGCTTGATGTGCTCTGCCAGTGCTTCGCTTAAGGGCATCTGCTGGTCTTCCGACACATATTCTTGAGAGCGACCGTGGAGAAACTCAATGAGGTCTGAGAACTGGAATGAATTGATCAACTGAGCATCAGGCAAACTGCCGGACGGTAGCTTTTGCTCGATTTGGCGCTTTTCTTCAGAGGTAAGGCTGGTGCCAGCAATGCGCGATCGCCCCGCTTGCCACGGATACTGCTCTAACCAGACGTAGGGAAGCTGAATCAAGTAGCGTGGTTCTTGAGACCCCAGCATCTTCAGCAGTTTGCCTTCGGTCAGCGCTTGTCGCACTTCTTCGACGATCGCTTTCACACGCTTTGGCTCAATGTGATGCAAGTGCCCCGTCATACGGAGGTTTTGATCTTGCTCCAGATAGGTCATGTAGATGGCACATTTAGCTGCTGTTGCTGCCGCATCCAAAAAAGCGCCATGCCGATGCCCACTCGTTCGCATGGCACTAAACGCCAGATACAGCATGATCTGATCCATGGCACTTGGACCGAGACGTTTGATCAGATCGAGGTCTTTAATCATGTCAACAAAACTAACCCAATGAAGCCATCACAAAAAATCAATACGGCGGCGATCGCTTGCCTGATACCAAACATCCGCCGAGATAACTGCATCATACAAAGCGGTGAGACTGAAGCTAAACTATTTTACCGCTGTGTCAATTAAACCGTTCGCTTTAAAACTTGAGTCTTGACGATTCTAATGTTCCCTTCTCAAAACGCTTTCACACTTTTCCTTTAGACGAATTTATTTTGTTGCTCTTGCCTTCGCAAAGAGTAGTGTTCTACTTCAATGTACCTTTTTACACCGCTTTTCAGTTCTTGACAGCAGGCATCGCCACACTACTGTCCTGGCGCTTGAGACCAAAACGTTTGCCCAATGTTTCTTGAAATCCAGCATGAGGGTATCGCGCGATCGTGACAAGGACTTTGATCACATCAGAACGACGCGGGTTGTGCAAGGAAAGATTATGACCAATAGCAATCAGCGGTTAGCGACTAGCGACTCGAAAGAAGCCAACCGCTGATGCCGATCTAAAAGCGTCGTTATGTTTGGGTTTTGCTGAACCAAGCGATCGCTACACATCCTGGCAAGAGCCTGTTTGAACAAGGACTTTCCAAGAACGATGTGACGTTTAGGCGTGAGATGCCGTCGCTTCGCGCAACTGTTGAAAACGACCACTGCCGCGATGAAACGGTTGCATGTTTGAATCCGTCCGCTGCACAATAGCGGCAGATTGGTTAAACGCTTGCAGCGCTTGTTGGTCGATCGCCTTGGAGCCTTGTAAATCAGAGACCAGAAACGCCAGCAACAATCCTGATAGCAACGCAGTAGGATAAAAGCACATAGAATTTAAGCTCGTGTCGGTTTTCTACTACTTGTTACGAGCGTTTTGTCAACACATCAGGATCAATTGTCGAAATCAAACTTAATCCGCCTGCTAGTTTTGTGTGCTCAGCAAACCGCTGTATTCATAGGCACAATCATCTTTACTAGCAACGAACGTTTTGTGGGTTGATACGCAGGCTTTGTTGAGCAATAGCATAGAGCGATCGACTACGGAGGCTAAAGCCTGACCATTGACACGCCCTTCTGTTGATCCTTGCCTGAAGTACGAGCAGATGTTCGCTTAGTGCAAAAAGTATCAAAGGCTACTGTTTGTGGTGGCTCACCCCTTTATTCATGAGGGGATAGGCATTGGATCAAGCGCTGTGCAATTTAACGACTACGACCCAGGAAATTTTTACGACGAGCTTTTTGTCGCCCAAGGAGAGCCTCGTCCAGATGCGATGCCGCTGGTCGATCGCATTGACTCGCTCTCACGCGAAGAGGTGCAGCGACGACAGGAGGCGGCACAAATTGCCCTCTTTAAGATGGGTGTAACGTTCAATGTCTACAGCGACGATCAGGGCACAGAGCGCATTATTCCGTTTGATATTATTCCTCGCATTGTCTCAGCCGATGATTGGGCAACGCTGGAAAAAGGCTTGGAGCAACGCATTTATGCCCTGAACCTGTTTTTGGCAGACATCTACAGTGACCAAAAAATTCTGCGGGATAACGTCATCCCGTCTGAAATTATTTATTCTGCCAGTGGCTTTCTCAAACCTTGCATCGGGCTGAAACCGCCGGGTGGCATTTGGTGTCACATCACAGGGACGGATTTGGTGCGCGATCGTACCGGGCAATGGTTTGTTTTGGAAGACAATCTGCGTTGCCCCTCTGGTGTCTCCTACGTGCTAGAAAACCGTCGTGTGATGAAGAGTACGTTTCCCCTCGTCTTCAACACAATGGCGATTCAGCCCGTTGAAGAATATCCCAGCCATCTCTTAGAAACGCTGCTTAACCTTGCGCCACCACACCTGACCGATCCAACCGTTGTGGTGCTAACGCCTGGTATTCACAACTCTGCCTATTTTGAGCATTCCTTTCTGGCACAGCAGATGGGCGTAGAGCTAGTTGAGGGACGCGATCTAATCGTGGCAGATGGCTACCTGCAAATGCGAACGACCAAAGGCTTAAAGCGCGTTGACGTGGTGTATCGGCGCATTGACGACATTTTTATTGATCCCACCACGTTTCGCTCTGATTCGTTGCTGGGCATCCCCGGACTCATGGATGTCTATCGCGCTGGTAAAGTCGCGCTGGCAAATGCGCTTGGCACAGGCGTGGCAGATGACAAGGTGATCTACTCCTATGTGCCCAAGATGATTCGCTACTACTTAGACGAAGAACCGATTTTGGCGAATGTGCCAACGTACCTGTGTTGGGAGCAGCAGCAGCAGCAGCACGTGCTGGCAAATCTAGACAAACTGGTTGTCAAAGCGGCAGATGAATCAGGCGGCTACGGTATGTTGATTGGTCCGACTGCCACCGCAGAGGAGCGTGAGGACTTTGCAGGGCGTATTGCCGCGTCACCGCGTAACTACATCGCGCAGCCAACGCTCTCGCTCTCGCGGGTGCCCACGCTGATTGATGATCACTTTGAAGGTCGCCACGTCGATTTGCGCCCCTACATTCTCTACGGCAAGAAAGTCTACGTGAGTCCAGGCGGCTTAACTCGCGTTGCCCTTCGTAAAGGTTCTTTAGTGGTTAATTCATCTCAGGGCGGCGGCAGTAAAGATACGTGGGTCGTTTGTAAGTAAGTTTTGAGTTTCGAGTTATGAGTTCTTAGTTCCTCCTGACTCAATGGCTCGTTGCTTAAAGCTTGAAAATGATTCAACTCAAAACTCAACCCTTAAAACTCAAAACTTCTTCTCATGCTAAGTCGTGTTGCTGATTCAATTTACTGGCTCAATCGCTATGTGGAACGGGCAGAAAATGTTGCCCGCTTTGTCGAAGTGAACTTGAACTTACTGCTGGACTCGCCTGCGGGTACACAGCAGCAGTGGGAACCCATTATTGTGACAACGGGGGATTTACCGCTGTTTAAAGAGCGCTATGGCGAAGCAACGGCAGAAAATGTGATTCAGTTTCTTACGTTTGATCCGGCTTATCCCAACTCTATTGTTTCGTGCCTGCGGCTAGCGCGGGAGAATGCCCGATCGGTCCGAGAAATTATTTCCTCAGAAATGTGGCATCAGGTGAATGCGTTTTATCTGATGGTGACGGAAGTAGCGAAGACACGATCGCTCCACGATCTCTCTGCCGTCCTCCGCTTTTTTGAAGAAGTGAAGCTATCGAGCCACCAGTTTATTGGCGTGATGAATGCAACGATGACTCACAACGAAGGCTGGCACTTTGGGCAAATTGGCAGATTTCTAGAACGGGCAGACAAAACGGCGCGAATTCTAGACGTGAAATACTTTATTCTGCTGCCGTCTATTAAAGATGTGGGCAGCACGCTGGACGAACTGCAATGGATGGCGTTGCTCAAATCTGCCAGCGCTTACGAAATGTACCGCAAGCAAGGACTACACCGCCTTTCCCCCCATTCCATTGCCGAATTTTTGGTGCTGGAGCGAGACTTTCCCCGATCGGTACGGTTCTGCATTCTCCAGGCTGAGCGATCGCTGCACCAAATCACAGGCACCCCGATCGGCACCTGGCGTACCCCCGTTGAGCGTACACTGGGACGGCTTCGCTCTGACCTTGACTACCTGACGATCGACGACATCATTGACACAGGCTTGCATGAAACGCTGGACGACTTGCAGCGACGTATGAACGATGTCAGCAAGAAGGTGTTTGAAACGTTTATAGCGCTTCAGCCGATCGGGTAAGAGGAGAGGAGTGAGGGGAGAGGAGTAAGGGGTGAGGAGTAGTCTTGGCGACTGAATACTCCTACTCCTGCGGAGAAGGCTTCGCCAACGGAGACGCTACGCGTTTCTTGGATGCCAACGGCTTTACGCAGCTACAGAGACTAAACCTGCCTATAGCCTGACGGCATTCAAGAAACGCAGGTTTTAAAACCCTTAACTTTCCATAGTCCGTGTCGGCGGACTTCGTCTACGTAGTCGCGGTTTTAACCGCCAGGCACTTCTCAAACTCTCCTTACCTTCTGCCCTCTACCTTCTGCCTTCTGCCCCCTCCTAACAACCAACAACCATTCGTGCTTTACCAAATCAGCCACACTACCAACTATGCCTACAGTCAGCCCGTTCGCTTACAGCCTCATGTGGTGCGGTTGCGTCCTCGGAGTGACAGTTGGCAGACATTGCGATCGTTTTCGTTCATGGTGACACCGCTACCGTTGCGAGAATCGACGTTCACCGATTTGGATGGCAATACGCTACTCAAACTGTGGTTTCAGCCGGAAGAAACTGAAACGCTGGCAGTACAGGTTTTGTCGCAAGTGGAGACACATCGCACGAATGCCTTTGATTATTGGTCGGAACCCTGGGCAGTGCGATCGCCGATCGACTATCCAACCTCACTACTCTTACAGCTACAGCCCTATTTGAGCGGGCAACAGATGCCATATGCTACTAGCGTTGACCCGATCGCGCTACAACTGGCGCAGGACATTGTTCAGACGGTGGATGGTAACGTGATTCGCTTTTTGAGTGAACTGAATCAGCGTATCTATAGCGGCTGCAAATATATGATTCGTGACGCAGGCGATCCTCTGCCTCCCGGCGTTACCTGGTCTACGCGATCGGGTTCCTGCCGCGATTTTGCGGTGCTGTTTGTCGAAGCATGTCGGGCGATCGGTCTCGCGGCTCGCTTTGTCAGTGGCTATCAGGAAGGGGATACAGACAGTACCGATCGCCACCTCCATGCCTGGGCTGAGGTCTATTTACCCGGTGGTGGCTGGCGTGGCTATGACCCAACGCAAGGGCTGGCAGTTGCCGATCGACATATTGCGCTTGTCGCCAGCGCCGTTTCACGCTACGCGGCTCCCATTTCTGGCTCGTTTCAACAGGCAAACGGTGCTCAAGCGACGATGACGTACCAGTTGACGATTCAAGGGATGTAGGGCAGAAGGCAAAAGTAAAAAGGCAAAAGGCAAAAGGCAGAAGGCTAAAGGCTAAAGGCTAAAGGCTAAAGGCTGATAGCTGATAGCTGATAGCTGACCGCTGATAACTAACTGCTTGCGAAACTTGGCTTGTCGTTGTCACGTCTCAACTGATATAACCTGGGTTAGAGATGGGTTAGATCAAGCTGCCCTGATTCGTGAGGTTCACATGATTGAAGTTGAGCACTTAAGTAAGGTTTACGGCTCAACCCCTGCCATTGAGGATGTCACGTTCGCGGTGGAGCCGGGGGAGATTTTGGGCTTTTTGGGCCCCAACGGAGCCGGAAAGACGACGACAATGCGGATTCTAGCGGGCTATCTGCCGGCATCAGCAGGAACCGCTAAGGTGGCAGGGTTTGAGGTGCATGACCAGTCGATGGCAGTACGGCAGCACATTGGCTACTTGCCCGAAACACCGCCCCTATATACCGATATGACGGTCGAAGGTTTTTTGCATTTTGTGGCGCGGATTAAAGGGGTCAGTGCCGGCGATCGCCCGAACCGAGTGCGAACTGCGATCGATCGCTGCAACCTGACCGAAAAGAGCCATACGCTGATTCGCAAGCTCTCGAAAGGCTATCGGCAACGGGTGGGCATCGCCCAGGCGATCGTCCATGATCCACCCGCCATCATTCTGGATGAACCGACTGTAGGGCTAGATCCGCGTCAGATTGCCGAAGTTCGCAGTCTTATCAAGAGTCTGGCAGGCGATCATACGGTGATTCTTTCGACGCACATTTTGCCAGAAGTGAGCATGACCTGCGATCGCATTGCGATTATCAACAAAGGTCGGGTAGTGGCAACCAACACGCCCGAAAACCTGATGGCGCAGCTAACAGGCGGTTCCGGTTACGAACTGGAAGTGGAAGGTGACGCAGCCGATATGCAGTCGCGCTTGATCGTTTTTCTTCAAGGCTTACCGAATGTGAAGCTGGTCGAAAAAGTAGCAGCCGATCTGCCGGAACGCCACAAGCTGCGGGTCATTGCCGAACCAGGAACGGTACTGGTTGGGCGAGACATTGCGGCAACTGTGGTGGGTGCTGGTGTAGGGCTGTACGAGATGCGCCGATCGCAAGCCACGCTCGAAGATGTTTTCCTGGAACTGACGACCGAAGAAAAACCTCTAGAAGCGGCAACCGATGCCGATGAGGGTGAACTATCAGCAGGAGAAGCAGCTTAGATGCGTGTGATTATGAGTAACATTCTGGCAATTTACCGACGCGAGCTACAGAGCTACTTTGCCTCGCCCCTGGCTTACGCGATCGCGGGTGTCTTTTGGCTGCTGTCCGGCGTTTTCTTTGTCACCATTTTGGGTGGCATTACGCAGCAGGTTGCCTATGCCGACAGTCAGGGCTATGCCTCACCGATCGACGTACCCTATCAGTTTTTGCAGTTTTTCTTGGGCACATTGGGTTCCGTTGCCCTCTTCATTCTGCCGATTCTATCAATGGGCTTGTATGCCGAAGAACGCAAGCGCGGCACCCTGGAACTGCTGGCAACCTCACCCATTACCAACTGGGCGGTGGCACTGGGCAAGCTCTTGGGCGTGGTGACGTTTTTTGCAACAATGGTGCTGCCTTTGCTGATCTATGAAGCGATGATCTTCAGCTCTACGACTCCACCCTTCAACTTTACGGTCGTGCTGGTAGCGCATCTGGGCTTGCTTTTGCTGGCTGCGGCGGTGCTTTCGTTGGGAATGTTCGTCTCCTCGCTGACCGACAGCACCATTCTGGCGGCGATCGGCACCTTTGGCTTGGTACTCTTCCTCTGGATCGTCGATGTGCTGGGTCAAAAGCTCGGCGGACCCGTTGGCGCGGCGTTAAGTCATCTCTCGTTACTAAAACACTACAACAACCTGACGCAAGGCATTCTAGACAGCAGCAGCCTGGTTTTGTTTGCCAGCTACATTGTGTTGGGGCTGTTTTTAACCGCGCAGTCGATCGATGCGTTCAGGTTCCAGCGATCGTGAGGGAGTTGGGAAAGTTTTGAGTTTTGAGTTTTGAGTTTTAAGGAGATTTCCGGCAAAGATTCTACCCTTCGACTCCGCTCAGGGTACAAGCTGGTTGAGCGAAGTCGAAAACAGCGGGTAGTTTGTTTACTAGAAATCTCCTAAGTTGAAGGCTAAAGGATCAGTGTGTTCTGATGCCTGCCTTTTACCTTTTCTTGATTTCTGGCTCCTGACTTCCCAATTCAAAACTCAAAACTCTTAACTTCTAACGCTTGCCAACTCCCCCCTCCCCACTCCCCTTTTTCCCTTCCTATGAAAACGCTTTCTACCAATCTCAAATACCTCTTCTGGCTGGGTCCTATGCTGGTGGTTGCAGGCGCGATCGCGGGTATTGTGTCTGGTTCGTTTAGCCCGATTCCCCTGGGTTTGGTGATTGCAGGCACTGTGATCGTTGGGCTAGGACTGGTGTTTCAGCTCACCTATGGGGATAAGTCAAAGCCAGGTTTTTGGAACCAGCGATCGACGCTAGTTGGTGCGAATGCGTTGGTTACGACGTTGTCTGTCATTACGATTTTGGGGCTGATCAATTACCTGGCGGCAAACAATGTCGGGCGGCTGGATGTGACGGAGAATCAGCTTTTCTCGCTGGCACCCGAAACGCAGCAGTTGGTACGAAATCTGAAGCAGCCCGTTAAAGTGTGGGTTTTTGTGCCGCAGCCCAATGCGCGCGATCGTGAACTGCTGGAAAGCTACAACCGTCAAAGCGAACGTCTGAGCTATGAATTTGTTGATCCAAATTTGCAGCCCTCGCTGGTGCAGCGTCTAGAAGTGAAGACTGGCGGCGATGTCGTTGCCGAGCTTTTGCCAGAGGGACGAAAGCAGTATGTGCAGACGATCGCGCCCACCACGGGCGATAGTTTGGTCGGTGAAGGTGGCTTCCTGTCAGAAGTGAAGCTAACGAGCGCCTTAGAGCAACTGGTGAGCAATCGTCAGTCATTTGCCTATGTGATTCAGGGGCATGGTGAACACCCGATCGACCAGGGGTCTCAAGGCGCAATCTCGCAAGCTGTGACGACCCTGAAAGACAAGAATGTGATAGTCAAACCGCTCAACCTGCTGGAAACGGCGACGATTCCCACTGATGCGAATGTCCTGGTACTGGCAGGACCGCAAAAACCCCTACTGGCTCCAGAGGTCAAAGCGCTAGAGGCGTATCTCAACGGTGGTGGCAACCTGTTTGTCATGGTTGACCCCAATACCAATCCGGGTTTAGACAGTCTGCTGAATGGGTGGGGCGTGACCGTAGACAAGCGGATTGCCATTGATGCCTCTGGCAGACTTGCTCAACTCGGTCCTGCGTTCTCGTCGGTCAGTCAATACGGCGATCACCCGATCACGAAGGATTTTGGCAACACGCTGTCGATTTATCCACTCGCTCAGCCGATCGATGTCAAAACTCAGACCAATATCAAATCCACGCCACTGCTGTTTACCAGCGATCGCAGTTGGGCAGAAAGCAATGTGAAGGAGCAACCGCTGAAGTTTGACCCCGCGACCGATCGCCAGGGACCGTTGGTGTTAGGGTTTGCCCTCACTCGTACGATCGTCGCACCTGCGCCCAGTCCTTCTCCCAGCCCGTCAGCATCCGCCAGTCCGGTAACGCCATCCCCCAGTCCGTCTACCTCTCCTAAGCCCTCTGCCTCTGCCAGTCCGTCACCCAGTCCGTCTCCAACCGCAAAGGACTCGACTGACCAGAAACCCAAAGAAGCGCGTCTGGTTGTGATCGGCAATTCCCGCTTTGCCGAAGATGGCGCGGTGAACAAGGGCATTAACGGCGATGTTTTTATCAACTCTGTGCGTTGGCTGAGTCGGGCTGATGATCAATCCCTCTCCATTCGTCCCAAAGAAGCGAAAAATCGTCGCCTGGGTTTGTCTGCCCAGCAGGCAGGTCTGGCAACCTGGACGGCGATCGCCATTCTCCCCTTGATCGGCTTTGCGGCTGCGTTTGGCGTGTGGTGGCGGAGACGGTAGGGGAAGGGATGAGGGATGAAGGATAAAAGATGAGGGATGAGGGATGAAGGATGAAAGTCGTACTTAAATTCAACGCTCAAACATTAAACGTTCGTTCTCGGTTATGAAAGTTCAAAAAACGCCTTTAGTCCTGGTGGCGATCGCTCTCTCGTTGGGTGCGTTTGTCTATTTCTATGAGGTGCAGGGCAAGCCGCAACGGGAAGCCGCGCAGGCACAGACGGAACAGTTGTTTGCGTTTAAGGAAGAGGACGTGCGATCGCTGACGCTGACGACACCAACCCAAACGTTAGCGTTTGCTAAAACTCCGGCAGCACAGCTCTCCTCTGCGCCGAAAGTGGATGCTTCACCGAAAGCGGCTTCTGCGCCAAAGACGGATCAAAAGGCGACGGCTCCAACGGGTGAAACCCTGGTATGGACGATGACTCAGCCCGATCGGGCGGCAGCGAATGATGCGTCCATTGCGTATTTGCTCAACCTGCTGACGACAGACAAGCGGCAACAAACGCTAACGGTGCCTGCTGCGAAGCTGGCGGAGTTTGGGTTAAACCAGCCAATCGCGATCGCCGAAGTCAAACTGGCGAACCAGACAAGCCATCGCTTGCTTTTAGGCAAACCCAACTTTAACCGCAGCGGTCTGTATGCTCAGGTCGATCCGCCTGCTCAAGCCGATGGTGATCGCTCGGTTGTGCTGGTTTCCACTGATTTTGAGAACGCTGTGCAGCGATCGCTGGCGGAATGGAAGGCAACACCAACAGAGCAGCCAGCTAAACCAAAGACTCCAACGCCTGAGCCTCAAAAGCCCTAAAACTATTGCGATCGCTTGCGGAAAAGCCAACCAAAGTTGCGGCTGCCTCGCGCCTGCTGCTGACGGCGTGCTCCTGGCGTACCATATTTACGAAACCTGGCTCGAGGTGCAGGTGCGATCGCGGTGGTTCCCTCTTTTGCTTCCTCATCCTCCTTCGCCTGCCGCTCTACTGGTGTTGGCACATAGGTCTCCTTTGGCTTGAGCCATGCTGCAATCACACCGCTGGCAATACCGCCGAGCGCACCAAACGTAATGCTCAGGAAGGGTGTGTAGCCCAGCACTGCCAAACCGACCATGAAAACCAGCCAGTACTTCAAGCCTGTAGCTAAGCCTAAGTTGTTATCTGGCTTGTTGGACATGGTTGGGGGTGAGGAGTGAGGGGTGAGGAGTGAGGAGTGAGGAGTGAGGGGTGAGGGGTGAGGAGGCAAGAGTCAAGAGTCAGAAGCCAAGAGCAGAACTCAAAACTCAAAACTCAAAACTCAAAACTTTTCCCGCCTTCTACCTTCTGCCTCCTACCTTTTCTAATTGCGCTTCTAAAGGTTGCGTGGTGTCCAATATAAGGACGTAGGGTTGCTCCGCTTCGCTAAAGTCGTCCATGTGCTGCTGGGGTAGCAGAGCGGCAGTCGCATCAGAAATATCGTCCTGGCGCTGCTGCAAACGCTCCTGGAGAACGGGCAGAGGGGCAGTGCAATGGAGAATTTGCAAGGGGATGTGATGCGCTGTTGCTTGCGCGATCGCGGCTTCTCGTAGCGGTTGGCGATCGTACTTGGCATCCAGAATCACAGTGTAGCCCTGAGTTGCCAGCGTGATGCCGAGGTGCAAGAGGCGATCGTAGGTTTTTTGCGTCATCGCAGCGGTATAGAGGTCATCGTTGCCGTGCGCGTCTAGAGGAATGCCTGCCAGATGTTTGCGAACCGCATCCGAACGGATTTGGATGGCACCCTGCTGTTGGGCAAGATCACGGGCAGTCGTGCTTTTGCCAGAACCAGACAAGCCAGCCATCAGCAGCAAGCGTCCCTGCTGCGGTTGGGTGTACTCCCACGCCAGACGGTAATAGCGAGCAGCGGTAGCCTCGGCTTCTTGCTTTGCCGCGTCGGGAACGGATGGATCGCTCAACAAAAAGGAGGTGACTTTGGCGCGGACATAAGACTGACGGCTGAGATACAGCGGCAACACTTGCAAACCTTCCCAGTCGCCTGTTTGCTCAAGATACGCATTGAGGAACAGGTTGCTGAGGTCGCGTCGATCGCGCGCATCCAGATCCATGATGATGTAGGCGATGTCGAACATGACATCCACGAAGCGAAAGGGCTCGTTGAACTCGATGCAGTCAAACAGCAGGATTTTGTCCTGTCCCTGCTCGTCTTTCCAAAGCGCAATGTTGCGTAGATGCACGTCACCGTGGCATTCACGAATCCAGTTATGCTGAACGCGGCTGTCAAAGAGTGCCTGTTGTTCAGCAAACAGTCGATCAGTATATTGGCGCGTTTCGTCAAGCTGCTGCTGGGTTTGGGGACCACCGACATACTGGAGCGTTTGCTCGTAGTTTTCGTCGATCGCAGCGCGAATTTTTTCGACCGTACCAAAGCTGCGGATATAGTCGCTGGTTGCCGCCTGTGCATGAAAGTCTGCCAGTTGCCGCGCTAATTGCTCCAGCAACGGTGCCGTCAGTTCACCCCGATCGAATAATTCAGTCAACAAACTCGACTGGGGAAACTGCTGCATTTTGACGACAAATTCCACGGCTTCGCCTGTGCCGCCGAGCTGGAAGCGATCGCCTGTTTGCGCGATCGGCAACACGTCGAGATAGAGTTGCGCGGCACCCCGTTGATTGAGCCGCAGTTCTTCGGCACAAAAGTGCTGTCGCTTTTCTAACGTCGAAAAATCGAGAAAGCCAAAATTCACCGGCTTCTTCACCTTGTAGGCATAGTCGCCCGTCAGCAACACATAGGAAATGTGGGTTTGAATCAGTTGAATGGGTTCCTTAACAGAATGCGGGTAGAAACCCGGTTCCATCATCTGTTGAATCAGTGGCGGCAGAGAGGCATCGGTCATGTGTCGTAAGTGCCAAAAGTGATCAAGGCTAAAGTTATAGCAGTTGAAGAGAACGTGAGGACAGACATAAACCTTGAAACTTCCTTGGAGCAGGGGCTTCGATTTATCCCTTATCCTTTATCCTTTTGCTATATCTTCAGTCGCAAGCTTTTCAATCATAAGGTTCTTCATTCCCATCGCAAACCCGTTTAAAGCCTTGCTTCTGTTTTTTGATCGATACTAGAGATCGAATGAAGCAAACGAGGAAAAGCTGAATGGATGTGCGAACGACAGGTACGCCCCTCTTGGAGTGGTCTGGAGATGGCTTGGCGATCGGTCTGTTTGAAGACAATAGTGCGCTCTCGGATGAGCTAGTGACCCTGGACGAAAAGTTGTCGGGCACGCTAAAAGAACTCATTGCTGAGGCAGAGTTTAAGGGTAAGGACGGCAGCAGCGCCGCGACGCGAGTGGGTTCGGGCAGCGCCGTGCGTAAAATTATTTTGGTCGGTTTGGGCAAAGCGGAGGGCATGAAGCTAGACAGCCTGCGTCGGGCAGCAGCAGCGATCGCCCGTCTGGCAAAGAAGGAAAAGTGCAAAACCCTGGGCATTAGCCTGCCAGTCTGGAACGATAACCCAGCCTTGACGGCTCAGGCGATCGCCGAAGGAGCCGAGCTTGCTCTCTACAAAGACACCCGCTTCAAATCCGAAGCCGACGAGAATGGTTCCACTATTGAGCAGATTGAACTCCTGGGCTTAGGTGACCAAACGGCAGCGATCGCCCGTGCCCGTCAAATTGCGTCTGGTGTCTTTCTGGCGCGGGAATTGGTGGCCGCCCCAGCTAACTATGTCACGCCGATCACATTGGCAGAAACAGCAGCAGCGATCGCCCATGATCACGGGTTGACACTCGAAATTCTGGAAAAAGAGGACTGTGAAAAGCTCGGTATGGGTGCCTTTCTGGGTGTTGCTCAGGGTGCTGATCTGCCGCCCAAATTTATCCACCTGACCTACATACCCGCTGGCAAACCCCGTCGCAAGCTTGCCATCATTGGCAAAGGGCTAACCTTTGATTCGGGCGGACTCAACATCAAAGGGGCAGGCAGCGGCATCGAAATGATGAAAACCGATATGGGCGGTGCAGGCGCAATGTTGGGTGCCGCAAAGGCGATCGCGCAAATTAAGCCCGATGTGGAAGTGCATTTTATCTCTGCTGCGACCGAAAATATGATTAGCGCTCATGCTATCCATCCGGGTGATATTCTCACTGCGTCGAATGGCAAGACGATCGAAATTAACAATACGGATGCCGAAGGTCGCCTGACGCTGGCGGATGCCCTTGTGTTTGCTGAAAAATTAGGTGTGGATGCGATCGTCGATCTGGCAACCCTGACTGGAGCCTGTGTGGTCGCGCTGGGCGACGAAATTGCTGGTCTGTGGAGTTCTGACCCTGACATTGCAAACCAACTTACGCAAGCAGGCGAACTGGCAGGTGAAAAGCTCTGGCAAATGCCGATGGAAGAAAAATATTTCGATGGGCTGAAATCCCCGATCGCCGATATGAAAAACACCGGACCCCGACCGGGCGGTTCTATCACCGCAGCACTGTTCCTCAAACAGTTCGTTAAAGAAACACCCTGGGCGCATCTGGATGTGGCGGGTCCCGTATGGACAGAGAAGGAAAACGGCTATAACAGCCCTGGTGCGACAGGTTATGGTGTTCGCACGCTCGTTAACTGGGCGATCGGTGCTTAAGAATGAAAATTAAATAAGATCGGCTTTTGTAGGATGTGTGAGGCAATAGCCGTCACGCATCAAAAGCCCCGGAGCGATACGTGACGCTGCGCTTTTCTTGCTATGCCGGAACGGCTTTACACATCCTACGCAAAATTCGGTCTTCTTTCGTAGGGACATTGCCATGTATAGCCGTAGCCATCCTAGTTAGGACGGGGTGGAGGGGTAGAACCCCTGGCTGGGGGCGAAGCCCCCACACCCCCTTTGATCCCAATGTCCTAAGCTCTGTGGCGATAGCTATAATGTCCCTGAAACACTTGGTTTACTAAGAAGCTAGATCGATCGACCCAGCGATCTAGACAGACGATCGGGAAACCCGTAACATTTATACACATTCATGTGTGATTAAGCTCTGGTTATGGCTCTTACGGTTGGGGAACCTGCTCCCATTTTTAGTTTGCCCGATGGAAAAGGCAACGTTATTCATTTGGCTGGGTTAAAAGGCAAGCGTGTAGTGCTGTACTTTTATCCTCGTGATAATACGCCGGGCTGCATCAAAGAAGCGTGCAGCTTTCGCGACAGCTATGCTGCTTTTCAGAAAAAAGACGTTGTGGTTTTGGGCGTGAGTACGGATGATGCAAAAGCTCACGAAAAATTTACCACTAAGCTGGCACTGCCCTTTCCACTCTTGACGGATGCCGATGGACAGGTAGCAACTGCCTACGAAAGCTATGGGCTAAAAAAGTTTATGGGTAAAGAATACATTGGTATTAGCCGCAATACCTTTGTGATTGCGCCAGATGGTACGATCGAGGCAATCTATAAAAAAGTCAAGCCAGAATTTCATGCAAAGGAGATTCTGGAGGCGCTTGTCTGATGGATAATCATGCGCTAGAGTCGCCAGTGGTTATCAATAGTCAGCCGCCAGACTTTTGAGTCAGTGATTGAATCTATGCGTCGGTTATGGCATTTTGGGCAAGCGGTTTTAGGCATTCTGTTCCGGCATCCGGTGACGGGCACGAGCATCATTCCGCTTTTACCCGATGGGCGGATTGTGCTGGTGCAGCGCCGTGATAATGGGCAGTGGGGCTTACCGGGTGGCATGGTCGATTGGGGAGAAGATCTGCTGACGACTGTACACCGAGAGCTAACCGAAGAAACAGGGCTAGAAGTTACCCACATTCGGCGTTTAGTCGGCGTTTATTCTTCACCAGAACGCGACCCTCGCATTCATTCGATTTGCGTAGTAGTTGAAGTCGAAGCTCAGGGAGAAATGCAAATTCGAGACACGATGGAAGTGATGGCGGTGCAAGCCTTCACACGATCGGACTTGCCACTCGGTCGGTTGTCGCACGACCACGATCGCCAACTTCAGGACTACCTCAACGGACAAACCACATTGGCGTAAGACGTGTTGAGTTTAAGCTCTGCGTTCTAAGTGTGAATGATGTAAGCGTTCTGTTACTGTCTTAAAGGATAAGTTAAGAATCCAGATGTTTGTCGTGTTAACGACTAAGGTTCCAACGACAGACACAACACCTGCCGTCGCAGGTTAAAAAACTCTTGCTTTTCGTTATTTTGCAGCGGCGGACTCTATTTCTTTAGTCACGGTTTTAACTGTCAAACGCCTTTAAAGCAACTCTCAATCAATCGGGGACAAACGGAGCGTTGGCTTTCACTCACACCGCGCCCCTTACTCCTTTCTCCTCACACTCTTTCATGGTTCAGGATGGCTCTACCGCTCAGAAATGCTCGTATCAAACTACCTCAAGGCCAAATTTTCTGGCGAGAAGTGGGACATGGACACACGATCGTCTTTTTGCATGGTTCCTGGGACGACAGCAGCCAATGGCTTCCCCTTGTTGAACGCTTAAGTACGACGTATCACTGCTTGGCTCCAGATCTATTGGGTTTTGGTGAATCAGAGCGACCCAACGTGCATTACTCGATCGAGCTTGCAGTGGAATGTCTGGCGGCTCATCTAGACGCATTGAAGCTGCGACGGGTGTATCTTGTAGGACATTCGCTGGGCGGTTGGGTTGCGGCTAGCTATGCGCTGAAGTATCTCGATCGCGTTGAGGGTCTTGTCCTACTGGCACCCGAAGGTGTTCAAGTGAAAGGGCTGGGCGCACGTTGGTGGAAAATTCGCTTGTTGAAGCTGCCTGTGGTGGGCTGGGGGCTGCGATCGCTCCATGCGTTACGCAAATTTCTTAAACTCCGTCGCGTCGAGCAACTTTTACAACGACGACGACAACTGCTCACCTTTCCCGTTGCCTGCAAGCTCTTGTTTCAACGACGACACGCCGAAATTCGCGCCGAGCAGCTTCAGGAACAGTTGCAATGGTTGAAGGTGCCGCTGTTAGTGCTGCAAGGAGACCATGCCAAACCTACGGTGACGCTTTTGGGTCAGACGTATGCTCAACTGGCTCCTGACGCAAAGCTGCAACAACTGCCCAGCGGCAACAGTACGCTCCTAGATCAGCCCGATGAAGTGGCTCAGGCAATCCGAGCGTTTTTTGAGAACGGCTGAAAATTTAGCCTTCAGCCCTCAGCCCTCATCCTTTAGCCTTCAGCCCTCAGCCTTTAGCCTTTATCCCTCATCCTTTAGCCTTTCCCCTCTCACCGATCGCATTCCCCAAAAGATCAAATGCGGTTCAACCGTCAGCTTGCTTGCCATTGCAGGCATTGCAGCGGTGAGATAGGCATAGAGGCGATCGCGGTCTCCACCTGTTAGCAACACCGGGCTAGCCGGAAACTGCTGCCACCAATCGTTCACAAACGCTTGCAGCCCTGCTAACAGGGTATAGATAATGCCACTGGCGATCGCGTCGGCTGTGTTGAGTGCCCACCGAGGCGGCAGGAGCTGGGGCGTAACCCGTTCTTCGCTAGCAGAAAAGGCTGCGGGAAGCGCATTTGGAAGGGCAGCGGTTGCCTGCTGAAGCGTCTGAAACTGTAGCCCCAATCCCGGCAGGATCGCACCACCGATCAATTGTGCGCCATCTACGCCAGTGAATGTGAGCGCCGTACCAGCATCAATTACAAGCACGGGACTACGCCTGATCGCGATCGCGCCCAGAGCAGCTAACGCCCGATCGATGCCTAAGGTTGGATACAGCCCTGCCAATGGTATTTGCTCCAAGGTCATGAAGTGCGCCACGACATACTCTTGCCAAAGTTGACCTTGCTGCGGCACCACAGAGGCAATCCATAGGGATATGGGAGTGTCGCTATCCCGTTGAGGCGAGGGGAGTATGGTATCTCTCTTTATGAACTGAGTGGCAATAAGTTCTTGTACGTCAGCGGCGGACAAATACGGTGTGTCCCACGTCTGCTGAAGGTTGTTGCCGCTAAACTCTGCCCAGTGCAAGCGCGAATTGCCGATCGACAGTGCTAACCAGCGATCGGAACAGGACATAACGTTTGCTTCCTTAAATTGATTGCACCAAAAGTAACGCCGTCCATTGCTCCAGCAATGCTTGGTAGCGCTTAGAACATTGCTACCAGCGCCCATTCACAAGCATACATTTTGGGATGGCATTGGCTACTCGTGTCATTGGCTGAAAACAGCGTAGACAGCGATCATTTCGATCGTCTTCTATAGTTTAGAAGGCGAGCATCGTCAAGAAGTCAAACCCCTGCTAGAGAAAGCAATTGTGACCAAACCGGAACCAGCACGTTGGGCTTCCCTGTTAGCGCTCTTCGCGTTGGCATTGATCTGGGGCTACAACTGGGTACAGATGAAAATTGCCGTACAGTATGCGCCGCCGATGCAGTTTGCAGCACTCCGCATTACATTGGGTGCCTTGAGTTTGCTGCTAGCGCTGGCGTGGTTGCGGAAGCCCTTGCTGCCCAAAGAAATGACGGCAACCTTCTGGGCTGGCGTGCTGCAAATTGCGGGTGTGTATGGGTTTGCAACGTGGGCATTGGTCAGTGGCAGTGCTGGCAGAACGTCTGTCCTTGTCTACATGATGCCGCTGTGGACGCTGCTCCTTGCCTGGGTGTTTTTGCACGAACGAGTGCACGGCTTACAGTGGGCGGCGATCGTCCTGAGTGTCACCGGGCTGCTGCTCATTCTGGACTTGCAACATCTGCAAGGCACGATCGTCAGTAAGGTACTGGCATTGCTGGCAGGTCTTTGCTGGGCGGGTGGGGCTGTGATCGCCAAGCAAGTCCGTCAAACCGTAAAGCTCGATTTGTTGTCGTTTACCACCTGGCAAATGATCGCTGGCGCAGTCCCCTTAATTCTGGCGGCAGCGTTGGCAGCCATGTTTACGCCCTCCACGCCGATTGTCTGGTCAGGTCCCTTCATCTTTGCGCTGGTCTACAACGTCATTCCAGGGACGGCGATCGCTACTCTGCTGTGGCTGTATGTACTTAACCGGATGTCTGCTGGCACAGCGGGTCTGGGCATCTTGCTTAATCCGATCGTCGGAGTGTTCGCTGCCTGGATACAGCTTGGCGAACAGCCGAAACTGATTGAAGCAGCAGGCATGGCGCTCATTGCGATTGCCCTAGCACTCACCGCCATCCAGTCAATGAAACCAGCATCCTAAAAGGTTGTTTGAAAAGGGTCTGGCGGTTAAAACCGCGACTACATCAACCAAGTCCGCCGCCGCGGACTACCGAAAGGCAAGGGTTTTACAACCGGCGGCGGCAGGTTAAAGCCCTTCGGGCATGGCTGCGCTAGAGTCTCTGTAGCTGCAACTTTAGTCGCTAAAGCTCCCTCACCCCTCTCCCCTCACTCCTCACCCCTCTCCCCTCACTCCCCCATGCACATTGTCCAACGCCACGAATGGGTGCTGACAGCAGAAGAGGCAACTGCCATTCAGCAAGACCTCCGCAAGGAGATCGTGACGATCGATGACTTTGACACGATTCGCCATGTCGCAGGGGTCGATGTTGGCTTTGAGTCAGAGGGCACGATTACCCGTGCCGCGATCGCCGTGCTCGATCTGGAGACATTACAGGTGCTGGATCGGGCGATCGCGCGTCGTCCCACGACCTTTCCCTACATTCCTGGCTTCCTGTCCTTTCGCGAAGTGCCTGCGGTACTGGATGCGCTGGCAAAAATCACGGTAATTCCCGATTTGCTGCTGTGTGATGGTCAGGGAATCGCCCATCCGCGACGCTTTGGGATTGCTTGCCATATTGGGCTGTTAGCAAATGTGCCTGCGATCGGCGTTGGCAAATCCATTCTGGTGGGTAAGCACGCAGAGTTGACAGACGATCGTGGCAGTTGGCAACCCTTGATGCACAAAGGCGACACGATCGGCGCGGCACTGCGAACTCGTCCTCGCACCAAGCCACTCTATATTTCGCCGGGACATCGAGTGAGTTTAGAAACAGCGATCGCCTATGTGATGCGCTGTACTACCAAATATCGGCTGCCCGAAACGACTCGCCATGCACACAAATTGGCATCGGGTCCAGCGATCGACCAGCCAGCGCCACCAGCGGCACCAACGCAACAAATGTCTCTAGATTTTGATCTCTAAACTTGAGGAAATCTGAGTTTGGAGGATAATGACAGTGCTGAATAGAGGTCTCGTCTCTGCCAGATCCCCGACTTCTTTGTGCCGTTTTGAGTGGCTGAACTAAAGCTTAGAAGTCAGGGATTTCTGTCGCTGTTTCATCCTTTGAATCAGCAATAATCATCCATTCAAACGTTGCTGCGTATGGTTGCTTCTCCTGGTTTCCCTGATATTCAAACCCATTGGGCGCGTCCGTTTATAGAAGGACTAGCGCAGCGCAAGATCATGCGTGGATTTGAGGATGGGTCGTTTCGTCCCGAACGCGCGATGAGTCGGGCAGAGTTTGCCTCTGTGCTGCAAGGAGCGTTTAATCCGTCTGCTACTCGTCCCTATGTGCCCTTTGTGGATGTGCCGACGACCCATTGGGCTGCGGGAGCCATTCGGCGAGCCTATGAGAGCGGCTTTTTGACGGGCTATCCAGGGCAACAGTTTCGTCCCAATGAGAATATTCCTAGAGTGCAGGCATTAGCATCGCTAGTGGGTGGAGTGGGCTTGCCAACCGCGCCGTCCGTCCCGCTGGCACAGATCTATCAAGACAGCGCTCAGATTGCTGGTTGGGCGATCGCAGCGATCGCCACTGCCACTGCGAACGAAATTGTTGTCAATCACCCCGATCCAAAGCGACTGCGACCGACGCAACCCGCCACTCGTGCTGAAATTGCTGCCTTTGTCTATCAATGTCTGGTTGCCCAGGGTAAAGCGCCTGCGATTGCGTCCAATGCGATCGTCCGTTGGGCGCAAACGGTAGCAGTGTCGCACACGCGCGAATTTCGTGCCCTCTGGGTTGCCTGCGTCTGGAACGGCGATTTTCCCTCTAAAGCCGGACTCTCTACCCAGCAGCAGCAAGCAGAACTGATCGCCATTCTGGGTCGAATGCAGGCATTGAACCTGAATGCGCTGATCTTGCAGGTGCGCCCTGAAGGTGATGCGCTATATCGCTCGTCGCTGGAACCCTGGAGTTCCTGGCTAACGGGCACACAGGGCAAAGCCCCCGATCCCTTTTACGATCCACTGGAGTTTGCGATCGCCCAGGCACATCAACGCAACATCGAAGTCCACGCCTGGTTTAACCCCTATCGTGCTCGTACCTCTGAACGCATTGTCAATGTCAGTCCTCATCTGGCAGCAACCAATCCAGAGGTCGTGTATCGGTGGGACACACAGCTTTGGATGGATCCGGGCGCAAAAGTGGTGCAGGATCGAACAGCGAACGTCATTCTCGATGTGGTGCGTCGTTACGATGTGGACGGCATTCATCTGGATGATTACTTTTATCCCTACCCGATCGCCGGACAGACCTTTCCTGACGACAAAACCTATCAGGCATACAAAGCGGGTGGCGGGTCGCTAACCCTCGCAGACTGGCGACGAGATAATGTGAATCGCCTGGTGCAACGCCTTGCTACGGATATCCATGCTGCGAAACCTCACGTCAAGTTTGGCATTAGTCCCTTTGGCATTTATCGCCCCGGTCAACCGCCGCAAATACGAGGGCTGGATTCCTATAACCAGCTCTACACCGATACCCTTAAATGGTTGCAGGAAGGTTGGATCGATTACCTGTCGCCGCAGCTTTACTGGCGGATTGATCCCCCAGCGCAAAGTTATCCAGTCTTGCTGCGGTGGTGGGCAGACAACAATCCCAAGCAGCGCCACCTCTATCCCGGCAACAACCTGGGTGCCTTAGGCGGCAACCAATGGGATGTATCTGAAATCCTGAACCAGATCGAGCTAACTCGGCAGCTTACGCCCCAACTAGCGCTAGGCAATGTGTTTTTTAGCTCCAAAGCACTGGCGGCAAACCATCAAGGAGTAGGCGATCGCTTCCGCACGACGACCTATGCCAACCTTGCCCTGCCGCCCGCTATGCCCTGGCTGCTTACCACTACACCCGCTATCCCTACCGGAGTTCGCTATCGCAACAGTATGCTGACCTGGAATGCCGCGACTCCAGACCTGCGTAGCTGGACGCTCTATCAACAAAACGGCAACACTTGGGCATTGCGTCAGGTTCTCCCCGCTATAACAACAACCGCAACTCTTCCATCAGGAACGTATGCCCTCTGTGCCGTCGGGCGATCGACCCTGGAAAGTAAAGGCGTTGTGGTGAAAGTGTGAGGGGAGCGATCGTGCTCACACCTTTGATGTCTGTTTAGAATTAAGCAATCAGGCTTATAGCAAGAACCGTTGCGGAGAAGATACTGATGACATTGCAAGAATTGCAAAACCAGGCGTTACAGTTACCCATTGGCGATCGCTGGCAGTTGGTGCAAACGCTTTTAGACTCTCTACAACGAGAAACTCGCGCCAAATCAAAACGAGGAAACTTATCTCAGCTTCGGGGGATTGCCCAAAGTACAGCAGTAGCAAATATTGATCCTGCTGAGGATTATGCCAACTATCTCACCGAGAAGTATCGTTAATGCGAGTTTTGATTGATACAAATGTTGTTCTCGACTTTTTACAAGAACGAAAACCCTTTGTAGACGATGCAGCGCACTTGTTTGCAAGGATCGATGCTGGTGAGATTGAGGGGTTTATTGCAGCAACAACCATTACCAATATCTACTACATTGTTCGGAAAGCCGCAGGAGCGATCGTCGCTAAGAATACAATCATCCAAATTCTGACCGATTTAACCATCTGCATGGTGAACCGGGCTGTACTGGAACAGGCGATCGCGCTGAATTTTTCAGATTTTGAAGATGCCGTTCAATATGCCTGTGCCGTGGTGTATCGAGTTGATGCAATTGTGACTCGCGATCGATCAGGCTTTGTAGATGCTGAGATTGCAGTGATGTCGCCTAGTGAAATTGGTGCTGTTGATGGTAAGGGCTAAAGAACTGATAGCAGTGCAGCCCAAAAGCTCAAATCAGTGGCGATCGACGGTAGAAAGCAAAGGCGTTGTGGTGAAGGTGTGTGAGGGGCGATCGTTCTGTATGAGGCAAGGATATCATTCGTAAGAAATCGCGTTTCCGTAAGTATTCAGCTTTCTTAAGGAGGGGCACTCTTGAGCGTATAAATAAATGACAGGCTTGCATACTCTGGGTCATTTTTTGTACTATTATCGCCTCTGTCAAGTAAGGTAGATTCAGTCAAATAGTATGCTAAGCGACTTAAGGATGGGTAAGCCAATCTTTTCTGATGTCTTACCAGTGGGTGGTTCGCAGCAAGTGCCAAGAGTGCTTCGCGTAAAGCCAGAGCGAGCAAGCGTCGTTTCTCTTTTCTCTGGTTGCGGCGGTATGGATTTAGGTCTATCTGGTGGCTTTAGATTTTTAGGTAAATGGTACAAACGTCTCGCTTTCGATATTGTATGGGCGAATGACATCAATGAATTTGCTTGCAGAAGTTACAAGCATAATCTTGGTAAAGAAATAGTTTGTGGTGATATTTGGGATCTAATGCTTACTATGCCTAAGACTGCTGACATAATTGTTGGCGGCTTCCCTTGTCAAGATATATCTGTAAATGGTAAGCAGGCTGGTGTTGACGGTAATAGGAGTGGACTTTATAAAGCAATGGTTGAGGCAGTAAGAAGGCTAGAACCAAAAATATTTGTAGCCGAAAATGTGAAAGGGCTGCTTATGAAAAATAACCAAACGTCTTTGGAAAAAGTTATATCGGACTTTTCAAGCATTGGCTATAAAGTTGATTACAAACTCTATCATGCAGCGGACTTTGGAGTTCCTCAAACTAGAGATCGAGTTTTCATTGTAGGAACACAGCCAGGAATAAATTTTGAACCTCCAAAGGCAATTCTTTCAAAAAACGAGCACATTACAGCTGAACAGGCGATAGCTGACCTAGAGAAAATGCCAGAGAATGAATCAACAAATCATATTTGGAGCAAAGCAAACCGAAGCCCTGAGCAAGGCGACAGATGCTTGAAAGCCGATAGACCAGGCTACACAATACGCGCAGAATGCCACGGGAACATACAGTTTCACTATAATCAACTGAGGAGAATTTCTATGCGGGAGGCGGCACGTATCCAGTCTTTCCCAGACAAGTTTATTTTTCAGTCTAAGCTTCGAGAAACAGAGAGGCAGATTGGTAATGCTGTTCCGCCCGTTCTATCCTGGCATATTGGCAAAGCTGTGCTTGCTGCACTAAATGAATATTGATGAATTCGAGGCTGTTATATCAGAAGTTGCAGCTCGACTAAATCAAACAATAGTAGTAAGCGGCAAGTTTACATCCTCAAAGCAATTTGAGGATGAAGTTAGAAATGTGCTTGCGTCGATGGGGCTAACCATTAACTATGAACCCTGACTGCCTGACAGAAGTAGGTGAAAGCTAGCAGCAGCGGGAAAAAGGGTAGAGCGTATGAGAGGCTAAAGTTACCACACAAATAGCCCCATGCCCATGACAGCCTCTACCCAACTGTATGGTCAATTATTTGCCTTCCTGCGTCAATACTGCCGTGCTCAGGATATACGTCACCTCAAAGCGTTGGCATGGATGGTGAGTGCCTTAATCTGTAGCGGACAACTGAGTTTGCCAGCCTGGGAACCGTATGTGCCCAGTCGAGCGACCCAAGCGCAAAGTGTAGAGCGCCGCTGGCGACGGTGGTTGGACAATCAGCGGGTGCGGGTGAGCCGACTGTATGTGCCCTTGGTGATGGCGGCGTTAAGCGGATGGAACCATCATCGTCTGTATCTTGCTTTGGATACCACCGTCTTGTGGAACCGCTATTGCATGATTCACCTGTCCGTTGTTTGTTGTGGACGTGCAGTACCCTTGCTGTGGCGAGTCTTGGAGCATGATAGTGCGAGCGTTGCCTTTAAGGAGTACCAACCGTTGCTACGAAAAGCCCGGTGGTTGTTGCGCCAGCATGAGGATGTGATGCTGTTGGCTGACCGGGGCTTTGCCAATCACTCGTTGCTGGCGTGGTTGCAAGCAAGTCAATGGCACTACTGTTTACGCTTACCCTGCGATGTGTGGCTGCACGGTGCTAGCAAGTATCCTAGGATGGTTGGCAGTTTCTATCCACCCCTGGGCGAAGCGCGGTTGTACCGTCAGGTGCGGTTAGGGGCAGATGGAGTCTATCGGTGTAATTTAGTCTTGGCGACGGTTAAAGGAGCCAAGGAAGCCTGGGCAGTCGTCACCGATGAGTCTCCCTCATTGCAAACTTTGTGGCAATACGCGCTGCGCTTTCAAGTTGAAGAGCTATTTTTAGATAGCAAGTCAGGGGCGTTTGAGTTAGAAGATTCTCGGTTACGCTGTGAAGCCGCCTTGGAACGACTCTATCTGGTTGCGGCACTGGCGCTGCTCTATGCCACTGCACAGGGAATGTCCGTGCAAATCGCTGGGTTGCGTCAACAGGTTGACCCGCATTGGCGGCGTGGTATTAGCTATCTCAAGATGGGTTTGCGCTGGCTTCAGGGGGTTGTCCATAAAGGGCGGCAACTCCTGTGCCCCATCCCATTGCTTCCCCATGACCCAGAACCTTGTTTTGCCTCGAAGCAGGCTGAGCAAGATTTTTATGACCAGTTTTGGTTGACTCGCATTCGTTCCTTATCCTGCAAGCCTTGATCTGCCTTCCATTGATTAAGATGTGTCAGGCAGTCAGCTATGAACCTCATCCTCATATCTTTCCTGATATACCGCTGGGCGAGTTTGGTATAGAGGTTAAATTCACAACAAATGATACATGGAGAAGCATCGCAAACAGCATATTTGAAGGTATGCGCGATCTATCTGTTGAGCATATTTACTTAATTTTCGGAAAAATGGGAGGTGAGCCAGAAGTTAGATGGGGGAGGTACGACGACTGCGTTATGCACGTCAGAACCTCACATGTTCCAAGGTTTGAGGTCGAGATGACTGCGGAAGAGAGCCTGTTTGAGCAAATGGGGACTACCTATGCAGATTTCTCCAAAGCTTCAGACGAACAAAAAATGACTTATGTAAGGGCTTATGCAAGAAAACGTCTGAAGCCAGGGGAGCGACTGTGGTGGCTTGAGGAGAAAGAAGAACAAGAACACTCTTTGCCTCTTCAAGTCAAAATCTATATGAACCTTGATCAGAAAGAGAAGCGTCAACTTCGTGCCGAGGCAGCTATACTGTGCCCCCAAATAGTAAAGCCATCGCGGGTTAAAGATAAATACTCAGACGCTGTAAGTTATATGCTCACCTATAGAGGAGTTCTCTGTCCGCAGGCTCGTGACCTATTCTCGGCTGGCAGCGTTGCATTAAGAGCAGACGGTTCTAGAGGCGGGAATTATCTCAAGAGAGCACTTGCTGATATAGAAAATGAAATGCGAATTGCTGCTACAACTCTTGAAGATGCACTATTTGAGGAATATTGGGGAAGGATTGTGCCCAGCGAAGAACGGATTGCTGCTTGGTTAGCTATGGCTGATAATTATGCAAGAAATTGGATTCCTTCTGAAGAGTTATTTTTGGATAAAACTTCTGACTGAGATGTGCTTATCAAACGAACATTCCATTGAAAAGCAACGAGCAACCTTCAATATAGTTTGAGTTAATCATCAATTTGGGTGAAGTCGCAATGAGGTCAAATGGATGACCGTTCGACAATACCCCTATTACTCTGCGAGGATCTATGCGATCGATTGAGCAGCTAACCGAAGAACTTCTCGCGTTCCCTCATGCGACCAGGGCGCTTTTGGCAGAAAAACTTGTCGAAAGCCTGGAATTTGATACCGATTCAACCGTTCAGGCAGTTTGGGTAACCGAAGCGAAGCAACGACGCGATCAGATCCGCAACGGTTCTGTGCAGCCGATTCCAGGAGACGAAGCCTTGAGCCAGGTGAGGCGCTTGCTAGGGCAATGAAGTATGCCTTTCACCCTGAAGCGCTCATCGAGTATGCTGAGGCAGTTCAATACTATGCAGAACAACGAGTTGAGGTGACGCAGGCATTCATTGATGCCATTGAAGATGCCGTTTATCGACGCAGAGAATCGCCGACTCGTTACAGCGCGATCGATGAAGATGTCCGGCGCTGTATGACGCGCAAATTTCCCTATGGCATTCTCTACACAATCGAGCCAGACTATATCCTCATTTTGGCAGTCATGCATTGCAGCCGCGAGCCTGGACACTGGAAAACCCGTCAATAATTGCCACGATCGCTGTCCTTGTCGATTGGATAAAGCATTGCAAAACCCAGTATTAGGTTCGACATCATGCGATCGGCTGTAGAGAGTAAAAGTATGGTTATGAACGTGCAAAAGGGGCGATCGCGCTAAAGGTACAAAACGATAAGGAACTTAGCACGAAGACCATTCCTCAGTGCGTAATGTAGAAAATAGCGCTTTTCTACCCGCCAGGTTTGGGCTACTCTCTAGTAGCGGCTGTCCCTATGCGCGATCGGTGCAAACATATGACCCAGTTCGAGAACACCTCCGCTTTTAAGGCAGTCATCCTCCAGCAGTTTGAGCAAGACAGCTGGACGGCGACCCTTGCCCCACCCAACACGCTGGGCTATGACATCGAGCTAGTACGTGGTAGCGAGTGTGTAGCCGTACAGGTCAAGCATCAGCGGGCAAAAGTCCACGCGGGGCAGTTGGAGAAATTTATTGACTTTTTAGAGCGTCCCGCCGCCGCTAAATTCACGCAGGGCTTCCTCCTTTCGGCATCGGGCTTTACCGCCTCTGTGTTTACCTATATGCGGACAGAAGAAGTCGTTGATGTGGCGCTGGGCAGCTTTAAGGACAATCAGTTGCTCTGGGAAGATGGCGACATACCCCCGCCGCCGCCACGGGCGCAGCTTACCTACATTGGGGTGTTTACCTGCAAAGGTGGAGTTGGCAAAACAACCATTAGCGCCCATCTGGCAGGAGCCTTTGCGCTCAATGGGTACGATGTCGTGCTGATTGACCTCGATCGCCAGAGCAACCTGCGAAAGCTTTTGGGCGATGGCGTTTACATTCCTGGACGACGCGGTGGCTTGGGCGCAACGATTACCGTCCTCAACCATACCGAATGGCGCGAAGAAGAATATCCCGACACCCGCGTTGTGATTTGCGATTGCAGCCCAGAGTATGAGGCAAATCCTGAGGCATTCATCGAAAAGTTTAACTATTGTCTGATCCCAACCACGCTAAATCCGCTGGGGATTAACAAGAACGCCGATGTGATTCGACGTACCTTTGCTGCTGTGCGACGGATTAATATTAACGCCGAGTTGTTTGTCATCGTGAACAACTATCACAGCGACGAACCGAGACGTAACGAAGTCTTGAATCGTATTTTGAAGACGGAATTTGAGACTTTGATGGCGGATGATCCCAAGTGTCATTACATTGATCCTGAAACCGTCGCGATTCGCTTTAGCAAGCAGTTGCTCTATTGGGGCTACCACATTGTTGAAAATGACAAGCCGCAACTGGCATTTCGAGAAGTGGGCGGACGATCGCTCCCGCGTACCGATTTCTTGAAACTGCTCGATTACCTCGAAGACCATACCAACATCGAAGCCGCCAAAGTCAAAGAAGCGAAGGCAACGGTAGGCTAAGGCTCTGAACGGTCAGCAGTGAAGCGGTTGGCAAGCAGCAGTCAGCTTTGGAGTGGCTTTTAGCAAAAGGATGAGGGATGAGGGATGAATAGAAGCTCTTACTCAAAGGGAATTTCAAGGTTGCTATCTGTCCTCACGTTCTCTTCGACTGCTATATCTCCATTGAAGCTGATCGCTAATCGCTGATGGCTGATCGCTCCTCAGCCAGCGGTCGTTTAAAGATATAGACATACGTCAATGTGCGAATGCGACTCTGTTCGCCGCCATGTGCCTCATCGATCGAGTGTACAGCCGCCAACTCCCATTCTTGCTGCCCTAAAAGATCCAAGCCTTCCCGAAGCTTATAGTCCTGACCATTGACTGTCAGCACTCGGTAGCCGTTTTTATTCTGTTTCCCCACAATTTTGACGGAAGAATAGGCTTCAAGGTATTGCCACTTCATCGGCTTCTTCTCTGCACCATCGGAACGCCTCTCATGCACCCATCCCTGAATATTGCTTTAATCCCTTATGCCACAGCCAGCGGTAAAGTGCGAAAAAAATCCCGCTCCAGCCCAGCATGACTAGTAAGCCCTGCCCCAGATTTACAGGCAAGCCAACCAGTAGACTGGCAGGAAAGTGGATGAGGTAAGGAAAGGGTGTCCAGAGGACGATCGCCCGCATCTGCGGTGGATAGACTTCCAAAGGTGCCACCATGCCTGACAGAAACAGATAAAACAGAAACCAGAACTGCTCTAACGCACTGGCACGCTCCGTCCAAAAGGCAAACATCGACAGCGTATACTGCATCAAAAAACGTAGCGCAAAGGCAAAGACAGCGGTTAGCAGAAACAACAGAAAGCCGCTAAGGCTAGGCACCCAGAACGACTGCGGGTAAAGCCAGAAAAAGAGGACAATCAGCCCAAAGGCAAACGGCAAACGGGCAAACCGTTCTGCAAAGTGAGAAAAGAAGTAGTGCCATGCGGGGTCAAGCGGTTGTAATAGGCGAAACGACAGCTTGCCTTCGATGATCTCGCGCTCAAATTCCCAAATGACCCAAACAACAGTGAACTGACGCACGATGAACGCAGCTAAAAAGTAACGAGCAAAATCGACGGGCGTTAAGCCAAAGTTTCCCGTCTGCGCGGCTTCCATCCAGATGCCCATCAGAATAATGGGCAGCGAACCCGACAGCACCCACAGCAGCAGCTCAGCCCGATACTCCACCATGTAGGCGTAGTAGACCGAAGTCATAGTTTGAGCAATCTGAACGAACCGCTGTAAACCACTTCTGCTTTTTGCCGTTTGCCGTTTGCCTTCTTCCATCACGATGCCACCCCTGATCGCAATACCCGTCCAATCACTTCTTCGATCGGCGGCTCTGTCACCGATAAATCCACCACCTCTAACTCCGATAGCAGCTTGGCAACGGTGTGAGTGAGACGTTCTTGCGGCACTAAAAATTTGGCGATCGCGCCCTCCACCGACTCCAACTCGCCGTAGAGAGCTAGCGTTTCGGCAGGATACGACTGTGTCAGTTCGACGCTAACTTCGCGACAGGGAGAGAAGCGATCGACCAACCCATCCAGACTGCCATCGTAAATCAATTGTCCTTCGTGGATCACCAGCACTCGCTGACAAAGCGCTGTGATGTCTGCCATGTAGTGACTGGTCAGCAAAACTGTTGCCTGATAGCGCTGATTGTACTCACGCAGAAACTCACGGACGCTGACCTGAGCATTCACATCTAACCCCAGCGTCGGTTCATCGAGAAAGAGGACGTGCGGCTGATGGATCAGTGCTGCCAGCAATTCCGCTTTCATGCGCTCACCAAGGGATAGTTTACGCACAGCCTGAGTGAGCTTTCCTTCTAAAGACAGCATCTCGGTGAGTTCGCCGACGCGAGTTTTAAAGTCGCGATCGCTGATCCCATAAACTGCCGCATTGATACGTAGCGAATCCAGCGCGGGCAAATCCCAGATTAACTGCTGCTTCTGCCCCATCACCAGCGTAATGTTCTGCAAAAAGGCAAATTTGCGCTGAAACGGTACGTGTCCCGCCACATGAATGCGTCCCGCTGATGGATGGATGAGTCCCGTCAGCATTTTCAGCGTGGTCGTCTTGCCCGCGCCGTTGGCACCCAGAAAACCTACTACTTCCCCTGGCTCAATGGCGAACGAGATGTTCTGCACCGCTTTGATCTGACGGTAGGTTCGCTTAAAAAAATGCAGTGCAGTACCTTTCAGCCCAGGCTCTTTCACAGCAACGGGATACATCTTGCTCAGGTCTTCAGCTAGGATGACAGGCATTTTTTACTCTTGCTACGAAATTGAATGAGTCCACTGTGTAGTTATGCGGATGCAAACGGCTGCAACGCGATCGATACCTCTTCTTTATAGTGCCTGTTTGCGATCGCCCTCAGCCGCTTGCGCCTGAAATTAACGGAGTCCCCACCGTGTCTACTTTACTATCCACAAACATCATCCTGCGTCTCTACGCTGGTGAAGCGGATTTGCCCGCGATCGCCGACCTGCTTAATGCGTGTGAAGCGGTCGATCGCGTCGATATTGGCACGTCAGTTGACGAACTCCGTCAGGAATTTGCTCACCCCAATTTAGACGCTGCCCGTAACATCTGCCTGTGGCAGAGAAAGGACGGAACGCTGATCGGCTTTGGAGCCTTATCAATTACTGAACCAACTGAAACCCATAGCGGCTTCCTCAACTTCCACGTTCACCCCACAGCCCGTAACAGCAACATCGAAACCCAGATTTTTGCTTGGGGTGAGCAACAGTTACGTGCCATTGGCAGTAGCGTACCACTGGAATTGCAGGCAGTCTCTCGCACTGAGCAAGGCGATCGCCCTCGGCTTTTGGAGCGTTATGGCTTTACCGCCGATCGCTACTTCTTTCAAATGGCGCGATCGCTGGCAGAACCAATCCCTACACCCCAACTTCCTGACGGGTTTACGCTACGTCACGTCGTCGGTGAGCAGGATGCGGCAGACTGGGTGGCGCTGTTCAATGAATCGTTCATCGATCATTGGAACCATCATCCTATGACCGTTGAACGGTTCCATTACCACAACCAAGACCCTGATTATGATCCAGCGCTAGACCTGGTTGCGCTCGCGCCTGACGGCACTTTTGCTGCCTTTTGCACTGGCTGCATTTACCCAAACGAAAATCAACGCAGCGGGCGAAACGAGGGCTGGGTCGAAGTACTGGGCAGTCGTCGAGGCTTCCGTCGCTTGGGCTTGGGTCGTGCCATGCTGCTCGTGTGCCTACAGCAGTTAAAGTCGATCGGTGCCGAAACTGCCCTCCTGGGTGTCGATTCCGATAATCCCTCTGGAGCACTGCGGTTATACGAATCAGTCGGCTTCAGTCAGCTTCACACAACGATCGTCTATACGAAAAAGGTGGAGGGGTAAAGAGGTGGGAAAGGTAAAGAGGTGAAAGGATACGTCAATTTTGCCTCTGCTCCCTCTGCCCCCTGACTCCCGACTCCTAGCTCCCCAACAAGTTGCTAAATCTGTAACCAACCATACCTTTCTGAAATTGGGTGTCAAAGTAAAGACATCAAACAATTTCACTTCATTGTTCTTTGTGAGGAGAACTTAGCATGATTCATTCAATTTTTTCGATCAACAAAGCTGCTTCCTGGAATCGCTTCAAAGCGTTGGTGATCAGCGCTGGCTTATTGAGCCTTGCGTTTGCTAACCCAGTACTGGCACAAGAAAAAATGCTGCGGACTCTGACTGTCACAGGGCGCGGTACCGAAATGGTAGCCACAAGCATTACACAGGTTCGTCTGGGTGTAGAGGCGCAGGGCAAGACCGCGAATGAGGTACAACAAGAAGTCGCACGGCGATCGAACGCAGTCGTCAATTTGTTGAAATCCCGGCAGGTAGACAAACTGGAAACGACAGGCATCAATCTCAGTCCTACCTACCAATATGACAACGGCAAGCAAACGCTAACGGGCTACTCTGCCAGCAACATTGTCAGCTTTCGCATCGTGACAACCAAAGCCGGAGTGCTATTGGATGAGGCAGTGAAAGCAGGTGCCTCTCGCATTGATGGCGTGAATTTTATTGCTACCGATGAGGCGATCGCGGCAACCCAAAAAAACCGCTCTCCGTGAAGCGACCCAGGATGCCCAGGCACAGGCAGATGCGGTCTTCAGCGCCCTTAACTTCACCAAAGGACAGATTGTGAGCATTCAAGTGAACGGTGCTTCTGCGCCGCCACCTCGGCCGCTGGAAGACTTTCAAGCACTGCGGGCATCTGCGGCGCCTAAAGCTCCCAGTCCTGTTATTGGTGGCGAACAAGAAGTGCAAGCTTCTGTGACATTGCAAATCAGCTACTAGCAGAAGTTTTGAGTGTTGAGTGTTGAGTGTTGAGTTGTCTAGGAGGAGCTTCTAGCTTAAAACTCAAAACTCTTAACTCAAAACTCTTAGCTCAAAACTCCTTAAAACTCCTCATCGTACCCGCCACTACTGGCGCCTGCTTCATTGTCGCGCTTAGAACCTAACAAATCGAGCCGCTCCACGCGGATGATCGGTTTTGAGCGATCATCACCGGTACTACGATCTTTCCAGGTATCAAACTTGAGTGCGCCGGTCACCCCAATCAGACTGCCTTTGCGGACATAGTTAGCGGCGACCTCAGCCGTCTTGCCCCACAGTTCTAAATTAAACCAGTCAGGCTGGTCGTTATTGCGCGTTTTGCGATTGACTGCCAGCGTGAGACTGCACTTAACACTGCCAGACTCAAAATACTTCACATCTGGATCACCACCGACGCGACCCACCAAGGTTACAGCATTCAAACTCATAGATTTTCGATTAACTGGTTGGTATGGACTTAGTAACAGCACGCTTAATCATTTAGTCTCATCTTAAGAGCTGAGTGCTAAAATATCGACTGGTACAAACGTATTTTAGCAGCCGTAGTGTCAGTGCAAGTTCCTCAGCCATCGATCGCTCTTCAGCTTTTTTAATGTATGGCTAACGGAGGCACTAAACATATTTTTTTATGCAATGGTTCCAAAGATTTGGGCGCGATCAAACCGATACCTACAACCGTTACTAGCGTGAATGCACCTTTGCTCTAGCAGTCAAAAAACCTTGGATCTGCCAGTCATCAAAGCCACAAAATTGAGGTTTCAGACGTTTTCCAGCTAACCAGTGAACAATTACTGATGGCTACAACAGCTACAACAGCCGCATCCCAGACCCAGTAGGATCACCATAAGGTTGCACACCTCAACTTCGAACTATTTTTTTGCTATTAAAAAGATTAGCTCGACTGGACTCTCAGCAAAAAACATAATAAGATCCAACCTTGATTGCACGTATAGTTGTGTAGGTGCAAAATCATCAGCAATCCATTCGTTATTTGAGAGGCATAGAGGCTAGTGGGACTTTTTAGTCGCTTTTCCCTATCGCGGGACATGGGCATTGACCTTGGCACAGCAAATACATTGGTTTATGTATCGGGCAAAGGCATTGTTCTGCAAGAACCGTCAGTCGTTGCCATGGATCAAGATACAAAGATGCCATTGGCAGTGGGAGAAGATGCCAAGCGAATGCTGGGACGGACACCTGGTAACGTAGTTGCACTACGCCCACTGCGCGATGGTGTCATTGCTGACTTTGATACCGCTGAACTAATGCTGAAGCACTTCATCGCACGAGTGAATGAGGGCAGAGCACTGGTAGCACCTCGGATTGTGATCGGCATTCCCAGCGGCGTAACAGGCGTTGAGCGACGTGCTGTGATGGATGCTGCGTCTCAAGCGGGTGCTAGAGATGTTTATTTAATTGATGAACCTGTAGCTGCCGCGATCGGCGCCGGTTTGCCGGTTGCAGAACCGACAGGCAACATGATTATTGACATTGGCGGTGGCACTACAGAAGTGGCAGTGTTGAGCTTGCAAGGAACCGTTCTGAGTGAGTCGGTGCGTGTAGCAGGCGATGAGTTGAGCGAGTCGATCGCTCAATACATGAAGAAAGTACACAACCTTGTCATTGGTGAACGCACCTCTGAAGAAATCAAAATTACGATCGGCTCGGCCTATCCGGTTGATGACGACACCACAATGGAAGTACGAGGGCTACATTTGCTGTCTGGCTTGCCTCGTACGGTTGCTGTGAAAGCGCCCGAAATTCGTGAAAGTATGTCGGAACCACTAGCGGTTATTGTGGATGCAGTCAAGCGTACGCTTGAACGCACTCCGCCAGAACTTGCAGCAGACATTATCGATCGCGGCATTATGCTGGCGGGTGGTGGTGCCCTGCTAAAAGGCATTGATACGTTGATTAGCCACGAGACAGGCATTGTCGTTCATGTGGCAGCTGATCCTCTAAGCTGTGTCGTGCTGGGTACTGGGCGCGTCCTAGAAAACTTTAAGCAACTGGAGCGTGTCTTTAGCGGTCGATCGCGCAACTTTTAGCGATCGGTTTACGTCAAGCGCTTTTAGTGCTGACTGTGCTTAACCCCTCCTGAATCGTTCATGCTTTTTTGACCATCGCTGAATCTGGTTAACCGCTCGCTTAACGCCTAAAACCCCTGCATGTACACCTTGCGCCGCTGGTGGGATAAACACCGACTCACAATTATCTTAGCGAGCATGGCTGTTGGCTCCGCCCTCATCCTGCGGCAGACACAAGCAACGCCTTTGTTTGAGGGCTATCAACTGCTTACCCGTGCTTTCCAGCCAAATCTAGCCCAGCAAAAGCTGCTCGAAAACGCCCAATATCAAGAATTGCAGCAACGGCTGACGGAGTTAGAAAGTCAAAATCAGCGGTTGCGTGAGCTGGTTGGTTATGCTTCAGAAACTAAAAAAGCTGGCGTTACTGCTCCAGTGGTCGGACGCAGTGCTGACCACTGGTGGCAGCAGCTTATTTTGGGTCGAGGCAGCCGTGACAATGTAAAAGTCGGTCATATTGTCATGGCTCCAGGTGGTGTTGTCGGTCGCGTGACTAGTGTGACACCCAATACCAGCCGCGTTTTGCTTTTGAGTGATCCATCTAGTCGCATTGGGGTAACGATTAGTCGTAGCCGCTTTATGGGTTATATGCGTGGGCAGTCCACAAGCCATGCCGTGATGGAGTTTTTTGATAAGGTGCCCGATGTCCGGCGGGGTGATGTTGTTTCTACTTCATCATTGAGCCAACTGTTCCCTGCGGGTATGCCAGTGGGGCGCGTAGAGTCAGTTAGTCTCAACAAAAGTCCTGCTCCAGAGGCCACGATCGAGCTTTCTGCGCCCGTTAGCTTTCTGGAATGGGCAGTAGTGTATCCCCATGACCAGAACGCCCTATCGGTTGAAGCACCGACTGACAAGTCTGTTCCCCAGTCTGAGAAATGAAAAGCGACTCTCTAGTAAGCACCTGGCAAGAACAGCCACTGCAACGGCTGGGTGTCAATGCGGCAGTGACGCTCGGTTCGCTGCTTTTGTGCTTACTACTTTTGCCGACCCGCTTACCTGGTATGGAGCTGGCGGGCATTGGACCCAACTGGCTCCTTATTTGGGTGGTTGCCTGGAGCGTAAATCGAACCATGTTTCAGGGGGCATTGGCAGGGCTAGTACTGGGGTTGATTCAAGATGGCATGACGGCTCCGACCCCGACCCACACCTTAAGCTTGATGGTGGTCGGTGTCCTGACAGCGCGTTTACGTAAGGGGCGTTACATTCAGGAAGACTTTATTTCGGTGGCGCTGATTGCTTTTGGTACAGCAGTCATTGCTGCCACAGTGATGGCGATTCAGTATAGCTTCCAAGCCGATCGCTCTCTGGTAGAAATCTGGAAATATCACCAACTGATTGCCTTAAGTTCCGCGATTCTCAGCAGTTTGTGGGCACCCGTGATTTATTTCCCGCTCAATCGCTGGTGGCAATGGGTAGAAAACCTGGAGCAATAGTAGGAGCTAGTGTTTGATGCCTTTAGCTAGCCTCTGCTTTATGAGTAGTCTGAGTGACACGTTGGAAGAGTGTCGCAAAAGCTTTTAGGGTTGGTAAGGGTGCCTACCGACAGCGTCTTCCTCTTGTCTGTTTTCAACGGCTTATGGCAACGGTTGCGATCGTTGAGACAAAGGGGGCGTGGAGGCGAAGCCCTCACTCAGGAGGTTCACCCCCTGCATCTCGTCCTAACCAACCTTTCGGTTGCTATAAAATAGAGAAAGTACAGTGAGGTTTGTTGGGGATGAATTTAATCTGGTCACGCTTTTTGCGATCGGCATATCGTAGCGAACCCATCACCAGCTTTATCATCACTGCCGGCATCGTTGAAGCGACGATCGGCGGGCTGGGATCACACTGGACATTGATGACATTTGGGCTTGGCACTGTTGGTATCGCGATCGTGCTGCGCTGGTGGCAACAGCAACGTCGTACACCGGCAGCACTCACTGAGCGATCGCCAGTCTATGCTTTGCCGTCTCGTTCTTCGCGTTCAGCCCTGCCGACTTTACGACTGTCTCAAAAGGCTTCTAGTAGCAAACGCTGAGTCTTACATCATTTTTGGCGGTAGCTTTGGTGCAACGAGAATAGGCTGTCTATTGGCTGTTAGACACAACTGTCCTAAACTGCCTGGCATTGATTAAATGGGCGCAGTCGCTTGGTCTAGCGTCAGGCAAAATTAAAGCAATTTTGGCTATTCCTGCTGTGGGCAAGCTGACTTGCAATGATGCAAAAGGGACGCAACACCTTCAAGCTAAAGTGACGATCGTCAACCGATCGATTCAAGCCTTGCAATCACTTCAAGCAGAGCTCAACGACATCCTCGCTGGTTGACGAAAAATTCCCCCGTAGATTTGATTCGGCAACCAATTTGTCCGAATCTTCGGTGAGTCGGAGGGAGAGAAGAAATTTCAGTGAGGAGTGAGGACGTAGAAGCCAGGAGTGGCAAGAAGAGAAGTAACAGTCTTGCTGACTGATTCTTAGCCTTCAGCCTTGACTCTACGCCCTTTTGCCCGTTATTTTTTCACGTCTTCCCTTACTTCTCTCAAGCCAAACGCGCCAATCTGCGTCTCGATTTGATACCCTAACTTAAAAGACATGGGAAGAACGGTGGACATTCAAATTGGCAGGGGCAAAACCGCCCGACGGGCATATGGTATTGATGAGATTGCGCTTGTGCCTGGGCAGCGGACTCTTGACCCAAAGCTAGCAGACACACGCTGGCAGCTTGGTGGCATTGAACGCGAGATTCCCATCATTGCCAGCGCAATGGATGGCGTTGTTGATGTTGGCATGGCAGTGCGCTTGTCTGAACTGGGAGCGCTGGGTGTGCTGAATCTGGAGGGCATCCAAACTCGGTATGCAGACCCAAATCCTATCCTCGATCGCATTGCGTCTGTAGGCAAAAGCGAGTTTGTCACGCTGATGCAAGAACTTTATGCGGAACCAATTAAGCCAGAGTTGATTGAGCAACGGATTCACGAAATTAAGCAGCAGGGTGGGGTTGCAGCCGTCAGCGCCACGCCGATCGGTGCCACAAAATACGGTGCAGCGGTTGCCAAAGCGGGCGCTGATTTGTTTTTCATTCAAGCAACGGTCGTGTCTACGGCTCACTTAGCGCCAGAGTCGATCGTGCCACTCGATCTGGCTCACTTTTGCCAGGAGATGCCGATCCCGGTGATTTTGGGCAATTGCGTGACGTATGAAGTAGCACTCAATCTGATGAAAGCGGGTGCCGCTGGTATTCTGGTTGGCATTGGTCCAGGAGCAGCCTGTACCTCGCGGGGCGTACTGGGTGTAGGGGTGCCGCAAGCAACAGCGATCGCAGACTGTGCTGCTGCCCGCGATGAGTATTATCAAGAAACGGGCAACTACGTCCCTGTCATTGCCGATGGCGGTTTAATTACAGGTGGCGACATTTGTAAGTGCATTGCTTGCGGTGCGGATGGTGTGATGATCGGGTCGCCCTTTGCCAAAGCTCAAGAAGCGCCAGGACGCGGCTACCATTGGGGTATGGCAACGCCAAGCCCGATCTTGCCACGCGGCACCCGGATTCGCGTTGATACCACGGGTACGTTAGAGCAAATTCTTCGTGGTCCTGCCCAGCTAGACGACGGTACGCATAACCTCTTGGGCGCACTGCAAACCAGTATGGGGACTTTAGGAGCGAAGAACATCAAAGAAATGCAGCAAGTTGAAGTGGTTATTGCCCCTTCTTTGCTGACTGAAGGAAAGGTCTACCAAAAAGCTCAACAGTTGGGGATGGGTAAATAGAAGTCAGCCGTGAAACGGCTTCTGTTGGCAGTGCTGCATCCAGGCATGATTGCGCTCATGCTTGGATGCAGCACCCCTCCATTTTTTGAAAAGGACAAGTGGCTGTTAAACACGTCAGCCTCACTCTGCCGCCATAAATTACTCACTTACGCACGAAAGACTCAAGGAACGGCTCTATGTCCTCCAAGCAAAAGCCCGCCAAGTCGAATGCTGCTAGCGCGAGACCGAGCGATCGCGGTCGGGTGGTGTATTCAGAATTTGGCAATGGGGACAATAGCGATGCGCTGAAACGCGCTGTTCCTGACCTGCCGCCCAATCAGCAAAGCCTAAGAGTAGAGGCATCGCGTGCTGGACGTAAAGGTAAAACAGTGACCATTATTCGTGGCTTTCAAGCGAGCCAGGAGACGCTGACAGAGCTGCTCAAAACGCTAAAGGCACACTGCGGTGCCGGCGGTACGCTGAAAGAAAATGAGCTTGAGCTTCAGGGCGACCACAAGCAGAAAATCGTCGAGTTCCTCCTGAAGTCAGGCTACAAGGCGAAAGGCAGCGGCGGTTAGGATCGCGAATTTAATCAGGTAGGGTGTGTTAGGCAACGCCGTAACGCACCAAGCGTCTCCCCAGCAGTGCGTTACGTGAGACTAACGCACCCTCCAAATTACAGGTTATTGGCTCCACGATCCTTAGTGCAGGATTGCCGTGGGAGAAGTGCATGAAAAATGCTTTCTTGAAATACTTTTCTGAGGCACCTTTTGAAACCGAGCAGCGTCAACCATCACAGTATTTGCATCTCTGCACCGCGTTAGTTAACGGTTCGCAAATCTGGTGAGGTCTATGATTCAGCTTAAACAATGGGCTCGAGAGCTGGGCGCTTTGCTAAAGCGGCTGGGTGGCTGGGAACTGCGTAAGGAGCGATCGCTGCCTGCAAATGCCTTGTACTCGCAGGTTAGCACCGTAAATCGATCCCGCTGGCTGTGGAGTAGTTTGTTCCTGGCAACGCTCTGCCTGAGTCTATCGCTGCATCAACTCAACCCTGCAGAAGCGGCGTCCATCCAACTTCCTCTCTCTACTAAAGGCGCGCAAATTGTCGATGCCAGAGGGCAAACGGCGTTACTACGTGGTGTGAACTGGTTTGGTATTGAAACCGAAACGCAGGCTCCCCACGGACTCCATGTACGCGATTACAAGGAGATGCTGGCGCAGATCAAGGGCTTAGGCTACAACATCATTCGGTTACCGTATGCGGTACAGAGCCTGCGTGCCACCACAATCAGCGGCATTGATTTTAACCTGGGCAGTAACCGCGACCTGCAAGGCAAAACGCCACTAGAAGTCATGGATCTGGTGATTCAAGAGGCGCAGCGGCAAGAACTCATGATCCTCCTGGATAGCCATCGCCTCAATAATCAGCGCATTCCTGAACTCTGGTATGGTGATGGCTTTACCGAAGCCGACTGGCTTGACACCTGGAAGCTACTGGCTACCCGGTACAAAAATCAGCCCAATGTGATTGGAGCTGATCTGAAAAACGAACCCCACGGTCGCGCCAGTTGGGGTACTAATGACCCAGCAACTGATTGGCGACTGGCAGCCGAACGAGCGGGTAATGCTGTTTTGGCGATCGCACCGCATTGGCTCATCGTGGTCGAAGGGGTCGAAAAGAATGTACCCGGACAACGGCTATCGGCACATTGGCAAGGCGGCAACCTGGAAGGCGCAGGGCGTTATCCAGTGCGGCTCAACAAAGCTAATAAGTTGGTGTATTCGCCCCATGAGTATGGTGCTGGTGTCTATAATCAGCCCTGGTTTTCAGAAGCCACTTTTCCCAAAAACTTGCTCGATCGCTGGGAAATTGGTTTCCATTACCTTGCCAGTCGCAATGTCGCGCCCATTTTGATTGGTGAATTTGGTGGGCGGCAAGTTGATACTAGTTCCAAAGAAGGGATCTGGCAACGTCAGCTAGTCAACTTTATTCAGCAGAAAAAACTCAGCTTTACCTACTGGAGTTGGAATCCTAACAGTAGCGACACCGGCGGCATCCTTCAAGATGATTGGCGTACTGTTGATCCAGCCAAACAGTCCTTGCTGGGTCAACTGCTGCCAGCACCCAGTTTCTCTGCAAACCTACCCTCTGCAAACCTGCCTTCTGCGAACCTGCCAGTCGTACTACCAACCCCCTTACCAACCCAATCGTCTCCGGTTGTCACGCCATCGCCTCGTCCATCGGCGATCGTGTCTAGTAAGGCTGCGAGCCAGCTTGACGTAGACGCAACCATCCAGTCTGACTGGCAAACTGGGTTTTGCACTGCCATTCGCGTCACGAATCGCGGTAGCGCTAGTAGCCGTAACTGGCAGCTTAAGTTTCAGATGAATCAGGCAACCATTAGTAACAGTTGGAATGGCACATTCGATCGCCAGAATAATCAGTACACGGTAGAGCCGCCAGAGTGGGGACGAGTTATTCAGCCAAAGCAATCTGTTGATTTAGGCTTTTGCGCCACTAAACAAGGTGCAGATTATCGACTGCAAAAGCTGACTGTTGCTGGCTTGTAAGCCTCAGCGTGCTTAAAATAGATTGGCACTTCGCCACTGTATGTCGGTGAATCCTTAGCTTGTTGGGTGCCGAGTAGCAAACATTCGGATAAGCTGTACAGAGAGAGACGCACTAGGGAATGCTGCTGCCATAGGCTACAGTTTTGTCAGGTAGAACTCGATCGCCCTCATAGCAGTGACTGAATTCAGCACTAGCGTTTAGCGTTAATGCGTCTCTGTTGCTAAAGTCCCACCCTGAGCCTCCCAGACGGGAATTTAGGAAATCCCACCATGCTTGTTTGTCCTCAATGCCAGTTTGAAAATCCCAACACCAACAAGTTTTGTCAGGAGTGTGGCACATCGCTAACGCAAAATACTTGTGCTGAATGCGATAGTCTGGTTCCTTTTGACAGTGTGCAGTGCCAGGAGTGTGGCACGATCACAGGCGTCACCTGGTGGGCACTTATTGTCGGAGACCATCAGCAAGCGCCTGAGCTAACCTCGACAGCGAGCATGACAGCAGCGATAGAGAAGCCAGCAGCAGCCAGCAGCGATCGTGCCGCTACCTATCTCGATCGCCATCAGCGCTATCAAATAACAGAGGTTTTGCGATCGCCGGAGCCAGTGGAAGCAACTCAGCCAGCCGTTTTAGAGAAGCACGCGCGGGTTCTAGACTGCCAGCCGTTTCAAATGTCGCTCTTAGAAGCGCTGGCAAAGCAAGCATCAGAAATGTCAACTGGGCTATCCAGCAGCGAACCGCTGTTGATTCCGGCAGACGAAGGTGAAACAACGCCATCTGGCGCTCATCGAGGGCAGTCAGTGCAGTCAATGGCAGTGCCTTCGATCGCCCAATCCTATCTGGCATTGGGCAGCAAGTTGCATCAAGCGCTGCCTGTTATTCATGATGCATGGCAGCAAGAGGGTCAGCAAATTATTTTACTAGAGGATCGATCGTCGCTACCACGGCTCATTGATTTATGGCTGGATCTGGATCTTGCGTTACCGGCTCTCCAGCTTTTGCATTGGCTCTATGAAATGACAGAACTGTGGGGCGAACTAGAAGCATGGCAAGCCTGCCGGAGTTTGCTGGAAATTGAAAATCTGCGGGTTGATGAAGACCAGGCAGTTTGCCTGCAATGTCTGTATGCTGACTCGGTAGAGGCTCCACTCACCTTGCAAGATCTAGGGCAACTGTGGCAAACTTTGTTCGCTCAGTCACAGCGCACTCAAATCGGTGCTATTTATGTGCTGTTAGCAGACATTGAGGCTGGCAAACTGACCACGATCGCTGATCTACGATCGCGCATCGAGGAAGTCGCCCACGAACTCCAGGCAAACCAACCCGAAACTGAGATCATGTCTGATTCTGAGAGCTTTGAGTTGACTGAGGAGTCTAGTGCTCATCCCGTGAGCGGAGCCGATTTGTCCTCTGTCTCTAATCCTGTCGCCTTAAGTACAGCTACAGCCTCAACCCGTTTAGAAGTACCGCTGACCGAGCCACCAGAGCCACCCGATGACGATCGAGATAGCGATGACTTGCCCACCGTTGTCTTGCCGATGCAACTGTTTAACCTGGAGGATGCCGGACGCACTGATATTGGTCGGCAGCGCGATCATAACGAAGACTACTTCGGCATTGAAACTCAGGTAAGCAGGCTAGAAAGCCCGTCTGGCAAAACAGTTCATGCCCGAAACCTCTACATTCTGTGCGATGGCATGGGCGGACATGCAGGTGGAGAAGTTGCCAGTGCACTTGCAGTGGATACGCTACGATGCTACTTCAAAGATAAGTGGCAGAATCTGCCGTTTTCAGATGATGGTGCCAATAACCTGCCTGGACCCGATGTCTTGATAGAAGCTGTGCAGCTTGCCAACAAAGCGATCTACGATGTTAATCAGCAAAATGCCCGTTCTGGCAGCGGACGCATGGGCACCACGCTGGTTGTGGTACTCATTCAAGACACAGAAGCGGCGGTGGCTCATGTTGGCGACAGCCGTCTCTACCGCTACACCCGTAAGCGAGGTTTAGAGCAAATCACGATCGACCATGAAGTGGGTCAGCGCGAAATTCAGCGGGGCGTTGATCCTGACATTGCGTATGCCCGTCCCGATGCCTATCAGTTAACACAGGCGCTGGGTCCCCGTGATGAACACTTTATCAAGCCTGATATTCAGTACATTGAACTGAACGAAGACACGTTGCTGCTGCTATGTTCTGATGGGCTGACTGATAACGATTTGCTAGAAACTCACTGGCGTACTCACGTTGACCCCTTGCTTAGTTCCCAAGCCCATTTGGAGCAGGGTGTGTGTCAACTGATTGAACTAGCGAATCAATTTAACGGCCATGACAATATCACAACGATCGCCATTCGTGCCAAAGTGCGCCCCAACCTTGATCACTTGCGGTAAGCCGTTTGAGTGCTAAGTTTTGAGTGCTCTCATCACTTATAGCCGTAGCCATACTGGTGAGGACGGGGTGCAGGAGGAGACCCCCTTTAATCCCAATGTCCTAAGCTCTGTGGCGGATCGCTAGTCATCACTTGCCACTCAAACGCCAATGGTCATTCTGACCCTACTCCATCCGCAACACAAAACCCCGTTAAAGCAATGGTGCTTCAAAAGTGAAGCACTCATTCGTATTGGGCGCGCTCCCGACAACCACGTTATCCTTGATGACCTACTGGTTTCGCGCCACCATTTAGACCTACGACAGGTTGAAGATGGTCGGCAAAGCAATGTTGCAGCAGGTGCTATGTCAACCGGACAGTATTGCTGGCATCTCATTAATCACAGCGCCAACGGCACGTTTGTCAATGGTGTCGTCATGTCTCAAGGGCTGATCACTGAGACTGCCTTACTGCAACTGGCGCAGGGTGGACCGCTGCTGAAACTACAAATTCTGGTGACGGGTGCTGCGTTGATACAGCCTGTGATCGCCAAAACGCCTCAACTGCCTAGATTGCCGAGCGAGCCTCTCTCAAGAAAGCAACCACTGCGACCCTGCACCCACGAGGGTAATCCGAGCGATGCGCTGTTCTGCATCCACTGTGGGTTGCCAGTTAAAGTCGAGAAAACGATCCGCCAGTATCAGGTGCTGCGAGTGTTAGGTAGGGGCGGCATGGGTACAACCTATTTGGTATGGCATCCTAGCCCTGCTGTACTGTCATCCGGGAGACCGCAAGAAGCGTTGCGAGTGTTGAAGGAAATGAATGCCGATATGGCTCACATTCCTAAAGCACAAGAGTTGTTTGAGCGAGAGGCCAGCACTTTACAAACACTTGATCATCCGGGCATTCCCAAGTTTTATGACTTTTTTCTTGAAGCAGGCAAAAAATACCTGGTGATGGCGTTGCTGCATGGTCAAGACTTAGAAAAGCGCATTCGGCATCAGGGCAATGTTTCGGCACAGCAGGCGATCGACTGGATGATGCAAACCTGTGACGTACTGGATTATCTCCATCACCATCGCACACCGATTATTCATCGTGATATTAAACCTGGCAATCTGCTGGTACAGAACACAAGCAACCGCATCGCCGTACTGGACTTTGGAGCCGTCAAAGCAGTTGGAATGCCCTCTAGTACACGCATTGGTGCAGAAGGATATGCTGCTCCCGAACAGGCTCAGGGACGCCCCCTCACTCAATCAGACCTGTACGCGATCGGTCCAAGTCTGATCTTTCTGATCACAGGCGAAAATCCCAACCGACTTTACAAAAAAACTAGCCAGGGCTACCACTTTAGCGTGGACGACTACCCAGCCATTACGCCATCGCTGCGTCAGGTGATCGAGCGCGTCACCGCGCCACGCGCTAGCGATCGCTACAGCACTGCAAAAGAGTTAGCGCAGGCGTTGTCACGCTGCCTTTGAACAGGCTAAGGGCTAATTTTGGCGCAGGTGTATGAGCGCAGAAGTAATCGACTAGCAACGAAGCAGCAAATCGCCTCTAGCGTCACCATTTCATTCTTCTACCGCTTGCCTTCTGCCACTAGTCTTCTTCTTCCCAGCTTTCTACCGCCAGCAAGTCACTCACGGGGTCTTGCATGGTGAATTCAAACGAAAGCAGTTCTTGTTTCCAATGAGTCCAATCATCGCCATAAAGCAAAGCAATTTTCCAAATGCTATCGGTTGGTTTTAGCAGCTTGCCTTCGACGAGCGATCGTACTTGACGCTGCAACTTAACCATTGGGTGAGCAACCTGTTGGTTCATACCGTTCTGGGTCATGTCCTTGAATTGTGTAAAGCTTAAATTGTGTAAATACTGCGTTCGATGCTTCCCGTTTGATGCTTTCCAAAATGGCTTTCGACAATGTGTAGATGAATGCTATCAGGGGGAAGCAGCCTTTCCAGCCATTGATACTAGCATACTCCAAAGCGCTGATCAGCATTTCCTTAAATAGTGGCTGAAAGAGGTCGTATTACCGAACCTTAACCGTCCACACAGCGTCACCGAAGCAGATGCTTCCTTGTCTAGCGGTTGGTTCAGCCGAATGGAGTTGACATCAGTAGTAAAGCATTAAGTGTAATCAGCGTTCAGGCTGGTGGGTCAAACGCTTTTTCATCTTGATATGGGGGATGCCTGCTTCACTAAAGAAGCTGCCTTCTGGCTCAAAGCCCAGCTGTTTGTAGAAGCTCTGTACGGCTGCTTGGGCATGGATATGTGCTTCTGCCATCTTTGCCTGGGTCAGCAAGGATAGCGCTTCGAGCATGATGCCTTTGCCCACGCCTAATCCTCGCGCTGCTTTCAGCACAGCGACCCGTTCAATTTTGGCGGTTTGGGCATTGAGCGTGCGGATTCTTGCCGTACCGATCGGCTGATGATCCAACAATGCCAACAGGTGAGCAGCGGTTTCATCCTTGCCGTCAAACTCTAATTCAGCCGCAACTCCCTGCTCGATCTGGAAAACAAGCGACCGAATTTGTTGAATGGCAGGAAAGTCGTTCGAGAAATTTGCAACTTTGATCACCAAATTGTTCATAATGACTCCTACTAGCGATCGCCGTTAACCCTCACCATCAGCAGACAAGGGGAATCATTGTAATGGGAAAGTATAGAAAACGAGTAGCAGCGAGTCTAGAGTTAGTCAATAGTGTCGCCATAGCAGCAGGTATCGATTACAATCCACGACTGGGATACTGGCAGCAACCCTCTACCGTTAAAAGAGCGAATAGGGTTTAGTGGTTGCAGCCATACATTTTCATCAGGGAATGGCATCACGCGAGGAGAGAACATTGGTAGAAGAACGTGCTTTTTGGTTTGCCTGGTCACAGATGAATGGCATTGGTCCAGTTCTGCTCAGGCGATTGCAGAAGCACTTTGGCTCTTTGATCACAGCATGGGAAGCAGACTCAACGGCGCTGGTCGCTGTAGAAGGAGTTGGCACTCAGACCGCAGATGCGATCGTAGCAGAGCGTAAGGAACTTGACCCAGCAACCCTGCTAACCCAGCATGAGCGCGAGAATCCTAACTTTTGGACACCTGCTGATGCTGACTATCCCCGGCTCTTGCTAGAAACACCTGATCCGCCTGCGCTTCTGTACTATCAGGGCAAGGTGGATGTGCTAGAGAACGAGGGCACAACGCCAATGGTGGCGATCGTTGGCACCCGTGATCCATCTGACTACGGTAGACGCTGGACTCGTCGCCTCACCACAACACTGGCACAAAGCGGCTTCAGTGTCGTTTCTGGTCTGGCAGAAGGCATTGATACAGAAGTCCATCGCAGCTGCATTAGTCTACATGGACGCACTCTAGCCGTGCTGGGTACTGGCGTTGATGTCGTCTACCCCTGGTCAAACCGTGATTTGCACCAGGAGGTGATGCAGCACGGTTTGCTGTTGAGCGAATATCCGGCAGGGACACAGCCCGATCGCACCCACTTTCCGCGCCGCAACCGCATCATTGCAGGACTCAGCCGTGCCACGATCGTCATGGAAGCGCCGTTGCGATCGGGTGCCTTAATTACAGCGCACGTTGCCAATGACTATGGGCGCGATGTCTATGTGCTGCCTGGTAGCCTGGATAACCCCAAGGCGATCGGTTGTCTGCATCTTTTAAACAAAGGCGCTCAAGTTATTCTCAGCGAAGCACATATGCTCGAAATGCTGGGCACTCTACCACCACTCGTACCACCCACAGCAGCCTATCAAACCGCCATTCCCTTAGACCTGGCACCTGACCTCGAAACAGTCCTGCAAATTCTCACCAACTTTCCGCAGGACGGTGGCATTGATTCTTTGCCGTTCGATTTGATTGTGCAACAGTCAGCACTCCAGGCAGGTTCTGTCTCTAGCGCGTTGCTTCAGCTGGAGCTCATGGGCTTAGTTTCGCAACAGCCCGGAATGCGCTATCAGCGGCAGTAATTTCGTACTGTATCCTGCGCGGTAACGTTTGACAGCCTCTTCGCATTTTGCGAAGATTGTCTTGTCTTAGAGGGTGTTTGAGAAGTGTCTGGCGGTTAAAACCGCGACTATGTAGACAAAGTCCGCCGTCGCGGACTACGGAAAGTCAAGGATTTTAGAACCTGCGGCGGCAGGTTTTATCCGTATAGCCGCGACTTCAGTCGCCAAGGCTACAAGCATCTGGACTTTTAAAACATCCTCTTAGGGCGTAACGTGAAGGAAATTACAGCTATGCACAAAATAGTCTTAAATCAAGCAAGACTTTATGCGAGTAATAACAGAATTCAGGCTCGTAAAGTTCTGGGAGATGCATCCTGATGCCGAAACGAGCTTGCGGTTATGGCGTAAGCGCACACGCTTAACGAGATGGCAAAACTTTGTCGCATTGCGTCAGGACATGGCATCGGCTGATCAAGTTGGTAAATTGACTGTTCTTAACATTGGTGGCAACAAATATCGGCTGATTGCCCGTGTCGATTACAACCGCCAAATCATTTATATCCGAACAATTCTTACCCATGCAGAATACAGCAGGGGGGACTGGAAAAGCGATTCATGGCTTAGAGAGTAGCCGTTCTTACATCGAGCTATTGAACGCCTTTCCGCCCCGGCCCATTCATTCAGAAGCAGAATTTTTTGCGACTCAAAACGTCATTGATTCGCTCATCGATCGCGGTGAGCTGACACCCGATGAAGAAGACTATCTTAATCTTCTAGGCACGCTTGTTCACGAATATGAAGAGCAGCACATTCACATACCCGATCTGTATGGCGTAGAACTTTTAAAGGCACTCATTGATGAATCTAATTTGCGTCAGAAAGATTTGGTACCAATTTTTAAAACAGAGTCGATCGTCTCTGAAGTGTTGAAGGGTCAACGAAAGTTAACGGCAACTCACATTCAAAAACTTGCTGCTTTCTTCCACCTTTCTCCAGCGGCTTTTTTCGAGTCTTAACGGTTGCCAGCGATGGCAGAAGGCGTGGTATACAGTTCGACTATGTGGGCGAAAACCCGGTGAGGGCTTGTGTGGCAAGATCCCAAAAGACGGCTGATTGGTCTTGGGCTTTAAGTACAAGCTGTGGGCTTGACTGGACTTCACCGATCGCCTCGCACACCAACTGACGTTCATGGAACTGCGATCGTACTGCCTCTACTTTATCCGGGCGGACGCTCAACAAGAAGCCATAGCTAGGAAAGCACAGCAGCCATTGTTCCAGCTTTAGTTCTGGCGGACAAGGAACGGCATCCAAATCCAGCACTGCGCCGCACTTTGAGGTTTCTAGCAGCATCAGCAAAGAGCCGACAATACCGCCCATGCTGACATCTTTGCCTGCCTTACAAACCCCTGTTTCTGCCAGGTGCGGCAAGATGGCTAAATCGTCACGCAATTGGATGGGATCTGCCGTTGTGGCGGCATTCCAAAAGGGATGCTTGGGGTGGGGCATACCGCGAAAGTCGGTTGCTAACAACAGTCGATCGCCCGGTTGTGCGTCAAAGCTAGTAATGAGTTGATTTGCCCGTCCTAGAATGGCAACTGAGAGCGCATTGTAAGGACTATGACCGTTTGTATGTCCACCGACGATCGGCACGTTGTAGGCGGCGGCGGCGCGCATACCGTCTAGAAGCGGTTCACTAAGGGCTGTTGTCTGGCTCCAGATTGTGTCAACGACCGCGATCGGGCGACCACCCATCGCGTAAATGTCGCTGACGTTAACCATCACGGCACACCAGCCTGCAAACCAGGGTTCTGTCTCCACTAGTAGCGGCAGCATACCCTCTGCGGCTAAGAGCAGATAGGCAGAGGCGTCGGGGATGGCAGCACAATCATCGCCAAGGAGCGTCAGCAGTGAGGAGTGAGGAGTGAGGGGTGCGGCGTTGCTGTTGTCTGCTAACTGCTGGCGGCTAGTGACTGACTGCTGACCGCTAAAGCCCTTCACCCTATCTTCTCCCAGCAGTCGCGCCACTGTTTGAATGTCCTGCTTATGCAAGATGCCCAGGGATTGCTGTAAGTGGGTAAAGAGGTCTGCCAGTATCAAGAGGCTTCCCTGGTAAAAATAGAGAGAGCTGGACGCGGTTCGGTGCTGGGGGGATAGTGGTTCAAATCGGCTTCCATCAAATGATGCGGCAGCCCGTGAATGGTTAATTCTTCGAGAGAGTGCCAGTGCTGCCGCTGAAAGAACCGGACGTTTTGAAGCTGCACCGTGGCAAGGAAGCGATCGCAGCCCCACGTATTTGCAGTGGTCACAGCCTTATAGATCAACCCCTTACCAATCCGAGCAGCACGACGATACTCCTCATGCACACCGAGCCTGCCGCCGTACCATAAGCCCGGTTCTGGCTCATAGATTCTTACAACACCCAGCACGGGCAAATTTTGTGGAGGGTAAGCCTGATGCGTTATACCAATTCTCTAAAGACCAGCTACAGATAGTGCCTCTAAAATAGAGTGCCATCCGACAAGGGAAGCAATGACTTCCTTAGTCATCACTTCTAACCTCGCTCGCATCAACAACCGCAACGCATCGAGGTTCTTCGGCAACTGCCAGCGCAACCCTAATTTGAAATGCTGCCACACACGCTCAATGGGATTCGTTTCTGGTGAGTGGGACGGTTGAAACAGCAAGATGATATTGGGCGGAATCTGCAAGCGTTTGGCGCGGTGTGCCCCCGCTTGATCGACTTGCATGATCACAATGCTGTCCTTGTAGCGCTCACTCACTAAGTTCAAGAACACTTGGAAGCAATCGCTGTTGAGATGAGTGAACTCATAGAAGAAGTGCTCGCCCGTGCTCGGTTCCACCACCCCATACAGATAGGTGGCCTTGAACTGCCACTGCACCTTACCTTTGGGCTTGATGCCTTTGGCCGTGATCTTGCGCCCACTGATAGTTTTGAGCCCAAGGCGCGTCTCATCCTGGCAGAAGAAGCGTACTTGTCCGCTCAGTCCCAGCACGGCTACGGCATACCAAGCCAGCATCGCCAGGTTCTCAGCGAGTTTTTTTATATGCCTCTACTTTGACCGCTGTGGTCTCTGTACTCACGGGTCTAGCAACTTTAGGCGCGGCTTTGAGGCGGTAATGCACCAACTGATGCACCGTTTTATAAGGGGCAGTGATGCCGAGTTGCGTCTCTAGCCACTGGCAAATCTCGCCGTAGCTGTTGAAGCCCTCATTTTGGTGCAACCGTTGGTTGAGCGCCGCCTGTGCCCACTGGGGAATGCTCTGCCGTCGCCCCGTACGGGGCGTATGGGTGAGCATGGCTGTCAGACCGCCGGTGCGATAGAGGCGGAGCCACTCCTGTACAGTGACGCGATGCCGACCGAGCAGGGTCGCCGCAGACTGCACCGTGGTGGCTTGACCAGTTTTAAGCAGATAAAGCAGTTGAATACGTTCTTTGTCAGAAGCGGTCTTTTGGCTTCTGAGCCGTTGTTTTAGGTCTGCTTCCGTTTCGGTGATATCGAGTTTGTAAACGCCTGCCATAAATGCTGCTTGAACCCAATAGCTACTTTATAGCATCTGTAGCCCTATCTTGAGGAATTGGTATAACCCATCCGCCGCTGCGCGAGTGCAAAACTGCTTGCGATCGTTGTTCTCAGCATCGAAAGCAGACGTTACTACTGCTTTAAAAAACCTAATGTTGTGTAGCTGACTGCCACGATTAGGTATCTGACGTAGACTGTCTAGCTATACTTAGACTGCACGATTGATTGTAAATCCTTTGGAGCCAGTCCTGGGTTAGCCACTGCTCCTTTACGCCAAATACTCGATTGGAAACACCACGACTCATTCGCGCCAATTTTGACCGCCAGCTCAAACGCATCCAGCGTGATGTTTTGCGTATGGGTGCGCTGGTGGAAAACTCTTTTTGGATGGCACGTCAGGCATTATTCGATCGCGACCTGGACGCGCCAGGAAAAATTGCGCTTCAGGACAAGCAAATCGACAAACTCTACCGACAGATTGAGCAAGACTGCGTTGGTTTGATTGCGCTTCAGGCTCCTGTTGCCCAAGATCTGCGCCTCCTGAGCGCCATGATGCAGCTTATTCGTGACTTGGAGCGCATTGGCGACTATGCCGAAGACCTGGGCGAAATTGCGATTCTGCTCTTTCCCTATCCGCCGCCAAGCTATATGGGACGGGTACAAATGATGTGCGATCGCTGTCGAGCCATGCTGGCAATGAGCCTAGCGGCACTGTCTGACCTGGACGCTGAATCAGGGCTAGAGATCAAAATCAAAGACGATGCCGTTGATCTCGACTACGCAACGCTTTATGACCTGTTGGCACATCAGCGCGATGTGCCTGGCCTTGTCGAACCGATCGTCTTGATGATCCTCGTAATCCGACATATGGAACGCATGGCAGATCACGCGACTAACATCGGCAAGCGCGTTGCCTACATTGTGACGGGGCAGCGATAGCCCCAGCAAGTGGGCGATCGCTGTAGTGTCGGCAGGCACTTTGAATCAGGCTCCACAATGAAGCCGATAGCCTAGCAGCAGCTTTGCGACGAGTTCTGTTTAATGGACAGATGACCTTGAAGGTGCGATCGTTCGTACTGAAGTTTAGACTAACGACAGCGGAATGAGCCCAACCCCTCACCGGAATTGAGTAGCGCAGAAAAAGCAAGGACATTAGAGGTTAAGCAGACTTTTTGGCACTTGTTTTGGGTTTGGTGAATCGCTTTTTGACGGTTGGATAACGAATGCGACGGGTACGCGGTCGCCCTGGAGTCCAACCGGGAGACTTTCCACGGGGTTTGGGCGCGGGCGCAGGTGAACCAATCACGACTAAAACTTGTGCAAAGGCGTTCGCAACGCGACCGGGAGAGCGGTCAGGGGAAGCTTTTTGCCAAGGGAGTGGGGAGTCTTGAACCTGAGGACGGGCTAACCAAAGTTGCCAGGTGAGCAAGGGCATCAAATCACTCCAGCGTTGGGATTGCTCGGGGGTTGCCAACTGGGGTAGAGTCCAATGCAAGCGTTGTTTGGCGAAGCGATACCAATGATCGATCGCGAAGCGCCGCAAGTATTGCTGCCAAAGCGTGGTCAATGACGGTGGGTCTTGTCCCACCCAGATGAGCCACAGGGTTTGGGGGCAGTGTGCGCGGTGGAGTCGAGTCGTTCTACTTGAATCAAACAGACCACCTGTCTGGCAGCCTGCCGCAGATGCAAGGAGTGCCAGAGGCGTAAGCGCCATCGCCCCAACTTCTCATCCTCGACTTCGATGTCCGCATCCGGTTGCCACCAACTCGCCGAGTCGTTGAGTTTGAACTTGTCGCCATGCACTCGCGGTCGTCCAGTGCCAATATAGGCAGGCGGTGAACCATACAGCACGCGATTCGAGCGCAAGCGAATTAATTTATCACAGGCAATGTCCGCCGTTTGTTTGAGAAACGGGGCACAGCCATACTCTGCATCCCATAACGACAACGCACGAGTCGGCAATTTCTGACACACCTGGCGTAATTGATTGACGCCCTTGGCGATAGGACTTTCGGCACTGGTGATCCGCTCATGCAGCAACGGCAACGCCCAACTGCCTTGCCTCTCTGGAATCCAGGCAATCGTACTATAGCCCTGCCCCAACGTCACAGGCTGGGCTCCACTCATGGGCGTTGCCTGATGTTCGTAGGTGCGCTCGCGTAGGGTGGGAGCCTGTAATCGTGACCAGGCGGTATGGTCTCCCGCTAAGACAATCTGCTGGTCTGTCTCAATTTGCGCGCTATACAGATCCAGCAGTTGCAGGCGCGGGGGCGCACTATCCTGTAATGCCTCGTACAAACTTGACCACCTGCGCCGAAACACAGGTGATAACGAGAGTTCGGCAAACGAGTACACGCTCCGACTCACCAAAACCGCATCCATCAGGTCGAATAGGGCATCTCGACCCTTGCCGATGAGGGTATAGACTTGGTGCCGAAACGTCCGAAGCTTGTCAAAATGACTCATGGTCGAAGAGTTTGATATGTTCTTGACCATTAGGCGGTCAGAATCATCTATCTGACCGCTTTTCTCCACCGATTAGTCTAAACTCCAGTTCGTAGCAACATACTCGGAAAACAAAACGGGAGAGACGCTTCACTCTTAGAGAGGGCGAAGAATCAACGTCTCACTTCAATTAACGTGAATTCGATGAAACGGTTCGCTTCGGTGCCCAACCGCCCTGGATTGAAAAGCCGGGCTCACCGTGAAAAGTCCACTGAAGGGACTGAACGCCTGGTGAAATTTAGATTCAACCCGTTTCAACGGGTTTCGCACCGTTAGCCCGGACTTCAGTCACGGGCGGGATGGCATCGCAGCGAGAGAACTCGTCGAACTCGCGCTCAATTAGCAGTCATTAGCGAGCAAGGCTGCCAACGCGAAACCGTTGTGCTGCTTTTACTTTTTGAGCATAAAAGGAAGCTGCCTGTTCACCCCGACTGCACTCCTGAGCAAAGGTAATCAGGTGATGCGCCACTAACCCAATATGGATCAGGTTTTCAATTTTGCCTGTCTTTAATTTGGGTCCTGCCATGTTCCAAAAGGTCTGGCGGTAGTTGCTCAACACGCCAATCCGCAGAATGAGATTCGCCATAATCCACAGTCCCGTGCGGATGTTCTTTTTGGAGAGGCGGGCTGGACTCAGAGGCGGCTTGATGCGGTTTGCAAAGGTGTGTTCGACATTGTACGCAAACCGCTGGTAGAGAAAGTCAGGGTCGTAAGCGGTTGTAATGCAGCGTCGCCACATTTCTACCACCTCGTCGTAGGGCATAAGAAATTCGACGTTTGACTCGCGGTTTTCGTCAAAGTTGAGCCGTCCTTCTTCCTCTAACCTGCGCCACAAGGGGGTGCGTGGCAACGCATGGAGCAGATTGATAGTCAGCATAGGGATATTGGACAGGCGAATGAATTCTAGAATGCGATCGCCCGTATCGGGTGTATCGGTATCCAGCCCAATGATGATGCCCGATACAACCTCCATGCCGTAGCTGTTAAGAGTTTTAATCGCTTCTAGAATGGACATCCCGCCCATCAAGTTTTGCTGTTTTGAGATGGACTTCAGCGCATCTGTTTCAGGCGTTTCAATACCACAGAAGACGGTGCAGAAGTAGGCTTCGCGCATCATTGCCAGCAGTTCTTTGTTCTGCGCCAGGTTCAGCGTTGCTTCGCAGGCAAACTGAATGGGGTAGCCGTTGCGCTTTTGCCAGTCGATCAAATGTGGCAGTAGCTTGAGGGCAGCGCGACGATCGCCCACAAAGTTGTCATCCACAAAATACACGGCTCTCAATCCGCCCGAAGCTAGCATTGCGTCCAGTTCTGCCACAATCTGTTCGGGTTCTTTGAGCCGGGGATTGCGCCCATACAGCTCAGGAATGTCGCAAAACTCGCAGCGGTAGGGGCACCCGCTAGAATACTGCACGTTGCCGATGAAATATTTATCCAGGTTGACCAGGTGATAGGCAGGGATGGGAAACTCGTTGAGCGGCAGTCGCTCGGTGGTTTCAAAGCGGATTTGCTGAGACGGACGATCGGTGTGCAAGTCGATATACTCGATCATGCGATCGGTTGCATCGCCCAATTCTCCAAGGTGCAGCAGGTCAAAAGCAGGATAGTAGTCTGGACAGCCGGATACCGAAGGACCACCGATCGCCGTCAGTTTGCCATAGCGGTGTGCCATCTCGTTAATCTGGTTAATCTGCGATCGCTGAATGTGCATTCCGCTTACGATCACCGCATCTGCCCAGCGATAATCAGCCGGTTTCGCAGACCGGATATTCTCGTCAACGAACCGTACCTCCCACTCTCCAGGTAAGTAGGCAGCGACTACCAAAATGCCCTGCGGCGGCATAAATGCCTTCACGCGACCCAGCAACGGATAGGCATTGTTGAACGTCCCAAAAGAAGGGCTGTACTTAGGAAACACGCAAAGAATGCGGCGCTGATTCTGGGGAACATAGCGTGGCTTGCCAGGCACACTTTCAGGAACGGGTTGCTCGAAATCCTTGAGTACAGCAGTCATCAGACACCCTCGCCAGTTTTCACCTTGATGACACTGTAAAGACGATGATAGAAAATTTCAAGGGTTAGAGGGTGAGAAAGTCGTCTATGTACGCGATCGCTCCATGTTGCTTGAAACGCAAAGGCGCGATCGATGTTTCATTCTTAGTGCTTAGGCGTGCGCTATACGTCTGCTGGCTAGGGGAGGGCGATCGTGCTCCTACGTTCGTCGTACGTTCATGCAGCACCAGTCCTGACGTTTCCAGAGAGCCGCGACTACCCAGCCATTTTCTTCAAGGGTATCCGCAACGGGTTTTGCTTGATCGAGCAAAATGCCGCTAAAGATGCCCCAGGTATGGGGATGGACGATCGCGGTCATCTGTGGAATCAGGTCAATAATCACTTCGGCAAGAATATTACAGACAATGCCATCTACAGGTGCGTGGATGAGTTCGGCAACGCGATCGACACTACCTTGTTCGATTAATAAATGTTCTGCTGCAATCCCATTGAGATCGCGACTTTCCCGTGCAGCTTTTACTGCCAAAGGATCGGTATCGACGGCATAGCCTTGCTTTGCACCTAACAGCATGGCACCGATCGACAAAATGCCAGAGCCGCAGCCAATATCGGCAATGACTAAATCTTTGACATCGCCGCCCAGACGCATTTCGAGCGATTCCAAACAAAGCTGCGTCGTGGCATGATCCCCAGTGCCAAAGGCAACCCCTGGCTCAAGTTTGAGCACGATACGATCGGACTGCTCGGGCGCGGGCAACCAGGCAGGATTAATGAGGAAGCGATCGCCGATTTCTTGCGGTTGCCAGTGTTCTTTCCAGGTGCTTGACCAATCTTCTTCGTCAATAAGATCCCACTGTACCGCTGGAATCGGCAATCCAATGCACAGCGCGTCTTGCCGCAACGCCAGGGCTAAGGCTGCCAGATCAAGAAGTTGCGCTTGCTCTTGTGGCAAATACGCACCAATCAGACAGGAATGCCCCTTCACTTCGCTGGACGAGCCGCGACAGCCAAACAACTCTAGCCGCCAAAAGATCGTTTCTTCCAGGTCAGTGTCACAAAGAATTTGAATGTTCCACCAGCTATTTGCCATAAGAGTGGTCAACGATTAGCGATCAGCTTTACTGCCATACTTTTCTTCGTCGCCCATAAGTGGCTGAGCGTAATGCTTGATAAGCTGCACTTCGACTTCGCGTTCGACTGAGCGCTCACGCCGAAGTCTCAATGCTCTCAGAGCTATCTGTAGGCGGGTTGGGCGCAGTCGAAACCCGGTCTCTAAGGGGTGCCTAATGTAGCCCTCCTACTTACCGTACAGATAAATGACCAACGGCTGATCGCTGACGGCTAGTGACTATAACGTCACCGTGTAAGCATCCCGAATACCTGGCACTTTCAAAATCTCAGCCAGAATATCGTCAGGCAGTGGGTCATCAATGCTCAACACCATCACCGCATCTCCGCGTACGATCTTACGTCCCACTTGCATACTGGCAATATTGACATTAAAGCTGCCTAGAAGGGAGCCAATTTTGCCAATAATTCCCGGCATATCGCGGTGCAAGGTAAACAGCATATAGCGGTTCGGCGGCACGTTAACTGGAAACTCATCCACACTGGTAATGCGAATTTCTGAATCGCCCAACAAGGCACCTGTAACGGAATGTTCGCCCAGTGAGCCTTTAGCAGAAAGATGGAGCGATCCCGTATAGTCCTTAATGGACGCATCACGGGTTTCGATGACGCGAATACCGCGCTCTTTGGCTTCCAGGCTAGCGTTGACGTAGTTGACCCGTTCTTGCAAGGCATGAGACAGCAACCCTTTGAGCGCTGCTACCACGATCGGCTGACTTTGATTGGTTGCCAGTTCTCCTTGCAGGCGTACCGTGAGCGATTCGACTCGTCCACCTGCGAGTTGCGCAACCAGATTGCCCAGAGTCTCTGCCAGTTGCAAGTAGGGACGTAGTTGCTCCAGTAAGTCGGGGCGCAATCCGGGAATGTTGACTGCCGATCGCGCAGGCAAACCCAGCAACACATCGCGGATTTGCTCGGCTACATCGATCGCCACATTCACCTGTGCTTCTTCTGTCGAAGCGCCCAAATGCGGTGTCATCACCATTTCCTTACCCAAAGAGCGCAACGGTGATTCACCGAGTGGCTCTTGCTCGTACACATCCAGCGCCGCGCCAGCAATTTTGCCTTCTTGCAACGCCTGTGCCAACGCCGCTTCGTCGATGATGCCGCCACGGGCGCAGTTGATAATGCGGGCAGTCGGTTTCATCCGGGCGAGCGCCGCTGCATTGATTAAATGGGTGGTTTCCGCTGTTTTGGGAATGTGTAGCGTGATGTAGTCTGCCTGTTGCAGCAGCACATCCATCTCAACAATCCGGCAACCCAACTGTTCTGCCCGTTCATGGGAAATGAAGGGATCGTATGCCAGCAGCTTCATGCCCATTGCACGAGCGACAGTGGCAACGTGGGCACCAATCTTGCCCAACCCCACGATTCCCAACGTTTTTTTGTAGACTTCAACGCCTGTGAAATGCTTGCGATCCCACTTGTCGGCTTTTACAGACTGGTTGGCAGCGGGAATATAGCGCGACATTGCCATCATCATCGCTAACGTATGCTCGGCAGCGGCGATCGTGTTCCCTTCCGGCGAATTCACGACCACAATGCCTTTGCGAGTTGCTGCTAATACGTCTACATTGTCAACGCCGACACCCGCTCGTCCAATAATTTTAAGTTGATTGCCTGCCTCAATGACGGCCTGAGTCACACGGGTGCCAGAGCGAATCATCAACGCATCGTAGTCAGGAATAATGCGGATCAGGTCATCAGGCGACAAATCCGTTTTTACGTCAACCTGAGCCACCTGGGAAAGGATGTCGATCCCCACCTGATCAATTGGGTCAGAAACAAGAACTTTAGGCATAGCAAACAGCCAGGGTTAGACGCAGAGCGCTCTAGAACAACAGGTACTTTCGGTCTTAGCCACCACAAAAGACTCAGTAAGAAGGAAGAAGAAGATCTTTACCTTACTCACTTAAGATGAAGATGGCTAACGAAGCAGACCATCTAGAGTACGCCATTTTGAGGCTTGCGTTGCCGAAACTGCTTGATTTTTTTAATTCGATCGTGGTAGCCGTTAGCGGTCAGCCATGATTATGTTCAGCTCCATTGTGTCCGTTTACTGACTCTCATGAATTATCTCGTTGCCGTTTTGAGCGATCGCATTAAGGCAGAAGAAGCTTACTCAGCTCTAGAAAGCCAGGGTTTACCGATGACTAAGATCGCCATTTTGGGTAAGGGCTATAAAAGTGCTGATGAATATGGGTTGCTTGATCCCAATGAGCAGGCAAGCAAGCAAGTGAAGCTACTGGCAATCTGGCTCGTGCCCTTTGGCTTTGCGGCTGGCTACGTTTTTAACCTCATTACCAAAATCGACACCTTCCCGTGGGCAGGGGAATTTGGTAGCCACGTCCTGGGTGGCTTGCTGGGTGCGGCATCAGGCGGGTTAGGAAGCATTTTTGTTGGTGGCGGGGTGGGGTTGATCTCAGGTAGCGGCGATGCCCTGCCCTACCGCAATCGCCTTAATGCCGGAAAGTATCTGATTGTGGTCAAAGGCTCAGAAGCCCTTACCCGTCAGGCAACCACCATTCTGCGACAGTATGATCCTGAAAGCATCCAAGGCTATGTCGATACGTCAGACTCGTGAACGATCGTGTAGCGACTGCATCATGACCAATCTATTGTTACGAGGATGTGCTAAAAGCCCACTGTGTCGTCGCTTTGGCTACTAGATACTCCTAGTCCTTGTATGGCACTTCGCTACAGAGACGCAGGTTGTAAAACCTTTTCATTCAGGTAGTTCGCGTTGTCGGACTTCATTTCCTTCGTTGCGATTTTAATCGCCAAGCACTTTTCAAACAGCCTCTAAAGCTCAATTAAATCCGGTTGCGTTGAAGAGCGCAGCAAATCAAGCAGCCAGGACTCTGGTTTCTTCATTTGCTACGCCCTGTACGCCCTACTAAGGCTAGCCTGTACTCACTAACCGCTCACTAAAAGCTAAAGACTGACAGGCTTTTGATCCACTTTGCGTTGAGTAGGTACCGCAGCTTTACCCTTTGCGATCGGGTCTGCAACGTATTCAAAGTTTTCGTCTGAGTTCCAGGGACCGCGCTCATCTTTCTCCCCGTTGGTTGACAGATTGAAGTAAAGATCAACCGTTTCATCGGGTTGAATGTTGCCAAAGAATGGCTCATCCAATTTACCCAATGAATCTAGAGCTTTCATGAACATCTTGGTGTGAGAAATTTCTCGCGTTAACAGATGCGTGAGCGTTTGTTTCGTGCCTTCATCGGTTGCCAGTTTAATCAACTCTTCGTAGGTCTGACGTGCTCCGGCTTCAGCAGCAATGTTGGCTCTCAAGTCACGTACAATATCGCCACCTTCGTTTAGATAGGCGGCTGTCCATGCACTGCCCTGACTATCTAAAAAGTGGGGGACGACACCACGCACAGCAAACAATGTGCTTTTGAACGCTTCTGTTTGATCGACGTTTTTGGTGTGTCCTTCGATGAGTTTGCCCACCATTTCAAGATGGCTAAATTCTTCGATCGCGATGTCTTGTAACATATCGCGCATACCCGCATCTTCAACGTGAAATGACTGCACCCAATATTGCAATGCTGCCGAAAGTTCGCCAGTGGCACCACCAAATTGCTCTAGCAGTAGTTGCGCGTACCGAGGATTTGCTTCCTTAATATCAACGTTGTGGATAAGCTCTTTTTTGTGAAAAAACATGGTTTCCTCTCCGTGCAAATTTTAGATCTAAGCTGTTTTGAAAGTCTGGCAAAACGGCTTTTTCCGAACTTACTCACGATAGAGGCAGGCGTTTACTAAAACATGAGTCTACAGGTTGAGGTCGAGGCATCGAAAGGAAGACGTAACGAGCCTTGCTACGCCACACCCGATCGCACTGTACGCTGCTACATCACGATGGCAGGCGATCGCTCCCCTTGAAGGAAATAGCGATCGCCCTCAGTGGTCGAATTAAGGACGCGATCGCCTGTTCTAGTTGGACATTACTCGATCGGAAACACATCTTTGAAGAGTCGTCGAATGGTTTCCCTGGCGGCGCTAAACCCCCCATCAAAGTAAATGCCGCCAATGACAGCTTCCAGGCTTTCGGCAAGGACATAGGGTTGGTCGTAGGCGCGCTGCTGCTTTTCGCCAATGCCCAGCTTCAGCACATAGCCAATGCCGATCGCCTGACTAATGCGTGCCAGGTTTTCTTCGCGCTCTAGCTCGATTTTTCTCACGGTGATGTCTTGCCGCGTGTCAGAGCCTGCCCGGATCAGCAGTTCTGTCAGCACCGTTTTCAGGACGGCATCGCCCAAGGTACGGTAAATTTCCTGGTCGTCACAGTGCTCATTTTTTTGACGTTGCTCTAACGCATACGCTTTGCGGGTCAATGCTCGTGTCAGGATGCGCTTATCAAAGAAAAAATAGCCGAGTTGTTCTTCGAGGACAGTGGACATTTTGGGGGGAGGGGATAAAGGATAAAGGCTGAAGGCTGAAGGATAAAGGCTGAAGGATAAATTAAATAATGTGAGCTAGTAGTCAGAAGGCACTCAAAGTTCAAACCGCTTATTTCGACAGCTTCATCTTTTATCCTTGATAATTTATCCTTTATCCTTTCCCCTATGCTGCACGGTTTTATTCCACCCGATCGCTTCTTTGCCTACCTGACCTGGACCGACATTGAGGCAATGCCAGACAAACACAATGTAGTGATGATCCAGCCTGTGGGCGCGATCGAGCAGCATGGACCGCATTTGCCGCTAGCTGTTGATGCGGCGATCGGGCAGGCTGTCATTGGCAAAGCCCTACAGCAGCTACCCGCTAGTGTGCCCGCTTATGCGCTGCCATCACTGTACTACGGCAAATCAAACGAACACTGGCATTTTCCAGGGACGATTACGCTGAGTGTGCAGACGTTGATTGCAACGCTGATGGAGGTTGGCGACAGCATCTACCGGGCAGGCTTTCGCAAGCTAGCGTTTGTCAACTCCCACGGAGGGCAGCCGCAGGTGATCGAACTGGTGGCGCGAGATTTGCACCAGCGCTATGAAGATTTTGTCGTGTTGCCGCTGTTTACATGGCGAGTGCCCCACATGGCAAATGAGGTGCTCACTGCCAAAGAGCAAGCATTAGGCATTCATGCGGGTGATGCGGAAACAAGTCTGCTGCTGTCAATTTTGCCGGAGCAGGTGAAGATGGAACGCGCGATCGCGGAGTATCCCCACGGCTTACCCGACGCGAGCTTGCTGAGTATGGAAGGGAACCTGCCGTTCGCCTGGATGACGCGCGATCTGAGCAAGAGCGGTATTCTGGGCGATCCAACAGCAGCCACCAGGGAGAAGGGCGATCGCATCCTGGCATCACTTGCTGAGGGATGGGTACAGGCAATTCAAGACATCTATAAATTTCAACAACCGCAGGCATGGCGGGAGTAACGAGTTTTACAGATCGTTTTTATGGTTAATAAAAAATTGAAAAACCTGATCAATAAGCAGCTTTTAAGGGTGCTTTAACTCTCCCTTTGCAGAGTAAGCTAATGTGCATTTAAGTTGCAATATGCATATTTCCCTTATTCTTTATCTTGCGATTCCATCTGATGATTAACTCGCCTTGATTTAGCAGTCTTTCTAGCAATTCTTTCAATTCATCGACTGACTTAAACAGTCGATGAGCAATATGTTCCTTACAAGAATGCCAAACAAGCTCAATAATATTCAGGTCAGGACTGTAGGCAGGTAAAAACTCTAAAACAATGTTGGGAAGTTCTTGAGCAATCTTCTCTCGCATATCAAGTCGTTTGTGATAACTGGCATTATCTAGAATGATGATAATCTTTCCTCCCTTTGCTTGAAAGTCTTCAGGTCTATTGCCCTGAGAAACCCATTCACTCTTAATCAATTCATTGAACTGTTGTAACTGTTCATAAAAGATGTCCCCCTCTCCCTTTTTAACAAAAAAGCAAATTCGTTTCCGGTCTGATTCTCGAATGCCTCCCATGACATTCACTCGCCCTTGCCTGCGTTGACCTGTAATCTTTTTACGGTGCCCTTTCTTACCCCAGGTTTTCCGTCGAATGACTCGTAAACTAAATCCGCTCTCATCCCAAAACCATATCTGAATTTGCTTTGGCTCTTCTTTAGCAATTGCTAAGTACTTTAATAATTTCTCTTTGAACTCAATTCTTTTAAGTGGATTCTGTTTCTCTGCTAAACTATATTTAGCCCAGATATAACGATACTTTTTTCGCTTCAGAATCCTCCTCACTTGAGAACCACTTAGCTCAATCCCAGTTTTCTCGCTCAGGTATGTTGCTAAACGTTCTCCACTCCATCGTCCAAATTCATACCCTAGGTCTGATGGCTCTTGGTCAATTATTTCTAGTAACAATCTGATATATTCAGGAGTCGCTTTACGATGACTCTCTTGATTTCGTCGATTCTGCAAGCTCTCCAGTTTGTTAGGGTCACCATGCATACACCAATAGGCTGCGGTTCGAGGTGAACATCCTAAAAAATCGGCAATTCCTCGTTGAGTTTTACCATCGTTTTGAAGCAAAAGAATTAAAATTCGTTCTCGAACATGGGCTAATTCACTCTCTCGAAGTGCTTTTTGCAATTTATCTACTTCCTCTGAACTTAGAAAACTCTTTGCTGGCATGGCACGGATAGTCTAATCATTTTTATTACTCAATTATGCAACTTAAATGCTGATCAGCTTATTAATCCCTACGTATTAAGCTTTCGCTGTTCCAGGAGCAAACTACTATGACTAAACTAGATTTTGAACGATTTTTAGCCAGTCGCCTTGGACGGCGTAATCTGCTAGTGGGTGCAGGGGCGCTAGCAGGATTTGCGGTGACCACCCAATTTCCCAGCCGAGTCATCGCTCAACCAAAGTTTTCCGGTTACCCCTTTACGTTGGGAGTTGCATCGGGTGAACCCTACCCAACAAGCGTTGTGCTATGGACACGGTTAGCTCCAAAGCCGCTGGACGGCGGCGGCATGCCCAATCATAATGTCCCTATTCGCTGGCAGGTGGCAACTGACCCAGGCATGAAGCGGGTTGTTGCCCGTGGTACAGAAATAGCTGGACCGGAACTTGCCCACTCGATTCGGGTGGTGGTAGAGGGATTACGCCCTAACCGCTGGTACTGGTATCAATTTAAATCAGGTAGTGAAATTAGCCCTATTGATCGGACTAAAACGGCTCCCGCAGTGCGATCGTCCCCCGATCGGTTCGTTTTTGCTATGGCATCTTGCCAGCATTATGAGCAAGGCTTTTATACTGCTTATCAGCACCTGGTTAAAGAAGATCTGGATCTAGTAGTGCATTTGGGTGACTACATCTATGAGGGCGGACCCTCTGCAAATCGACCCCGCCAACACAACAGCACAGAGATTTTTACCCTAGAGGACTACCGCAATCGTCACGCGCTTTACAAAACAGACTCGAGTCTTCAGGCTGCCCATAGCGCCTTTCCCTGGATTGTGACCTGGGACGACCATGAAGTAGAGAATAACTACGCTGACGAGATTTCACAGATTGATACAGAACCCGATCAGGATCGGGCAATTTTCCGCCTACGGCGAGCCATCGCGTATCAGGCGTACTACGAACACATGCCGTTACGTCCTTTTTCTAAGCCTGTTGGTCCTGACATGCGGTTATACCGTCGCTTGACCTTTGGCAACTTGGCAGAATTTAACGTCTTAGACACTCGCCAGTATCGTACAGACCAACCCTGTGGCGATGGCACAAAAGAGCGTTGCCCAGAGGTCTTTGATCCGAACGCAACCATTACAGGCGAAAAGCAAGAAAGCTGGTTACTAAAAGGACTAAACCGTTCTCAGGCAAAGTGGAACATTCTGGCTCAACAAGTCCCCATTGCTCAACGAGATATGAGACCCGGTGAAGGACAGACATTTAGCATGGACAAATGGGATGGCTATTTAGCCTCTCGCGATCGCCTGCTCAAGTTTTTGGCAAAACGTAAACCTTCTAACCCTGTGTCCCTTGCCGGTGATGTCCATAGCAACTGGGCTATGGATCTGAAAGCGAACTTTGACGTACCAGAGTCTGCCACCCTGGGCAGTGAGTTTGTGTGTACCTCAATTAGCTCTGGTGGCGATGGTGCAGATTCTAACCCCATTGTCGAAGCCTACCTGCCCGACAACCCTCACATCAAGTTCTATAACGGTCAGCGAGGATACGTCCGTTGCACGCTCACTCGTAATCTCTGGCAGTCCGATTATCGTGTGGTGCCGTTTGTGACGACTCCCGGTGCACCCATCAGTACTCGTGCCTCCGTCATCGTGGAGGATGGACAACCCGGTGTAGAACAGGTCTGATTTGACCATTATTAGTATGTAGTTGTTACCACAGAGCTTAGGACACTGGGATTAAAGGGGGCTGGGGACTTTGCTCCCAGCCCCCCTAACAAGCATGGCTATATCTGTCACGACTGAGGTTAAGACACATGGAAATAAGTGCAGGCGTGGAAACCTGCACTTATTTCATTGCCGAATGCAGCAACTCATCGGCTATGACTGTAAAACTGTAAGTCACCTCACAGGGTTGCTTACTCAGGTACGCAAACAGGCTTGCAACTCAAAACGTTTACTCAAAGAGCCGAAAATAAGGGTACTGAACCGGTGCACCTGGTTCTTTATCTAAATCGAAGTTAATTACGTCCCAGCAAGGATTTTCTTTGGGATCGGGACTAAATTCGACGGGCAACCCATACAGGCGAGGTTTCTGAGCATCTGCCTGCCCACGCCAAGGTGTACTGCGCTCTAAATAGGTGCTAATTAAATCTTTGTAACGTAAGGCAATGACAACGCGGGTCGCGCGATAGCCCTGGGTATAAAGTCGATCGAGCGCTTCGTGAATTTCAAACCGGATGCCGTCTGGATGAGTGTGCTGGCGATACCATTCATTTTCCCACTGTCGCCAGTGCCGCCCCGATTGCAGATGAACTAGTTCACCTGTTTTAGGATCTGACTCAAAAGCGCCGTGTCGCTGGCACAAGTAAGTGTCTGTGAGCGTCAACGCCGGAATGGTTTGGCGGCAGTGCGGGCACTGAATCTCCGGTCCAAAGATTGGATATTGCAAACTGAGGTTAATCATCAAGGACGGCTATGCCTGTTCTTATGCGTCACTGCCATGTGGTTTTATTATACTCTCTAGGTTACTGCCGCCCCTAACGGCAATTTTACAAGTCGTTTCGTTGCGATCGCTCACTGTGACTCATCAACTGCCTCACCATCCTGCCTTTTGGACTGCTCCAGACTGCTCTCAAGCCGCGTTTGTGGCTGCTAACGCAACAATCATCGGGCGAGTCACGATCGCCACTGGAGCCAGTATTTGGTACGGGGCTGTAGTGCGCGGTGATGTGGAGGCGATCGTCATTGGTGAATGCACGAATATTCAGGATGGCGCAATTTTGCATGGCGATCCTGGTAACCCAACGGTCTTAGAAGATCACGTCACAGTCGGACATCGGGCGGTGATTCACAGTGCTTACGTGGAACGCGGCTGCTTGATTGGCATTGGGGCGATTGTGCTAGACGGTGTGCGGGTTGGCGCAGGCAGCATTGTAGGGGCAGGAGCAGTGGTGACAAAGGACGTACCCGCCCGATCGCTCGTAGTTGGTGTGCCTGGTAAAGTCTTACGACCGTTGTCGGATGGAGAAGCAGAGGAACTCATCGACCATGCCAAAGGTTACGAACAGTTGGCGCTGGTTCATGCTGGGAAAGGCACCAATGTAGGATTTACGTCTAAGGGCTAGGAAAACGCGGCTTTTTGCGTAAAAATGGAATATGAGAATCATTCAAGAATCTTTAAACGAGAGGCTTCAGACATGGAACTTGATCTTCGCATAGTGGTTGTGTTGCTTCCCGTCGCGGCGGCGGCGGGTTGGGCAGTGTTCAACATTGGTCAAGCTGCCCTCAGGCAGTTCCAAACGTTCACTTCCAAAAACTAGGCTGGCTTTACCGCTGGAGGTTTAGCAAAAAAACGATCGTCTCTCTTGAAGAAAGGCGATCGCTTTTGTATTGGAAAGAAGCTGAGTGGAGTCGTCAGCCAGTAAATGGTGGGAGCAAGCAGTTTATGGCTGCTTTCAGTCGCCTGTGCGATCGCTAGCAGGTTTGTTGGTGTTTGGCTTTGCTTCCTGTGCGGGTGCTGTGCTGGCAGGCTTCTGCTTAATCGGCTGTGCTGGCTTGCTTCCAGGCGATGTACTTCCAGGCGCGCTAATAGGTTGTTTGGGCACGGCTGAACCGCTACCAGGCGTTTGATCACGTTGCACCGTGAAGGAAGCAATGCTTTGCTCAAACATGGCTAGCCGCTGCTGATAGTCGCCCGATCGGGTCGAGTAAGCCACTGTCCATAGCGTTGTGCCATCTTTGATCACATAAATCAACTGCCGCAGCGCCTCTGCCTGCGTGCTAGACGGTACACTCACTTCTGTCACCAAGCGTCCGGCTGGCTTTTGACCCACCTGTACTGTTTTGCGCTCGATCGTCCGCATGGGTGCTGGCAATGACTGTACAGCGGCATCAAGATAGGCATCCACCGTCACCGTTTCTGGCACCGTGACGGCGCTCACGACAACATTAGTAATGCCACCGCTTGCATCAGGCTTTGGGTCTACCGCAATCAGCAGAAACGTCTTTGGGTTTTGCTCTACCATGCTGGCAATTTGCTCGTAATCTGCGCCCAGCGATCGAATGCCCTGAATTAGTGTCTGCAAGCCTGTTGTATTGGGGCTACCGCCGCGATAAGCTTCGGGTAGCGCTAGCTCAAGACCGGGTGCCTTAAAAGTTTGCCACTTTTGCACCAGCTCTGCGGCACCAGTGGGCTTCTTCAAGCGAATACCAGATGTACCTGTGAGTGCATCTGCTCCGGCAGGTTTGGTCGGGAGGGCAGTTTTTGATGGCTTTGCCTGAGCCTGAGCAGGTTGGGGCATGACCACTCCCTCGGTCAATAATCCCAGGCTTAAAAGGAGCAAGCCAACGCTCATCAAAGTTCTTTGCATAGTTCTCGATCGTGTCTGATTAGTCTGCCTAGATAAAGCTTTAGCACTTAGACCTATGATGATGCAGTTAAACGGGATGTTGGAGTCCTTGCTGACGATCGACCACACAAAATGGCATTTCCGCCCCATCGCTGTCCTCCCTCAAACTCAAAACTCAAAACTTAAAATTTTGCTCCCTCATCCCTCATCCCTCGTCCCTTCTCCTTCATCCCGCATCCGTATGGCAGAATGAGTGGGATACGACCCCAGGCAAGTCCCTTACTCTATTTCTTCCCCAACCTATGGCTACCAAGTTTGTATTTGTAACGGGCGGCGTCGTTTCCAGCATTGGCAAGGGGATTGTAGCAGCTAGTTTAGGGCGTTTGCTCAAGTCGCGGCAGTACTCCGTCTCCATCCTGAAGCTTGATCCCTACATTAACGTTGACCCAGGCACGATGAGTCCCTTTCAGCATGGTGAGGTGTTTGTCACCGAAGATGGTGCCGAAACGGATCTTGACTTGGGGCACTACGAACGCTTCACCGATACATCCATGTCGCGGCTCAATAGTGTGACAACAGGATCAATCTATCAGGCAGTGCTGAACCGAGAGCGCCGGGGTGATTATGATGGCGGCACTGTGCAGGTGATTCCCCACATCACCAACGAAATTAAGGAACGGGTGCGGCGCGTTGCTAAGGATACGAATCCGGATGTCGTCATCACTGAAATCGGCGGGACAGTTGGCGATATTGAGTCGCTGCCGTTTCTTGAGGCGATTCGCCAGTTTCGTAAAGATGTCGGGCGACCAAATGTGCTGTATATGCACGTCACGCTGGTGCCCTGGATTCCTTCAGCCGGGGAAATGAAAACCAAGCCGACTCAGCATTCAGTCAAGGAACTGCGATCGATCGGTATTCAGCCCGATATTCTGGTTTGTCGGAGCGATCGCCCCTTGCCGCCGGGACTCAAGGAAAAAATGTCAGGCTTTTGCGATGTGCCTGTTGAGTGCGTGATTACGTCTCAAGATGCCAGAAGTATCTATGAGGTGCCGCTAAACCTGGAACGTGAAGGGCTGGCGCATCAGGCAATTGAGCTTCTGCAACTAGAGCAGCGTCAGCCTGATTTGACGCAATGGGCAACATTGGTCGATCGCCTGTATAGCCCCAAAAAGATGGTCGAAATTGCGATCGTCGGCAAATATGTGCGCTTGAGCGATGCGTATTTATCGGTGATGGAAGCACTCCGCCATGCCGCGATCGCCCTTGATAGCGACCTCAACATTCGCTGGGTCAACGCTGAGGATATTGAAGACGACCATGCCGCCAATCATTTAACAGGCGTTCAGGGCATCATCGTACCTGGAGGCTTTGGCATTCGTGGTATTGATGGCAAGATTGCGGCGATCGAGTATGCACGGACGCACCAAATTCCGTATCTTGGTCTGTGTTTGGGCATGCAGTGTCTGGTCATCGAATGGGCACGGCATATCGCCAACTTACCCGATGCCCACAGTGCTGAATTCTCTACTGAAGCAGGCAATCCTGTGATCAACCTTCTGCCCGAACAGCAAGATGTGATTGACTTGGGCGGTACGATGCGGTTGGGGCTATATCCTTGCCGTGTGTCGTCCAACACCCTTGCCTTCAAGCTGTATCAAGAAGAGGTCATCTATGAGCGGCATCGGCACCGCTATGAATTCAATAATGCCTACCGGAACCTCTTCACCGAAACAGGCTACACGATCAGCGGCACCTCGCCCGATGGTCGTTTAGTCGAGATCGTGGAATTAGCGAAACATCCGTTTTTCATCGCGACTCAGTTCCATCCTGAGTTTCAATCGCGACCCAGTGCGCCCCATCCACTGTTTAAAGGGTTTATTCAGGCGGCGCTGACTCTCTCGATCGCCCATACAACTGACAGCAGCAGTCCCGCGATCGAGCAATTGGTCGAAAGTCTTTGACTTAACTTTGCGTCAAGCGGATTCGCTGATCCTAGCCGTTGTTTTTAGCCCTGCCGTCGGCTTCGATTTGAGTAGGAACTGCTCCTGGACGTGTTGCCGCTATTATCGCTGGTCATCCCTGTGAACTGGAAACGTCTCTTTCAATTGGTTACTGTTTTCCTGGGGCTAGGGCTTCTGCTTGATTTAGTCTGCCGCCTGGGAGCTGAACTTCTCTGGTTCCAGGAAGTCGCTTATCTCTCGGTCTTCCGGCTCAAATTCCAGGTGCGACTGGTGCTTTTGGTCGTTGTGACCGGGTTCACAGCGGTTTACTTGCTCGGTAATCTGGTCGTAGCCCAGCGGTTGCAGGATGCTCCACCGGACGATCGTCATACAGAGGTTCGCAAACGTGACCAGCGCAGCAACCAGACACTGAGACGTAAGGCAGACGAAAAAGCACAACGCTTTTCACCGTATGCCCCGCAACCGCAGGCTGTATCCTCGTTGCTTCCATCTAACACTGCTCTAGGGCTACGATCGCTCCTGCCCCTTACCCTCTTACTGAGCCTACTGGTGGGGTTGTTGCTGCTGTATTACGGTCAGCTTGCTGTCCACTACTGGCAGGATGGTGCCACTCTCCCTAACACGTTTGCGTCTCGCCTCAACCCCAGAAACCTCTGGCAGACGATCGCACAGTTAATCAGCCAAAGCGGGTGGCTCGGTGGAGTGCTGGGGGTGGCGATCGCGCTACTCGTTTATCCGCGTTTTTGTCTAAAGGCGATCGCAGTTGTCTTCAGCCTGTTGTTTGGGTGGTTGCTGTCAAAGCAGTGGGCAGTCGTTTTGCAAGCGTGGCACCCCACGGCTTTCAACACTGTTGAACCGCTGTTTGAGCGCGATATTAGTTTCTATATTTTTGCCTTACCGCTCTGGGAATTAGTTGAACTGTGGCTATTCGGACTATTTTTGTATGGCTTTCTTGCCGTCGCCCTAACGTATTTATTAGCAGGCGGCAGCCTGAGCCGGGGTAGCTTTTCTGGGTTTTCGCCCGCGCAGCAACGTCATCTCTGCGGGGTCGGCAGCGGTTTGCTAGGTGCTACGGCATTGAGCTATTGGTTGAGTCGGTATGAGTTGCTGTATTCGCCTCGCGGCGTGTCGTTTGGTGCCAGCTATACCGATGTGATGGCACAACTCCCCATCTATACAGGGCTAAGTTTGCTGGCACTGGCGATCGCGCTGTTTCTGTTGTGGCGTACCGTTCTTTGGCAAAGCAAGCTGCCGCACATCTTACCCCATTGGTTTTGGCTAAAGCTGGGGTTCGGCTCACTAGGCTTGCTAGTCGCTGCCGGAGTAATGGTGCCCGAAGCGGTGCAGTATTTGATTGTGCTGCCAAATGAACTGGCGCGTGAGCGTCCCTTTATCGAACGCACGATCGCGCTGACCCGTCAGGCGTTTGGCTTGGAAGTGATTGACGCTAAAAACTTTAACCCCCAGGGAAACCTGACCGAGGCAGACCTGACTGCCAATGAGCTGACTATTCGCAACATTCGCCTGTGGGATCAACGACCGCTGCTAGAAACGAATCGTCAATTGCAACAGATTCGTCCCTACTACCGCTTTCCTGCCGCCGACATCGATCGCTACACCCTACAGACCAACGTGCCTACCCGTTCACCGGCAACGCCCCAGAGTGCTTCCACACCTGTGGCTCAACCCGCTGCCACTGAACAACGGCAGGTACTGATTGCTGCACGCGAGCTTGACTATAGTGCCGTACCTCAAGAAGCACAAACCTGGGTCAACCGTCATCTCATTTACACTCATGGCTATGGTTTTACCCTCAGCCCAGTGAATACGGTCGGTGCAGGCGGTCTGCCAGAGTATTTTGTGAAAGATATTACGGGGGGTCAGTCGGAAGCGCTGACGACCTCTAGCCCTGCGGTTCGTGCCAGTATTCCTATTGGTCAACCCCGCATTTATTACGGTGAGATTGCTGACACGTATGTCATGACTCAAACGCTGACGCGGGAGTTAGATTATCCCAGCGGCAGCGACAATGCCTACACGGTCTACAACGGTCAGGGTGGCATTAACATTGGTTCCTGGTGGCGGCGAGGCTTGTTTGCTGGTTATCTGCGCGACTGGCAGATCTTGTTTACCCGGGACTTTTCGTCTCAGACAAAGGTACTGTTTCGGCGCAATATCAAACATCGGGTTCAGGCGATCGCTCCCTTTCTACGCTACGACAGCGATCCCTATCTGGTGACAGCCGATGCGCCTCAAGTTGGGGCGACCGATCAAAACTATCTTTACTGGATAGTGGATGCTTATACGACGAGCGATCGCTATCCCTACTCTGACTTGGGGAGCGAGGGCATTAACTACATCCGCAACTCGGTCAAAGTTGTGGTTGATGCCTATCACGGTTCCGTCACTTTCTACGTTGCCGATTCCACTGATCCAATGATCACCACCTGGTCAAGCGTTTTTCCTGACCTCTTCAAACCGCTCACGGCAATGCCTGCCAGTTTGCAAAGCCATCTTCGCTACCCGGTAGACTTTTTTAAGCTGCAAGCAGAGCGGCTACTGGTTTACCACATGACGGATCCACAGGTGTTTTATAACCGGGAAGACCAGTGGCAGATTCCCAATGAGGTCTATGGCAACGAAGCTCGCCCGGTAGAACCCTACTATCTGATTACCAGCCTGCCCGATGTTCCCTTTGAAGAGTTCATTCTGCTGCTGCCTTACACGCCACGCCAACGCACTAACCTGATTGCCTGGTTAGCAGCGCGATCGGATGGTGCCAACTACGGCAAATTATTGTTGTACACCTTCCCGAAAGAACGCCTGGTCTACGGTCCTGAACAAATTGAGGCACGCATCAATCAAGACCCGGTGATTTCTCAACAAATTTCTCTCTGGAATCGTCAAGGTTCACAGGCAATTCAGGGCAATTTACTCATTGTGCCGATCGAACAGTCGCTGCTCTACGTAGAACCCTTGTATCTCGAAGCCGCCCAAAATAGTCTGCCAACGCTGGTGCGTGTCATCGTTGCTTACGAAAACCGCATTGTGATGACTCCCTCCCTGGAAGAATCGCTGCAAGCCATCTTTAGCCCCCAGGTTACACCAGACGCAACGATCGTTCGACCGCTAGAAGAATCAACGACTGGGCAGTAGTCTCGATCGACACAGTGATCGATCCTTTAAACCACCGCCGCAGTCACAAAGGCTAGCAAAATTCCTTGCGTAAGGATTTCCTGATTCCACGTGTAAGTCGTGAAGAAAGCTAGAGACGCCTAAGCCCCCGCTACATCCTGAAATCCTGCTGGTGCATCTACAGCCACAGCAGTCCCTGCAAACATTCGATAACCCTACATAAGCGGTTTGAGGAAGCTGTGAAAAACCGTAACTGGCTCAATCTTTCGGAGTATGCCTTGCTAGTTGGTGCAGGCATTGGCTCCTTAGCTTCTGTTGCCTCCCAACAGATTTTGTTTACAGCAGCGCCCGTATCAGCGTTGTTGCTAGTTAATTTGGTGAACCGTCGGCGACTGGAAGAGTCAACGCTGACCCATACAGATGTCTCTGTAAAGCAACTAGATCAAAAACTCTCTGAGGATCTTAGCGCGCTACGTCAGCAAATTCAGGTTCTGCCCAACTTTTTGGATCTCGCCAGCCTGAAAAAATCCATCTTACACGAAACGGCAGAGGGGCAGGCTAGCTTGGTTCAGGACATGACCCAAATCAAACGCGAACTAGCGAAACCAGAATGGCGCTTGCTTGCCCAGGAGGTACAGCAGCTACAGCTTAATTATACGGGGCTAGCTGACTCTGTAAACCAGGTGATGACCTACTTAGGTCGCTTATGCACGATCGATCGCGCCGATGATTTAGACTCAGCGCTCACCCAGGTGAAGGCAGAACTATCTCAACTACGGGGTCACTTGCAAACGCTGGGTGAAGAGCAGCACAATAACAATCCTCGCGTGATGCAGGATCAAATTAACCACATCAATCGTCGTCTGAATAATTTGCCGACCCCGTTTGATGCGACCGCCCTCAAGCAAGATGTTGATTCGCTAGTGAAGATGCTGGGTGAAGTGGTGTCGCGCCGTGAGATGGCACGTTTGAAGACCCAAATTGAGCAAATTAGCCAGCAGCAAGAGGCTTTAGACCAGACAGTCACGCCGATCAGAATGGCGACGACCATTCTGAAAAAGCAGCTTGATACGATTACAGCCAAGCTAGACATGAACGAGCATGGCTTTGGGTCAATTCTGGAGACGGGCTTGCTGCAACCCGATCCATCGATCGTAGAGGGATTGAAAGCAACGATCGGCGCTCTAGAACATCGCCTGAACCAGTTGCCGATCGCGTCTGACCTCACGCATCTGCGATCGGACATGCAGAGCCTGGTCACCTACCAGATGGGGCAACTCCAACAGCAGTTGTCGGGCGTGCAGCAATTTACCCAAACCCTGGAGCATCAGCAAAAGACGCTGCGTGATTGGGTCAACCGCCTGCCTCAAGTGCTGGACTCTTCCGCCCTCGAAAGCCAGGTGAAGTATCTGTCTGCGCGGGTGGAGTGGGCAGAGAGCAACACCGTTGATGTGGAGGCACAAGTTGATGCAGCCGTCAAAACGCATCTAGAAGACATTGTGCAGCAACTTCAGCCCAACGAACCGCCAGCGTATGAACTGGTGTTTGATGTAAAAGGGTATCAGCAGCAAGGAGAAGCAACGGGTTACAGCCGCGCCTTGCTGGAGCAAGCCTTAGACAATGCGCAGGCACGGCTAATTGTGGTTTATCCCTATCCCAATGCCCAAACGCTAGATGAGGCGCTGATCCAAAAATTTAGGGCTTTTCTCGATCGCAATGGCTGTCTCGACTTTGGCTGGGGGCATCTGGGTGACATGAGCCAGGGGCACACCTCGCGATCGCTCGATCGTCGTCGTGTGATCGAACCAACTCAAAAAGGCTTTCTTCACAAGCTTCTTCACCAGTTGACCCAACTCAAGCGGCAGTATCCGACACAATTTCGCTTTAAGGTGCTGGGTACAGATGAGCATTTTTTGGTGTGCGATCGCCGCTATGCCGTCCTGGGCACTCAGTCAGTAGCGACTGCCAGTGCTGTTTTTCCGCAGGCAGCCGTAGGGCTACGCACGACAGAACCTGATGTGATTCAAGGTCTGGTGGATCGGTTTGACGATCCGGTGCTGGAGGCGAATGACGCGATCGCCTACTTCAACCGTGCCTCTACTCGGTACGATCTGGGCGATCGACCGGGTGCGATCGCGGACTACACCGAAGTCCTCCGCATTGCGCCGCGTGATGATGTTGCCTACAACAACCGTGGGCTGGCTCGGTATGACAAGAACGATCGCTATGGTGCCATGGCAGACTTTGAGCAAGCCGTGCAGCACAATCCCGAAAACTTCATTGCTTACTGCAATCGCGGCTTTATACGCTCTGAACTGGGTGACAAAATGGGTGCGATCGAAGACTACACCTTTGCCCTTCAAGCAAACCCCGACTTTGCCACTGCCTACTTTTATCGGGGTTTGGCACGCACTCGGCTGCAAAATAAACTGGGTGCCATTCAGGATTACACTGACGTCATCCGATTGAACCCGCAGGATGCCATCGCCCACTTTTACCGGGGACTCGCTCGCGTCAAAATCGGGCATCGTCTGGATGCGATCGATGACCTCCGCCAAGCTGCCCAACTCTTCTCCGAGCAAGGCGACGCGGCGAACTATCAACAAACCCTCAACACGATTAAAAAGCTACATAAAACGTTGGCGATCGCCACCACTAGCCAGCCATTGGTGCCTAGTGGAGTGTAGTGGGAGTGGGGAGTATAGCCGTAGCCATGCTAGTGAGGACGGGGGGCAGGGGTAGAACCCTTGGCTGGGGCAAAGCGCTCACCCGTCCTTTGCTCCCCATGTCCTCAGCTCTGGGGCGATCGCGATCAAAACGACTCTATTCACCCCATTGGGTGAGACTTTGTGATGAGGTTGTTGCAAGCGTAACTCAGTACGTTAGTAGATAGACCAATGGCATTGAGGCGGTACGATGTCTCCTCTATCCAGTTCTGAGCCTTGCTTGCCCGTGACCAACCAATCGTGTCAAAAACCGCTGTTACAACGTGGTGCCAGTGGGATAGAAGTAATCGAAATCCAAAAATTGCTGATCAACTGGAGCCTCTATGAGGGCGCGGTAGATAGTCTCTTTGGTGAGCGCCTCGAACAGGCAGTCAGAGCCTTTCAAAAACGGGTCTTTTTGCCAAAGACTGGTGTCGTCGATACACACACCTGGCGATCGCTCTACACAGGTGCCCCACCCGCCATGCCGCTGCTGCAACGGGGTAGTGCTGGCGAGGCGGTCGTGCTGCTACAAGAAGCGCTACAGGCGGTTGGGCAAACGGCGATCGTAGTTGATGGTTCTTTTGGACATCAAACCGATACGGCTGTGCGACACTTTCAGCGGCACCAGGGGTTGGTCGTTGACGGAGTTGTGGCTAGCTGCACCTGGTTGGCATTAAGCAGAGCGCGTTGAAAACAACCCGAAGACGTTCAAGCAGAATATGCGGTATATAGTGGAAGACGAGTGAACTCATAGATGTTTGTTGCGTCTACAGCATCGATCTGCTCAACGTTCGGTCAACCTTACCGTCGGGCTGCTGCCATCACAGCATCGTGCGTTTAGTTGTTTTGCCAGTCAATCAGGGTGAAAGGTGCAACGCTTGTTCTTAACCGCTGCTTCGCGCCAGCACTTTAGCATGACTATAAAACTGACTAGCCTGTGTCGTTTGAGTGTCGTGGTTTTGGCAGGACTCTTCACTGCCTGTTCTCAACCTGGAGCCGACCTCACCCCCACGGCGGTCATGCCATCCACTGAATCACCGAAACCTATTGTTCCTGACCCGATCGCCAAGATTAGCGAAATTCAGAATCTGCCTGTCTTTGTGCGCCTGCTTAATACAGCTCAAGAAGAACCTGCCAAAGAAGGCATGGGGCTGCATACAGGCGAAACCATTCGGACTCAAGGGCAAGCACTGACCCAGATCGACTTAAATAATGGGCTGGCGTTTCGTCTTGCGGGTGATGCCGTGTTGAAAATCCAGCCTGACAATCGCCTCAACCTCACGGCTGGCGATATGATTACCTGGGTGCAGCCAGGGAAAAAGTTGCTGACTGAAATTATCACCCCTACCGCTGTTGCAGGCATTCGTGGCACAACAGTCTTTGTCAAAATTCCAAAAGACCCGAAGGAAGGGGTGCTGTTTTTTGCATGGGAAGGTGCTGTAGCGGTGCGTTTGACGGGTCAAACGGAGGAAGTGCTGCTTAAAACAGCAGAAGAAGTGCGAATTAGACCGGGCGATCGCGATATTCGTTTGATCCGACAGCGCGTGCGACGCATGAGCCGAGCCGAATGGCGGCGAAAACGGGCGACCGACCCCATCCTACGCAGCTTCAAAAAAGCGAAAATGACGACCCTCCCGATCATCGACCGGATACAGCCCGGACAGCTAGTATTGCCGTCATCGTCTGCATCACCGCGTCCGGTTGAAAGCATCAAGGCAGCAGGTTCAGAAAAGTTTCTGAAAGCCGAGATGCCCACTGCTGAAAAGCCGCTGCAAGCTGACAAACCGTCCCAAGCCGAAAGACTGTCTAGAGCCGAGAAGCAACCCAAACCCGGAAAACCACCGAAAGCCGAAAAACTACCGAAAGCTGAAAAGCTGTTCAGAGCTGAGAAGCCAGCTAAACCAGACAAAGCACCCAAGCCGAGCACGGATCGACCGAGCGTTGATTCTGCCTTCCGTAAACCCGCACCATCGGGGAAAAAGCAGCCTGACGCGCAAGACCGGGACGATCGTGCCCCAAAGCAACGCGGCAACAAACCTGAAGGGGACGATCGCGATCGCTCCCAAAAACCACGCTCAAAGTGGTCAGATGGTTAGCGTCTGCCTTACAGCCCTTTTTACCATCCCACAATGACTTTCCAGGCAAGAGAGCCGATCGCTAGCAGGGCGAGGTGTTGAGGTAGCAAGTTTAGAAATGACTGACGCGCCAGCTTTTGGGTCAGAATCACGCTGCACCAAAAGGAGAAAATGAGCGTAACGCTTTGCAGAAAAGCGATGACAGCCGGATCAACCGTCGCGATCGGTAGGCTTACTGTATTCAAACCCGCTGTACCAAACCCAAAGGTGGCAAACGTCACAGGAATCACCTGTCCCGCTTCCGTTAAGCCAAGTTTCAGGTAATGGGCGAGGCTTGCGCCCAAAACGAGTGGCAGATAGCCATACGCCAATTCTAAAAAAGGGCGGGGCTTGTAGCTTCGCTGTAGCAACCGGATGAGGCTATGGGCAGCCAGTGCGATCGCCCCTGGCACCAACAACGCCACCAGCGAAACGCCCGCATGGATGCCAAAATGATCCAGGTGCAAGTCCCAGCCAAACTGTGCTTCTAGCTCCGGCAGGCGATGCAGAAAAACTGCGCCCAAGAGGAGAAACAGCAAACAAATTTCGGCATACATGGGCTGGTGAGTCGTCCACAGTTCAATGCCCGGTGGACGCAAGTTTAGCTCGACCGATCTGTGGGGGCAGGCTTTCAGGCAGGTCATGCAGAGGACGCAATCTCGATTATCCTCAAGCTGTGCCGGATGAGAGTACAGAGGACAGCCGCCTGTTGTTTGCCCTTCGCCCTTTTGGGGTCCGCCTTTGTAGCATTGGTACGTGGTGCAAGTAGCGGAACAAATGCCTTGTTGAGCGCGAAGTTCAACCATTGACAGTTTGGCAAACAGTCCATTCATGCCGCCGATCGGACACAAATAGCGACACCAAAACCGACGTTCAAACAACATCGAGAAAACAACGGCTCCGGCAGTAATCAACAGCAGCAAGCAACCGGACAAGTAGGCAGTGTTTTCTAAGTGCCACAGCTCTTCCCACAGCAGAATGAGGGTAAACAGCCCAAACAGAAACCAACCGCCCCATTTTTCGGCTTGCTGTCGAGGCCAGGGTAGTAGCTGACGGGGATAGAGCCAGAGCGAAACCTTCTGAGCCAGTTCTCCATAAATCATAAAGGGACAAACGGAACACCAGAGCCGTCCCACAAAGGGAAAAGCTGCCAGCATGAGCATCCACCACCATGCCCAGAAAAAGTTGAGAGCAATATTGCGATCGCGGCTTTGGGGTCCCAGCATGAGTACAGCCACCACCACCGCGAAAAAGCCTAGCGTAAAGCCATAATTGATGCGATCGGGATACCAGGGACTCCGCAAAAATTGACGCAGCTTCGGCGTTGCATTCAGCAGATTCACGCGAAACCGTCTAGTTTTGACGCTGACTGCCCAGAAAACTTCTTCTGTCAGAGCGGCGGCACCACTCGATTGCAGCAAGGCCCGCTCAACCAGATTCTCCAACTCAGTCAGGTTGCCAGGAAAGTCATAGCCTTGCAGCCGCCGCAGTGCCTCCGGTGTAACGGTGAGTTTCGCCATGCCTCTAGCTCGACAAAACAGACTCAGATAATACTCAACCTGCGACAGAATATCGGCTTTTCGCACACGCAGCGGCGGCACTCGAATGACATGCCCAACGAGGTTTTTGCGCTCTAGAGCAGGCAGCACTTTCTCTGATGTCATCACAATACGAGCTTGACACTGGCGCGGCGTGGAAGGTGGCTCACTCTCACGCCCAACAGGGTCATATTCTCCTGTTTCCAGCAGTCGAACGAGCTTGGTCTGCAAGTCGGGTGCCAATTCCTGCACATTGTTCAGCAGCAGCGTGCCTTCACCGAGCCATTCCAGCAGTCCCAATTTGCCACCAACGCGACCAAACAGCTCCGACCCATTGGTTTGCAAGGTGTCGCAGTTCACTTTGATCATGGGTTCCTGACGGTAGTGGGAGCCAAAGTGAATCAGCGCGGTGGTATTGTCTTTGCCTAAGCCTGGTTCGCCAAAGACCAGCACCGATCGCCGATCGTTTGCGGCTTTCTTAATCTCCTGGCGCAAGCGTGTAGCATAACGGCTGGAACCAACAATCCCCCGTCGCACTTTAGGGACTAAGTAAGGACGCAGTGCGGTTTGACGTTCTCGCTCATAGGTCAGTTGCGCCGAAACCTGATCCAATGCCGTTGCTAGCTGACGCGAGAGCGTCTGAGTGATTTCGGGATACTGCTGAACGATTGCCAGAAAGTCGGCTTTAGCGATCGTCCATACCGTGCAATCAGTGAGGGTAATGACAGTTTGTTCAGCAGGCTGCTCTAGGGACAGTTCTTTTAAGTGCAGAATGCTTCCTGGCAGCAGGCTGACCGCATTCGCAACTCCTGTTTGGCTGGTGCGATAGCTTTCCATCCGCCCCGTTTTAAGAATGTACAGCGCCTCTGGAAAGGTGTCTTCCAGCACCAGTCGCCGATTTTCCGGCATCGACTCTTCCTGTATGACGGCTATCATTGCATCCAAAACGGTATCCGAAAGCGCACTCAGGCTTGTCTGCTCACGCAGCCACGTGAGTTTTTCTGCTTGATTCATCCCAGTTCCCTCTGCGGTTAGTCAATGCTCATGCGCTTGAGATTGTGAGTGCGATCGTACCTGAATTGCCGCCGTGGACAGCATTCCTCAATATTTCGATGCATCCTGCTTGCCATAAACTAATGTTGAATTGTGTCGAAGCAAACGAAACAAATATTTTTTGTTCGCGTAGCAAGAATATCGCGCTATAGATGAGAAAGATACTGGTTGAGAGACGCGATCGTTGAGCCATAGCGATGAAATTTAGTTTTAAAGCGGTTAGTTTGACTGGACTCTTATTCGCTGCGATCGCGCTCATTAGTTGTCGCAATCAACCGATCGCATCACTGCAAGAAGCAACCCAAAAACCGCAGGAATCTCTCGTCACCATTACATTAAGTGGCTGGCAAAGTAGCCCCAATGAGAAAAAACTTTTAGATCGAGTACTTCAAGTTTTTGAAGCGCGAAACCCTACCATTAAAGTAAAACACGAAGTTATCAACAGCGAGTATATGGATGTTATCAAAACTCGCTTGATTGGTGATGTTGCACCAGATGTTTTTTACCTGGATGCGTTTGAAGCACCGTTACTCATGCAGTCTAACGTGCTGGAACCGTTAAACACTTACATTACACCCGCATTCCATCTGGCTGATTTTGAGCCGTCAATGCTAGAGGCATTCAAGCATAGCGGCAAGCTGTATGGTTTACCCAAAGATTTTTCGACGCTAGCATTAATTTATAATCGAAAAGCCTTGGCTGCTGCTAATATCTCGCAACCACCTCAAACATGGGATGAACTTTTAACTGCATCTAAAAAGCTCACTGTTGATCGCGATCGTGATGGCAAGATTGATCAGTATGGTTTTGGCATTATGCCTGAATTAGCCCGACAAGCCTTCGTGATTAAAGCATTTAATGGTGAGCTTATGGGTCAAAATGGCTATGCTACCTTTGCCAAATCTACTAGCTTGAAAGGTCTACAGTTAGTGATTGATCAGTATCGGGGCGATCGTACATCAGCTCAACCAACGGATGTTGGTGCAACCTCCGGTAGTGAAATGCTAGGACAGGGAAAAGTTGCTATGACAATTGAAGGTCCCTGGGCAATACCCTACTTCAAAGAAACCTTTCCAGACACTGAGTTTACTACCGCAGAAGTACCGACAATCAATGGCAAGTCAGGCACAATGGCATTCACTGTCGCGTATGTCATGAATCGTAAGACGAAACACAAACAAGCTGCCTGGAAACTGATTGCTTATTTAACAGGCTCCGAAGGCATGAACGCTTGGGCAAAACAAGGATTGGCGCTTCCGACTCGTCGGTCGGTTCTTATTAGCTTAGGTTACGATCAAAACCCTCTATATGCCCCATTTGCTAAAGGTGCAAGCTACGCAACCATCTGGCAGTCAGGCGAAAATCTGCCTACGATTCGCACGAATTTTAACAATCAATTTATTAGTGCTTTATTAGGCGAACAACCACTGCCGCAGGCAATGAAAAAAGCACAGGAAACGGCAAATCGAGAAATCTATTTAGCAAATTAACTGCTTAGATCCAGACTTCTTTAAGCAGTTGCAGATCTAAAGAAGAGTCAACACTATGAATAGCTTCATCAAAGATAACTGGCAAAAGCGCAAGGTAAGTGAGTCTACAACAGGCTATCTGTTTATGGCTCCAACGATTCTGATTGCGGGCGTTTTTCTCCTTCTACCGATCGGCTATGCTGTTGCTTTAGCCTTTCAAAAAGTGCAGCTTCTAGGCGAAGTCAGCTATCGCTTTGTGGGGTTGAAAAACTTTGCCCGCATGGCGCAAGACGACCGCGTGTGGATTGCGCTTAAAAACACGGCTGAATACGTGGCGATCGTGGTGCCTTTGCAAACTGTGCTTGCCCTTACTCTTGCTCTGATTCTCAATAGTCAGATTAAGGGGCGATCGTGGTTTCGCGTTGCGTTTTTTCTACCAACAGTAACCTCATCGGCAGTGCTGACGCTGATTTTTATGTGGATCTATAATCGCAACGGTTTGCTCAACGGTATCCTGAGCTTTTTGCACTTGCCAACCCATAACTGGTTAGGCGATCCAGCCGTTGCCTTAAAAGGCATTATGATCATGAACGTTTGGTCAACGGCACCGTTATTCATGGTGATTTATTTAGCTGCACTACAAGGCGTTCCAGAGACGCTCTATGAAGCAGCTATGTTAGATGGAGCCAACCGCTGGGAGAAATTTCTGTACATCACGTTGCCCTTTTTACAGCCTGTTACGTTTTTCGTGATTGTGATGGGTATTATTGGCACCTTTCAGCTTTTTGATCAGTCCTACATCTTTTCAGCCGGTTCTGGTGGTCCGAATAATTCAACGTTGACAATCGTGTTGCTGATTTATCAATACGCTTTCAAAAATCTCGATATGGGTTATGCTCTAGCGCTGACCTTAGTGCTGGCAGCAGTCTTAATGCTTTCAACGATCATTCAGCGAGCTTTGTTTAAAGAAGAACGATTGGACTAGTGTTCTATCAAGATTTTTTTGATGGGTTGAAAACTCCCAAAAAACACGCCCGATCGACTTCCCAGCTTTGGTTTACCCATCAACTCAAGGTTGACAGACTATTAGGAGAACGGATGAAAAGTAACCGTTGGTTAACCAGCCTTTTATATCTTGTCCTTATCACCTATACGCTCATCACCTTACTGCCCTTTGCCTGGGCATTCTCTACCTCGTTTAAGTCCCTGGCAGAAATTTCAGCAGGCGGCTTGAGTTTGCTGCCCAAGAACTTTACGCTGGCAAATTATCAAACCATTTTTGTGCAAGAACCGCTTTTTGGTCGATGGCTCATGAATAGCGCGATCGTCGCTGTTTGTATTACTTTGCTTAACCTCTTGTTCAACTCAATGGCAGGCTATGCCCTTGCCAGGATTCAATTTCCAGGCAATCAAGTGTGGTTTTTTCTGATCCTTGCCATGCTTATGGTGCCAGGACAAGTGACACTCTTACCCAAATTTTTAATTCTAAAATCGTTTGGCTGGCTCAATACCTATCAGGGCTTGATTGTGCCATCAGCCGTCAACGCGACGTTTATTTTTATGATGCGCCAGTTTTTTCTTAACTTTCCCAAAGAGCTGGAAGAAGCAGCGGCATTGGATGGGCTAGGACGCTTTGGCACGTTCTTTCAAATTGTTTTACCGCTGACAAAACCCGCTCTAGCCGCACAAACAATTTTTGTTTTCATGGGTTCCTGGAACGAATTTTTGATGCCGCTAGTGATTCTTTCTGATCCTGAAATGTTTACGTTGCCGCTTGGACTAAATGCCTTCAAAGGACAATACATCAGCTATTGGAACTACATCATGGCTGCTTCTATGATTTTCACGCTACCTGCTTTAGCCGTTTACGCCTTTTTTAACCGCTACTTTATTCAAGGAGTCGCATTTACAGGCGGGAAAGGATAAAGCCTAAGTTCGACTTTACCTGAATCTTAAGGTGTTGTCGGTAGCTCAAAGATGTGAACTGCACCCGTCCGTTCTCCCTGGGCGTTCCGTGCCTGGGGGTCGCCAATGATAACGTGACGATCGGAGAGGCTGACCGTGGGCAGGAATTCCTTTCTGTCCGCTCGTGGTACTAGCTTGGCGAGTTGCGACCAGTACTCGGAGTGTGGTTGGCGGTGAAAGAGAAACACTTCCCCTTCGCTATTGCGGGCAAAGAAATTAGCTTGTTGACTAACAGCAGCAACGACCGCGTAATCGCCCTTAATGGCGACCCTACGACCAAATCCATAATCCAGCATCAAGCCAAGCAGTCCGCCCGGACGCTGCACATGGCGGGGTGCTAGTTTAGCCGTTTGTTGCCAATCACTGCTGGCAGTCGGGCGTTTAGCAATATAAGCAGAGCCGATAAAACCGGGCGCACTTAGCACCACACCCAAGAGCAGGGTGTTCCCATCCAGCGCAACCGATCCTGTGCCACCAGAGATTCTGCGACCAAGGATCTTCTGCGGCATGGGAAACACTAACTCCCCCTTGTAAGCCCAAGTGCCTGTTTGGGGCTGACGCTCAAAAAAGACACCAACAGCGCCCGCTGGCTCGTTTTTGGTGCCGCCCACTAGAATGGTATTACCACCGACTGCCACAGCCCCGTTCAAATAAGTGGCTGGCTCGGTAAACTTACGCTCCGAGCTTCTGGGTATGACGAGATTCGCTGTATACGACCAGATCACTGTCGCCGGATCACGCTCAAACACGTGCGCTTCATTGTCTTGGCTCACAACAAGTGTGTTCTGGTCAAGTGCTACGCCATAGCCAAAATGAAAGCCTCCTTTGGGTTCCGGTGGAAACAGTTTGGCTTGCTGTTTCCAGGTAGCTCCCTGGCGCGTGAAAATGTAAACGGCCCCTGTCCTGTTAACGTGTCCGGGATCAATATTTGTCTCTGCTGTAGGAGCCGCTACAGCGATGGTATCGCCGCTGATGGCAACACTGCGGATGAACCCAATATCTTCTTTCCGGTCGTCAGGCATCAGTTTTGCCCGTTCGACCCAGGTGCCGCCAGAGCGCTCAAACACATACGCGAGAGCAATCCTGGATGCCACCACAAGCGTGTCCTGTTCAATAGCGACGGCAGTACCAAACGCATCTAAGCGCTTTCCCTCACTAGCATACAGTGTGGTTTCGGGAGACCAGATGGGCTTGGCTTGCACGGCAACGATGACCAAAAGAGTGATCAAGCTGACCGCAACAGCTATTAACAAACGCAGGTGAACTGTAGACATGACTCTGTTCTTCTCAACGCAGTGGAGTAAAAAGCTGCTGTCGATCGCTGGGGCATTTTGGAAATACTAGAGCGTTGCTGCTTTTATGCCTTGCTCGTTTGTATGACTTGCGCTGCTGTCACACACTGAGCATTACCATTGCCCCACTCCCTACTCCCTACCTCCGTTGTTTATCCTGTTAATGGTGTTAGTACAAGATGCGCTATGGCAGGACACAGTAAATGGGCAAACATCAAGCGGCAGAAAGCCAGAGTTGATGCAGTAAAGGGCAAGGTGTTTACGAAGATTTCGCGGGAAATCATTGTAGCGGCACGGAGTGGGGTGCCCGATCCAGAGGGCAACTTTCAACTGCGAACGGCGATCGATAAAGCCAAAGCCGCAGGGATTCCCAATGACAACATTGACCGAGCGATCGCCAAGGGTGCTGGCAAACTGGGTGCAGATCATGCTGCGCTAGAGGCAATTCGCTACGAAGGCTACGGTCCCGGTGGCGTTGCCATCCTCATCGAAGCGCTAACCGATAACCGCAATCGAACAGCCGCAGACCTGCGGGTTGCCTTTAGTAAAAACGGTGGCAACCTGGGTGAAACTGGCTGTGTTGGTTGGATGTTTGAGCAAAAAGGAGTTGTGGAGGTTTCCCTGGCTCCCGTAGAAACTGGACGGAAGCGGCGATCGGATACCGTTGCCATCCAGGAAGATGAATTGCTGGAAGCCTTTTTGGACGGTGGTGCAGACACCTATGACCTGATCGAAGCGGAACAGGGTGCTGCCGCCGAAGCGTTAACCGAAGCCAGTAACTTAGAAACCTTGAGCCAAACCCTGAAGGAGAAGCAGTACGCTGTGAGCCGTATTGAGCTGCGCTGGATTCCTAACAACACGCTGGAGGTCACCGATCCTGACCAGGCACGATCGCTCCTGAAACTGATGGATGCTCTAGAAGATCTGGATGATGTGCAGAGCGTCACCGCTAATTTTGAGATGACGGATGAGTTAATGTCTCTCAGTATTGCCTGAGTCTATGTCCCCATTTGGCGATAAATGCGTGTGCTGTGACCGATGCAGGCTAGGATAACGGTAGGTAGAAAGGAATTCTAGTGATGGTTGAGCGTCCAATTAAAAAGTCCGAGCGTCAGGCAAAACCTGAAGGCGAAAGCAGCGAGAGCGTTGCCCAAGCATTGCCCACTGTGTTGCCTGCTGCGTTGCCAACACGGAATGTCGAGCGCCCAACGCTTAACAAAGACAAAGATAAAGACCGGGAAAGCGTCGGCAAAGAGAACGATCGCGGCGGTAGAGAGAACGATCGTGGCGGTAGAGAGAACGATCGTGGCAAGGGCAGAGGCAGAGGCAAAGGGCGCGACGAAGAGCCGAGGCAAATGGTTAGCCCAGCGCTGCTGCGCGGACCCAAGCCAACGAAGCCCAAGCCACCAGAGCCAGAAGTCGAAGAAGTGCTGCCCGAAGCAACTGAGGAAGTCGTTGCTGAAGATGTTGTAGCAGCGGAAACACCAGAAGTAGAGACAGCAGGCGAAAGCGCCTAGTTTTCTGTCAAGCGCATCGTCATAGTGACACTGTAAAAGCAGAGGAGCGATCGTTCCTCTGCTTTTGCAGTTTATGAGCCTAAGGCACTGAAAGCATCGGCGCAGACAAACGTAAAGCACTTTCTAGCGCAACGGCTTCACCATCCAGACAGACTGCACTTGAAAGCCGAGAGTGCTGTAAAGACTCAGGGCAGCATGATTCGATTGAAAGACTTGCAGCCCAATTTGACGATCGCCCCTTGCAGTCGCCCATGCTTCAGCTTCAAGCATTAAGGCTGTACCAATCCCTTTACGCCGATGCTCTGGGAGGACATAAAGCAAAAAGATATGGGCATGACGATCGCCCTGTAGTTGATCGATCGCAGTGCCTAGCCACAAACAGGCGATCGGCTGCTGCGATCGATTCAAGCCTGGATTAGGCAGGGTATCTGTGCCAAGCTCAGAGGCAGAAACTACCCACCAAAGGGGCGTTTCACGCGATAAGTACTGATCAACCGTCTGTGCCAGGTGAGCGTAGCCATCAGACGCTTTCATCTCTTGATACGTACGCTGCATGAACTGCACTAACCGCGCACGGTCTAGGCTGGAACCCAAACGCAGGTAATAACCAACTGGCATGAGATCTGACACAAGCATTGCCATCCAAAAGCGACAACCAACGCGCTCACCCTGCCATAAGAGACTTCAAGTTTTTGTGTCAAAACTTAAACGACCACTGACCGATCATTACTGAAACAAGGCTGGATCATCCGGCAAACCTTTGACCAAAGCTGACAATGATGGTGGAAGTCCAGCGAGAGACTCAGCACCAAGCATTGCCGCCTTCGGCTGGCTGACTGCACTAACGGGAGCGGGTGCTGCCATGTCAGAGGGCAGAAAAATGCGGGCACTAACGGCTGCCAGCGCCACAAAAAAGATCAGAAAAATAAAGAGTGGAGCAATGTATTGCCTGAAGAACGCCATGACAGTAGCCGTATGAATAGTATTTAATTCGGTTTGAAAACTCTGAGACCTCACTCAAGATTTGTGAAGTTCCTCTCATTTATCGTAACGCGACATCGTTAATTATCATCAGGCAAATTCACAAAAGGCGATCGTGTACCGTTCCAGGGCGCAAATAGGGGTAGCAGCAAAAGACCAGGGAGCGAAGCCACCAGCGTCAGCAAAAAGAACAGCGCCCAACCCTGCTGCGTTGCGCCTGCCAGGTAGGCGTTATCCAAGAGTGCTGGGTTTGACTGGATGAACGGCTGAAGCCGTTGCGCTAGCTCACCACTTGCTGGAGCTGCCAACAAATCTCTGCCAACTGCCATCAGGCTGGATAACAACGCAAACTGAGTGGCTGAGAAACGGGGATTACAAAGGCTCATCAAAAAGCCCAGAAAACCAGCCGTCCCCAAACCGCCACAGACATTTTCAACGTTAATTGCTACCACCATCGTCGGGTAGTCTTTGCCCACTACCGCTAGCACGTAGTAGCCCAGATTGCTGACGGCTTGCAGCGCCCCAAACACCCAAAGCGATCGGTTAATGCCAATTTTACTCAGTACTGCTCCACCCGCCAGGGTACCGACGATCGTCGCAATCAGCCCCATACCCTGACGAATGTTACCAATCTCACCATCTGCAAAGCCCAACCCCTTACCGCCAAGGAATGGCACTGCCATTTTGGCAACCATTGCATCGCCCAGCTTGAAGACAATGATAAAAATTAGAGTGAAGAGCGCTTGCCGCCAGCCCAAACGACGGCTGAACTCTACAAATGGCAGCACAACTGCCTGCCGGAGCGATTCAGGGGGGCGATCGCGCTCCACTGGTTCCGGTGCCCAGAAAGACGTTAGCAGTCCTGCACTCATAATTAGCGCCATCAACCGATAAACCCAAGACCAGGTAAGGCGATCTGCCAGATTGAAGGCAATCCAGCCCGTCAGCAGCAGGGCAATCCGATAGCCTAAAATCGCTAGTGATGCACCTGCTCCAACCTCGCGCTCGGTAAGCACATCAGTACGATAGGCATCGATCGCAATGTCTTGCGTGGCACTCAGCAGCGCGATTCCCAAAGCTGTCAGCGCCAGCAATTGCAGGCTGAACGATCGCTGGTCTGGATTCAGCGTGGTAATGATGCCCATTTGCAGCGAGATCGCCACAATCCCAACGATCAGCCCTATTTGTGATAGCACCATCCAGCCGCGCCTGCGTCCCAAAAGGGGCGGTACGAAGCGGTCAAGCAGTGGTGCCCAAACAAATTTGAGCGAATAGGGCAGGCTAACTAAACCAAACCAACCGATCGTTCTAAGATCGAGCCCTGCCTTAGTCATCCAGGCACGAAACGCATCATCCGTCAGCGCAAATGGCAGTCCTGACGCAAAGCCCAACAGCAAAATCGCTGCCATCTTGCGGCTCTGGAAAACGTGTAGTGGCGATCGAGTTGTATTGGCTGTGTTTGACAACTTAGCATCGGGCGACTTAGGCAATTGAGTGTACCTCTAGCATTCAGCCATCATGCCATAGCTGTATTGCATCACAGCACTCTCTAAAGCAGTTCTGTAGCTGATGAAGAGTATCCCTGCACAGGCTACATTTTTTCGCGCCACACGCCGACTAGAATCCCCTGAACATCGATATCCTTAGCCAGCACTTCGATCGGCGGATAGGTCTGGGCATCGGGATTACCAGGTTGCAATACGACTCTGCTGCCCTTGCGGTGGAAGTATTTCAGAGTGGTCTGTCCTTCTACTCTCGCTGCCACGATCGTGCCATTCTTCAGGGCTTTAGGGTCAGTAATGGGCTGCATAATCACTACATCGCCATCATCAATGAGCGCCTCAATCATGCTCTGCCCACGTACCCGCAGCGCAAAAAAGCGGGGATTGAACAGCATGTTAGAGAAATCGAGATGCTCAACCTCTGTGTCCACAAAAGTCTCTACCAAGCCACCAGCCGCGATCGCGCCCAAAATTGGTACACCTGGAGAAGATGCCTGTGTGAGGCGAATTGTGCGGGCTTTACCCTCGTTCCAGTCGATATAGCCCTTAGTTTTCAAATGCTCTAAACGGCTCTGGACGGGAGCCGGAGACTTTAAGCCCATTGCCTTCATCATCTGCCGAATCGAAGGCGAATGCTGATATTCACGGATGTAGCCCACCAACCAGTCGTAAAGCTCTTGTTGGGGATCGGTAAGGGTTTCCATAGCCATAATTAAGCGATCGCAGTACTTAGAACACTTGTACCATCAAAATTACGTACTGTCCAGTAGTTTTTTAGCCCCAAAAAATTGACTTTTAAAGCCTGTAGTCACGGCTCTATTTCATGCGGCTTCAAGTCTCGGTTTTCAAGCTGAGTCGGCGGGTAAATTCTACCAACTCAACTTGAAGTCGATCGCACTTAGTCTATCTATGCTTCAATCACCACGCGCAGGTTGCCACGTTTTTTAGAGACACGGCAGGCAGTGCTGGAACCCGATCGCTCAAACTCCAAATCCAGCAATGTGGGACCAACCCGGAGGTTTTGAAGTGAGAGGTAGTTGATCGATTCTGGCAAAGCGGGATCAATAATACGGAGATAGTTGCCAGGCGCATCCGGGACGAGGTTCACAATCATCTGAATGAGCTGAAAAACGCTGCCCGTTGCCCATGCCTGGGGTGAACAAGCGACCGGATACTGAACAGGAGCGTTATCGTCAATGCGATCGTAGCCACAGAACAGTTCGGGAGGGCGCTGGTATGGTTGGCGTTTGGTCATATCCAGAATGCCCTTCGCGACTTCGAGAGCCTGATCGATTAGACCCAGCGATCGTAGCCCGATCGCAGTCATCGCGTTGTCATGAGGCCACACAGAACCAATGTGGTAGCCCATCGGGTTGTAGGCAGGCGACAGGCTGCTGAGGGTGCGGATACCCCAGCCATTGAACATATCGGGGGCACGCAGGCGTTCGGCAACACTGTAGGCTTTTTCGGGTGTGAGGATACCTAGATTGAGGCAGTGTCCCGGATTCGAGGTAATGCTATCGACTGGCTTGCCCTCGCCATCCAACGCCAACGCACAAAAATCCTGGTCTTCCATCCAAAAATCGTCGTTGAAGCGGTTTTTGAGATCTTTCGCTTCGTCTTCCCAGCGATCGGCCAAGTCGATGCGCTTCTTCATACGCGCAATTTGAGCTAAGCGAATTTTGGCTGAATAGATATATGCCTGTACTTCGCAAAGGGCGATCGGACCTTCAGCCATCTGTCCACGTCGGTTGATAATGCAGTCGCCGGAATCTTTCCAACCCTGATTTGACAAGCCGCGCTTAGAGGTGCGGAAATAGCTGAGATAGCCCGTTTCTTTGCAGTTGCGATCGATCCAATCCATTGCCGCCAGCGCATTTGGCCACAGTTGGTCGCGGGTTTCGCGATCGGCAGTCCACGCAAAATATTCAGCGTAGAGCATGAGCCAGAGTGGCGTGGCATCGACAGTGCCGTAGTAAGGCGTGTGGGGAATTTCCTGACAGCGTGCCATTTCACCAAAGCGAATTTCATGCAGAATTTTCCCCGGTTGCTCATCGCGCCATTCATCCTCCTGCTTGCCTTGATATTGCGCCAGAATGATGAGCGTTTCGCGCGCAATCTGCGGATCGAGCATCAGCACCTGAGACGCGGCAATGATCGAGTCACGCCCAAAGAGGGTCGAGAACCAGGGTACGCCAGCCGAGAGCGCCTTCCCTTTACCGAAGGATTGCCGCAGCAGATAAATGTCTTGTTCTGCCCGTTCAATAATTTGGTTAAAAGTGGTTTTGTCTGAGCGAATGCGCGTGACCTGTTGTTGCCAGGTCTGTTCTTCCATCAGTTCAGCCGCTTTTGCCTGTGAGAGCGTTACAGGGGCACTGACGACCGAAATCGCCTTATTGTTGTTGAACATTTGGAGGCGATAGCCCAACTTCAGCGTTTCGTGAGAGTCGATCGTTAACTGCCAAATCGCTGTAAAGCCCTTCACTGCATCGGGCTGCTGATGCACAAAATAGATCCGCGACTCCATCAGTGAGTTGTCTAAGCCTTTGTAGGCAAGCGTTAGTTCTGAAGGCTTTACGGCTGCTTTCAGTAAACCGTCTACTACAGATGGGTCTGACGGGTCACTGACTGAGAAATCTGGGGGGAGAAGCCGCAGCAGTTGACCGTGGTTTTCGCGACCATAACCCCGGATATCGAACAGGTCTTTGAAGTCGGCATCAAAGCTCAGGCTGATTTCAAAGCTGACCGTGTTAGTGGTGTAGTTAGAGACTTCGATTTCTTCAAACAAACCACCGTTAAGCACCAGTTCGCGCTTGATGCCGATCGATTCCGCCGGGATGCGATCGTCAATCTGCGGGTTGGCACACAAAACTGACAGGAAAAAACCTTTATCGGCTGTACTGCTCAAAAGAATGGGCGATCGACCTTCAATTTGCAGTTCCAGACGGCTGAGAAAGCGTGTATCACAGCAAAACAAACCCATGCTAGAGCTGCGATCGTTCTCCATGCAACCGCCAATGTTGCCTAGAGTATCGGTCAGCAAAAACAGGTCATCGTCTTTCAGTGTCAGAGTCGTGTGAGGACGTTCACTGAGGACACAGGGCGGCCATTCAATAGCGGGTAGTTGGTCAGCGGGGGCAAACGTACGACCGTCGAGTTCAATTAATTCAAGAGTTTCTGTTGTCATTCGAGCTACAGGTTTCGGGTAACAGGACAAGAGTTGTTCGGGCAGCGCTCAAGCACATTTTTGAGCAGATTAAGGCGATCGGGCAATGCTAGAACGTGAGTGAAACAGTAGATAGGAAAACACTCCAGTGGCAGTCGGAAGGCTTGAGTCGGTTAAAAGCCTGGTATTTTGGGTGCTGAACTAGCCATCTTCAAGGCTACAGAATTTTTGCAGCTTGTGTAGCGAGGGTGGCATTCGTCACTCCAAGCTCATAGTTTCTTGATATATAGCGATCGCCACAGAGCTTAGGACATTGGGAGCAAGGGGGGGCGTGGGGCAAAGCCCCAGGCAGAGGTTCTACCCCTGCACCCCGTTCTCACCAGTATGGCTACGGCTACAACGGCTTTTCAGCTGTGTTAGCAATGCATTCATCCTGCACTAACTTGCCATAAAAATGTTGAACTTATGGTTCCACAAAGTCAGCTTTCCTCAACATTTAGCGGTGCAGATGGTGGGCAAGTAAATGTCATTGGGTAACCGTGAGGATGCACGAACGTAAGCTGCATCGCGTGCAAATGATAGCCACAATCACCCGGTACAGGCAATAGACCGCTGTCGGCTGGTATACAGGTGATGGGTTGTCCACCAACCGCATAGAGCGGATCGCCAACCAGGGGATAACCTACGGCTGCCAGATGAATCCGAATCTGGTGCGGTCTGCCCGTCCGAATGCTTACGTCCAGCAGTGCCGTTTCAGCGCCGCGTCGCAACACATGACAATCACTCTGAGCAAAAGCACCTTGAGGTTGTGCAGCATACACGTAGCCCAGAACAGGATGAGGCTGCTTACCAATCGGTTCCGTAATTGTAAAGCGATCGTGCGGTGGATTGCCCTGCACCAGCGTTCGATAAATTTTGTGCATGGGGCGATCGCCTAGCGGCTCCAGCGTGTTCTCGCGCATTTGCTGACTAAGGTAGGCACGGGCAGTAGGCGATCGTGCTAACAACAGTAGCCCAGAGGTGCCCCGTCCCAAGCGATGAATTGGCAGCGGTGTCTCGGCTGGATAGCGCTGCTGCAACTGCCAGAGTAACGTATGCTCCAAAAAGCCCCCTCCCGGCAACACTGGCAACCCAGACGGCTTTGCCACCACCATCAAAGCTGCGTCTTCGTAAAGCACTTCAAACGTCAGCGGCACCGCTGGTTCTTGCCAGGGAGAACGGCGATAGCTCAACCGTTGTCCTGCTATGAGACGAGTCTCTGCCGTAGTTGCTACCGCATTAAGCAAGATTTGCCCTGACCGAATGCGGTCTGCCCACTCAGCGCGACTGGAGTGACGATAACGCTGAGTATAATAATCCAGCACGGTTAAACCTTGCGCCGAGCGATCGACTTGCTCTCGATACGTCCAACCGTTATTCACACGTTTAGCACACTGCACAACTCCTGTATTTTGAACTCTGTAACGCTTTTAATCCAGCTAGTTTCAGCTTAACGCTTGTTCAAAAGCCTGCTTTAGCCCTCAAAAATAAATGCCCCCAGCCAGAAGCCAGGGGCATGATCAGGGTGCATCTACCACTCCTCTATACTGAATTGCCCCATGCGATCCGGAGAAAATTGGAGAATGGTGAGGAAGCGGGATAAAGGAGGAGGGCTGAGGGATGAAGGCTAAAAGATGAAGGATGAAGGAGGAGGGCTGAGGGATGAAGGCTAAAAGATGAAGGATGAAGGCTAAAAGGTTTGATTCTGCCTGCTGATTGGCTAGAGTTTTGAGTGATCTTCTGTGCCCCCTGGTTCCTCTGCTTCTCGTGTCATCGCTGCTTTCTGCCCTTTTCTAACAACCAACCAACTCCTGCCGTGGTTTCCCTCTTACAACTGCAAGCACACCAAACGTCACCTGATGTCGATCGCGTTCACTATTGCTGTCGCCAAAGTCTTAATTTATACAACGCTTCTATGCAAGGGTTGGTGACCCAGGCAGCAGCAGGACGATACTTGCGCGTTGTCTCGTTGCCCGATGTGCCACCTGGAACAAGTCCGGGTGCCATAGAAGTCTGTTTGTGTGAGGATGATTACCCTGGCTGGCTGGCGATCGCCGACTTAGAGCATCTGGATCTTGCCGCCATACCCTATCGGACGATCGCCCTGGCCGAAACGGACATTAGCAGTAGAGTGCACGGCGCGATTGCCTTTGCTCAGGCAGCGATGGCACAGCCAAACCACTATCTCTGGGGCGGCACTGTAGCACCCAACTATGACTGTTCTGGTTTGGTACAGGCGGCGTTTGCGTCAGTCGGTATCTGGCTACCCAGAGATGCGTATCAGCAGGAAGCCTTTACCCAGGCGATTGCGCTGTCAGACTTGCTTCCTGGCGACTTAGTGTTTTTCGGATCACCTGCCAAAGCGACCCATGTTGGACTGTACATGGGGGATGGCTGCTACCTTCACAGTTCTGGTAAAGACCAGGGACGTAATGGCATTGGTATCGATCGCCTCTCGGCTGAGGGCGATCGGGTCAGCCAGACCTATTATGCTCAACTGCGTGGGGCAGGGCGGGTCGTTGCCAGCTACCAATCTCGCTGTAGCTCATTGCGCTGATTTTTTTTGGTACAGTGCTGTCAGTCTTCTCTTACATCTAGCGGTATCGACTATGAGTACGTCATTGCATCCTGAAGGATTGGCGAGTGCTTCCCGACTTGCCATTCAACCTGACGTTTCAGTTGTGGTGCCGATTCATAACGAAGATGAGAGTTTGCCCCATCTGGTAGACGCGATCGCCGCCAGCCTCCAGGCAGCAAACCTTCCCTACGAGATCATTTGTGTGGATGACGGCTCAACAGATGGCTCGGCTGTGCTGCTAAAACAGCTTGCCCAGGCTCGCAGCGACCTACGTGCTGTCATCTTGCGCCGCAATTATGGTCAAACGGCAGCCATGGCAGCAGGGTTTAGCTGTGCTAAAGGACGGGTCATTGTCACCCTAGACGGTGATTTGCAAAATGACCCCGCTGATATTCCTGTTTTGCTTGCAAAGTTGGAGGACGGCTACGACCTCGTTAGTGGTTGGCGAAAAAACCGACAGGATGCTGCTCTCACTCGCCTATTGCCCTCAAAAATTGCGAATTGGCTCATCGGGTTAGTAACGGGTGTCAGGCTAAACGATTATGGTTGTTCGCTTAAAGCCTATCGGGCGGAGTTGGTAGCTGATATGAATCTCTATGGCGAGTTGCATCGGTTTCTACCCGCACTGGCATTTATTGAGGGAGCCAGAATTACTGAGCTGCCTGTGCGCCATCATGCGCGTCGTTTTGGCAAGAGCAAATATGGCTTAGACCGTACCTTCCGCGTCATTATGGATTTGCTCACCGTTTGGTTTATGCGTAAGTTCTTGACGAAACCGATGCACGTCTTCGGTCTTTTTGGCGTTGGCTCGATCGCCCTTGGTACTGCGATCGGGCTTTATCTCACGGTGCTTAAAATTGCATACGGCGTTAGCATTGGCAACCGTCCACTGCTCATTTTAGCGGTTGTTTTAGTCCTGGCTGGTGTGCAGCTTTTTAGCGTTGGGCTGCTAGCAGAACTGTTGATGCGAACCTATCACGAATCGCAAGGCAGACCCATCTATCGCATTCGCGAAACAATTGAACCAGGCAACAATGTTGATATTTAAACCGACAAACTTAAGCATCGGTTCTGTTCGGTAGCAATATTTGTTATTTGATAAAGCTTTGCTTTCGGGCTTGTTATACTGCCTATGCCTTATGGTCTGACAGGGTTACATCCTTCGGCAGATTGGTTCAGCAACGCCGACTTGATATTGTTGATCTGTCAATACGGATCTTCGGTGAATCACATGAACATTATTGCTTGGATCGTTTTAGGTTTGATTGCTGGCGCGATCGCAAAGGCTATTTATCCTGGTTCTCAAGGCGGAGGCATCCTGGGTACGATCGTTTTGGGTATCATCGGCGCGTTTGTTGGCGGCTCTTTGTTTAGCCTACTGAATACAGGTTCTCTCACAGTGGCTGCTTCAGGTCTGAGTATTCCTGGTATTTTCGTCGCTGTACTGGGTGCGATCGTTGCTATCTTCCTCTGGAGCTTGCTAACCCGCCGCGCAGTCTAGGTTAGAGCAAGTACGAGTACAACACGCTCATGGTAGTAAGAATGATTAAGTTTGACAGCGATTACCTTAGAAACCGCTATCGGCTTATGATTTGAAGTAGCGTCTGAATCTCACTACCATGAGCCTAAACTCTTACTGCCAATTTAATTTTGCAAATACAGGTTTAGATTGGGCGTTGAGTACGCTTTAACTAGGCCTGTATTTTAATTTGAGTATCTTTATTGCTGATTGCAACTACTGGCTATCAACCTAATGTTTTTGGCTACAATGTGAGAAAAATTAGAAGCTCGAATGCTTCTTCAGCCTTGCCTTAGAGCATCTCGTACACCAGGAAATGGTGTAGATATCTGAAGCTGAAGTCTTGTATTGTTAAAGACTAAAACATTTTTTACAGCTTAAACATGGCTGTAAGCAGCCTTATTCTTCAGGCAAAATCCATTGAGGTGGCTCGGTTCGCTTTTTGCGAATGGCATTCTCTGCCATCTCCAGCATTTGGTCTAACGAAGTTTCGTTAATGAATTTTGCGGCTTTCGCTTTGTATTCAAGATTGGGGCATTTGTCACCCAAAACACAGCCATCAATACAGGCTTCAGCACAATTGATAGTCATGTTTTGCTCCAACTGAAAATGAATGTTTCTGGCTCTGTCTAACTGGGATACGGAATTCTAGTCTCAATATTCCTACATTTTGATACCAGCAGACTAGCTCATGTTCTATTTTACTGGATGCCCTTCAACATTAATTGCCTACAGATAGAGCGTTAACCAGTTTTGAGCAAGCGGATCGATCGATCCTGTGCCTCTGCTTTAGCCAATCAGGGTTAATGGGTGTGGGCAAAATTTACTTGATGGCACGACTTTTGCGCAAAACTTTCCTGATGAAGCTCATCAATCGTGACTAAGAAAACATAAGTTTCTTGCATCGACGATGACCGACCTTGCTCTTTTGGCTGCGGTGCTTGCAAAAAGCTCGCCATCACAGGCTTTTACAATTCCACCACTGCCAAAGGCTGCCCCAACTGCCACTGCTTGGCAGACCACACGCTTACGCGGGGCAGATGCCGCCCAGCAAGCATCTCAAAATAAAGCGCTGCTGAAACCGAGCGTACGCCCTGAGCCTGAACAAGCGGTTACAGAGTTTGCGCCACCCGTCCCCGTACTGCCTCGATCGGGGGGTCAACTTTACTGGCAGCGTTTTGCCGCCATTCGCTCAGGTCGTCTTTATACGCGCTTGCCGATCGATAGTTTCCGCGAAATCTGGCAACAGACCACTAGCAACCCCACCGATCGACAATGGCGGCAACTGCTAGCAATGGAAGCCAGAGCCGCTACCAGGGGACAGGGCGATCGTCGGCTCTCTATTATGGTGGGCGATTCGCTCAGTCTCTGGTTTCCGAGCGATCGCCTGCCTGCCAATCAACTCTGGCTCAATCAGGCAATTTCTGGTGAAAATACCAGCGCTATCCTGCGGCGACTATCGACATTTGCGGGTGCCCGTCCTCAGGCAATCTATGTCATGGCTGGCGTAAACGATCTCAAGCAAGGTGCAACCGATAACGAAATTCTATGGAACTTGCGTCAGATTGTCCGTCGCTTAAAGCGGGCACATCCGCAAGCCCAGATTGTCGTGCAGTCGATTTTACCGACCCGTACGGCTGCTGTTCCGGGCGATCGCGTTAGCTGGCTTAATCAACGTCTAGCCGCGATCGCACAAGAGGATGGTGCTGCTTTCCTCGATTTATATACCGCCTTTGCCGATTTAGACGGTGGCTTACGCGATGACCTGACGACGGATGGGCTACACCTGAATGCGAGTGGCTATCAAACCTGGCAGACAGCCCTTACCCAGGCAGATACACGGCTGGCGCGAGGATGGTGAGCGATCGAGCTTTTGTGCAGACCATTAGTAGCTATGTCTCGATCGCGCTAATATCTTCACAATTAATCGTGTTCTGTTTAACTCGTACACTGCTGTGAAGTATCAATCCGCGATCGCGTTGGTTGGAACGTTTAGCCTCTTAACGATCGTCCGCCCGGTATGGGGTGAGACGGCTCGACTAGCGCTAGAGCAGCAGGCTGATGCAGTTGCCTCGCGCCTTGAGGGAGTGATGGATACATCAGCTCAAGCCCTCGCCAACGTTAAAGCCCCCAACGTCAGAATGATTACTTGCCGTGTCCGCTTGACAACTGAGGCAGAGTTGCAGCATCACTCAATTTTTCTCTATCAGGAGCAGTCGCTAGAAAATAAGCTGTCAAACCCTTATCGGCAGCGCTTTTTGCAGATTAGTCCCAGTGCTTACAGTCAAAGTGTACGATCGCGTTCCTTCAAGCCTGCGACACCCACTGCCTGGATCAATTTTTGTGCTAAACCAGAGAGCGAGCGCACAATTCAAACCCGCGATCTGGGTACGGTCGTTTGTAGCGTCTTTCTCAAGCTTTCTGGCGATGCTTACGTCGGTAACACCCCGGCAGATGGTTGTCCTGGCAATGTCCGAGGGGCAGTCAGAATCAAAAATCATATTGTGCTGCGGACGATCGGCATGGATACCTGGGATCGTGGCTTTGATGCTGCTGGTAAACAGGTTTGGGGCGCAACGGCAGAGTCTTATCAGTTTCGGCGCAGCCAGTAAAAGGTGGCAGGGTGGTTGCCTGACATAAGCTTTGAGCTGGCGATTAAAATCGCGTCTACAACCACGAAGTCCGCCTTTGCGGACTAGCAGCACCAAGGGATTGAGCACCGGCGGCGGCAGTTTATTGCCCTTTGGGCATGGCTACGCTAGTGCTCCTGTAGCTGCGGTTTCAACCGCCAAGCGCAGAGATGTGTCAGGCGGTCAGGATGGCAGGAGATTAATGAGGCAGGTCTTGAATTTTGAGTCAACTGACTGCTGCCCTCTTGCCTTTTACCCTCAGCTTGTTACCACCTGGCGCATCTAGGGTACTTTACGCTAAGAGACAGTAATAGTTTTGGCAGTGGCTAGCGTAGGGCACCTTGTGCTTAACAGTGGAGTATTTGTATGGCTCAAGGAATCGGAACTAAACCCAAATTGATGGTTGTCGATGATGAACCCGATAACCTGGATCTGCTGTATCGGACGTTTCGACGTGAGTTTGAGGTTCTGCAAGCAGAAAGCGCGATCGCTGCACTGCAAATGCTTGAAGAACAAGGAGAAATGGCGATTATCATTTCCGATCAACGGATGCCCGAAATGCTGGGAACAGAGTTTTTGAGCAAGACGGTCGATCGCTACCCTGATACAATTCGCATCGTCCTCACAGGCTACACCGATGTCGAGGATCTGGTTGAGGCGATCAACTCAGGGAAGGTGTTTAAGTACATTACCAAGCCCTGGAACCCAGATCAGCTGAAAGGGGTCATCCAGCAAGCGGCTGAAACGTACAAGGTTTTAAAACAGCGTACAAACGAGCTGCGAAGGGCACTACGGCGTGAATCATTGTTTAATGCAATGACCACAGCCATTCGTGAATCGCTCGATTACGACAGCATGTTGCGAACCACTACCGATACGCTGGGTCAAACATTCGCCGCCAGTCGTTGTGTACTGCATCCTGTAGCGGACGATCGCCTGTTATCAGAAGCCTTTATCTACCAGGACGGCAGTCAAGCATCCCAAGAAACGCCAGCGCAGGAAATGCAGCCAGGTCTTGATAATCCTGATGACGATGATTTGATACAGGCTGTTTTGCAAAAGCGTCAGATTCAGACAGCACCCATGTCGTCGGGTAATGGGTCTCAACTTGTAGTACCACTGACCTATCAGCAAGAGTTTTTGGCAGTGCTGTCGTTGTACCGACGCGCGATCGACGAACCCTGGTCGCCTGAAGACATCGAACTGATTCAAGGCGTAGCGGATCAGGCAGCACTGGCTCTTTCGCAAGCAAAGCTTTACCAGCGCACCCAAGAGCAAGCCGAACAAATGCGGGCAGAGCTTGCTGTTGCCCGTCAAATTCAAGGCAACCTCTTACGCCAGACTCTACCCGATCTCGACGGCATGAAGGTTCAGGCGTGCTGCTTCCCCGCTCGTGAAGTCGGCGGCGATTTTTTTGAGGTGTATGCTCACCCACAGGGCGACATCTGGCTGGCAGTGGGTGATGTCTCTGGCAAGGGCGTACCGGCTGCACTCTTTATGGCAAGCGCCATCTCGGTTTTGCGGCGAGAGCTATCGCAAGAATCACCACCAGAGCCGCACCTCGTCATGCAAAACTTAAATCGCAGCCTGTCTGAAGATCTGGTTAGTACCAACTGCTTTATTACGATGGTACTGGCTCGCTACAGCCCTTCTACTTGCCAGCTTGTCTACGCTAACGCCGGACATATTTACCCCTTAGTGTGGTCTAGCCGCAATGTTGCTGCACATCTTGCCGCCGGGGAAGCATCCGCGGTCGAACCGCTCTACCTCAAAGTGCGGGGCGTGCCCTTGGGCATTTTACCCAACTGGAAGGCAGCTTCCGGTAGCGTAGCGCTTAACTCTGGTGAGGTGGTGCTGCTGACCAGTGATGGCATTACGGAAGCAACAGTAGCAACGGGTGATAGTGTTGGTATGCCTCAGACGGTCACTGCTATGCTGCAACAGTCTGGATTATGGCAAATGCTGATGCAAGAACACGCCCCTCTTGACTTAGGTCATCTGCTTTCGCGCATTCGATCGCACAATACAATTCAAGAAGACGACCAAACCATACTCTCTCTGGAGGTTCTGTAGTTAATGAGAACTGAGCTTCACGTACCCAGCGACCTAAAGTTTTTGTCAATCGTCGAAAATTGGCTCTTAGGCAGCTTGGAGGTCGAACTTGGCGATCATGTTGACTGGACCCGCCAATCCAATCGTCTACGGCTAGTGCTAGTAGAAGCATATTCCAACGTCGTCCGTCATGCCCATAAAGATCAGCCAGCACTACCTGTACTCATTCGCCTGGAATTGCAAGAGCGTGATATTGCCCTCGAACTCTGGGATCAAGGTACGGGCTATGATGTAGCGACTTACTCAGAGCCGACACCCGAGTTGATGCAAGAAGGTGGCTATGGCTGGCTCATCCTTAATCGCCTGATGGATCGGGTTGAATATCAGCTTCAGGTCGATGGGCTGAACTGCCTAAAAATGGAAGCGAGCCTGCCAGAGTCGGTATCACAGCCAGAGAACGGTAAGAAGTAAGAGGCAAAAGGCAGAAGCTGTTGTTGGCTGCTGGGCGCATTAACGTTCTGCCTCGATTCAGAATCCTTCATGTCTCACTGATCGCCTCAATTCTAAAGATGGTCTAACTGCGAGCGTTTGCCTGCGAAAAATCGGGTAAACTACTTCTCTGCTAATGATTTGGCAGAGACATTTCGTACGCATCGCTGGTCAGCGATCGTTAGCGTTTAAGCTGCTACGTTTGGGGCTGCCAAAGATAGTTGCCTGTTAACCAGGGACGATAGCTCAGACTAGAGAGATCTGGTACGCTATGGGTGGAATTAGTAGAATGCTTAAACGCTATAAGTAGAGCTGGTTCGTTAAACTGATGTGTGTGTGCTCGTCCTAATTTGTTTGCTCTAGACTTGCAATCCAGCTAACTTCAGTGCATCGTGGTAGGGCATTGCAATGATTGCAGCCCAAAGCAAGAGGGTCGGAAGCTCCGGTTCGCTTAGTTTTGTGTCGCCATTTATTGGTAAGAGGTAACGGTTCGTGGTCGAAATTACGCTTGAAACGCTTTGGGTACAGGTACTGGAACGCTTGCAGCTTCAGCTCAGTCGTCCTACCTTTGAAACCTGGATCAAAACAGCGATCGCGGAGCAGTTGGATGACAATTGTTTGGTCATTCGCACACCCAATCCCTTTGCCCGTAACTGGCTGCAAAAGTACTACATCAAAACGATCGCTGAAGTAGTGCAGGAAGTGATGGGACACCCGATCGACATCCACATTACGATCGCGCAGGGCGATGATGCCACCGAGAACCCAGAGATGTTCTGGCCCCTCCCCTCCCACGAAAACATTGTTGAGCCATCCCCAGCCAACCCAGCAACGGCAGCAAGAAACGGTGCGCGGAGCGATCTCAATTCCAAATATGTCTTCTCTCGGCTGGTTGTCGGTGCGAATAACCGCATGGCGCACGCGGCTTCCCTGGCTGTAGCAGAATCACCCGGACGCGAATTTAATCCGCTCTTTCTTTGTGGCGGCGTTGGGCTGGGCAAGACACATTTGATGCAAGCGATCGGGCACTATCGACTAGAAATTTGCCCCTCGTCGCGCATTGTCTATGTCTCCACCGAGCAATTCACCAATGACTTGATTACCGCCATTCGTAAAGACAGTCGGCAGAGCTTTCAGGAGCGGTATCGTGCTGTTGATGTGCTGCTAGTGGATGACATTCAGTTTATTGAAGGCAAAGAATACACGCAGGAAGAGTTTTTTCATACCTTCAACACTCTGCACGAGACCGGTAAGCAGGTTGTGCTAGCATCCGATCGCCCACCTAACCAGATTCCCCGCCTTCAGGAGCGGCTCTGCTCTCGCTTTTCGATGGGCTTGATTGCCGACATCCAACCCCCCGACCTGGAAACACGGATGGCAATTCTGCAAAAGAAAGCAGAGTACGAGAATATGCGCCTGCCTCGCGATGTGATTGAGTACATCGCCTCTAGCTACACCAACAACATTCGGGAACTAGAAGGGGCACTCATTCGCGCTGTTGCCTACATTTCTATCTCTGGGCTACCCATGACGGTAGAAAATATTACCCCAGTACTGAATCCGCCCGTAGAGAAGGTAGAAGCCTCACCAGAAGCAGTCATTTTGGCGATCGCCGAAACGTTTGATGTCTCGGTTGAAGACCTGAAAGGCAGCTCTCGTCGTCGAGAAATCAGCGTTGCCCGTCAGATTGGGATGTATCTGATGCGCCACCATACTGACTTGAGCCTACCCAAGATTGGCGAGGAGTTCGGCGGCAAAGACCACACCACCGTCATGTATAGCTGCGACAAAATTTCTCAGCTTAAAGAGAATGATCCCAGCATGGCGCAAACGCTACGGCAATTGGGCGATCGCATTAACCTTGCCTGCCAAACACGGAAGTGAGTGTCACCAGTTCTTTGTAAAAACGCATATTTTTTCCTTTCAGTCTTTCTAAGGAATAATAATTAAATAAGATCGGCATTCGGTGTGATCGAATTCTCATTCCTAAGTCAGTTATGGCCGTAGCCATACTGGTAAGGACGGGGTGTAGGGGTAGAACCCCCTTCGGCTTGTGCGCTCCGGTCGAAAGCTGGCTGGGGGCTTTGCCCACACCTGATTGACTGACAAAAGTCTTGAAAAGCCGCTTGCTCCGTTGCTGACCCGCCCGTGACTGAAGTCCGGGCTCACGGTGCGAAACCCGTTAAAACGTGTGAGTTCGACGAGTTCTCTCGCTGCGATTCCATCCCGCCCGTGACTGAAGTCCGGGCTCACGGTGCGAAACCCGTTGAAACGGGTTGCATCTAAATTTCACTAGGCGTTCAGTCCCTTCAGTGGACTTTTCACGGTGAGCCCGGATTTTCAATCCAGGGCGGTTGGGCACCGAAGCGAACCGTTTCATCGAATTCACGTTAAAACGGGTTGCAACTCCCTTGTAGTCCTCTTGAGAGGACTTACTTCTGTGAGCCCGCACTTTCAGTGCAGGGCGGGGCAGGTAATGGCTCAAAGATTTGTCAGTCAACCAGTGCCCACACACAACCTTTGATGCAAATGTCTTAAGTTCTATGGCGATCGCTATATAAATACTTGGTTATAGAAAATAGAGCAGTTGTTTTACAGTATCTGGAGAAGGCATTTTCTTAGAGGTCTGCAAACAATTTAGGCTCTTCGCACTTACCCCCATTAGCCTTTGTGACTGGTGTTGGCGCTCGTTGGTTGTTGCTTATTGTGAAAGGGATGATGGCAACTAACGTCATTTTCACCACTTTTCATTTTTTTTACTACACGACATCATTCTGCGGAGTCTTGGTAAGAAGTGAATTTAGCAGGAGTGTCACTGTGGGAGGGAATTCACCCGCTTCATCCTCTCAAAGCATTCTTAATTTAGTTATTTCTAGCTACTGATTGAGATCCAATTTATCTTTCTCTACGTACATCCACTAGTAGCGCTAGCTAGCCCAAGTAGATTTCAAAAACCCATGCCGAATGAGAGATGTCCCTCCGTCTTCGGTGTCAGATAATACAACCAGCAATTGTTCTAGTCAGAGATTAAGCCGTCTCAAGGAATGCAGCAATGAAGATTAGTTATGAGGAGAGCTATGTTCAGTTGGAGGTAGTGCTATTTAGGAAAGGACAGGGGAAAGAGACCGATTGCGTGCAATTAGCTGCCGCCGTCGCTCGTTGTAGTGGTGAATGAAGTTCCAGATCGCAGCAATGTGATTGTTTACATCCTTGGAGAATGACAACGTTTTTCGTACCAAGCGCGACACTCGTTGTCTCAACGTATTATTGAAGCGCTCAATATAACTTGTTAAGCCTGTTTCCTTGCCGACGGCTCGATGACGCTTACTGGGCAGAGCCACCGGGTAGGACACCCAAAAATCGCTGTAACACACGGCACACTGACGGTAGACCGCAGGTAAAGATTGCCAAAGGGCTATCGCTGATGCTCCAGAACGGTCGCCAATGTGACAGCCAACGATTTCACGGGTCTCGACATCTAAGGCTAACCAAACCCATTGCTCGTTGCCTTTATGATCGACAAACGACCACAGTTCATCCATCTGTACCGTCAGTCGTTGCGGTGTTTTTGGTTGCACTTCCACCTGTTGAGGTACGCTCGCATAGTAAGCGTTCACGTACTGCTGCAACCAGCTCTGACTGCTTTGTAGGCTCCGAGCAATCCCCGCTAACGGGGTCTTTTCCAACAACATACGCTTGACCGTCGCTTGCGTGTCGTCACTAATACGTTGCCATTTCGGGTCTTCTACGAATTGCCGTTCACAGTCGCGGCATTTGTAATTCTGCTTCCCGTGGCGAGTAGTGCCATTTTTATTAATGTCGTTCGAGCCACAGTTTGGACATTGCAACAGCGGTTTGATCATGAGGCGAGAAGAAGCAAGCAAGTCTACCACTCTATTCTCTCTCGCTCTTTTTTCTACGTCCTTTCCTAAATAGCACTACCCAAAATTATTCCCGATCGCAACTACCTGGTGCAGCCAAACCCAGCGCCACCGTTTACGGTTCTCTCCTTCCGTCCGCCTGGTGAAGCAGTAGACACACTGGATCCCTTTAACGTGCATTCGATCGTGGTGGAACTGCCCAGAAAGCTGCTCGGAAACGGCAAGATTGGGGTTTGGATGACAACGAGTGTCAGAACTCCTCGCCTCAAAAATGGGAACTACACTCAAATTGAACGGTTAGCAGTGCCAGTGCTGAATGAACTGTTTATGGACTTCAAAGCCCATAACGTGAGCAATCTGCAAACGCCGACAGAGGACGCTCCCAATCAATCTAAATTTATCCGCTCCTTTGTTCAGGCGATCGGGCGACCCGCAGGCATTGCTGATGCTGTCATTTCTGTGGCAGTTCCCGATGTCATTCAGGCTGACCTCTCCAAACAAAACGGGAGCTACTTTGGTACGCAGTTGGGCAGCAACTTTGGCGGTAGACGACCTAAAGATGACGTGATTGACGTAACGGCATCGGTTGTGTTTGGTAGCGCGGTGACTGGCATTACAGAGGGTGCCATCCCGGCATTGACCAGCGACAACGTTGATCCTAAGGATGCCAACTTCCTGCCCACCTTTCCCTATCTAGGAAACCCTCGCTAACGTCTGAAGCGAACCCTGAGCCGTTGGGTGTTGTGCGCCTGCGAGGACTGACACTCAACGGATCGTTCTCCCTAGGGCTTACGCAGAGATCCCCGACTTCTACGATGGATGGCTAAGTTTTAACTAGAAGTCAGGGACCTAAACACTTTGTACGTAAGTCGTACTCAAATAACTTTTAAGACCCATGCTTAGACGATCGCTCAGTTTGTGTCTTCTAGTCAGTCTGCTTGCTCTACTAGGAACTGCCTCCGCCCTGGCAAATGGTCAGTTGCCGTCGCTGGCTAACTTGCCCCAACCAGAAGCTGCGATGACAGTCTTTCCCGATTATGAGCAGCGCAATCTGATCATTCATAACTACGAAGTGCAAGTGCAGCAAGCACCGGATGCCTCTATACAGTTGCGCTTGCTAGCGGCTCAGTACCTCAGACGCTTTCGGGAACAGGCAGACGTAGAAGATTTACTGCGCGCCGAACATGCTGCCCGACGATCGCAAGCCATGCAACCCAGTGGCGAAGCGGCTTTGCTGTTGGCTTCGACGCTGCTCTCACAGCATCGGTTTCAGGAAGCACTGCAACTGGTGACAGAGACACCGCGATCGACCGTCGAAGCAGTGGCACTGCGGGCATCCATTCAAATGGAACTGGGAGACTACGAAGCCGCCCACGAGTTGATTCAAAGCTTATCAACGGATTCGGAGCACTCGGGTCATAGCGCGATCGCGGCGCGTTATCTGGAGTTGACGCACCATCTCGACTCGGCTCGTCAACTGCTGGATGCCACCGTGCAGCAAATGGATTCGTTTTACACCAATCCAGCAGAAATGCGTGCCTGGTTCCACGTTCGATCCGGTGATCTGGCGTTTGCGGCAGGTGCTTTGGCTGAGTCTGAGCGACGTTACCAGGAAGCGATCGCCCTGTTCCCGCCGGATATTGCAGCGCGAACGGGACTGGCACGCTTGTATGCCGCCCAGCATCGCTGGCAGGCGGCGTTAGCAGTAGCCAACCAGGGAATCGATCGCGTGCCGCTGGTGGAAACGTTGGGCTATAAAGCCGATGCTCAAAGGGCTTTGGGCGATCCACAAGGAGCGGCGGAGACCGAAGCCCTGATTGAAGTTGTGGCTCGTTTAAGCAAGGTTCAAGGCATCTACGATCGCGCCTTAGCCGTTTACTACACCGAACATGGTATCCATCTGCCAGACGCGCTAGAAATTGCCCAGCGTGAAGTGGCAGTGCGAGACGATATCTACGCTGAAGATACGCTGGCGTGGGCGGCGGCGGCCAATGGGGACTGGCAGACCGCGCAGCGGGCGACCCAACAAGCAACTCGCTATGGCACTGAGGATGCATTGCTGCATTTTCACCGTGGCATGATTGCGCTGCACTGCGGCGATCAGGCAGAGGCTCAAGAACAGTTGCACCTAGCGCTACGGCTTAACCCGACGTTCCATCACAAGTATGCTGCCGAGGCTCGTCAAACGCTGACGCAGCTTGCGGTTGCGCTGAAAACAGCGACACCGTCCCTTCTCACCCAAGTGGGACAAGCCTCATGAAAACTCTGCTGCATCACCTGACCTGGATGGCTGCGATCATGGTGGTTTTTCTAGCCTGGGAACCCGCTGCTGCTGCCCATCCTCTGGGTAATTTCACGATTAATCACTATGCTGGCTTGCAAATTGCGCGAGACGGGATGGCGATCGATTATGTCCTGGACATGGCAGAAATTCCGGCGTTTCAGGAGCTTAACAACCTCGACACACCCGATCGTCTGGCTGCTTATCCGGTGGCTAAATGTCAGGAAATCAAGTCTGACCTGCACCTGCGCCTGAATCAGCACGCTTTACCGTTAGCGCTGCTGCAGTCAACGGTAGAATTTCCGCCCGGTGTTGGCGGCTTGGCAACACTACGGCTGACCTGTGAATTTCAAGCGGCGATCGCCCTGGCTGGCTCCGATCAACAACTGGAGTTTGAGGATCAGTCTTACTCGCAGCGTTTAGGCTGGCGCGAGCTTACGGTGATGGCGGATGTGCCGCTTGAAGGGGAGGTTACAGCCAACAGTATCACTCAGCGCCTGACCGACTATCCGACGGAGTTATTGAGTAGCCCCTTAAATCAGCGTCAGATTGCCTTTGCGGTGAATCCATCCCAGACGATCGCGCAACCACTCACGCCACTGTCGCCAAAGCCAGCGAATGCCTTCTCTCAAGCGTTAAGCGGCAGACGCAATGATGCCTTCACGAACTTGATTCTGTCGGAAGAACTCAATTTCTCGACGATCTTAGTGGCGCTGGCGGTTGCCTTTGTGTGGGGTGGGCTACACGCGCTGACTCCGGGGCATGGGAAGACAATTGTGGGGGCATATCTGGTGGGCGCTAGAAGCCGGGTACATCACGCCCTGCTGCTAGGGCTAACTGTAACGCTGACGCACACAGCAGGCATTTTTGCACTCGGTTTGGTGATGTTGGGTTCGTCCCGCTTCCTCTTGACCGAGCAACTCTTTCCCTGGTTGAGCGCAATTTCCGGTGTCTTAGTCACTGTGATTGGCGGGAAGCTGCTGGTGACTCGCTTACGGCAGTTGCCACTTTGGCAACGCTGGGCCAGCAGTCAGGTTGCTGTCGCTGATCACGCACATAGCCATAGCCACTCGCATGGCGTTTCTCATAGCCACTCGCACGATGCATCCCATCACCACTCGCATCATCATGGTGCGCCTTCCCACTCCCACCTACCGCCCGGTGCGGATGGTTCTCCCATCACATGGTCAAGCATTCTAGCCCTGGGCATTTCGGGCGGACTGTTGCCGTGTCCTTCAGCGCTGGTCGTGCTGCTGGGTGCGATCGCGATCGGGCGCATTGGTTTTGGGTTAGCGCTGGTACTGGCATTCAGTCTAGGTTTGGCTGGTGTGCTGACTGGTATTGGTGTGCTGTTGGTCTACGCCAAACATTGGTTTGAGCGGCTCCCTGTACAAGCGCCCCAAAGCAACTTGTTTCCAGCCGTGAGTGCCTTGTTGATGACTCTCGTTGGCATTGGTATTACGGCTCAGGCACTTCTTGTGCCAACGCTGTAGCCTCAGCCTTACCTCTGTCACCTATAAAACGTGTGTTCCGTTCTCTAGTCAACTTAATGTTAGGAGCCAATATGTTATCGATGACTCAAGCCCCCCTCCGTCTAGGTTTATGTGCGATCGGTCTGTCACTGGCAGGAAGCTTGCCGTCCCACGCGGCGACCCTTTCTTATACAGGAGACACGACCGGAGCACCGACGTTTAATCGTCCCGCTGTACCAGGCTTTGAAGGCGTCAACGATCCAATTTCATCGCTTTCCGCGATCGGCACCGCCGTTTCTTACTTTAGCCAGCCGTTCTCGGTCGGCACAACGGGTTCCTACGACATCACTGGAACGCAAAACTTTGATGCGGTTCAGTTAGTTTATCAATCGCTTTTCAACCCAACGTCTCCGCTCACTAACGTCATTGCTGGCACCGATCCCTTTCCCGATACGGGCAACGCCAGCTTTACTGGCTTGACCCTCGATAGCGGCAGCCAATATGTTCTGGTCACCGCAGGCTTTGACAATCCTGACAGTGGCAATCTCAGCGTTGGCACCTTTACCAATACGATCGTGGGATCGGGAGCAATTTCTCTTAATGAGAATGCGGCTGCTGTTCCAGAACCATCTGATTTTGGCGGGGTAGCGCTCGCACTTTTGGGTGGAGGCTTCTTACTCAAACGCAAACTGAAACAACACCACTAATTTCATTGCTGAGGCTGTTCCTGCTCTTGTCTGAGGGCATCCCCGCAGGAACAGCCTTCATTTCTACTAACTTCTTTATTTACCAACCGCGTTAAAAGTAAATGCAACAAACTTACTTTCAAGCTGCTTTTGTAGCTACTACAATCAGCCTCCTGACCGCTTCTCAGGCAATCGCTCAGGAACCGCTTTGCTACAGAACCACTGCAACGGGTCAAATGATTGACCTCACTTCTATTTGCACACGAAATCGCACCAACCTTACTTCAATCGCCGTCTCAAACCTCAGCCTGGACGTTGCAGATGAAGAGTTTTTGTCTTCTAGAGTGAAAGCAACCATCACCAACCGTAGTCAAGAGCCAATTCAGGTCAATACGGTAATGCTGCAAATCAGTCGAGCCAACACCGCGATCGCACAAATTCCGTTAGAGGTTGATCAAACACTGAAGCCGGGACAATCCATTGCTGCCAGTGGCATCTTTGACAAAGCAGATTTAAGGGGACAAAATCCCAAAGAACTTAGCGTTAACTTTCAGGGATTGCAATAGCTGACGTGCAGCAGTTGCGTTGATCACAAGTGCTACTTCTAATCGGCATAAAAGTAACATTCATCAAAAAAAGAACGTTTGCGAAAGACCTTTAGGAGAGGCAAGTCGAAAAACATATGAAACGGTTTAGCTTGATTTTTCTGATTACTGCGTTGGTTGTTATAGGCTACTTTGAGGTCAGCGTTTCGTACGCCGAAAAACTTTTTTGGCTTAATTTGGGGATGTAAGACTCAGTTTGTTTAAACTTATATAGCAATTCTTGAACAACTGAGGTATGCCCCATCCTTGGTAACAAGGGGCTTAAGCCCCTTGCCTAGAACTCGCTAGAGCCAGAAACGCTATATACAACTGAGAAAAAATTTAACTGACGGGGCTTAATAATCCATGTAAAAACTACAACGCACTTCGCTGTAGCCTCAAGCTAAAGCAGTGTGGGTTCATTAATCTTGCTGATGCGAAAACTGACGCGCACCGATCGCCGAGAGAACGATCGCTGCTAACAGCAACACCGGAATAACGTACCAGGGAAACTGAGACAGGGGCAAATAGGCAGCCGCTCGTAGACCCAAACTCGTATAAGTCAATGGCAGCAGATACACGATGACTTTCAGGGCGATCGGCAGCGTGACGGGGTCAAAAAAGGTTGCGCCCAGAAAAGACATGGGCACAATCACAAAGTTGTTGTAGATACCAACACTTTCCAGTGACTTTACATTGAGTCCTACAATCACGCCCAATGCCGAAAAAACGGCACAGTTTAGCACCAGCACCAGCAAAAACAGGGGGTTTAGAAAGCTCCAGACTTTACCTGTAAAGATGATAGCAACTAAAATGACCGAGCCTGCGGTGAGCAGACCGCGCACAATGCCTGCCATCATCTTGCCACTATGCAGCGCTAGCGGATGCACGGGCATCAACAGCATTTCCTCAAAAGTTTTGGTGAAGAGACGATCGCCGCAGATTGAGAACGTTGTGCCGCCAAAGCTAATTACCATCGACGATAGCGCCACCATCCCTGGCAGAATAAACTGCAAATAGTTATCCCCTGCCGATGGCTTCATGGTGGCATCCAGCGCACTGCCTAATCCCAAACCAAAGCCCACAATATAGATCAACGGTGAGACTAACCCAGAAGCAATGACCTGTACCAACCGTACGCGCAAATCGAGCCAGTCTCCCCAAAACACGGTGAGACTGTCACTCCAAAGCGTTTGAAGCGTTGAGTAAGAACTAGGCTGGTTCAATGGTAGGCGTGTTTGAAGACTCAAAATTTACATGATCGATAGCACTTGTCTATTGTGCCATCTTGGCTGCCCATGTAAGGGAGCGCGATCGTCCATTATGGCTGTTTGCCAGCTTTAAATTAGCAGTACCGCTTACGGCACTATTCATCATCCTCATAGGCGATTAGATCAGTCTGTTTTTGATGGCTGGCATTGAAGCCATTGCCTCTGAGACTTGCTCTACTGCCGCTTAGCTTCATAGCGTTGTATCTTTCCAGCAAACATTTGTTAGATGGGTCTGCTTTGGTTTGCTGCTCTTGAAGCTAGTGCCTTGGAGCCTTGCTCTAACGAAGCCTGCTTCCGTCGTTCAGGAAAAACAAATCGAGAGGTAAGCTGGCAGCAACCTTGATGCCGCTAGGAACATTAGTGAAGTTTGCCCCGCGGATGTCCGCTTCTGTGAAGTCTGCCCCAGAGAGGTCTTGTCCTTTGAATAATTGCCCTCGGAGATTGGCGCGGCGGAAGTCTCGTTTTCCATTGGCATAGCACCCTGAGAGCAAGAGACTGCCAGACACAGCGAGAAATGTTTCGGATGATACATTTTCAAGAGAAGCGATCGCCTTAATTGGAAAGCAGAGTTGCGATCGCTGATCCAGCCGTGCCATTAGCGATCAAAGGCACCATTTGACAGTCGTCAACGAAAGCCTTCCGTGGCTTGCTTCCACGTGGCCTTTGTTGGCAATGTCCTTGTGAATCAACTATCACGCGCTAGAGAACCAGAACCAATGCCCTCTGATCAGTTAAAGTCCATAAAGTGTATGAATCAATCTGTTAAAGGCAATGCTATGTCTTTTGTCGATCGCTCCCTTGCTTTCACACAACGTTTCTGGCACCTAGCCGCGCTTGGAATGCTGGTTGGTGCATGCAGTAGCCCCACCCCCACTCCTACCGCTTCTCCCTCAGCCCAGGCAAGCGGTAACGACTATACCGTCGGCATGGTGATTGTTGGCCCCAAAAACGACGGTGGTTGGAGCCAGGCGCAGTACGAAGGGATGCAGGAAGTCGTGCAAAAGGTGCCAGGGGTCAAATTTGACTATGTGGATAAAGTCAACCCTACCGATCGTCCCAACATTAAAGGCGCACAGGTTGCCGACGAGTTGATCGGCAAAGGTGCCAAATTCATTATCTTTAACTCCGACGACTTTAAAGACGACGCGCTGACAACGGCTAAGAAACACCCAGATGTCACGGTTGTTCATGCCTCTGGTGACTATGCCTGGAAAGAGGGCAAAAACTTCAAAAATCAGCCGAACCTCAGCAACATTATGGCGCGTATGGAGTACGGCAAAATCATGGCTGGCTGTGCCGCTGCGCTGGGCACTCAGACGGGCAAAATTGGCTATCTTGGTCCGTTGATTAACGATGAAACCCGTCGCTATGTCTCGGCTGCCTATCTGGGTGCCAAATATTGCTGGGAAAACTACCTCAAAAAGAAGCCAGCCGATCTGAAGTTTAAAGTGACCTGGATTGGCTTCTGGTTTAACATTCCTGGCACAACGCTCGACCCAACAAAGGTGGTCAATGACTACTTTAACGGCGGTTATGATGTGGTGATGTCGGGTATCGACACGCCCGAAGCCGCCACCGAAACGAAAAAAGCAGCGGCAGCGGGCAAAAAAGTGAAGTTTGTTCATTACGACTTAAAGACAGGTTGCAACCTCGCTCCCGATGTTTGCCTGGGCGTACCCTACTACAACTGGGGTCTGCCTTACGGTGATGCGGTCAAAAAGGCAATTGACGGTAAGTTTGGCGGCGAATTTGTCTGGCTAGGGCCGGATTGGAAAGACATTAACAACCCCGAAACCTCGATGGTTGGATTCTTGCCAGGAAATGCCCTGGGCGATAATAAGCAGTACATCGATACCTTTATCAAAGGGCTGGGTGACGGCAGCATTAATCTCTATAAAGGGCCAATTAAGTTTCAGGACGGCAAAACCGACTTTGTCAAAGCTGGGGAAACGGCGACCGAGCAACAAATCTGGTATATGCCACAACTGCTAGCTGGGATGGAGGGGTCAAGCAAGTAGAAAGGTTAAGATACAAGCTTGCTTCTGCGGAGCAATAGGCTGACGGCTAAAGTTAAGGCTGTTCAAGGAACAGTAATGGCAAAGATAGCGCTGAGTATCAACCTGTTTACCGCTATTGCTTCGATCGTACAGGTGTTGCCGCAGTGGTCTTAACAATTGCATCCGTCGATCGTTGCAACGCTAGTAACCGATGAATGACGGCTAAATAAAAGCGTGCAAAGAGCCCTGCCGGATTGCAGAGTAGAGCCTTTCAAGCCAGAAAGGGCAAAAACGCACCCACTTTAACGGGTGCGTTTTTGCCAACAAGACCTACCGCCAGCGGTTCAATTCACTTGCTGCCGGGTGATACTGCGGTACGCATCGGCACCACCGGTGAAGGGTCCGGTGAAGCCTGCAACAGAACCAATGAATGTTTCCTCAAAGCTGTCAGATTTGTAGTTATTCCTGTACGTTTTCCCGTTATAGTATTGCGTTGCGGTGCCAATAGCCGAGGAGCGGTAGCCCCCATCTTTATATGCACCGAAAAGATCTACCGTGACCGAAGTAAGCACTTATGCAAAATTGATTACATATTCAGTTCCTACCTTGCCTAGCACTTTTTTGACATACGCGATTAAACTTTTCCAATCTTGATACGCAGCCACTTCTATCCATTCGTATTTCATGAAGCGCCACAGAGTTTCAATCAAGTTGAATTGGGGCGAGTAAGTCGGTAGCCAAAAGAGTTCCAGTTTGTTTTTTCGCCACTCTTCTAATTTCTCAATCATCGCCTCACTGGTATGAATCGAGGCTTGGTTCAGGACAACTACGGTTGTCTGCTCTAGAGTTTGACTGAATTGATCCAGGAAGCGAATCACTCGCTCACTGCGAGTCGTTCCTAGATAAACCTCGGCAACCAATTCATTCTGAGTATTGAGGAGACCCAAAACGTTTAATCGCTGACTGCTCTGACTTTTAAGCGTGATTCTGCTGCCCTTGTCTTGCCAACCATAGGGAACTGAAGGCACGAGCGAAAAGCCTGCTTCATCTAAATATCTCAGGCTAATTTCTCCTTGCTTCTCCTGTTCCTTCAGTTGCTTTAATCGTTCTAGCTTGACCTCTAACTCCCAACTATCAGGCTTGCCAGCCAATCCTCTTTTCATTCTCAGCCAGCGCATCTCAAACTGTTTCAGCACTCGCTTGAGCGTGTCTTTACTGATACGAATTCCCCAGGCTGCTTCAACTTGACTCAAAACTTTTTTGAGATTTTTAGGCTCGGCTTGCACCCACGCTCGTACCTGTTGTTTCTGCGCGTCATTTAACTTGGCTTTTCTGCCTCTGCCAGCGCGGTCATATAACCCTACTAGCCGTTCATCTTCCCAGCGCGTGAGCCAAGTGTACAGGGTTTTGCGACTAATGCCGTACAACTGCCTTAATTGCGACAGGCTCCAGCCTTGAAAGCTCAATAAGATGCATTGGGCTCGTTGCCTGACAAGATGATGTTGACTGTCTTGATAAATTCGCTTGAGTATCTTTTGCGTCTCCAGACTTAAATCTCTGACTAAGCGCATTGCTCTCTCACTCTCCTGCTGTTTTGGGTGCCTCTTACCCTAGTTATTTCAGGCTATATCAAATCGAATGATATGTGTAATTAATTCTGCTCAAGTGCTTAGCAGTCCAGTTGCTAGTGAAACATGACGGATCTGAAGGATCAAGCGTGGCTTTGACACTGACGTTTCCATTAACCGGATTTGTGAAAACAACGCCTCCATAAGCTGTTCCCGCGCAAGAGATATAACTAACACCCGAAGAGTAGTCAGAAATAGAAATGTAACCCTGTAGTTCGCCTTTCAAATCACCGAACGAATTTGCAGAGAAACATACCGAAGACGCATTGCATCCATAGGCGGAATCGGAAATACTCTTGAATTGTGTGTTCACTGCCCCCTGACTCATTGGAGGAGCGGCGGCAAATGCTAACGGTGCTATGCATAGGGTGGTAGCCACCACATAAGCTGACAAGGTGCAAATTTTCCAGGTTTTTTTCGTCAAAGTGGTTGTAATCTTCATCGGATTTATTGCCTGTTAAAAGAAGTAAGGATGATAAAGTGTCTCTGAAGCGTGACAATCGGTAGAAATACTGAGTGCTTTAGACACATGTCTAAGTGGTGTCACTCTTTAACCGACAAAATTTAGGTTAGCAGTGAACACTGGAAGATTTTTCTTCTGCAACAAATTGTTGTGACTGATACAGAAAAATCTAGAGAAGCTTTGCTGACTATCCCTGTTAGGGATAGTGAAAGATCTAAAACGGTTCTCTTTGCACATTGACCTGGAGTGTAGAAGCTGAAGTATGAAGGTTACTTACGCAATGTCGTAAGATAAGCGCCTTTTGCCCTTGAGCTTTTATCCTTTAGTCTTCTCTCGCCTCTATTTTTAGCTTTTCTTTTTCTAGTTCCCATCGCTTCTCTTGCTATGAAGGTTGAGCTACAGAATGTTTGCAAGCGGTTTGGCAGGGTTCAAGCGAACGATGACGTTTCGCTGACGGTAGAGGCGGGCAGCATTCATGGGCTGCTGGGCGAAAATGGGGCAGGCAAAAGTACGCTGGTGAAGGTGTTGAGCGGCTTTATTACCCGCGATCGCGGCACTCTTCTGCTTGATGGCAAGCCTGTAACGGTGAAAACGCCTGCTGACGCGATCGCGGTTGGCATTGGGATGTTGCACCAAGACCCGCTCGATTTTCCGCCGCTGTCCGTACTGGATAACTTTTTGGTCGGTAAGTCGGGCAGCCTCTTTACCAAACGGCGGCAGGCATTTAGAGAGTTTCGACAACTGACAGAACAGTTTAACTTTGCCCTCAACGCTAACGAGAAAGTCAGCAATCTTACTGTAGGCGAACGGCAGCAGCTTGAAATTCTGCGCCTGCTGTCGCTAGGTGTGAAGCTGCTGATTTTGGATGAGCCAACCACCGGCATCTCAGCCGCCCAGAAAGATGAACTCTTTGCCGCTGCGAAGAAGCTAGCAGCGCAGGGAAAATCAGTGATCTTCGTGTCGCACAAGCTAGAGGATGTGAACGCACTGTGCGATCGCGTGACCGTCATGCGACAGGGGCAGGTCGTCGGTAATCTAGAGATCCCTTGCCCTGACGAAACCCTCGTGGAGCTTATGTTTGGGCGCGAACTGGCACCACCTGTCAAACCAAAGACGCGGCAAGACGCGATCGCCCTGGCATTAAAAACGATTAGTCTCAGCACCGATCGTCTCAGCATAAAAATCCCCGATCTCACTGTGCATCAGGGCGAGGTCATTGGGCTGGCAGGGCTGGAAGGCGGTGGTCAGCAATTGCTACTGCTGCTCTGCGCGGGGTTGCTCAAAGCGTCATCTGGCTCCATTCGGGTCAATGATGTGGATATGACTACCAGACCTTACCGGGAGTATCTCACGGCTGGCATTGGCTATTCACCTGCCGATCGCCTGCGCGATGGAATCATTCGAGGGCTATCCATTCACGAACACGTTGCTCTTCGTACGCCACCCAACGGTTTATTCGTTGACTGGAAAGGGACGTTAGAAAAAGCGCTGCACGCGATCGCCCTGTTCAACATTCGTGGCAAACCCCAAACGCACGTCGAACGGCTTTCTGGCGGCAACCAGCAGCGCACTCAACTTGCCCTTCTACCTGTCCCGCTGAATCTCTTGCTGATGGAACATCCCACTCGCGGGTTAGATATTGAATCGGTGCTTTGGGTCTGGCAGCAACTCATCGCTCGTTGCGAAGGCGGCACTGCTATCATCTTCACGTCTTCTGACCTGGATGAAATCATGCAGTATAGCGATCGCGTGATCGTCTTCAGCGGTGATGCCGTGTCAGAGCCGATCGATGTCGCAGAATTGACGGTCGATCGGCTGGGGCAAATGATCGGCGGGAAATTTGGCGATCGGCATCAAGAACTCTCCGTCAGCAGCTAATTCAAACATCATGAGCTATTGCGTTATCTCACCCTTTACTGATGTCTAAAGCGTACTACCAGCTTGGCTCGATCGTCCTTTCTCTCATCTTGATTGCCGTCATCATTGTGCTGGTTGGCGCGTCTCCAGTGGAAGTCGTTAGCCGTATGTGGTCAGGCGCATTTGGTACGCCGGATCAGTTGGCACGAGTCATTACAACGCTGGCTCCGCTGCTGCTGTGTACCAGTGGGTTGCTCTTCACCTTTACGGCTGGGCTGTATAACCTGGGCATTGAAGGGCAGATTGTGGCAGGGGCGATCGCGGCGACGTTTGCTGTTCGTGTGTTTCAAGACGTTTTGCCAAGTCCGCTAGTGATGCTTTTGGCGATCGTGATTGGTGCAAGCGGCGGGTTACTGTGGGGCTTACTGGCAGGCATACTGAATGTCTACGGTCGCATCAACGAAATTTTTGCGGGACTAGGACTCAACTTTGCTGCACAGGGACTCGCGCTCTATCTCATCTTTGGTCCCTGGAAACGAGAAGGCGTGGCATCCATGAGCGGTACTGAGCAGTTTCGTGAATCTCTCTGGCTACCGACCATTGGCAACACTGAGGCAAGTCCGGTTTCACTGCTGCTAGCGATCGCGGTTCTTGCCCTGACGATCGTGGTGATGCGCGGCACCTACTTTGGCTTGCAGCTTCGAGCCGTTGGTCAAAACCTGAGAGCGTCTTATGTTCTCGGCATTCCATCGGTACGTCAATTGCTCAGCGCGTTTGCCATCTGCGGTGCGTTTGCAGGCATTGCCGGAGCGCTGCAAGTGCTTGCTGTTTTCCATCGCCTGATCCCCAGTATTTCCAGCAATCTCGGCTTTCTAGCATTGCTGATTGCCATGCTGGTGGGCTTCAATGCGTGGTTAATTCTGCCAGTCTCTTTCTTCTTTAGCGCTCTCAATATCGGTAGCCTCCAATTACCGTTGTCGCTCAACCTGGAATCGTCTTTGGCAGGAGTCATCCAGGGAATGCTGGTGCTCTTTGTGCTGCTTGGACGTGGTCTGAGCGATCGCCAACCCGCTGATGCCAGTTCTGGTACACCTCAACCTCAGGTGATACCGCCGACAGAGCAACTAAGGGTGAAAAGTTAGGCAGTCGTTATCTTGCTTCGTTTCTAGGTTGGAACGGTACAGCCAAGGTACCTGTGAGAAGTTCAGGATTAGGTGCACGTTAGTTATTACAGCAATGCATAGTTTATGAACTTCGATCAAGCTCAGTTTGACGTGCGGTGTGAGTGGGGTGAAAAGGGAGTTTTGCAGTTGGCTCCCATCAGTGATGTGGTTGTGATCATCGATGTTCTCTCATTTTCAACTTGCATTGATGTTGCTAACAGTCGAGGAGCGATCGTTTTCCCCTATCAGTGGAAGGATGAATCCGCCCAAACATTTGCTCAATCTATTGGCGCAGAACTAGCTGAAAAGCGTGGTGGTAAACGTTATTCATTGTCTCCAGCCTCCTTGCTCCTCATCAGTCAAGGCACTCGATTGGTGCTTCCTTCCCCCAACGGTTCATCCTTGAGTTTGGCAACAGCAGCAGCTCCGACTGTAACCGGGTGTTTGAGAAATTGTAGAGCTGTTGCTTTAGCTGCTACAAGTTACGGACGACGAATTGCTATTATTCCAGCAGGAGAGAGATGGAGTGATGGAAGCATTCGCCCTTCGTTTGAAGATTTAATTGGCGCAGGAGCGATTATCAGTTATCTTGCGGGGAGCCTGTCACCAGAGGCGCAATTAGCAGTCGCAGCCTATCGAGGTGTTCGGCAATCCCTAGAATGCTTGGTAAAGCAGTGCGGTTCTGGTCAAGAGCTTATCGAACGCGGCTTTGAGCAAGATATTGACCTAGCATTGGAAATAAATGTTAGCGGTTGTGTTCCTACACTGGTCAATGGGGCGTATGTAAATCACGCAAAATAATTTACAGCTTCAGGCTTGGCATTATTTGAAGAAGCTTCAAAGCAGAGTGTTGCCGATATGCTCAACAAATTATGAGCTAGAAGGTAAGGATAAAGGCTACAGCTTCAACAGCGTTCATTGGCTGTAAGCATCAGGAGTCAATCAGGGAGGCTAACTCAAAACTTTCTTGCCTTTTTACAGCTCAAAACTTAAAACTCGACACTCATAACTCGCCTCCCACATGGACACCGCGCAAATCATCGCTATTCTTGCTACCGCGATCGCGACTGCTACGCCGCTTGTCTTTGCCTGTATCGGCGAAACGATCACAGAGCGGGCAGGGGTGATTAATCTTTCTGCTGAAGGCACGATTATGCTGGCGGCGATGACTGGGTTTGCGGTGGCGAAAACAACAGAGGGACTGGGCAATACACCGAGTTTGCTGCTGGGCTTTGGGAGTGCGGCATTGGTAGGAGCCGCGATCGCGCTGATTGTTGCCTTTGGTGCGTTGACCCTAAAGCAATCTCAGGTGGCGATCGGCTTTGTGCTGGCGTTGCTCTGTGCTGATCTGTCGTCCTTTTTAGGCAATCCCTTTGTCCGTCTTCCTGGTCCAACCGTTCCTAGCTTTAAGGTGCCGTTTTTGCAGGACATTCCACTACTCGGCAAATTGCTGTTTCAGAGCGACTGGCTAGTATATGCTAGCTTTGCGCTGATTGCCTTTACCTGGGTTTATGTTTACCGCACTCGCGCTGGGCTGATGCTGCGAGCGATCGGTGAACAACCTGCTGCCGCCTTTGCCAGAGGTACGAATGTGATTCTGATGCGCTACTTTTACACACTGTTTGGTGGCGCTTTGATGGGGATCGCTGGAGCCGCATTTGCGCTAGATTTCAAAGCGGGTTGGAGTCATCGTCACACAGGCGGTTATGGCTGGATTGCGCTGGCGATCGTCATCTTTGGCGGCTGGAATCCCCTTAGGGTTGCCTTGAGTTGCTACTTTTTTGGCATTTTACAATCAATGGCAGGCGTAGCTCAGAGCGCTATTCCAGGCATACCAACACAGGTTTTTACGGTTGCGCCCTTTGTGCTGATGATCCTGTTTTTGGTGCTGACTTCGAGCGAGTGGTTAGAACGTGTCCTCAAACTGCTGCCTCCAACGTTAGGACGGGCAGCGGCTCAAACCATTCACAGTACGCCACCGGCTGCACTCGGTCGGGTGTTTGAGCAAGATTGACAATGTAACCAACCTTGAAGGTTGACTTCTAACTCACTACCGGAGCGAGTCTGCTTTAGTGACAAGAACTGTAGGCACAAGATTACGGAAGAGAAGACAGTTCAGGCTGTTGTCTGTCAGACTAAGCTTTGAGTCGTTAAGACCGACCATCAACCGTGCGGCTAGTTTTTTCAAGGCGCTGTGGCAAGAAACACCATGACCGAAGAGTCAGATTCTAAGCTTCTTCACCATGTGGGAGCGTTGCCCGTTGGCTTCGTTGCTGGGGTAACGTATCCGCTCCAGGCGTTGCTTTTTATCCAGAAAAACCCCCAACTGTGGGGCTGTGTGGCTATTCCAATTTTGGTTAATGGCGCGATCGGGGCAGCACTCTACGCTGGCTTGCTGCTTCCTGGCTGGCGCAGTATTGACCAATGGGCTTCTGGCATCCCGCTATGGCTGGCGCAATGGGTAGCTGGGTTGCCGCCCTGGGCTTCTCGACTTTTAACCTGGGTGCCGACTGGGGCAACGTTTCTCGATGATGTCCTGCGCTTTTTATTGGCGATCGCACTCTTTGTACTGACAGGGTTATTGCTTGTACAGTTTGGAGCCATTCTCGGTGCGCCCTGGTACGGCAATCTGGCAGAACAAACAGAACGATTACGCAGGGGGCAATTGCCGATCGGGTCGCCCAGTTTGAGCCGTGCTGTGCAAGATATTTGGCGTGCCATCACGTTTCAGCTTAAAAAGCTGCTGCTGACGATCGTGCTAGGGTTGCCGCTATTGTTGCTCAATTTTTTACCACCTGTGGGCACAACGATCGCCAGCGTAGGTGGTGTCGTACTAGCGTCGCTGCTGGTAGGGTTAGATTTCCTCGATGCTTCTTTAGAGCGCCGTCGCTTCAGTTTTCGTCACAAGCTGGGGTGGTTTGCGCGATCGCTGCCTGCCAGTGCCACCTTTAGCTGGGCGTGCCTGGTGCTGGTCAGTATTCCTTTTGTTAGTTTGCTGGCAGTACCCATTTGTGTGGCTGCGGGAACCCTCTTTTGCTGCGATCGGGTCTTGCCCTATTTGCCCGAAAGCCAAGATCCTGACAGTTCGATACAATAAGCGGCTAGCTTTTAGCGGTCAGCCAATCAGTGATCAGCGTCGGCTTTAGGTGGTTCTCAAACACCTTGACTGTAGAAGTGAAAGGCGTTTGTCCTTCAGGTGGCACGCCTTTCTGTAAAAGACCAAACGCTAATCGCTGACAGCCGAACGCTGATTGCTAAACCTGTTACCTTGTGCTTTCCACGCTTCTGGCTGCTTGCTCTGGCGTTGCTACGCTGCCAACGGGATTACTGGCAGCCGTCTCTGCCGTGGGAATGACCAGCTTGTCACCCTGTTGCAGAACAATATCGCGGCTACGATCGCCCGACTGAAGCAACCGCTGCACATCAACATTAATGACCTGTCTTGCCGATGACTCATCAAGGCGATGGATTTCGACTTGACGTAGATCGGCACCGTCTAACGCACCGCCTGCGCGTTTGATTGCCCGCGAGACGGTAGGCACACCCGCATCGGCAGGCGCATCAATTCTGCTGCCGTTAGCAATGGCATAAATACCAGGACGGGGTACTGCGCCGCTCACTTGCACTGCCATCGTCAGCGGTGCAGAGGTTTCCTTCGCCAGCGTTTGATAAATTAAGGCGGCAGCATCGGCACGGGTCGGCGTGCGATCGGGGTGAAGCTGCTGTAAATCACTATAAGAAACTGGCGACGCTGTAAAGGCTTTCTGCGCCATCAGGTCAAACTGATTTGAGGTCACACGCTCATCTGGGCGAAAGCTGCCATCGCGAAAGCCCCGTACAACGCCCTTTGCCGCCAGTGACTCAATATAGCTCTCTGCCCAGTGCCCTTGGACATCTGCTAGAGAGGTGCTTTCAGAGGTGAACGGTAGAGACTGGGTAACGCTGATGGGTGGTTGGCTTGGCTCAACCGCGATCGCCTCCGGTTGTGTGATGACAGGAGCCTTTTGAATCAAAGGGTTGGGAATTGCTGGACGCTGGGCTAGGCGGGGCGGCAGCGATCGCAGGTTGGGCGGCACATTGACGGTTGGCAAGCCACCTCTAGCCGCCGCGCTGCGGTTGGCTGCCAGTTGCCGAGGCGACATCGCAGGCACGTTGAGGCGGTTTTTTAGACCGTCTGCTGTGATGGTTTCAGGCGCAGCGATCGTGTCAGGCATGACAGTACCGAATTGTTCTGACCTCGCTCCATCTTTTGCCGCCTTAGAAGCTGACACATCATCCGGCTGATCAGCATTGGAAAAGAAGGCAACATAGCCCTGATAGCACGCTAATGTCGTCAATGTGCTTGAGATAAGCACTTTCGGCATTGTAATACGCATAAAGTTCGATCGCTAAGGGGGCGTGAAGCGCTAATGTGCCGTCTTTTTGTAGTAAGGAGTTAAAAACTCTACACGCGCTACTACCGAATACAGTCTTTTGCCCACCCGTCAGGACAAACGGCGACATTGAGCTTGACTGAACCTGCCGCTGTCGGTTGCGACGATCGCTAGGGGTCAATGAGCAATACAAGTTTGCCTGTTATGGAGCCCGCTTCGAGCGATCGATGTGCCGCTGCCGCCTCAGCCAGCGAGAACGTTTCACTCACATGAAGCTGTAGTTTTCCGGCATCAATCAACTGCGCACATTGCTGCAAAATCATTGCCTGTGCCTGCTGCCCTGCTACCAAGCCTTTCAACATCGGCAACAGCATGAGTTCAAAGCTCACACGCTGATTGCGAGTGCGGGCAGTTTTCCAATCAGTGGTCGGGTCTGCATCAAGAAGCGTCACAACATCGCCGTAAAATTTCGTAGCGGCGAACGATTGCCCCAGCACCGTACCACCCACTGTATCAAAGGCAACATCTACCCCTTGCCCATGCGTCCATTGCATGACCGCCTGCACCACATCCACATCCTTATAAAACAGGACTTGACTGGCACCCAGATCTCTCACAAAAACCCCTTTTGCTTCCGTGCTAACCGTGGTGCAAACCTCGGCACCGCACAAGGTTGCTAGCTGAATGGCAACATGCCCGACACCACCCGCGCCAGCATGAATCAAAACGCGCTGCCCTGCTTGAAGTCGCGCGCGATCGTAGAGTGCTTCCCACGCAGTAATTAAGACCAACGGTGCCGCTGCAGCCGCAGCAAAATTGATAGAAGTGGGCTTATGGGCAGCAAACCGAGCATCCACGATCGCCCATTCTGCATAGTTGCCAGGATGTGCGCCCAGCCCACCATTACAGAAATACACCGCATCACCTAGTTGAAACTGCTGTACCCCAGCACCCACCGCTTCTACGATTCCCGCACCATCGCATCCTAAAATGGCAGGCAAGCGATCGGGAACAAAGGTGCCTCGCTTGCGTAGCTTCGTGTCGATCGGGTTTACGCCTGCCGCTTTCAGACGCACCAACAATTCTGTGTCTTTTTGTAGGGTTGGCGCTGGCACATCAGCTATCTGTAAGACTTCTGGTGCTCCAGGGGTTGTCATCAAAACCGCTTTCACAGGCTCTTTCTCCTTTGACCGATCGTCTTTCGGGCGTTGTGCAATGATCCGGTTGGGGACATGATCAGGTTGTATCAAGATTCAAGATCTTTCGTACGATAGTCGTAATTAAGACAAAGATACGGGTTGAATAGGTGATGATTGTTTATGAAGTGCAAAGCTCAATGATGTCACACGCCGATCGCACGATTAAAGTTTCCGATGTCTCTGATGAAGCGCTGATCGAAATTTGCCGCGCTGCTGAAGTGATTGCGTGTGAGTGCCCTGGCTACCTGGCTCGCCTTTTGCGTCAGGTTAGAACCTTTCGCAACTACACTATTAACTGTATTGAACAGTTTCCTCAGGACACTGAAACTCACCTCTGGCTAGCAGAACGTGCAGAGCAAGCAGAAGTGTTGCTTCACCAAACAATGATCGAGCTGATGCGAAGAGAATCACTCATTGATGACTCAGATCACATTGTATTGGATAAGCTTTCTGAACGAGCGCGCGCAACAGCTCTCAAACAAATTGGGCTTAGTTAAGTCGATTTAATCAAGGGTGCATACTCCGCTTTATGAGTGTAAGAGGGGCTAGAAACGTGAAAATTCAGTTGATTGATGCGGTTTATACAGGCGGTTTTGGCATCAATAATTCCTTACACTTCAAAATGTCCAGAAAGGCGAAAACGGCTGGCACCTGTAGGGCATCTGCCAGCACAGCAATACCAATTACTCGATAAAGCGGCATTGGTAAACTAAAGATCTGGACTCCTGCAGGAATGGGTTCAGCCGCTAAGCGTGGTAAGACTGCGGCTCCTAAACCACGTGCAACCATGCTAACGATCGTTGAATCGGTACTGACCCGATAGGCAACGTTTAGCGTGCAGTGAAAGTCTAGACAGTGTGCGTAAAATTTCAGCATCGTTGCATCGGTTTCGGGTGGCATAATCATTGGGTGATGTGCCAATGTGTACCAGCTTAAGCCCGTCCCTTTGGGCTTAAATGTCGGTGGAAACAAAGCAACAAACTCATCCTGTAGCAATTCCCAAACCTCGAAGTCTTCAGTGGTTGGCAGATAGGTAAAGCCAATATCCGCCCGTCCTTCTCGCAGCGTTTGTTCCACTTCGGGCAGGTCATCGTGGTCGGTTAGTTGTACCGTAATGTCAGGAAAGCGCTGCCGAAACCGCGCGATCGCCTCTGGCAAAATATGCGTTGCCACACTGCGAAACGACGCAATCCGCACTTGTCCGCCCTGTAATCCTTTCGCTAAGTTGGCTTCTTTAAGCAGGTTGTCCAGCGACTGCATCATCTGACGGGCATCGGTCAACACCCGATCGCCAACTGGGGTTAGGTAAGCACCATGACGACCCCGCGCTATGAGCACTACGCCCAGCGTTGTTTCCAGGGTCGCGATCGCATGACTCACTGCTGACTGCGAAAGCCCCAACTGCAACGCTGCCTCACCAAAATTGCCTCGTTCCGCCACCGCAATGAAGGCACGCAACTGCGAAAGTTTAATCTGACCCTGACGCTTAAAACTCATGGTCGATGCATCGCTTTTCTTAATCAAGCAGAGCGCTATTCTAGTTGACCATTCTGGATCATTGCCCGCACAACCCCTCTAGTAGTCTGCCAACTTTTAGTTGAGGGGTAAACCAAATCTGGGAAGTCGATCGGGTGTGTTTTTTGAGGGTTTTCAACCCATCAAAAAATTCTTGATAGAACACTAGCAGGCAAATTGTACGCCATCTTCTCTTCAAGGTCGGGAGGAATAGAGCAAAAGCGCTTTTCTCTCCTCATTCCATTAATTTTGTTCATCAATGTGATGAGCGCTATCTTTTGATTGACATAGAGGCAATTGCATACAGTAAACACAGTTTGAGTTTATTTGCTGATATGTCTGTAACAAAGGTCAAAAATCTTCATACCAGAGGCATCCTACTGCTCGTTGTGACAACGTTGCTTTGGGGAACCACGTTTCCAGTGCTGAAGCAAACTGTGGTTGATGTCTCACCAATGGCACTGGTGGCTATTCGCTTTGTGGTAGCAGCGCTTGTCTTTGCCCCCTGGTTGGGTCGAATGAATCGGCAACTGGTGCGCGATGGGGTGCTGCTGGGTCTCGCCTACCTGGCATCTTATATTACTCTCACTGTTGGCGTTGACCTGATTTCGGCGGGTCGGGCAGCGTTTGTGCTGAGTCTCAATGTGATCTTAGTGCCTTTGTTTGGGCTTTTTCTGGGGCGACGTTTGCAGCCGATCGCAGTGGTTGCGGCAGGGCTGGCGATCGTCGGTATTGGCATTATGTCCTGGGAAGGCGGCGGCTTCAGTCTTGGCGATCTATGGGTGTTTGGCGGTGCTCTGAGCTATGCCGTCTACATTTTGCTGTTAGAAACCGCCACGCTGAAGCATCCCCCACTTGCCTTGTCTGCCATGCAGCTTGTTTTTGTGGCTGGAGTGAGTAGCATCTGGGCAGCTCCCGAAATTGTGGCTCAGGTGCCTGCGATCGCCGCTCATTGGGGTCAAATTGCGTACTTGAGTCTGGTCGTTACTGCTGCCACGACGATTACTCAGGCGATCGCTCAACGTTGGGTTTCAGCTCACGAAACGGCTCTGATCTATACGCTTGAGCCTGTTTTTGCAGCCGTCTTTTCGTTCTGGCTTTTAGGCGAACAGTTTGGTGGACGTGGGCTGGCAGGAGCCGGACTAATTTTAGCGGCGATGGTGCTGAGTCAAAGTCAAACGTTCATCACTCAATGGCTTGGTGGGGCAGCGCGCACAAAAGTTCTGGCAGACGCAGAGCACTCCAACGAAGCATCGCTCTAAAAATGAACCAATCTTCCTGACAGCAGAGGTCTCGCAATCAAATTGGCATGAGGTCAGTGTGCCAAAGAAAGAGCAAGCTTCTGGAGGCAAGAACGCTGAGTATCGGCGTTGAGCAACGAGTGCCAGCCACTTCAGCCTAAGATGGAGAGTTGTTGCAGTCGGGAAAAGCAATGCGAATTTTAATCATGGGCGGCACTCGGTTTGTTGGCATTTACCTGACGCGCCTTTTGGTAAACCAGGGGCATGAGGTAGTGCTTTTTAACCGAGGCAAAAACCCTGCGCCTGTGGAAGGTATGCAGCAAATTCATGGCGATCGCACCAATGCTGCTGACCTACGAGAAAAATTGGCTGGTGAAACCTTTGATGCCATCTTCGACAACAATGGGCGTGAACTGAGCGATACCCAAGCGTTAGTAGAAATCTTTAATGGCAAGGTGCAGCAGTTTGTCTACATGAGTTCTGCTGGAGTGTACCAGAAGTCTGATCAAATGCCCCATGTTGAAGGCGATCGGGTTGATCCTAAGAGTCGGCATAAGGGCAAGCACGAAACAGAAGCTTATCTGGTCGGACAAAACGTGCCGTTTACGTCCATCCGTCCCACCTACATCTACGGTCCACAAAACTATAACGACCTGGAAGCCTGGTTTTTCGATCGCATTATGCGCGATCGTCCGATTCCCATTCCCGGTCACGGTCAACACTTCACCCAGTTTGGGCATGTACAAGATCTGGCGCAAGCGATGACACACGTGTTAGGCAATGCCAGCGCGATTGGGCAAATTTATAATGTGTCGGGCGATCGCGTGGTCACCTTTGATGGACTTGCCCGTGCCTGTGCCGCTGCTGCGGGCAAGTCTCCTGAGGCGCTGGCGATCGTCCACTACGACCCCAAACAATTTGATTTTGGTAAGCGCAAAGCCTTCCCCCTCCGTACTCAGCACTTTTTTGCTGCCATTCAAAAAGCCCAGACCGAACTCAACTGGCAACCTGCCTACGATCTCATCTCCGGTCTTAGAGACTCTTTACAAAACGACTATTTAGCCTCAGGGCGAGATCAAGCTGAGGTGGATTGGTCTGTTGATGAGGAAATTTTGGCAGCAACGTGAGGCGCAGAGAAGACTATTTCGTGTGTTCAATAGCCTTCATTGTCGCCCCTGCTGCCCCTGTCCCTCTTGTTTACCGCTCCTGCTTCTGACTGCTCTCCCCTGTCTACTCACCGCTTAATTGCTGCAAAACTACCAACTCCTACTAGACTTTGTAACAGAGTGATTAGGCGAAGTAAGGTTTGTGGGGATTATTGGGAGCATTGCGATCGCGGTCATCGGTGTCATCATCCTTTTGCTGTTGGCATTAGAGGTGCAGTACCGCCGCCGACCAGGCAACAAGCTAGAGCTAACAGCAGGCAACTGGCAACTGGCAGTTTACGAACCGCAGCGCTATTTGTTAGTAGGCGAACTAGAGTTTCGTAACCTCACCCAGCGGTTGGAGGTGATGGTGCCTGAAATTTGGGTAGAGGTGAAGTTGCTCTCTGCCGCTAGCTTGGCAGGAATTACCACCAGCACACAAATTATTCCTCGCTATAAAGATGCTGAACCTAGAGCCGATGGCTATTGGGAAGGGCACATTGTCAAACGAGACGTATCGCCGATCGAAATTCAGGTTGAGCTTCAGGGTGAAGACTTGAGCGCTTTAAGCGTTGCCTGGATGCGCGTGCATTACTTCACCTACGGTCCGCAAGGTCGCATACCGCGCGTGCGCCATGTCATCGTGCCACTGGTCTTTCCTAGTCCAGAAGATTCTAAAAACTGGCGACCCGCCAACAATGCCGATGTATTGCCCATTCGCACCCATTTGTTGACACACCTTGACAACCCGGTGGAAGTGGTGCAACGGTATGTGCTGCCGAACGCCCAACCCGGTGATATTGTGACGATCGGCGAAACGCCGTTGGCAGTGATGCAGGGTCGGTTTCGGCATCCCAGCGATCTAAAACCAGGGTGGGTCGCACGGCGGTTATGCTACCTCTTTTTGCCCACATCCAGTCTGGCTACTGCCTGTGGGCTGCAAACCTTGATCGATCTGGTGGGTCCCGTGCGGGTGCTGTTTGCCTTTAGCGTGGGGGCGATCGCCAAAGTTTTTGGTAGACCCGGTGTCTTTTACCAATTAGCAGGCGAGCAAGCCCGTTTGATTGATGATGTTACAGGCACCATCCCGCCCTACGACCAGTTCATTGTGCTGGGACCACACAACCCACAGCAAGTGGTCGATCAAATTAAGCGCGAAACGGGTCTGTCTGCCGCCATTGTTGATGTTAATGATCTAAGAGCCGTGAAAGTCTTAGCCGCATCTCCAGACGTGTCAACCGCCTTTCTTCAGCAGGCATTGATCAAAAACCCAGCCGGCAATGCGAGTGAACAAACGCCTGTTGTTCTCATTCGACCCGTCAAGGCTGCATCGGTGGCATCAAAGTAGGCGGCATCCTTGGTTGTCAGTCGGTTTAGCCGATAAGCCTTTAGAATAGAAACTAAACACGTTAAATCCTGAACATTGCGCGCGGCTGCTCACAGCCATACCCACGATGAGTCAAGTGCTTCCTCAAACCGCCCATGTTGTTATCCGACCGATTCAGTATCGCGACTTGGAAATAGTCGATCGCCTCTGCACGGCGGATTCTGAGCAAGACACTTCTCGTGAAACGATCGCCGAAACCTCTTCAGCATTTTTATTTCGTCCGTGGCGAGGGCTAAAAAAGGCGTTAGGTTTGGTGTGGACACCGGCTCAACAAACCTTTGGAGCCTACCTGACCGATCAGGACAATCAACTGCGCGGCATGATTCGAATTTCGCCGTTCAACCGCACACGCAGCACTTGGCGAGTCGATCGCGTTGCTGTTGTGCAGACGGTTGAACCACCAACTGACGCTTCGATCATCCCAGCCGATACCGCTACTGATGTTCCATCAGATCAGCCGAAGCTATCGCCAAAATCGAGTTTGGCGACAGTTGGTTCACAGCTTTTGCGTCACTGCTTTGAGAAGATTTGGGAAGCGCGTACCTGGCTCCTAGAAGTAGACGTAAACGATACGGCACTACTGGCGCTTTATCGGCAAAATGGCTTCCAGCCGTTAGCGCAAATGACCTATTGGCTGCTGGCTGCTGATCAACTTCAGGAAATCGCCGAGCGGGAGCCTGATTTGCCAAATCTGCTGCCTATTAGCAATGCCGATGCTCAACTGTTGTACCAGCTTGACACAGCAGCCATGCCGCCACTGGTACGGCAGGTGTTCGATCGTCACATGCTTGACTTTAAAACAAGCCTGTTTAGCTCTCTGATCGATGGTGTCAAGCATTGGTTCAGCCATACTGAAATGGTTAGCGGCTATGTCTTTGAGCCACAGCGGAAGGCAGCGATCGGCTACTTTCAAATCCGTCTTTGCCGCGATGGTTCGCAACCGCACCAGGCACAGCTAACGGTGCATCCTGCTTATACTTGGCTCTACCCTGAGCTGATGTCGCAAATGTCGCGCATTACCCAAGAAGTGCCAGCCCAGACTCTAGAGCTAGCATCGTCTGACTATCAACCTGAACGAGAAGAATACCTGGAGCGAGTGGGCGCGAGTCGGGTGGCTCATACACTAATGATGTCGCGATCGGTCTGGCACAAGCTGCGGGAGTCTAAACTGCCAATGGCGCTCGATTCACTTCAGCTTTCCGAAGTGCTGCAAGGGTTTAAGCCCGCCCGTAAACCGGTGCCTGGTCGTATCTCGCTACTGCGGTTGTGGAACCAATCAACGACTGATCCTAAAGCCGGTGACGCTGCCACGACTGCAAACGAAACCACACAAAGTAAGGCTACACGAGGAAATCAACCGTTATTGGATTTGCCTACGTCCACTGATTTCTCTGATCCACCGCAAGAAGGACCTTGCTGCTAACCAGTGGAACGTGATGCAAATCTCTGCACTGGGGTTAGACGTTGGTCGAAAACGGATTGGGGTGGCAGGGTGCGATCGCACGGGGCTGATTGCTGCTGGACTCATGACGCTCGATCGGCGCTCTTTTGAGCAAGTGCAAAGCCAGCTTCAACAGCTTGTTACAGAACGTAACGTGCAGGTCTTAGTGGTGGGCTTGCCGTACACCATGAGCGGAGCGATCGGTACACAAGCCCGTCATATACAGAAATTTGCCCAGGCAATGGCAGCCGCGCTACAGTTGCCGCTGGAATATGTAGACGAGCGACTGACCTCTTTTCAGGCAGAACAGTTGCTTCACGCACAGAAAATCTCACCTTCTCGCAATAAAGGACTGATCGATCGCAAAGCTGCGTCACTCATTCTGCAACAATGGTTGGATGAGCGCCGCCTCAAGGCAACTTACACCCAAACGTCTCAACAACCCAACGCGGCTAATTCGGAAGCGCTGGATTCAACCGCCTTCTAAGTTATGGGCAGAAACGTGTAAACAGCCTGTAAAATGATCGATTTTAGTGGAGAGTCCGGCATGGATGAAGACGATCTCGAGATGGAAGTAGAAACCGTAACCTTAACGGATGATGCCGCACGGACGATTACCTGTACCGTTGAACATTCCCTAGAAGTAGAAGGGCAGGAGTATGTGCTGCTTTTGCCAGTAGACTCGCCCGTCGAAATTATTGCTTGGCAGGAAGATGGCGAAGAAGAAGAAGCAGTTCCCGTTGAAGATGACGAAGACATCAATCTTCTCTTCCCAGTTGCCAAAGTGGTTCTAGAGGAGCAAAACCTGGTGCTCAAGCGCACTGCCGTTACCTTAACGGTAGAAGGTGAACTCCCCGACCTGACTGAGGAAGATGACCTCGCAGGCTTAGAATCTGATGCGGATGCTGAAGAAGAAGAACTGCAATTTCTGGCAAGCTTCTACTACGAAGAGCAAGAATTTGGCATTTACGCACCGCTTGATCCCTTTTTCATTCTGGCGCGCGTGGATGAGAACAATCAGCCTCAGCTACTTTCACCCGAAGAGTTAGAGAAGATTGAGCCACTGCTGCCAATGATTGAAGACCAGTTGATTGACCAGTTTGATTAGCGTGTTTGAAGGTGCTTAGATGTTGTTAGTTGTTGGCTGTTAGTTGCTAGAGTATCTTGCTAGTGGGATCGCTGAGGAGCTTCCTAACAAACAATGCTTTGTAGGGCAGTTTTGGCAGCCAAGTTAACGGCTAGAGGTCAAGACTTTAGCAAGACCTGCTCTTACCACATGGTAAAGCTATACTTGGCAATCTCCCTGCTACTGGAAGCTAATAACTAACAGCTAGCAACTCTTTATTCTCGATCGATTGAACCAGCGACACAGCATGAAAGCAATTCAAGGCATGATCAAGGGTGCGATCGCTCTGCTGTTAATAGCAGCGATTGGTGCAGTTGGCTGGCGTGGTTGGCTGTGGTGGACAACTGCCAATACGCCCCCGATCGCTGCCGGAACGTCGGCAAAACCTGTGAGACTGCGGATTCCTCAGGGCACCTCAGCCCAAGAAATTGGCAGAGATCTACAGGCACTGGGCGTGATTCGTTCAGCGACCGCCTGGGATCTTTGGTCACGCTGGCGGATGTTTCAAGAACCAAATGGCGGCTTTAAAGCAGGTGTGTATCAACTGTCTCCCACTGAACCGCTAGCGGCTGTAGCAAACAAAATCTGGGTGGGGGATGTTGTTCGTTTGGGTTATACCATCCCTGAAGGATGGTCGCTCCGGCAAATGGCAACTTATTTTGAGGAGCAAGGCTATTTTCCGGCGCAGGCATTTCTTACGGCTGTAGAACGCTTTTCGACCGCTCAATACACGTGGTTGCCCAAAAACAGTACGCCTGGATTGCCGTTACTGGAAGGGTTTCTGTATCCCGATACCTATGATGTGTCGGGTCTACCAGTAGAACCAGACACAATCATTAAGCAGATGCTCGATCGCTTTGAGCAAGTAGCGCTGCCTCTTTATGAGCAGAGGCGAAAGCAAACTGATCTTAACTTTACCCAGTGGGTAACGCTTGCCAGCATTGTCGAGAAAGAAGCTGTCATTTCCAGGGAACGCCCTCAGATCGCGGGTGTGTTTCTCAACCGCTTGCGAAAACAGATGCCCCTCGGTGCTGACCCAACCGTTGAATATGGGTTAGGCATTCAGCAAACGCCCGACCAGCCGCTTACTTTGGATCAGGTACGAACGCCTTCTGCCTACAACACGTACATTAATGTAGGGTTGCCGCCAACACCGATCGCCAGTCCGGGGCTTGCTAGCCTCAAAGCAACGTTGAATCCAGCCGACACTGACTTTCTCTACTTTGTGGCACGGTACGATGGTACTCATGTTTTTAGCCGTACCCTGGCAGAACACCAAGCGGCTCAGGCGGCGATTCAAGATAAGCGCAAGTCTACCCAGCCCAGTAATGCGCCATAGGCGCACTGAATCAAGCCGTTTGTTGCATCTACCCGGACGCGATCGTCTGCTAACCAACGCGATTAGAACTCACCAACAGCACTACTTTTACTTATGTCCTGGGGCAAACTTCTTCAACCTAATCTCATCCTGCATGGCTCAATCCTGAAACTGACACCTGCAATGCTGCAACAGCATCAGCTTAAAGGGTTAGTCCTTGACGTAGACGAAACGCTAGTGCCCATCCGTATGTCTGAGGTTTCGGCAGAATTGCTGCCTTGGGTTCATGAAATCCGTCAGGTCGCACCTCTGTGGCTCGTCAGTAATAATATCAGCGAACACCGCATTCAGCGGATTGCCAAAACCTTAGATCTACCCTACATCGCTGGGGCTGCCAAGCCATCACGTCGTAAGCTAAGACGGGCTGTTGAGGCGATGGGGCTACCAGTCGAGCAAGTGGCAATGGTGGGCGATCGCCTCTTTACTGACGTTTTAGCCGGAAACCGCCTCGGTTTGTTTACTATTCTGGTCGAGGCGATGGTAAACCCGAATGAAGCAGTCAAGCGATCGCCCCTCCATGCACTTGAAGTTCGGCTTTCGCAAGCGCTAGGTGCCTCCTTTTTGCCAGATAAATAGCGGCTAAAAAGGGGCATATCGCTGTAGAAGAGCACTGCTGAGAAAAGCCTTTAACAGGTACAAAAGACTGAATTAGTCCTGGCTGAGAGGAAAATCAAGAAAAGCTTAAGCCCATAGGGATCAACGAAAACGTCGGCTTAAATAAAGACTCTAACGATCAATGACTGTGCATACTTGCTAAGCGCTGAGTCCACCTTATAAGGATTCTGGCGCTTCGTCATTTTAAAGCGATGATTGCTTAGACTAGGAACTCTAACGCGATCGCGACTCGAAGCAATGTCCCAAACCCTGGTTGTTAAAATTGGTACGTCGAGCCTGACTCAGCCAGCCAATGGGCTTTTGGCACTGGCAACGATCGCGACCCTTGTGGAAGTGTTGAGTAGTCTCAGACAGCAAGGCTACCGGATTGTCTTGGTGTCATCTGGTGCTGTAGGAGTTGGCTGTGCGCGACTGGGAATGACTGAACGTCCGCGTAATATCGCCCTCAAACAGGCAGTGGCAGCAGTGGGTCAGGGGCGACTCATCCGCATCTACGACGATTTTTTTACTTCCTTACAGCAGCCGATCGCGCAGGTGCTACTGACTCGTAGCGATCTGGTACAGCGCAATAGCTATCTCAACATCGAGCGTACGTTTCAGCAGTTGCTTCAGCTTGGTGTGATCCCTATCGTTAACGAAAACGATACGGTGGCTGTAGACGAACTGAAGTTTGGCGACAACGATACCCTTTCGGCGCTAGTTGCTAACTTAGTACGGGCAGACTGGCTCTTTTTACTGACGGATGTCGATCGCCTCTATTCTGCCGATCCACGTAGTGATCCTGACGCGCAACCAATTAGTCGCATTAGCCAGATGGATCAACTGAAGGAGCTACAGGTCAAAATTGGGAATCGCGGTTCACAGTGGGGTACAGGCGGCATGACCACAAAAATTGCCGCCGCCCAAATTGCGATCGGGGCTGGCGTTCGCACAGTGATTACGGATGGTCGCCAACCCCGAAACCTGGAAAAAATTTTGCAAGGTGAAGCGATCGGCACCCAGTTTGAACCCCAACCTCGTCCTGCTAGCGCTCGCAAACGTTGGATCGCTCACGGGTTAATTCCTACAGGCACGCTCTACCTGGACGATGGAGCCGTGAACGCCATTCGCAGCGCTGGACGATCACTCCTTGCCACAGGGATCGTGCGAGTAGAGGGCGAGTTCCAAAGCCAGGAAGCCGTATCGTTACGCGATCGCTCTGGGCTAGAAATTGCTAGAGGTATTGTTAACTATCACAGTACAGAACTTCAGCAAATCAAAGGGCAGCAATCCGACGCGATCGCCACGATTCTGGGCTATCCCGGCGCTGAAACGGTGGTGCATCGAGACAATCTAGTACTGAGTTAAGTAACTGGGCATCATTAACTAAAGATGACTTCGGGGGTGGAGGGGGAGAACCCCCTGCCTGGGGGCAAAGCCCTCAAACCCCTCTTTTACAATCAATTGTGGCTACCTACTTAGTAGCTTTAGTTGTTAAGAACGAGTGAAAAGGTTAAGGGCTTGAAGTGTGAGCAGCACTTTAATAAACTCAAAACTCATCCTTCATCTTTAGCCCCTCATGCCTCCCCGTTCACTGACCATTGTGCGAGCCGACGATCGTGCCAACGCTTTTCGATGAGGCGGATAGTCAACTGGTGGAGGGCTTGCTGCGATCAGAGACTCTAGATTAAACCGATACCCCACATTGCGAACCGTTTGAATCAAGTTGGGCTGACGGGGATCAGTCTCAATTTTTTTACGAAGCGACAGAATATGCGTATCAACGGTGCGGGGATTGTCGATCGCGTCAGGCCAAGCTCGTCGCAGTAATTCCAGTCGGCTAAGGGGCATTCCACCTACCTGAGCTAGCACATACAGTAAACTGAACTCCTGGGGTGTTAGCTCAACCAGATCTCCCTTAAACCGCACACGACGATGCACCAGATCAATTTTGAGGTCGCCATAGTCCAGCGAAGCTGGCGCGGCGGGTGTTTTGCTACGGCGGGTTAATGCTTCCACTCGGGCAAGAAATTCCTGCATTCCAAACGGCTTGGTCAAATAGTCGTCAGCCCCTGCTCGTAGACCCTCGACAATATCGGTTTCCGTACTCCGGGCAGATAGCATGAGGATCAATGACTGGTGCTGTTGCTGAAGCCAGCGGCAAAACTCAATACCATTGCCATCAGGCAGTTCTGAGTCCAAAATGACCAGCGTGGGCTGACGATGCTGAAATGTATCTCTTGCCTGATGGAGGTCAGCCGATTGATGTACCCAATAGCCAGCCTGCTGCAAATGCCACCCTAGTAGCGATCGCAGATGCGGATTTGCCTCGACGATTTGAATACAAAAAGCTCCCACGGAGGCTGCATTCCTCAAAGATTGTGAATATAACCTATCAGAGCCTTTGATCCAGGTTTGTAATCCGCGCTACCCCTACCAATTCAGCCTTTCTAGAGTGCTAGTGCACTTTACTAAATTTGCCGCCCCGTAGGACAGGCAAATCCGTGTCTCAGGCAAATTACAGACAAAGTGAAAAGTTTTACACATTCCCGTCTCAGGAAAGAGTAAGAACATAATTCATTAAAGTTAAACTAAGGTTATAGCTAGCAGTTTTATTTACACTAAGTAGTTTGGAGCCAATGCTTTGCTACTGCAATCGTTTTAGCTTCCTGATGAATTACTGCCCTCTTGAGTCTGCTCTTGAGTCTGAGCTGTTAACTTAACCACCTTAACGTCAATTATGTTGCAGGACACTCCCACCATCCGCTACTACCAGAAACTTAGTGATGCCTTAGTTGATCTCTGGAACCGAGGTTATCGCTTCGATGATCTGCGCCTTTATGTGGATGGTTACCTGGCTTCGCTCAGGCATTCCAGTAGCTTGGAGCCATATTTAATTCACCGTTTAGAAGAAGAAATTGTTCGTTATCTCTACGACCCGTCTAATTTTGAAAAGACCCAGACAGAACTGGATTATCGCTAGAGCGAAGACGATCGCCGCTATTTTGCGATTTAAATCTGAGGTCTAAAGGTGATAACGCCGCGCTTTTGTAGAGCTATGTGAACCGTTTTTTAGACTCATCGCCTAAGTACTTGATACTTACTTTGCACCAGCCCTGAATCGTAACACTGGCTGGCAATACAGTGAAGGGGCGTTGTCAGACCAGTTTTGCTAAATAGTGGTATACCGCTGCCAAGCAGGATGGGATGCGTAGATAGGACTAGCTCGTCTAACAACTCGTATTCTATAAAAGGCTGGATGAGTGCAGCTCCACCAACTAGCCAGATATCCCTACCATCGCTTTGGCGTAGTGCTTCTACAAACGCTTTGACCTCTGTACGAACTGTTTTGGCATAAGGCGCTGCATTAAAGCTAGAATCACGCGAGAAAACGTAGCTTTGCTTCTCCTGGTACGGAAATTCGCCAAACGTTAACACTTGTTCGTAAGTTTTTCGCCCCATGAGCACGGTATCAATGCTAGCTGAAAACTCTGCATAACCGTAGTCTTGGTCTGTGAACAGCCAATTGACCTCACCAGCGGAACGGGCAATGTACCCATCCAGGCTGGCAGCAATGAAAAGAATGATCCGACGCATGGCATTGAGGCTGCAATTTCCCAAAGTAGATTATCACACTACGGCTTATTGCTTCTTCGATGTTGCATGGCTCATAAATGTTGGTAGACACCGTTAGCGATCGCGTCCACTAGCACTTTGCTACACTCACGTTCAGCGCCCTTAGACCTCTAGCCCCAACTCCTCATTTAGATTGGAGCAAGCCGGTTTAGTCTCCTGGCTTCAAGTTTTGTGCGACTGCTTCGACCGCTGCTTTAAGTTTGGGGCGCAACCGTTCAATGTAATCAGACCAGCCCACTAAAATTGGCTGATTGTGTGCCAACGTTTCGCCATTTACATCATCCGGTGAGAAGCCAAGCGATCGCCCCTCTAAATCACAGCAAACAAGCCCAGCCGCTTTTGCCAGTGCCAAGGGACCCACTGTGTCCCACAACTTTACCCGACCATTAAAGTAAAGGTAGAGTCCTGCACGTCCGAGCACCACATCAACAACCTTTAAGCCAAAACTACCAAGCGAGTAAAATTGAGCTTCTGGGATCAATTGAGCGATCGCACTACCAAACTGTGCCTGATCACGATGACCAATCAGAACAGGGCAAAACCCAGTCGTTGGCGGCGCAGGCTCAGTTGCAATTAAAGTCTCTGGCTGTGCGTCTGCTGCTGCCTGAAACAAGCCCCAGTCGGGTCCACCATAATAAAGCTGATCATAAGCTGGCGCATAAAGCCAACCAGCGATCGGCTGCTGGTTTTGCAACAATCCCACCATGACGGCATAATCGCGCTTACGGTGAATAAAGTCTTCCGTACCATCGATCGGGTCAATACACCACAAACGGCTATAGCTAGCATGAAACCGTTGACGCGATTGAGCATCCTCTTCAGTAATCACCCCATCCTCAGGAAACATCGTTGTGAAGGCCGCTGCTAGTTTTTGATCTAGCGCTGCATCGATGCTAGTGACATAGTCGTCTGGTCCTTTCTCAAAAACCTCAAACTGGCTGTCTGCCATTTGCTTTGCATATTGACCGCAGCTACGCAACAACTGTCTGATCGATCGATCAAGATCGGGAGAAATCGGATTCATAGCAACCGTATTGCGCTTAAAAACAAACTCTAGCCTGCTAACAAGCGATAAAACAACACTTTTGATGCCCTCAGCCGATATCAATCGCGTTGGCGACGCTAGATCCATGCGATCGATGTTCGCATGGGAGAAAAGCGTTACTCCAACGTGGTTATAGCAACTGTCGAGATCTTTGAGACCGCGGGGGCGTGGGGCAAAGTCCTCAGCTAGGGGTTCTACCCCTGCACCCCGGTACTAACCAACCCTTCGGTTGCTATACGAGAACAAGTGCAACAAAAAACGGGCTAACCAGAAAAAGGTTAACCCGCTAGTTTGGGAACGCGACAAGGAACTACTTTTGTAGTACCAGTTTGACATTTGCGTTTTGTAGACCAGGACGCTTGACTTCAGAGAGAGTCTTGTTCACGGCATACTTTTGGTTGATCGAATTGATCAGCTCAGTCTGGTTATGCTTTTTAGCCACGCCCCAGAGGTCAGCAATCAGGTCGAACGAACCATCGGTATTGCGAGACCAGCCCAGATCATATTCGCCTTCTAGAATGGCAACGATGTCTGAACGAACCCGCTGACCATTGTAGCCACGAACATCAGCATCTGTTTTCACAGAAATACCTAGATCACGGAGAGAAGCCTTCAGGATTTCGGCATCAGTAATCTTAGTACGCAGAGTGCTAAAATGAGACATTTGAGTTTCCTCCTGTGGAGATTTGAGAACAACGTTTGATGGTCAGGAAGCTAATAGCGATCGCTCTTAGCCGTTTGTGGGTCAACTGCTAGCAAAATGCTAGCCTTTCCTCCTGTTGGGAGCAGGAGAAAGCTTTTAGGACTCAAGTCGCTGATATTCAGCCACTGAGAACGCCGCAGGTCGCGCGCGCTGCCTTGCCCAATCTCTGAGGGCAGTTACCTGTTCGGTCATTGTTTTAGAAAGCGGCAACGTAGACTTGATAGCAGCAATAATGTCCAGCTGAGTAAATTCTCGATCCTGGGCAAATGCCTCATACATTGCTGCTACCAGTGCTTGTTCGATCTCAGCACCTGAGAAACCGTCGCAGACGTTTGCCAACTGGTCTAGGTCAAACCGTGCAATCTCTCGCCGACGCTTAGAGAGATGAATCTGGAAAATCTCTTTGCGCTCTTCACTGTTCGGCAAGTCTACAAAGAAGATCTCGTCAAACCGCCCTTTTCGTAGAAACTCGCCCGGCAAACGCTCAACTCGATTAGCGGTCGCCATCACGAACACAGGAGACGTTTTTTCCTGCATCCAGGTGAGAAAAGAACCAAAAATGCGACTGGATGTGCCACCATCAGAATCGGCTGAACCTGATGTGCCAGCAAAGGCTTTATCCATTTCATCGATAAACAAGATGGCGGGCGAAATCGATTCTGCTGTCTTCAAAGCACCGCGCAGATTCGCTTCCGATCGACCAACCATAGAGCCATCGTAAACACGCCCCATGTCCAGCCGCAACAACGGCAAGCCCCAAAGTCGTGAGGTGGTCTTGGCAATCAGTGATTTACCGCAACCTGGTACACCGAGAATCAGCATTCCTTTAGGCTGAGGCAAGCCATATTCTCTAGCACGTTCTGTAAAGGCATTAGAACGTTGCTTTAGCCAGCGCTTGAGTTCTTCCAAACCACCTACAGAGTCAATGGTTTCGTCTTCTTCAACGTATTCCAGAATGCCGTTGCGCCGAATGAGTTGCTTTTTCTCAGAAAGAACGACATCAACCTCTTCTTCCGTCAACCGACCAGCAGTCACTTGGGCTTTACGATAAACCTTTTCTGCTTCATCGCGCGTCAGCCCTAAGGCTGCTTTTAACAACTTCTCACGCGCTTCGGTCGTAATGCGTCGAGTGCGAACTTGCTCAAGCTGCTGCGAAAGGACGTGGTTCAGCTCTCCCATATCTGGCATGGGGAAATCTAGAACCGCTACTTCCTTCTCTAGCTCAATGGGGATTTCTTGCACAGGCGACATCAGAATAATCGCTTTCTGAGTCCCTTTGAAGCTGGCGATCGCATCTCTCAACCAACGTATAACAGGAGCCGAATAGAATGGATGAAGATCCTTGAAGACAAAAATACCTGGCTCTTTCTGCCGCGTTACCCACTCAATCGCTGCTTCCGGCGAAACCGTGTTGTGCTGAGTTACATTACGAGGCTGACCGTACTCGACAATACCGTGCGTTACAGTCCAGACGAAAACCCGACGCTGAGGCTTGCCCTGGGAAACCGTTGCAATGGTCTGTTCAGCCCTTTCCTCTTCTGAGGTCACCATGTAGATGAGAGGGTACTGAGCTTGTATCAGAATACTGAGTTCTTCCTGCATAGCATCGACCCCTGAGAGACAGCGCAACAGCCTAGATCAAAAAACCTGAATCGATCTGATTCCTAAAGATGTTTCAGGGCATAACTCAGAGCGAAAACTCTTACTCAAAACTAACAAGGAACAAGACTGCCTTCATCTTGAGCTTCAGCACTGACGGAAGCAGTACACTTGCCCGTTACAGATGGAAGCTTTTCCTCGACCAACAAACCACTAGATTGATTGCGGAGAGCGACTAACTCACCATTCCTCAAGACAGAAGGAGAGGAACATTCAGTACAGGTATAGACCTGAAAAGCCTTCCCGTGCGCTGCACCTTCATAACCATCAACCAGTTCACTGTGAGACAAGTAGAACGCGATCGCACGTTGGGCGATATCCGTCATTGTCTCAGAATCAAGTGCTGCCCGAATCTTAATTTGACGATGCAGCTCTGGGGGGAGATATAACGTAACCTTCTGCTTGTCTTGCATAGAACTCTCAGTTGTGTACCCGGGTATGTAATGAAGAATATCGACTGAAGCGGTCGCTGTCAAGACGCTATACCGTCATGACGGCAATATCGTTACATTTGCTTACAATTGCCCTGTGCCGAAACTAGGTGTTACTCGCAAGACAAGTGCAGGAAAGCAACTGTAGGCAGTGCTTTTAGTGGTTTGGTCGTTCAAGATTGACTTTTGAGGCTCAACCACTGCCACTTTAAATCTAGAAATCTAGAAGCGTAGTATCTTGAGCGAAACCTATCGCTAAAGCTAATCAAGCAATGTCAGGCGGTAACGTTAAGTCAGAGACATCCTGGGTTTGCGTTAAATGAGACTCGATGAGTTCACTTAAATGCTCACGCTGAATTTCAGTTCCCGTAGTGGTGTTGCCAGGTGTATCAAAGAAAATAAGGCTGTGGATGATTTCCATTGCCAGCATTTGAAACAGGATGTGTGTGACGGGTATCGGTAGCGCTATCATTTGCGGATCGTGCATGGGATAGGGGCTGTTTGAGACATCCTTCAGGGTAGAAAAAGCGTAAATGACGTTCTTCTCTAGTTCAGGTTGTGCCTGATTTTGTAAGGCTGTAATTGCCCAGTCCTGATCTAACGTCTGCACAATGTAGTACTGTACATGGCGCAACTGTGACGCTAAAGATTTCAGCACAGGGGCAATAGCTGTAACTAAGGCAGGCGTATTACCGTCTTGGGGGGCATCGTTAATTAATTCCTGAATTTGTTGATCAATATTCATCTGCAAAAGTAGGCTCCTAATTTAATGAGGGTGTTGTAAAGCTTCCCTGCTTTGATCTAGACGTTGCCATCGTATTGTGGTCACAATTGGTTCAATTAATTCTAGTTATCGTTGAGCATTAAGTACCGTGGGGGATATCTGCCAAAGCGTGGAGGCAATTTTTCAACTGCTGCTTGATGAGTTAAAGCTATCCACTAACGCGTCTGAGCAAAATTGCCTGGACGTGTCTGATCGGCTGTCACAAGAAGTTGCTCGGATTTGTGTTGAGAGTAAGCGCATTCAAGCATCTGGCGAGATTGATACCTGGGCAACGGCATTGGCACGCCACCGCCTTCAACAATGCTTGCACTATTACAAACTGGGCTCGAAGCGGGGTCGGGTAGAACTGCACAGTACATTAAGTGCGATCGTGTACCGTTACATTACCCCACCTCAAACGCAATCGAGCTATCAAGCCCGGCTGACCCTAATCGAAGACTTTCTTCAGAGCTTTTATATGGAAGCGCTAAATGCCTTCCGTCGGGAGACACAGTTACCAGCAACCTATCAACCGCGGACACTGCTGCAACTGGCAGAGTACATGGCTTTTACTGAGCGTTATGGTAAGCGTCGTATTCCGTTGCCTGGGCGACGCAATCAACAACTGATTATTCTGCGTGCCCAAACGTTTTCGCAGCAACAGCCAATTGAAACACCCGTTGATATTGAACGTGCGGCTGATGGTGGCTTTAACGAGGGCGACAGCCAATGGAATGCCGCCTCGATGCAGCAAGTGCGTGAGCAAATGGTTGCCCAAGAGCCTGAGCAGACGGAGGATAGCTTGCGTCAGGCGGTTGTTGCTGAATTGATGACGTATTTAGAAGAGCGGAAGCAAACTGATTGTGCTGACTACTTTGCACTCCGGTTGCAAGATTTACCTGCAAATGAGATTGAGGTAATTTTGGGGCTGACACCCCGTCAACGGGATTACTTGCAGCAGCGTTTTAAGTATCATCTCATTCGTTTTGCGCTGTCGCATCGCTGGGAACTGGTGCATCAGTGGTTGGAGGCTGATCTGGAGCGCAATCTCGGACTGACATTACAGCAGTGGCAGACGTTTCAGGCGCAGCTTGATCCTCAACAGACCGAGTTACTGCAATTGAAGCGAAAACGACTGCCGGATGCCGCGATCGCTCAGTCGATCGGCTGTACCATCACGCAAGTTCGCAAGCAGTGGTTTAAGCTACTTGAGCAAGCCTGGGAAATGCGTAATTATTTAGTGTCCGGACAAAGTAAGTCTTCCGATGAATAGGAACATATGCCATGAATGATGACTCGGACGCTCTCCAGAGGAATCTACTCGAACTCCTTCAAGATCTGGTTCTTTTTACCACCTCAGATAACTCTGAGGTGGTTAATCCAGTTATTGATGAGAGTGGTAGTCAGAGCGGCGCTCCAGCAATGAGTGCGCCGGATTTATTTATTTCGCAGGATGCACCCTCTGTAGATTCTAGCCATCTTAAATTTGATGCTTCTTCCTCTCAACGGAAAAACCTACTAAAACTTGGAGAGACACCTGCTGTGCAAGACCGTTTTCATACCCTGTTGAAACATCGGTTACAAAGCGAGATTCAACAAAACCTGCCACTGTTCCCCTGGGAAACAGAAGTTCACGATTACGAAACCGAAACGACTCCTGGATTCGTAGACTCGGCTATCTTTGCTGCGTCCCCCGCAGTTAGCAACCAGAGCCTTTCGGCTCGTATTTGGCTCCATCAATTAAAAACACTGAATTTGCCTGTTTCTTTACCTGACAATCTTTTGGGGCAACTACTGGAGCGTTGCCAAAACGTTGTCCAATCCTCCCTATTAGAGGGTGCGAAGCTTGTCAAGTCCGTTGAAGACTTGTTTCCGGGTCAATCGCAGTCCTTAAATCAGCTTGCGGGCATGGTCATGACATCACCGGCTCGCTCCGGTGGCATCACCCCACCGCCCGGTGCTAACTACCCAACCAACTACGAAGCGGCAGTTCCAGCTCAGCAAATGGTGCTATCGCTGTTAGCGGCACGCGAAATTATTGCAGCCCTAACGCTGACGGTTTCTCTAAGACAGCCTAAACTCGATCGTCAATGGTTGACTGAAGTTGGAGCTTTGAGCCTACAGGTGGATTACGGGTTAGATGCAACCGCTGCAAAATTACGTATTCAAGGAGTGCTCCCCTGTGGTGGAAGCATTACCCTTCGTAGTCAGCAGCTAGAGGCAAGCGCTCAACGTGCTACGGCTGGTAGCCTCAGTGTGGAATTATTTGATCTTCAGCCCCTTCAGTCTGGAGTATTGGAAGTTTGCTTTGCTGAACAAAAGCCGCTGGTCTTTGCCGTTCGTATTACCGACTAACGGTTGATTAACGTCAGGGTGCCAACTGGGTGCAACGGTTAGCCTTAGTAAGCTGTGGGTATGATGGATCTGGCTGCATGATGATTGCATGTTAAACGTTAATAGTAAGCTGGATGATCCTAGCTGACGGCAGAAGGAATGTTCAGGAAGCCGTTTTGATTGCTCAGACGTAGAGTTAGATCAGGGAGTCGGGTTTAACGTTGTCATCCTTGCAGCCAGTAAACCGCGTTGTTGCTTTTTACCTGCTGATGTTTAGTCAATCTGGAGCTAGTGTTTCTAGGGGTGCAAGGGCAGACACGATCGCAGCCCGCTTTAGACAGCGATTGAAGACTCTGCCACCTGAGGTAGAGGAGTCGCTTTTATTACGGATGCTAGTGCAGGCAATGGTACTGGCTGGGATTGCCGCCACAGACGTAGCTGCCTCGACGAGCATGAGTGTTTGGGCGATCCCCTTAAGCATCATAGGTTCTCTCTGGAGTTGGCGACAACGGCACAAACCCAACATAACGATAAAATTCTTTATTGCGATCGGGATGCTGCTGTCAATGGCAGCCTTTTTTGTGGGGTTACGAGCCGAACTGAATGACACTCGGTTGGTTTTGGCAGAACTGTTGGTGCAGCTTCAGGTTTTACATAGCTTTGACCTTCCACGCCGTAAAGATCTGGGCTACTCAATGGTGATTGGGTTAATCCTGATTAGCGTGGCTTGCACTCTAAGCCAGACGATGACCTTTGGGCTGTTGCTGCTGCTGTTTTTGGCGATCGCGCTGCCAGTGCTGGTACTGGACTACCGTTCCCGTCTGGGTTTGTCTAACCAGTTTTATCAGTCACCGTTGCAACGAGCAGGGCTGTCTCCTCAACGATGGCTCGGCTTCATGCTGGTGATTTTGGTCGTCGGGCTCATTGTTTTTGCTTGTTTGCCGCGTTTTCCGGGCTACCAACTGCGATCATTTCCGGTCAGCCCGCAGATTCAGCAAGATTTTCAAGACAACAGTCGCATTATCAACCCTGGCTATGTGCGCCCAGGCGATGGCAAAGGTGGCGGCGGCACTCCCGATCAGGGGCAAGGGAGTGGTCCAGGCAAACTGGATGAGAATTTTTACTACGGTTTTAGTAGCCGTATTAACCAAAACTTGCGGGGAGCGCTGAAGCCTAGAGTCGTGCTGCGGATACGCTCTCAGGCGGAGGGGTTTTGGCGAGTGCTAGCGTTTGACCGCTATCTGGGGCAGGGTTGGGAGATTTCTCAGAATGATAAGACCGTTACAGTAACGCGCCCCGAATGGTCGTATCAGTTCTTCTTGCCGCGACCCATTACGTTGAACAAGACGAAAGAAATTGTGCAGACCTATACGGCTGTCTCAGATTTGCCGAATTTACTGCCAGCACTTACCCAGCCGAAGGAGCTTTATTTTCCGACCCGACAAGTAGCGATCGACCTGAATGGAAATTTACGATCGCCTCTGGAACTACGCGAAGGGTTGACCTATACGGTTGTTTCAGAAGTACCGTATCGCGATCGCACCCGCCTTAGAGATGCGTCACCAACCTATCCATCCGACATTGCGGCTGACTATCTGGCTGTGCCGCCCAAAATTTTGTTGCGGGTACGACAGCGCACACAAGAATTGCTCGCAACCTCGCCGAAGCCTATTACGTCTGCTTATGAAAAAGCGCTGTTTCTGGCTCAGGTTGTGAAGCAACGCTATACGATTCAGCCTGAGCTACCGTTTTTGGAGCCAGATGAAGACCTGGTAGAAGCCTTTTTGTTTAAGTATCAAGGTGGCTATCCAGACTATTTTTCGACCGCGCTGACGATCATGCTGCGATCGATCGGGATACCAGCAAGGCTTGTAGCGGGTTTTGGACCAGGAGAATTTAACCCTTTTACAGGTTTGTACGTCGTCCGCAATACCGATGCTTATGCCGTTACAGAGGTCTTTTTCCCTAAGTTTGGCTGGTTTGCGTTTGACCCCATTCCGGGTCATGAGTTGATCCCACCGTCGATTGAGGAGAGCCAAACCTTTAATGTCCTGCGATCGTTTTGGCGCTGGGTAGCGGGTTGGCTACCGTCGCCTGTCACCAGTTGGCTGGGTCGGATTTTTGGTGCGTTGGCTGGGTGGATCACACTTGCGCTGGCACGGCTAATGGGTCTGCTTTCGCAGGGCTGGGTGGGGTTGTTTGCAGGCTTGTTGCTGGCGATCGCACTTGGCTTTGCAGGTTGGCTTTTATGGCGTGGTTGGCGTAGTTGGCGCTACCGTCGCTGGCTGGCGAAATTACCGCCGATAGAAAGTCTGTATCAGCAGATGTTGCATTGGCTGGCGCTTCAGGGCTTTCGTAAGCGTCCGGCTCAAACCCCGCTGGAATATGCGCGGCAGGCACAGACTGTTCAGGCAGCAGCTCAAGCTATGGCGATCGACGACATCTCTCAAGCCTATGTGCGCTGGCGCTATGGCGGCAAAGTGCCTAACCTCTCTCAGCTTAAACAACGCTTGCGCGACCTGAAGCGTGCCTCGACCCACTCTCAGCGTGGAGACTGGAAGCAACTGCTTAACCGTTTGACTCGCACCTAAAGTTGTGGCTTCTAGCTAGTGTTCTATCAAGAATTTTTTGATGGGTTGAAAACCCTCAAAACACACACCCTATCAACGTCCCAGCTTTGGCTTACCCCTCAACTAAAAGTTGACAGACTACTAGTGGGAGAAGGCGATCGCTAACGGTTAAAGTCGGGCAGTGTTTCTGCTTCCACTTCAGCGGCTTTAAGCCAGTCCTGCATCGCTGGCAGTGCAAGAATTGCTTGCACATACTGGCTGGAAACAGCGTCTAAACAAACGTTATAGGTGACGAACCGTAAAGCAACAGGAGCAAACATTGCGTCGGCGATCGTGAATTGACCAAAGAGCATTGAGCCATGCGCGCCGCATAATTGCTTACACTCGCACCAGATAGCTGTAATGCGATCGATGTCGGTCTGCACAGCAGCGGTCATACCTTTGCCAGGGAGTCTGGCACGGCAATTCATTGGCATATGATGCCGTAAAGCCTGAAAGCCAGAGTGCATTTCAGCATTAATGGAGTAGGCGATCGCGCGTATTGCTTTCGCTTCTGGCAACCAGGGCAACGTTGGAAATTGCTCAACTAAATAAGCAAAGATTGCCAAAGAATCCCAAACTGCGATTGTGTCATCCAAAAGCACAGGTACCTTTCCGGCTGGTGAATAGCGTTGGATTTGTTGACGGGATTCTGGGGTGTAAAGCGCAATTTTAACCTCGTTGAAGGCAACCCCGAATTGTCGCATGGCTAACCAGGGACGAAGTGACCAGGACGAGTAGTTTTTGTTGCCAATGATAAGTGTAAGGGTCATTTCTGGTAACGAAGCTCCTTAATCCAGGCTTTCATCTCGGCTTCAGAGCCAGTGGTGGACGATGCTCAACTCACTCAAAGGTATAGCTAGTTCTGGCTCAGTGGATGAGCCAGCCATCAACCCATCCACTGATCTCAGTCCTCACTTCATAGTGATTGCTGCCATCTTGCCTAGCTTGCCTGGAGTGCGAGTGTTGGGTAATCAATATAGCCCTGCTCACCACCACCATAAAACGTTGATGGATCAGGTTCATTGAGCGATGCATTAATGCGGAAGCGCTCTGGCAGATCGGGGTTGGCGATAAAGAGCTTGCCGAAGGACACCAAGTCGGCATTGCCATCGGCGATCGCGGCGTTAGCTTTATCGCGATCGTAGTCCCAGTTAGTCATCAGCGTGCCTTTGAAGATGGGACGAAAGTAGGAGGTTGGAATCAAAGTGCCGCCATAACGGGCATCTGCTTCGCTGGGTTCCAGTAGATGTAGATACGCCAGCCCAAACTGATTGAGTGCTTCGATCGCATAGCTAAAAGTCGCCTTTGGATCAGAGTCCGACATACTGTTGAAGGTGCTGCTGGGCGAGAGTCGCACACCCACGCGATTGGCTCCCCAGACATTAACAACGGCGGTGGTTACTTCTAGCAATAAACGGGCACGGTTTTCAAGACTACCCCCGTAGGCATCAGTGCGCTTGTTGGTGCCATCACGCAAAAATTGATCGAGCAGATAGCCATTCGCGCCGTGGATCTCAACACCATCAAAACCGGCAGCCAGAGCATTGGCAGCACCCTGACGATATTGCTCAACAATGCCGGGTAGCTCCTCTATTTCCAGGGCACGCGGTGTGACATAGGGTTTGGGACCCTCGTAAGTAGAGGCTGCACCTTCAGCAGGGGCGATCGCGCTGGGCGCAACTGGCAGCACGCCATTCGGTTGTAAGGAGGGGTGCGAAATCCGCCCCACATGCCAAAGCTGCAAGAAAATCAGTCCACCATGAGCATGAACTGTCTCTGTTACAAGTTTCCAGCCTTCTACCTGCTCTGGTGAATGGATGCCTGGAGTGGCAGGATAGCCCTGTCCATACGGTGTTACCTGAGTTGCTTCTGCAATGAGCAACCCTGCCGACGCTCGTTGCACATAGTAGGTGGCATTAAGCGCTGTTGGCACATTGCCTTCACCAGCACGATTGCGGGTTAGCGGTGCCATGACAACACGGTTGGGCAGGGTATACGGTCCCAGTTGAAATGGTGAAAAAAGATTAGCGTTAGCGCTCATAGTGCATCTCCAGAGTGAGTGAATCAGTTACAAGCAACAGCAGTTTGGTGGCTGTTACAGTCGTCATGGGTACGTTGTGTCAAACGTAACGCGACTAACAACACCGAGACCTTTCTGAGGTGTACAGCATCATCTTGTTTGCTTGTTCGAGATTCCCGAACGATTAAACTATAGCGGCGAAAGCATCGATCGCGCAAGTATACAAGTTGTCCATGCGTGACGATGATCGTTCAGCTCAACCGTTCAAGAAAACATGCGTAGCAGTTGAAGAGAACATTAGGACAGACATAAACCTTAAAACTTTCTTTGAGCAAGAGTTCCGATTCATCCCTCATCCCTCATCCTTTTGCTGTGAGAAGCTGTAGCGTCTGCACGAGAGACAATTTGAGCAATGCCAGCAGACAATTTGCAAAGACCCGTGCAATCTGAAGTGTCAGCATGGCTTCAACAACTGCTTTAAATTATTTAACGTTGTCTGTCCTTCTCTTGCTTGAAAGAGTGATGTTAAGCAGCTAACGCTTGTAAACAATGAAGCCCGCGATCGCGTCTAGTAGGGCTTCCGGTTCATCAGCGCGGATAGAATGCCCGCTCTGCTCGAAAATTCGTAAATCAGCGTTAGGAATAGCCTTAGCAATTTCTTCAGAAAATTCAGGTGGGCAAATCCAATCATGTCGAGCGCCAATCACCAGGGTAGGAGCGGTAATTTTAGACAGTTCGCTACGAATATCGTAGGTTCGTAAAAAGCCACCAAAGGCAACGTTGATCGCATCGGGAGAGAGAATGGCACGATCCCAGGCTTTTGGCGGCGAATCTGGATCGTCAGTGATGGAATAGAGCGATCGCATCACGGTGAAGTATTCACGCAACTGTGCTTCACTCTCAAAATTGCCGTCCCAGAGTCGTTGCGCGATCGCCTTTTGTGCGTCTGTTCCCCGCTCTGACAGGATGGCTTTGGCTCGTTCTAGAAAGCGGTAATCGGGCACGGTAACGATCGTAATCAGATGCGACACATGGTGGGGATAGCGACTGGCATAGGTCAACGCCACCATGCCGCCATAGGATGCCCCAATCACAACAATTTGGTCTAAACCAAGATGCTGGCGGAGGGCTTCCATATCCTCCACGTTGTTGTCCAGTGTATAAGTTTCTTTCGCGCCTCGTGCCGATCGTCCTTGCCCACGATGGTCAAAGTAAACCAACTGCATTTTTTGACTCAGCGGCGACAGCGTTGGTTTAAAGGACGTGTGATCGGCTCCGGGACCACCATGCACAAGAAAAGCGACGGGTTTCTCCCGCATCCGTTTGCCAGCAGGCACCAGTCCCGCACCTTCTATATCAAAGTAAATCTCGGTATCGCGTAACTTAGCTCGCATAGCGTTCCAGAGTCTAAAAAGGCAGCGGTCAGCAGTCAGCAGTCAGCTTTTTAGCCTTTAGCCTTCATCCTTTAGCCTTCATCCTTCACCCCTCATCCCTCATCCCTCCATTACGAATACCCCTTAATCTGCTCCGGCAGGTTCATCACCGATCGATAATGTGCTTCCACTTGAGCAATCTTTGTCGATTGACGGTTTGTGATCCATTGGCTGCGATCGAACAAGTTTTGTCGCAAATCATCCACGTCAATGGTCGTGATCTCGCCATCAGCAACGATGCGATCGCCCTTGACCCAAACGCTAGCCACTGCTTGGGTAGGACGACCCAGCACCAGGAGTCCGATCGGATCGGTGCGCGGCAGTAGTGATAGGTTCTTCAGGTCGTACAGCACCAGATCTGCCTGCTTACCCACGGTGAGCGAGCCAAACTCATCTGCCATGCCCAGCCCTGTAGCGCCGCCGATAGCCGCTACTTCAATGGCTTCGCGGGGTGTCATCCAATGGCGGTAGTCAAAATCGGTGACATTATGCAAAATCGAGCCGATCTTGATCGCTTCTAACAAATCTTGAGCATCGTTGCTGGCAGACCCATCGCAGCCGAATGACACGTTTATACCCGCTCGGAGATATTTGAGAATTGGCGCGATGCCGCTACCCAGACGCAAATTGCTGAGTGGATTATGCACAACGGTTGCTTGGGTTTCGGCAAGGATAGCAATGTCTGCATCATCCAACCAGATGCAGTGCGCCAGCGAAGTCCGATCGGTCAAGAAGCCCAAATGCTTCAAATGCTTCACCGCGCTACAGCCATACTTTTCATGTGCCAACATCTGTTGTGCTTTGGTTTCTAACAGATGGGTATGGAGTGGCAGCGAGTAGCGGTCGCTTAACTCAATGAACCCTTCAAACAACGCATCCGAACTCAACTGTAACCCCGTTGGAGCAGGCAGAATGACAATGCCCTCATCTGGTTTATGAAACTGAAGAATGGCTTCCTGAAGCACCGCGATCGACTCTTGCGTTGATCGTAGATACGGGATATGTTCGCGCGTAACGCCGCCCGATGGAATGCTGGCAGTGAGTGGTTCATCCTGCATTAACGGACCGATAAAGGCACGGATGCCCACTTCACGATATGCACGCACGGCTGCTGCGATCGACTCCAGTTCGCGCCCCGGAATCATCACCAGATGATCCACCACGCTGGTGCCACCTGATAGCAAGGTTTCAACGGCAGTTCCCAGCGCACTCAGGTAGAGCTGCTCTGGGTCAAGCGGCTCAAACTCATACAATTCTGCAATCCACAGCTCCAATGGCGTAGGGGGAATCATGCCCCGCTGCCACAGCTCAGACGAATGGGTGTGAGCGTTGACAAAACCAGGCAGCAGCAGCTTATCGCGCCCGTCCACAACAGTTCCCACAATAGACAAACTGGGAGCGATCGCCGCAATGCGCCCACCTACAAGCTGAACATCAACTGTTTCATAGCCTTGCTCAACTGGAACCAGGGCACTCTGAATGGTGAAATCCACAAGCCTAATCCTTTCTATAATGAGAAACCGATTACTAAGGGAGAGGTTTCTCCGTTAATCTTTCTTAATTTTAGATACTGTGTTTCCTTGTTTGAAGTCAAGCCATTGAGGTCTTAGCAGTGGTTCGTGTTGCCTTAGGCGATCGAGGCGGGAACCTTACTAAAAACGGAGTTTTACCATGCAGCCATTACGACAGGGAGATGTGCTTTTGCTCCCGACTCAAATACTAGAAGGACAGCTATTGCCACACCTGACGCTGGCAGAAGGCGAAGTCACTGGGCACAAGCACTGTATCAGCAGTGGGCAGGCAGAACTGTATGAAAAGGACGGCACACTCTATCTGAACGTGCTTTCAGAGACAGCAACGCTAACGCATGAAGAACACAATGCGATCGCCATTCCCCAAGGCACCTGGATGATCCGCATTCAGCGCGAATACGAACCCGAAGGCTGGCGCTATGTCGCAGATTGATAAACTCACGCCGGAACAAGAGGCACTCATTCCGGCATATCGAGAGAAGTGGCGAAAGATTGCGCGTTCAACGGAGTCGATCGATCAGGCAAAAGCTATGGAAACAATTGAAGCTGTCTACAAGTTGCTTGGAAAGCAGCAGCCAGAAATTGTTCTCTTTGCCAGCCCATATGCAGCACTAGAAAGCGTTATGAGCTTTTTCGGGGCAAACCTTTGGAGTAAAGAGTTAGGAAAACCGCTTGCTAATAAACTGAATCGTAGAATCCTGTTTGATATCGAAATCAAATTGTGTGATCAAATCAGGGCTCAGACATTTGATCAATTTGAAGTACCGCTAATGATGCATTTGAGAAGAAAGTTTGGTTTCACTTTTACTGACAATTCTTTTCTCTACAGCACTTTGGCGGGACAGCACACAAGTTATCTTATAAGAAAATTAGCACAACCTGGAACGCGCAAATCCTCACTTTTTTACAGTAAATTCCGTAATGTTTTACCTTCTGAAAATTGGGCTTGGAATAGAGGGCTTTATGATTTCTGTATTTCTGCTTTAGGTTGCCGATATGATTTAGTTAAATGGAATTTATATCAAGCTGTAGCAGATAATCTTTATTGGTGCTTTCCCTATGAGAACGTTTGCTTCACTTGCGATCGTCCCCGTCTTCTTCGCTTTGATTCCGAAAACCGACTTCATGCGGAAGGCAAACCCGCAATCCAATTTGCAGATGGCTATAGCCTGTATTCTCATCACGGTGTGGCGTTACCCGAAAAATACGGCAAAGCACATCCTTATCAATGGCAATCAGAATGGTTGTTAACTGAAAGCAACGCCGAACTTAGGCGAGTGCTCATTCAAGGCATTGGTTACGCGAGAATCTGTCAGGAATTGCAGGCGGTTGAGTTAGATGCTTGGCGAGAATACGCGTTGCTAAAGATTTCAGCAGATGCCGATGTTGAGCCGATTTATTTGCTTAAAATGACCTGTCCAAGTACGGGGCACATTCATGCGTTGCGCGTGCCACCTGCCATGACGACCGCTAGAGAAGCGATTCGGTGGGTCAACTGGGACGCCGATCCAGAGGCTTTTGCAGTTCAGACCTGATCATGCTGGTGAAGGTGCAGGTAAGCGTAATGCACAAACGATCGCCAGCCTTTCAAGGTACGTTAGCAAGATGGGGGAGCGATCGCTAGTGTGACGTTTGAGACTTATTCTGAGTCTTGCAAATGCTTGATTAGCCGCTTGAACTAACCAGCCCCATTAACTTTTTTAACGGTTCTCACAGCTTTGCAAACGAAATTCCACTCTGGACTTAAAATCATCTTATTCTTAGAAACCCTTAGATAAATTAGGACACGCCCAGTATGTCTGACCCTAGAAATGCAGAGCTTATTCAACCCTACAATGGCGATCCCTTTACAGGGCATTTGTCTACTCCTATTAGCGATTCTGCCTTTACCAGAGCCTTTATCGGTAATCTGCCTGCCTACCGCAAAGGGCTAGCTCCGCTTGTACGCGGTCTTGAAATTGGTCTTGCTCACGGCTATTTCTTGATTGGGCCCTGGGTCAAGCTTGGGCCACTGCGCGATTCCGATGCAGCCGCGCTTGGTGGACTCATTTCAGGGTTAGCGCTGATCCTGATTGCAACCGCTTGCCTTTCGATCTATGGGCTTGTAACCTTTGAAGGCGAGAACCAATCTAAAGATTCTCTGCAAACGGCTGATGGCTGGAGCCAATTTACAGGCGGCTTCTTTATCGGTGCAACGGGCGCGGCTCTCGTAGCATTCTTTTTGCTGAAAGAGTTCTCAACCGTTGATTCAATTTTTCGTGGCTTAGTGAACTAGAGCGATTCCGTTCAACTGCATCAAAGTAAAGGAGCCTGAGCTGTAAGGTTGAGGCTCTTTTGCTATGCCTATCGACTTTAGCAAGGCCTACTGGCTTCAAAGTAACCGTTACTTTAGCCCAGCAATGGTCCTTCCTATTAAGTTGAGCGATCGTGCTTTGCCCCCACTCCGCCTTTGGCTCAACTATCTCGACAGTTGTCATAACTAATAACTAAATAAGGGCTGAGAAGCTAAAACCTCAGTTAGCCCCTTACTGTGATGCTCTAGGATGTATCGCAGCAGCAAGGGGCAGTAAGTCTTAGTGGCGCTAAGGTGGATGGATTTGCCCGTACCAAATTCAGAAACGGTGACTGCAACCGTTGGATCTACTGCTTAAGTTAGAACCATCATGCACACTGTTCACCATCATTTTGACCATGACAGACACAGTACAGAAAACACTCACATTCCCGCACCCAATGACCACTATGGTTCTTACGGGACTAATGCTCCTCGGCAGTGCCGTGGTCTCAAAGCCAGTCGGACTCACTGCGTCATTGCCTCAAAAGGTTGTGCCAGCAGCAGCCTTGATGATGGCGCAAGCGGACTCTTTGCCGCGATCGGTGGCACAACAGGTACGCCAAACTGTATCGCAGCAGCGTAATGTACCCCTACAGAATGTCAAAATTGTCAGTTTTACGCCCCAAACCTGGTCAGATAGCTGTTTGGGGTTGGGCGGCCCAGCTGAAGGTTGTCTGCAAGCGATCGTCGTAGGTTGGCGAGTTGAAGTGACGAATGGTCAGCAAAATTGGTTTTATCGCACAGACAAAACTGCCAGCGCCATCCGGTTAGAACCACAGCCCCAGGTCGTCACTTTACCAGCTAATGTCACTCAGCATTTGCTGCAGACGGTTGCCAGTCAAGGAAAGCTGCCAGTTAGCCGTTTGCGTGTTGCAGCGGTCAAAGCGGCGACTTGGGATGGTTGTCTGGGCATTTTTAAGCCGGGGCAAGCATGTACCAAAATTGCACTTCCTGGGTGGCAAGCGATTGTGACAGGCGGCGATCGCAGTTGGGTCTATCACCTGGATGAAGCAGGACGAATCGTCCAAAATTCAACCGCAAGCAGTAGTCGCGGCGCCTTAGTGCCCTCCTTCATCCCAGAGCAGAACCAATCGACGCTTGAAGACAACGTGGTTTTTCAGTCGATCGTAAGCGGCGGTCTAATGGGCAGGGTCACACAAGTCACCTTAACCACCGATGGCGTGATCACACAATTGATTACCGCTCCCAATATCCGCTCACGTCCTGTTGTGGTGAAGCGACTCTCTCCGCCACAATTGAAGCAGTTTCAGCAGGTGCTTGAAGCAAGACGGTTCCGCAATTTGAACGACTTGAGCTATCTCACCAGTGCTGCGTTTGCAGACTATCCAACCACCCTGCTGCAAGCCAGAGGGAGTACGGTTCAATACATTGATTTAGAAACCAAAAACCTTCCCCTAGCGTTACGGCAAGTGATCCAAGCCTGGAAAAAACTGTAATTGCTCTAGAGGGTATGAGGCATTTTGAGAAGGAGCGCCTCCCTGAGCCAACTTCAGACATCGCTCAAAAAGATGAAGGAACGCTGCTTCTGCTTCTATAGCCGTAGTCATACTGGTGAGGACGGGGCGCAGGGACTTCGCCTCCACTCCCTTTTTGTCTCAACCAGCTCGACAGTTGCTATGGCAGTCGAAGAGAAGGCTAGGACAGATATAAACCTTAAAACTCCTTTGAGTAAGGACTTCTGTTCATCCCTTAGCCCGCATCCTTCATCCTTTTGCTGTACAGCCGCCAAGTTGTGCGAAACCTGTAACCAAAAAGAGGTTGAGTCCACTGTTGACCCAACCTCTGAAAGCGCTTCAAATTTTGCCCTTAATCTTTGTAGCGGCGGTACCTTAGGCGTGATGACTCAAGCCCTACGAAGCCATCGCGACTTCGACCATTTCTTGTAATTCGCCTTTTTGATACAGCTCAATCAAAATATCAGAGCCGCCAACAAACTGACCGTCCACGTAAACTTGGGGAATCGTGGGCCAGCTAGAGTATTCTTTAATGCCCTGACGAATTTCATCATCAGCGAGGACATCCACTGTCTCGAAGGGTACGCCGAGCGTATTGAGGATTTGCACGACGTTGTTGGAGAAGCCACATTGGGGCATCAGCTTGTTGCCCTTCATGAAGACCATGATTTTATTTTGCTTGATGAGCGTTTCGAGCCGCGCTTGAGTTTCGGGAGTCATAGGTTTGAAGGGATGAGGTGTGCAAGAGGACTGAAGCTTAAAAAGAGCCGATCGGTGACACAATTCAAACCGCTTGACTGGCGATCGCCCAATCATGAGGGGTATAAGTCTTGATTGCCATGGCATGAATTGCCCCGCTGAGTAGATGCTGCTGGACTGCCTTGTTCACTAATTGATGCTGTTGTACCAGGCGTTTGCCGTCAAATTGCGATGACACAACGGTTACTTCGTAATGTTCGCCATCGTTTGTCAACACCTGAACCTGGGCATCGGGTAGTTCAGCTTTGATCATGGTTTCAACCTGATCGGAGCTAATCATTTGTTCTCCTTCACCACTACTAATAGGCATAACTCTAGTCTAACGTTCAGTGTCAAGCTGAGTCTCACTAGATTAACGACTCACTGGGTTAAAGCCAGACGCGATCGCGGTCACTTTGCTCCACCAATAGTACTGACCCTTGACCTGTATTAACGCGGTGCTGCACCCGGTTGATCAGCGCGAGGGCGAGGAAACGGAGCATCCACAAAACCGAGCTCAAGGAGTTGCTGGTAAGCTTTTTGCCCCAGGCTGCGAGTCGGCTGTTGACTGCGAATAATTTGCACCAGCAGGGGAACCGCTAGTTCGGGCTGATTTTGCGCCCGATGCACTAGCGCAAGCTGATAGGTCGCTTGGTCACGCATTTCAGCAGACTCTAGGGCTTTGCGTCGCTGCGTATCAGCAATACGGTTATCAATACCGGAAAAACTGCCTGCTAGGTCCTGGTAGAAGTTAGACAACTGGTTGAAGACCTGACGCGCTTCTTGCAGCTTTTTAAGAGCAGTTGGATAATTCTGAGCGGAAACGGCTTTGTCAGCATCCTCCATTAAGCGTTTCCCACCCTGCTGACTGAGCAGCCCCGCATCCTGATCGGATGGACGCAAAATGCTCGGGTCGTTAGGGTCGATCGGCTGCGCCCGGTCAGGACTCGCTGGTAAAGCTTGAGCCAAACCGCTAGCAGGCTTAAGCAACGCGGCAGCCGCTAAAAGAGAAAGGGAGATAACTCCCGCAGTGCGGAAAAAGCGAGTAGTTCCAAGGGATTCCATGAGGCAGCTCTATCTAATTGCAGAAACAGAACAGAAGAAACACAACTGTATCAAAACTGTGAGTATATTACCATTGCAGAGTAACGCTCCGCCGAAGTGGTCTCTTGAGTCGTGCTTGAGGCGTTGTTTGTCGATTAAAGCAGGGGGTGGGGTAGAAGGTGGTTGTAGTGCGCGTGTTGCTACATCCTTTTATTCCTGCCCTCTTGCAGCTTTTCAATGAGGTGTGCCAATGTCTGACCAAACGCCAGTCAATTTGCCAGGAACGCAGGGTGGAGGGATGCCGGAGTCGAGCTTCAGCCAAGTTTTGCAGCGCGGTGGCGAAGAGCTGTTGCTGGAAAAAGTGGACGATCGTTTTACACTGAACGCGAAAGACAAGGGCGCGATCGCGGGTTTAATCCAGCCGCTACCTGCCGATGTTAGCGCCGAACGTGCCCCTGCCAGACTCACAGAGATTAGGGTTGATCCGGCACAGCGCGATGCGGTGATGCAACAGGTGCGTGATGCCGATGTGGTGAACTATGCCAGCCACGTGTATCAGTTGAAGGATGATCCAGGCTCACGGCTTTATTTGACCAATCAGATCACGATTCAGTTTGCTGCCTCGGTCACGGCAGAAGCGATCGCGCAAATGACGACACCAATTGGGTTGCAGCAAGTGAAGCCGATCGCGGGTGTGCCGAATACCTTTTTGTTTGAAACAACGGCTAGCGCGCAGGAAAACCCGCTTAAAATTGCCAATCGCTTGATGCAACGATCGGAGGTGCTGACGGCTGAACCAAACATTGTCGTGCGAACGCAAGCCCTTTATCGTCCCCGTGACCCCATCTATGCCAAACAGTGGCATCTCAACCACAGTGGCGGCGCTGATCTGGCACCCAATTCTCACGTTTCGGCGGAACAAGCCTGGGATTTAACGCGGGGCATTCGATCGGTGTCGATCGCCATCATGGACGATGCGATCGACCTGTCCCATCCAGACTTTCAGGGCATTGGCAAAATTGTGGCTCCTCGCGATTTTAAGGAAAATGACTTTCTGCCGCAGCCTGGTGATCCAGATGACAACCACGGCACTGCCTGTGCAGGAGTTGCCACGGCTGAAGAAAACGGAATTGGCGCTGTCGGTGTTGCCCCTGGCAGTGCTCTGATGCCAATTCGTACGACTGGCTTTTTGGATGATCAGACGATCGAAGAAATGTTTGGCTGGGCAGTGACCAAAGGCGCGTCGGTCATCTCCTGTAGCTGGGGTCCAGCATCTGTTTACTTTCCGCTCTCACTGCGGCAACGCGCTGCGCTGACTCAGGCTGCGACGACTGGACGCAACGGCAAAGGTTGTGTGATTGTCTTTGCCGCCGGGAATGCCAACCGTCCAACTAATGGCAGTGTTAATGAGAGCGGCTGGCCCAATAATGCGCTGAGTGGTCCCACATCCTGGCTGGGTGGCTTCACCGTGCATCCAGATGTGATCACCGTTGCTGCTTCGACAAGCCTCAACCGGAAAGCTGCCTATAGCAACTGGGGTGCAGAAGTGTCGGTCTGTGCGCCGAGCAACAATGCGCCTCCGGGCGTAGGGCTGCAAGAAACAGGCTATGTCTTCACACCACCGCAAGTCAGAGGTGCTTTGCCAGGATTAGGCATTGTGACAACCGATCGCGTTGGTGCAGCGGGTTATGCACCCGACAATATTGCGATCGATTTTGGTGGCACCTCCAGCGCTTGCCCCCTAGTCGCGGGTGTTGCAGCGCTGGTACTGTCAGCCAACCCCGATTTAACAGCCGCCGAGGTCAGGCAATTACTGCAACAAACAGCAGACAAAATTGTAGACCCTAATCCCGATCCTCAGTTTGGCTTTCGTAAAGGCACCTACGAGGCAAGCGGGCGCTGCGACTGGTTTGGCTATGGCAAAGTGAATGCTGCCAAAGCAGTACAGGCAGCGGTGCAGCGACAGTCAATGGCGGCGATCGCCCCCTCTCGCCAAATCCAGCAGCAAAATACTGCCAGCGTCGCTATTCCCGATAACAATCCTCAGGGCATTACCAGCACCATTCAGATTGCCGAGACTGGCACCGTGCGATCGCTGCAAATTAGCGTGGCGATCGACCACAGCTTTCTAGGCGATCTACAAATTAGTCTGATCTCGCCCACGAATCAAACCGTTTTACTGCAAAGCCGTAACCTCGGGCGCAGCACTCGCCTCCAAAGCACCTACACTCTGCAAACCACCCCCTTACTGAGACGGTTTCTCAATCAACCCGCTCAAGGGCGCTGGCAACTGCGGGTTGTTGATGCAGCGGAAAGTGATACTGGCACGCTTAATAGTTGGGCTTTGACATTGGGAGTATGAGCGGTGACAGGAGACGTTTTAGGTTTTGAGTGTTGAGTACACTTTTAGCCTTTAGCCTTTAGCCTTTAGCCTTTCTACTCCCTACTCCACCAAACGGTTGTCCATCGCAAAACGGACGAGTTCAGCACGATTGCTAGTGTCGGTTTTACGCAGCAAACTGCTAACGTATTTTTCGACTGTACGTGGACTTAGGTGCAGATGTTCACCAATTTGTATATTGGAATGTCCATCTGACAAAACTTTCAGCACATCGCATTCGCGTTGCGTCAGGTTGAGTGCAGCAACCGTGATCGATGGTGCTGCGACCCGTGCTGCCTCATCGCGATCGATATAGGACTTGTGTGACGAAAAGCGTGCTTCGTTGGTGGCTCCATCACGGTTTTGTGCTGCATCGCTTCTGGTAAAGCGCCACTCTCGCTCAAGCATTTGCAGACGCTCTAGCAGGTTTCGCACCACTGCACCTAACTCTTGCAGCTCAAAGGGTTTAGAAAGGTAAACATCGCAGCCTGCCTGATAACCGCGAATGCGCTCCTGGGTGTCATTACGTGCCGTTAGAAACACTACGGGCAACAGCCGTGAAGTCGGACGCTGCCGGATGCGGCTGACCAACTCGTAGCCGTCCATCTGCGGCATCGTGATATCGGTGACCACAAGATGCGGCTGGTATTCCTCAACCAGATGAAGCGCTTCCTGACCATTTTCGGCAGAAACAACCAGATAGCCGATCGTCTCAAGGTAATCGCCGATCGACAGTCGTGTCCCCAAGTCATCGTCAGCAACAAGAATTGTGAGAGGCATACCAGAGTTGCTGCTAGCGTGTCCAACCTTAGTTAAATTTTTAGAAAAGCGTTGTCTTTAAAAAATGGTTTTCCCAACTAAAATATATCGGTTTTAGTTTCATCTGGGGGGACGGACAAGCGATCGCAGCCAAGAATTTTGTCATCTTGTAACCGCGATCGCCCACCCTGTTTTGGTTAGAGGCGCTTTAGCTCAAGCTTGCCTTTAAACTCGATAGATCACTGGGGTTGCCTTCCAGTACAACACCCCGTTGATTAGCAGCCAGGTGGCGCACAATCTTGTAGATTGTCTCAATTTGTTCAGTAGCACCGAGGACGGTCGCTAAGTCAGGCAGTGCCAGTGGCGCACCTTCCTGCTGCAGCGCTTCTACAACTGCCATTTGTAGTTCGAGGATCGTTGCGGCTGCCTTCTTACCTGCCTCTACCCCTGGTTGATGGTACGCATTGACGTTGACGAGAAAGCCGTACAAGCCGACCGCTCTTTCGTACAGTGCAATTAAGGCACCGATCGATCGAGGGGTCACGTCAGGAAGGGTAACTGTGATCGAGTCGCGCTGATTTTCATAGAGTGCCTGCCGAGTGCCCTGGAGTAGCCCAGAGAGATAGTCTCCGGCAGTCACACCCGGTTCCACTTCTACAGACGGCTTCTGACGATCTTTCAACACTTCGATAAAAGTGAGAAAGAAGTTGGGTACGCCTTCGCGCAACTGCTGCACATAGGCGTGCTGGTCAGTCGAGCCTTTGTTGCCGTAGACCGCGATCCCCTGATACACCGTCTTACCATCCAGATCTTTTTCTTTGCCCAACGACTCCATCACCAACTGCTGGAGGTAGCGGCTAAAGAGCAACAGGCTATCTTTGTAGGGCAGGACGACCATATCTTTTTCGCCCCTGCCGTTGCCTGCAAAGTACCAGGCGATCGCCAACAAGGCTGCCGGATTTGCTTTGAGATCGGGCACACGTGTAGCAGCGTCCATCTCTTTTGCGCCTGCCAGCATACTGCGAATGTCGATGCCTTGCAGTGCTGCGTCGAGCAACCCAACGGCAGAGAGTTCTGATGTCCGTCCCCCGACCCAATCAAACATCGGAAAGGTTGCCAACCACCCTTCCGATCGCGCCAGGTCATCCATTCTGCTACCGGGCATGGTAATGGCAACCGCCTGTCTGGCAAAATTCAAGCCCTTGTCGGCAAAGGCTTGCTTCGCTTCGATCATGCCGTTCCGCGTTTCGGGAGTGCCGCCTGATTTGGTAATGACAATCACCAGCGTACTGCTGAGTCGATCGCCCAAACGCTCAAACACGCGATCGAAGCCATCTGGATCAGTATTGTCAAAAAAGTGAATTGCCAGTGGCGGCGCTTCGGGTGCCAGAGCAGCAGCGACAAATTCGGGTCCCAGGGCAGACCCGCCAATGCCGATCGAGAGAATATCGGTAAATTTAGTCGCCTGCGGTGGGCGAATCTCGCCTGCATGAACTTTATTGACGAAGGCTTCCAGTTGGTCGAGTGCTTCGACGATTTCTTGCCTAAGCGCGGGTGTGGGAGCTAAATCGGGGTCGCGTAGCCAGTAATGACCCACCATACGATCTTCATCAGGGTTGGCGATCGCGCCACCTTCTAATGCCGCCATAGCCTTAAACGCTTGCTCACATTTTGGCTGCATAGTCGCCACAAATGCGTCGTCAAACCGTATCCGGCTGATGTCTAAATACAGTCCTAAGCCTTCGTGATAGTAGAGCCAGTCTTGGTAACGTTGCCAGAGTGCAGCAGCAGCCATAGCAGGGTTCACGCCTCTTAACGTTCGTCACTGCTCAGTGTATCCGGGTGTGGGACTAGGAACGGTAGCTTTTGAAAAGAAATAAGAAAGAGAGGGATGAGGGAGGAGGGAGGAGGGAAGAAAGTTTTGAGTTTTGAGTTTTGAGTTGAGCAGTCAGCGTCAGCCTTTTAGCCTTCAGCCTTTAGCCTTCATCCTTCATCCCTCCGCCCCCTGGCAACAGTCGCAAAAATTTGGCGCTTTCAGAAGACTCATGATGACCCCGACCAATAGGTTCAAACCAGATAGCGATCGCACCGCTTAGAATGCTCAAACGATTCGCTAAATCGCGCCTTGTCTTGATGCGACAAACCGACTGGACTGAAGTAGGCTCCGTATAAAATCGATCGCTACTGGTTCAAGTTGACTGATACGATACGATCCAATCGCTCTTTGCTAACACTGCTCATGCTCGATTTCAGCGGCATTCTGCTGTTTTTTACGCCTGGTTATCTTGTCTCGTTGATAATTTTCACTGCGACTTTTGCCCTGTTTAGCCTGGGCTTAAATTTGCAGTGGGGCTTTACGGGTCTCATTAATTTTGGTCACATTGCCTTTATGACTGTTGGGGCATATACCACCGTACTGTTGAGCATGAAGGGTGTACCGCTGCTTTTGGCAGTGCTGCTTGGGGCAGTGCTGTCGGCTGGGTTAGGCTTACTGATTGGGCTATCCACGTTGCGCCTGCGAGAAGACTATCTGGCGATCGTGACGATCGGCGTGTCTGAAGTTATCCGCCTCATTGCCCTCAACGAAGAATGGCTCACGCAAGGCTCACGGGGCGTTTACAGCTATCCCTTGCCGCTAGAAGCCCTGACCAGACCCACACTGATTAGCAAGCTTGGCATGATTGGTGTCTGGACGGCGATCTTTGCGCTTGCAGGCTGGCAACTATGGCGCTGGATATGGCAACGGCGCGATCGCCTGGGGCAAGACACCCGCGACGGAACCCAACCGGGGCGCATTGGCAAACTGGCACTCGGTCTCTCCACTGCTGTTTTAGGCTTAGTGCTGTACTGGGCAGGTGCTGTTTCGCTCTACGACTATTCCTATAAAGCGGGTCTGATGCTGCTGCTGGTGCTGGTGCTGGCACTGGTATATTGGCGACTGGAAGCGCTAGTGCGATCGCCCTGGGGTCGTGTCCTCAAGGCGATCCGTGAAGATGAAGATGTTGCAAAAGCACTGGGTAAGAATGTGTTTTGGTATAAGCTCCAGTCGCTCATGCTGGGCGGCGCGATCGCGGGCATTGCCGGAGCCTTTTACGCATGGCAGTTAAGCTTCATTAATCCCGATGGCTTTATTCCATTGATTACCTTTCAGGCATGGACGATCGTTGTGCTGGGTGGGGCTGGTAACAATGCTGGAACGCTGCTGGGAGCGGCAATTTTTTGGGCATACAACTCCGTGACGCGGTTTTTGCTGCCTGCGATCGCCCCGGCACTCCACGCGATCGTGCCTGCCATTCCACCCCAGCTTGATGAAGGCAGAGCCGGAGCGTTTCGGATTATGGTGATCGGCTTGTTGCTCATTGTGCTGATGATGGCACGTCCGCAAGGCATTTTAGGCAAAAAGGAGGAACTCTCTCTTGGTCGATGAAAACCCTCATACCGTTGATCCGGTAGAGCACTTGAGTCATCCTGACAGTGAAGACCTGGCAGACATTCTGGCGGACGTTGAACCGATCGATCGTCCTGCCAAGCTACAACTGCCGATCCTGGCAGCGAGTGGGCTGATCAAGAGTTTTGGTGGTCTGGTGGCAGTCGATCAGGTGGCGCTTGATGTTGCCCAGGGCAGCATTACGGGACTGATCGGGCCTAACGGCGCTGGCAAAACGACCCTCTTCAACTTGCTCTCAAACTTCATCCATCCTGATAAGGGGCGCGTGCTGTTCGATGGCGAACCCATCCACCAACTTCAGTCGCACCAGATCGCGCAGCGTGGCATGATCCGTACCTTTCAAGTCGCACGAGTGCTGTCTCGCCTCTCGGTGCTGGAAAACATGCTGCTGGCAGCCCAACACCAAACGGGAGAGAACTTCTGGCTGACCTGGTTTAAACAAAAGCAGATTAACGCCGAAACACGTCAGCAGCGCGATCGCGCCATGACCATTCTGGAGTCGATCGGCTTAGTACACATGGCACATGAATACGCAGGCGCGTTATCCGGCGGTCAACGCAAGCTGCTGGAAATGGGACGAGCGCTGATGAGCCAGCCCAAGCTGATTTTGCTAGACGAACCTGCCGCTGGCGTAAACCCTACGCTCATCAATCAGATCTGCGATCGCATTCTCACCTGGAACCGCGAAGGACTCACCTTCCTGATCATTGAGCACAATATGGACGTGATTATGTCTCTGTGCGATCGGGTCTGGGTACTCGCCGAAGGGCGCAATCTCGCTGTTGGCACCCCCACCGAAATTCAAACCAATGCTCAGGTGTTAGAAGCCTATCTGGGGCAGTAAGTCTGTGTTTTGGAAAGCGTAAGTGAGCAATTGTCCTCTCTAGCTTGTCAGTCATGATTAGTGGAGGAAATGATGGCAGAATCATGGCATCCCTGCCCTATCGTAGAAACTCTCTATGCAGCGTGACAACGTTCTTGTAATTCTAAGGCAGCATCAGGCGACGTTGAAAACGCTAGGTGTGCGATCGCTCGCATTGTTCGGTTCTGTGGCGCGAGATGAAGCAACGTCTGCCAGCGATGTTGATGTTTTGGTGGAGTTTGAACCGCCAATCACGTTCGATCGCTACATGGATGTGATTTTTTTTTTAGAGGATCAATTGCATGTCAACTTGATCTAGTCAGTTGGAACTCACTCAAGCCTCAAATTCGGTCAGTAGTAGAACAAGAGGCGATTCATGTCGCGTGATTTTCAACTCTATCTGACTGATATTCTTGTTGCGTGTGAAAAAGTGCTGCGCTACACCAACGGCATGACTTTTGAGCAATTTATCGCAGACGATCGCACTTTTGATGCTGTGATTCGTAATCTTCAGATTATTGGGAAGCGGTCAAGAACATCCCCACAAATATGCGTGAGCGTAGCCCTGAAATCGAGTGGCGTAAAATAGCAGGACTACGCGATATTTTAGCCCATACCTATTTTCAAATTGAGAATGAAATTATTTGGGATGTCGTGCAAAGCAAAGTTCCATTCTTGCAGAAGCAAATAAGTCAGTTGTTAGAAGATGGTATGAGCGATCGCCTCATATAAGCAGAATAAGCGATCGCCAATGCTCAAGAAGCGATCGCAGGTTACCTGGAATACTGCCAGGAAAAAGTTCTTGCGCCCCCTCAACCTGTTTCCGTTGCGGCTTGAATTGACCACATCACAGAGGTTAGCGAGTCAGAGAAATCATTGCCGCTTAGTAGAGTGTCAGAATGCCAATCGAGCCGTCCTCTGCGAGGCGTTGAATCGTCGTTGTTGTTGATCGCAACATCTGCTCAATTGCTTGAGTTGAACAGTTTCCCCGACGCACCCAGATCACTTTGGGTGGAAAGCCTCGAATGAGGCTGAGATCGTTGTAGTCAGAATCTCTGGTGACGATCGTAAAGTCATTTTGGGCTGCGTAGTCCCAAATTTGTTGATCGTTCGTTTGCTCCATGCCGACCAGAAAAACGTGCTGCGAGTGGGGATAGAGGTCAGTTAGTAGATTGACGAGACGTGGGGAAAGATTGTGATCAAAGAGAAGCTTCATGCCGCAACTGTCAAAATCTTCTGCTCGCGATCGGCAGCGTAGGCAAGGCAGGCAAGAATATCATCGCGGGTGAGATAGGGAAAATCTACCAGAATTTCCTCAGTTGTCATCCCAGACGCAAGATAGGAGAGAACATCATAGACTGTGATCCGCATCCCTCGGATGCAGGGTTTGCCGCTACGTTTGCCAGGTTCAATGGTAATAATGTCTTGGTAGTTCACGGCGGTTGTGGGAATGCGATCGCTTATCATTTTAGCAAGTGGCTCACTGTTAATCAGCAATCACCCCATCAAGCTAATCCGCCCGTTTCCATCACTCCTTCTCCATCGCCTGCCGCAACATTGCCAAATTCTTTCGCACGGTTTGGGTATTGGGATGGTCTGCCCCTAACTGCTGCTTATAGATCTGTAGCGATCGCAGATACAACGGTTCGGCTTCAGCGTAGCATCCCTGCAAATCGTACAACCCCGCCAAATTATTCAGGCTGAGTGCGGTATCGGGATGGTCTGCCCCTAACTGCTGCTCCCGGATCTGGAGCGAGCGCACATACAGTGGTTCCGCTTCAGCGTAGCGCCCCTGCGACTCGTACAATGCCGCTAAATTATTCAGGCTGGTTGCGGTACTCCGATGGTCTGACCCTAACTGCTGCTCACGGATCTGGAGCGAGCGCACCAGCAACGGTTCGGCTTCAGAGTAGCGTCCCTGCAAACGATACAATGCCGCCAAGTTATTCAGGTTTGTAGCGATTTCGGGATGGTCTTCACCATAAACTTGCTGATCAATCTGGAGCGAGCGCACCAACAACAGTTCCGCTTCAACATAGCGTCTCTGCGACTGATACAACAACGCCAAATTATGCAGGTTAGTAGCAACTTCGGGATGCTCTTCGCCGTAAATCTGCTTGTCGATCTGGAGCGAGCGCACCAACAACGGTTCGGCTTCAGAGTAGCGTCCCTGCGACTGGTAGAGCAATCCCAGGTAGACCAGGCTGGTTGCTAAGGGTGCGTGGTCATAGAGGGTTTCGCGGCGGGCGATCGCGGCTTGAAAGGCGGCGATCGCGTTGGCTGTTTCCTGAGGGCGGTCGATCGCCTTCCCTTGCTGAAGACGGTCGTAGTACGTTTCACCCAGGCTCTGGTACAAGCTCTCTAACAGTGGTGAATTCGGGTCTTCGGCTTGCAGGGTAGCGATTTGCTGCTCTAAGTCGGCAGGATTTGCCAGGGTGTTGGAGGCTTCGGTGGAGTCGGGTTGGGGGAGATCGAATCCCCGTGATGGGTCGCAGGGCTGATCTATCGAAAAAAGGAAAAGAGCGTTGGGATGTCATGGGCGAGCCGACGTAAGCCCTGGGTGATGGAATCAAAGCCATGCTGCCGAAAGAGATTGAGCGCCATGGTGCGGACAATGGCGAAATTCACTGGGGCATTGCCATCACACAAAGGCGTGCAATCCTCTTTCAAGACCACATCTTTGACCCAATGGAGGCGATTTTCAATGTGCCAATGTTGCCGAATGCGTTGAGCAAAGCCAGCAGCATCCAGCGTCAGTGAACTGATGTAGAACATGGTTTCGGTCCACGGTCGGTTGGCTCTGGTGCCGACCCGCTCCACTCGCACGAGCCGTTGTACACCGACCCACTGCGGATCAAGGTCAGCAACCTGGTCTAAGACACTCACTGTGCGTTGCGTTTGGCGGTCACGGGTCTGTTCCGTTTGCGTGTCTACACTTTGGGCTGGCACTTGCTCAAACTGAGTCTGCAACGGCTCCAATAACTTGGGCTGATTGCCTTTGACTGTGATCAAATAGTCATTACCGCTGTGGATAATCTGCGCCACTGTTTTTTTGGGTGTGCAAGGCATCGAGACTAAAGCACACACCCTGGAGTTGCAGCGTTTCGAGCAGCACTTCAACGGTTTTAATTTCACTAGTTTGATGGTTCCGCATGGGTGCCAAACTCACCACGACACCCTGCGCCACACTGAAGGCTGACACCACACTGACAAAGTCTTGATAGGCTTGGTCATAGTCGCGCACACTGGCTTTGATGCTTTTACCATCGGTCGCCAGGTGTTCACCCGGTGCTGGGACAAAGCGCTCTTGTGCCCACGCATTGAAGGCTTGTGTAAACGACTCAAAATTGACCCGTACCATGATGCGACGGAGGGTCGATAAACTCGGTAGGCGCTGCCTCGGTAAGTCCAACAGCGACAATAACTCCGTTTGATGGCGAGCCACAAAGTCGGCGAGCGGACGATAGCCTGTGCAGCCACTCATCGTGCCCATCACCACCAGCAGCAACACCACCCACAACGGGTACTCCGGTTGCGTACGGAAATCACGAATCGTTTGCAGATGCTCAATCAGGCTCATGCGACCACAGATACTGAGAAACAACCTCTCCATTCTCTATTTTCTACGGCTGATAGATCAGCCCTGCCGTGATGGGTCGGGGGGCTGCCACGACATGGGCTGCACAAACTCAAACACGCCGCCACGCCAGCTCCAGAAGTCGGGTGCCTGCTGCGCCAATCCCTGCGCGACTGCCTCTGTCACCCACAGGACGATCGGCAACTGAAACTCCCGCAGTCCCTCCCGCGTCCACTGTACCGAAAAGAAAAACCGCTCCTGGGCAGATTTGGGTTGTTCCAGGCGCATTCCCAGCAGTTCATCGCCGCCGCGCACAGTGATTAGTGTTGGAGTTTCGGGTTGCCAGTCGGGGGTTTGTGTCTGCCAGTCGAGCAAGCTTTGCTTGAGGCTGGGCTGCTGGCGATCGAGCGACACTTGATAGCAGGCAACATCGTTTGCGTTCAGTTCTGCCTCATAGGTACGAATGAGGTCATCTCGATAGAACGGGTTATCGCAGATGGCAATCAGCAGATTTAGCTTGTGTAAGCTTGCCCGCACAGAGAGTACCAACCGTCTCAGATGACGCTGATTGAGGTTTGCAAGGTCGGACGGGTCGGTGGCAGTGGGTTGGGGCATGGCATCGTCCTACTTAAAGTAAGCCTCGCTGCCGCAGCAAATCCACCACGATCGGATGGACGTTGTACCACAAATCATCGTTTTCATATTCCAGCACCATCAGCCCATGCAACAATTTTACGAACGCCATGCTGTCGGTATCTTTGTTGTTGAGGGTGGCACAGACTTGCTTCAGCACGGGAATGAGATCGGTGCCAATTTGACGGGCAAAATCGTTGCGAAGATTCCGCAGCGCTGCCGTGAGAATCTCATCGTTGATGGTCAGGTCAGCGCGATCGGGTTCCAGTTCCAGTTGCACCATACATTCAGTGCAACACTCGCGCCCTAGGCGTACCAGTTCGCGCATCACGCCGCCACTCTTGAGCACCATTTTACGGGCAGTCTCCGGTTCAATCTGTGCTTCTGGAATGCGTTTAGCTAATACCGCTAAAAAGAGATTGACGGTTTTGGCGATCGGATCGGCTTCGGGCTTGTGGCAGTCTTGCTTAGGGAAAAACTTCGATACGGGAAACAATTGGGGACGAACAATCCCTTCGGATGTGAGCGCACCCATCACTTGCGGCTCCTGGGTTGCCGAGATGGGGATGGTAAACACAATCCGAAACTGAGGCGAGAACAGCACTTTGATGTTGTTGCGATAAATGGACTCCACCAGCGGCAAATCCAGTTTATCCAGGTCATCAATCACTACAAGCACGGGCTTTTTGGTGACGATTTGAATGGCAGCCGCAATGCGATCGGCTTTGCCCACTAAATCCGACACTTTTTTTTCGTAAACCTTCTCAATTTCGTCTCGAAACGCCTGCTCTTTTTGGAGCTTTACGGTTGCCAGATTCAGCAATTTGTCGATGCCAAACCCAATTTCCGACTTAATGGTTTGCTCTTTTTTTTCTTTGTGAGTCGTAGTGAGCCAGCCCAACAAGCTTTCCTTGATGTCATCGTCAACGGAGACATTTGCTTTTGTAGCGGCACTTAACAGTTGCAGGGCGATCGCATACAGAATATTGCGATGGGTGACAGCAGACGGTTCCAACAGATCCGCAATGGAAAAGAACACCGCGAAGTGCTGGGGTTGCAAATCTACCGTAAAGCGCTTCAGTAAGGTGGATTTGCCGCAGCCACGATGACCCGCAAAGACAAACTTTTGCGCCTTGGTGGAAGCGTTCACTTCCTGCTTCAGCCGCACCAACACCTCGCGCCCGTAGTCTACCCGAAACTTCTCAATCTCATCTGGTTCAATCAAAGGAAACAGATCGAATCCTGGTATGCCTGCTGAAAAACCTTGAGGAGCGCTTCGTTCATTGCACCAGATGGAGATGAATCTGTCCCTCATCGTACCGAAACACTGAGGAGTATAAACCGCCAAGTCTTTAGTCGAACGCTTCACATATACACTTCGCGCTGTGCAAACTTCGGAGCTTTGGCACGGGCTGTGCAACGTGCGGCACGATCGAGGCTTAAACTGCCGAGGTTTTGGTTGAGAGCTTCACGCTTCACGCTCAAACCGACACGAATGTCAGAAGTCTTGGCATTGACAGTGCGATGTATTGCGCGATCGCGGTCTCAACCGCCGAGGTTTTAATCGCGAATAGGACAGTTCTCGCTTCAAACAGGAACATTTCGACTCAAAGTAGGAACAGTCTCACTTGAAACAGGAACTTTGTTGTTTCAAGCAGAAACGATCGCACTTCAACCTGGAACGATCGCATTCAAAACAGGAACGATCGCCCTTGAAACAAGAACGTTCCTAGTTCAAACAGGAACGATCGCACTTCAACCTGGAACGATCGCATTCAAAACAGGAACATTCTCACTTGAAACAAGAACTTTGTCGTCTCAAGCAGGAACGATCGCATTTCAACCAGGAACGATTCCTTTCCTTCGGAACGCGATGCGAACGGAACGCTGCGCAAACGCACTTGAAACAAGAACATTCCTGGTTAAAACAAGAACAGCCTCACTTCAAACAAGAATATCCTTAGTTGAAACAAGAACGACCATTAAGCAAGTTGCAGCGTCCTGGGTTCTGGGATCGATTCACCCTCTGCCTGCCAAGCTTCCAGGTACATTTCAATTACTTCTTCACCGTTATGGATTGCTTCCTCACGAGTTTTGCCATAAGTGCAAGGCATCATGACAGCGTCAGCAAACTCTGGGATGGTGACAAGAAAAAGCTGGTCTTCATCAGACCATTGGACAATCATGCTGTATCGACTCATGAATCTTTATCCTCCCTTAGCTCTTCCAGTGCAGTAAGGAACTTCGCCAGTTGTTTCTCTAAATAGGACGGCACATCATCCCCATCCTTGCCAGAAATTGTCAGTGTTTTTCCAAGCAGGGGATGCCGCCAACGCTGGTAGCTTCCTTTACCGCGTTTCGGTAGGTAAACAAACCCTTCACGCATAATTTGAGCTTTCAACTCTCGAATTTTCCTGGGCATAGCTACTGCCTTGCTTTCGCTCTACCAGGAACCCAAAAATGCCGCCTTGTCAATAATCTTACGCTAACCGACTCGGCAACAGAGTTGTGCCAGCGATTAATACGCTTCAACTAAAGACTTGGCGGCATGAAAAGGCTTTGGACTTTAGGGTGCAAGGGCGTTGCCGCGAATCAGGCTACCGATCGTCTTTGCGGTAATCTTCAACTGCGTCAGCGGATTCGCTGGCACCACTGTTTTGTACAGGTAGCTGTCAAAGGTGAGCTTTTGCACATCAATGTCAGAGCACATCTCGACAAACGCTTCACGGGTCGCATCGGAGCGGTAGAAGACGGTTTGCAAGATATCCAGCACCTTGTAGGTCAAGCCGTACTGCTTGTCCCAGCGCTTGATGTACACCTTGAGATCCGCTTCGGTGGGCACGCGATCGCCCTTGTGAGAAAACTCTACGATCGCTTCGGCACACATCCGCGCCGACTTCGCTGCGAAGTAAATACCTTCACCGGATGATTTTGTCACCGTTCCAGCCGCATCACCGACCAGGGCGACCCGACCGACAACTCGGCGTGGTCTGGGATGTTCAGGAATGGGGTGCGCTTCCACACGAATAATTTTGCCGCCGCGCAGTCTTTCGGCTGCACGAGCGCGAATGCCCGCTTGCAGTTGTTTGATCTTTGACTGGTTGGGCTTCATGGTACCCGTACCGACTGCTACGTGGTCGTACTTAGGAAACACCCAGGCGTAAAAGTCGGGCGACACATCATCCCCAACATACATTTCTGCCAGTTCGTTGTAGTACGCCATTTTGTCTTCAGGCAGACGAATCCGCTCCTGGAAGGCGATCGCGTAGTTGTAGTCACCCGCATCGATCGCTTTCGCCACTCGTGAATTGGCACCATCGGCACCAATCACCAGATCCACTTTCAAGGTTTTGGGTGTACCTTCCAGACTGCCATTGGAATGATCCGCGTAGTGCAGCGTGTAAGAGTCTTTGTCGTTGCCAGGAATTTCTAGCTTGTGCATCGTGCCGTTGATGACTTTCGTGCCGAGCTTTTCAGCACGATCGCGCATGAAGCCATCCAGCACTTCTCGACGGCACATGCCGATATATTCGTCATCCTTGAGCGTGCCGCCAATGTTGACCTCCACATTTGAGGGAGAGATCATTTTCATCTTGCGGACACGACGATCGATAATTTCGGGCGGCAGGTCAAATTCGCTCACCATGCACAGCGGAATTGCACCACCGCAAGGCTTGACGTTATCTAACTTGCGCTCAATCAAATAGGTTTCAATACCCGCTTTTGCCAAAACTTCCGCCGCAGAGGAGCCTGCTGGACCGCCACCGACAACCGCAACCCGTAGTGCCAAAGGTTTTCTCCTACATTGTTAGAAGCTACAGGATGCATGGTATCACGGACATTTCATGCAGATCCCTGAGTTGGAGGAGATCCTGCGAAGTTGAAACAGAGCTTAACAAATCAAAGGATAAAGTATGAAAGATGAAGGATGAAAGTTTGAGTTTTGAGTTTCACCCTACTTCCTGTTCTCCTTTTAGCCTTTAGCCCTCATCCTTGAGCCTTTCCCCTCACTTCCTAAGGTTCCCTGGCGTTGAAATGCACGACGGGAGAATGGCACCAGGTGTGGCTGTGGGTGGCATTTGTGGGCTACCCGTTGCACTACCAGGAGCAGCTGTAGGTGCCGTTGAAGTATTGGGGGCGATCGCTCGCGGCTGAGTCTAATTTGGGGATGCTGTCGGGGTTGTGGGGGCAGTTGACGTTGAGTTCGTAATCGTAGGTCGAACGGTTGTTCCGGCTACAGAGGGCGATTGATTCAGACGTAGGAGTGCTTTAGCAGTGCCGTAATAAGTAGCCCAACGACGGGGGTCAGGCTGACCACGCCATTGAGGGCGGGTTGTTGTGAGTGAGAGTACTGGCACTGTGGAAGCGGCACTCTGAGCAATCACCACGATCGCCACATCTGTTACCAAAATGTCGCGATCGAAGCTACGTTGTGTAGCGGCTCTGGCGATCGCTTCGGCACGACGCACTAATGTGTCGTAGGTTTCGCTAGGCTGCACATCGATCGTCACGTTCACTGTGCCGGTATACGCATGAACGGCAGAAGGCGCGATCGCAGGGGCAATCATCATGCCTCCAGTAAGACCCACGATCACTGCCAAATTTGCTCCCGATGCCTGCCGTTTCAACCAATAGCAGGCTTTACGCACGGCTGTTACAGGGGCTAATGGCAAAGTAGCAGACGGTTGAGATAACGCCAAGTGCGACATATTTTCTCCTGGTTGCAGTGAAACGTGGGGCTTGCGGATAAGATGCCCCATTATGATTCAGCCTGCCCAAAATTCAACCAGTTAGCGCAGAGTGTCGCTCTAAATAAACCGTTAGTGAACCTTTAACGTCGTTTTCATCTCAGTAAACTCCACATAGACCCAGTGTGTCTTTTGTATAAAGCTACGTGAAATGACTATCGTACTGAGAAGACTCAAGCTAAATTTTGTACAGAAGCGAAATTGAAGAGCCAGCAATCAAACAGTGATTTGGCTCGGGTGCGTTCCTCAGTCTTCGTAGCATCACTAAATTTTCATCGCATCACCAACTCCCTGTGCATCACCCAACTAAGTAGCGTTAAACCACTGCTTAGTGTAGGGAGGCTACGTTCACATGCTAAAAAGTGACTGATTAGCGAGCATAATTCCTCTTTCGCTCTCAGGGTACTCCTACCGTTTACCTTTGTTTTAGGAGTAAATTTCAATGACTATTTCAACCATCACACAAAAGCTGCCAGTAGCCATAGTTGGAGCTGCTTTTATTGCGTTTGGGACAATCAGTGCTTTACCATCTCATGCTACAACGCTGACTGGCTTCCAAACCTTTGGTAATCAGATGGCAGGCATGAAGGTGACGGCAGACTTCCTGGCTGGCGGTTCTGAAACCCTTACTTGGGCTGCGACGGGACCTGGAGCCGGCGGTGTTTCTGGTAGTGGTTGGAGCCTGCTTCAGTCAGGCGACACTTTCAGTTCACCCTGGACATTTGCGGCTGATTCTGGAAAAGCGATTCGGTCGCTACTGATTAATGCCATCCCTGGCAACACTGTGTTTGATAACGGTAGTAACCCCTCAACACCCGGCTCGTTTAATGGAACATCCTTCACAGTGCAAACTGGAACCGCTCCGACTTCATTTGGTTACTCGGTGCCGATCGACATCTCGTTGGGTGATCTGTTTGGGAGCTTAAGTTTGAACTACGCTACCGGCTTTACTGGCAGTATGACCTTCTTGGCTGACACTGATAGTGGTACAACGAATGATCCGGTCAAACCCAGTAACAATATCCCTACTCCAGCTCTTTTGCCAGGTCTCATTGGACTGGGCTTTGGTGTGTTGCGGAAGCGCAAGGCAGAAGCGGCTAAACAAACTAGCGAGGTTTAATTCAGCCGCATTCTCGTACTGTTAACTCGATCGGATTTAGATAGCTGCGCTTCCAACGGAGGCGTAGCTTTTTTAACTTTAGAACTCAAGTCGCTGAGTCAAAAACAGCGTGTGACAGTTTTGTTTTGCCTTACAACGCTATTGCGATCGTGATGGTTGCCGCTACAATGCCACTATTTGCGACCTTTTAACCTAGTAGCCAATTGAATGAGGAGAAACGGAGATGCATAGCCAACACGATAACGAGATGCAGATTACCATTTATTACCTGAATGGACAGGTGGAGTCGTTTAAATTTTCGCAGTTAGCTGATCCGGCAGCGCTGGAACAGGAATTGCAGCAAGAAATCCGGCGGATTCTCGATAAGGAATGGTGGTTTTTTCATCTAGCGGATCAAACGGTGTGCGTGAGCCGCGCTAATGTGTTGAAAATTGAACTGAAGCCCTCGATCGCCCAAATTCATGGTGAAGGGGTTTTTGCGCATGCCCAGCGTATCACCGCTCTTAGCCGTGCTCACGAATAACGGTTAATTGCAGACTCTGTTCAACAAAGTTAACTTTATCCTCGCCAGATCTTTTATGAATGTGCAGCCATCGGTTTGCTTGCTACGCGCTCAGTCGTACGATCGCGCCCAACTACGTCAGTCGCTCGAAACGTTACTAGAGCCGCTGGGCGGTATGGCAGCCTTTGTCAAACCGGGCGATCGTGTTTTGCTAAAGCCCAATTTGCTGACGGGGTCGCGTCCTGGGAAGGAATGCGTCACACGACCAGAGATGGTTTACTGTATCGCTCAGATGGTGCAGGCAGCAGGCGGCAAGCCTTTTTTGGGCGATGGTCCGGCGTTTGGCAGTGCGAAGGGAGTTGCAAAAGCGAATGGTTACTTGCCGCTGACCGATGCACTGAAGCTGCCGATCGTAGAGTTTCACGGCAAGCGTTACGAAACGGTGAGTGCAGAGTTTAATCATTTGCTGCTTTCTAAGGAAGCGATCGATGCTGACGTGGTGATCAACCTGCCGAAGGTAAAGTCTCATGTCCAGCTCACCCTGACAATGGGCGTGAAAAATCTGTTTGGCTGTGTTCCTGGCAAAATGAAAGCCTGGTGGCACATGGAAGCGGGTAAAGATTGCGATCGCTTTGGCGAAATGCTGGTTGAAACGGCACGGGCGATCGCTCCCGACCTCACTATTCTGGATGGCATCATTGGGCACGAGGGCAATGGACCTAGCGGGGGGGAACCGCGTCGTCTCAATTTACTGGCTGCATCCAGTGATGTCTTTGCGCTTGATCGGGCGATCGTGGCTATTCTCAACGTCGATCCTGCTTCTGTGCCGACGGTCGCTGCCTCTCAACGGTTGGGGCTATGTTCCACAGTTGAGGCGATCGACTTTCCCTTGCTACAGCCGCAGGCACTCCACATCACAGACTGGAAACTGCCGGACGCTCTGATGCCGATCGACTTCGGGATGCCCCGCGTCATCAAATCAACCTTCCGTCATCTTTACATCCGCTTGATCAAAGAGCCAATGCAGTTGTATGCCGGACGCTGAGTTAGAAGAACACGTTAAGTAAGAAGAACAATGGGACGCTCTGCACTCAGATCTGAGGGTTGATCTTTCAGCCTCTGCGCTTAGTCTCATGTCTACACCTGGCTACTGGGGCGATCGCTTTATGAGTGCGAAGGTCAAGATATAAATCGGATAATGAAGCAATTTGTAACTCTTGTATCGTCTTATGTGATCCGATAACTGGTTCCGGTTGGTTCGCTATTGTGAGCGTAGACAGGGCTAACCAGAAGATTATGTGCTTAGTCAGTCCAATGGCATCAACTTCTGAGCAATACCTCTCTAGTCCTTATTTGGAAAAAGTTGTATGTCCCCATCCATGCTGCGTCAGCTTTGGTCTGTTGTGGAAACTAGCCAGTCTCAGCTATTGCTTAATCTCGATGACGGCAGCTTGGTGCAATGGTTACTCAAGCAGCTTAAAACGCAGCGATCGCTCGACCACGATGAAGCCGACACCTACACTCACTACATTCACTCTAAATTGCCCCTCATCCGCGATTTGGCAGGCAGCCGAATGATGCTTCATTCTTAAGCCTCTCTAGAGGGCTTCATCCAGGCGTTTACGCTAGCGCTGACGTACCAAAGTCAGGTGGAACATCCTGCCAACGACCCTGCCCCACTGCTCGTAAGGCCTCTTGCAGCACAATGTCTCCGGTGTAAAGGGCACGACCGACGATCGCCCCCGTTACACCCAACGGTTCTAGTGCCAGCAAGCTCAACAAATCGGTCACAGTGCTCATGCCACCGGATGCAATCACTGGTACCGTCACGCCCTCTGCCAGTTCTCTGAGCGCTTCCAAATTGGGACCTTGCAGTGTGCCATCGCGGTGAATGTCAGTGTAAATAATCGCAGCAGTGCCTAAAGCTGCCATCTGTTGCGCCAATTCGGTTGCCAGCACTTCAGATGTTTCTAGCCAACCTCTGGTCGCTACGCGCCCGTTACGCGCATCGATCCCCACCACGATTTGATCGGGAAACTCCTGGCACAGTTCACGCACAAGGTTGGGCTGCTCAACTGCCACAGTGCCTAGAATCACTCGCTGCACGCCGAGCTTTAGCAACGCCGCCGCACTGGAACGATCGCGTAAACCACCACCAACTTGAATCGGCACAGCAACAGCACGTACGATCGCCTCGATCGCCGCTACATTAACAGGATGTCCCGCTTTCGCCCCATCTAGATCGACAATGTGCAAGCGGGTTGCGCCCTGTTCTGCCCACTGCCGCGCCACTGCGACTGGATTCTCATCAAACGTTTGTGCCTGCTCGTAATCGCCCTGATACAGTCGCACACAGCGCCCCTCTAACAAATCGATCGCTGGAATAACCTCCATTCGTTCAGCCTCGTACACCAATTAAACCAATTCACAGTAGCGTATGACTCAGTGAAGATCAATGAACGCTTACTTTAATTGTTCTTGGCAAAGAAAATCTTATTGATGAATTAGGCTAAAATTCGGCAAGTTTTGTCGTCGATCGCTCAAATGTTTTCACTTGCTGACGTTTGCAAGCACTCCAGCTTTCTAGCGGCAAAGCTCCCTTGTTACAAATAATTAGGGCTACCGATCAATCTGGTTTCTTAGTGAGGATGCAAAATGGATCTCTGGGTTGATGAGTTTTGTCAAGGGCAACTGATTGAAGGAAAACCCCAAACCGTACCTGGTTTCTTTGTGCGTAGTACAGCACCCATTGACATGGAAGACGACGAATGCAAACCAGATGGTCTTGTGCCAACCGTTAGTGATGTTGTTGAGAGGCTCTACCAAAATACGCGGCTGAATAACAGCTACACAGGGCTTGTTATTCAAATTCATGGTTACAACACAGGCATCGAAAAAATTACCCAAGGTGAGAAACAGGTTGATGGTAGAGACTCTGTGCGGGAAGGCTGGCAGAAGACCTGGAAATACCTTAATCAACAAGATCTAGCGATTTCTAGTAAGCCTAATAGTTTTGTTTACCTGGGCTATCGCTGGCCGTCAGAAAGCGTTCCTTCAAACCTCAAGAATGCTGGTAAAGCTTTACCTGTAATTTTGACCCTGCTGTTCCGTGGTGGGGCAATTTTGGCTGCGATCGGGTTACTGTTGCTCCTTATTTTTCCAACGCCGATCGTTGATTTCCTTGCTGCCATACTGATCATTCTGGGTGTTGCAACATCAATGCTTGTTGGCACTTTATTTGTCCTGCGTACTATTGTTTACTTCCGAGACTCCTACCGCGCTACTAACTTTGGTGTTCCTGACTTAGTTGAATTTATCCGGCAACTTGACCTCGGCTTGATAAAGCGTCACATCAATAACTCACTTTTTGAAACAGTGATCCAAGAAGTGGGTGAACGCTCCGAACTGCCGCTTGATGTGCTGTCAAAAGCAGTTAGAAAAACTTGGGAAGCGATCGAGACTAAGCCAGATTATCTGAGCCATTACCAGGAGGATAAGTTTCGTCCACTCTTAGCTGAGCTGAAGCAAGGCAAGTTGTCAGCGGTCGATGATACCATTTTTCTAAACATTTATGACAGCTTGGTTCGTGCAAAGAAACCAGCGTACACCACTGCCGAATTTCAAGATGCAGCCAAGTATTGGAATCGAGAAAATCCGCGTATCCGACTAACGTTTATTGGTCACAGTATGGGCGGCTTTGTCACAGCACAAGTGATCCGTATCCTTTCTGATGTGTTTGATCCAGCAGCTATTGGCGACAGTCAAAGTTTAGAGAAACTGCCACCGTCTCATATTGGCCGCACTTTTTTGTTAGGGCGTTTAATTCTGATTTCGCCCGATATTCCGCTCACAACCATTATCTCTGGTCGTACAAACTTCTTGCGTTCAGCCCTGCGGCGCTTTGAAGAAGCGTACCTTTTTAGCAGTGAAGGTGATCTCGCCTTACGGTTGGCTTCAACAACGGCTAACTATTTTTCGTATCCAGCGAGTACTCGTTCGCAGGGCTTTCGGTTAGGCAATGTAAGCGTAAATCTATCGCAACAAAATGTTTATGGAATTGTCAACTTTCAACAGTTAATTAGTGGAAAGGTTGATCATCTTTTGAATTACATTGGCGTACAAACCTTAGAGCAGAATACTCAGGGTTTACAGCGAGACCCGTCCAGAAAAGAAGCTGAGAAGGTTGACGAAGAATCACTTGCCGCGACGAAACAAGATCCTGAATCGATCGCAGATTTGTTCACATATTTTGATTGCACTGAGTACCAAGATTTCACCACCTACAAAAACCGCCATCAGCAAGAAATGAATGTTTTGATCTGCGAAGGGCAGCGATCGCCCCTAACATTCTTCAATTACGCCAAACTCCTCAAAGCCTATGTTGATTTCTCTGGCGATCCTGGAAAAGATGGTGGGGTTGATGTTCACGGTGGCTATTTCTACGGTCGTTTAAGCAATTTACTGATCTATCGCTTGGCGTTTCTGGGCTTTCAAGGCTTGCTTGATTCATTAGTGTTTCAGCCGCTGACTGAATGGCATAGCGACAGCGATGTTGCACAAGCTGACTGGCAGATAAGACTGAAGCAAGCCGAAGCCCTCCCACAGACTGAACGACGCGAAGAAGCATTGAAGTATTTCTCCTGGCTGTGCGAGCAGCGAAAAATCCAGGTGGCAGCCTCTCCAGAACGTTATTACGTTGATGTCCTTGGGCGCAATCGCACTAAAGTGAGAGCCGGAATTTTGACGCAAGAGCAACATTCTGACTCATAAAAATTGGCTTGTAGAAGCCGATTTGTAGAAGCAAGTGCAAGTTGAGCGCCTGTACGGATAGCTCAACCTGCACTAGCTACAAGCGCCTACACTAAAAACGGTAAACGGGCTTTACGTAACCCCACTGGAACAGGCTATCAGCGCCTCAAGCTTATAGAGCGGATAGCTCAGCATTAATTAGGGGCGCGATCGTCGATTAACCCTTTGAGTCTGCTGCCTCAAAAATATGCAACGATTACTCAGCCGTCCACTTAAACCAAAGAAACCGCAACCTTACGCCTCACCTAAACTTTAACTGGCGCTTGACTACTCGGCGCACGGTAGGAAGTCTCTTTCTCTTGCATGAGTTCCCCCGTGATAATACGAGCGCCACGTTTGCGGGTGAAGTAGTTCCAGCCCCATTGCAGCATGACAATCAGCTTATTGTCGAACTCAATCAAGAAGTAGATATGGGCGAAAATCCATAGGAGCCAAGCTAGTACGCCATTAAACCGCACAAAGCCAAGATCAGCTACTGCCTCATTCTGACCAATGACAGCGAGGCTACCAAAATCTTTGTAGACAAAGGGTGCCACCGTATTGCCCAGCCAACGCTGCTTGAGCAGTTTGGCAACATACTCACCTTCTTGCATGGCAACGGGTGCCACACCAGGTAAGGGTCGTTCGCCCTGGTGTGGAAAGTTTGCTAGATCACCAATCACAAAAATATTGGGGTGATTTGCCAGACTCAAATCGGGTTCAACCATGACCCGCCCAACGCGATCGAGTGTCGCACCTGCTCGGTCAGCTAACACTTGCCCCATCGCCGACGCTTTGACACCCGCTGCCCACAAGACCGTGCGCGACGGGATATATTCCTCCTGACCATCTCGCTTTACCGTGACAGTATTGTCCTGAATATTTGTCACAAGGACTTTAGTTTCTACTGTTACGCCCAATTTGGTAAGGGAGGCTTCTGCCTTTGCCGATAGCTCTGGGGGATAAGGCGGCAAAACTCGATCCAGACCTTCCAGTAAAAGAACCTGTGCTTCGTTGGTATCAATGTTGCGAAAATCACGTTTCAGTGTTTTGAAGGCGAGTTCGGCGATCGCGCCTGCCAGTTCTACTCCGGTTGGACCACCACCAACCACAACAAACGTTAACCAGGCACGGCGTTGTTCTGGATCCGTTTCTTTCTCCGCTGCTTCAAAGGCAACAAAGATCCGCCGCCGCATTTCTAAGGCATCCTCAATAGTCTTCAAACCAGGAGCCGTTTGCCGCCACTGGTCATTACCAAAATAGTGATGACTGACTCCAGTTGCCACAATCAGCGTGTCATAAGAGAGCGATTCGCCCTGCTGTAGGACAACTTTTTGTTGATGAGTGTCTAGATCAACCACCTCATCCATCAATACTTGAGTATTTTGGCTGCCGCTGAGGATGCCACGCAACGGTGAAGAAATATCTGCCGGAGAAAGCGTTCCTGTTGCGACTTGGTAGAGTAGCGGTTGAAACAAATGAAAGTTACGCTTGTCGATCAGCGTAACAGCCGCTGCAGAACGACCCAACGCCTTTGCTGCATACAGCCCACCAAAGCCACCACCAATAACAACAACTTGATGTGCGGCTGGCTGTTCAGTCGAATCTACCATGCTCTGTCGTTCCTTCATTTACTGTAAAAGTAAGCCGCTTCTAATCTACTGCACACCTTCTAAGAACGGTTAACTAAGCTAAGCGCTGATAAAGCGACACTCTAAGCTGCGAAGTTAAGTCTTAATGGCTTTAAGTCTGGTTTAACAGTTCATAGCGGATAGCAACACAGCCAAAGCTTTACGAAAAAATCACATCTTTACCTTAATAGGTGACTTGTGAGAGTTAAGTAACAATGGCTACGATGAGCAGTGCTTTGAGCGAGCGAAAGCTACAAAAGAACCCAGTTGCTTGAAGAAGTCGGTGCTGTGAAACACAAGCCATCGCGATCGCCAACACACTTGCACTACCCTTGCCACGTTCCCACAAAAATGCTTTTGACTGCGGCAGCAATGCGGGTTAAGTCTTCATCCAGTAGAGGAGGCCAGGCAATACCCGATCGCAAACCACGTTCAAATTGCTGCCGACTCTCGCTTGCCAAGCAATAGAGTGAGCCAGCTAGCTCTCGCTCAAACGTATCGGCTTCTCGCAACGCTTCAAATACGACTTTAAGCGCTAGTAAAAGCGACGTAATCTGACCGGGGATTGGCGGCTGCCCTTGTTTCAGACGCATCAGTAGAGTATCTGGATGCTGCTCCGTTGCCATCCCTTGATTAACCAACAAACTCCGAGCCGTTTGGTAATCCACAAAAAAATAGACGAAGGGCTTACTGGATAGTTATAGCCCAGGTCAGACAAAAATAGCCTGCCTGGGCGCTACATCAGGTTAAGAGAGTTAGTGTTTAGCTTCAGCTAAACACTAACGACAGCAGGTTCAGTCAGCCACCGTCCGGTCGCTTTACCAATGACTGATAGCTCTTGCATCAGACGATCAAACCGTTCGGGGGTAAGCGATTGCGGACCGTCGGATAGAGCTTTTTTAGGGTTCGGGTGCACTTCAATCATGAGAGAATCCGTACCCGCTGCGATCGCTGCCATAGCCATCGACGGTACATATTCTGATCGTCCAGTGCCATGGCTGGGATCAATCATAATTGGCAGGTGGGTGAGCGATCGCAGTACTGGGATCACGGATAGATCTAAAGTGTTCCGTGCATATTGGTTATCAAAGGTGCGAATGCCACGTTCACAAAAAACTACGTTTGGGTTTCCAGCAGCAAGAATGTATTCGGCTGCCATCAACCATTCTTCGATCGTTGCAGACATCCCACGCTTCAGCAATACAGGCTTATCTTGAGCGCCAACCTTTTTAAGCAGTGAAAAGTTGTGCATATTTCGGGCTCCAATCTGAATCATGTCAGCCACTTCGCCGACTACATCCAGATCAGCCGCATCCATCAATTCAGTAATGATCCCCAGACCAGTCGCTTCCCGTGCTTTTGCTAGCAACCCAAGCGCACTTTCGCCATGTCCTTGAAATGCATAGGGCGATGTACGGGGCTTGTAAGCACCACCACGGAGAAACTGTGCGCCTGCTGCCTTGACCCGGTGCGCTGTTTCGACGATCATCTCCTCATTCTCGACGGAGCAAGGACCTGCAACGACGACAAGAGGATGCCCTTCACCAAACACAACATTTCCATTGGGGGTAGGGACAATGACTTCGCTCGATTCACCGTGGCGATACTCTCGGCTGGTGCGCTTGTAAGGCTTCTCAACTCGCAGCACCTGCTCAATCCAGGGGCTTGCTTCCTGAATCTGAAGCGGATCCATTTCAACCGTATCGCCTACCAGACCAATGACGACCTTGTGCTTTCCAACAATCTTTTCTGGATTTAAGCTCCAGCTAGAGAACTCGTCAGTGAGGCGGGTAATTTCGGCTTCTGGAGCGCCAATCTTCATGACCACAATCATTAGTTTACGTTCCTGCTGGTGAGAGAATAGTGGGTTATGTAACTAGAAACTGAACGATCGAGACCAGAAAGCCTATAACTTGGGATGAAGCATCACATTATTCATACCGAGCCTTTGCTCTTGCCAACAATCTTCCTGATTTGATGCAGCCTGTGGTTACGCTGACAGCCAATGCAAACCAGCCCAGAAGCTGGCGCAAAATTGACGAAGAGGACACGAGCAGATTAGCAAGTTTTTATTTAGATGTGCCAAATGATACTTTTCTTAAAATTAAAACTACTTTTAGCAGCGATCCCCACAGCATTAAGCTGGTTGCATCGCTGCCCTCCATCGAGTTGGCGACGTATAGTCTTGTTCCTTTAGACTGGCTTAGACTAGCAGTTCAATTTATTCTTCCTTAGCCGCTTTGGCTGCACGCCAAGAATCTCGAAGCCGTCCAAAGTTCAGCTTAAATTCATCCCATCCAAGCGGGTTGCCGATCCGCTCTTCATCCCAGGAGGCAGAAAGTGGACCATAGCTTAAACCCAGTACGCCCAAACCGAACAAGCCTAGACTAACTAGTAAAACCGCAGCCGTTGGAGGGTGAAACACATCGTTGGCGATCGCAAGATAGCTGACAACGAAGGTAAGCACCGCCAAAGCGCTTGGCACTCCACAGTAGAGTGCCGCCCGACTTACCATACGACGGCTTACAACTTCAGGGATAGACGATGGAGTTGCGGCACGGCTAGAACGGCCTTTTGTTGCCGTGAACGTATTTTTGCTTACTTCACTCTGCTTTACGGCAGTAGTAGCAGGCGGCTTGGATGGTTTTTGGCGCGTTGGGGCTGGTTCAAACGGCAATCGCGCTGCCGTCTCCGCTTCTCCATTGGTAGAAGTGACATTAGTCTGAACTTTCTTTTTTTTCGCTGTCATACAACAGTCCCTGATTGAGCCACAAATGATTAGCCACGAACGCCAAGCCGTGTAATAAGTGCCCGATAACGACCATTATCCTGCTTCTGAATGTAGGACAAAAGGCGTTTTCTCAAGCCAATCATCCGCAACAAACCTTTGCGAGAAGCGTGATCTTTTTTGTTGGTCTTGAGATGTGCGCTGAGACGGTTGATGCGCTCGGTGAGCATAGCAACTTGAACATCTGCAGAGCCAGTATCGGTTTCGTGAACTTGATAGTCGGAGATGAGTTCTTGTTTGCGCTGTTGCAGCAGAGGCATAGCTCGTGTTTTTTCCTGATTTTTATAGGGTCGCAGCTTATGATCTTACCATAGCCTTTTCATGAGGCAGCAAGTTTTTGCAGAGACATCATGAACTAACGTGTAGTGTAAAAGAAAAAATTGATAGTGCTTCCTGAGTTGACACAGAAACAGTATGAGCAGAATTAGCTTTTGGCTGGTATGGATTGCGTTTGTGACCTACGCCTTTTTCCTGGCTCCACCTGATCGTCCTGAGACATTCGATTTAATCAAGCACCTTTCGACCGGGCAAATTGCAGGCATCAATCCGCTTATCGTGGCGTTGTTTAACCTCATGGGTATGCTGCCAGTCATCTATAGTTGCGTGCTATTGAGTGACGGTAGGATGCAAAAAATTCCGGCATGGTTGTTTGTGACTGCATCGTTTGCGGTCGGTGCGTTTGCGATCGTGCCGTATCTGGCGCTGCGAGAGCCAAACAACTCATTTGTTGGCAAAAAAACGTGGCTGCTCAAACTTTTGGACTCACGGTGGCTGGGGTTGGCACTAGCGATCGCAACACTTGGTCTCCTGTTCTACGGCATTAGCCAGGGTGACTGGACAGACTTTGGGGAGCAGTGGCGATCGAGCCGCTTTATCCATGTCATGAGCCTGGATTTTTGTCTGCTCTCGGTGCTGTTTTCAGCGCTAGTGCGGGATGATATGGCGCGACGTGGACTTACGGACGATCGCCTATTTTGGACGGTAGCATTACTGCCATTGCTAGGCGCGATCGGATACCTGGTACTCCGCCCACCGTTACATGAGCAACTAGAAAAGGTGGAACTGGGTCATGTACCGTCTACTTAAAGTCGTCAGGCTAATTTGAGGGTAGAAGATGTCGATCGCCAGAAAGGCTGGTCGAAGTGCAACCCCAGCAGCATCGCTCTATCCCTAAAGCCCTATAAATTTTAGATTGAATGAAGGTTGAATAGGGATCAGTAGGCAAGGGGATTGAACAAGCGCTATAAAAAAGCAGAGACAGTCCCTTAGAACGTCTCTGCTAAAAACAGACAAACTTTTTCCGAACGCTACGTCTTAGACGACGGCCGCTGCTTCACGAGCCGCTGCTGCTTCATCCGGATGGATGCCGAGACGAGTCAGGTTGACCCGTCCCCGGTTGTCAATCTCGCGTACCTTGACGATCACTTCATCGCCGAGGTTCACTTCATCTTCCACCTTGCCGACGCGATAGTCTGCCAGTTGCGAGATGTGGATCATGCCTTCTTTGCCAGGTAGAAACTCGACAAAGGCACCGATCGGAATCACACGGGTCACTTTACCGATATACACATCGCCCTGGTTGAGCTTGCGCGTCATGCCCTGGATGATGCTGCGTGCTTTCTTCGCTGACTCGCCATCGATCGACGAAATCGTGACAATGCCTGTGTCTTCAATGTCGATCTTGGCTCCCGTTTCTTCAGTAATACCTTTGATGGTTTTACCGCCGGGACCAATGATCATGCCGATCATCTCAGGGTCAATCTTGATGGTTAGCAAGCGGGGTGCAAACAGCGACATCTCCGTACGCGGCTGGTTAATCGCTTCTAACATCTTCGACAGGATGTGCAGACGGGCTGGCTTGGCTTCATTGATGGCTTGCGCGATGATTGCTAGCGGTAGACCGTTGAGCTTCATATCGAGCTGAAGCGCCGTGATGCCTGTATCCGTACCTGCCACTTTGAAGTCCATGTCGCCGAGGAAGTCTTCAATCCCCTGAATGTCGGTCAGGATGCGGATTTCGTCTCCTTCTTTGATCAAACCCATTGCCGCACCACTGACCGGTTTGGTAATCGGAACGCCTGCATCCATCAGCGCTAGCGTAGAGCCAGACACCGAACCCATTGACGTAGAACCGTTGGAAGACAGCACTTCAGAGACAACCCGCAGGACGTAAGGGAAGTCTTCTTTTTTCGGCAAAACGGGAATTAGCGCACGTTCTGCCAGGGCACCATGACCCACTTCACGACGACCAGGGGTACGCATGGGTCGCGTTTCACCAACCGAATAGGGCGGGAAGTTGTAGTGGTGCAGGTAGCGCTTTTTCTCATCCGGATGGAGATCATCCATTTCCTGTGCGTCGCCAGGAGTACCCAGTGTGACAACGGATAATACCTGCGTCAGACCCCGATTGAACAAGCCACTGCCATGTACACGCGGCGGTAACACACCAACCCGGCAGGAGATCGGACGCACTTCATCCAGCTTGCGACCATCGACCCGAACGCTGTCTTCAATCACCTGACGGCGCATGAGGGTTTTGGTCACTTCTTTAAAGGTGTTGCTCAACGCTTTGGGCGCTTTTGCAGAGGCGACTTTCACGGGATCTTCGTCAGGCAGTTCGGCGATCGCAGCTACCACCGTTGCCTTAATTTCGTCCAGCGCAGCATCACGAACAGGCTTATCTTTTTCAAAGCGACCCAGCACCTCTTTCACAGGTTGGGTGACGCGCTCTTTAATGAAGTTTTCTAGCGTCAAATCAACTTCAGGCGGTGCTTCTTTGACCTGCTCAATGCCCAGTTCTTTCAACAAATCCAACTGTGCCTGAATCAAATCGCGTACGGCTTCATAGCCAAAGTCGATCGCTTCAATGATGTCTTGCTCGGGCAACTGGTTTGCGCCTGCTTCCACCATAATCACGCCTTCTGGTGTGCCTGCGACCACTAGATCCAGATCACCCGACTCGATTTCACTGAAAGTGGGGTTAATGACAAAATCATCGCCGACTAAGCCAACGCGCACGGCTGCCATCGGACCATTGAAGGGTAGCTTTGCCAGCAGTACTGCGATCGAGGCCCCGGTCACAGCCAGCACATCGGGCGGTACGCGATCGTCCATCGACATTGTGGTCGCTACGACCTGAATATCATCCCGTAGCCAGCTAGGAAACAGAGGACGCAACGGACGGTCAATCAAGCGGCTTGTCAGTGTTGCACGCTCAGGCGGACGACCTTCACGTCGCAAAAAGCCGCCAGGAATCCGCCCAGCCGCATACAAACGTTCTTCGTAATCGACCAACAGTGGGAGGAAGTCAATACCTTCTCGTCCGGCAGCACGGGTTGCAGTCACCAAAACGGCAGTGTCTTCTGATTCAATGAGTACGGTTCCGCCTGCCTGTGGAGCGAGCAAACCAACCTTTAGCCTGATATCCCTACCATCAAAGGATATCGACTTTTCAAACTCTTTCATGTACTGTACTATCCTTCTTTGTCGCTCTTTTTGTTTTCTTTCGCAATCGTAGCATTGATATTCAGATACGGACTTGAATGCGACTGATCGCCAAAAGTAAGCCATTCAAAACGTTAAAAAAGTTTGAAAAAGCGCTGGACAGAAATGCGGAAATAGCAGTGAAAAGCTAGCATTAGCCGATGCTTTAGCTTTGGAATCGATACCAGAAGCGTTGTGCGGAAGTGAGGGAACCTTAAGCACTTTTAGGACTCTGACCGCGGGTTCAGGTTGTACAATAAGTGTGGATGATGTAGAAGCGATCGCAGCGGCTGAAACTGGAGATGCAAACTTTCAGGAATCGGTTAACCGTTGAGTTTTTTGCGCTGTAAATATGAACACTCGACCAATTTTGTAAGGAAATGTGTAGTAATGCGATTGTTAACCACAGTCGCAAGGCATCACTTTTGAGGTTATTTTTTACGGCTAAATGGTTTGCTGTTACTGAGCGACCCTGTGACGAAATTTTCTACCAGCATCTTCTTACGCTCTTTTTTTCAGCGCAGTCTGATTTTCTCTAACGCGCATGGCAATTTTACACGGTAGCTGGTTCGTCCATTCTCATGCAGAGAGCAACACGCAAGAGGCGGCAAGTGCGGGACAAACTGCTGTCGATCGCGTTGCTTTGTCTCATGGCTACCTGTTTCTTTGGGGCGAAGTTTGGCGTAGGCTTACGCCTGAGATGCCCTACGCTCCTGGTTTGTCTGCATTGGAGGCGACGATCCAACCTCACCCTTTCGCCATGGTACCCGCTGAACTGCTGGCGCTGCTGCGATCGCGGCAACAAACCAATCACCTGCGTCTGCCAGCCTCACTGTTAGAGTCAGCAGCCGTGCCAGGGATGACGGTTGCTAAAGCGAAGCGATCGCGCTCTACCCAAAGCACAACTACGCTAGTGGCTCACCCCATTACTACCGTGCCGGGAGTGTGGCAAAGCCAGACGCTGGCGCTACCATCCTGGGTTGCAGATGATGCCCTGGAGTTACCAGCAGGCGCGATCGTGCCGCAGCACTCTGCTGTGATCGAAAGGGACCCGACCCGCGATCGCTTTCTCTACCCCTGGCGCGTGGAGGGGCTTTGCCTTGATCCGATCGCAGCCTTCGCTTTCCTCAATGCCCTGCCACTAGGCACTGTTGATGCGGATGATTCCTTCATCGGCGGCGATCTGCGCTTTTGGTCTCATGCCGCCCGCTGGAGTTTGGACTTGCTCGCACGATCGAAATTTTTGCCGGGACTGGAGACAAGAGAGGAGAACGGCGAGAGGAGTCTTGCCCGGGCACGATGGCAGCCGTTGCTGGATAGTGCGGTGGATCAGGTGCGATGGAAGCAATTTGTCGATCAAATGCCCGTCGCCTGTCGGCTGTATGAGCAAGCGGCAAACAATGGAGGTGTAGGGGAGCAGGGGTGGCAGCGGGAACCAGAGGAAGCCCCACTCCCCACTCCCCACTCCCCACTCGTCCTCCCACTCCCTATGTCGCCCCAGAGCCTCATCCATGCCTTTCTCAGCAGCACTCTGGATGCTCAGATTAGGCTTTTGGCGCAACGTCACCCGTTACCGACTTCAACAGAAAAAGTGCTGTCCGGGTCAGTGCGATCGTGGCTACAGGCATTGGGGGAAGAAGCGGCGATCGTACGTGTCGCTGAGAACGCGCCTGGATTAGATTCCCTGGAAACGGCATTGGCAAACTGGACAGCTCCCTTGCAGCTTCAGGGTGTGCAGCAAAATCTGTTTCGTGCCTGTCTCTACTTGCACCCACCCCAACTTGGGCAGGATCAGTGGCGTCTGGAATATTTTTTACAGGCAGCAGACGACGAGACGTTGCGGGTGACAGCCCCCACGATTTGGGGCAATCCAGTGGAGCAGTTGCACTATCGTGGACGCGCGATCGACCGGCCACAAGAAACGCTACTGATGGGTCTGGGGCTTGCGTCTCGCCTGTATCCACCGATCGAACCCAGCTTGCAAGAACCGCGTCCTCAGTTCTGCTCCCTGACGGCACTTCAGGCATACGAATTTATCAAGGCAACTGCATGGCGCTTGCAGGATAGTGGTCTGGGCGTAGTGCTGCCGCCAAGTTTGGTTAACCAGGGTGGCTGGGCAAGTCGTCTGGGTCTAAAGATTCAGGCACAGTCGGCAAAGCTCAACAAAGGACAGGTGCGGCTGGGTTTGCAAAGCCTGCTTAACTTTCGGTGGGAACTGTCTATTGGCGGGCAAAGTCTTTCGAAGGCAGAGTTCGATCGCCTGGTTGCCCTCAATGCACCGCTAGTCGAGATTAATGGTGAATGGGTGGAACTGCGTCCCCAAGACATTCGCGCTGCCCAGACCTTTTTTGCCAGCCGCAAAGACCAGACTGCGCTTTCGCTTGAAGATGCGTTACGGATTAGCACAGGCGATACTCAGACGATCGAAAAACTGCCTGTCGTCAGCTTCGAGGCGTCCGGTCCCTTACAAGAACTCATCACCACTCTCAGCGGCAATCGGCAAATTGAAGCACTGCCCACACCCAAAAACTTTCGCGGTGCCCTGCGTCCCTACCAGTCGCGCGGCGTTGGCTGGCTAGCCTTTCTGGAGCAGTGGGGCTTGGGGGCTTGCCTTGCCGACGATATGGGCTTGGGCAAAACCATTCAGCTCATTGCCTTTTTACTACACCTTAAAGAGCAGAAAACACTAGAGCATCCCACCTTGCTGGTTTGCCCAACGTCCGTGCTGGGCAACTGGGAGCGTGAGGTGAAGAAGTTTGGGCCCACGTTGACAGCCTTCCTGTATCACGGCGATAAGCGACCACAAGGCAAGGCACTTGCCAAAGCCGTGCAGGGTAACGATCTTGTCATCACCAGCTATGCCTTGGTTTCGCGCGACATCAAGGACTTGCAACCGATCGTGTGGCAGGGCATCGTGCTGGATGAAGCGCAAAACATCAAAAACCCCGATGCAAAACAATCCCAGGCAGTGCGGCAGCTTGACGCTCAGTTTCGCATCGCGCTGACAGGCACCCCGGTCGAAAATCGCCTGTCTGAACTGTGGTCAATCCTGGATTTTCTCAATCCTGGCTACCTGGGACCCAAAAATTTCTTCCAGCGTCGCTTTGCTACCCCGATCGAGCGCTACGGCGATACAGCCTCCCTGCAAACCCTGCGATCGCTCGTGCAACCCTTTCTGCTCCGTCGTCTTAAGACCGATCGCGACATTATTCAAGACCTACCCGATAAGCAGGAAATGACCGTCTTCTGTGGGTTGTCGTCTGAGCAAGCCTCCCTCTACCAGCACACCGTCGATCGCTCCCTCGCCGAAATCGAAGCTGCCGAAGGCATCCAGCGCAAAGGGATCATTCTGGCGCTGCTAGTGAAGCTAAAGCAAATTTGCAATCATCCAGCGCTTTTTCTCAAAGAAGACGGAGAAAAGGATAAAGGTGGGGAGAGCAAGGATAAAGGCTCAAGGATAAAGGACAAAAGCAGTGATAGTAATTTAGCCTTTAGCCTTAATACTTCAGCCTTTCTCGCCCGCTCTGGTAAGCTTCAGCGGTTAGAAGAAATGATCGAAGAAGTGGTAGCAGAAGGCGATCGCGCCCTCATCTTCACCCAGTTTGCCGAATGGGGCAAGCTACTAAAAGCTCATCTCGAACGCCAGTTGGGACGCGAAACGTTGTTTCTTTACGGCAGCACGTCTAAGAAGCAGCGTGAAGAAATGGTCGATCGCTTTCAGCATGACCCGCAAGGACCACGCATTTTTATCCTGTCGCTGAAAGCAGGCGGTGTCGGCTTAAACCTGACTCGCGCCAATCACGTTTTCCACTTCGATCGCTGGTGGAATCCCGCTGTGGAAAATCAGGCAACCGATCGCGTCTTCCGTATTGGGCAAACGAAGAATGTGCAGGTACACAAATTTGTCTGCAACGGCACCCTTGAAGAGAAAGTGCATGAACTAATCGAAAGCAAAAAAGCACTGGCAGAAAACGTCATCGGCGCAGGCGAAAACTGGCTTACAGAGTTAGATACCGATAGTTTGCGAGATCTATTGCTGCTCGATCGTAGCGCCATTATCGGTGACGAATAAGTTGTTATACGACTTTAAAAGTTATCTGTGAAAGTAGTATATCTAGCTTGACTAACTGAGTTCCTAGTTCCAGGATGTTATCAGTCAGTAGCAAAAGGTAAAGTTGATAAGCAACTAAGTATTAAGCTTATGCAACAACTTCAAGCCAATCAGCTCATACCGCTCTCAATTTCAGCCAGATTAAGATTGATCGAAGAATATGCAAGCTTGGTCAATGTGCCTGCGGAACTGAATAGTGACCTACATCGCGCTTACCAGATTTCGTCTGTGCTCACACCAGCCTTACCTGAATTTATCCAGCACCAGATTGAAGTAGATATTTCTCATGGCTCTACTCTCGAGCCGGAGCGCCAGTCTACAGCGATCTCAAAAGAGTGTGACCAGTTTGCAAATCGCTTTATCGAAACCATTCCAGCACGAGTGAGGTCACCAGCCGAAATGGAAGCCAGTCCACGTAATCTCTATGAACTGTGTGGAGCCGCCGTCTTTGTTGAAAGCAATTCAATCTCCAGACAGTTAAGTAGACCGATGGGGGATCTATGGGAGACGATCGCAAATATTAGCCCCTACGCGATCAGTCCAGAAAAAGATTTTGGGATCAAAATTACAGGTATTGATTCAGTTCTTTTGCGTCAAGGGAAAGGTGATCCTGTATTTGTACAAATCAAAACTCAGCGAAATACTCTTACAGGAAGCCAAGCACCGCGATCAAGAAGTGAGCTAGAACTTCATCAGAACCGACTTTTCGCAGCCGCTTTTTGTACAGGAGGTAATTGGACGTTCTCAAGTGCAAGCGTTTCCCGCGCTTGTGGCACTGAATTTTGGTCTATGGCAGGACTTGACTACGAATTACTGAAGTTTCACGTAAAGAAAATGATACTCAAAATTCAAGCAGCTTACATAGACTCTCAACAGAAGGATCCCTTGTGACAGGAATAAGAAAATTGCTTTATATCAAAGATAGAGACAGTTGTTTCATAGAACTAGAAGGGGAATTTCCTGAAACATCTATTTCCCAACTAATATCATTAGTCTTTAGATATCGAGAGTAGGGGAAATCCTTAAAAACAACTGGCTCCACGCCGTTTAAGTGGTTTACTAATGTCTTACCAATTGCCCGACCAAGAGAACAGGGGACAGCATTCCCAACTTGCCGATACTGATCAAGTAGACTACCCTCAATGATCCAATCGTCAGGAAATTCTTGTATTCGTTTATATTCCTGAATGCTAAGAGGTCGATCCTCTTCTGGATGTGCCAAATCTGTTGCAGGCATTGCTGGGTGAGTAACGAGGGTAGGAGACGGTTTATCCCAAGCTAATCTCCGATAAAAACCTGTTTTTCCACCCCCAGCATGATACGACGCTCCTAATGCCTCTTGTTGCAATTCCACTGGTAAATCACGCCAGTATTGTCCAGACTTTAGAAGTCGATAATATTTAAGGCGTTTCTCTGGAAATTTAACAAAATTGTGTCCATCTTTTGGCAATCCTGCAAGTACACCTCTGAGAGTATTCCACTTCGGCAGTTCATATAAGCCTTTCTCGGAATGCGTCGGTGTGAGGTAAGGGAGCCTTTCTCCATCTCGACTACAAAGGATAACGACCCTCTCTCGTTGTTGAGGTGAGCCAAAATTAGCTGAATTGTATAAGTTGAAAGATATACCATAACCTGCCTCTTTCAACTTACGAATGATGTGGAGAAGTGCCCCGCCTCTGTGTTCTTCCTCAGAGAGTGATGGATATTCACTTCCTCTCATTTCATGGGGTCTGTGCTTTAACGGAGCAGATAATAAGCCTCGAACGTTTTCGATAACTGCAAATTTAGGTCTGAGTTCAATAATTAAATCGATGAACGTTAGAAATACATTGCCCCGTTCATCATTGAAACCTTGTCTCTTCCCAGCACTACTAAAAGCTTGGCACGGTGGACCACCAACCATCACATCAATATCTTCTTGAGGTGATAGTCCTGCTTTTTCTCTGATCTGGTTAGCTGTATAGTCTCGGATATCACCAATCAGAGCAATATCAGGTTTATTCGTTTCGATTGTCTTTCGTGCAGCTTTATCTACTTCGCAAGCAAGGATTACTTCAATTCCTTCTCTTTTTAGTCCCAAATCAAGTCCCATGCAGCCGGAAAAGAAGCTTAGAGCCTTCAAAGTAGGTTTGCTAAAAGATCGTCTCTCATGATCGGGAACAACAGGACCTTGCTTATTTTCCTTATAGTGGTACTCAGTAACCGATTCTGATGCGATCAGCCATCGATTACTGATCAATTCTCCGCCGAGTTCACCACTCCTAAGCAACTTGCGAACATACTGTTCTGAATAGCCAAGCATTTCAGAAGTTTCTTTCACAGAAAAATATCCTGTAGACATGGGTTTCGTCTGCGAAACTAGAATTAAGTACCCCATCCTAAAGCAAGTACAGTTGTTTTGCAAGTTATAATAGGCTCCTGTTTTGATGTTAGAGGTTCCCAAATGCCTAGAGCCGTATAACACTCTTCTTGCAACGGACGCTAGCTAGCTGCTTGAGTGAGTTCGGGGCTACTTTCCGCCGCTGATTTGAGCCGTTATTCTGCTTCACATAATCGGTGTAGTGAAAACTCCGTGTAGTGAAAACGGAAAGTTGTTTGTGGGGCAAATGCCCAAATAGCTACAAATCTTTAGTACAAACGGAATTAGAAGGTAGCTAACAAATTTAACTCGATGGATTTTTCATTACAGGTTGGGGAATTATGCGGCAACAGGAAGCCCTTACAATACTGGCAAACCATCAGAGTACGCTGAAGTCTTTCGGCGTGAAATCCCTCATTCTCTTTGGCTCAGTAGCAAGGGATGAGGCGAGAACAGGCAGCGATGTTGATCTGCTAGTAGAGTTTGATCGTCCAGTCGGGTTATTTATGTTCGTTCGCTTGAAGCGATACCTGGAAGAGATTTTAGAGAGTTCAGTTGATTTGGGTACGTCCGACTCACTTAAACCGTATCTGCGAGAGCCTGTTTTTCGGGAGGCGATTCGTGCCTTCTAGAAATTGGCAAAATAAAATAAGAGATGTGCTGGCGGCGATCGCAGAGATTCGAGAGTTCACTAATGAGTTAACGTTTGAGGAGTTTCAAGACGATCGCAAAACGATCAGGGCAGTTTTGGATAATCTTGCGATTATTGGTGAAACAGTCCGTAATATTCCACCTGATGTATAAACTTCACACCCTGAAATTCCTTGGGACGATGTACGTGGGATGCGAAATATTGTGATTCACGAATATTTTTAGGTAAATTTGTCCATTATCTGGCAAACGCTTCAAGACGATCTTGTTTTATTAGAATTCTCCCTTCGGCAACTCATGAATTAGAGACACGGAGCGTTTACTTCACTAGCCGATCGATGCGTTCCCGAATGGTGAGGGCAATGAGAGAGCGGATTAAAAACAGTGTGGCTAAGCCTGCCAGCCCGAAGGCAACAAACGCCCAGACTTTATACGCGCCGACTAAGAGAACTGCTCCAGAGAGCAGCGAAAAACCAGTTAAACAGGCATAGGTCAGGTTTTTCAAGGCAAGGTTAATCGTTTTGATGGCACGATCGGTTTCGAGCGATCGCGATCGTAGCTCGACTTCTCCCTGCTCCAGTCGTTCTTCCAAGCGTTGAATCAGGCGATCAGTCGCACTCGGTTGGCGGAGCCTATACGTGATGTATTCGCGGGCTTGTTTCGTCAATTCACCAAAACCGATGCCACCGCTCTGCCCCTTCGCCACTGTAATGCTTTTGACAAAGGGCTTGGCAGATTCCAGCAAACTGTAGTGGGGGTCAAGGTCGCGGGCAACTCCATCTAAGGTGGTCAGCGCCTTAAGAATAAAGGTCATCTTGGCAGGCAGGCGAAAGGGCTGCTGGGCGAACAGAGCTGACACTTCTTGCTTGACCTGGCTAAATTCCTGAAGCGCGATCGGCTTCTCGGTAAAGCGCTCTAGCACAAACCCCATCACGCGGCGAATGGGAGCCATATCCGAGACAGGCTCGATCAGTCCCATCGTTGTTAGGGTGTGAATCACCTGATCCGTATCTTTCCGCAGCACAGCGAAAAAGGTGCGTACCATTTGATCTTTGTCGATCGACTTGACTTCTGCCATCATGCCGAAATCGTAAAAAATCAAGCACCCATCTGGACTGACAGACATATTGCCGGGATGCGGGTCGGCTTGGAAAAAACCGTCCTGCAATAGCTGTTTGAGATACGAGCAAATACCAAGTTGATTGATTTCTTTGACATTGATACCGATCGCTTCCAGGCTTTGGCGATCGTTGATCTTAATCCCTGGCACATAGTCCATCGTCAGCACTTTTTTGGTGGTGTATTTGGGATACACCTTGGGAGCGACAATACGGGCATGGTCACGAAAGTTATAGCGGAAGCGATCGGCGTTGATGGCTTCTTGCACATAGTCGATTTCTTGATACAGCACCAGCGCAAACTCGTCGTAGATTGCTTCCAGGTCGTACTCCTGCGTCCACGGAAGATAGCGCTGGGAAAAACGCAGCAATCGTCGCAGCACTCTCAAATCCAGGTCAAAAAGGGTATCCAGACCAGGACGCTGCACTTTGATCACAATCTCTTCGCCTGTGTGCAGCCGTGCTTTATGCACCTGTCCCAGGCTTGCTGCCGCGATCGGGTTGCGGTCAAAGTCACGATACAGCGTATAAAGTGGGCTGCCTAGCTCTGACTCAATAATCGCGATCGCCTCATCAGCACCAAACTCCGGCACCCGATCTTGAAGCTGCCCTAATGCCTGAATGTACTCTGATGGCAGTAAATCGCCCCGCGTTGACAACGCTTGCCCAATTTTAATAAACGTTGGACCTAAATCGAGGAGCGTACCCACAAGCCACTGGGCGCGCCGATTGCGATGCTGCGGAAAACGGCGGGCGAGCGTGTTATCCCACCACAAATACCCCATCAAGCGTGCAGCAGACAAAAAGATGTCTGTCTGACGTGCGAACAGCGATTGTTTGGCACGTTGCCAACGGAGTGATTTTGGCGCGGCAGACTTGAGCATACTATTGACTATATTCCATTTAGCCCCATTGACTAATAGCCTTTCAAAGCCCTAATCGCTTAAAAAGCTGAGGATCTGGTCAGGCTACAGCACGTTTGGGTTGTCAAAGGGTTTGCGGCAAGGTCAGCGTAAAGCACGTTGCAAACGTGTGGGCATCGTCAGTGCGATGGCTAGAAGCGCTGATGTCACCGTTGAGATGCAGCACCAACGACTTCACCAGCGCTAAACCTAAGCCTGTCCCCTGTACAGCCTTTTGGGTGGCGATTTGAGAGCGCTTAAATTTGTCGAAGATAAAGGGTAGTTCGTCGGGGGCAATGCCCTGCCCCAGATTGCGGAGCGTCACAATAATCTGGTTGGTTGCTGACGGGTGTTTAGCTGACTTTGCTTTCAGCGCGACATGAAGCTGAACACAACTGTTTGGGTCGGCATATTTACCGGCATTGGTCAGTAGTTCAAACAAAATGCGGTGCAGGCTGTTGCGATCGCTCAACAAGCGCAGCGATCGACGGGGAAGTTTGACTTCTAACGTTAACCCTTTTGCCGACCACTTTTGCTGAAAGAACCGCGTCAGGTCATGAATTAATGCTTTCAAATCAATCTCTTGCGGATTCATAGCAATCTGGTTTGATTCCAGTTCTTGCAGCCCTAGCAGGTCGTTGATGAGGCTAGTTTCCTGAGCGCACTGTTGTTCCAAAATATCCAAATAGCACGTACTCCGTTCAGCCGACAAGCCCATCTGCCGCAACATCCGAATTGCCAACGTCATGCTGGTGAGCGGTGTTCTCAGCTCATGGCTGATGGTGCTAAGAAATTCATCCCTTGCCTGGTTTAACTGTCGTAGTTGATCAAGCTGATGACGGGTGCGATCGTACAGCTTTGCCTGCACCGCCAGACTCGTACGTAGTTCAGCCGTGCGCTTTTCAACCAACGACTGCACTTGGCGTAAGGTTTCTGTTTGAATAATGGCTGTACTCACTTGAGCACTCACCAATTGCACCAGTTCTAACTCTTCTGGCTGCCAAACATGCGGTCGATCGTGCTGAAAAACGAGAAAGCCTAGGATAGTGCCCTGGCTCTCTAACGGTATAAGCAAGAGGGCAGGCAGTAATGTTAGAGCAAAGGCTACAGCAGCCTCTTTTTCTCCATCAACCTCTTTTTCTCCATCGAATTGAGCAGCATCCGCTTGAGCTACCTGGTTGCCATCCAGGGCAAACGGAATGTTGGGGGTGAGAAACGCTTGCTGACAAAGCGCACACTCGGATAACCAGAACGATTGATTAATCGTACTTTGCAGAGAGTGGGACGGCTCTGCTGTAATAGTTTGTAGTGGATATCCTTCCGCTTGGGACATTGCATCACTTAACCACTCGCAAGCAACGGTTATTCTAACTTTGGGTAGGTGTGCCTTAGCACGACTGGGGCAAAGAGAGTCACAATGTTTTAAGCGTAAAAGCATACCGCGTCGTACTTGCAGCGCCCGGGCAGTGCCATCTGTAGCAAGTTTTAGGATGGCATTTAGGTCAGAGGAATGGTGAATGGCTAGCGTAAGCTGATTGACCACCTGCTGATACTGCCTCTGCTTGTGGAGTTGCTGTTGCCACTGAAGCTGATCGAAAGTGTTGGCAACCTGATGAGACACGGTTTGAAGTCCTGCGATTTCTGATTGTGTCCAGATATGAGTCTGCGATCGCATTAAGCTAATGACTCCATACACGTGATCTTGAAGCTGTATGGCTGCACCAGCAAAGGCTTTCACCTGTGGCAAGGATGTTCGCAACTGTTGAACGGACTGCCAGATTTGAAAGACTGCACTCGTACTTGCTGCCGCCGCATCTGATTGCAGAGTCTCAACATCACTGCAATGCATATTGCAAGGCACCAACACTGCTCCAGCCAACCACTCGTCAAAGTGAGCAGAGGCTATTTCTAGAGGTTGTAGGGGTAATGGCAGGGCATCTGCGAACCAGCTAGTGGCTTGAGCTGTAGCGGATGCTGCTTTAGAAAGGACGATCGTGCAACCATCCGCATGAAATGCTTTGCCAATACAAGCAGCCATCTCCGCCAGCACCTGACTGTAATCAGACTGGTTAACTGCAATTTGCAGCAGTTGTTGCCATAGCTTTGTCAGGTTTACAGCCTGTGACAAGGGTAAACCTAGAGCATCCTGTGGCAAAACGCCTTTAAAGGGGGTAGACACTGCCAATCGCGTTGCCTCTGTTACGGTTGACAATGTTTCGCGATGAAGATCGCTAACTGGAATACAGTTTTCTGTAATGTACGCGCTATCGACCATGACCCCTTGTCGTTCGATACTACTGTTGGTTGCCGAACCGCTCCTAGATTAGGATTCCCCAATGGATAGAATCCCTAGCAAAGCCAGAACAGCAAGCTGCACGGTGTTGCAAATTAATAGGCAAGCGGAACGGTACCATGTGACATTTGTCACATCTTTATAGCTTCAGCGTAATCTAGCTGCTAGCTGACGGTAATCCGTGAATTCCTGCTTTTCTGTCGCTATTGTCGTATTGCTGCTGTCGTTCTTTGCTACGTGACGATCGCACTGAACGGGAAGCTGTTATAACCGTTAGAAGTACACGGCATTGGCTCTGACTGAGTAACAGTGAATGAACGCTGATAATTCGCTTCTGAATTTGCTTCGGGTAACGGCGACGAGCGTAGACACAACATTGGCTTTACCACGTGTCATTGGTACTGTGAAGGGACCTGGTGAAACTGGCAATCAGTATGTTTTTATTACGGCTGACAATCGCTCGGTCAAAATTGGCGAGTTTGTTTTCTATGAAGTTGTGGTGCCAGAACGGGAACGGGATTCGGCGCTACAAATCTTGGGCAAAATTTCAGCACGATGTCTGATTGATCACTTACCCGATCGTATTTTTGCGGATACTGAGATTAGCCCAGAGACGATCGCGGCTCTAGTCGGCTTTACTTACAACAACCCAGAGATTTACGAGGTTACGGTAGACGTAGTGGGTTACTTTGACCCAAACCTGGGGTTTATGAACCCACGTCGCACGCCCAATCCTGGTGCAAAGGTTTACCTGGCAGATGATGTCATGCTGCGGCGGGTGTTGAATAAGAAGCAACCGGGTGAGGTGGGTGCCGCGCATATTGGTTCGCTGCTACTGCGGGAGTCAGATGTGCCTGTAGCGCTAGATGTGAAAGAGCTAGTCAGCACCCACATGGCAATTCTGGCGGGCACTGGGTCAGGAAAATCGTATACAGCCGGCGTGTTGATTGAGGAACTACTGCTGCCGCATAATCGCGCTGCTGTGCTGATTTTTGATCCACATGGTGAATATCACACACTGGCAGAAATGCGGGGACATGCGGCGTTTCAAGGGAGCGATGGCTACACGCCGAAGGTAAAAATCCTCACACCAGAAGATATTCGGATTCGAGTGTCGTCGCTGGACTATTACGACATTATGACGCTGCTGCCGGATATGAGCGATCGCCAGCAGTCGATTCTCAACAAAGCCTATCGGCTGCTGCAACGCCACAAACAAGGAGAACACCGCTGGGGCATTCAGGATTTGATTGCAGCGGTGCGTGAAGCAGATCTACAGGTGGATGAAGAAGGCAACGAGAAGTCAGGTTCTTCGGCTCCGGCTTTGGAATGGAAGCTGGAGCGGTTGGAGCGATCGCAATATTTTCATACCTTTGAACATACCGTTGCACCTAGAGATTTGTTTGAACCAGGGCAGGTAACAGTTCTACAAATGAATGAAATCAGCCAGGAAGAACAACAGGTCATCTGTGCAGCGGTTTTGCGACAGTCGAACCAGGCACGCATGAACACGCAGCGGGAATTGATTAAGCCGGAGGACGAAAACTTCTTGCCCTATCCCGTTTTTATTATTGTGGAAGAAGCGCACCGCTTTGCCCCTGCTAATGAACCGTCACGCTGTAAGGCTGTACTGCGAACAATCCTTAGTGAGGGACGTAAGTTTGGTTTGGGCATGGGGCTAATTACGCAGCGTCCCGGCAAAATTGACTCAGATGTGCTGTCGCAGTGCATGAGCCAGTTCATTATGCGGATTGTCAATCCTGTAGACCAAGAGAGCCTCAAGTACGGTGTGGAGGCAGCAGGGCGCGATTTGCTAAAAGAATTACCTGCTTTAACGAAAGGACAAATCATCGTAGCGGGTGCTTGTGTCAATACGCCTGTCCTCTGCAAGGTACGGCAGCGCCTTACAAAGCATGGGGGCGAAACGCTCAATGCGCCAGAGATGTGGCAGCAGCATTTTCAAGCACATCATGCCCGTGATCGCCAGATTCAACAAGCTCCGGTGGCCAGTCGCCCACAATCACAAAAAGTGCGTGGGGTTAGCATTGAGTAATTGAGGCCGCGATCGTTTACTGCGGTGACGGTGCTTCCTCAGACACAGGCGAAACTGACGTGGCAGCAGGGGATTGTTGTGCGGCAGGCTGTTCACTTGCTTTAGTTAGTGCTAATTCCTTATTTTTGCGATAAGCAATCACCCGATCCTGTGCTGTTGCATAGCGACCGTCGCCACTAGGAACTTTAGCCATTAAGTCTGAAGCTCGCTGCCAACGAGCTGCTAATTCGAGCCACTGCGCTGACGACTGAGCAGTCAGCCCCTCTGCTGATGCCTGTTCTGCAATTCTCACAGCAATCAAAAAGGAGTCCTGTGCTTTGATTGTAGGCTTAGCGTTAGGGGTAGCAGGGGCTGTTTGGATTGATGTCGTTGCGACTTGGCTAGACGGGCTGGAGGTTGCCGTTGGTTTTGCGGCACCAAGCCAACTGTAGAGCGCCCAACCCCCCAAAAGCAACAATAGACTTGCACTTGCCCCCCCTATTAGTCCTCGCCAAAATTGGCGCTGTTCGCGCTGCTGCCCTCGGGAGCGTGTTGGTAGATTCGTTTTTTGAGTAGCTGCGTTTTCGTGCCACTCATTCAAAATGTGCCGCAAAAGGTTAGCTTTGTTAAGCGTGATTTCTTGTGACCAGAGAAGCTGATTTTCGGGATCACGACTGATTTCATCCAGCCAAAGCAACTGTTGTTCGCGCACAATACGGCTATTAATATTGACGCGACGAATATTGCGAGGAGCGATCGCTTCTAGCGTTTGCCGAATTCGCCCAATTAATTCTGATGGTTCTAGTTGCTCTGGGGTTGCCGCTTCGCAAAGAATTTGCAGCACCCCATCGGCAAAAATTGCACGTGTTCGCACGCCAGAATCAGCAAGTTTTTCGTTAAGAACCTGAATAATGGCAGCAACACTGCCCTGATTCGCTTGTTTGACGATATTGTTCACTGCACTTGTCATGGTTGAAAACTCTAAATTGACCCCGATCCCTTCAAGGAAGCGATCGTAACCTTTGCTTTAAGATACTCCAATTTAATCAAAGGAGAGACAACTAGCGAGCCTGGATAAAGCTGAAAAACCTTGAAAACAGCAATCCTTTTGACAGAAAACTTAATGGTTTCGAGCCATCTTACCGTTGCGAAGCGCCTTGCTAGCGTTGGGAGATCAGCTTATTGAGGGACGCAGACGTTGCTTTGCTGAAAGGTACGATCGCCATCAAGGACTGGATTGCCAATGCTACATTCATGTTTTTAGATGACGGCAATCATTGAAGCGCCGAACTTGCCAAAGATCAGTATTAAAGCGATTTTGATCAGCACAATGCCACCGGGACTGATCAACCCAAAACTCAAACAAGGCGGTATTGCTTGCGCGTAGTCGCCAAGACCGATCGCACCCCATCAACTCAGCTACTAGATGCTGCAAAATCCAACTATGAGTAATGATCCAGATTTGATCCCCGTTTTGGTGCTGCCCAAAAAGTGCCTGAATAAATTGGTGAGCGCGGTTTCTGGCAGCTTGAGGTGTTTCTGCGCCGGGAATTTGAATCCAATCAGGTGACGCTTCCAACGCTCGGCACAGATCAGGATAACGACTCACCGCTTCTGCCCATGTGAGTCCCTGAAAAATGCCATTCTGAAATTCTTTGAGTTCATCGGCGTAAGCTACGGCGATCGCTCTAGGCTCACTTTCTGGCAGATCGGCAGTTTCAGCACTGTCAATCAAATCACTTACAGCAGCAGGTAGGGGAGCCATCTGAAAGTGATCTAGCAAAATCTGTGTCGTCTCTGCTGTTCGCTTGAGAGGGCTACTGTAAACATGAGAAGGGTGCCACGCTTCTGCTAGCAAACTACGAGCGAGTTTTTCCGCTTGCTGCTTACCCTCATTAGAAAGCGCATAGTCCCCATGCCCTTGCATTCGCTTTTCCTGGTTCCCTGTGGACTGGGCATGACGAATAAAGAGTAGTTTCATGACTCGATGCATGAACTGAATCCTGCCTAAACGAATAAGGTTGCTTGCTAACTGGAATCTCTAGATCTGAAGGAGTGTCAGCTAGAAAGCGAAAACGCTTTGTCCCTTTTTTTGGGCGCAGCTTTAGCTAGTTAGACTAACGCTGGTTAGACCAAGCAACACAGTTGATTGTCTCAGAGACGTAGAGCAACAGCGGAGACGACGTATCAAAAAACTACTAGACTTACCTTGCTGTGTTAGATCTAATGGCATTCTATGCGCTGACTCAAGTTGCCTCAAATTGATTGGCGCTTTTTGTTGAATAGTGTTGATGTCAGGCGCTGACTTAGGTTCTCGCAATGCCTAGTTTTGCCTTCAGTGCAAGTACATTCTGGACACAGAGCCTTCGCTAAGAGAGAGCTTGATAACAGTGCTTCTACCGCACTAATGAGCAATTTCCTCTCTTTAGGAGTCAGAGTGTTCGTCTAAGCACTGAGGATAGTCTGGTAAAACTGGCTCGGCAGGGTTACCTTCTTGCAAAATACCTGCCGCGAGCAACTCGCCAGTGAGGCGCTTCACGACGTGTTCCTGTGGATCAAACAGCATTAGTAGCCCCTGTGCTTCCATCTCGTTAATGACCTGCGTCACAACTGCGATTGGCTGCAATCGATTTAACTGTGACTGTGACATGGTTTTTAGCTTAAATGGATGCTTTTCGATGTGGGCTATTCTTATACCCTACAAAATGATCAAAGCGTGGAGCGATCGCTGTACCGTCGTTAGATTGGCTCATGCTGTTGCAAAAGCGATCAGCAAAAGCGTGAAATGTCGTCACCTACTACCTCTGCCAAATAACATAAAGAGCGGAAGCGGAGTGCAACCAGTTCGTTATAAAAAGGGTTGAGCTTGCAAAGGGGCGGTATGGAAAGGACAGTGCGCCCAAAAAAATTGAACGTGCGCTCAAATGGACAGCGCGCTGGGATTAAAGAGCAAAGCAGTCGCGCTGAGTTGCGATCGCGAATCTCAAGCTCAGATAGCCAGCGGCGAAGCGGCTGCAATAACGCGAAGTGCAGAGCTAATCTACCTGCTCTCGGCTGCTCCAACACAGGCAGAGGTGGCGCGAAATGAGAGCTTTGAGGCTGGTTATGGGTGCAGTGAGTGGTTGAAGGCAGAGGCATAGTTCACTTGTATCGAGTGATTCATGTGAGGAGTAACAGGCGTGTGGCACATGAACAGAACAACAGGTCTTTTACGCCTATGCACAAGTTAGCAATAGCTGCAAATGATTGCAATTTTTATTAACAGAATCGGTGAATCGTTACATACTTCTACATACTTCTCAGTGACACCCGTGGTTGGCTCTAACTACGCAAAGAGCACTCTAACAGGCAGATAGACCTGCTTCTTCAGCATTAAGTAGAACAGGTGCACGCTCTAAACTATGAGAATGCCGCGATCGTCGCCTCAAAATCTGAGTCTCAAGGAACTTAGTCATTAAGGAACCACTGGATCTTACTAAGCAACAAACAATTTTCTCCATCTGTTCTTAGTAGTAAGAGCTGTAAAGAGCCGTATTGTTCAAGTTAAATCGATGTAGACAAGGTTTCTTTCGGCAAAATTATTGCTCTACATTCTTTGCTTTAGAACCGCTGTGTTTGTCGATCACAATACCTTAAGCCATTAACGCCCTCTTAAATGAGTTCATCAGCATGGCGGCTAAGAGGTAGTGTAAGGAAGCTACATGAAAGGAACCCAAACAAAGACTGCTGTTATAGTTGTCGCCGCAGAACTTAGGAAATTGGGATCAAAGGGGGGTAGGCTTTTGCCTCCACCTAAGGGTTTCCCCCCTGCACCCCGTCTGAACCAGTATGGCTAGAGCTATCTAGAAACAAGAATACGCCCAAGCAAAAAGCGCCCCCTCATGTGAGGAGGCGCTTTCTGTTTAATCAATCCACTAGGAGCAGTCAGACAAGCTCAGGACTAACCGTTGATGGCGGGAGCCGAGAGGGCCACCGGAGCCGCTGCACCTGCTGCCAAATCAAGTGGGAAGTTGTGCGCATTCCGCTCGTGCATCACTTCCATCCCCAGGTTCGCCCGGTTCAGGATGTCCGCCCAAGTACCCACCACACGACCCTGTGAGTCGATGATGGATTGGTTGAAGTTGAACCCGTTCAGGTTGAACGCCATCGTGCTGATGCCCAACGCGGTAAACCAGATACCCACCACTGGCCACGCACCCAACAAGAAGTGCAAGCTGCGAGAGTTGTTGAAGCTGGCGTATTGAAAGATCAACCGACCGAAGTAGCCATGCGCGGCAACAATGTTGTAGGTCTCTTCTTCTTGACCAAACTTGTAACCCGCATTCGCTGATTCGTTCTCGCTGGTCTCACGGACTAACGAGGAGGTGACCAAGGAACCGTGCATCGCACTAAACAAGCTGCCACCAAACACACCGGCTACACCTAACATGTGGAAGGGGTGCATCAAGATGTTGTGCTCCGCTTGAAACACGAACATAAAGTTGAAGGTGCCGGAGATGCCGAGGGGCATACCGTCGGAGAAGGAACCTTGTCCAATCGGATAGATCAAAAAGACGGCGGTGGCGGCGGCAACTGGTGCGCTGTAAGCGACGCAGATCCAGGGGCGCATGCCGAGACGGTAGGACAGTTCCCATTCACGTCCCATGTAGGAGAAGACACCAATCAGGAAGTGGAACACCACCAACTGGTAAGGACCACCGTTGTACAACCACTCGTCTAAAGAGGCGGCTTCCCAAATCGGGTAAAAGTGTAAGCCGATGGCGTTAGAAGACGGGACAACCGCACCAGAAATGATGTTGTTGCCGTACATCAAGGAACCAGCGACGGGCTCACGGATGCCGTCGATGTCGACAGGCGGAGCGGCGATGAAGGCGATGATGAAGCAGATGGTCGCAGACAGCAGGGTGGGTACCATGAGCACGCCGAACCAGCCCACATACAGGCGGTTATCGGTGCTGGTTACCCAGTTGCAAAACTGCTCCCACACGTTGACGCTCTCGCGTCTCTGTAAGGTTGTGGTCATGATGGTAATGAGTGCGTTGTATATAAATGTTTGGAGGTTTTCTTCAAACCTACACAGACAATATATCTAAGTTAACAAATTTTGTAAAGCGATTGTTACAGAGCTTTCAGGTACGACTTTTCTGGTAAGTGCGCTGGACATAGAAGCCACTTGTGTCTGCGATCGTTGCTTCGACCCAAAGGACGACTATCAAGGTTTACAAGACTGTTGGTAACAGATCTTACGCAAGCGCTGAGTGATCCAATCGACAAGCGGATCGCTTCTAAGCACTAGATGAGGCTGACCGTTCTCCCAACGAAACAATCAGCATCAAGCAGATTTATTCCAGTTCCCCTGAAAGACTGATCTAACGCCAGACAGTGGCACCTTTAGGCTTCAAATAAGCCTAAAGGTGCCACTATGTCAGATGGAGCGTAAAAACGGCACTCATAAAATTGACGCAGACTCAAGTATCTGAAGCGCTATTTGCTTCTACGTCAATCGTGTTGTCGAGACGCTTGATTAGTGGATACTTTCAGTCAGGGCGACTGGTTGGTACTCAGACGGTTTTACCTTGTGCTTTACTAGATTCGCCAATTCTTGAAGCTGACTGATAGCTTCTGCGCCTTCAAGCTTCATCAGTTCACGATCGTCTCGCATCTCAGTCCAGGTAATACCATAGTCAGAAACCAGGAAGCGGATCAGGTGGTTATCTGCCAAACTCACCATAAAAGAGGCGCTATTCATCTGTCCGCCACAGGTATAGCAGGATGCTAGATAGCCCTGACGTTCTAGCACGATCGCAAGCGCCTGAAGATTCATGACAAGATCTTGAACGAATTGACGGTGTTGCTCTGCAAGTCTTAAGAACACAATAGTCCTCCAGTCACCACATTAGGATTCTATACCTTTTAAAACTTTCTTAAGAATTTCATTTTAGAACGGTGAAGTTTATAAAAATGAGTTAGTGAATTAGCTGCTTAACCTGTAAGGTTAGTACAGCATTCGGTTTAACGCTAGCTGATCCTTTGAACAAACAGCGTATCAAGAAAGACAGTCCCTTTGAGCGAAAGACTCTGAACGTTAGTTTAAAGCCTAAGTCTAGTAGGACTCAGGCTTTGGAAAAAAGTTCCTGCTTTCTAAATCCTCTTTAGGCTACTTTAACAAATGCATAGGCAGACTGATTGAAACGACTAGTCCACCTGCCACCAGCCGAAGGCGGGTCCAATAATGCGAGTTGTAATCCAAATGGCAACCAGCAGCCCAATGCCGATCCATGCACCTTTAGTTGAGACCTGCACAAACTGGCTTGCCTTGGTTTTGGTAATTGGTAGCCAGGGGAGAATATTTGTCTCTTGACCGTACTTTTCTCCCAGATTTTCTTTTCTTCGCTTCGCTTCGCCCATGACCGCAATAATAAAAAAGTGCTTAACTAATCCAATAATAATTGAAAGGACGTCATCAAACGGATACAGATTTCTGATTAAGGTGTTTGAAATCTTAGTCGAGTATTGAATAGTCGGGTTGCGAAAAGAGATTAGGGTCAAGGTAGCTGAGTCGAGCAACTGGATGGAGCGCAGTGAGTACCTGCTGCCCGTAGTTGCGATGAATAACGCGACTATCAAGTAAGGCAACGACACCCTGGTGGTCACGGACGGGGGCGATCGCGCGCTGTAGTTCTGCTAGCGCCTCTGGCAAGAGGTAAAGGCGGAACCAGTCTTGCCGAAGGTGTTTGTGGTACGCGACTCGTCCAGCTACTAAAGGGTTTTCGAGTGAGGGAATGGGAAGAGTAGCGATCGCAAGCAGATGAGGCGCGGGCAGAACGCTCTGGTGCTGTCTCCAAAACTCCCAGCCTGTCACCAAGACACCGTTCTCATCCAGACACGTCCGTTCAACCTGTACTCTCGAACCAAACTCGGACGCTAAAACGGAACCAACCTGAGCTTTCAACGGCACGTCATCCACCAAGAGGACGGTTAACCCTTGAATACCTGAGCTAACTCTTAGTAAGGAATGCATTTCTCGAATGAGCGCCCACTGAAATTCTGGTGTGTTGGGCATAGGCAGCTTTTCAGGTAAATAAAGCTGGATGACTTCATCCTGGCGATCGGGCATGAACTTCAGGCAGGTCAAATCGTCTAACCCTAGCCGCTGCCGATACATCAGGGCATCAGCATCAATGTCTAGCGCTCCACCAATCAAGATGACGGATTGCTGCGTCCAGAGCAAAGCGAGATCAGTCGCTACTTCAAGTGGACCGCAATGCAGCGAGAACTGCCCCTGACGGCGCGCAATATCTGCCCAGAGGAGGCGATCGTCTAGCTGAAACCGATCCCTAAAATGACTCCAGGCAGTGGGAAGGGCGATTGGCTCGTTCACGCGCTCAGAAGGCTGCGTATCCTGACGCTGTGGCTCTTGACGCTGTAGATCTTGGAAGAGAGCTGCTAACACTTTCTGTTCAAACGGTTCCAGCAAGCAGCACCCATAGGGGTTAGCTGGACGTTGAAAGATTGCTTTGGTCAGTTGCACGCGAGCATCACGAATCGTCTCGACATGGTTCGGGCAGGCAAGCATCAATTCATCCCAGTCGGCAGGCTGCACCTGTACCGTAAGCTGAGCAAATGCCCATGCTTCCAGGTCATCAACGCCGTCAAAGATAGTGGGGATGCCTTGCGGAAACCGTCCTTGCTGATGCAGGCGATCGCTCAACCAGGATTCTGGCGTAGTCAGCAGCAAGCCCTGGAAGTCTGGACTCGGGAAGCGATCGCCCGTACGGATGGCTTTTGAGGTTTGAATGCAGGTGCGTAACTGCGGGATCTCTACCATAAGGAGCCGTTGCTGCACTGCTTCGGTGGCGACCAAAATGACCGGCTCTTGCCACATTAAGATCGGGACTAAATAACTAAGCCTGTAGCGCCCGTGATAGCGAGAAAGTGCATCTGTCTGCATTAACGCACTCCGCCCTAGACGCAGCGCACGTGCTACTAGCCGCGCCATCGTTAAATGGTGAGACCAGTAGGGTTTGCCCTGCTCTCGCAGAAATGCGCGAAGCTGTTGGTGTACTTCTACCTCAATCACAAATTTCAGGCTCTCGCTTAGCGGCTGACCTTCATTTTGACACAGATGTTAAAGCTCCCTCTTATGGGAGCGATTCTGGCGGCGAGGAGTAGACCTTGTTGTGAGTAAAGCCTTTTCTAGCAACAGCGTCGTTATACCGTCACAGCCCTAAATCAGTCACGGCACCAACGCTGCTAGACGAGACGAGTTTGGCATATTTTGCCAGCACGCCAGTTGTGTAGCGGGGTTTGGGTGGCTGCCACTGAGCGCGACGGCGATCGAGTTCAGCATCGGCAACATTCAACTGCAACAGACGGGCATGGGCATCGATCGTAATGGAATCGCCTTCTTGCACCAGGGCGATCGTGCCACCAACATAGGCTTCAGGGGCAACATGACCCACAACCATCCCGTAGGTGCCGCCGGAGAAGCGTCCATCGGTAATCAGTCCGACAGTATCGCCCAGGCCTGCGCCAATAATGGCAGACGTGGGAGCCAGCATTTCACGCATACCGGGGCCGCCTTTGGGTCCTTCGTAGCGGATGACCAGAATATCACCAGCGCTGATTTTGCCTGCCAGGATCGCGGTTAGACACGCTTCTTCTGATTCAAAGACACGAGCGGGGCCGGTGATTTGAGGATTTTTCACACCCGTGATTTTGGCGACAGCGCCTTCGCTTGCCAGGTTGCCTCGCAGGATCGCTAGATGGCCCTGGGCATACATCGGTTTGTCCCAAGGGCGAATCACATCCTGATCAGGTCGCGGTTCGTCAGGAATGTCTTGGAGCAATTCAGCAATCGTCTGTCCCGTAATGGTCAAACAATCGCCATGCAGCAACCCGTGTGCCAGCAGCATTTTCATGACTTGAGGAATGCCGCCTGCTTTGTGCAAATCGGTGGCGACGTAGCGACCGGACGGCTTGAGATCGCAGAGGACAGGCACTCGACCCCGAATGGTTTCAAAGTCGTCAAGAGCGAGTGGTAGGTTTGCAGCATGGGCGATCGCCAAAAAGTGCAGTACTGCGTTGGTGGAGCCACCGATCGCCATGATGACCGTGATCGCGTTCTCAATGGATTTCCGAGTGATAATCTGACGCGGTAACCGCTGATGACGAATGGCATCCAGCAGCGCGATCGCAGATTTCTCCGCACTATCGGCTTTTTCGGCATCTTCTGCTGCCATTGTGGAGGAATACATCAGGCTCATGCCCATTGCTTCAAAGGCAGACGACATGGTGTTGGCGGTATACATCCCGCCGCAAGAACCCACACCCGGACAGGCGTTGCGCTCGACTGCCAGCAATTCTGCTTCAGGAATTTTGCCTGCGCTGTACTGCCCAACGGCTTCAAAGGAACTAACGACGGTGAGGTCGCAGCCGTTGAAGTGACCCGGCTTGATGGTACCGCCATAAACGAAGATGGCAGGAATGTTCATCCGTGCCATTGCCAGCATGGCTCCGGGCATATTTTTGTCGCAGCCGCCGATCGCGAGTACGCCATCCATACTTTGGGCACTGCACGCCGTTTCGATCGCATCGGCAATCACTTCTCGCGACACCAGGGAGTACTTCATGCCCTCGGTGCCCATCGAAATGCCGTCGCTCACGGTAATGGTGCCAAAGGTTTGGGGCATACCACCCGCATCGCGAATGCCTGCTTCTGCCCGTTTTGCTAACGGTTCAATGCCCATGTTGCAGGGCGTAATGGTGCTGTGTCCGCTGGCAACACCCACAATCGGCTTCGTAAAGTCCTCATCCTTAAAGCCCACGGCTCTCAGCATGGCGCGGTTGGGCGATCGTTGTATGCCCTGGGTAACAACCTGGCTTCTGAGGTTTTCTTGCAACGATGGTGCGGGCGAAGATAGTTCGGACATTCTCGTTCTTCCAATGAAATGAATGATTAGCTGTCAGCGATCAACCGTCAGCGATCAGCTGTGAGAGTTATGAGCAGCGTTCGGCATCATTGCGTCGGGATTACTGCCGCTCCTTCTCATTCTCCCAGAACATTGAGCGATTGCGTGAACGTGAGGTATGGCAAAAGGATAAGGGATGAAGGATGAGGGATGAGGGATGAAGGATGCATAGAAGCTGTTGCTCAAAGGAAATTTCAAGGTTTATGCCTGTCCTAACGGTCTCTTCGATTGCCGTAGGCGTGAGGCGTGAAGCCTTGTTGAAGGATGCAGCGATCGCCGGCTGGAAGGGCATACTAACACCAGCAAGTCCTTCTTAGTGTCACGAAGCCTGCCATGACGTTTAACCAGTCTTTTGTCAAACGCCTTCTCCGATTCTTTAGCCTCTTTCTAACCGTCCTGACGCTGATCGGGTTAACAAGCGTCCTGCACGTAGAGGCTCAGCCAGCCAGCACCAGCCAGACTGCACCGAGCCAAACGACGATCGTTGCGCGGGCGGTCTCGATCCCTGTAGTGGCAGCCAACCGCTTACCGCCAGAAGCGCGATCGACCATCAACTTGATTCGGCAAGGCGGGCCTTTTCCTTACGCTAAAGATGGTACTGTTTTTCGCAATCGAGAGCGACGGCTACCGCAGGCGATGACAGGTTACTACCGGGAATATACAGTTAAAACACCAGGTGTCAGACATCGTGGAGCACGACGGATTGTCACTGGGCAGGGCAGCGAAATCTACTACACTAGCGACCACTACGCCAGTTTTGTGAGGGTGAAGCAGTAATGGATGAGTTGATTGCAGTGCTTAACAGCGAACGTAGCCCCGGAGTCTACCAACTCGTTACGCCCATCAGCACTAATGACCTCGTTACTCTGAGCCAGGAACAGGGTGCCCGTTTGTTTTATATCAATGGCACGGCTGTCAAAAGTAAAGCCGATTTTTTACAAGCTGTGGCAAAGGCACTGTCGTTTCCAGACTACTTTGGTGACAACTGGGATGCATTGGAAGATTGTTTGACTGATTTGGATTGGCTAGACAGCGATCGGCTGATCCTGCTGTACGAACAGCCAGAAACGTTTGCTCAACACGCGCCTTCGGAGTGGTTGGTGGCACTGGATATTTTGCGATCGACCGTTGACTACTGGCAGACGCGCGATCGCTCTTTTTCGGTCTTCATCAAAAGCAGCGGCACCGATCTGGTCGGTTTAGACACTCTGTGAAGCGGTGCGATCGCTCACTGCTAACACCAGGCTGATTGTCACAATTTAAGCAGGATTGCTCCTTGCTTCAGTCGCGTCGCCAATCTGGGTAAAGTCACGACTCCCAAAAATAGCGTCGGGATGACGGTAAAACTTGAACTCCATCAGGTTGTAAAACGGGTCTTGCAGAAAGAAGGTGCGGTGCTCCAGCGGCAAGCCTGGAAACCGATGTTTTGCTTGCTGATAAAACGTCAGTTTGTTTTGCTGCGCCTTTTCTAGCAACGCTTCCCAATCGGCTTCGGCGGTGAAAATCAACCCAAAATGCCTGGGATAAATCCCTTTTTGTGGCACCCGTGGCTCATGAACGACGTGCGCGACGAGTTGATGACCATAGAGATCGAGAATGACGGACGCTGCATTTTCGCGCCCCACGCTACAGCCTAAACCGTCGGCGTAGAAGGCTTTTGTCTGAGGAATACTGCTCACGGGGAAGGCGAGATGGAAGAGGGGAGGCATGGGGAAATGAGGAAGAAAAGTTTTGAGTTTTGAGTTTTGAGTTTGGGGCTTTGAGTTTTGAGTTGGGAGGTTTGAACTTGGAGGGTTGAGGTTGGAAGTTGCTAGACGGAGCGTTGAACTTGGAGGGTTGAGTCTAGAGGTCGAAGGGTGAAACTCAGACGATCAAGATTCTTGCTCGGAAGATGGAGCTTTGAACTTGGAGGTTCGAGTCTAGAACTCAAACGAGCGAGATCTGAACTCGAACGATCGAGATTTAAAGTCGAAGGGTGAAGCTTAGAGAGAACTGATCCTTCTGGTTTCTGACCTCTAGCTCCCTCTGCCTTCTGCCTTTTGCCTTCTGTCTTTTGCCTTCTGCCCGCCGCCGCCGCCTACCTGCTAATGTCACAATAAGCCTGTCGCACTCCTGGTTCAGTCAATGCTGCCTCTACTCTCAACAGTTCCCATTCTGTACCTTTTAGCCTTTAGCCCTTATCCTTTATCCTTTCCCACACCCTGGCTGATTGCAGTTGCCTTGAATACCGTTCTGCTGGCGATCGTCTGGTTTTTGCCAAAGAAGCTGCTCACATTGGCTGGCATCATGCACGCATGGATCTTGGGTGTACTGGTGTGGATTTCGTTAGGGTGGCAGGGATACGCCGTTGTGGGGTTCTACTTTTTGGTGGGTTCTGGTATGACGCGGGTGGGTATGGCGCAGAAAGAGGCTGCGGGTATTGCCGAGAAGCGATCGGGCGCACGAGGACCCGAAAATGTGTGGGGATCCGCGTTGACGGGGGCGCTGTGTGCGATCGGCAGTTTGCTGGTTCCTTTCTTTTTACCGGCTGCGGAGAGTCAGTGGCTTGTACCGTTGTTGCTGTTGGGCTACGTGGCGAGCTTTAGTACCAAGCTGGCGGATACCTGCTCTAGCGAAATTGGTAAGGCGTATGGTCAACGCACGTTTTTGATTACGACGTTCCAACCTGTACCCCGTGGAACGGAAGGTGCCGTGAGCTTAGAAGGAACGCTTGCGGGTGTTGCAGCATCAGTCGCGATCGCGCTGGTTGGTTGGGGAGTCGGACTCATGCCCCTCTGGCAGGTCGCCATTTGCGTAGTTGCCGCATTCATCGGTACGAATATCGAAAGTGTGATTGGGGCAACGTTGCAAAGCCGCTTTGCCTGGTTAACGAATGAAGTTGTGAATATTCTCAATACGCTAATTGGGGCGATCGCGGCGGTGCTGCTGGTTGAAGGGCTACGCATCAGTCGGCTCGTCCTCTAGAGGTTGTTTGAAAAGGGTCTGGCGGTTAAAACCGCGACTACAGCAACCAAGTCCGCCGCCGCGGACTACGGAAAGGCAAGAGTTTTACAACCTACGGCGGCAGTTTATAGCCCCTTGGGCATGGCTACGCTAACGTTTCTGTAGCTGCGACTTGAGCTGCCAAAGCTACCTAAAAGTGCATCCCACTTTTGTAGCCTTCACCCTTTTTTTTGATACCGCAAGGCTTTAAGCCCTCTCTCAGAACGGGAGAGGGACTTTGCATTGGCTCCCCTTCTCCCGCGCTGGGAGAAGGGGCTGGGGGATGAGGGCGAATTTGCAAAACTGGGATACACCCGCTGCCTAAACTCCCAAATAGCGACGCAAAAAAGCTTCCAGAGATTCTAATTTGAAGTTAAACGTCGATTCTAGATGCGCGGTTTCGGCAGGAGTGGTGAAAAATTCGTTTGCCAATAGAGTTCGCAAGGTGCCCAGACTAGAGCGCAATTTAGGGTTGAACAACCCGATCGCGTTGCGGATTCCATCGACCGCTAACAAGGGTGGGTTTAACAAAAACGGTTCGCGGTTAAAGAGGCGACCAAAAATCTGCGGAATCTCTTCTCGCTTGAGAATATCGGGTCCACCCACTGGAAAGATCTGATTGCGTGCGCCTTCCGTAGAGACAGATTCGATCGCCAGCCGCGCCAAATCATCAGTACTGACGATCGAGGTACGACTCAGTGGATCGCCAATCAGCACATAAACTCCCGTTTGCCGAAACTGCTCTGCCAGAGGCAAGAGGTTAGAAGCGAATCCAGACGGACGCAGAATTGTGTAAGTTAACCCACTCGCTTGCAGATGCTTCTCGGCTTCGCGTTTTGCTTTGAAGACGGGCGCATCTTCGTAGCCCCGATCGACCCCTAGCACTGAGATGAACACAAAATGCTGGACTCCGGCGGCTTTTGCCTGATCGATGAGTTCGATCGTTGCCTGATAGTCGATCGTTTCAGCATCCCCGTTTGACGTTTCACCAGAGCCATGAGCGCTGATGACATATTGCACGCCCTGACACGCTTTCTGGAGGTCGCGCTCTCGCTGTAGATCGCCAATGAAAATGTCAGAGCCGCGATTTTCTAACTCAGCATAGTGGGCATTCAGTCGCACGAACGATCGTACCGACATTTCACGCTCTCGCAGCAGGCGCACGATGCGACGACCGAGATCTCCAGTGGCTCCAGTGACTAAGAACATGATTGGTTGTTGGTTTTAGGTGGTTCGTTGAAATGATCGATGCAGTTTCTAAGCGCGATCGCCCTGCCACTGTTCAACAATTAACAACTAACCACCACTTTTGCAACTGTCTAAAGTTCTACCCAAACGGGTGTATGGTCGCTGGGCTGTTCGAGCTTACGGGGAGAGGTGTCGATCGTGCAGGCGATCGCTCTTTCGTACAACGCTGGGGTGAGATAAATGTGGTCGATGCGCCAACCAAGATTGCGTCGGAAGGCTGCTGAACGGTAGTCCCACCAGCTAAAGTTGCCGCCTTCTGTAGTGAACTTGCGAAACGCATCGGCAAAGCCTAACGCCAGTACTGCCTGTAACGCCTGTCGTTCTAGATCGGTTGCCATGACCATCTTTTCGCGCCCGGTAGGGTCATGGATGTCGATGTCGTCTAGGGCGATGTTAAAGTCGCCGCAGAGGAGGAGAGAGGTGTGAGGTGTGAGCTGTGAGGTGGGAGGTGGGAGGTGTGAGGAGGGGGATTCTACAGCCTCCTGCTTCCCTGCTTCCTGGCTCCCTTGCGCCTCTACTCCCATCTCTCCCAGACGCTGCACATAGTCTCGTAAGGCGGCTAGCCAGCGCAGTTTATAGGCATATTTCTCGCTGCCAACTGAGGAGCCGTTGGGCACGTATAAGTTAACGATGCGAATACCGTCGAGGGTGCCTGTGATGACTCGTTTTTGCTCATCCAGGTCGATCGCGGCTTCACCTAATAGCGGTGCAAAGCCTGTACTGACGTTACTTAGAGGCTCACGACTCAGCATGGCAACGCCGTTGTAGCTTTTCTGCCCAGAAATGTAGGTGTGGTAGCCGAGGTCGGTGAAGGGCTGGTGCGGAAAGCTCTCATCCATGACCTTTGTTTCTTGCAGGCACAATACATCAACTGGATTTTCTTGCAACCAGTTAACAATGTGGTTGAGACGGGTACGGATGGAGTTAACGTTCCAGGTGGCAACTTTCATCAATGGGTCAATGCGATCGGCTTCATGAGAATACAGCAATTTTCAGCCTAATGCCCTGGGAAGCCGCAGCACAAAACTGGTTTGCTTGTTGGCACTCTCTACCTAAATAGTGCCATCCAGTCGTTCTACCAGCTTTTTGACGAGCGCTAAACCTAAGCCTGTGCCGCCATGTTTCCAGGGATCGTTGTGAGGAATGCGGTAGAACTTGTCGAAGACACGATCGCGCTCAATAGCAGGAATTTCGACTCCAGAGTTGGTGACTGAACGTTCAAGCATGCGATCGCTTGCAGAGAGGTGATTGCCTGGTTGATCGGCTTCTACAGTGGCGATCGTACGGGCAAGCAGAGTAATCGTTTCAGCACTGGGCGTATATTTGCAGGTATTCTGCAAATATACGCTCCAGATCGGAGAAGTCGGTTGTTAGGGGCGGCATCTCTGGGGACAATCGATTGAGGTGATTTAACTACAGTCATTGATTGCTCAAAGACAGGTACCGCTCAATTTAACGGCTACCGTTGTAGCCTCTTTGACGACTGTTCACTGATGACACCACTCATAAATTCAACTGTGGCTTGCTTCTAAGGCTGCCTGTACAACACACCTTACAATTGCACAATCTTACAGAAGGAATGGCATGAGCAGTGGTCCCGTTGTGGCTTCGGAGCAAAAGGCAACCCAGGAGTTACCAACCCTGCAACGTTTTTTGCAGTATCTATCGCCTTACCGCAAGGAGCTACCGATCGCGATCGCGCTGGTGATGCTGGGTGCTGCAACGCAGGTGATTGGTCCCTTTCTACTCGGCTGGTCGATCGATCATTTGATTGCCCAGAAAAATCTCACGGGGTTGCTGTTGCTGCTCGGTCTGCTGGCGCTGGTCTATAGCCTCGGCGTGTGGGCAATTCGGGGGCAGATCTGGCGTGTTGGCTCGATTATGCAGCGGCTACTGGCACAGTTGCGACAGGATATTTTTACGAAAATCCAGAGTTTGCCGCTCGGTTTTTTCGATCGCAGCGAAGCCGGAGACTTGATGAGCCGCTTGCTAAATGATGTCACCACTGTGAATCAGGCGTTTGGGCAAACGATCGCGCAAATGCTAGGCAACGTGTTCAGTTTGGTGGGCATTGTGATCGCCATGCTGACGATCAATCTACAGCTTGGCTTGTTGAGCAATCTCGTTGTACCGCTGATGATTTTTACCACAGGCTTGTTTGCACGGTGGGCACGCTCTCGCTTTCGGGTGACACGACAGACGATCGGCGACCTTTCTGCCAAGCTCGAAGAAGACATCGGCAGCGTCCGCGAGGCGCAAGCATTCAATCGGGTGCAAATGAATATTGAAGAATTTGATCTGCTAAATGCCGCGAATCGGGATGCGAATGTGCAGGCAGTGGCGATTACAGCAGCTTTCTTGCCGTCGATCGACTTTCTGAATACCCTGGCAACCGCTGCTGTGCTGGCTTATGGCGGCTATCTGGCTGTTACCGGAGCGGCGACGATCGGTGTAGTGACTGCCTTTTTGCTCTATGTACAGCAGTTTTTTCGCCCTATTCAAATTCTCAGCCAGTTTTACACTCAGGCGCAATCAGCCTTTGCAGGGTTGGAACGCATCTTTTCACTCCTTGACGAGCCATCTCAACTAAACGATGCACCAGAGGCGATCGAGATGCCGCCGATAAGAGGCGAAGTCACCTTTGAGCAGGTTTCCTTTGGCTACATGTCAGAAAAACTGGTGATCCATAATGTTAGTCTTCAAGCCAAGCCGGGACAAATGATTGCGTTGGTGGGTCCCACAGGTGCAGGCAAAAGCACCTTCATTAACCTGATTCTCCGCTTCTACGATGTGTCTGGCGGTGCGGTCAAAATTGATGGTGTTGATGTTCGCAGCGTGACGCAGGCAAGTTTGCGCCGACAAATTGGTATCGTTTTGCAAGACAACATTCTGTTTACCGGCACGGTGGCCGAAAATATTGCGTTTGGCGCACCTTACGCCACTCACGCGGCGATCGAAACTGCCGCCCAGTTGGCAAATGTGCATGAGTTCATTACCTCGCTCCCGCAAGGGTATGCCACGCAGCTAGGCGAACGGGGCGCGCCTCTCAGCCAGGGACAGCGGCAGTTAGTGAGCATTGCTCGCGCCGTGTTGATTGATCCTCGGATTTTGATTTTGGATGAGGCAACGAGCAGTATTGACACCCGCACGGAAGCCTTGGTGCAAGAGGCGATCGCTCGTCTCCTTAAAGGGCGCACTAGCTTTGTTATCGCCCATCGTCTCAGCACTGTTACCCAAGCCGATCAGGTGTTGGTGGTACAGCAAGGGCAGATCGTCGAGCAGGGCACCCATGCTGAATTGGTCGCACGGCAGGGAGTCTATGCAAATTTGTACGCCTTGCAACTGGGTGTGACGAGTGAAGAGGGGAGAGGGGCACAGCCTGATTAACGTCTGTCTCGAAATACGTAAAGAAGACATTTATAATCTCATTCAAGACTGGAAGAGTAAACATGAGACTTATTCTGAGTCTCGCTATAGAAAAGTGATACTGGCTTTGATCGCGATCGCCATAATCACACGTTGGACAAAGCGATCGTCTGTTGCATCCCTAGTTTGAAGTAGCACGAGACGCATCTCTCTTACTTGAGACAAGCGAGCTTGACTTAAGACCCAAGTTAAGACCTCTTTGAGACGGTGAGACAAAACCCCTCATCTCGCTTAAGATTACTGGTTTCAATCTGAGACACAAATTAAGACTCATTTAGCTCAATTGAGACAACAAAACAAAACGTCTTTATCTCAATTGAGAAATCTAGACTTGCGACAAGTCTTGCTTTAAGTCTCTTTTATCTCGAATGAGACAAAGCGCAGATTGCCTTTCGTCTCAAGTGGGACAGCTAGATTCAGGATAAGACCTAAAATAAGACTCGTTTAACTTGTTTGAGACAGGGCACAGCTGCGGTGGACAGCAACTTCGTGCTGTAGTGTCCAACGCTATCAGCAAGGTATTGCTAAGGAGTTTTGCCTGTCCAGCAGTCAGCAGGAAGCGTGCGTTGAGGCAGCAAAAATAATTTCTTAAAATAAAGTAAACTTTTCTTAAGAGAGCAAAAAAGGCTGAATATGACAGACAAGCTTGGTTTTGGTAAAGCGCAGGCGAAACCCAACGTCTCAAAGCGTGCGGCAGTTCGCACTGAGGCAGTCAAGCGATACGACAAAATGAAAGCTGAGGGCATTCCAGATTTTGAGGTTTACATCCGCATTCAAGGTAAAAAGGCGTGGTATCCAGTAGGGTCAATCGCCGTAAAGCGATCGGATCAAATCAACCGAGCGATTTTTAATAGCCAGGACAATTTGCTGCAAGGTGCATTTCGACTCTTTCCAATACTGCGAAAACATCAAACTCAGTTGGAGTATGGCTATCGGCTTAAAGAGTTTCAGGATGAGCCGATCCAGCTAGCTGTTCCGCCCAAAGCAAAAGCAACGCTTCAGGGTACAATCGCCCAGGTAAAGGAGCGCTTTGCCTCTTTGCTCAAACGCAGCTAGTTTGGTGAACGTCTTATATGAGACTAGCGTTTTCATTTCGAGACTTAACACGAGTCTCAAACGAGAAAGCTGAGACGTGGCTCAGAGATCGGATTTATGGCGAATTTCGGTTGGTGCTTCGCAGCTTTGTCCAGGGGTTCAAGCAAACTGATCGATCTGGCTCATGTAGGCGAAAACGGCTGCGATAAAGAGTCCAATCGCCAGTTCTGCCGACGACACCTACCGCATTAAAAGCTTCCCAACAATGCCTCCAGCTTTAGTCCAATTTTAGTCCACTGGTATTTTCACTGTATTCTATTTCTGCCAAATCACCCACGAGCAAAGGGTTTTAACCCTGGAGCCAAGTTTTGGTTGGTTGCGGTTTACGCAACTAACCAAGGGCATTAGCCTTTTCTGGGTTTAGATGCCGAAACTCCCTCAGGGAAAAGCTTTGCTGCTCATACAATGTACTTTTGATCAGTCTCAGTGCAATACTATGCGTTTGCAGTTCGCGACACTGAACCTGCTGCCTCATTCTTAAGCTTGAGCGGAATCTGAATCGTAAATTCAGTCCCTTTACCAACGGTAGAGGAACAGTTTAATTTGCCGCCGTGTTTCTCGGTAATGATTTGATAGCTAATTGACATGCCCATGCCAGTACCTTTCCCGGCGGACTTGGTAGTAAAGAAGGGATCGAAAATGTGTTGACGGATCGCCTCCGGCATCCCAGAACCATTATCGGCGATCGCAATTTCGACCCACTCGGCATCAATGACGGTGGTGCGAATGGTAATCTGATTCGGCTGCGCCTTGATCGCTTGATAGGTGCGGTTGGGATTACTTTCTTCGAGCGCATCGAGCGCATTGACCAAAAGATTCATGAACACCTGGTTCAGCGGTCCAGGATGGCATTCCACGAGCGGTAAGTCGCCGTAAGCGCGAACCAGTACGGTCGTGGGACAATGCACTTTCGCTTTCAAGCGATGCTGCAAAATCAGGAGCGTGCTTTCTAGACCCTCATGAAGGTCAACCGCTTTCACCTGCGCTTCATCCAGCCGTGAGAAGTTCCGCAAAGAGGTGACAATCCCTCGAATGCGATCGGTGCCCACTTGCATGGAGGTCAGTAGCTTCAGGACATCTTCATGCAGAAACGCCAAATCAATCTCGTCCATCTTGGCTCGCAGGGCTGGCGTCAAGTCTGGAAATTCCGTTTGATAGAGTTGCACCAGTGCCAGGAGATTTTGCGTGTACTCATTCACATGCGCCACGTTGCCATGAATGAAGTTCACAGGATTATTAATTTCATGCGCCACGCCAGCGACCAACTGCCCGAGACTCGACATTTTTTCGGCTTGAATCATCTGACTTTGCGTGCGTTGCAGTGCTTGCAGCGTCTCCTGCAGATCCGCTGTGCGTGCCTCCACCCGTTCCTCTAGCTGTTCATTGAGTTGTTCTAAGGTCGTAAAGGAGCTGCGGAGCTGCTGCGTCATCCGATGAAACGAACGCGCCAACACATTGAGCTCCCAATCCGAGCCACAATAAAGCCCTCCTTTAACCGTTCCACCAGAACACTCGTTCCCTGAGGAGTGGCGGTTTGGAGGAAATCCACCGTGTCTTGGTGCACCAACCGCCAAAAGAAATGCTCTAAGGCTCTCACATCTTTAATGTTAATTTGTCCGGTTGCAAGGCCAGCCGCGATCGTTTGATTAATCAGGTAGGGCTTCTCTAAATAAAAGAGCATTTGCTGCTTGATCCGCTCACTGGTTTCACTGCGGAGTTAAGAGACAACCTTGTTAGTCGATTGTTGACCATTACGGCTACTGAGAGACCCCGTTAAGCCCACTGCGACAAAAATTTGCAGCACAAACGGCACCACCAACAGCAGACGCAAGGGCATCTGCTTCGGCATGGAATAGCGGCTTATCGCTTTTGACAACATGTTTGAGATGGAAACTTCGCTATTTTTCAGCAGAGGAATACCTTTATAATTCCCTGCAAGCAATAAATTTTAACGATTGCACCTGCTGCTGTTAAAAGGGTTGCAATTCACATCCAGCTTCGTTTACGCAAGTTTTGACGATGGTAGTACAGAGTGTCGAAGCGTCGATAAGTACCAGCAAGCAAGCGTTTTTAGGTCTATGAGACCTTTGTACATGTAACTTGGCTCGCCGCCTGTTATGGTCGTAGCCATACTGGTTAGGCGGGGGTGCAGGGGTAGAACCCCCTTCGGCTTGAGCCCTCCGATCGAAAGTTGGCTGGGGGCTTCGCCCCACGACCCCTTTGATACCAACGTCCTACGCTCTGTGGCGATCGCTAGAGGAACACCGTTGTGTCAGTGATTTCATTACGCCATGATTTGGCTTTAAGTGTTGGGTATGCTAAGGAAGCCTTCAACGCCTCAAAATGGCTACTGCAACTAAAATGGAGCGGCAAGATCGGATGACTCAATGGATGGTTGAGCGTTGCAAGCGTTGGGTCGTCAAGCGATCGCTCAAATGGAGTTACGTCTAACTATCACCAAGTTAGAGCGTCAACAAAAGCGCTATCAGCAAGCAGAAACCAAGCTAAGAGCCTCCGACCAGCAGGTGGTGGACTTACTTGAGGGTATGACCGATGGTTTTTTTGCGCTGGATCATCAGGGGCGATGTACTTTTGTCAATCGCAAGGCAGGCGAGATCTTGCAGCATGTCCCTGAAGCACTGCTGGGCAAAGCAGTTGGAGAAACTTTAGATACAGTGTTAGGTTCAGCCTTTGGGGATGAGTATCGTCAAGCGATGAACCGCTAGCACGGTGGCTGGAGGTGCGGACTTTTCCAGTCTATGGTGGACGCTCTGTTTTTCTTCATGACATCACCCCGCGCAAAACGGTTGAAGACGCTCTCCGCTATCAGCAAGAGCAAACCGAACGCCTGTTGCTGAATGTCTTACCGCAACCAATTGTGGCGCGTCTAAAGCTAGAGAATGGCATCATTGCTGATAGCTTTGCTGAAGCTACAGTTTTGTTTGCTGACTTAGTTGGCTTTACCGCTTTAGCCAGCCAAATGTCGGCTCCAGAACTGGTGTCGTTGTTAAACCGCATCTTCTCAACCTTTGACCAACTCACCGAGAAGTACGGCTTAGAAAAAATTAAAACCATTGGCGATGCCTACTTGATTGTGGGTGGCGTACCGAGTCCCCGCCCTGATCATGCAGCAGCGATCGCTATATCGCGCTTGAGTTGCAGCAAGCCATTAAGCAATTCACCACACCTCAGGGAGACCCACTCAGCTTATGTATCGGCATCAATACAGGCGCGGTCGTTGCAGGAGTCATTGGTACCAAAAAGTTTTCCTATGATCTCTGGGGCGATACCGTCAACGTAGCAAGTCGGATGCAGTCTCATACGCCAGCCGACAGTATTCAAGTTACCGAAGCAACCTATCAGCAACTCCAACATCAGTATCACTTTGAGGAGCGTGGTCTCATTGCAGTGAAGGGGAAGGGCACCATGAAAACCTATCTACTGATCGACAAGAAACCAGAAGCTGGGCAGCACGATAAAGGCAGTAAGGCTTAATTAGCAGCCGACTCTATCACAAGTTCATCAGACTTAAGAATGGGTTAGGATGATGACCCTGCAACACACCTGGGATCTTCTTACCAGGCGCTTTTCATTCTTTCCCAGCAGTTTAGGACATTGGGAGCAAAGGGGGTGTGAGGGCTTTGCCCCTGCACCCCGTCCTAATCAGTATGGCTATGGTTGCCCTGAGCAAGCCACTGCAACTGTGACTAATCCGGTTTGCCCTAGATGACGAAAAATCTGTTTGGGAACGCAGAGGTCAGACGGCTTCTCTCCCATCCAACTTGCTAGAAGTGCTGCTGCTTCAGCGACGCTAGGTGTGCCGACAAAAGCGATGATCGCGCCCAAGGGATTTGGCACAGCGATCGATCGCAATTGGTCAGCCGAAAAACAGTGTAAGGGCAGATGACGATCGCGGCAGAACTCGATCAGTCCCGCTTCATCGGCTTTAGTGTTAATGGTGGCAAGACCGACGATCGCGCTTTCTGACAGGTTGTGTGCCTGAAAGACAGCACGGACTGCCTGCTCAATCACTCTCTTAGACGTGCCGCACTTACAGCCAATGCCCACCCAGTACACTCTGGATGGGCATGGTATCGTTTGACCGTTGGCTGCAACCAACCGAGCTTCTAGCCTCTCAGATCATTGTTTAACTGACGGAGTGCCGCTGCTTTTGCAACTTGAGTGGTCATCGTCTCCTTGCTGGCAGTCAGAGAGAATTCCAGCATCGGCGTTTGCATGACGGCGTTATTTGCCAATGTAAACAGGGGGTTTGAGAGAATGCCTGCCAGTGAGGTAACAATCACCGTCATCACTAGCCCAACCTGGAGCGATCGCATTCCCGGCAGATCCCAGCGAATTTCAGGATAGTTTTTCACAGACTCAGACATTTCCTGCGGTTCTTTCACCACCATCATTTTGACGACGCGGATGTAGTAGTAAATCGAGATGACGCTAGTCACTAGACCCAGCAGCACCAAGCCATATGCACCCGCTTGCCAACCCGCCCAGAAAAGATAGATCTTACCGAAAAAGCCCACCAGTGGCGGAATGCCGCCCAAAGAGAGCAAACAGAGGCTCAAGCATAGCGTCAAGAGCGGATCTTTCTGATACAAGCCTGCATACTCGCTGATCTGGTCAGTGCCCGTTCTCAGAGAGAACAAAATCACGCCAATAAACGCGCCCAGGTTCATGAACAGGTACGAAAACAGGTAAAAGAGCAAACTGGCGTAGCCAGCATCGCTATTGATAACCAACCCGATCATGACAAAGCCAGCCTGACCGATCGACGAATATGCTAGGAGCCGCTTCATGCTGGTTTGTGCCAGTGCGACCACGTTTCCTAAGATGAGGCTGAGAACTGCCAGCACGGTCATCACGAGATGCCACTCGTCCGTTAGCAAGGGGAATGCCGTCACCAACAGGCGAATTGCTAGAGCGAAACCAGCCGTTTTCGAGCCAACAGAGAGGAAGGCAACAACGGGTGTTGGCGCACCTTCGTACACGTCTGGAGTCCACTGATGGAAGGGGACAGCCGCGATTTTGAACGCAATGCCTGCGATCGCAAACACCAGCGCGATCACCAGCCCTAATGACTGTAAAGAGCCTGTCTCCGCAATGTTAGCGGCAATGCGGCTGAGCGTTGTTTCGCCACCCGACAGCCCATACAGCAGCGAAAGACCATAGAGAAAAATGGCAGAACTGGATGCCCCAATCAGCAGATACTTTAACGAGGCTTCATTGGAGCGGGGATCGCGCTTGGTGTAGCCTGTCAGCAGATACGACGCAATACTCAATGTTTCCAGCGAGACGAAGATCATGACCAGTTCGTCTGCGCCCGACAGAAACATCCCGCCGATCGTCGCGGTCAGTAAAATCGACAGAAACTCTGCCAGAGCCGTACCAGACTGATTGATGTAGCTGACCGACATCAGAATAGTGATGACTGCCGATAACGCAATGATGCCCCGGAAAAGGACACTCAGCGAATCACCGTTGAAGCTTCCCAGAAAGGCGATCGGGTCAGCCGCATCCCACTGGTAGTAAAGGGCAACCACCGCAGCTAAAAGCCCCGCGATCGCCACAGAGGGTGTCCAACGCGAGGAGGCGGTTCGCCCGACAATCAAGTCCCCCACAATGACAAGCATGAGGGTGAGAATCACAATGCCCTCTGGCAGAATGGTTCCGGTATTGAGCTGGGCAGCAAGCGTGGCAAAATCCATGAGGTCTAGCTCTATGAATACGATGTTAGGGTTACGTTAAGAGGACGTGCGATCGTTCTCGTTGAATGAACAAGGAGGCGCACGAGTCAGAAATCCTCTACAGTGGATTCTACATCGCAATTTGCTGTAGCGCTGTAGTTAGCCGCATTAGGTTTGTCACATTGGGTTTAGAGTTAGCTTCAGTCAGGCTCGTTTCGTACACGATCGTTTCCAGGCATTCTCTAGCCCCTCGCCCAAGAAACCGAATGACCCTTCTAGCCGTCCATCAGCCCAGCATGAGTGCGCGATCGCACCGACTACCGTTCCAACGATCGTTCCGAAAAAACTCACTTCTCTCTGGTAGTCTCAGCAAGATTAGCTATAAGAGAGAGTAAGATACCTGCTCACCGCCCCATTCTTTTCAGTGTTAACGATTTCCACCCATGTCAAAGCTTGTCATCGTTGAGTCCCCCACCAAAGCACGCACTATCCGCAACTACCTTCCTGCGGGTTATCGGGTCGAGGCTTCCATGGGGCACGTCCGTGATTTGCCCCAATCTGCAAGTGAGATTCCGGCAAGCGTGAAAGGCGAAAAGTGGGCACCGCTGGGCGTCAACGTGGAGGCAAACTTCGAGCCGCTGTACGTTGTGCCGCAGGACAAGAAGAAAATTGTCAAAGAATTAAAGGAAGCCCTTAAAGGCGTAGACGAACTCTTTCTGGCAACGGACGAAGACCGGGAAGGAGAAAGCATTAGCTGGCACTTACTGCAAATACTCAAGCCGACTGTGCCGATTAAGCGCATGGTGTTTCACGAAATCACTGAAGAGGCAATTCGCCAATCCATTACCAACTGCCGCGATGTCGATGAACGCCTAGTGCGTGCTCAGGAAACGCGCCGAATTCTCGATCGCCTCGTTGGTTACACCCTTTCTCCCCTGCTGTGGAAAAAAATTGCCTTTGGGCTATCCGCTGGACGGGTGCAATCCGTTTCAGTGCGCCTGCTAGTCAGACGAGAACGCCAGCGCCGAGCGTTCCGGCAGGGCAGCTATTGGGATTTGAAAGCAACGCTGGAAGCTGGCAACAGGGAAACAGGCTCCCCACTCCCCACTCCCCACTCCCGACTCCCGTTTGACGCTCGGTTAGTGACACTGGCAGGTGTGCGCGTTGCCAACGGCAGCGACTTTGATGAAGCAACCGGACAGGTGATTGCAGGGCGGAACGTGGTGCTGCTGAGTGAAGCGGAAGCGCGGACGTTGCACGATCGCATCCGCGATCGCCCCTGGACAGTCACCAATCTGGAAGAGCGCCCTACCACCCGCAAGCCCTCGCCCCCGTTTACAACCTCCACGTTGCAACAGGAATCCAACCGCAAACTCGGTCTTTCTGCGCGTGACACGATGCGTACCGCACAAAGTCTGTACGAGCAGGGCTACATCACTTACATGCGGACGGACTCTGTAAGCCTTTCGCAGCAAGCCATTACAGCCGCTCGTGATTGTGTGCAGTCGATGTATGGTGCCGAATATCTTAGCCCTGAGCCGCGCCAATACTCCACCAAAAGCAAGGGCGCACAGGAAGCTCACGAAGCCATCCGTCCGTCTGGTAGCCTCTTCCGTACGCCGCAGCAAACGGGTTTGAAAGACCGAGAATTTCGCCTTTATGACCTGATCTGGAAGCGCACCGTGGCGACTCAAATGGCAGAAGTGCGTCAGACCAATGTCACCGTGCAAATTCAGGTTGAGGATGCTGGCTTTCGTGCCAGTGGCAAGCGGATTGACTTTGCAGGCTTCTTCCGCGCGTATGTCGAAGGGTCGGATGATCCCAATGCGGCGATCGAAGATCAGGAAATCATTCTGCCGCCCCTACAGGTGGGTGATACGCCAAACTGCACTGACCTGGACGCGATCGGGCACGAAACCCAACCGCCAGCCCGCTTTACCGAAGCCTCTCTGGTCAAAATGCTGGAGAGTGAAGGCATCGGTCGCCCCAGTACCTACGCCAGCATCATTGGCACGATTATCGATCGCGGCTACGCCAACATGGTTGGTAATGCCTTGACACCAACCTTTACCGCGTTTGCCGTCACCGCACTGCTAGAAAAACACTTTCCCGACCTGGTAGACACCAGCTTTACCGCTCGGATGGAGCATGCCCTGGACGAAATTTCGACGGGTGCGGTGGAGTGGCTCCCGTATCTGAAAGCCTTCTACCTGGGCGAAACTGGGCTGGAAACGCAGGTAAGAGAACGCGAAAGCGAGATCGACCCCACAGAAGCCCGTACCGTCGATTTAGAGAACCTGGCAGCGAAAGTGCGAATCGGTCGCTTTGGTGCCTATATCGAAGCTGAAAACGGCGATGGCTCAGTTAAAGCCTCGATTCCCAAAGATTTGACTCCTGCCGATCTTGATCCCGCGCAAGTCGAAGTCTTACTCCGCCAAAAAACCGAAGGACCCGATAAAGTTGGCTTGCACCCCGAAACAGGCGAACCCATCTACTTAAAAATCGGTGCCTATGGACCTTACGTGCAGCTTGGCGACGAATCAGAAGCGAACCCCAAGCCTAAACGTGCCTCTTTACCCAAGGGCGTTACGTCTGACACACTGACCCTTGAACAAGCCGTTGGTTTGCTCAAACTGCCTCGCCTTCTGGGTACGCACCCCGAACTAGGGGGCAAAATTCAGGCTAGTCTGGGTCGCTTTGGTCCATACGTGGTGCTAGATCAAGGCAAGGGCGTGAAGGAGTATCGTTCGATCAAAGCAGGCGATGATGTGCTAACCATTACCCTCGATCGCGCCCTCGAAATGCTGGCAGAACCCAAAACCGGACGGGGCAAACGCGCCGCCGCTAAACCCCTCCGTGAACTGGGTGCCCACCCCGAAGACGGCGAACCTGTCAATATTTACGATGGTCCCTATGGTCCTTACATTAAGCACGGCAAGGTGAATGCCTCGCTGCCCGAAGGCGAAACCGTCGAAGCGATCGCGATGCCAACGGCGGTTGAAGCACTCAACGCTAAGGCGGGAACGAAGAAAGCAGGACGATCGCGCAAAGCCAGCACTGCCGCAACTGAAACCACCAAAGCCACCAAAACCAGTGGCACAGCCAAAAAGACCGCCGCTAAAACGACAACTGGCACCAAAAAGACCACTGCCAAGAAAACCACCACTAAAAAATCCACCACCAGCAAAAAAGCTTCTACGACGTGATTTTGTCCTAGCGTTATGAAGGCGATCGCAGACGATTTGCCCGGTAAGAGGGAGAGGCGATCACGCGACACAAGGGTTAAAAAAACTGATGCTGAGGTTTTTGCCGTCGATGTCATTTCAAGGCGGACGATCGCAATGCTAGAATTCTTACATCTTTCTTACTTTTTGTCCTATAGGTTGTTCAATGGAAACCACTCGCTTATCCAGTAAGGGACAGGTGATTATTCCCAAGGCATTGCGTGCTGTCCATCATTGGGAAGCTGGGCAAGAACTCATTGCGACTGCCTTTGGTGACGGCATTTTGCTAAAACCCAAAAAGCCCTTCCAAGAAACGACGCTGGCAGATGTTGCAGGCTGTTTGCACTATCAAGGTAAGCCAAAGAGCCTTGACGATATCGAAAACGCTGTGCAGCAGGGTTTCCTGGAGCAGTGGCATGATTGCCGTTGATACGAATGTGCTTATCCGACTGCTGACGCAAGACGATGAACAGCAGTACAACCAAAGCCTCAAGCTGTTTCAAGAGCAAGCCATTTTTATTGCAGATACAGTCATTCTTGAAACGGAATGGGTTTTAAGATTTGCTTACCAGTTCAAACCAGATGAGAACTGCCGAGCGTTGAGCAAACTGTTTGGATTGCCTAATGTGCAACTTGAAAACGCCAGTTTAATGGCACAAGTTTTACAGTGGCACGAGCAAGGTTTGGATTTTGCGGATGCATTTTATTTAGCCAAAAGTCAGAGCTGTTCAACCCTTTATACGTTCGATAACAAATTTGTGAAAAAGGCTAAAGATCTGACTGGTTGTGTAGCGCAGCAACTCTGACGATCGCGTTTTGTCTGATTGCTAACTATTTGAACGGTAAAGGGTGGGAAGGCGATCGCAATAACTCAATACACCTGATCATGGCTACCAATATCGACAAACACAACATTCCTGTCTTCAGTGAAGTAAAACAGGACTCTCTCGTCGTAATCAACACTGAAACTCCACAGATCTTTGAGCTTGCCAGACAGTTTATGCGTTTTCAAACTCTGGTCAAGCGGATTCACGGTGAATAGCTGTACTTTCTGCCAGAACCTTGATTCTAACTCTGCATTGCCCCTGATTCGCTGTTTGAAGGCGCGACGAAAGGAGGAACTGAAACTAACTTGAGGCATCAGTCTTCGAGCAGTTGCTTGAGTTCAGCAATATTGGAGGAAAATTTTAGAGCACCGCTTCGTTCTTCAGCTTGTGCGTTCTGGAAGTGTTCATCGATTTCCAGGCGACGCTCTTCCCGTAGATATTGCTGTAAGAGCGATTGAATTTCTTGCTTTTCTTCAACAGAAAGCACTTTGATGGCTTCGACGACATCACTGAAACTCATGGCTGCAATACCGTTGCGTGCTGACCCATTTAATCTAACACGACGATCGCGCTCTGTTCGATCGCAGCCAATCTGAACGGTAAAGGGTGGGAAAGGGATCACCCAGCCAACGGCGGTTGAAGCACTTAACGCCAAGGCAGGAACGAAGAAGGCAGGGCGATCGCGCAAAGCTAGCACGTCTGCCGCAACTGAAACCACGAAAGCCACCAAAACCAGCGGCACAGCCAAAAAGACCGTCGCCAAAACAACAACTGGCACCAAAAAAACAACCGCCAAGAAAACCACTACGAAAAAATCCACCACCAGCAAAAAAGCCTCAACGACCTGAACCAGTTAGACTTTTGTAGAGATGTCTATAGCGAGGACAGAAGTAAGGAGATAGGCGGCATTTAGGATAAAAAAACGTGGAGGCTCCTGACTCATGGATTTTGCTGTGTATGTCAGTTCTTGAAGATTCTAAATCAGGAGTTTGCAATGGCGAAACTATTGAAACGTCTGTTAATTATTACTTCTCGACTATTTATCGCTTTGGTTCTTTCTGGGGTGGTTTTCCTAGGTCTCTTTCTGTTCGTTGCTCCAGCTTTGCTGGATTCGGGCAATGTCTTGCCAACCCATAGTGGGACTTATACTGGGTTTTACCTTATGTATCCAAGTCTTACCGGAAAAGTGAATAATCTCAATTGCCGGACTAATGGAGCAGGTCCAGACGGTTATTCTTATTTCTGTCGCTTTAATGTGGAATCATCAAATATTGAGCGATTCATTAAGGAGAGGGAGATGTATAAGCAGCCGGGACTAAAGCCTTGGAAATGTAGACGATTATACGAGGGGTGGACTCCTAAAGACTCTTGGTGGCAACCGTCGGAGCTTGAGGGCGAAGGACAATGCTACATATACACTGTGGGAAACTACTTTACAGTGTTATATTCCCCAAAAAGTCAACTTGCTTACATAAATGAGGCTGATAATTAAGTTGTTTCGATAGGGTTGAGTCTAACGAAACCTTACAAAACCCAGCTAATTTACGCAATTGAGGATGACTTGCAACAGATTGCCATACTCGCCATTCGTAAACCCACACCCTACGACTATGACGATTTAAATGCGTTGTTGAACAGCCGGGAATAACCATTTGTAAATGCCCTTACCCTCCCGCCTCAATCTGCCTCACGGTCGTTAACGCTGAGTAGCTTACCCCTGCTGTGCCCTCACCGGGATGGGTCGAGTCTCCTACCAACCAGAGATTACGAATGGGTGTCCGGTTTGCAAAGCCAAAGGGTCCAAACGTGGGCACTCTTTGACCAATGCCGCCCACAGTGCCCCGATCGCGCCCTGTAAAATGTGCAAACGTCCGAGGCGTTGCCGCTTCAACGTGCAAAATCGTTTCGTCATTGAGGTTGAAGAACCGAGACAGACGAGCGATCGCCTCCTCGGTATAGCGCTGTTTAAGCAAGGGGTAAGAGTTTTGAGTTTTGAGTTTTGAGTTTTGAGTTGATTCAGCCTGCTGCCCTCTGCCTTCTACTTCCCACCAAAGCCCCACATCCGTAAACGACGACGCAATAATTGTCGCTTTCCCCTCTGGTGCCCGACCATCACCAGAACGACTCACCGAAACAAAAAGGGAGTTGTTTTCAGCGATCGCGCCCTCGTAGTCATACAAAAATTGCAGATGGGGCGGACAGTCTTTGGGAATCGCGCTTTCGTCCACACCCAGGTACACCACAAAGGCACCAGAACCAGGCAGCAGTTTCTCCACCCGTCGCTGATAACCGCTGGGAGCGTTCTCACCCAGTAGCTGCATCAAATTTTGCACCGTTACATTGGCAACCACATGATCGGCTGCTTCCGTCCAAACCGTTCCCGTTTTTTGATCGCGAATCATCACTCCTGTCACTCGATCGCGTTCCGCATAAATCGTTTCAACGGTGTGACGCATAAGGAGCTTGCCACCATCACGGTCTAGGGAAGCAACCAGGCGATCGCTCAACGCCTGCATACTGCCGTGGAGATGGAACAATCCCTGCGGCTCCTGAGAAACTCCCAAGGCAGTCGCAGCATAAAGCAACGCCGTTTCCTCTGCATTCACCTGAGAGTAAAGCTTGAGTTGCAGATCAAGAAATGTTCGTAGCCGCCGATCATCTGCCAAGCCGTAGCCGCGCAGGGCATCGCCCACGGTTGAAAACGTATGAGGCAGCGTCAGGAGTGTATCGGGTCGGACTGCCTTCGTTAACTGCCATAGATCCCACAGGTTGCGCGGCGGCAGCACCGGATCGCGTGACTGAAACGCCCAACTGTAGCGAAACAAATCTGCCAACAACTGCCAAAAGGGTTCACTGCCTGAAAACTGTCGCTGACGTTCTGCCTGCCATCGTTGTGGGTCACGCCAAACGTTGATCGGCTCAGTTTCCTCCGGCAAATACACGGCACAGGCAGGATCACAGTGGGTGGCAGGTGGTAGATCAATGCCCAGCTCGGCAAAAATCCGGTGATGAATGCCGCCAGGTTCCAGCCCCGCGACCTGAGTCGCACCGACATCAAACGTAAAGCCCTGGTGCTTAAAGGTTGAGGCGCAGCCACCGGGTACCAACGCTTGATCCAGCACCAGCACAGAGTAGCCTCGATGCGCCAGCAAGGCTCCAGCCGTTAATCCACCAATGCCTGCCCCAATGACGACAACGTGGGGAGACTGATGTCGATCGCGCTGACTACCTGACATATCCGACACTTTACACTTCTTAATGCTTCCATCATAAAGCTTTATGCTTGATCGATGGCGACCCTACCTGATTTGCGAACGTCACGCTGGTTGGCTATCAGCTTTTAGATCTTCAATTCCCTGCTGACCGCTGACGGCTAAAGGCTCTTCACTGATGTCGTTGACCTTTGCCGTTGCGACGCTCTCGTTCAGATTAAGATAGGTAAAGCCAATCCAGTGAAGAGCGCACCGCATGACTTCAACTTTAAGGAAATCTGTCGCCCAGCCGCTCAATGCACCAACGCTGCACCGTCTTGCCAATGGCTTGACGATCGTTGCCGAACAGATGCCGGTTGATGCGGTCAATCTGAATGTCTGGCTCAATGTTGGATCAGCCGTTGAAACAGATTCGATCAACGGCATGGCGCACTTTTTGGAGCACATGATCTTTAAGGGCACCGCGCAACTTCAGAGCGGCGAATTCGAACGCTGCATTGAGCAACGAGGGGCTGTAACCAATGCAGCGACTAGTCAGGATTACACTCACTACTACATCACCACTGCGCCCCAGGACTTTGCTGACCTGGCACCATTGCAAATTGATGTGTTGATGAATGCCAGCATCCCCGACGATGGGTTTGAGCGAGAACGTCATGTCGTGTTAGACGAAATTCGTCGATCGCAGGATAACGTTCGCCGCCGCACGTTTCAGCAGGCAACCGAACTCACCTTCGATCGCCTCCCTTATCGTCGTCAAGTGCTGGGTCCGACCACCGTTATTGAGCAACTGACTGCCCAACAAATGCGTGATTTTCACCAGCAGTGGTATCAGCCGCAGGCAATGACGGCTGCCGTGGTTGGCAATCTTCCCGTTGATGAGTTGATCCACATTGTGGAAGCGAGTTTTGTGCAAGCAGCTAGCGGTCAACGGTCAGCGGTCAACGGCAAGTCGTCAGAAGCCCAATACTCAAAACTCAAGCCATTAGCCCCTGAGGCTCCGTTTGAAACGATCGTGCGTCGAGAATTAACAGATCCCAGCCTTACTCAGGCGCGTCTGATTATGGTTTGGCGTGTACCTGGGTTGAATGATCTCCAGCAGACGTATGTGTTGGATGTGCTGGCTTCGGTATTGAGTCATGGACGAACAACGCGACTGGTGCAAGATCTGCGGGAACAGCGTGGGCTGGTTTCGAGCATTTCTGCTAGCAATCTGACCTATCAACATCAGGGTGCTTTCTACATTTCGGCACAACTGCCGACCGAAAATTTAGCCATCGTGGAAGCGGCGATCGTTCAGCATCTCCATGACTTGCAAGCAGACCTCATTAGCGAAGCCGAAATCGCGCGTATCCGCACTCGCGTTGCCAATCACTTTATCTTTGGCAGCGAAACACCCAGCGATCGCGCGGGACTCTATGGTTACTACCAGGCTTTGGTTGGCGACCTTTCGGCAGCGATCAACTACCCAACCCATATCCAGGCACTAGACGCTGAAGCCGTCAGAGCGGCGGCTCAAACCTACCTACCGCCCACAGCATACGGAGTCGTCACCATTAAACCAGCAGACAGGTCTAGCCCAACCAACTCTTAAGCCGCTCGGCAATTTGAGGACGGCGGAGCTTTCGCATTGCTTTGCTTTGAATTTGCCGCACCCGCTCGCGTGACAGGTTAAACAAGCCGCCGACTTCTTCTAACGTGCAGGGTTTGCTAGAAGTTAGCCCATAGCGCAAGGAGATAATATCTTTCTCGCGTTGAGTCAGCACATCAGCCAGCACATCCCAAATTTCCTGACGCAGCATGGTTTCACTCATTTGCGCTTCGGGTGACTGAGTATCACCATCTTCCAGGAGATCCATGAGTTCCGTATCCTCACCTTTACCCACGCGGTGGTTTAGCGATAGGGATTTACGGCGCACTTGCTGCAAGTTCCGCAATTGCTCTGGTGTAACTTCCAGGGCATTCGCTAGCTCTACTTCCGTTGGATTGCGATTTAACTCTTTACGCAGGTCGCGGTGCGCTTTCTTAAGCTTATTCAGCTTTTCGACAATGTGGATTGGGAGACGAATGGTGCGGGCATCATTGGCGATCGTGCGTGTAATACCTTGCCGAATCCACCAATACGCGTAGGTCGAAAACTTATAGCCTTTGTCCGGGTCAAACTTTTCGGTCGCACGGTTCAAACCCAAGGCACCTTCCTGAATAAGATCTAGAAAAGGAACGCCCCGATTGAGATAGCGTTTGGCGATCGACACGACCAGCCGTAGGTTCGATCGAATCATCTTACGTTTGGCAACCCGGCTGCGATACAAACGGTGTTCTAGCTGCCGTTCGGTCAGTTCTACAGCAGCGGCTAGTTCCGCCCGAGTGGGAACGCGGTTCAATTCTTCAATCAGCCGCGTTTGTACAGCATCCATATCAACCAGATAGCGAATTCGTCGCGCCAGTTCAACTTCCTCATTGGGCTTCAGCAATGGGTAGCGCGCCATCTCTTTAAAAAAAGCACCCACCGCATCATCCGAACTGGTTTTGCTATAGCCAGACGGACGAGCACTGGCAATCTGATCCACATCCTCGTCCGCACTCATGGCTTCGTCATCATCCCTAATGACGTTATCGAGCATGGCTACATCAGTAATGACGACATCAGTGGCGTCAACGCTCTGAAAAAGTTCAGCTTCAGCAGCATCGATATCAGCAAGGTCGGGTTCAGCCAAATCGTCAGCAGCTAACCCAACAGGCAAATTTCCGTCAGCCACCAGCTGCAATGATTCAAGCATTGCGTCAGCAGGCATCGCCCTATGCTGAAACGCCACTGTATCTTTGGATTGAATAGTTTCTTGGTGCATAAAAATAATTGGTGTGAGGGGGGCTGCTTACTTAAAAGGGGCAGTAAGTATACGTTTTTCTAAGCGATGACATCTTTAGAATCCAGCTAGACAAGCTGAGAAAATTACTTGACGGTTAGATTCGCCGATCGCAACGACTCAAATAGGAACGTAGGAAAAGAGTCTTACTTGCAAGCCGCAGACCAGCGGAGAATCGTTTAACCAGTGCCATGCCATGAGTCGATCGCCTTCTGTTAAACTACTTGAAGCAAATTTTCAAGCTGTTCGCTTGACTACAAACAAGCCTTTCAACACTTTATTGGTCGCTGCAACAAGTTGGATAACGAGAGACAAATAACGCTATGGAGAGAAATGACGATTGACAAACTCTAGGGTGCGAATCTCTAGAACAGGTGCAAAGCTTTGGAGTGGAAAGACGTTTGCCCGATCATCACAGTGAAAGCTGCTACCCCCTTTTCTTTTGCAAACTCTAGGCAAATGCTATGGGCAAACAGGTCTTGAGACGTGCCGCTCAACAGACATCTTTTGTGACTGAACCGTAGCTGAACACTGCCGTCCGCTTGACAGGAAGATTCCTTGCTTGCTGCACCGATCCGCTGACTGCGATCAAAACGCTGGTTGTATTCAACTTATCCTCCTCAAAGAGTCCCATAGAGTTCCTCTGTCTCCTATCTATCGGTAGGGTGAAAACGCCTCTTCCACAAGCTAGAGTGTGAAAAGCTGTAGGAAGAGTGACAAGCAACCGCCGCACGCTGCTGGCAGACAGACGATGCAATCCAGCTGTAAAGTAGTCTCTCTGTAAGCTTGCACTACGGCTATATATTCCTAGAGTCTGAATCCCCTGATGGCTGTCTTGGCTGAACCTCAAACTGATTATTGTGCTGATGCACCCCTCGCTGCCTGGGTCGAGGTACTGGTAGATTGTCCCGGTGCCCAGGGCATTTTCACTTACCGACTGCCTCCCTCTCTGGTCGTTCAACCCGGCGATATTTTAAGCGTCCCCTTTGGGATGCAACAGGTCGGCGCGATCGCCATTCGTTGTCTGACCACTCCGCCTGCTGACCTGGAGTCAACACAAATCAAGGATGTTGATACGCTCTTGCAGACGGGATTCTTTTCGGCAACCTATTGGCAGCTTCTCACCCGCGTTGCAGATTATTACTGCACCTCTTTAATGCAAGTGGTGCGCGTTGCCCTACCGCCAGGATTGCTGACGCGATCGCAGCGGCGCGTCCGGCTGGTCGATCGAAAGGATAAAGGCGAAAGGATAAAGGATGAAGGCGACACTCCCCGCTCCCCTGCCGCTCAACAACTCCTCGCACTCCTCAATGCCAGCAAGACCGGAGACTATACCTGGCAGTACCTCCAACGCCAGTGTCCGGGTGCCCATCAAGGGCTGCAAGAGCTGGTTCGCAACGGCTGGGTCGAAAACTATCTAGAGCCGCCAGCAACCGTTCGCCCCAAGCAGCGGTTAGCAGTCACCCTGGTTGCGTCGCTGTCTACCGCTGACCTTACCCTTACGACTCGGCAGCAGGAGATTCTAGCAGTGCTGCGACGGCAGGGCGGTGAGTTGTGGCTGGCAGATTTGCTCCAGCAGTGCCGTACCAGTTCCACGACGCTGAAAGGTTTAGCGCAGAAAGGGCAGGTTGTGATTCAGCCGCGTGAAGTGCTCCGGCGTGAGCATGCCCCGACGATCGCAACCGATGGGTCGAAGCCGTTAACTCCAGACCAAACGACCGCCTTGGAGCAGCTTCAGGCACTCTCTGGCTTTGCTCAGGTGTTGCTGCATGGTGTCACTGGCTCTGGTAAAACTGAGGTCTACCTACAGGCGATCGCGCCCCTGCTGGAGAATGGACAATCGGCTTTAGTGCTGGTGCCCGAAATTGGGCTGACACCCCAGTTGACCGATCGCTTTCGTGCCCGTTTTGGCGATCGTGTCTGCGTCTACCACAGTGCCCTCTCTGATGGCGAACGCTACGACACCTGGCGGCAAATGCTCAAGGGCGAGGCTCAAGTTGTGATTGGCACCCGCTCTGCCGTCTTCGCACCGTTGCCACACCTGGGTCTCATTGTGCTGGATGAAGAACACGACTCCAGCTTTAAGCAAGACCAGCCGGCTCCCTGCTATCACGCCCGCACAGTCGCTAGCTGGCGAGCAGAGCTAGAAGCTTGTCCGCTACTGTTAGGGTCGGCAACACCGTCGTTGGAGAGCTGGGTGAGCTGTAGGATTCAGAAGGCAGAAGGCGGAAGGCAGAAGGCGGAAGTAACTCAAAACTTTCACCCCTCACCCCTCACCCTCACCCCTCACCCCTCTTCCTCTCTCTTCCCACCCGCGTTCACGATCGCCCCTTACCGCCGATCGACATCATAGATATGCGTCGGGAACTCCATGAAGGCAATCATTCCATTTTTAGTCGATCGCTGCGATTGGCACTCCTGACCATGAAGGAACGGCAGCAGCAGGGCATTCTCTTCATTCATCGTCGTGGGCATAGCACCTTCGTCTCTTGCCGGAGCTGTGGCTACGTTGTCACCTGTCCTAACTGCGATGTCTCACTGGCGTATCATCATGTTCACAGTGAGGCAACACCCCTACTACGTTGCCACTACTGCAACCACACCCGTCTGCTACCCAACGACTGCCCAACCTGTCACTCGACCTACTTCAAGCATTTTGGCAGCGGCACTCAGCGTGTTGCTCAAGCGCTGACGCAGGAATTTCCTGACCTCCGCCTGCTGCGCTTTGACAGCGACACAACCCGTACAAAAGGTTCGCATCGAGCACTGCTCAACCAGTTCGCGGCGGGCGAGGCAGACCTTTTAGTGGGCACTCAAATGCTGGCAAAAGGGATTGATCTACCGCAAGTGACGCTGGTTGGCATTGTGTCCGCCGATGGGCTACTGCACATGGCAGATTATCGTGCCAGCGAACGTGCGTTTCAAACGCTGACCCAGGTAGCAGGGCGCTGTGGACGTGGGGATGATCCGGGGCGAGTGATTCTACAAACCTATGCGCCTGACCATCCAGTGATTCAAGCGGTACAGCAATATGCCTATGAGCAGTTTGTGGCGACGGAACTGGGGCAGCGATCGCAGCTCAACTATCCGCCCTATGGTCGCCTGATCTTATTGCGGTTTGCCAGTACCAGCCCGATCGCGGTGCAGCAAGCGGCCGAACGGGTAGCGCTAGCACTAGCAGACTTAGAAGCGCATGGTGTCGAGCGCCTAGGACCCGCGCCTGCCGTTATCTTGCGCGTTGCTCGTCGCTACCATTGGCAAATCTTGCTGAAGCTACCGCTGCATACCGCAGTGACGCTGCCAGATAGCACCACACTCCGTGCCCTCTGTGCCAGCAACGTCAGTTTAACGATTGATGTTGATCCACTAAATTTGCTCTAATTTGCTTCAAAAGATGCTTTAACAGAGGGAGACGGTAGGAACGTTAGCGAGCCCGATCGCGATCGCCTACAAGTATTGATGTGCTTACAGTAGAGCCTTTTATCCATTGGCATGAGACGTTCCATCCCTGCAAAGACGGAATTGAGCCAGCAAGCCTCTTTGCTTTCAATGCAGGCACTAGCCCGTGCAGACATAGCCATACAACCCCTTAGCGGCATGGGCAAGAAAATGTCAAGCCTTCAGTGCCTAGACGAGCCAACAACTTCACTCCAACCACTTCACTCCAACGACTTCATTGAGACAAGCCTTTATGACCTTCCAACCTGCTAAACTAGCTGCCCTCATTGCACTTTTAGCCAGCGTTGCTACGCCTCTAGACTCGGTGCAGGCAGCCGCCCTGCGTCAAGCAACGCCTGCCAACCGTCCAGCGACCTTACTGCTGACGCAAGCACAGACTCTCCCGCTGACTCGTTTGCTCAAAGACGGTAATGCCTTGCTGGAGGAGGGTAAGTCTGAACAAGCGCTGTCTTTGTTTAAGCAAGCGCTAGACGCTGACGCAAAAAACGTCCCGGCATGGCTTGGTCAGGGCACTGCGCTTTACTATTTAGAGCAGTATGATGAGGCGATCGCTGCCTATAAGCGTGCCACAGAACTCGATGCGCGCTCAGTCGCTGGCTGGGTGGGGCTGGGCAATGCGCTGGATGACAGCAAACAGCCCGAAGCGGCTCTGAAAGCTTATGACAAAGCGCTGAAAATTGACGCTAAGGATGCCAATGTTTGGTACAACCGGGGCGTAACACTCGGTCGCCTACGCCGCTATCAGGACGAACTGGCTGCGTACGATCAAGCAATACGCTTGCAACCAGCCTACGGCAGTGCCTGGTACAACCGAGGCATTGTGTTAACCAGGCTGCAACGCCATCCTGAGGCACTTGCGTCCTATGATCAGGCGGTCAAGATTGCCCCCGATCGCACCGATACCTGGATCAATCGCGGGAATGTACAGTTTGACCTCAAACGCTATCAAGACGCAATTAAATCCTACGATCGTGCCATCACGCTCCAGCCAAAAAGTGAAAACGCCTGGTTTAATCGCGGTGTTGCCTTAACAAGCCTCAAGCGCTATCGGGAGGCAATCACTTCGTTCGAGCAAACCATCAAAATCAACCCAGACAATGGAGATGCTCGCAAAAATCGCGATGTCCTGCTGAAACGGGTTGGGCAACTTAATCAAGACGCTATGTAGATTTCTTACAGCAGTTATAGCAACTGTCGAGAGACTCGAACCGCCCAACTCTGAGCGCTCAAGCTAAAGGGGGTTTCCCCCTTGCACCCCATCCTAACCAATGCTATGGCTATAGCTTGGGTAAGCCATATCTCAGCAGCTTAAAACGCACCCATCAAACGAAAGAATGAGCGCTGCTAACAGCCGCTAAAAAAATGGGGATACGACGATCGTATCCCCATAACAAACAGATGTTTATAATCCTCGGCTGGCAAGCCTTAGAAGTTACTCATCATCAAGGTCAACATCTACGTCAACGTCTACATCGTCAACGTCATCGCTAATCAAATCGTCATCTTCCAGAATGGGCGACAACGGTTCTACCTCAGCAGCAGCACCGACGACACCAAAGTTGTCGAAGGTATAGCTAGGACGCTCATCGAAACTGTCTAACCCATAGGAACGAGCGGTGCGATCATCCAGCACCACATCCTTAAGATCAGCATCATCGTCAAAGACACCAATGCCATCGTAGGAGAGATCCACATCCGGGCTACCCTGCTCTTCGTACGCATTAAACCCTGTTCCCGCAGGAATCAAGCGTCCAATGATCACGTTTTCCTTCAAGCCGCGTAGCCAGTCAGACTTACCTTCGATCGCGGCTTCCGTCAACACCCGTGTAGTTTCCTGGAAGCTAGCTGCCGAGATAAAGCTATCGGTATTCAATGAGGCTTTCGTGATGCCCAACAGCACCGGAGTGTACTCTGCGGGTGCGCCACCTGTAATCGCCATGGCTTCGTTAACCTGCTCTACCTGGTAAAGCTCTACAAGCTCACCGGGCAGCATAGTCGTATCACCACCATCGTCCACTCGTGCTTTAGAGGTCATCTGACGTACCACAACCTCAATGTGCTTGTCTGAAATATCAACCCCTTGAGATTGGTACACCGACTGCACCTCGTTCACCAGGAATGTCTGCACCATTTGCAAACTCACCAGTGCCGCATCATGCACACCATCACTTTCCCGACGATATTTGAAGAAGACCTCCAAAATTTCGTGTGGGTTAGCTGGTCCATCAGTCAGCGGTTCGGCTGCAAGGACTTCCTGCCCATCCGAAACAATGACATTCTGTCCGGGACCAATGAGGTATTCGGCAATCACACCATCGTTTTCAATCACCTTCACCTTCACCGAGTCGTCATCACCGTATACAACCTGCGCGGCTCCTGGTCGTGCTGCTAACACACACGCCTCTTTGGGTTTCCGTGCTTCCAACAGTTCCTCAATCCGGGGCAAACCCTGGATAATATCCCCTGTCTTCGTGCGCTCAAACACCAGAATCACCAGGTTGTCACCCCGTTGCACCAGATCACCATCGTCAATGTGCAGCACGGCTCCCGGCGAAACGCGGTAAGGGCGAGCATACCTCAGCGTTACCTCAGCCTCCCCAACGCTAACGACCTGCCCCGACTCTTGTAGAGCAACACCGGGAGCGATGTCAGAACCTGCCACCAGGAGATCACCCACTTTGACGATCGGGGTCTTGCCTTTCGTCGTCACTGTCACCATATCCGCAGGGCGTACAACCAGAATCCGGCGAATGGCTTCCGCCGCCTCGCGAATCCCCTGGACTTCCCCAGCTTCTTTACACAGGATTTCAGTACGGGCAACCACTGCGCCAGGTGCAATTTGGTCGCCATCTTTAACCAACACCCGGGTTCTGGTTGGTCCCTGAGTTGGATCAGCGGCAATATCGCGACGGATCACCAGCGACTCTAGAATCACGAGTTGGAGACGCATGGTATCTGCGTCAGTTTCATCTGGCACCAGTTCGATGTCAGCCGCAAGTTGGGGGGCATCCTGACCAATTTCCAGCACAAGCTGAATCTTCAGTAGTTCCAGACCTTCAACCGATTTGACACGCTCACCGTCTTTGTAAGGTAAACGCTGCACCGCCCGTAGACGGATAGCGCGTCCCGATTCCTCGTTCGTTGATTCTTGGCTGGGTACAGAAGGCTCATCAGGCACAGTGAATTCCGTCACGGGACGCAGCAACATGGCTGGACCTTCGGGCGTTTCAACGTACTCGGCGTAGCGTAATTCTTCAGCGACTAGTCCTGGCATGACCGTTTGACCAGGGTTCACCAGCACGCTTTCTTTGGTGATGAGGTCGTCCAGGCTATCAATCATGTGCAGATCGCCTGGTTTGATCACGATTTCGCGCAAAATGTCGTTTTTCTGTGTGACTTCGATGACACCATTGCTTTGGCAAAAGATGTCTTTCACCACTTCAGTCCCGGCTTCGACATACTGACCATCTTCGACCAGCAAGAGCGAAATGTCTTTATTGACTTCGTGGGCTTCTTCAGGAATCCACAGCAGGGTGCCACCTTTCACCACTTCGTACCCTTGCTTTGCTTTGCCACGTTTGGCAACTTCAACGCCGGAGTACTTAATGATGCCGCCTGTTTGCGTCCGATAGTGGTCATCGATCAGTTCAGCGACGACCTGATTATTGGTAACTTTGGTGCCGGGAGTCGCTTTGAGCGAGAAGAGCTGGTTGTAGTTGGTTTCAACCAGATAATGGTCGCGCCCTTGATAGCTCTCTGCTCGGACTTTTGCCTCATCCAAAAAGACGGAAGCGGTAATAATTTCCACTTCTCGTCCGCCTTTGCCCTCGGTTTCTTGGGGCAGGCGAACGACCCCACCATGCTCAGTGACAAGCTTGGTTTCAGCGATCACACTTTCGACATCAATACGATCGCCGTTTTTGACGATCGGTTCGGCACCCGGCGGTAGGTTATACACTTCACCTGATCGAATCCAGACCAGCCCACCCCGTTGTGCAATGCGCGTTGTGTTGCCCTGACGGTCTTTTTTCTCTTCAGGCACCAGATCGGCAAATTGAACTTCTCCCGCCATGTCGGAAGCAACGTCTTTCGCCGCTTTTTCAGTTGTTTTGCGCGCCCGTCCGGTCAAAGGCACTTCTGCTAAGATTTGACCTTCTTTGACCTTTTGACCATCTTTAACTAGCAGCGTTGCACCCTGTAAGACAGAGAAGGTTTGCTGCCGTCCGTCCTTATTTTCTAAGGTGAGCTTAGAACTGGCTTCTACCAATTCGACCGTGTAAGCATCTTCACCGTGGCGGGTACGGTAGGGTCGGGTACGCAGCTTTTTAGGGAATTTCAGTGTGCCATCGAACTGCGCTTTTTCTTGACGCGCCATTTCACCTGTAAACACACCACCTGTGTGGAAGGTTCGCATTGTAAGCTGGGTACCAGGTTCACCAATAGATTGAGCAGCAATGATCCCCACTGCTTCACCAATATCGACCATGTGAGCGTGTGCCAGACTCCAACCATAGCAATGTTGACACACCGATCGCGTGGCTTCGCAAGTCAGGGGCGATCGCACAATCACTTCTTGTAGCTTGGCTCTGCCAACGTGGTCTGCCATTTCATCAGTAATGGACTGGTTGCGAGCCACAATGACTTCACCGGTTTCGGGATCAACCATTGGCTCAGCCGCAACACGACCCAGCAAGCGATTTTTCAGCGGAATGAGGACGCGATCGCCATCCATCATGCTTTGAACCGGAATACCACGTTGGGTGCCGCAGTCCAATTCTCGGATAATTACATCCTGAGAGACATCGACCAAACGGCGGGTGAGGTAGCCAGAGTCGGCAGTACGAAGCGCCGTGTCTACCAACCCTTTGCGCGCACCGTAGGACGAAATAATGTATTCAGTAACGGTCAACCCTTCACGAAAGTTAGTTTTAATCGGCAAGTCAATAATTTCGCCCTGCGGATCTGCCATCAAGCCCCGCATACCAACTAACTGCCGCACCTGCGAGATGTTTCCCCGTGCGCCAGAGAATGCCATCATATAGACTGAGTTCAGGGGGTTATTCGCCCTAAAGTGACGTACCACCTCGTCTTTTAGCTCTTCGCTTGCGCCGTTCCAGGTATCAATTACTTTTTGGAAGCGCTCAACTTCAGTGATCTCGCCCCGCGTATAGCGTTCTTCCGTCACCCGGATTGTTTCTTCAGCAGCATCCAGCAATTTTCGCTTAGTAGGAGGGATTTGCAGATCGTCTACACTGATTGAAACGCCTGCTCGAGTCGCGTAGCGGAAGCCCAGCTCTTTAAGCTGATCTGCCATCTGGGCTGTACGAGCTGAACCGTAGGTAGTAAATGCCCAAGAGATCAACTTCCGAAGCTGCCCTTTGTCTACCACACGGTTACGAAAAACTGGTTGGTTCTGTTGCTGCTCTACCATGAGTTGTCCCGCTTATCCCATGAATGAATGTCAATTTTGGCTTTTAACGTTTAGACTCCTTGTCAAAGACAAAACGCTAAAAGCCCGAAGCTAAGGTTGCCCTAGACCGCCAAAGCATCTTGAATGGCTTTGTTGTAGATAATCCGTCCTGGAGTGGTCTGGATGTATTGCGAAATCAGCTTTCCGTCAGCATCATGCCGCGATCGCCGAAATTTATAAATGCGGGTAATAGCGCCATCGTCTGACGTTAGCTCTTCGACTACGTCGTGGTCTGGCTCATCCGTCTCAACTTCGCCATCAAAGCGCACCCACACGTGAGCGTGAAGGTCTACCTGCTTCTGCTCGTAAGCAGTAATGGCATCTTCCAGACTAGAGAAGTAGCGCTCACGACTACTATCGGCATCGGGGTTCTCTGCTGTCAGGTAGTAACAACCCAGCACCATATCCTGGCTAGGAGTGATTATCGGGCGACCCGTAGCAGGCGACAGAATGTTATTGGATGCCAACATCAACAGCCGCGCTTCTGCCTGAGATTCGATCGACAGCGGTACGTGTACCGCCATTTGGTCACCATCGAAGTCAGCGTTAAAGGCTGGACAAACCAAGGGATGAAGCTGAATCGCCCGTCCATCGACCAAAATCGGCTCAAACGCCTGAATACCCAAACGGTGCAGAGTCGGTGCCCGATTAAGCATCACAGGATGCCCGTCAATGACCTCTTCCAGAACATCCCACACCGTTGGATCGTTGCGCTGAATGAGCTTTTTCGCGGCTTTGATGTTGTTGACCAAGCCCTGCCGAATCAGCCGATGAATCACAAACGGTTGGAATAGCTCGATCGCCATTTCCCTGGGCAGCCCACACTGATGAATTTTCAGCTTGGGACCAACCACAATGACCGATCGTCCAGAGTAGTCAACCCGCTTACCCAACAGGTTTTGACGGAAGCGTCCTTGCTTACCTTCAATGATGTCGGATAGAGATTTAAGTGGACGGTTGTTGGCACCAACCACCGTGCGCCCACGACGACCATTGTCAATCAGGGCATCAACTGCTTCTTGCAGCATCCGTTTTTCGTTACGGACAATGATTTCAGGAGCCAGAATTTCCTGTAAGCGTGCTAGACGATTATTCCGGTTGATTACCCGACGATAAAGGTCATTTAAGTCAGAAGTCGCAAAACGTCCACCGTCTAGCTGCACCATCGGGCGCAAGTCAGGTGGGATAACCGGAATGACTGATAGAACCATCCAGTCAGGCTGCGAACCAGTCGCGATAAAGTTGTCAATAACCCGCAGGCGCTTGATCAGCTTCGCTCGCTTCTGCCCTTTAGAAGTGGCAATCTCTTCACGAAGTTGCTCGGCACTCTTTTCCAACTCAATGTCTTGCAACAGGCGTTGCAGTGCTTCTGCACCGATACCAACCTCAATGCCCGACAGTTTAGAGTCTTCGCTATAGAGTTCATCTTCGATCTCAATCCACTGATCCTCCGTCAGCAGTTGCTTATAGGTCAGATTCTCCGCATTGCCGGGGTCTAATACAACATATGCATTGAAGTAAACGATTTGCTCTACATCCCGTAAGGGCATATCTAAAAGGATTGCCATATAGCTGGGAATACCCTTGAGATACCAGACATGAGCCACCGGAGCTGCCAGCTTGATATAGCCCATCCGATGGCGCCGGACACGCGATTCGGTTACTTCTACACCGCAGCGTTCGCACACAATACCGCGATGGCGTACTCGCTTATACTTACCGCAATGACACTCCCAATCCTTTGCTGGACCAAAGATGCGTTCGCAGAAAAGCCCATCCATTTCAGGCTTCAGCGTCCGGTAGTTAATTGTTTCTGGTTTGGTTACTTCGCCTACAACTTGCCCATTTGGCAAGGTGCGCTCTCCCCACTGACGAATCCGTTCTGGCGATGCCAGACCAATCTTCACGTAGTCAAACCGCTGCTCTAGCTTTGGCATCGTGTCTTTCCTTCTTTACTGTGGCGACAAAAATCTCATACGGTAGGGCAAAGTGGTTGAGAGGAAAGGCACAGAAAACTAAATAGCTTTTTGAACCCATCACCCTCAACCTTTTTCCCTAGTTATTCGTCACTCTCGTCTATCTCATCTCTCGAAATAGATTCGTAGGTTGGTCGGGAGGGTGCTCGGCGACTACTGACATCCGCCATAAGGTCAACCTCGCTATCGCGGCTGGTGCCATCTTCTCGGGTATCCAGCTTATGCACCGCTACGTCCAGGCAGAGCGATTGCAGTTCACGCATTAGCACTTTGAAGGATTCAGGCGTACCGGGTCGGGGAATTGCCTTACCCTTAACGATCGCGTTCAGCGCTTCGTTCCGCCCCTGCATGTCATCTGATTTGACAGTCAGTAGCTCCTGCAAGGTGTAAGCAGCACCGAAGGCTTCCAGTGCCCAGACTTCCATCTCACCAAACCGTTGTCCACCCTGCTGCGCCTTGCCGCCCAGTGGTTGCTGGGTGACAAGCGAGTAAGGACCCGTGGAACGAGCATGGATTTTGTCATCCACCAGGTGAACCAGTTTCAGCATGTATGCCTTGCCAACTGTAACGGGACGATCGAATGCCTCGCCCGTTCGACCATCAAACACTTGCGTTTTGCCAGCGTTCTCTGGATCGAATAGCCAGTCTTTCGCCAGAATCTCACTAGCCTCAGTCAGCTTGCCGTGAACCGTCTCACGGGATTTTTCTTCGCCGTGCATTTCGTCAAAGGGCACTACCTTAAACCGGACATCCAGGTTTTCACCTGCCCAGCCCAACAAGCACTCATAGACCTGCCCCACGTTCATCCGGGACGGCACACCCAGAGGATTAAGCACAATATCTACAGGCGTACCATCAGGCAAATACGGCATATCTTCCACAGGCAAAATGCGGGAAATAATGCCCTTATTGCCATGACGACCCGCCATCTTGTCACCGACTTGAATCTTCCGCTTTTGCGCTACGTAAACCCGTACTACCATATTGGCTCCGGGCGGCAGTTCGTCTCCTTGCTCACGAGTAAAGACGCGCACGTCAACAACGCGACCTTTTTCACCATTCGGAACGCGCAAAGAGTTGTCGCGCACATCTCTTGCTTTCTCACCAAAGATGGCACGCAGCAGCTTTTCTTCAGGGGGTTGGTCTGACTCACCTTTAGGGGTCACTTTACCGACTAGAATGTCGCCAGCTTCTACCCAGGCACCAATGCGGATAATACCCGTTTCATCAAGCTGACGCAGAGAGTCTTCACCCACGTTAGGTATTTCACGAGTAATTTCTTCTAGCCCAAGCTTAGTCTGCCGTGCCTCAATCTCAAATTTCTCAATGTGAATCGAGGTATAGGTGTCATTAGAAACAAGGCGTTCGCAAATAAGGATGGCATCCTCGTAGTTGTAACCTTCCCAGGGCATATAAGCGACCAGAATGTTCTGCCCAAGCGCCAGTTCACCCTTTTCAGTCGCAGAGCCATCAGCCAGCACTTGACCGGTTACTACTTTGTCACCAACGAACACGATCGGACGCTGGTTAAGACAGGTGTCTTGGTTGGAGCGCTGGTATTTTTGGAGTTGATATTCAATTTCACCCTCTTCAGGGCTGCTCACCCGTAAGCGATCAGCAGACACATAAGTTACTTCCCCGTCCGTCCGACTCACAATCACCATCCCAGAGTCACGTGCTGCCTGTGCCTCCAGACCGGTACCGACTAACGGGCGTTCTGGACGCAGCAATGGCACTGCTTGACGTTGCATGTTTGATCCCATCAACGCGCGGTTTGCGTCGTCATGTTCCAGGAAGGGAATCAGCGAGGTCGCTACAGAAATAATCTGCACCGGCGAAACGGCTACATAGTCTACCTCGTCCCGCGTCGTTGTTGTGAACTCTTGCCGATAACGCACCGGCACCGTTTCACCCAGGATATTTCCGGCTTCGTCCATCGTGACATCACCCGCCGCGACCCGTAGATCATCTTCTTCGTCTGCGGTCATGTAAACAGGAGGACGTTCTTTAATGACTCGTCCTGCTTCTACAGGGTAGAAGGGCGTTTCAATAAAGCCATAAGCATTCACCCGCGCATGGGTTGCCAAAGAGCCAATCAGTCCCGCATTCGGACCTTCAGGCGTTTCAATGGGACAAATACGACCGTAATGGGAGGGATGAATATCCCGCACCGCGAAGCCAGCTCGCTCACGAGTGAGACCGCCTGGACCCAAGGCACTGAGACGGCGCTTGTGAGTTAGCTCCGCCAACGGATTCGTTTGATCCATAAACTGAGAGAGCTGCGAGGAGCCAAAGAACTCTTTGATTGCTGCAACTAAAGGCTTGGGGTTAACCAGAGACGCTGGGGTAAGCGATTCAGCATCCGAAACAGTCATGCGCTCTCGAATGATGCGTTCCAAGCGATTCAACCCAACGCGCACCTGATTTTGAAGCAGTTCGCCGACCGATCGCACCCGACGATTACCTAGATGGTCGATGTCATCAATGCTGCCGATATCAAATTCCAGATTGATCAGATAGTCGATCGCCGCCAAAATATCTTGCGCTGTCAACACGCGGGTTGGCTCAGGCACATTTAGCCGCAATTTCTTGTTGAGCTTATAGCGACCAACCTTACCCAAGTCATAGCGTTTGGGGTCAAAGAAGCGAGAATCGAGCAACTGCTGACCACCGGAAACCGTCGGTGGCTCACCCGGACGTAGCTTACGATACAGCTCCATCAGAGCTTCTTCTTCGCCGAACTGCCCTTCTTTTTCGATCGTCTTCTGAAAGTACTCAGGGTGGCGTAGCGCATCAAAAATTTCGCCATCGCTCAAGCCCAGCGCCTTCAGCAAAACTTGTGCAGAAAGCTTACGAGTCTTGTCAATTCGCACCCAAACCAGATCATTTTTGTCGGTTTCAAACTTGAGCCATGCGCCCCGGTTGGGGATCAAGCTAGCATTATAGGTACGGCGACCGTTCTTATCAGTTTCTGATTTGTAGTAGACACCAGGGCTACGTACGATCTGATTAACGATAACGCGCTCGGCTCCGTTAATGATGAACGTACCGCGATCGGTCATCAGTGGCAAATCGCCAATAAAGACTTCTTGCTCTTTAATTTCGCCCGTTTCTTTGTTGATCAGACGGGTGGGTACATACATCTGCACCGCATAAGTACTGTCCCGCCGTTTGGCTTCATCGACATCATATTTCGGTCGCTTGAGCTTATAATCTTTGCCCAAGAAATGTAGCTCCAGTTTCCCTGTGTAGTCAGTAATGGGGGAGAAGCTATCCAGTTCTTCGATCAGCCCTTCTTCGAGAAACCAGCGAAAGCTAGCCCGCTGAATCTCAACTAGATCCGGTAGTGTAAAGGCGGGTGGGGTATATGTCTGCTCAGTCATGCGTCTCCTCGAAGGGGTCACGCCCAGCGCGAGTCCCAGATTTTATGTGGTCTGTACGAAAATGTCAATACAAAAAGCCTGGGTTCTAGCGAGAACCCAAGAAACAAATGATTCAGTTTAAGTAGACAGTTGACAGTTCAGGGCTATCTCCAAGGATTTAGTATCAGGTTCAAAGCATACATTGCTTGAGCAAGCGCCTCATCAAGAAACAAGAGGAAGAGTGTCTTCATACCTCATGGCAGTGCTGAAAGCACAAAAGCAACAAAAATCGTGTATTGATCGCGGTAGTTAGCGGCTAGGCATCCATACTCTCATTTATTATGACGTAGAAAAACTTAGATTGGCGGATTAACCAATACCAAAAATCGACGACTCAGTCAACAGTGCTGGTAACAGTTTCAATCAAACGTGTCCAATTTAAGCTCGGTGACTATAGGGGCAGGTAATGACAAGTTAAACAGGTGGCAAGCATTTTGAGTCGTTTGCAATGCCAACTCACTTAGAGAAACCTGCCTTAACCGAGCAACTTGTTCCGCCACATAGCGGACATAAGCAGGCTCGTTGCGTTGACCCCGCTTCGGTACTGGAGCCAGAAAAGGGCAATCGGTTTCAATCAGTAGACGATGACTCGGCACCATCTGGGCTGACTCATGAATTTGCGTTGCTTTCGGAAACGTTACCGTCCCGCTAAAGCTAACAAAAAAACCCAGATCTAGAAACCACTGAGTTTCTTTAGGCGTGCCGCCCCAGCAATGCATGACACCCTTGACAGAACCATGCTGCTGACAAAAAGTCTGTAGCATGTCTGCCATTGGTGCAGCAGCCTCGCGGCAATGGATAATGACCGGTCGGTCAAGCTGCTGGGCAATAAGTAATTGCGCTTCAAACGCTACTTGCTGCTGGTCACGATTGTCAGCCTTGAAAAAATCTAAGCCCGTCTCACCGATCGCAACCACGCGATCATCCGATTGAGCCAAAGCCAAGATCTCATTAGCAGAGGTGCTTGTCCACTTTGCCTCAACATCTAGCGGATGCAGCCCCACAGCAAAAAATAGCTCTGGGAACTGGTCTGCTAGAGACTGGAGCACTGGAAACTCGACAGGAGACACACAAGAGTGAACCAGACGAGTAATGCCAGAGTCACGCCACCTTGCGGCAACCTCGTTCAAATCAGCCTGGAACGAATCGAAGTTAATATGGACATGAGTATCAATCAACTGCATGAAAACCAAGATTACGGGCTGACAGTGAGAACGTAAGCAGTCTTAAAAGTGCAACCGTGCAATGACATCTAAAACCTGAATCTTCACGCTGTTGGCTGAGGTGCTTCATGCTTCTTCAACGTGCGAGCAATAAGAGATTTTTTCCGCGCACCTGTATTGGGGTGCAAAGCACCTCGCTTGACCGCTTTATCAATCTTGCTATATGCAGCAGCCTGAGTTTCCTGAACAACTTGCTTCAACTCAGGGCTTGGGCTTGCTGCATAGCTACTAACGGCTGCAAGACATTTCTTCGTTAACGTCTTCACAGCTGATTTATAGCTCTTGTTCCGCAGACGGTTACGTTCGGCGATTTCAACGCGCTTGATAGCAGACTTAATATTAGCCACAGTAAATCTCGGAGACCTTTCTATTGAACATTATTTACACGGACGCACTGTACGTCAGGTAAATAACTATAGCATCTCCTTCGCAGGATGACGTGATCCCCAAAAAATACAGGTTAAGCTAGAGTAACGATTACAGAGCTGTCTGGTGTCCAGGGTTTCCAGAAGGCACCGCAATTCTGTTCTCATTGGGGCAATTCCTACGACTGGCATTCCTACTCCATGCTGCGAATCATTACTCAGCGGGCTGAGGCACGAGCTGAACTGCGACGGATCTGCGATCGTACTCACGATGAGCAGGTTGTCCATAAAGAAGCAACGGTACGGGAAGTGCTTCAGGCTGTGAAGCGACAGGGCGACCGCGCCGTCCTGCACTATACGACTGAGTTTGATCGGCTTACTCTGAAGCCGGAAGAGCTTCGTGTGAGTGGTTCTGAACTAGACGCTGCCTATCAGCAGGTGTCGAAGGAACTGTTGAATGCGATTCGCCTTGCCTGTCGGCAAATCGAAGCTTTTCACCGTCAGCGCGTACCAAAAAGTTGGGTGCAGTTTGCGGAAGATGAGGTTGTACTGGGTAAGCGCTACACGCCGGTCGATCGGGCGGGGTTATATGTTCCGGGTGGGCAAGCATCGTATCCGAGCACAGTACTGATGAATGCTGTGCCTGCCAAAGTGGCAAATGTGCCGCGGATTGTGATGGTGACACCGCCAGGTGTGGAAAAAACGATTCATCCAGCCGTGCTAGTAGCGGCACAAGAAGCGGGGGTTGAAGAAATTTATCGAGTGGGTGGGGCACAGGCGATCGCGGCTCTTGCCTACGGCACCGAAACGATCCCCAAAGTTGATGTCATCACTGGACCGGGCAACATCTACGTTACCCTGGCGAAAAAGTTGGTCTATGGCACAGTGGGTATTGACTCGTTAGCAGGCCCATCCGAAGTGCTGATTATTGCGGACAAGTTAGCAAATCCGGTGCATGTTGCGGCGGATATGTTGGCGCAAGCAGAGCACGATCAGATGGCAGCGGCAATTCTGCTAACTGATGATTCTGTGCTAGCACGCAAGGTAGTCGATGAAGTGGAGCGTCAGTTAATTGACCACCCTCGTCGCTTGCTAACAGAAAAGGCGATCGCTCACTATGGCTTGATTGTGGTCGTCGAATCGCTAGACGATGCCGCTGACTTATCCAACGAGTTTGCTCCCGAACATTTAGAACTTGAAATTGCCGATCCGTGGGGTTTACTAGAGAAGATCAGACATGCTGGAGCAATTTTTCTTGGCTGCTCTACGCCAGAAGCGGTGGGAGACTACTTAGCAGGTCCAAACCACACATTGCCTACGTCTGGCTCTGCTCGCTACGCCTCAGCGCTCAGTGTAGAAACCTTTTTGAAACACTCTAGTTTGGTGCAGTATTCGCAGAGTGCTCTCCAAAAAGTGGCGGGCGCGATCGACGCACTCACTACAGCAGAGGGTTTGCATTCTCATGGGGAATCAGTTCGCCTGCGTATGCGTAACCCTAACGCAGAGCCGTAAGTAGGCGTAACTAAACTAAAGATAGTTTCGGGATAGAGGGGGTTCTACCCTTGCTAGGGGCAAAGCCCACAGCCTCCTATACAACTCATTGTGGCGACCTACTTAGCTGCTTCAAAATCGTTGTTAATAACGAAGATGCAGCAGGAAGACCTAAAAATTGCGTGAGCCTTTATAGCCTGAGGCAGTTGCAAGCTCATCCAGTGGCTGAGTGCCCAAATACGTTTTTCCTTTGATCTTCCATGTAGGATAGCCCTCAATTTTTGCGGTTTTACAAAGGTCAGGGCGTGAGTTTTTGACATCCTTAGCGCATTCGATATACGGAAGTTGCGTCGTCGCCTTTTGCCCAAACAGTTCTAGTTGCTCATGGCAGTGAGGACACCAGTAAGCTCCGTACATCTTTGCGCCCGACCGTTTAAGATGCTTTGCCAGGGCGATCGCTGCATTACTGGACGTTGTAGTGATAGGCAGAATAGTGCCAGTTTGAGGGACTGCTGTGGGAGCAATCATTGGTTGAGCGATCGCGGTCTTTTCCTTTAAACCGAGGAGTAAAGGTGCGATCGGCTGCGATTGCCCACTCCTGCTCAAAAGTGCCAAAGCGGTACCCACCAAAACGCCTATCAAACCTAAAGCGTAAAGTGTTTTCATTTGTTGTTATTTAGTTGCGAGCGATAAATTGCCGGAGTTGCAGCAAGCTTATCGTCTGTGCGAGGTTGAGGGGCAACAGCGAAACGCCCTCTAGCCGAGACTGCACCCAGCCATCTCCCCAATACCATTCGTGAAAGCCATCAATACCTTTGCTTAGTAGTAAACGTAAGCTATTTGACTGTACTTGCTCGACAGTTTGCTGAATAGCGATCGGTCCTGCCCAACTAGTAAACGTTAAACCGGGCAGCAGTCGTTCGGGCAAGCCCTGCTCAAGCCGTAATGGTGAAAGCCACTGTTGCAGCTTGCTTGAGTCAGTTAAACTCTGCCGTAAAACTGCTTCTGAAGCAGTAATTTCAAGGCGTAGACTACTTTGCTGAAAGATGCCAAGCATGACAATGATAAAGACAACTCCTTCAGTATGCCAAATGTAGGGGGAAGGCTAAAACGCTAAGAGCAGAAAGTAGTGGACTGAGTCATTAATACGACTTACGCCTGAAGTGTTTAGATCCCTGACTTCTGGTTAAAACTTGCGATCGACTCTACTCCATAGTAGAAGTCGGCGATCTTTGCGTAAATCCTAATTAAATGAAAGCTCTTTAACCTCTTTCCATCCTTCTGACTGTTCTCTAACACTTTAGAATAAGGATAGGACTATTAAGAAACGTAAGGGATTTTCATGGCTGATCAGCTAATTCGCGCTACCGCAGCCGAGGGAGGCATCCGGGCAGTAGGAGTGATCACAACCCGCCTGACTGAAGAAGCCAGACAGCGGCATAACCTTTCTTATGTTGCTACAGCAGCATTGGGTCGCACAATGGCAGCCGGACTGCTGCTTGCATCCAGCATGAAGCGGGCTGAATCAAGGGTTAACATTCGCATTCGCGGTAATGGTCCTCTGGGCGGCATTTTAGTGGATGCTGGACTGGATGGAACGGTACGTGGCTATGTCGATCATCCCACGATCGAATTGCCGCCCAGTGCCAAAGGCAAGCTAGATGTCGGCGGTGCGGTTGGGCAGGATGGCTATGTCTATGTGGTACGAGATGTTGGCTACGGCTATCCTTACTCCAGTACTGTAGAATTGGTTTCAGGCGAAATTGGAGACGACTTGACGCATTACCTCGTCACCTCTGAGCAAACCCCCTCTGCACTCGTTTTAGGCGTGTTTGTTGAAGCGAATGGTGTGACGGCTGCGGGAGGCTTGCTCATTCAAGTCTTGCCCAAAGCGGCTAGTGACGATGCCTTAGTTGAATTGCTAGAATCACGCCTTTCTTCTCTCTCCGGCTTTACACCCCTGTTGCAGGAAGGTAAAACGCTGATCGACATTTTTGAGCTACTGCTGGGTGACTTGGGACTAGAGTTGTTGCCAGAAGTGCAGCTAGTGCGATTTCACTGCCGTTGCTCGTTCGATCGTGCACTCGGTGCGCTGAAGCTGTTTAGTACAGCGGAACTGCAAGACATGATCGATCGCGACCATGGAGCCGAAGCAGTTTGCCACTTTTGCGGCAATATCTACCGCGCCACCATTGATGAACTCACACAAATCATTGATGATCTGCAAGCAGAGTCATCTCAAGGGTAAGGTTTAAGCATTCAGCCCTTAGTCATAGACTAATCAGCTTTAACCTATTGAGCGATCGCGCTGTTCAAACTAAACATCTGGTTTCTCGCAGCCTTCCATGCAATCTCATGTGCCTTAGAATCCTTGCCATACCATTGGATCGCTGAGTTAAACGCAACTCGATAAAAGTTTTGTGCTTCATCAGACAGGTGATCACGGATACTAGGCGGCAAATCTCGGTTGTTCACATAAGACATAGCCATTACCTCATGTGTTGACGAATGGAATAATGGAATAATAGATCGCCACAAAAAACCGCACACTATCTTTAGACTAGTTTTCTTCGGATGAAGCACCTAGTCTCCCGACTGTTAAGGAGCAAACTTTGATTACTACCAGCTTGAATACAACCAAATCAGAAGAAATTTTTGCCGCCGCTCAAAAGCTGATGCCGGGAGGTGTGAGTTCACCTGTCCGTGCCTTCAAATCGGTGGGTGGTCAGCCGATCGTCTTTGACCATGTGAAAGGAGCTTATGCCTGGGATGTCGATGGCAACCGCTACATCGACTATATCGGCACTTGGGGACCTGCCATCTGCGGTCATGCTCATCCCGACGTCCTCAAGGCACTGCACGAAGCGCTAGAAAAAGGCACCAGCTTTGGTGCGCCCTCTAGCCTGGAGAATGTTCTGGCTGAAATGGTGATTGATGCCGTACCTAGCATTGAAATGGTGCGCTTTGTCAACTCGGGCACAGAAGCCTGTATGTCCGTACTGCGGCTTATGCGTGCCTTTACGGGACGGGGAAAAATTATCAAATTTGAAGGCTGTTACCACGGTCATGCTGATATGTTTTTGGTAAAAGCCGGATCGGGCGTCGCGACGCTGGGTTTGCCTGATTCGCCAGGAGTGCCAAAATCGACGACTGACAACACACTGACGGCTCCCTTCAACAACCTAGAAGCTGTGAAGGCGTTGTTTGAGGCGAATCCAGATACGATCGCGGGCGTAATTTTGGAGCCGATCGTTGGCAATGCAGGGTTTATTCCACCCGATGCGGGTTTTCTGCCAGGGCTACAGGAGTTAACCCGTGAATACGGCGCACTGTTAGTCTTTGACGAAGTGATGACTGGCTTCCGCATTGCGTATGGTGGTGCTCAAGAAAAATTTGGCATTACCCCCGATCTAACAACCCTTGGAAAGATTATCGGCGGCGGTTTGCCAGTCGGTGCGTATGGCGGACGACGCGACATCATGGCAATGGTTGCTCCAGCGGGCCCCATGTATCAGGCGGGCACGCTGTCGGGTAATCCTTTGGCAATGACAGCAGGCATCAAGACGCTGGAACTACTGCGGCAACCAGGAACTTACGAGCAGCTCGATCGCATCACGAAGCGCCTTGCAACCGGGCTGCTGCAAATCGCGAAAGAGACTGGGCACGCCTCCTGCGGCGGACAAATTAGCGGTATGTTCGGTTTCTTCTTCACTGCTGGTCCTGTTCACAACTATGAGGATGCAAAGCGATCCGACCTGAGCAAATTTAGCCGTTTCCACCGCGGCATGTTGGAGCATGGCGTTTATCTAGCGCCCTCTCAGTTTGAGGCTGGTTTTACCTCTCTAGCGCACACAGATGAGGATGTTGACCAGACCCTCGAAGCAGCACGGGCTGTGCTGTCCAGCCTGTAGCGTTCCAGGTTAAATTAGTCCGAAAGAGGCGAACGACCGTCTGGTAAGCGATCACTTTATGTGAGCGAATAGCCCTTCTCTCACCCACATAAAGTGATGGCAGTAAACGAGTCAAGCCAGCCCTGGCGACACTTCACAATGGGTCTTTCTACTGCGGCGGCTTTACTGGAGCCAGTACCCATAATGAATCCAATCGTTGCGCGTCGGCAGTCGTGGAGTTTGACGTGCTGACACTGCGAACGGTGCCCGCTATGCGTTGAAATTCCTGTACGAACAGCGAATCACTAGTAGATACAGACGGCAGGATCAAGTTGTAAAGAAGAGAAAGCGTTGCGCCCATATTGACGTAGAAATAGCCATCATTCGGGATCGGAAAACTAGTGGTGGCAGTTTGAAAAGTGTGGTTCAAATGTAGGGGCAAATAAGGTTTAGGGTTCAGTACTGCCATAGATGCTGCTCCTGTTGTAATGACCAGTGTGTTGGCATCAACCCAGCCATGCGAAAGGAAGCTCAGCGTTTTGCCCCGATCTTTAGCTTCCCAACTCACGATCGGTTGTCCTTTCAGTTGTTTGGGCACAATCGCTACTTCACCCTTCGACTCTTTTTGAACCAGCTGATCCAGCTTTTTGAGGGCACGCTCCGCAGCAGCACGATCACTGGTTTGGATCATCAAACCCACACCCAAGTCAAGCTTGGAGTGAATGGAGTTGAAGAGACCGCCCGTCGCTGGAAAAAGGAAAAATGCATACTCACCGTCCATCCAGGGAAATACGTCTTTTTCAGGATCTAGCCCCACAGTACGCATCGCTTTGCGGAAACCTTCTAGGGCAATCAGAGTACTCGGATCATCCTTCGACTCACTAATTGAAGTTTGCCACTGCTCCTTAAAGTTGCGGCTGCTGGCAGAGAGGTAGGTCGCGGCAGGCAGGCGAGACACAATTTGGTTTGCATCGGGCGTTGACCGTGTTGCCAGATCGGGTCGTGGTGTTGTGTAGTAAAGATTTACCTGGCTGTGAATGCCTTCGGGTTGCAGCCAAACGTGGCTATCAGCCGTGCTATAAAGCTTGGTTAGGGCAGCAAGCTGATTGTTATCCAAAGTCGGCAAGCCAAAGCCAAACGTTGCTGTTGGTAAGGCTTTGGCGATCGTTAAAGCAAACTTGGCGATCGCGCCGACCTCACCGTAGCTGGTCATCAGCGATCGTCCTGCATGAGGGTGCTGCAACGTACGTTGAAACAGCGGATTTTGCGTCAGCGGCTTCTGCTCGGAGCGGGCATCAATCAAGTCTTCTAGCGTCTGCGCCTGTACGGCCACCGCCACATTGCCGGGTAGCAAGGCGATCGCCAAGCCTTTTGGCTTCAGTAACTCTAAGGCATCAAAATCTGCTGGCTTCTCTAGAACGGGTGCCTCGTCCGGGTCTACTGGCTCCTCTAGGACGGGTGCTTCCTCTGGCTTTGAACCGGGTGGTTTTGGCTCTAGCTGCGCTACTGGACGCTTTGCCACTGGTTGCCCCTCTAGCAATGCCAGCGATCGAGTTGGTTGAACAAACCCACGGGATGGAAAGCCAAGTTGGGTCGTAGCACCTGGTTCTTCTGCATCGGGGGACTTTTCTTCAGTTGGTGCAGACCATTCCAGCAGCGTGACACCTTTATATTCCCGCTCAAGGTCGGGCTTGCCTCGTGCTGCTTTGAGCTTGCTGAGAAAGCGATCGAACCGATCGCGATCTTTAATGGGTGCCAAAAAAACGGCACTTGCATCCAGGGTTTGTAACACAGTTCCGGCAATCGACCCTGCGGTTGGCACCAGTGCCACTGCCACCTCGTCGCCAAGCCAGGGCTGAATATCTTGGGTAAAGTCAATCGCGCCAGGTAAAAACGGCACAGCGAAGGGCACGCGAAGCGATTTTGGTAGGGGATTAAAGCGATCGAGCGCTGCCCAGGCATCGGGCTTAGCATTTACCAACACCAAGCCTGGAGTGTTAGCTGGCAGCACAGTGGTGACAGCAGGTGGCGATAGTTGCGGCACAGGCACAGCACGGGCAAGAGCAAAACTGGGTAGCAATGCTATGACCGTCAAGAAAGATACAGAAACACAACGCAACAATGCTTTTTCCTCCAACCGTGAATTCACTGACATAGACCTGAGATGGTGTGGCATAAAAGCTTGAATTCTGCACGGATACTGACTGTTTTCAAGACAGCAACTCATACCAAGATGCTTGCTGAGACAAAAAGCCAGCACGCTCAATCCCACAGCTCGGTTTAGCCTTAGCTTTAGATCTAGCCTATTTTGCTACGATCGCCAAGATTTGTGACCAGTAGTTTCAATTTTTAGCCCGTGTCGGCAACACCAGGGTTTTGCAACCGGCATCAGCAGTTTCTATCCATGTATAGCTATAGCCATACTGGCTAGGACGGGGTGCAGGGGTGAAACCCTTGACTGAGGGCGAAGCCACCACCCCTTTTGCTCTCAATGTCCTAAGCTCTGTGGCGACAACCCCAGCTACGACCTCAGTCGCCAAAGCTACTTCAACCGTATATGGATGCCAGCCTTACTTTAAGGAGCGGCACTATTCTCAACAACTCGATCGTGTGCCACAGGCGCGAAGAACTCAAAAACCGCTTGAACATTTGCCGCCACTCATCTCTCATTGGGGCAAGCAGCATTAAAGCTGCTAAATGATTGGGATAACGGTCTTGGATAAGGGTCTGCGCAGAGTCAAGCGAAGCACAAAGCTATTGAGTCTTAATAGCAATAAATTTGGCTTCGTTGCTTTCAGGAGTACTGGCTCCAAGCTACCTTTGCTTTGCAAAAGGAGTTTCCAGGGTTGCCAATTTCACCCAGCATTAAAGTTATCTTTGTTCGCGACCCACTATTGCTATAAACTCGCAATAGCATGATAGGATATGCCCAGTTTCTTATTGAGAGTTAGCTGCAATAAGTTTGTAGGAGCCGTCAGTTTGCAGTTCGCAGCTGAAAGACCTTGGTAGCGGTTAGTTAGTAGCTGCCAATAGACAAAACGAACTCAGGACTTAAACGTTCCTCACTCCTTACCCCTTACCGCTTGGAGTTCTCATGTCCCTCTCTTTTGATGTTCTTTGGCTCAACGCCAGCCCTAGTTTGAAACGTTTTGATCAACCGCTCTTACGCTACTTGTCAGAGCAACTTACGGTAGCACGATGGGAGTATAGCCAATCGGACGATGAAGCCAGCTCACTGGAGACAGCCGTTGAGTTACTGCATAACTTTTTGCAGTGCCGTCAGCGTCCGGTTCATCTAGCCGGTCATGGTTTGAGTGGAGTCTTAGGTTTGACCTATGCCCGTCTGTATCCAGAGCAAGTCCAATCGCTGACGCTCCTGTCCGTTGCGGCACAACCTGCGCTTACATGGCAAGCGCATTATTATGTGCAGCGCCAACTCATTGCGTGCAGCCGTCAGCAGCTTTTGGCATGTGTCATCCGCAGCTTGTTCGGGCAGCAGCTTCCCTACAGCATCAAAGCGTTAGTTACGTCTCTAGAGCGCGATTTAGCAGAAGCACCGTCACCCCATTCCCTGTTTAAATTGGCTCACCTACCAAGAGGTGGAGTGACGATGCCCCTTATGGTCTGTGGCAGCAAGACTGATCCGATTGTCCATCCACCAGCGCTGCAAGAATGGCTAGAGTGCTTTAAGTCAGACGATACACTCTGGCAATGTCCAGATGGCCGTCACTTTTTTCATTACTTCTATCCAGACGCGGTGGGAGAAAAGCTTTTGCAGTTTTGGCGCTGTTTGGAGATTGAACCTCAAGAGCAGCGTTTACCGCTTTTGTTTAACCACTGCCCTGTCTTACCTGATTGCTGAAGCAATGACAGGCTTGGCTCTTTGTATAATGTGACTGATGTTATGTGTGTAACTATTGGCTCAACTTGACGCGATCGCGCGTTTAAGGAGGAAAGCATTGCACCTTGCCCCATCACGGTTGCTTCTTCAGGCACATTGGCTTGCTTTTAGACAAGACGGGTATGTTCTAAGTAGCTAGGCAGTGAGGCGCAGGTGCAACGCTGGTTCGAAGGGAGTTTGGACTCATACTAAAGATGATACTGTTGAAAACTATAGATAGGAATCAAACTTATCTTCCAGTAAAATAGGTTTAAGTCTATAGATGAGCCAATGAGGAACCCTGCTTGAAAAATGCAACGCTCCATCAGTTAAAAGTGTTTGAGGCGGTTGCACGCCACAATAGCTTTACTCGCGCGGCGGAGGAACTCTTTCTCACACAACCAACCGTGTCGATGCAGGTCAAACAACTGTCGAAATCAGTTGGTTTGCCGTTATTTGAGCAGGTCGGCAAACGGCTTTATTTGACCAGCGCTGGCAAGGAATTATACGCAACCTGTCGAGAACTGTTCGATCGCTTATTACAGTTTGAAATTGCGATCGCTGACCTGAAGGGACTCAAGCAAGGCGCATTACGGTTGGCAGTGGTGACGACTGCCAAGTACGTCATTCCCCGCTTGCTAGGACCCTTTTGTCAGCGCTATCCCGGGATTGATGTTTCGCTGACTGTGAATAACCATGAGTGGGTGTTAGAAAGTCTGGCAGATAATCGCAGTGATCTGTACATCCTGAGCCAATTACCTGAAGACATTGATGTAGAAGTACATCCCTTTCTTGAAAACCCCCTGGTCGTGTTAGCGCAATGCCATCATCCTCTAGCACAGGAGCGCCATATTTCGCTAAAACGGCTGGCAGAAGAACCGTTCATCATGCGGGAACCTGGTTCGGGAACGCGCAAAGCGGTACAAAAGCGGTTTGATGAAAACGGTCTAGAGCTGAAGGTAAAGCTAGATTTGGGCAGCAACGAGGCAATTAAACAGGCGATCGCTGGTGGGCTGGGTATCTCGGTACTGTCGCTGCATACGCTGGCGCTGGAAGGAGCGAATAGCCAGCTCACCATTCTGGATGTGGATGGCTTTCCGATCGAGCACTATTGGTATGTCATTTATCCGTCTGGTAAACAGCTATCGGTGATTGCACGCACCTTCTTTGACTACCTGCTGAATGAAGGCAAAAGTGTTGCTGAAGCCACCGCTTTTCAGGGTGTATTTAGCAAAGGGCGGAGACCAGAAGACTAAGGGCTAAAGGCTAAAGTATGAAAATAAAAACGTTCCTTTTAGCCTTTAGCCTTCATCCCTTAGCCTTATTCCGGCAATTCGTATTGCGCCACAATGCGTTTTGCATACTCTGGCACATGCGTATCCAGTTTTTCCGGGTAGTGGCGTTTAACGTAGAGATAGTTGCGGGTGAAGTGAGAGTCGATCGAAAAACGGGCGTACTCCAACCCTTTAGGACCAATCTTTTCAATGACAATACCCATGAGCTTTGCTGCCCACATCGGTAAGGTCACACCCTTATCATAAGCAGGAATGCTTTGCTGCACAGCGTTATGACGATCGCCTTGCGACATCACAGGCTGAGTTTCGATCTGATCCTGTACGAGATCGAGCATTTCCTGACCACGATCGTTTCGTACTACAATCCACTGCCAGCCAAAGGGCGCACCCATGTAACCCACGACGAGATCAGCCAGGGAGTTAACGTAGTCAAAACAGCTCATGCATGAAGGCGCAAACACATCTTTGAGCTGGTTTGTTTTTAAGCCAAAGAAGGGCACCGTTTCACTGGAGCCGTCTTCGTGCTTGAAGTGAACGCGGAAGTCCTGCATAAATTCGTAATGCACGACGGTAGAGGGCGATCGGCTGGTAGTATCGAGAAATTTCTGTAAGCCAGCGCGGGTCACGTTATCCACGCAGGGCGTTCCCAGCACGTAAAGTTTTTCTAAACCCAACTGTTTCTCTATTGCCCGAAGCGCCTGGATTTGACAGCCTACCCCAATCACCAAGAGCCGCTTCATGCCCGACTGCTCAATTTCCTCTAGCACTGATAGGTTCGGCGACAGCGTCGGCTTGTTCACTTTCGCTGCCAGAATTTCGGCTGGTGTACGAGCCAGCACCGGTTTGGGCTGAAACCGATCGTCCTCCGTATTCTGCACGCAAACCACGCCTTCGACCATGCCACGAGTCAGCATTTCAATGGCGATCGTACTAACAATGCCTGTCCACTGTGCACCCGGCACTGGCTCTGTCTTGCGCGCTGCCATCATCGCTTGACTGACCCCAAAGTACCATTCGTCAGGGTTGTCTAAATTACGGCTGCGATCGTGAATGTCTGCTTCCAGTTCAGCGATCTGTTGATGAAGGAAGGCGCACGCCTCTTTGACATAGTGAATGTAATAGGTATCACACAGCCCGCATTCGCTGCACAACGCTTTGGCAGGGCGACGACTAGAAGGATTGAGAGCTTTCGCCTTTTTATGAGAGGGCGCTGCGGTCATGATGGGAGGCAAGTTGAAACACTATTGATCACGATAACCCAATGCTGTCCCGTCTGACACAGTGCTACGTCTGTTGCTTAACGCTGCCTTTTTACACTTGCAAATGCAAGACGGCTGACCGCAAAAGACTGGTTACAAACGGCTCTACAGAAAACACAAAAGATAATACAAACTGCCTTTCGAGGGAGGTAGCACCCGACTAATCAAGGGCAGACTTAAAACGAAAGCGTTTGCAGCGATCGTGCACTTACAGATGTGCGCGATCGCCCGATATGCGATCGCGCTCCTTTAATTACCCACAACAGACGATGAAACGGTTGCTCATTAGCGCCCTTGGGCTTGTAGCGTTAACAACGTCAGGCTGCGCCCTCTCCTCTTTCCTAACGATCACGCCCAAAAGCGTGGTTGAGCAGGCAGTAAGCTGTCCTACAAAACCAAAAGCAGAACGCTTCAAAGTCCTGAGTACGCAGCTATCGTCTCAAGGTGTGATTGTACTTTACAGCGCTTTTTGCCCCACGAGCAATGGTGCGCAGCAAGTGTTTGGGCACCAGGTTGTCAAACGAAACGGCATGACGTGGCAGGTGAGCGGTAGCGGTAGCTATGGCGCAGAGTCTGAGTCGGCACCATCAGCACGACTGGTAGAGTATGGGATTAGTCATGCCGCAACCCAACACTCTAAGAAAACTGCTAAAAGTGAAGAACCCTACACGCTCTTGTATGGTCGGGCGCTCAAGCCACAGGTTGTTGCAGTTGAGGCAACCTTCAACAATGGAAAAACGGTTCGTGATGTGAGCCGCAATGGAGTCTTTGCGCTCTTTTCGGCTGGCGCAACCAGTGTCTGCGAGCTGCGCGTCTTAGGTACTGACAGCCAAATTCTACGACGGGAAGAATTGGTAGTACAAAGACCTTTTAGTCAGTACAAACGATCGATTCAATGTTTACCATCTCAGCAGTTGTAATGTCCTGAAGTTGACAGTACAGGCTTTGGCAGGGCAGCAGTACAGTCCAAGGCTTTAAAGCCATCATTCGGCTAATGAGACGGGAGACAAAACAAAAACGGGAGCGATCGTTCAATCGCTCCCGCTCAACTACTTACTGAGAGTTTCGAGATTAGATACGAGTAGCATACTGTTCCTTCTCAGGTATGTTTGTATACTCAGCAACTATCTGCCGAAACTCATCGCCATCAATCGTTTCTTTCTCGATCAGCAAATCAACCAGGCGATCAATCACAGTGCGATTTTCACGGATGATGCGTCGAGCATCATCGTAGCAATGCTCAACAATAGTACGGACTTGAGCATCAATCCGAGACGCAATTTCCTCAGAATACTCTGAGCGCGTCATCCAATCACGACCCAAAAAGACCTCGCCCTGTTGGCTTTCCAGCGAGAGCGGACCCAAATCAGACATCCCAAAACGGGTTACCATCTGACGCGCCATGTTAGCAACTTGCTGAATGTCGTTGCCTGCGCCTGTGGTGACTTCAGCATCGCCAAAGATCACCACTTCAGCCGCACGACCGCCTAAGGCACCCGCAATGCGAGCCAGAATTTGCGATCGTGAAATCAACGTTTGGTCTTCTCCGGGCGTAAACCAGGTTAAACCTTGCGCTTGACCACGGGGAATCAGCGTTACTTTCTGCACCGGATCATGATCCTTAATCAGCGTGCCAATGATGGCATGACCAATTTCGTGATAGGCAATGAGTCGCTTGCTCTTGCTATCTACTAACGGCGTACCTTCCATGCCTGCAACCACGCGATCGACGGCATCATCCACCTCTAGCATCGTCATCGCTTCTTTCCGACGGCGTGCTGTAAGAATCGCTGCTTCGTTCAGCAAATTTGCCAAATCAGCACCAGTAAAACCGGGAGTGCGACGTGCAATCACTTCCAGGGACACTTCTGGACTCAACTTCTTGTTGCGAGCGTGTACCTGAAGCACTTCCAGGCGACCCTTCATATCAGGCGCATCAACTGTCACCTGGCGGTCAAAGCGACCGGGACGCAGCAACGCCGAATCCAACACATCGGGGCGGTTTGTGGCGGCGATGATGATGATACCTGTGTTGCCCTCAAAGCCATCCATCTCGGTCAGCAACTGGTTCAGCGTCTGTTCGCGCTCATCGTTGCCACCACCGATGCCAGCTCCACGCTGCCGTCCCACCGCATCAATTTCATCAATAAAGATGATACAGGGCGCATTCTCTTTCGCTTTTTTGAACAGGTCACGGACGCGAGACGCACCCACACCCACGAACATTTCGACAAACTCAGAGCCAGAAATGCTAAAGAAAGGTACACCAGCTTCACCCGCGATCGCCTTTGCCAATAGGGTCTTACCTGTACCAGGCGCACCCACCAGCAATACGCCCTTAGGAATCCGTGCCCCAACCGCAGTAAAGCGTTCGGGCTTTTTCAGGAAGGTGACCACTTCTTGCAGCTCTTCTTTGGCTTCTTCAATGCCTGCCACATCGTCAAACATTACGCCTGTTTTAGCTTCCATCTGAAAGCGAGCGCGCGATTTACCAAAGCTCATCGCCTGCCCAGGGCCACCAGGCACATTGCCAGAACGGCGGAAGAGGAAAAACAGCCCACCTAACAGCAGCACTGGGAAGATCAAATTACCTAGCAATCCCCAGATGGCACCGTCGTTACGAGCAGGATGCGAATCAAAGCTAATCTTGTCAGTTCTAAGCCGAGTGATGACTTCAGGAGCATTTCCAGGGAGATCTACGCGCAAGCGTTGCAGACGGTTATCAAGTTCAGGGTCAACCGCTTCAACGATCGCAGTTCGCCCATTCTCATAAAAATCAACGCTCGTTACGCGATGAGCATCCAAATACTCCAAAAAGCGACCATAGGTCATCCGGGTACTGGCAGCATTGTTACCCACGTTGGCGGGCGTGCTGAGTGAAGAACCCTGCCACAAGAAAAACCCAATAATTACGGCTGGCAGAGTCCACAGTAGGACAGTTCGCCAAGAAAATTTCATACGCTAGCGCCCTCTTAATACGGTTAAAACAGTTTGGTGTCAGTGCAATCGGGGTGAAAGCACCTGCGATATCTCATTAATTTCATTCAACCGACACGAATGAATATCCTTTTCTAGAAGCCGAAATGCCCACTCTGCAAGTAGCGATCGCGAACTTACATCAACAAGCAATCGTGTATGAGAACAATTGTTAACTAAATTTAACGTACTTAGCAGGATCAGAGCAACTGACTTCTGCCAGTGCTCTGTTTTTAAACTCACTTTTTGCTCTGCCATGTTGGACTAAAGGCGGCAAACCTTAAAAAGCGAAAGGCTCTTCGCTCCTAGCATTGAGCCGCTTGTGTGTCACACGTCGCTCTATTGACGTTTCTCAGTGATGCGAAGCACGTATGCAGGAACACGATCTTTGGCATAGGAGCTGACCCAGATTTTATAGGTGCCGGGTAACCACTCGCCAGTCACACCAGGATTTTTGCCTTGATAATCGTCGTTGCACCAAATGCCACCGGGACCTTGGATGGTGAGAGCCGTATCATCTGCACTCTGCACAACAAGCCTTAACGATTCAAAAAAGTCGGTCAGTTCAACCGTATGATTTGGCTTTGCATTAGCATTTCCGACACATTCACCTGTTGGCGTTTTAGCAACCTTAACCACGTCTTTAACAGGCATATCACCACCTGCTACTCCCTTTACCTCCAACGGGTTGGGCGAGAAGCGCTGACCAATGGTAATAACACTAAGGTTCTGAGGCGATTGAGCTTGCGCAGGTGCAATTGACCTGTAGCTAGTTAACAGAAAGGCAGTCACTAGGAAAGAAACGGGCGCGATCGAAGCGAGTAGTCTCGCGCTAGCCTGTAAGCCTTGATAGTTCATGTGGGGTAGCCAGGAAAGGTGACGGTTGGACTCACAACGACGGTCGGCTGAGGGTAGAGTTCCTGACAAGGAGGCGAGGTGAGAGGAATCAGGGGTGAGGAAGCTTAGAATTAATTCCGGCTACTAACTGACTAACTATGGAGAGGTGAGAGGGGTGAGGGAGTTTGGAATTAATTCTAGCTACTAACTGACTAACTGCTCTGACCGTTGCCCGCTGATTGTCGATCGTCGTCTAACAACTGGCTACTCCGATCGCGCTGCTTCTAACGCCTGCTGAAGGCGAGCTTGATCTAACCCATGCTGATGGAGCAACAGCCACGACTGCACCAGATCGGGACCATGCATCGCTCCCGTGAGAGCAGCACGGAGCGTTCGCATCACCAAGCCTTTTTTCAGATTTTGCTCTTTGACAACTTGTTTAAGCAAGTCTTGAACCGTAGCTTCGGTCAGAGGGGCATGGTTGGCGATCGCAGTAGAGACCGCTTCAACCGCTGTAGTAGAACCGTCTTGCCGTAGTTGTGCGATCGCTTCCTCAGTAAAATTGACAGTAGGAGTAAAAAGATACTCGCTCATCGGCACCGCTTCATCCAATCGTGCCAGACTTGCGCCAATCATCGCGGTCAAGCGTTCTAACCAGGCACGATCGTTCCAGTCAGCCTCAAAACCTGCCGCCTGCCAGTAAGGAATCAACAGAGCAGTGAGTTTGTCAGCGGGCATCCCATGCAAATACTGACTGTTGAGCCAGTTAAGCTTGTCCCAGTCAAACTTAGCCCCCGCTTTATTGACCCGTTCAAACCCAAACTCTTGGGCAGCCGTTTCTAGAGAGAAGATTTCATTCACGCCTTCCGGTGGCGACCAGCCTAACAGCGTCATGTAGTTGACTAATGCCTCTGGAAGGTAGCCCATGCGCTGAAAGTCTGAGATCGAAGTGACACCATCGCGTTTGGAAAGTTTTGCCCCAGCCTCATTCAAGATCAGCGGTGTATGCCCAAACGTCGGAAGTTCGGCTCCTAGCGCTTCGTAAAGCAAAATCTGCTTGGGCGTATTGCCAATATGATCTTCGCCGCGAATGACATGGGTGATGGTCATATCAATGTCATCGACAACGACAACAAAGTTGTAGAGGGGTTGCCCAAAATCAGCACCAGACGCAGCACGAGCAATCACCATGTCGCCACCCAGATCGCGCCCTTTCCAGCTCACGGTGCCGCGCACCAGATCGTTCCAAACAATCTCACGATCGTCCTCAATCATGAAGCGAATGACGGACGATCGCCCGTCTGCTTCGTAGGCAGCCCGTTGTTCCTGGGTCAGATTACGGTGACGGTTATCATAACGAGGCGCTTCACCTTTCGCTTTTTGCGCCTCTCGCATGGCATCCAGTTCCTCTGGCGTCTCATAGGCACGATATGCTAAGCCCTTGTCCAAAAGCGCTTGTACCTTCTGCTGATACAAATCCAGGCGATTGCTCTGGTACAACGGTCCTTCGTCCCAGGTCAAACCAAGCCAGGTCAGACCATCCAGAATATTTTGCGTATATTCAGGGCGCGATCGCTCCTGGTCAGTATCCTCAATGCGGAGCACAAACGTACCGCTAGTATGACGGGCGTAGAGCCAGTTGAACACGGCTGTACGGGCTGTACCAATGTGGAGGTTTCCGGTGGGACTGGGGGCAATGCGGACGCGAACGGTCATAGAACGTGTTGGCTCATACAGAGTTGTGGCATTCCCTATTTTAAGCGCAGATGCCCTTCTCTAGCTGAGTCACAGCTAATAGCAAGGCTTGAGAGTTTTAACGGAAGGCAGGGTGTGGATAAGCTAAAGTCGGCAAACATACCGAATCACTGGGTTGTTTAGAGATACTGTACCGACAATGCCACCATCCTCCAAATCTCTAGATTCAAGCAGACTTTGATTGCTGTCGTAAAACCGCAGCCTGATGGCTCGAGTTTTTCCTGTTCGGCAATCGACAGAATTATAACCATCAGTTCTATAGATTTCGGATTCCCTGGCTGGAATACCAATTACCTTCACCCAATACCAAACAACACCTTTAGTTCTCCTTAAAGAGCTTGTATCAACATAGGAGCGAATGGAGTAACCGAGGGGTGATTGATAGACATAAACGTAAACCCACTTTTCTTTAGCCAGTGCTGCTGGGATCGCTGGAAGTTGGAACGCAACAGTTGCAGCGATCGCCGCGATCATCAAGCGGAAAACTTTAACCATGACCTTAGCAAATGAATATCTTTGCTAGGATGCCCTATTCGCCAGGGCAGTTTACATCAGTGTACTGAGGTAGGCTTCTAGATTAAGTTTCAAATCAATTAACTAATGATCTAGCTCACTAATTGACTGATGGCTTTGGTTCATCAGGGTGCATAATGCTCCACAGTTTCTCAGCATCGTTGTCTGTTAATGTAACGACGCTGTTTTTATCCGATGTGTCTGCGGCTAGGTGGATGAAGCCTTTGAATATATCGTTTGTTGACCACAATACCCTAACGATACGCTCAGTATTTATTGTTGCTTGAGCAGCCGGGAAATAGATAAAAGCCATGTTGGGTTCCTTCACGTTATGGACGAAGCTTGAGTGCTAATCAGAAATAGTTTAGAGCACTGCCGGAAATGAATATCCCCTTCAGGGCTAAATCTCGATCGGCTCACCTGTCTGCCGCTGAAGGAAAGCGGTAGCGTAGGAGAACGTTTGAGCATCAGTCAATAGATCGTTGGAGAAGAACTGAGCTGCTGTATCAACCACAAGCGGATAGTATTGCCTAGCAAACTGTCGGTATTGACCAGATGCAACCATACCCCCCCAACAGTGCAGCAGATGCACCTTCTGTCCCTCATCTATCAAAGGTGCTGCATCAATGGGCGAAACGTTGTAACTCCTTGGAAGCTTGGTGACAGAAATTTGTACCGCCGCGATCGCTCGAATCAGCGCGAGCTGATCATGCTTCTGGAACCGCTGCCACTCCTCATGCCACTGCTTAAATAATGCCTGAGTTGCCAAAGAATGCCGCCATAGCATGACACCGCTATTGAACTGCAAGGTGTTGCCAGGAAGCTGTTCTAGCGTATAGGTCTTTTCCTCGGAAGCGACATGATCACACAGGCTCACGATCGGCAAGCGGTCAACAACCATTGCCAGATCGCTCGTGTCAAGATAGCGCCAGAGATCAGCGACGGGTTCAAGGGGCAAAATATCTGCATCCAGAAAAAGTGTTTCTTGGTACGGGCTGTAGGTACTCAGGCACGTTTTGACAAATCTAGAGGAAAACGCATGATGACCGAGCTCATTCGCATCAAGCAGCTTAGGCGTAATACCGTAGTCTTGTAGGGGCAGATGCTCTAAGAACGGGCAGTCGGAAATTAAAGTAATGGGTAACGCTGGTTCCTGTTGGCGGAGAGACAGGGCGCTAATGAAAGCCGCTTCAAGATACGCCGTACTCGTTGTAGCACAGTAAACCACTCCTCTATTCTTCATGGGGAAAACTCTCTAGCCAGCGATATGCATTATCTCAGTGATTGGTACCAGAAACATGTCATGCAGAGCACGCATCCGTACGGACGCTTTCACTTCAATATTCAACAATCTACGGGACTGACGGGGCTCGAACCCGCAACTTCCGCCGTGACAGGGCGGTGCTCTAACCAATTGAACTACAGTCCCTTGCGCCTTTTCAGAGGCAATCTCTATTGTGCTGATTGAGTGCGCTTTTGTCAAACATTTTGCAAATTTTCTCGATCGCTCTTGAGAAGCTAACGCAAAACTAACGGTGTGATAGGTTCCAGCTAAGGTGGAGGGTGGAGGGTCAATGAAGATTCGGAATGCAGTAGAGGCGGATTTGGCAGCGATCGTGGCAATCTACAACGCAACCATCGACTCCCATTTAGTGACAGCCGACCTACAGCCTATTACGGTTAAGAGCCGCCTGCACTGGTTTCGAGAGCATCACCCTGACAAACGACCGCTGTGGGTGATGGATGTGGAAGGAACGGTAGCTGGCTGGCTGGGCTTTCAATCGTTCTATTACGGACGGGCAGCGTATGACAGTGCGGCAGAGTTAAGCATCTACGTTTCGCTCAATTATCGTCGGCAAGGTATTGGGCAAGCCTTACTCAAGCAAGCGATCGCCCAAAGCCCGTCCTTTGGCATCAAAACATTGATGGGCTTTATCTTTGCTCATAACCAGCCGAGCCTGCACTTATTTGAACAGTTTGGTTTTCAGCGCTGGGGTTATTTGCCTGGAGTCGCAGAATTTGAGACAACTCCTCGTGACCTGGTCATTGTGGGGTTACGGTTGCCCAAGTAACACGTTTTAGCTTCCTCTCTGGCAAGCTTTTAGTTGATCAACGTCAGCCTTGTATCAAGATACATTTGTCAAGATTTATCCGATCTTTCAGGATGAGCGCGTTACAGCTTAGATTTAATTTCTAGGGACTAAATTTCACGATGAATTTCGAGGGTTTAGGTACGGAATCACGACGGTAAGCAACCAACTTTAGGCGTTAAGGCACACTATGACACCTCTGATTTCGCTTGTGATGACAACATACAACCGAGAACGGTATGTGGGAGCCGCGATCGAGAGTGTGCTGCAACAAACGTTTACCGATTTTGAGCTGCTGCTGTGGGATGACGGTTCTAACGATCGCTCAGTCACCATTGCCGATAGTTTCGCTCGACGCGATCGGCGGGTACGTGTTGTTGTCGCAGCGCATCGTGGACGAGTGGCAGCGCTCCAGGCGGCGATCGCTCATACCACAGGTACTTATCTCGGTTGGGTTGATAGCGATGATTTGCTGGCTCCAACAGCGCTTGAGCAGACGGTACAAACGCTGAACGAGCAGCCGCAAGCGGGGATGGTTTACACCGATTACCTGGATATGGACGAGCAGGGCGTGGTGATCCAGTATGGACAGCGCTGCGGCATTCCTTACTCCAAAGAGCGGCTGCTGCTGGATTTCATGACCTTTCACTTTCGCTTAATGCGGCGATCGGTCTTCGATCAAGTAGGCGGCATCAATGGTGCTTTAGACTATGCAGAAGACTATGACCTGTGCCTGCGACTGTCAGAAGTGACTGAGATTCGTCGGGTCAGAGAACCGCTCTATTACTACCGCAACCACGCGGGCAGCGCCTCCCAGCAGTGGCGACTGGAGCAAGTGTTGCGATCAAAAGCGGCGATCGCCCAAGCACTCAAACGCCGCGGGCTGGCTGATCAACTTGCCATTGAGGTGCAGCTTCCTGACGGACGCTTTTTTCTACGTCGCAAGGCGGCACCGACTCCAGCCCCGCCATCCTTTGTGGCAAAAATGAGTTCACTGCTGGCATCCCTGCCTTTACTGGGCGCGATCGCAGGGGTGCCTGCCCATGCCCAGTCAATTACGGCTGCACCCGACAGCACCAATACCAGCGTCATCCTCAACGGCGATCGTTATGACATTACTGGCGGCACACAGGCAGGCAGCAACCTGTTTCAGAGCTTCCAACGGCTTGGACTCAGCGCCAGCGAAACCGCTAATTTCCTCGCCAATCCTCAGATTCAAAACATTCTAGGACGAGTAGTGGGCGGCGAGGCATCGGTCATTAATGGGCAAATTCAGGTGACAGGCAGTAACGCCAACCTGTTTTTACTGAATCCAGCAGGCATTATTTTTGGTGCGAACGCAAGCTTGAATGTGCCCGGTTCCTTTACAGCGACAACAGCCAACGGTATTGGGTTTGGCAACGGCTGGTTTAGCGCTGCTGGGACTAATGACTATGCTGCTCTAGTGGGAGAACCAGGTTCGTTTGCGTTTACGATCACGCAACCGGGTAGCATCGTCAATTTTGGCAATCTAGCAGTTGCCTCTGAGCAAACTTTAGCGCTGCTAGGCGGGACAGTTGTTAGCACAGGTACGCTTCAAGCTCCAGGAGGACAGATGATCGCTGCCACGGTTCCTGGTCAGAGCCTGGTTAAACTCAGTCAACCGGGTAGCCTACTCAGCTTAGAAGTTCAGCCGATCGCAACAACGCAGCCCACAACCTTACCGCAGGACTGGAGTTTGCCGATCGCCTCTCTGCCTCAACTGCTGACAGGAGGAAATTTTGGCAATGCGACTCGTGTGAGTGTGAATCCTGATGGCACCGTAGTCTTAAGTGGATCAGCAACGCCGATCGTGGCAGGTGATGTGGTCGTTGGCACTGCCACAGCCCATACAGTAACCTTTGCTGCTGCCCGTAACCTGGCTCTGGTAGAAAGCCAACTGCAAACGACAGGTGATTTGAATCTGCTGGCACAGGATACCGTCTTCATTCGTGATAGCGTTGCTACTCCGTTGAGGGCAAACGCAGGCGGGAAACTAACCATTCAAGGCGATCGGGGCATCGATATCCTGGCGCTCAATCACCTGCAAACAGCACCATTTCAAAGTGGCAGTGATCTGAACCTAGTCAGTGATGGTGTGATTTCTGGCGATTCGCACTTCACAAGCGGCGGCAATCTTTTTGTACGAAACCTGACAGGCAGCCCAGGCACTTTTGTCAGCTTTTACGACCCGATTTTTAACGTTGCGGGTGCCTTTACTAACGGTGCTTACACAGGTGTTGCCCTCAAGGTACAGGCAGGGGGCGACATCACGTTCACAGGTCCGATCACCATTACTGGACCTGATACTGCTGCAACGGGCGATCCAGATTCAGGGTTGTTGACGACGAGCCGAGCGCTGATTTTACGCACCAGCGCAGGCAACATCACAACTGGCGACATTACTACCAGTGGTGAGGGTGTTGATGGTGGTCCCGTCATTCTTTCAGCTCCTGGCAGCATTACTACAGGCGCGATCGACTCATCCTCTACAGGCTCCAGCTTCGGAAATCTCAATGGAGGAGCGATCAACCTTACGGCTGGCAGTACTATCATCACAAACAGCATCAATTCGTCCTATGTAGGTGGTAATGGTTACGGCGCTCAAGGCGGCAATGTTACGCTGCTAGCTGGGGGCAGCATTATCACTGATGCCATTAACACCTCTGCTATTACCAACGCAACCTTTGGAGCAAGCGCGTATCAAGGCGGAACTGTTAGCCTCACTTCAGGCACAACACCGGGTAGCAACATTACGTTTACCAGCATTGATACACGCGGCATCGAAAACCTTCCTAACGCTACAGGTATAGGAGGCGATGTACAGATTATCGCAAATGGCTTGGTGCAAGGCACTGCGGTAGGCACGACGATCGACACACAGGGTTCAACGACTGGTGGTTCAATTGCTATACAGCATGATGGTGGACCGACCAATATCCCGTTTATCGTCGGTAGTGCTAGCCCCAATGGCACCGCAGGCGCAATCATCCGAGACGGCACTAACGTCGTTGCTTCCGGTAACTTTTCCGTGCAAGCAAGCAACACTTCGGTCTCCCCAGCGGCAGGCATCACTATCACTGCTCTTAACACACCACCAGTGCTCAGTGCGACTTCATCGCTGTCTGGGGCAACCAAAAATGTCCCGTTTACGATCAGTTATGCTGACCTGGCTCCTGGCGTGGCGGATGTAAACCAGGACGTGACCACGCTCACGATCGCCGCGATCGCCCCCGGAGCAACACTAACCCTCAACGGCAATCCAGTTATTCCTGGTAGCGTTACTCTTGTGCCGGGTGATGTGCTGGTCTACACGCCGCCAACCGACGCAACGGGGCTACTCAATGCCTTTACCCTTGAAGCCAACGATGGTGTATCCACCTCTAACTCTGTACCCGTACAGGTAAATGTCCAGGAAGTTGTGATTATTCCACCACCTGAACCACCACTCGACCCACCACTGCCAACACCCGATTTATGCACGCTAGCAGCCTGTGGGCAAACAAGTATCAAACCAGAGGCTGCTAATCCTCTTCCCGAGTTCAGGCTGGCTCCAGATACCCCAGATGATCGCTTTACCCGTACATTTGAGTCCTATCTCGGTCTCGGTGAAACGACTGCCAGGTCTCGCGAAGAGCCAAGAGAGATTGTCCAACGCATTGAGCAAGATACAGGTGCTAAACCAGCCTTCATTTATGTCAGCTTTGTGCCTTCATCCTTAAGGATGGCTGATGAAAGCCAGCCCAAACAAGCTGAGGTCGATAAAGCCGCAGCCGATACAAGCTCCGGTACCGACCAACTGGAACTGGTCGTCATTACGGCAAAGGGCGATGCCATTCGCAAGCGCTTGCCAGAGGCAACCCGCGCTAACGTATTGCCTCTGGCGCAGCAGTTCCGTAACGAAATCTCAGATCCGCGTAAGACACGATCTACGACGTATCTCAACACGAGCCGACAGCTTTACCAATGGCTGATCGCACCGATCGCCGCCGAGCTAGAAACCAAAGGTATCGACAATCTAGTGTTTTTGATGGATACCGGGTTGCGATCGCTGCCCGTTGCTGCTCTCCACAATGGGCAGGGCTTTCTCATCGAGAAATACAGTATCGGCGTGATGCCCAGCCTAAGCCTGACCGACACTCGCTACCGCAATATTCGAGACGTGAAGGTTTTGGGGCTAGGCATCTCAGAGAGCACTCAAAATCAGGAGCCTTTACCAGCCGTACCGATCGAAGTTTCCATTTTAGTGAACCAACTCTGGTCAGGAAAGCTTGCCTTCAATAGCAGCGTCACCCTTGAAAACCTGAAAGCCTTTCGTCAAGAGCAACCCTTTGGCATTATCCACCTGGCAACCCATGCAGACTTTTACCCTGGCACGATCGACAACTCTTACATTCAGCTTTGGAACGCCAAACTACGGCTCGATCAAGTCCGTCAACTAGGCTGGAATGATCCGCAAATCGAACTGCTTGTGCTAAGTGCCTGTGCTACCGCACTAGGCGATCGTGAAGCCGAACTGGGCTTTGGTGGACTAGCCGTACAAACAGGTGTAAAAACGGCTGTTGCCAGCTTGTGGTATGTCAGCGATGCTGCCACTACAGCTCTAATGGCTGGCTTTTACAAAGATTTACGCACGGCTCGCATCAAAGCAGACGCACTCCGGCAGGCACAGCTAGCCATGGCAACAGGCAAAGTCTTTCTGCAAAACGGACGCTTGCAAGGCATCGAAACAGGCGAAGGCATTGCACTGCCGCCTGCTAGCCTTGCTATCCGCGATCGTCAACTGACCCATCCCTTCTACTGGGCAGCTTTTACCATGATCGGCAACCCGTGGTAAGGAAAGGCTCAAGGATGAAGGCTAAACGCTAAAGAATGTTACTACTTTTTAGCCGCTAGCCCTTATTCTTGTCTACTCAGTATCCTGTTGCCGCCAGATCGAGCTGCGGGACATAACTCGATCGCTCTACGGTCGTCCGCCAGCCTGCATCGTCATACAGATGCAAAATTCTAAAGCCCGGTTGCTCTTCATCCAGGGCAAAGTCGGCGCTACCTGGCTCAAATTGAATGCACGTCGAGGGCGTACCTAAATACTGCACACCCTGTCGAGTCTGGCTGTAGTCCTGATGAATGTGCCCAAAGAGTACCAGCTTTACCTGCGGATGGCGATCGATCACTGCAAACAACGCCTCAGGGTTTTGCAATGTGCTGCCATCTAGCCAATCCGACCCAACCACAAACGGCGGATGGTGTAACCCAATCAGCGTTGGCACAGCGCCAACAGTCTCTAGCTGCTCATCTAACCACTCCAGGCTGGCGGCTGACAGATGACCATGAACACTGCCCGTCACCTGAGAATTAAGCAGCAAAAAATGCCAACCATCGGCTCGAAACGACTTTCGGGCAGACATCAAACCGCTGTTCAAAACCTGCTCCATCTCCGGCACGCGATCGTGATTTCCTGGTAGCCAGTAGGTTGGAATTGCCAACGGAGCCAACATCGACTGCAACAAGGCATATGACTCTGGCTTGCCATCTTGCGACAAATCCCCCGTCAGCAAGAGGAGATCGGGCTGTGGTTGCAGCAGCGCCACTTGACGTACAACAGTCTGAAATGACTCTTGCGTTGGCAGCCCTAACAGTTGACAACACTTGTCTGCAAACAGATGCATATCAGTAAGCTGAACAACACAGAGAGGAGAAGGCAAAGTCATAGCGGTTATGGAAGGCAAATCTATGGAGAATCAGACGTTAGTGGGGCTAAATCGTATGCATCTTTAGTTGAAAGGCAAATCAACAGTGCCATAAGGCTGGCTAGTCTGCACTGTTAGCATCCACGGTAACGAGGATCAAAGCTCTCCAGTGCGATCGATTGCAGTGTATCAAGTGATCGTTGTCACGTTTGGCGATCGACTGCAGTACAAAATGCCTTTATCGTTCAGGAGATTACTCTTAATGCCCTACAGCTTTAGGTTGAGAAGCTTCGTACTGTGCGGTAAAAGGAATGGTGCCGGGGGTAGAACTCAGCTTTAGCGTGCCGTTGAGGGTTTGCTGGGCGATCGTGCCTTCTACAGTCACAGTGCCCTGGCATTTGGGTAAGTAACGCGCCTCTCCCTGCAGCGTCAGACGCTGTTTCTCCCAGTTTCCAGTCATAGAAGGGCGTTCTGCTGCTCGTTTGCCTAATGTTTCGATCGTATCAGCCGCCAACAGTGAGCCAGTCAAGTAAATGCCAGACTGTTGCACTAGAAGCACAAGCTGATCGGACTTCAAGCATCCCGGTAAGTCTTGAGCCGGAATCTGGTAGCGCCCGTCAATTTTCTGAGCCGCTTTGAGGTTCGCTTCACCATAAGCAGTGACAACGCTGAACAAAATAACGACAAACGAGATCGCACCAGCATAAAAACTAAGCGATTTGAGGTTGAAATGACTGCCCATGAGTGAGTGATTAAATACTAGTAGTTAAGTAACCGCTGATCAAATGTGGGAGGTGCCTAACGTGTGGGACGGCTAACAGTAAAACCCTAACCATCAAACCTCTGAACGATATGGGTTTGTTTCTAGCGTTTAACATGGCTGCGCTAACGCTCTTCTATTACGTCAGAACGGTCTTACACATCCTACAGTGGTTTAATTGTTGGCAGCGCTTCAGAGGTCGCGTTTGAGCGATCGTGTTGCTTGCTGTGATAGCCCCTACTTGCTTGCCTCATGTGTGCGCCCTCTAAAAGGTGAGGTATGGTGCTACCCACAGCGGTAGGTAACGGTTCAAATGCCAGAAAATTGCATCATTTGCATGTGGATTCCGACGCTATAGCAATGCTTGAACACCTGAGGTATGTCCCATCCTTTAGCTTTTTCCTTAAAGGCTACATAAGGGAATAATGCCCGAATTGCAAAGATTGAGTAATCAAGGCTTTTAATCTCAAGAGAAAATAAGTGTATACCGATAGGGTACTGGTAAGTATGCAGGGCGTTCAGGCATACGTTTGTTTTTTGAGGAAAAGCGGATGACCATAAGCCTCTTTGATGCCAATTTTTATCGTGCAGCTAATGCGGATTTAGCGACCTTTAGCAATGAGCAAGCTGCTGCTCATTTTCAAGCCTATGGACTGGGTGAAGGTCGCCGCTTTTCACCCTTTGCAGATCTCAGCTTCTACCGTGCGAGCAATCCAGATTTGGCGGTAGCTGGCGTCAGTAGTAACCAACAGGTGTTTAGTCATCTACAAACGTATGGCGTTGGTGAAAACCGCCAATTTTCTCAATTTGTCGATCTCAATATCTATTTGGCGCGCAATGCAGATGTTAACCAGGCTTATGGAGGCAATCGCTTCCAGGCTTTGCAACATTTGGAAGTATATGGACTTAATGAAGGGCGATCGTTTTCTACGTTTGTCGATCTTCGTTACTATCAATCGAACAATGCAGATTTGGTTGCTGCGGGGCTAGCTCCTAAACAATTGCTAGAGCATTTAGAGATTTATGGCTTAGAAGAGGGGCGACGGTTCGCTAAATTCTTCGATGCCAATTACTACCTTGCTAATAATCCTGACTTACAAGCAGCAAACTTGAGCAAGACGCAGGCATACGATCACTTTATACTTTATGGACAGTACGAATATCGTATTACCGTAGCAACGGCTCTTTACAATCGTTCACTGGGAGGGCTGCCTAACAGCCAGGGTTGGCTCGACTACACGACCTTACAAGCGACATCAGCTTTTCCTGGTACTGGAAATGGTAGCCAAACGCTGGTCAACGGTAGCACTAGACTTGTCAGTGATGCGGCTAGTTATACCGGTTATAGTAACTACACTGTCAACACATCGAATCTTTTGAATCCATCGCTGACTCTAGTAAATTCAGGGTTTCCTGTCCTCGATCGCAATAATGGTTTTAGAATCAATTTTGATGTTCAGATTAATAGCGAGAGTCACAACAATGACAATCGGGCAGGCTTCAGTATTGTAGTGATTAGCAATGATTTGCAAGGCATTGAATTAGGTTTTTGGACGAATCAAATCTGGGCACAGCAAGTCACTGGGAATGTGTCTACTCGCAGTACTAATCCGACCGAGAACGTAAACCGGAATACCACTGTCTTCACTCACTATAATCTGGTTGTTCAAGGCAGTGGATATCAGCTTTACGCGAATAATTTACAAACTTTACTCCTGTCAGGCTTTTTGACTGACTATCGTGCTTTTAGTCCTCAAGTGCCACCGCTCCCATTTCCAGTCAGCCCTCCAAACCCTTACCAAACGCCTAACCTCTTATTCTTTGGCGATGACACAACCTCTGCTGGTGCTGATGTCACACTGGGGAATATTGCAGTTATCTAGCACTGAGTTTTTAAGGCTAAAGCCTATCAGCCTTAAGCTTTTAGCCTTTAGCCTTTTTTTCAACCACTAAACACTGACCGCTACTTATGGCGCATGACGCTTTTGATGCCAGTTCCAGGCATGAGAGAGTAGCATGTGCAAATCGGCATATTGGGGGTTCCAGCCTAGAACGCTGCGGGCACGATCGCCGCTGCCAACCAGTGCAGGCGGGTCACCCGGACGACGATCGTGCTCGATCGCTTTGATTTCTCGTCCTGTAATCTGACGTGCTGTCTCAATCACTTCACGCACCGAAAAGCCACTGCCATTACCCAGATTAAAGACCGTTGTCTCGCCACCGTTCAGCAGATACGACAGACCCAACACATGCGCCTGCGCTAAATCTGTGACATGGATATAGTCACGAATACAGGTGCCATCTGGTGTGGGGTAGTCGGTGCCAAAAATGGCGATCGAGTCACGCAGCCCCATTGCCGTCTGCAAAACCAGCGGAATCAGGTGTGTTTCGGGATCATGGTCTTCGCCCAAGCGCCCGTCAGGATCAGCCCCGGCGGCATTAAAGTAGCGAAAGCAGACTGATTTGAAGTCATACGCCCTGTCAAAATCAGCCAGGACTCGCTCGATCATCAGCTTCGTTGCACCATAGGGGTTGATGGGATTTTGCGGATGGTCTTCTGGGATGGGAATGGTTTGAGGCACACCATAGGTTGCACAGGTCGAGGAAAAGACAAAGCGCTTCACCGAGGCTGCTAGCATTGCCTCCAACAAGGTCAAAGTGCCTACAAAATTGTTTTGGTAGTACTTAGCCGGATCGGTGACAGACTCGCCGACATAGGCATAGGCGGCAAAGTGCATCACAGCGCTGATGTTGTAGGTAGCGAAGAGTTTGTCCAATAGGGGACGATCGTTGGTGTCGCCTTTCACCAATTCAACCTTTAAAACGCTTTCCGCAATGTCTTGATGCCCATAAACCAAGTTATCCAACACAATGACGTGGTAGCCTGCCTGCTGAAGCGCCAAGACAGCGTGAGAACCGATATAGCCTGCACCACCAGTCACCAGGATAGTTGCTTGACTCTGTGACATACTGAATAGCCTGCTGGGTAATGTTGACTCAATACTGGGTTTAGTCTAATGCAGGTTATACGAAAACCCTGTGAAATGCATCGTCCTTACGTAATAGCAACATAAGGCAGTGGTTTAGTTTGGTCACTGAACTCTCTAGTCACTCTTAGCCTTGTGCAATCCCGTTTTCGATCACGGTAATAGCGATGGCAAAACTCGGTTGAGTCAACGATAGCAAGCAAATAACACTACAGGAAGCCAGTTTAGGGGTCTACTACAACCCATTGTCCAGTCCGATTCGACTCCTGCGCCAAATCCATTAGCTGTTGCGAATATACGCCGTCTTGCAACGAAGGTGCGATCGCGGTTCCCGTGTCAATACCGACTACCCAACGATCGATAATACGCATAAACGGCGCAATCCGACCATCCTGAAACGTTTCAGAAAACTCCAGATGGTTCGGAATGTCTAACTCCTTCAGCGGTTCGCCCTCATGGCTACCCCAAAGCTTAAAGCCGTGAACGTAATCTTTCTGGTTGCTACTGCCGAGAACAAGTGTCCCACGATCGCCATAGACTTCTACCCAATGCCCTCGCCCCTGATAGGTAGCCGCACTCAGACACAGTTGGCAGGGGGTGCCATCCGCCAACTCCAGCAGCATCATGCAAAGATCATCGGCATCAACTGGCTTCAGTTGCCCACTGACCAGATCAGGACGTTCGGGTACAGAAACACTCAGACGAGCAGAAAGCTGTTTCACTGAACCAAACAACCAGGTAATGTAATCAAACGCATGAGAGCCGATCGCGCCCAGCGCACCACCACCCTGGTCTTTTTGTGCGTACCAGTTCCAGGGACGAGAGGCATCGGCACGGCTTGATACCAGCCAATCCACTTTAATGAGTCGTGGCTTGCCGACATAGCCTTCTGCCAACAACTCTGCCAGCCGTAACCAGGTTGGAATGCAGCGAAACTCAAAATTGAGGTTCACGATCGCGCCGTTTGCCGCTGCCAATTCCTGCAACTCCAGCGCTTCTCTGGCGCATAGCGTCGTTGGTTTTTCTAGCAGTAAATGTTTGCCCGCCTTCAGGACTACTTTTGCCTGTTCGTAATGCAAAAACGGGGGTGTAGAAAGACTTACACCCTGCACATCCGGCAGCAACACAATGTCTTCGATCGTCTGACACGCATGAGGAATTTGGTATTGCTGCGCGATCGCCTCGGCTTTTGCACGATCGCGGTGATAAACAGCCACAATTTGCGTTCGCGGGTGCGCCCGAAAACCTGGAATATGTACTTTTTGACCAAAGCCAGTGCCGACGATCGCCACTCCAATAGTGGGCTGAGTAGAAGAAGAAATCATGTAGAAGGAGTTGTTGGTTTTTGGTTGTATAGCCCGTAAAGCCTTTCAGGCATATAAGAAAGGGCATTCAAGAAAAGTTTTGAGTTTTTAGAAGGAGCCAGAAGCTGGAAACCAGAAGTCAGAAGTCACAAATTAACTCATAACTCAAAACTCATAACTCAAAACTCTTAACCTTTAGCCTTTAACCTTTTCTCAACCCTACACCCAATTTTCGTTACTATTGCAGGTAGCACGCGAGGAACCACCGATGTCTCCAGAAGTGGCACTAGAAGCTGACTTGTCTCCGGATATTAGCGAACTGGCGATCGAAGACAATGAATCGGCAATGCTGATCGACGCTGATCTGTTGCCAGATATTAGCGAGTTGGCGATCGAGGACGATGTACCTGTGGCTAATCTCATCTCCGAGAAGCAACAGCGATTGCTGACGGAACCGCTGTATAGTAACCCTTCGGTTTTGGATGGGCAATCGTTTTTGCTGGCAGCCAATGTAGGTGTTTTTTACGCAATTCGTCAGTCGCCATTAGTCCCTGATGTGTTTTTGAGCCTGGATGTGGAAGTGCTACAGGACTGGCGCGAGAAGAAAAATCGCACCTATTTTGTCTGGGAATTTGGCAAGCCACCAGATGTTGCGATCGAGATTGTTTCCAACAAACAGGGTAATGAGTTGGGCAGTAAACTTAACGGCTATGCTCGGATGGGTGTGGCGTATTACCTTGTCTTTGACCCACTCAAGCAATTAGGTAATGACCTGTTGCGCTCATTTGAATTGCGGGCGGGGCGCTATCAGGAACTATCCTCATCCTGGTTAGAGGCGATCGGCATTGGCGTAACACTTTGGGATGGCACGTTTGAAGGCAAAGACGATCGCTGGTTGCGCTGGTGCAATGCTAAAGGTTTGGTAGTGCCGACGGGAGCAGAAAATGCGGAACAAGAACGCCAACGGGCGGAACGTGCCGAAGCTAAAGTGGCAGCGCTCGCAGAACAACTGAGGGCAATGGGGATCGATCCCAACGCTTAGGTAAAGACTTTATGGCTCGCACTCCCACGCTTTCCTACGATCGCGGCACGCTTATCCTTCATCCACCGCCACGCGGCAAAGAGTGGCTGGATTTTGCCACCTGGGACGATCGCATTGAGCGCTTTCGCATCCCAGCGATACAGTATCGCCATCTCGTCTTGGCATTACGGGCAGCAGGAACGGACGTAGACGATCGCGCTAAGGCGTTTAGCGAAGTCGAACTCATCCCCAAACTGGAGATGGAACCCTACCCACACCAGCAAGAAGCCCTTGAAGCCTGGGTGAGTGCTGGGCGTATGGGTCTAGTAGTGCTGCCTACTGCCGCAGGCAAAACGTATCTGGCGCAGATGGCAATGCAGGCAACCAAACGCAGCACGCTGATTATGGTGCCGACGCTGGATCTCATGCATCAATGGTATGCCCACCTTGTTGCTGCGTTTCCCGATGTAGAAATTGGTCTACTGGGCGGCGGTTCTAAGGATCGATCGCCCATTCTCGTCTCGACCTATGACAGTGCCGCGATCCATGCTGAAACATTGGGCAATCAATACGCGCTCCTCATTTTTGATGAGTGTCACCATCTACCCAGTGATTTCAATCGGGTCATTGCCGAGTACGCGATCGCGCCTTACCGTCTAGGTTTAACCGCTACACCCGATCGCGCTGATGGCAGGCACGCAGACTTAAGCACCCTGATTGGAGCAGAGGTTTATCGCCGCAGCGCTGAGGACTTATCAGGAAATACCCTGGCGAAACACAAGGCAGTACAAATCATGGTGCGGCTCTCGGAGACCGAACGCGATCGCTATGATGAACTGATCCATCGGCGGAACGAATTTTTGCAGGATGCCAAAATTTTTCTTGGCTCAGTGCAGGGCTGGCAGCGGTTCGTGCAGGCAAGTGCCCGTTCTAAAGCAGGGCGACGAGCCATGTTAGCCCATCGAGAAGCACGCGCGATCGCCTTTGGCACCGAGGGCAAGCTACGAGTCCTCGCCGATTTGTTAGCGACGCATTACCCTGATCGTACGCTGATCTTCACAGACGACAATGCTACGGTGTACAGCATCTCGCAAGAGTTTCTGATTCCCGCTATTACGCATCAAACGGGTGTCAAAGAGCGGCACGATATTTTGACCAGGTTTAAAGCAGGCGACTACCGTACCCTGGTTGCTTCACGGGTGCTAAATGAAGGTGTAGATGTACCGGATGCCAGTGTCGCGATCGTCCTCTCAGGCACAGGCTCCACCCGCGAACATATTCAGCGTCTGGGGCGGATATTACGCAAAGGCAAAACGCCCGACAAACTGGCAATACTCTATGAAGTCGTGGCAGAAGATACTAATGAAGAGAACGTCTCCCGTCGTCGTCGAGGGCAACCAAACCGTACAAAAAACCAACAGCAGCTAGAGTTAGTGACTCCATCGCTGTACGCTATTAGTCCTACAACCATGCCTCATGCCGCTGAACCACTATCAGAATGGGGCGCAAAGCCGCCAGAAGCGCAGGAGTAATATTAAGTCATTTGGGAGCAGGTCATTTTCATAATTGGCGTGCTAACTAACGTCAGTTCGGGTTAAGCGGGAAGCAGCAAATTGTGGTCAATAGCGATGGAAGGTTTCTTTGGTTGATGGCAATAAGCAATCAATCCACCCAGAATATTGACAAAGCAATTGACTGGAGAGCGATGCCGCGAATGCTCAATTTGCGAGATGTTCTTTAACTGGTCGATGATCGTTTCGATAATCGAGCGCTTGCGGAGCATCAAACGGTCACTGAGTGGCAGCAAGCGCTGTTTCATCTTGCGTTTGAGCTTGGTGATCAGTTGAATCCCTGCGGTTTGCAGCAGTTGTTTGGCCAGCTTTTGTGAGACATAACCTTTGTCTGCAAACACTTTGCCAAACAACTGTTGCAGCAACTTGGGCACTGGCGTTCGGTCATCGGTGTTGCCGGGAGTCAGCATGATGTTGAGTAACTCGCCTCGGTCATTGACCACCAGATGCAACTTGAAGCCAAAGAACCAATCGACTGAGGTTTTGCCGCGCGCTGCTAAGTCTGCAAACACTTTGTGTTGAGCAATGCGGCGGTTGTGACAAACTCGTAGCGCGGTGGAGTCCATAAAACTGATACCGCTACACGTGCCAAAACACGAGCGTAGATAGGCACACATCGGCACTAACGTGCCTGGCACCCATTCAATGAATCGCTGCTAGCTGACGAGACCTGGAAACGCCTCTGCCCACAGGCTCTGCACCTTCTCTTGGTAGTAGGTTTTGAAATTGCGGTAACACGACTGATGAAACCCAATCAGAAGCGTCATGCTTTCGCTCAAACTCAGGCTGCGAGCGCGATTGCGAAAATGCAACCCAAAGCCCAAAAGCTGCTGTTTCCATAGCGGTTCAAAGCCTTCACAGAAAGCATCGACGGAGCAGAACAGTGCTTCTAAACTAGGCATGAGGGCAAACTGGGCGTGAGATTTTAGCATTTTCAGCCTATCGGGTTTGCCCCTTTCTTGTCTCATCTCTTATCCCGAACTCAGGTTAACTATAGCAAATGTAGGGTTAGCTAAAACTGAGTGCAGGGCTGGAACCCGTGGCTGGGGGCTTCGTCCTATGCCCCCGTTGTCTTAGCAATCTCGACAGTTACTATGAGTCAGCAGTTGATGACTTTGAATTCATGTCCATAGTTAAAGCAATCTAATAACGTTGGAGTGACCAATTAATCAGTTCTGGTGAAGCAGGATTTGAAGTTTTTTGCAATAATGAGGGCACTTACCTGATGTAAGTTTTATACCTTTATCTTTTAGTCGTAGAAATATTATGTGGAACTGGAGTGAATGCTCTGACGCGATCGAATGTTGCTTTTATGCTAACCAATAAGCTATGTCTCTTCTATATTCCTGCTCCGTAAACGTTTCGACAGAAGGATAGTTTTAGGTTGTTTTGGTGAAGCCAGTGCAGGCTGTTCTGCTTAAAAGCTTAGAGCGAAGCAGGGTTACACAGCATCTCTAAGCGAACCTAATGCTTACGGCTTTGCGCTAGATATAGTCATTCTCAAATGACATTACACTCTTTTTGTCAACGACTTCAAAACAAGTTGTTACAATTAGTCATTCATTTATTTTCTACTAATTTTAGGTCTTTAGTTTTTATGACTTATGCAACGAGCCGTCTTTCTATTTTTGTAGACGGAAACAATATGTTCTATGCTCAACAAAAAAATGGTTGGTTTTTCGATCCAAAGCGAGTACTAGAACACTTTACCAGCGACGCCGATGTAAGCCTCATCAATGCCTTCTGGTATACCGGCTTGAAAGATCCGCAAGACCAGCGTGGGTTTCGAGATGCCTTGATTAGCTTGGGCTACACGGTGAGAACCAAAATATTAAAGGAGTACTACGACGATAACTCTGGGCGCTATTCGCAAAAAGCAAACCTGGATATTGAAATTGTGGTGGATATGTTTAACACCGTTGAGCAATATAACCGGGTGATTCTTTTTAGTGGTGACGGCGATTTTGAACGCGCGATCGAACTCCTACGCTCCAAAAATACGCACATCACCGTGGTTTCGACCGAAGGCATGATCGCCCGCGAATTACGTAATGTCACCGATCGCTACATTGACTTGAACGCCATTCGGAAGGAAATTGAGAAATCAGACTACTAAGCAAGAGAGACGTAGAGGATCATAGAACTCAATTGGAGTGCAAGACTCAATGACAGGCGCTTATTGCGAAAGCAGCTTGCGTCTAAGCAAAATTTTCCCTTTGAAGTACAAGATACTACAATTTGAAGTGCGGAATGTGGGTTTCGCCCTTTAGAATAATAATATTGTCGCTTGCAAGACAGCAGGAACTTTTACCTATGGAAACACAATCTCAACCCAGTCACGATCGCGTCATCATTTTCGACACCACACTCCGGGATGGCGAACAGGCTCCTGGAGCGGCGCTTAACATGGACGAAAAGCTGACGATCGCGCGCCAGCTTGCACGGCTGGGTGTAGATGTGATTGAAGCTGGGTTTCCGTACTCCAGCCCTGGCGACTTTGAAGCAGTCCAAAAAATAGCTAAAGTTGTGGGCGCTGAGGGTGGTCCTATCATCTGTGGGCTGGCACGCACCACGCATAACGACATCAAAGCGGCTGCCGAAGCGTTGAAACCTGCCGCACGTTCACGCATTCATACCTTCATTGCCACGTCCGATATTCACTTGCAGTACAAGCTGAAGAAATCGCGTGCCGAAGTGTTGTCGATCGCGGGTGAAATGGTCGCCTATGCCAAATCTTTCGTTGACGATGTCGAGTTTTCGCCTGAAGATGCGGGACGCTCCGATCCGGAGTTCTTGTATGAAGTGCTGGAAAGGGCGATCGCAGCCGGTGCTACCACCGTCAACATTCCCGATACAGTTGGCTACACGACTCCCGCCGAATTTGGCGCGTTGATTCGTGGCATTAAGGAGAATGTGCCTAACATTGACCAGGCAATTATTTCCGTTCACGGGCACAACGATTTGGGGCTTGCCGTTGCCAACTTCCTAGAAGCGGTGAAAAACGGCGCACGACAGCTCGAATGCACGATTAATGGCATTGGCGAACGGGCTGGCAATGCGGCGTTGGAAGAGTTGGTCATGGGTCTGCACGTCCGACGACAGTACTTCAATCCCTTTTTGGGTCGTCACGTCGATTCAGAAGCGCCGCTTACTAATATTGATACGCGCCAGATTTACAAGACCTCTCGGCTGGTGTCGAACCTGACGGGAATGCTGGTGCAGCCCAATAAGGCGATCGTCGGTGCCAATGCCTTCGCTCACGAATCGGGTATTCATCAAGACGGCGTGCTGAAAAATCGGTTGACCTACGAAATCATGGATGCTCAGTCTATTGGTCTCACTGATAACCAGATTGTGTTGGGCAAACTGTCGGGACGCAATGCGTTTCGATCGCGCCTCAAAGAGTTGGGCTTTGACCTTGCCGATCAAGAACTCAACAAAGCCTTTGTGCGCTTCAAGGAACTGGCAGACAAGAAGAAAGACGTAACCGATTGGGATCTGGAAGCGATCGTCAATGACGAAATCCAGCAGGCTCCCGAACTGTTCCGCCTCGAACTGGTGCAGGTCTCTTGCGGCGATCGTGCCCATCCCACCGCGACGATTGCGATTCGCACACCCGATGGTCAGGAACTCACCGATGCTGCAACGGGTACGGGGCCTGTGGATGCCGTCTACAAAGCCATCAACCGCGTGGTGAACGTCCCCAACGAACTCATCGAGTTCTCGGTGCAATCCGTGACTGCTGGCATCGACGCGATCGGTGAAGTCACTATCCGCCTTCGTCAGGGCGATCGCATCTTCTCCGGTCATGCTGCTAACACAGACATCATCGTTGCCTCCGCGCAGGCATACGTGAACGCGCTCAATCGTCTCTATGCTTCGATGCAGCGTCAGGAAGAAGCAGGTAAGGGAGCGATTGAAAGGAAAGTAGAAGGGGCAGTGGCGATCGAAAGCTAGAAACAGGCGATCGATTTACCGCAGAGACGCAGAGGTATTTTCTGCATCTCTGCGATGTAAATTAATTGTGTTACCGATATTTGAAAATGTATCAGTAACAGTTAAATCAAAAATCTAAAGATCTTAGGAGAAATTTTAGATTGTGGGAGAGTCCTTTATTGTTGCTAACTTTAGTAGGGAGCAGTTCCTGAATCCCTGGAAGATTCCATCTAGCGATAGGTTTCCTTCTATTCTTAACAATTCTTATATGTCCACAGCTATTGCCTGGCTGGTTTGTGGCTCCCACAATTCTTGGTATAGCCGAGTGAAAGGACGCGGTTTTTATATCAAAGAATATATGAGTAGTTGGTACGGCGATAAGCTGGACGTAGTTGGCGATTCAGATGAAGAAGACTTACATAGTTCTATTCGCAATGAATTTCAAGACATTACAATTGAAGTTTTTGCGATGTTGTTAGAAGGGCAAGAAGATTGGCTTGAGGAACTGGCGGAGGAAGCCAAAAAGTCTTCTTATCACTTTGAGCCACTGGCGGAGGTGGGGCTATTAGAACATTGCTCTCGACACATTACGTTTGAGATTGTCAGGCATTTTGGCAATGATTGGAAAGAGACATACTATAAAAACAAACGCTATTAGTAAAGGTTCCAACATCGGGTTAGAATTAAGCGCAGATTTGGGGACAAATATGAGAACGTTTACGGCGATTCGTCACAACGTTTCTTGAGCCTTAACAAATTGCAGTCGGGAGACAATGAGCAGCATTCCCGCTTGAAAGCCTCAAGAAGTTAACGCAGCGCAATGTTATGCTGTTTGAAAAAGGCTTTGAGGATAGAAGACAATGAAAAGCCGTAGCTTTACAGTCATTCTTCACAAAGAAGAGGATGTTTACGTCGCCGAATGTCCAGAGGTTGGCACAGTTGACCAAGGGGAAACGATAGAGCAGGCGATCGCGGGTTTAACAGAAGCAACACGGCTTTACCTAGAGGAATTTCCCCTCCCTAAGACCTCTCCCAGATTTGTTACGAGTATTGAAGTCAGCTATGCCTAGACTGCCACGAATCTCAAGCAGAGAAGCGATTCCGGCACTTGAACGTTTAGGTTTTGAGCAAGTCCGCCAAACGGGTAGCCATGTTGTGATGAAGAAGGCAACCGACAACGGTGAAGTTGGCTGCGTTGTGCCTCTGCATCGAGAATTGAAGGTTGGTACGTTAAGCGGCATTCTTAAACAAGCACAAATTACACCGGGCGAATTTATCGATCGTCTGTGAGGTTCAGATATAAGAACATTTACCACGATCGTTGAGCAAGATTCTGCGGCAAACCTTTATGTTGGTTATGTTCCTAGTTTACCTAGGGCGCATTCTCAGGGTGAAACATTGGATGAGTTACACGAGAACTTGCAGGAAGTGGTTGAGATGCTGCTGGAAGATGAACAAGGTTAATTACGCTGCAATGTCTGACAAGAAATTGAGACATTCGGGTATACCTGGATCGATTGGGCGATCGACCACGCAACATCATTACAACCGTCGATGATCCTGACTTTGACACCAAAATTCAAGCCGCTATTCTGCGCCAAATGCAAGCAGCGGAAAACAATAGTGATGGGGCAATTTAGATAAAAAGCCGTGGTTTTACAGTCATTCTTCATAAAGAAGATGCTGCGTATATTGCTGAATGTCCAGAAGTTGGCACGATTGATCAAGGGGAAACGATCGAACAGTGTCCGTGTGGCGGAGTCAATCACTTTTTTCTTTGATTGTCCAATAAACTGCCTGCCCCAGTCTAAGCATTTGAAGCGTTGTTTACCGTTATAGATGCGACCTGCTTTACTGTTCAAGAAGACGTGCAAATAGAGCAGGTAGACATGAAAGGAGAACAGTAAGAAACCCTACTCCTCTACCATTACATCTTGAGCACTACCTACTGTCTTTATAGGTTGCCATAATGGCTAAGACGGAGTGCAGGGGTAGAACCCCTAGCTGGGAGCGGAAGCCCGCCCCCCTTTATCTCCCAATGTCCTAGGCTCCGTGGCAATAGCTATATTTAGTGCTTGACAGCATAACAAAAGCGCCTCCTCACATGAGGGGGCGCTTTCTGTTTAATCAATCCACTAGGAGCAGTCAGACAAGCTTAGGACTAACCGTTGATGGCGGGAGCCGAGAGGGCCACCGGAGCCGCTGCACCTGCTGCCAAATCAAGTGGGAAGTTGTGCGCATTCCGCTCATGCATCACTTCCATCCCCAGGTTCGCCCGGTTCAGGATGTCCGCCCAAGTACCCACCACACGACCCTGTGAGTCGATGATGGATTGGTTGAAGTTGAACCCGTTCAGGTTGAACGCCATCGTGCTGATGCCCAACGCGGTAAACCAGATACCCACCACTGGCCATGCACCCAACAAGAAGTGCAAGCTGCGAGAGTTGTTGAAGCTGGCGTATTGAAAGATCAACCGACCGAAGTAGCCATGCGCGGCAACAATGTTGTAGGTCTCTTCTTCTTGACCAAACTTGTAACCCGCATTCGCTGATTCGTTCTCGCTGGTCTCACGGACTAACGAGGAGGTGACCAAGGAACCGTGCATCGCACTAAACAAGCTGCCACCAAACACACCGGCTACACCCAACATGTGGAAGGGGTGCATCAAGATGTTGTGCTCCGCTTGAAACACGAACATGAAGTTGAAGGTGCCGGAGATGCCGAGGGGCATACCGTCGGAGAAGGAACCTTGTCCAATCGGATAGATCAAAAAGACGGCGGTGGCGGCGGCAACTGGTGCGCTGTAAGCGACGCAGATCCAGGGGCGCATGCCGAGACGGTAGGACAGTTCCCATTCACGTCCCATGTAGGAGAAGACACCAATCAGGAAGTGGAACACCACCAACTGGTAAGGACCACCGTTGTACAACCACTCGTCTAAAGAGGCGGCTTCCCAAATCGGGTAAAAGTGTAAGCCGATGGCGTTAGAAGACGGGACAACCGCACCAGAAATGATGTTGTTGCCGTACATCAAGGAACCAGCGACGGGCTCACGGATGCCGTCGATGTCGACAGGCGGAGCGGCGATGAAGGCGATGATGAAGCAGATGGTCGCAGACAGCAGGGTGGGTACCATGAGCACGCCGAACCAGCCCACATACAGGCGGTTATCGGTGCTGGTTACCCAGTTGCAAAACTGCTCCCACACGTTGACGCTCTCGCGTCTCTGTAAGGTTGTGGTCATGATGGTAATGAGTGCGTTAAGTGCAGAATAGTGTGCCGAAGCACGGGGATAATCTGTTCTTACATTAACAGCTGCATGAAGGAATGTAAAGAAAATTGTGAGTACTTTTAACTGTTGCGATCGTTAGCGTGTCAATTAATAGTCCTTGCAACTCGTAGCTTGAACCGCTACCAAGCATAATGTCTGTGTACGGTTTGAACCTGGGTTTATGAAAGAGCGATTGCTTCAGTGGCTAAATGTGGCACTAATGTTGGACTTGTTTCTAGTACTGTTCAGTTTTATATGGCTAGCGATCGCGGTGGCAGGTCGAGCAGCCAAAGTGCCACTTGGACTCGATCTCTGGTACAAACTTTGGGAGCCTGTCTTTACGCCAGCACTGGGTATTTTGATGGCGGGTGCGCTTCTCAGTGGTGCCATCAGTTGGGTTGCTAAACGTTGGAGCGATCGTCCAACCAGCCGTATTTAAGCAGCACACAGTTGGGCAGCTTGTATGGCAGCAGCACAACATTGGACGATCGGGCTGTATCTTGTTTGTCCTTCTGTCTGTAACGACCGCATTAGCGGGACACACTCTACCGTTTCACAGGCTGTAACGCTGACTGTCTAGCTCAGAATATCGGTCACGGCCTGCCTTACCGTCGGGTATTGGTATTGAAAGCTCATTGCTTGAGTGCGTTTGGGCAGCACTTGTTGACCTTCCAGAACAACCTTTGCACCATCACCTAGCAGCGCTTCGAGAGCAAAGCTAGGGACTGGAAGCCAGGAAGGACGTTTTAGCAACGCTCCTAATGTATTGGCAAATTCAGCCATACGAACTGGGTTTGGAGCCGTTGCGTTATAAACGCCTGAAACAGTCGAATCAGTTAAGGCTTGCAGAATCAGGCTGACCAAATCTTCGCGGTGAATCCAGGAGAACCACTGATTACCACTGCCGATCGGACCGCCAGCAAAGAGCTTGAAGGGAGGCAGCATTTTTGCCATCGCCCCACCGTCGCCTAACACAATACCAATGCGTAAAATGACTAGCCTCACATCGGCTTGTTCCACCGTCTGCGCTGCAGCTTCCCACTCCTGGCAAACCTGAGCTAGAAAATCAGCACCAGGCGCACTGGTTTCGTCAAAGGTGGCGGTTTCACTCGTGCCGTAGTAGCCGATCGCAGAGGCATTTACCAAAACAGACGGCTTGGGCTTTGACTGGGCGATCGCTGCAACTAACGTCTGTGTACCCAGTTTGCGGCTATTGAGAATCATCTGCTTGCGCTCTGGTGTCCAACGGCTTTCGGCAATCGGCTCTCCTGCCAAGTTCACCACCCCATCACACCCCGAAAGGGCTTGTTGCCAATCGCCAAGCTCAGTTGAAGTATAAGCAACTGTTTCCACATGAGGAAAAGCAGCAGCGGGAAACATATGTAAGGCTCGGTCAGAGTTGCGGGTCAGTGCAACCACAGTATGTCCGTCCGCCTGTAAACGCTCAATTAGACGACTGCCAACAAAGCCTGTTGCACCCGTAACGGCAACTTTCATGCAAAACCTCTGTGCGCGATCGTAACAACGGAGAAGAACCAAGCCTCACCTCAAACTGAGGCAAGCAGCGTGAAGACTGCGGTTTCAGTATATCGAAGTTCCTGCAACCTTTTGAACGCTGTCTCAAGGCGGAATTGTTGCTACTTCGCGATCGCACGGCAATTTCCACTACAGTAAAGGAATACAGACTCTTTTACGCCTTTAATTGCTCTGATGATGGCGCCGCTTTGGTTCTCTACTGTGCCACCGCTCTGGCTGCAAATTGCGATTACCGGGGCATGGATCGGTCTACTTGGCTTATTGGCAGAATGGCTGCACCGCTACACTGCTACAGGGTCAGAAGTTGTCCGCAAGGTTGTGCATATTGGCACTGGCAATGTCATTTTACTGGCGTGGTGGTTGCACATACCTGCCTGGTTGGGCATTGGGGCATCAGTGCTGTTTAGCGCGATCGCCTTTCTTTCCTATCGTTTGCCGATCCTACCCAGTATTAACGGCGTTGGGCGGAAAAGCCTGGGCACTTTTTTTTATGCGGTGAGTATTGGCATTTTGGTTGCCTGGTTTTGGTCAATTCAGCAACCTCAATATGCTGCCTTGGGAGTGCTGGTAATGACGTGGGGTGATGGTCTAGCAGCGCTGGTAGGTCAGCGTTTTGGCAAACACCCTTATAGACTTTGGGATACGCAGAAGAGTTGGGAAGGGTCACTAACGATGGCGATCGTCAGTGCTGCCATCAGCCTCTCGATTTTGCTGGCTGTGCAGGGCGCAATCTGGCAAACCTGGCTGATTTCACTAGTCGTGGCGATCGTAGCAACGGGGCTAGAAGCGTTCTCAAAATTCGGGATTGATAATCTGACAGTGCCGTTGGGTAGTGCCACACTCTGTTTTGTGCTATGCCAACTGCTACTGTGAGGGTCGTTAGTGCCTTTAGAGAAACCGAAAAGCGGGTGCGTCTAATAGTTGCGTTCTCGTTATCGCACGAATGCCCAGCAGGTCAAGCACCTTTTTAGCCTACAGGGTGAGGTTGAGTGAGGATGGATATGTCAAGATTCATTTGAGCTGAAGGTAGTGGGGAACTAACAGCAGCCGTCTGCCAGTCCTGTTTCAAGACACGTAACCAGCGCGTCGAATCTTTTCGTGTTTTCTATCATAAAGTCATGCCGTCTCCAGTCAAGTCGCCTCATGCCACCTCGATTGACACGTTGCCACTGCTTAAGCAGCCCGATCCCTCTCAGTTGGACAATATTAAGGCTCAACTTGATCTAGTTCTACTAGCGCTAGAAGCGTTGGCTGGGATTGGTTCAGAAGCAATGCTTCAGGCAGCAAGCGAGTTAAAGCTAGAGTCACTGGTCTCCGATCGTGTTGCCCTATGGCGGCTACGGCAAGCAAGCCCACTACGGAAAGGACAGGGTGGACGCAAAAAACTTGATGTTGAGGAGGCACGAGCACTGGTGCTGATTAGCTGTCATCTTGCCAAACAGCAGGCAGAAAAGATCCGCCGCGCTGTTGCTCTTTTAGAACAAATGGCAGAACAGCAGCGTGAACCGCATCAAACAGCACTACTGGGCGATTACCTGGACACGTTTAACAACACCTATCAAGAGCGCATGGAGGACGGCGATCGCGTAGCGCCTGCCGTGCTCAATAATCTTGCGCTTAAGCTTTTGATTGATCTACTGTTTTACAGTGCAGCCAATGGCTCTCGACGGCTCTGGTTAGCATTGATGGATCGCTCCAATAATGGTAGCCATCAGGCGGTGAGTAACCAGTCATAACCAGGATAACGATGCGATCGCCCGAAAGGTTTTAGAGTCTGAGTTTTAGCCCCACTGTTTCCCAAGCTTCTGTCTTGCCGCCTCTAGTCCTTATCTCAGCTTCTTATCCCAACCACACAGTTGAACTCTGCTTCATGGCTCACTCCATTCTGCGACGCTACACTCCTCCAACCTGCACGTTAGAGATTCTGGCGAAAAACTCGCCCCTGTCTCAATGGGTCGGGCAGCCAGTGTTGAAGCATCTCCGGTTTCAGCTTAGTTTGGATGATCCAAAGCTACCCCAAGAGGAATGGATTGTTTTGCGGGGCGATCACGTCCAGCTAGCGGCTCTCCACGAGGCAGTTTCAACGTATGTGCAGCACTTCCTTGAACAGTCGCATGGTCTCGATAATGTTCATCGTCCTTCCTCGCATACCAGTCACACATCATTGGTAGAAGGGTCGATCGCGGTGTTGCCCACTGCATCCCCAAACCAACCCCTGACGATCGCGGCAACGACTTCCAAGACGATTTCGCTACAGCCGCGTGGTTTGTTAACTCATACTTTGACGCTTGGTTCACTGGCAACGCCGGATACTGCTCCTGTCGTATCCTTGAGTGCTTTGCAGCTTTTTGATTTAGCTAATGCGCTGGATGACTATGCTGCAGAGATGGTGGCGCTGCCTGATATCCAGCGATCGCGCCAGGTTACACCTTCGCTTCGGTGGGCGCAACTGGCAGCAATGGGTCTCCTGGTAGTCGGTCTTTCTGCGTCAGTTGCCAAAATTATTGATAGCAGTTCAAAACCTGCCTCTCCCACCGTTAGCCAGGGAGACAGCAACAGCGACCAAAAGCTTGCGATGCAGATGCCTCCCGCAGCAGTCGAGAGTTCTCCACCGCCGATCGGCTCAGGGCAAAAGTTGCCATCGCCACCGCCACTTGATTCAACGGTACCTGGCAGTCCGGGACTACCGACCTTTCCCCTTGCCTCTCCACAGCCCAGCAGTCCAGTTGCGAGTAAGCCTCCAGCGGGAACAATCCTAAGCCCCAATGCTCGTAGTTTGCAGCGTCAACAGACTGGGAATCAAATTGCAGTGTTGCCTCCTGCAAACCAGGCAACCGCTGCTGCGCCTGCACAACCTGTTCCGTCCATGCCAAAACCGCTTGCCCTTAAACGAGAGCTTGCTAATGCCCCACCCAGTCAGGCTACTAGTGAATCAACGTTACGCGCCGCTACGGGCGATCGAGAGGCAGCAGCAGCGCAAACCGATACTGCGTTTGACACCATCCCACAAATTGCTGAAGCGCGGCAATACTTTCAGCAACGATGGAGTCCACCACAGGGATTAACCCAGACGCTAGAATATACACTATTTGTAAGTGCTAATGGCTCAATTCAGCGCACCGTGCCTTTAGGTCAGGCAGCAGGTGACTACGCTGATCGAATCGGCAGACCACTGGCAGGGGAGCCATTTGTCTCTGCCTTGAGTAGTGAACGTAATGCGAAAGTTCGTCTGGTACTTAGCCCGGATGGCAACGTTAAGACCTTCTTAGAAGGGTTTTACTAACCGAATTGACAGCAAAACCGGAGCATAAAGCAGTTGTACGCATACGGTGCCAACATTCCACATCACATACGCTAAACCGCATAGCGATCTTATGAACCCTGCTTGCGTGCCTTCAGCTTTTGACGGCGACGGTTAGTGGCAATGACAGCAGTATCAACCGGAAATCCAGGGATTGGCATCACCTGATAAATACGCTCTTCTTCCAGCCGTTTCAGGTCGGTATAGTCAACCCAGTGAATACAGTCAACCGGGCAGGTATCGATCGCTTCTTGAAGTAAATCTTCAGAGTCACCATCTTGGCGTACAACCCGTGAGCGCCCATAATCTGGCTCAATGTAGAACGTATTACGAGCAACATGGGCGCAATGTTTGCAGCCAATGCACGTAATCTCATCAACATAAATGCCTTTCTGCCTGAAAGCGCCACCAAGCTCTGGCTCCAAACCCGATCGCTCTGGAGCATCACGCAAGAAACCGCCAAGCTCTGGTTCCAGCCCTGTCCGAGTCTGGTTTGATGCCTCTGCAAGATCTGAGCCAGAATCAGCCGCCGAATGAGGTGAAGCTGATTCAGACATTACGCACTCCAGCGTTGCAACACTAAGCGGATTGAGCCATCTTTATTTTGCTGTTGCTCTGTCACCTGAAAACCTTTTTGAGTCGTTTCGGTCAGAACGGTGTGGTAGGCATAGCGCTGAGTGACGCGGTTTAAGAAGCGGTCTACCGTCCAGTCTTGCCGCCAGAACTGCAAATCGGCAACCAACTCATACTCGCTGCCATTCCAACGAAAGCCAATGCCGTAGCCGTTGTCTTGCTCGATCGTGATCTCGGCAATTTGAGTTAGCCCTCGATACCCCTGCACTGGTTCCGGACCATCTTTCCAGACAATGCCTAGGTCAGTCAAAGCCGCTTTCAAAGCGGGAAGGTGCCGAATTTGAGTTTTAATCTGAGTAAAGTGTGACATGGTGGTTTTTAAATCAATTAGATAGAGGAGAAACAAGGTAGCAAACTACCAATCGCTAAACGTGACCTGGTTAGATACGTCTACGGACTGGCTGACTGGTTGAGCAAAGTATTCAGACGTTTGCTCTTGACTGAGAACCCGACCCAACTGCGCCTCGATCGCCGCTGTAACCTCGGCACAAGAGGCTCCCACAATACCTGTTACTTTTTCCTGCACTCTGCCATCAGGATAAATGATAAATTCTAACGTTTCCATGCGTTTAGTAAAGATTTGACAGTTTACTCAGTTTATTAATTCACTCTCATGATCCGGATCAAATCTCATTTGACGACAAGAGTGAACGGCTAGCCTCGACATAGAGCAGGTTACAGCTGCGTAAAATACAATGTTTGGTAACACTTTAGCGCTGTTGAGCAAAAGTTAACATTTGTTCAGAAAAGTTGGTTTTGCTTAGAGTCCGGACTCGGATATATGATAGTCTCGCTTAACTTTCTATTGCAGTCAAGCTACAAATGGTTAGAGAAATACGTTGTAACGTTAAGTAACGTGCACAACTGAGGCGCCCTTCTGTAGCCTCAGGGTTATTTCATTATCGTCAGAGAAAATTTATCAACCCGTATTCTCGTTCTTCCTTGCTAGAACTTGTCTACAGGGCGAAGGAAATAATCCAGCTTTCAAATTTTTTTCTTGACCTTGAATAAACCCTGCTTGTAGCTCCACTCAACGCTGGCTCAAAAAAGAATTTTACGATTTTAGGTTGAGTTAAAGAAGACAGCGAGCGAATTTAATAAGGAGTCTGACTCTCCCATTAGTCATCGGGTCGAGAGTGGCAAGGCGGTAACGCAATGGTTCTAGCAAAATTTCTGCAATCTTCCGAGCGATCGTAGATCTTCCAGTCTTCTACAGCCTGTACAGAACATGGCTGTAGTCAGTTCGGCAATCAGGATCTCTGCCAATTCAGATAACGCTGCTTCTGAATCATTTGCAGCTTGCAGAAAGGGAAGCGCCATGCCTACGAGGTCAGCACCCAGCGCGATCGCTTTTGCAGCTTCTAGTCCATCCCGTAAGCCTCCAGAAGCGATAAGAGGAACCTGAGGGGCGATCGCTCGTACAGCAGTGACGCACTCAGCAGTGGGTAAGCCCCAATCAGCGAACGTTCTACCCAAACGGCGCTGACGGGCATCGGTAGCGCGTTCGCTTTCGACTAGTGCCCAAGATGTGCCACCTGCACCTGCCACATCGATCGCTGCGACACCCGCTTCAAGCAGCATTTTTGCCGCGCCTGCGGAAATGCCATTGCCGACTTCTTTCGCAATCACAGGAACGGGCAGCCCAGCACAGAGAGTTGTAATTTGTTGCAGCAACCCTCGAAAATTCGTGTCACCGCTGGTTTGTACACATTCTTGCAGTGGGTTGAGGTGCAGAATCAGGGCATCGGCTTCGAGTGTATCGACCACACGACGACACTCATCCAGCCCATAGCGGTAATTAAGCTGAACAGCGCCTAGATTGGCAAAGAGGAGAATATCAGGCGCGATCGCTCGTACCGAAAAGGTAGTTGCAACAGACGGATCTTCAACCGCAACCCGCTGAGACCCAACACCCATTGCCAAATGATAGTGCTGTGCCACGGTTGCCAACCGGACGTTAATGGTTTTTGCCAGTTCAGTGCCGCCTGTCATCGACGAAATGAGCAGCGGTGCGCCCAGTTGTTTACCGAGAAAGGTCGTCGTCAGGTTGATATCGTCACGATCGATCTCAGGCAAACAGCAGTGGGTAAACCGATAGCGCTCCAGTCCATGCGTAATTTGGCGACATTGCACATCCTCATCCAGACAAATGCGGAGATGATCGGCTTTGCGAGTCTGAGTTTCCATATTAATGAGAGATTAGATGCGGGGTGTGAGCAATGGATCAAAGTGGTAACTGTTTATTATCGTACTTAGCCTTGATTCTTTGTGCTTAAGCCTTTCTGTTAGACCCGGATCAACTCCACTCCATCGCGCCCATCAATGTCCTGAAGGTAAACCTTAACCTGCTCTTCTTTAGCCGTTGGGAGTTGCTTACCCGTAAAGTCGGGATGGATCGGCACTTCTCGATGTCCGCGATCGACCAGCACAACGAGACGGATCACCGCTGGTCTACCATAATCGTTGACGGCATTGAGAGCCGCACGAATAGTACGCCCTTTAAAGATCACATCATCGACCAAAACAACGGTTTTGCCAGAAAGGTCAAAGGGTATCTCCGTTTTTGCCGGTGTGCGAATGCCGATCGTATCCAGGTCGTCGCGGTAAAAGGTAACGTCGATCGCGCCCATTGGCACTGTTACTTGCTCTAGCGCTTCAATTTGCCGCGCTAGCATGACTGCCAGATTGGCTCCCCGCGTGTAAATACCTAATAGAACGAGCTTAGACAGATCCGATCGCTCCACAATCTGCGATGCCAGCCGTGTCACTGTACGCCGCACTTCTTCTGCTGACAGAATTTCGACCACCTCTGTAGACATAGACAATCAAGTTTTAAGTTAAGAGCGTTGAATTAAAGCATTTTTAGACAATTTTCTACAGGCTGCAACAGTGTCACTCAAACATTTACGTAAAACTCCCATCGCAGCTGAAAATTAAAAACTAAAAACCTTAAGTCTAAGCTTCATCTTTCGGTTGTACAGCTTTCACGATACGGGATAGTTCGCTCTTTTCATCCACAGCAATGCGGGTTGGCGAGCCGCTGATGATACCCTCAAAGTTGCGGAAGGAGTCTTTAATTTGAGGACCCTTGGCACTAATGGTATACTCACGAATGCCTTTATCATGCCAGGAACCGCGCATCTTGAAAACGTTAATGGCCCGCGCCATCTCACCACGGATTTCGACATATTGCAGCATCAAAATGGTGTCGGTAATGGTGGAAATATGAGAATCAGTAATCGAGTGCGACCCCATAAATTTGTCGGATGTGTTGGTAAAAAAGCCTGTGATTTCTTCTTGTTTAGCAAAGCCAGTCACACCAATCACAAACTGACGAAAGGCATTATTGCTTACACCGCGTGCCAGAGCAGACAGTGAATCGATCGCAATCCGGGAGGGCTTAAACTCAGCAATTTCCGTTTTGATAATTTGCAGATGATCTTCTAAGCCAGCCGATTCAGGATAGGCGCAAATAATCTTTAGCATGCCTTTCTGCTCCAGCTCTTCAAAGTCGATCCCCCAGGAATAAGCATTCCGAGACAACTGGGCACGCGATTCTTCATAGGCGAATAAGATAGCACGATCGCCCCGCTGGCAAGCGTCTTGCAGAAACTTGCTGACCATCATCGTTTTGCCCGTACCCGTTGCCCCCGTCGCTAGAATAATCGAGTCCTTAAAAAAGCCGCCGCCGCACATTTCATCCAGCGTTTTGACCCCAGACGAGACACGTACATTGGACGATCGTTGTGTCAGGCGCATCGCTCCTAGCGGGAAGATATTAATACCATTGTTTGTGATGGTAAAAGGATACTCACCTTTCATGTGTGTCGTACCCCGCAGTTTGAGAATTTCGATCGTGCGGCGGCGACGTTCCCCTTCTAGAACATTGCGAATAATCACTACATTATCCGACACAAACTCTTCGACACCAAATCTTGCTACAGAACCGTACTCATCAACCCGTTCTGTAGTCATTAATGTGGTTGCACCAACTTGCTTGAGGCGAGCTACCAAGCGAAAAATTTCGCGTCTTACAACGCCAGCCGAGTCATATTGCTGAAAGACAGCCGTTACTGAATCAATTGAAACTCGTCGCGCTTTATATTTACGAATAGCATAATGAATACGCTCAATGAGAGCAGAAAGGTCAAAGTTTCCTGCCACATCTTGCCCTTCTGGATCGGGAGAAGCATCAAGAATAAAAAGCTTACCTTCATCGATCAGTTTCTGTAAGTCCCAACCAAAACTGAACGCATTTTTGATAACATCAGCCGGGGATTCCTCAAAAGTGACGAAAACACCTGATTCATCAAAGCCAACAATACCTTGATACAAAAATTGAATTGCTAGTAACGTTTTACCGGTGCCAGAGGTGCCGCTAATAAGAGTGGTACGCCCGATCGGTATACCGCCATGACTAATGTCATCAAAACCTTCGATCATGGTGCGAATTTTTTGCACGCCAGGGGCAGGATGATCACCGTTTGACAGATTTTGATTTCGTTGGTTCATGAGAGAAACTTGTTAAAGAAGGCGCAGATAACGGGCAAAAAACTTTGCTATTTTTTGCATCAACTAATTTTCACACTAAATTCTGACTCTGAGCGTAATTAATGGCTTTTTCACTCCGGCAATTTAAATGCATCATCCTGCAACTCTTCATAAAGCAGATCAAGACCAACCAACACTTTTTCTCGATCGGATAAATCACCAATGATCTTGCGTACAGGCGGCGGCAAAATTTTGGACAATGTAGGTGTCGCCAAAATTTTATCTTCTTCGGCGAGTTGCGGATTTTTCAGCACATCAATTACCTTTAGTGCATAAACTCCCCGAAAGTCTTGCTCAAGAATTTCATTCAACACTTTGAGAGCCCGAATAGAGCTGGGCGTATTCCCTGCTACGTAGAGTTTCAGGACATAGGTTTTTTTAAAGGAACTCATGGTTTAAGGTATGTTAGTGATACAAATATAGTGAAGTTTTTACTTGTGGTTTAGACTAAGCTCTTTATAGAAAAACCTCTGTAATAAAAGGCTACTCCCTCACAGCAAATTTTAAGTTTCTCTTGGCACAGAACGCCGATACATCTCACACAAATGTGCGATCGTATCAATTAGCGTCAACCGATAATCTAAGAGAATGTCATCACTGCGCCCCTCCAGTTTTAACTGTTTTGCAAACTCATCCATCAAATCCATATGGATCTCTACTACTTGGGAAGTAGCGATATCGGTGAAAAAAGCAGCATTGACAAATTCATCAATGCGTTGATTGAGAGTACTATCGTCGCTGAAATAATTTAAGATGATTTCACGATAATGATCGCGAAGTTTTGACAGCATTTCTTGCTGCTGTTCTAATGCCATGTAGCGAAAAAAATTGCGCGGGTGACGCTTGTAATACACACCGAGATAGCCTAGACGCTCTTTTAATTTTTCTGCTAACCGTCGCTGCTGTAGCATCAGAAAATTTTGAGCAGTGAGGTTGGTTGATAGATCAACAGTGGACAATGCGTTACTTAATCGGCAGGTCGGTGACAGGTGCAAAAATTGCCCAATCGCTTGCTCAATATGGTCACCAATAGCATCGCATTGAGCGTTTACGATCCAAACTTCGGCTGTGTGATAGACAAAAGCGAGAGGCAAAGCAGAAGCACTAACTGCACCGTTTCCAGAGGCTTCGACTGTGGTCGTGGGGTCGATCGCAACCAGGTCAGAAGCAGTTAGGACAGATGCACCCTGATTAGACTGCGGCAACAAAGTCCGCTCAAGCGCTGTATCAGACGAGACAATGACGGCTGGAAGCAACGTTGCCTGCCCATGTAGCTGCTTGGCAAGCTGTACTAGAGCAGAGCCGCCCTGCAAGATAAGGCAATCCAGGTGTTGTTTTTCGTGTTCGACAACCGTGAAAAAGTCACTGTTGGTTCGGGGCACAGTCACCGTGTAGCGATCGTGATCTAGACGCTGCAAAATCGTCTGAGCAAGCGACTCTGGCGTAAGAAAAATGCCAACTGAGAGCTTAGAGCGTTGTGAGTGAGGGGATGAATGATTCAAAACAGTTTGAAATCCGGACATTAGTTGGCGCGTTTTATGAAAAGCAAGCAGTGTTAGAGTGGTTGCTATAAATGGACATGAAAAGCTTTATATTTTATTAAGATTTTAGCACTCAATTAATTATAGTTACAAAGCAATCTTGTGCTGGGAAAGCCGCCTGTAACGAAGGCATAATTAGGTGTATTGTGCAATAACGCGCCTGACAACGATTCAAAGCCGATTAGTTAAAGTCTCTTGAGTCTGTCTGCTAAAGTCAATGCTACAGCTTTAGGTGAGGAGCTGTTTTATCAAGTAAGGTTTCATCTGGCAGACTGCTGTCCTCCCGTCTCCTCAAATGCGTCTTTGCTAGATCATTGCGCCTAGAGGCAACTGCCCCGCTATAGCGTTGGTGGCTTCACATCATTCCTCTTTTCGGGCAGGCGTTTATGGTCTCAAGCGTTCCTTCTCTTCAAACTTTTATTGATCCGGTGCCACGTTGCATAGCAACTGCCTGTTTGACGACTGCTTTGGCAGCGTTAGGGCAAGTGGCGAGTGGTGCTAAAACAGAAGCCTCTGCTAATCGGCTGGTACTGGTTGATGAGCATCAACATCCGATCGGTTGGGTGAGCGCACAGCAGCTTTTGCACCGCTTGGCAGCGGCTGGGTTATTGGGTCAATGGTCTGAACAGTCAAATGAGCGCTTACTGGTGACTCATCAAGATGCGGCGGATCTAGCTGTTCTAGCGGTGGTGCCCTCGATCGTCGAACCCCTGATCACGATCGAGTCCACTTTAACGATCGATGCCTTTCTGCCGTATTTACAGACTCAAGCTCATGCCTGTTACGCATTGGTCAATACTGAGGGCTGTTTCCTGGGGTTGCTGGATAGTGCTCGGTTGCTCCAGTTTCTAGCAACACGCGCTATGCGACCAGCAACCCATGTTGAGGCGGCAACTGGGGCAGCGCCAGAAGCGTCACAGCCACAGTTAAGTCCGCTCTTGCGTGAGCTACTAGAGCGATTACCGCTGCCTGTAATGCTACAAACCCGTGATGGGCAAGTGCTAGCACAAAACTCAATCTGGCGTACTCAGATTAGCGAACTACTTGATCCGGGTTGGTTGCGGCATGAAGTTGCCACGCTGCTAGAAGTACCGTTGACCGAAACATCAATCGTCTTACCGCTGTCGTCCGATCGCGATCGATGGCAATCGTTAGAGGTCCCTTTGCCTAACCAGCAGGAAACCTTGGCGCAATCGCTAGCGCCCAAAGCATGCACTGGTATTGCAACACCAGACGATGATCTGCTTGATGGTATGGGTGATGACAGTGCCATTCCGGCTGCTTTCCCCAGTGCTAGTTCGTGCCAACTGGGTACAAAACCAGGGACGTGTATTTGTGTTTGCCCGCTCAAAGACGGACAGGAACGGGTTTTACAATTTGTCAGAATTCCGCTGGGTACACTGTCAGCGCAGGCTACCCTCGATTTGGGCGATCGGGCACAAACGCTAGTAGCAGCCGTTGAATCACCCTTCAGTGAAACGCCTTTTAGCCATGAGCCAGCGTCTCCTTCCCAGCTTTTTAGGCTTGCTGCGTTGCTGTCCACGATTCATGCCCCTGCCGATACAGTTTCCACTCCAAGTAGCAGTAACCGTTACGCCACCAGCGCAGTGCCAGCATCCGAAGAACTTTGGCTGATTCTGGCGCAGGACGTGACCGAGCAACAGCAGCTTGCTAGAGAACTCACTGCCAAAAATGCTGATCTGATTCAGCTCAATCGGCTTAAGGATGAATTTCTGGCATGTATTAGTCATGAACTGCGAACGCCTCTCACCGCCGTCCTGGGCTTGTCGAGTTTGCTCAAAGACCAGACCCTTGGTGCCTTAAACCAGCGACAGGTGCATTACGCACAGCTCATTCATCAAAGCGGTCGTCATCTGATGGCAGTGGTCAACGATATTCTCGATCTGACCCGTATGGAAACTGGGCAGCTAGAGCTAGTGTTAGCGCCAGTCGATCTTGAAACAGTTTGCCAACGAGCCTTTGAGCAAGCACAGCAACTGCAATCACAGGACAGCAAGCAGACTGAAACAAAGTCAAACTCTGATCAGCCGATGTTTTCGTTAGCGCTGGAGCCAGACCTAGGGCTGCTCATTGCTGATGAACAACGTTTGCGCCAGATGCTGGTGCATTTGCTGTCGAATGCGCTCAAGTTTACAGAATCCCATGACCCGATCGGGCTAAGAGTCGGTCGCTGGGGTGGCTGGATTGCTTTTACCGTTTGGGATACAGGCATTGGCATTCCGGCTGAAAAGCAGCATTTAATCTTCCAAAAGTTTCAGCAGCTCGAAAATCCGTTGACGCGACGGTTTGAAGGGACAGGTTTGGGGTTAGTGCTGACGCAACGGTTGGCGCGCCTGCATGGTGGTGATATCACGTTTGTCTCTAAAGAAGGTGAGGGTAGCCAATTTACGGTTTTGCTGCCGCCTCACCCACCTGGCATGAAAACGGCAGATCCTACGGCTGCGTCTAAGACGGTAGAAGCGAGTCGATCGTACCAGCCTCAAGGACACAAAGCTGCGGTGGGGGGCAGTGTGACTGGGCTAACGAGCTCCTATGCCCTGGATGTAGCTGCCCTACAGCGTAGCCAGCTCGTACTGATTGTAGAAGCCTCTCCCCGATGTTTGGAGGTGCTGTCTGATCAGCTAACGGGGTTAGGCTATCGGGTGGTCATTGCGCGAGCGGGCACTGAAGCGCTAGAAAAAGCTCGCCGCCTGCAACCTTGCATTATTTTTCTGAATCCGGTGTTGCCGTTGCTATCTGGTTGGGATGTGCTGACGTTACTGAAGTCTAATACTGAAACCCAACGGATTCCCGTTGTGATCATGGCAACCAAAGTGGATGAAGAGCAAGCCCGTCAGCGACAGTCAGATTGCTTGCTGAATTTGCCGATTCAACCGAAGGCGCTCCAAAAATGCCTTCAAACCTTAGTGGTCGATCGTCAAGAGGCAACGATCGCCCCTCACTCCCTAGCCATATTGACGATCCTGCGGCTAAGTCCCGGCGTTTGGTCAAGCGCTCAGCAACCCCTACCAACGGCTGCACTCGATACCTTGCTGCACTCCTATCAATGCCGTGTCTTAGAGGCAGATGACCTGGAACAGGCAGAACTTCTAGCGCGAGTATGGAAGCCAAATGTCATCTTACTAGACGGAGTTTTAGCTGATGCCGTGGCTTATTTTCAGCAGTATGGTCGGCATATTGTGCTTGCGTCCTTACCGCTCGTGACGATCGACCAGGCGACCGCGCAAGCCGCCAACCAGATACCGGGTCTGCTGGTCTTTCCTTGTCTGTCTACATCAGAAAGGCAGATGCCAGTTCACTCATCGGTGCCGACAAGTGTTGAAACCTCTGCGCTTTTACAGGTGATTCAAGTGGCTGCGGGCTATACGTGGCGACCCTCCATTTTGGCACTGGATGCTGTAACGCTTCCCCTGTCTTTGGATGGGCAAGGCGCGCTAGATCAATCAGCACGGAGCTTAGATAGTTTGCTTCAAGAAACAGAGTGGCTACAAGCGTTGACGCACTATTTAAATACAGCCGGTATGTCTGGTGTCATTGGTCGTTGCTGGCAAGAAGTGCTTCAGCAGCTTGAGTCGGATAAGGTCGATGTGTTGGTGATTTGCTGGACGAATGCGATCGCCCAATCGTTTACGTTACCCATGCTCTCGGCGCTCCAGCAGTTACGCAAACGTCCCCCTATTTTAGTGTTGGATCATCGCTATCATGCCCCTATGGCTGATCCAGAGACGATCGCACCGTTGCCAGATGTACTGACGCAAGTTGCCGCACAGATTTTGCCTGCGTCTCTACCAATGACAGACCTGTTACAGCAGATGCATCAGGTGATCAAGGCAAGTAACCGCTAAGAAGGCGTGCCGCTGAAGCCGATCACTGTCAGTCAAGCATACGGAGTGGCTTACTCAATCGACCCTTATTTCTACCCTTCTTTTTAAAGAGAGAAAAAACGGGCTTATTGCCAGACAACCTGCGATCGCTCATGCAGAATGCGTCCATATACCGCCTCTGTTTGCAGTGCCAGTTTGCACCAATCAAAGCGATGGTTGAGATCGGCATAGGCATTATCCACCAACCATTGAGCGTAGCCAGGATGCCGCAAGACCTCTAAAATGCCCCAGGCAAGCGAATCAGGATTGTTTGTCCAGGTGACAATACCTGTTTTTGTATGGCGCACCACCTCTGGTAAACCGCCTGTATCCGAAACTACTACAGGCACCCGTGCCGCAAAGCTCTCTAGTGCCACAATACCAAACGGTTCGTACAGACTAGGAAACACGGCACAGTCTGCTACCGTTTGAAACTTGTCCAGGTTTGCATCCGACATAAAGCCTGTGAAATAGCACTGCTTCCAAATGCCTAGTTCCCCCGCCTGTCGCTGGAGTTGATGGGTGTTGCCGCCACCAATCAGCACAAACTTTACCCCACCACCGAGCGCCTGAAGCACTTTAGGCGCAGCATTAAGCAGCACCGAAACCCCTTTCTCATAGGTCATGCGCCCCACATAATACGCAATCTTCTCATCGTCAGCCGCAAAGAGTCGGCGAAACGTCCAGTAATCAAAGTCTGGATGACGCTGCTTTTTTTCGGGGCGAATGCCATTGTAGACGACATCAATTTTGTCCCAGGGTGCTTCCAGGGTGCGCTCAACTTCTAGCCGCATATAGTTTGTACACACAATGATCCGCCATGCGTCATGTGCTAACAGGCGCTCTTTATGATGGATGTAGCGTTGAATATCTGTGTAGATGCCGTTGTGACGACCAAATTCGGTCGCATGGATAGTGGCCGCCAGCGGGACTTTGAACGTGTGCTTAAGCGCGATCGCCGCATCGCTCACCAGCCAATCGTGAGCATGAATCAAATCGAAGGGTCCCTCTTCCAGCAACAGTTTGCCACCGTGCTGTCCGAGGCTGTCGTTCATCTTGGCAACCCAGTGGAAAAAATCAGCGCTATCGCCAACGCTAACCCGATGGATCGACACGCCATCCACCACTTCATAATGAGGCGCTTGCCCAAATTCAACCGTGATCAGATGGATTTCATGACCCTGTTTAGCAATCTCAGGGTACAGCTCTGCTACGTGTCGAGCGATTCCACCCACAATACGAGGCGGAAATTCCCAAGCCAGTACCAGAATCTTCATTGGCGCTTGTCTCGACGTTAGGTCATTTTAACTTTACACAGCCCTTTCCATTAGCCTAGCTTAGGCAGCACAGCTATTTTGCGTAAGTTAGCTGTAAGAGTTACCGTAATCTAGTAGGATGCACTACGGCAAGCGCATGTGATGGCGGGGAATTGTCTGGATGCAATGATGGAGGTAAGAGGCTAAAGTAATGACTCAGACAACGACTCCAGTCCTTTTTTCTCCTTTCCTCCTGGCAACGGATGGTTCGTCTAGTGCCCATCTGGCTCAAAAACTGCTGACCGCGATCGCCCAAACCTTACACGCACAACAGAATGGTAATGGGCGATCGCTGGTGACAGTGTTGACCGTAGAGCCACGTCGCTCTAGTCGCTCCAGACGGTTGCCACCCAAGCCGTCTGCGGTGAGCCAGGTAACTGAGTCCACGCCAGCTGCGCCTGCTATTGACGCTGCTTCAGATGCACTGGTGGAGCTTAGTCCGCCTCCCAGTGGTGATGATCTGGTTACAACCCTGCGTTCGCACTTTCCTACGGATGTACCGATCGCCGTACAGGTAAGGCAAGGTCGTCCAGCGATCGAAATTTTGCGCTGTGCCCGTACCATCCAGGCAGGTTTGATTGGCGTGGGGTCACGAGGTTCAAGCAGTCGCCTGGGTCGGTTGATGGGCAGTGTTTCTGTAATCATCGCTCGCTATGCCCCCTGTAGCGTTTTAGTGGCTCGTGGTGCGGTCTCTACAGCAGAGCCAAGCCTACATCACCTTTTGCTAGTTGTTAATGACTCTCCAGCCACTCACCAGGCGATCGCTACGGCTCATCAGCTTTTGTCAGCAGGTGTAGAGCAAATTACGATCCTCTACGCCCAACCGCCACTCAATGCCGACTATTTGTTTGGTCCCTTTGCCACGCCAACCCCAAGCTGGCAGCTAAACCAGTCGCTACAAGAGGCACAGAGAGAACAAAGTGAACAAGTGCTAATACAAGCAAAAGACGCACTGAGCTGTCCAGACGTAACCGTTCACACATTGCGGCAAACGGGCGATCCAGGTCCACTCATTTGTCAAATTGCCGAACAACGGCAGGTAGACTTGATTGTGTTGGGCGGCAATGCGACGCGACGCTGGCTTCGCTTTCCTGCTGGCGAAGCGCTCTTGACCTTACAGTCGTTCCGCCGATCGAAACCAAACGAGCCAAAACCAGACAGCTTGAAGCTAGAAGCCAAGTCACTGGTCAAGCCAGCGCCCGCGTTGCGAAATACACGCCTTAGTGCTACTGAAGACTACACGCTGCATCATGCACCCTGTCCTGTATTGCTCTGCCGCAACACCACTGTTACAGCTAACTAGGCAGCTAACCAAAGGGTTGTTTGAGAAGTGTCTGGCGGTTAAAACCGCGACTACGTAGACCAAGTCCGCCGCCGCGGACTACAGAAAGGCTAAGGTTCTAGAACCTGCGTTGGCGAAGCCAGTCCTCAGGACTCAGGTAGGTTATAGCCTGACGGCATGGCTACGCTAGCGTCCTTGTAGCTGCGTAAAGCCGTTGGCATCCAAGAAACGCATAGCGTCTCCGTTGGCGAAGCCTTCTCCGAAGGAGTAGGAATATGCAGTCGCCAAAGCTACTAGCCACTCTTGTTATGGCTGCACTCTTCCTGCCCCTACAGAAACTTTTACTCAAAACTCGATGCCGGGTTGGGCTTTCACGCCCTGTTCGCGGAAGGGATGTTTGACGAGCGTCATTTCGGTTACGAGGTCAGCACGATCGCACAACTCCTTCGGTGCACCTCGTCCGGTCAAAATGACGTGGGAATCGGTTGGTTTTTGTGCCAATCCTGCTAACACTTGCTCAGTGGTCAAATAACCCAACTTAAGCGCGATGTTAACTTCATCCAGCAAGACGAGTTTGAAGTCGGGGTTTTGGATGTAAGTAAGGGCAGTTTCCCAAGCCTCTTGCGCTTTTTGGGTATCGCGATCGCGATCTTGCGTCTCCCAGGTAAAGCCTTCGCCCATCGCGTGAAATGCCAGTTGGTCTGACCAGTGGCTAAAGGCAGCTTTCTCTGCTGGTTCCCAGGCTCCTTTAATGAACTGCACGATCGCCACTCGGTAGCCATGACCCAGCGATCGCAAGACCATTCCCAGCGCAGCCGTGGTTTTGCCTTTGCCGTTTCCGGTATTCACAATGATCAGCCCCTTTGCTTCGGTCATGCCAGCAAGGCGTTGATCCTGAACTTCTTTGCGTCGCTCCATTTTCTGACGATGTTGATCAGCGGTCAGAGAAGGGGCGCGATCGGGTGGTATTTGATTAGCAGTAGGTAAAGTCACGGTTGTTTCCAGAGTATATAGTGTGGTGCTGAGAAGGGGTTAACGAATCGTTGATGTCGCTTTAGTTACAGTTTTAAACATCGATATGAAAAAATCATCCATTTGGTGAAGAAGCCCTGAAATATTAGTGTTAAATTAGTCCTACTAGCGTTTGAAGGCTGTACAAAGAGCATTGAAACTTCCTTCCTTAACTGGGTATCCTTGGAGACCGCTCTGGTACCTGGAAATGAAATTGAAGCGGAAGCGGCAATGCGACCCCGCTCTATCCTGGGCTGACCGCTGTGAAGCGCCCAGTATGAACTGACCGACCTGTAACTTAAGGTTCACGATTAGTAGGATTTGGCGCGAATCGTTCCTGGTTGAATGATTCTGGCACTTACGGCTTGCGAACTGGGTCGGTCATGTTCTCTGAGGGAGAATTTTTGAATCAAATAGTTGCCGAGATCTGTTGCTATGCTGCCTTCCTCGGAGTGGGCTTGCAAGCTGTGCAGTCGTTTTTGGCTTGAACCGTGATGTCGTGGCTTGAAGCGCGCGATCGTTATCGGGAAAAAGTGTCCATGTGGGCACGTTAACTAAAGTTCGGGTTTTTCCCTCGCAGTCGGGAACCCTGAATTTAGCTAGCTGTGTTGCAGTCAGTCTGTCTTAATCTGTTTTTTAACAGCCCACCGATCGTTGTGTCGCTCATCCTTACTTGCGTTGGGGTGTCGGCTTCGTTAAGGTGCTGTCTGTAAACCCTCTCAATGCTTTTATGCTGTCCATTTTTGCTGGAGTCGAAAAATGTCGAAATTGCTCAGTCACAAAATCGCACCCTCCCCCATGCCTGCCTCGATCAGCGTCGTTGACCTGATTGACGGTTACTTTACGGCATACAACTCGGCGCGTTTGCGTGAAATCTGCCATCTGTTGAGCCGCGAAGTGATGCAACCGGGCGTTACAGTCGGGCTGAGTCTATCGGGCGCTATGACACCCGCTGGCTTTGGAGTCTCGGTACTTGCACCTTTGATGCGCCACGGCTTTGTGGATTGGATTATCAGCACAGGCGCAAACCTTTATCACGATATGCACTATGGTTTGGGACTGGAACTGTACTCCAGTAGCCCGTTTTTGGATGATGTGAAGCTGCGGCAGGAAGGGCGCATTCGCATCTACGACATTGTGTTTGACTACGATGTGTTGCTCGAAACCGATGCCTTTCTGCGCGAACTGCTAAAAGCAGAACCGTTCCAAAAGCGCATGAGCACGGCAGAGTTTCACTACCTGTTGGGTAAGTACGTGAGCGAAGTGGAAAAGCAAGTCGGTGTCAAAAATTCCTGCTTGTTAGCGACTGCATACGAATGTGGCGTGCCGATCTACACCTCGTCTCCTGGCGATAGCTCCATTGGTATGAACGTCGCCGCGATCGCCCTCGAAGGCTCCCAACTCGTCCTCGATCCATCGCTGGATGTGAACGAAACTGCTGCGATCGCCTATGCAGCGCGTGACAGCGGCATTGCTGACGTAGAAGGCAAAAGTGCAGCGTTGATTATTGGTGGCGGTAGTCCCAAAAACTTTCTGCTGCAAACCCAACCCCAGTTGCATGAAGTGTTGGGTCTAGAAGAGCGCGGTCATGATTACTTCATTCAGGTGACGGATGCTCGTCCCGATACAGGCGGTTTGTCAGGTGCCACACCTAGCGAAGCCGTAAGCTGGGGCAAGGTCGATCCGGACGAGTTGCCTAACACGATCGTCTGCTATACCGATAGCACGATCGCGCTGCCGATCATGACTGCCTACGTCATTGACCAGTGCGAGGCTCGTCCGTTGAAGCGGTTGTACGATCGACGTGAAGCGCTGTTAGCCAAGCTCCAGGCAGACTATCTCGCTGCCAAGGCAAATCCCACGCATTCGGTCTCGTCTCCCATCCCAGTTGTGGCACCAGTGACACGGGAATTGGTTGCGACCTATCCCTGTGGTACGCCCATCCGCAACGGTCGTAAGTAGGGAGTAGGGAGTGGGGGAGCAAGGGACGTTTTAATGTTTCTTGTTCCCCCTACCTCCCTCTGCTCTTGCCTTTTTAACCGTTAAATTGATTGCTTCAGCCCACAAAAGCTCTGTATTGCCTGCCAGATTTCGGTGCTCACGTCCGTAAGGGCATGGTCACTGTCCAGCTCAATCAACTGCACCCAGGAACGGCTTTTCGCAAAGTCAAGGCTAGCTTGTAGGGGCACTACGTCGTCATGCCTGCCGTGCAGAATCAGGGTTGGGAGCGATCGCGCCATCCTTTCTTCCTGGTACTGGGCGGCATCGGTCACAAACGCATAGTGGAGGGGCAGTTTTTTTGCCTCGCCATAGTGTTCGATCGGCAGATAGCCGTCTGTTTGCCACTGCGGTAACTGCGTTGCGCCCAGTCGCGGCAGCCAATGAGCCAGAAAGCTAAAGGCAGGGGCTAGTAAGACAAGGCGATCGACCTGTAAGTGCTTCTCTCCCAACCACGCAGCCGTAAGTCCGCCAAAACTAGAACCAATCAGCGTCACGGGTGCAGGTGCGGGTGGGAAGAGTGCTTCTACCTGCTGAATCTGGCGGCTTAGGGTGAGATGGGAAAAGTCGCCCTGGTTCAGATCTGGAATACTGAGGGGAATGTCTAGCGCAGCAAAGCGATCGCTTAGATCTCTTGCTTTTATCGATCGTGGGCTAGATGCAAACCCGTGAAGGTAAATGTAGTGCATGAAGATCCCACGACGCTGGCTAGAACGCTGACTGGCTAGAAGTATAGCCTGGAAAGACATACACCATGATTAAAGCTGATATGCCCCTCTAGTGTAGCGAGTGACGGCACAGAGCTTTCACCAGGCAGTAAGACGCGCTAATGCCAGAAACGTTTAGCAATAGGCGATGTCTGTTGCCGTTCGATAGATTTCTTCCTGCACAAAGTTGACCGCGAGACAGGAAACCCCCAAAACAATGCGTGCATACCAGCGCAGTTGATCCATTTGGGTCAGGAGTTGATCGACAAACTGCGGTTCCAAACAGTGAATGATTAAAGTCTGGTGCTCATCCAGGCAAAGTGGGCACGACATGAGGGTGCTGAAGAAAAACGATCGAAACCGTTGCAGTCGGTACTGCTCCAGCGCAACTAAATCATTGGTGGTTAGTTCTAAAGACATCACTTCCTTACAAGACTATCTGTGCATGGTCATTTACGCTCAAACCTGGGTAACTCTATGAGTGCCATAGCAGTCGAAGCGAACGGAAGAAAAGACCAAAACCTTGAAGCTTCCTTAGCTCAAGGGCTTCTATTTATCCCTCATCCTTCATCCCTTTGCCATCTCACAGCAGACATAGCCTTACTACTGACTGGCGCAGAAACGATTAACTTTGCGGCGATTGCATTCGTTCGGGTCTGCGATCGTCGCCTTGCCGTCTTTTCATCACACGGTTGGCAAACGTACGACGCTGCTCAGCGTTTAGCACCTTGCGCGTTGCCAGCATACTTTCAAACTGGATATCGCCAACCTGCTGTTTGAGCGTTTTGACCTGACTGTACTTGGTGCGAAGCTCGGCTTCTGATGCCGTCCCTGCCATCAACTCTCGCAACTCCTGCTGAGACTGGCGGACATTTTGCCGACCCTGACTAATTTTGTCTTTGTATTGGCTACGGACAGCACGCATTTGCCGCACCTGATCAGCACTGAGGTTCAAATCCTCTAACCAGCCTGCTTCATCAGGGCGGGGCGGCTTTGAGGCAGGAGCCGCTGTGGGAGCCTGAGCGATCGATGGCAGCCTTAGCACCGACGGATTAGCGATCGCCACTGCCCCTCCCAGGGCAGCCACAGCAGCAATCAGTGCAAAAACATAGCGAGGAGACATGAGCTTCACATCCTTGAGAAGAAGAGAGAAAAGGGGAACGGAGGGGAGTTTTGAGTTTTGACCACGAACGACTGACCACTGACCAAACGTTTAGCCTTTAGCCTTTAGCCTTCAGCCTTCAGCCCTTCCCTTATTGCTTAGTTTGCTGCCACATCACCAAAGGGCGCTTCGTCACTAGTATTGCTAAGCGTGCCTTGCCAATTGCTCTCAGCAAAGGCTTCCAGGCTTGCCAGTTCAGTCGCGCTGGGTTGGGCAGGCACCAGCGTACGATGGCCAACCACCGTTGCCACTAAACCTGCCGCGATCGCTGAAGGGACTAACCATGCCACCGATCGTCTGGAACGAGACGCTCGATGATCAGCCAGCGATGTTGGTTGCGCCGTCGCCGCGATCGCGGTAAAGAGCCGATCTTCCAGGGCAGGATCAGCCGCCGGAACTGAAGGGCGATGCTGCTTGAGAAAATCGACCAACGTATGGTCATCATTTGAGAACTGGCTCATAACTGAACTCCTTCCTTCTGGAGAAATTGACGCATCGCTGCGCGGGCGTGAAACAGACGAGACTTGACCGTACCAACGGGAATACCCAAAATTTCGGCAACTTCTTTCTGAGGCACTTCTTCCAAATCGTGCAGCACCAAAATCGTGCGATGGTCATCGCTCAAGCTTGCCAGACCCCGTTTGACTAAATCCTGATAGTGCAACTGCGTGACACCCGGATCATCGTGCTGAGTTGAAGCTTGGCTACCGATCACCTGAAGCCGCGTCCGCCCTTGCGCTGCTGCACGTCGCTGATCTGAGGCAACATTCCAGGCGATGCGGTATAGCCAGGTAGAAAACTGAGCAGACTGACGAAACTTCGGTAGACCCTTCCAGGCGCGTAGAAACACATCTTGCACCAAATCATCCAACGCGGACGGATCACAAAGTTGGTAGAGAATCGATCGCACCCGCTGTTGATGACGACGGTAGAGCACCCGAAAACTCTGAGTGTCTCCCTTCAGACATTGCTGCACCAGGTAATGATCAGTCTCACTGTCTGGGCGATCGCTAAACGCAGTCGGCACAACTAACACCAGGAACGTTCACTCCCTTCATTTTGCCGTTCTATGGAGTAAGACAATGCATCGACCGAAAAGGTTCAATCAAACAGGTAAATCGGCGTTAAAAAAGTATCGATATCTGCAAAAGCAACCGTCCGTAAGTAACGGTCAATCAAAATCAGTCCGTAGTGATGAGTCAAAAAAGGCAACAACAAACACTTTTGAGTGAGAGATGTACGTCTTTTAGCTCAAATTGGTTGAGATGACCGTCAATTGGTAGATAAAGCCCACCCACGATCGCGTGTAAAATTTCGCCATTCCCCTCTTTCCCCTCTCTCACGTCTTCCCCTTTCACCGCCTCACTCCTTCACCCCTTCACCTCCCAACCCCACCCCTTCACCGCCCCCATGTCCTATCCCCTAACCACACAAGTTGTTCTCATTACAGGTGCTTCAACTGGCATTGGTGCAGCACTAGCGAAAGTCTTGGCAGCACGCTTCCAGGGCATTCGCTTAGTGCTGGCGGCGAGACAGGGAGACAAGCTGGATCTGGTAGCAGAGCAATGTCGGGAGGCGGGTGCAGATGTTTTGACTGTTGTGACAGATTTGGGGCAAGTAGACCAGGCGATCGTCCTTGCCGAGAAAACGTTGAGCCACTTTGGGCAGGTGGATATTCTGATTAATAACGCTGGCTATGGGCAAATGGGACCGCTGGAATTGGTGCCGATTAGGGCGTGTCAGCAGCAGTTTGCGGTGAATCTTTTAGGACCACTGGCGCTGACTCAGGCGCTCATTCCTCAGATGCGCGATCGCGGGGGTGGTCGGATCATCAACGTTAGTTCCCTCGGCGGTCGCCTTGCCTTTCCGATCGGCGGACTTTACAGCGCCTCCAAATTTGCCCTCGAATCCCTCAGCGATTCTCTACGGATGGAACTGCAACCCTTCAACATCCGAGTTAGCGTAGTGGAACCAGGACCAGTCAGCACCGAGTTTATTAGTGTGTCTGGCGAACACGTTAAGCAGGGCATTCCAAATCCCGATGCCACACCCTATCGGGCTGCGCTGAAGAAATTGACGCAGCTAGAGCAGCAGACCAGCGCCAACGCCTGGACGTCGGAACAGGTTGCCCATGTCATCATCAAAGCGATGACGGCACGCCGACCGCAATCGCGCTATGTCGCTGCGACAGGTGGTGATTTGCTACTGTTCATGATGCGCCGCGTGCTGCCAACCTGGATGGTCGATCGCTTCTGGCAGCGGTTCTATGGCATCGATCAAGTGGCGAAGGATTGGGAAATGAGAAGGAAAGGATTAGAAGAAGGCTAAGGGGAGAACAAGAGCCGCATTGCAACAAGTGGATGCTGCTTAGGGCTTTGGAGCAGGCAATTGCTTGGTAAACTCAAGCCACTGCGCCGCCAGCTCTGGACTAGTTGATAGATTGCGCTGTAACAGCACAACATTGTCTTGAAACGTCTGGATCCCGTAGGTCTGGGTTTGCAGCAATTGATTAATGGCTGTCACACTGGCTTGCAGCAAATCACGATCGAGCCTGAAGGCAGGTTGATACTGCTGAAACTGCCACAAATCAGCCACGATGTAATCAACGTTTTCAGGCTGTAACGCCTCATTGCGAAACTGAGCTGATTGCGGAAACCGGACGATCGCCCGCCGACCGGACAACGGTGGCACTAAAGGGGTTGTTGCAGCGACGCTGGCTTGAGCCGGAATCTGTGCTATGACGCTACGCGCCTCTGCTGCGTGCGGTAGCTGCTGTGTCAGCGGGAGATAGACCCACGGACGAATGGAATCAGGCACCAGGAAGGACAACGTTCGATTAGGATTAGAAGTCACTGTAAACAACAGCGAGAGTGCCAGACACACGCTCCAGATTTTTTGCACTTTGGGTGTGAAAGCCATTGGATGCTTCGACCACCAGAGAATCGCACCATAAAAGAAACCCGGCACAACCAACGTGGCATAGCGAATATTAATCGCCAGGGGCGTTTCCCCTTTCATCAACAGCAACTCCAGCAGTGGAAACGCTGCCAAAACCCAGGCATCTGCCGCAATTAAAGGCACCAGCGCCAACGGTAAGGATTGGTCAAACAGGTAGTACAGCTTTTTGGGAAAGCGTGAAAACAATTCTGCCAGAAGTTGACCGGGCTGCATCAACATTGCGCCGATCGCCTCTGCTGGCGACGCGGCTTTCTCGCCTGTATATTGACCAAAGCGCTCTACAATCATGCGTTGCGAAACATCGGGCGAAAAGGCTGGCATCACCAGATTGGTCAACAGCAAAATATAGGCGACTGCAAGTGCAAAGAGACCGACACCTACACGCCAATGGCGGCGGCTAATGACGAGATAGCAGCCGACGCTTAACAGCGGGACACCCGCATCTTCTCGCACACTCAGAACGAGGAGTGCGATCGCCCAAAAGAGAATCCACCAGCGCTTTTCCATCGCCAGCAGCAAGCTAAACAGCAGCAGCGGTAACGCATTGTAATCGTGAAAATTGCCTAATGTCGGCCCCACCACCGCATTGGCACCATAAAAGCTGATGGCGATCGCCGCTGAGAGCGTTGGCGACAACGACTGCCGAGCCAGCACGTATAGCACCAACCCAGCGGCTGCAACCAGCAACACTTGCAACACACTCAAGGTTTCTGGAAACGGCAACAACGCGTAAAACGGCAACCAAAGCAAAAAAATCGGGTTGAAATGCTGCCCCAGATGACGGTAAGACACAAGGGGAATCGCACCCTGAAGCGTTACCTCTGCCGATAATCCAGAAGACAAAGAGCTTTCAAAGAATCTGCCATGCAGACTGTTCCAGAAAATTTGATTGAAAATGCCCTGGTCATAGGAGCTAAAGAGGCTGTAATGACGATACAACAGCAACAGCACACAACATACAACGAACAACAAGGCGACTCTGATGACTGGATGAGCCACCCATTGCCGCGGAGCAAACGTCGATCGATTCAGTGCTAGCTGTAAACGCATTTTGGGACTCATGCCTCTAAGGTCTAAGAGGGTACAGGGTTTTGGGTGGGTTACAACCGAGCGATCGGCGTGTAAAGAATAGCCTATAGCATCCTATCCCAACACCTTGCGGATTCTAGCCGGATCACAAGCGCAAACTGCCTTTGATGCAGGCATCTGTGCTTACCATCGCACTGGTTAACGCCACAGGTTCAAGCGGTGAGTTAGAAAAAGGGGACAAGCGATCGCCCTATCACCAGTGAGACGGGCAACTGAACGAAGCCATGCGGTTAGGTTTTGCTAGAATCCTAAAGGAGTTAGTTACGCCCGTACAGGTTTAAATTGAAGCAGAAACGTTCAAAATTGCTGCTGGTAGCCCTGCTTAATTCATTAGCTGATTTTGATGGGGAACTATCTGAAGAAGCGATGGGGCTACTAGACGAATTGGCAAAACGGTCTGATGTAGTGCCGCCGCTCTATGCTGATGTTTTTGTCTTACCAAGCTCTGCTACCTGCGCTGCGCTAGTGGAGCGGGTCAGATCACTGTCTCAAGAACAGGTGGCGATCGCCAGCTATGCGTTTCAAATTTTTCGCTATTACGAGCAGATTTTAAGGGCTAACCCAGGCGACACGTCGCCGCAGCAAAAAGCTGCCTATGAGTCGCAGATAGAGCGGGTAAGGCTTTCGGTCGCGCGATCAAAGACAGCTTTAGCTGAGTCCTTCAGGTAAGGGCTGGCAAGAGTGATACCATCTCCCAGATCAAGGAATGACAAGAGTAATTCTTTCTGTCTACATGGATGTAACTGAATCAGTCAGTAAACCTCGTAACGCTTAACCATCGAAAATCGATCGCCGCTATTGACAGCGCTTCATCTATCACTGCACAACGTTAATTTGCCATCAATAGTTCAGCAACAGCAAATTGCCACCACAAAAAAGTTCGTCGCCAGCGACAAGTTTGCCGCTAGCGATATTTAGCTTGTCGCTATGCAAAAAGGGCGAACGATGGGGATCGAACCCACGAGTGGAGGAATCACAATCCTCTGCCTTAACCACTTGGCTACGCTCGCCGTGCGATTCTGATTATAGCATTTGAATGGCACAGATGTCGTCACCCTAAATTAATTTCTCCCTAACAAACCGCACACAGTAGCTTCACCAACAAATACCTAGCTGAATTAGAAACCGCGTGGATTTGACAAGACCCGCCATCATTGGATGCAGTGTATTTTCTTAAAGGGCTCTGGAGAGATGTCAAAAGCTGGCTTTTGCTTCGCTTTTAGCGCATAATCCTTGCCAATACAACGATCAACGAGGTTGAAACAACCTGCCATGGTAAACCGTCTTAAGCTTAGACAAACGACTGCAATCAATGACGGCAGCAGCATGGAAAAGATTAAAATGGGCGCGATCGTAAGCGGCTGTCTACTGTTAGGACTAGGTGGAACATTGGCAATCACCAATCCACAGCAGGATGCTTACGATGATTTCGCCACACAAGCTGCGATCGCCTACCTAAAAGCCGAAGTCTGTGCCAAAGCACCAACAGCCTTCGGGTTGCAAGGGTTGTGCCAGTCAGAGCTAGTGTCAAACCAAGCCAAAATCAAGCAAATTATCACCGACGGTACGCAGCGACAAAATTTCGTCCTCTTCAGCCGCTACACCACAAATCTGTCCATCAGCCCGGACCTGCCGTCCTACCACGTTGAAAGTGTCGGTGCCCTAGGACAGTTCATCATCTACAAAACACAAAAGCGATGATAGAGGGAGGAGAGGTTGAGTTTGGGGCAGCAAAACACCTTGCTTGCTCAAGTTGATTAGCCTTTCCTCCAAACTTAATGAGGTTTTTAGGATTATCTGGCAGCTAAGACCAAGACTACCTCAACAAAACTGGCGAACTCAGATACTCTAGAGAACGACAGTTTCTACTACTTGTGCGTTGGCAGCTTTAACTTCCCTAACAGCTTACTAAGGTTAGCAACAACAGTTGCTCTAATGAAAGAAATGAGTTTAGGGTCACAAATTATCCGCTAATGAGCCGAAATAGAACTGTCTAGATAAACTCTTACTTTTTATCAAGTAGACGATTATCCTTTCAAACTTGGTAGGATGCCCCTCGGTGGGGTAAATTATAGACGTTCACAAAGTCCCATTAAACAGATCCTCGTAAGCACAAGCGGCTAAATCAAGATGGACCTAGAAACCTTGAACTCCGAATTGCGTCGGACTCAGCTTGAACTGCAGCATACTCAAGCTGTGATTCAAGCAATGGAAAGCAGTAAGTTCTGGAAGCTGCGAACTCGATGGATTAATGCTAAAACGCTAGTTCGACGTTATCCTAGTATGGTTTTAAAGCCTACCTTCAAGTTGGTGAGGCGGCTATTGACAAATGCTAAAGGCAACTGGCGGGCTAATGTCCAGCCAGCTTCAGAAGCGATTCTGCCTGCCGTTTCCCCTGAAGTTACCCCTAGTGTCTTTTGGGAAATAATTGATCCCGTAATTCGAGAGCAAGCTAATAAATTTGAAGCAAGCACTCCTAAAATCAGCATTCTTACACCTACGTTTAACTCATCACTTAGTTGGTTTATTGATGCTGTCTTAAGTGTCTTACATCAGTCATCGACAGAATGGGAGTGGTGCATTGTTGATGATGGCTCAACAGCCAGTGAGATTCGGAATGTTCTTGAAATACTTGCTCAAAAGCATCCTAGAATTAAGGTCTTATTACAGCCATCTGGTGGTATCAGTGTCGCCACGAATAAAGCCTTAGAACTTGCCAGCGGCGACTATGTTTGCTTTCTTGATCATGACGACACACTTACATCAGATGCCATACAAGCATCTCTAGACAAACTTTCACAAGGTTTCGATCTAGTTTATTCTGATGAAGACAAAATCGATTCTTCTGGTCTTCATTATATTGAACCATTCTTTAAGCCCGCTTGGTCGCCAGAATATTTTCGAGGCGTAATGTATGTTGGTCACTTTTTGAGCATACGTAGGGATTTAGTCATCGCAGTCGGAGGGTTCGATCGCAAGTACGATAGTGTCCAAGACTATGAGCTAGTGTTACGCCTTTCCGAAATGACTCAAAATATTGGTCATATCCCGAAGATTCTTTATCATTGGCGCAAAATTGAGGGAAGCGTTGCTAGCGATCCTCAAGCGAAGCCTGCTGTTGAAGCACTTCAGCAAGCGGCAGTTCAAGCACATCTAGAACGATTGAGTTTGCCAGCCACTGCAAAGAGCCTTGGCAATCATCGATTAGGTATTATGTCGGCACCCCGTACTGAGCATCCGCTGATTAGTATAGTCATTCCTACTAAGAATGCCCCAGACCATCTAGAACGATGCTTAAACAGTCTGTTTACTCTATCTAGTTACCCAAATTTTGAAGTAATTTTGGTGGATAACGAAACAGATGATCCGAAAGCGTTGCAAATAATGCGACAGCATCCTGTCAAACGCTTAAATTTTCCTAGTACTTTTAATTACTCTCGGGCAAATAACTTAGGGGCAACATATGCTAGTGGCGAATATCTAGTTTTTCTGAATAACGATACAGAGGTGCTGACTGAAGATTGGCTACAGCAGCTTTTATACTATGCAGAGCAACCTGATGTTGGTGCCGTTGGAGCACTTTTGCTTTTTCCAGATATGACAGTGCAACATGCGGGTGTTGTAATGGGTAGCCGAGGAACAGCAGATCACATTATGAGGGGATTTCCATCTAACGTTGATGGTTATGCTGGCTCTCTAGTTTGTGCGCGCGAGGTTTCTGCTGTCACTGCTGCTTGCATGATGGTGAGAAAACATGATTTTCATCAAGCTAACCATTTTAATGAGCACTTCTTTACTCACTATCAGGATGTCGATTTATGTATGCAGCTTATTAATGTTGGAAAGCGCATCATTTTTACACCACGTGCTGTTTTAATTCATCATGAATCTGTAACCCGCCGTAACTATTACGACCTTGTCGACCGCTATCTTTTACTAGATCAATGGCAACACTATATTGAGGCAGGCGATCCCTTTTATAACTTGAATTTTGATGTAGCGCGTTGCGATTATGGAGTCAAGGTGAACTGATGCAGAATGTCCTTTTTGTTCTTTACTTTAATTTCAGAGCTAATAGTGCTGTACACGTACATCATTTTGCTAATAGCTTAGTTGCCCAGGGGCTGAACTGTGCTGTTGCAGTTCCGCACAGTAAAGAGACCATCTCAGTGCTGGGCAAGCATCTGTATAAAACGATGGAGTTTGATGAAATTCATCAGATTAAAGATGTATTTCCTGATGGCAGAGGTCCAGACATTGTGCACGCTTGGACTCCACGAGAAGTTGTTAGGCTTTACTGTGAACGACTCCGAGAACTCTATGATTTCAAACTTTTTATCCACCTTGAGGATAATGAAGAGCACATTCTAGAAAAGTTCTTACAAATGCCTTACAAAGACTTATGTAATAACTGCCCTGATTCCATCCCTCTTCATCTTTCACACCCTCTTAAGTACCACCAATTTCTTAAAGCTGCTGACGGTGTAACTGTTATTATTGATCGGCTTAAAGAGTTTGTTCCCGATTACATTCCAACGTTGCTTCTCTACCCTGGTTCTGATGTGGATTGTTTTTTCCCAAGAGTGCGTAATCCCGAACTGGCATTGGAATTAAGTGTACCTTTGAATAGTACCGTATTGTGCTATACAGGCAACGTTCATCCAGCTAATGTCCATGAAATGAGAAGTCTTTACTTAGCAACAGCCATGTTGAACCGAGAGGGCTATCCAACGATATTAGTGCGTACAGGTCAGGGAACAATCAACATTTTAGGCGAGGATGATCGCTGGGCACAACGGTATTCGATCGAACTAGGTTTCGTGGATCGCGATCGCCTGCCAGACATACTTGCTTTAGCAGATGTATTGGTGCAGCCAGGGCGCTCTGATGCCTTTAATGATTACCGCTTTCCGTCTAAACTGCCTGAGTTTTTAGCAATGGGTAAACCAGTCATATTACCCGCTGCTAACCTTGGCTTGTTGATGGAGCATGAAAAAGATGCGCTCGTACTGCCTGTAGTTGATGCTCTCAGTATTGTTGAATCTGTAAAGCTGCTGCTTGATAACAAGGAGCTGCATGATAAACTAAGCTCTGGCTCAGTGAATTTTGCGAAAAAACATCTTAGTTGGTCGAAAAGCAGTGAAAATCTTAAAGCCTTTTACGAAACTGTTTTCGGGAGCAAGAAAACCAAAACAGAAATCGTTAGAACCCAAACCAGTTGAATTACCTAAGCCAGTTGAATTATTAAACGAACACTCTAAACATTCTTTAACTGAGCGCTACAGCCAGAAAGAAACATCAGCGCTAAATTACGCTACTGTCAGAGATTTTTGTGATAGCGCTGACAATATGCCTCAGGTTTGCTACCTCAATGGTGATCTGAAAAACGTTCAAAGACCTTGGACGATTAAAACAGTTCTAGGTGCTGTACCTTTGGGCGGCAAACTGTTAGAGATTGGAGGAGGAATACCGCTAGTGGCAGGTCTGCTCACAGAGTTAGGCTACGAAGTCACTCTGGTTGACCCTTATGAGGGCATGGGTAATGGTCCTACTGAATATGAGATTTACGCCCAGCAATTCCCCAACGTTAATTTAGTCAAAAGCTATTTTGATGCCGATCTGGTTGGGTTTGCCGAGTTATCCTTTGACTGCATCTATTCTGTATCTGTATTAGAACATGTTCCCCCACAAGGGATTGAGGATGTCTTTGATGGCATTCGCAAGTTCTTAAAGCCTGGAGGATCTTCAGTCCATTGTATCGATGTTGTAATTCAGGGAGACGGTACCCAAGCTCACGAAGACATCTTCAGAGAAATTTTTTATCATCAAAAACGGCTTCAAGAGTTTGGGTGTTTGCGCAGCGATACTGACAAGCAATGCGACGAAATGTTAATGACTTTGAAAGATGACTTAGAAACATTTTATCTTTCTGCTACAGGTCATCATCTCTGGCGTTGCGGACAGAGCTATGACGATTTCCCGTTTCGCAAGGTGGCTTCACTGCAAACTTGCACACCCTACGTTCCTTCCGAGACATAGTTCTTGACCTTTTTTGCGCTCCGCCGTTTCATTCCTTTTCTTACTACAGCGTTCTCCTGTCTCGTGAGATATATGCTGACTCGTGGAACACTTGTCGTTTAAGTAATTTAATGAGCCTTATCGGCTTGGAAAACGCTGTATCTCCAGTTTCCTACTATCCTAAGCACCTGAAATTGATGATACTTGGCAGTGCAAAAATGTACTAGTTAATAACCAGTGCAAGAATTTTATGCATCATAATTAATTTCAGGTCGGACTTCATTTACAGAAAACTCTACGTTTTTAGACCTACGATTTGCTTGCATCGTACCCAAACTTTTCTAATTTTCCAGAATTTGCTGCTTTCCATAGCAACGTTTCTTTGTTCAGCTTGCTCTAGCTGGTTTTGGGTCTGCTCCAACTGAGCCTGCGTTTGCTCTAACTGGTTTTGGGTTTGCTCTAACTGGTTTTGGGTTTGCTCTAACTGGTTTTGGGTTTGCTCTAACTGGTTTTGGGTTTGCTCTAACTGGTTTTGGGTTTGCTCTAACTGGTTTTGGGTTTGCTCTAACTGAGCCTGCGTTTGTCCTAGCTGGTTTTGGGTTTGCTCTAATTGAGCCTGCGTTTGTCCTAGCTGGTTTTGGGTTTGCTCCGACTGAGCCTGCGTTTGTCCTAGCTGGTTTTGGGTTTGCTCCGACTGAGCCTGCGTTTGTCCTAGCTGGTTTTGGGCTTGCTTCAACTGAGACTGCGTTTGTCCTAGTTGGTTCTGAAAGTTCGACAACTCTGTTTGTAGCTGCAAATTTTGCTCACTAGCACGTGAGTGCTTCAGGTCTAGTGCGGCATACTTTCCTTCAAGAGTCGTCGGAAAAGCACGTAGGACAAACTGTAACGTGTCTGCATCCTCCGCTTGCTCAACTTGATGAATCAGTTCATCACTTAGGGACTGCCGTTCCACGTCAGGCACATAGTAGGACGAGCCAGAAAACACTGGAACAATTGTACGGTCAATAATATCTACTGTATAGCCTGCTCGTTCAAATAATTCTTGAACCGTTTTCCGTGTAAAAAATCTTAGGTGAGTGTTGTCTAAAAGACCTAGCTCAGCATATTCAAAACGACCCTGTAAGAGTGAAAGCCGCACTGCACCATGAGCAATATTGGGAATCGAGGCAACGACATAGCCGTCAGGCTGCAAGATCTGGCGAGCTTCTTCCAGAACCCGCCAAGGATCGCGCAAATGCTCTAAAACATCCCCGAAGACAGCCACTTCAAATTTTTGGTCATGCAGAATTTCTGAAATAGAAACAAAATCTAAATCAGCGACGAACACTTCATCACAATAGTGTTCTGCCATTTTTGCTGCTTCAGGATTCAACTCCACTCCTACAACATAGCAACCTCTTTGTTTAAGAAATTGAGCAAAGTAACCTGTAGCGCACCCAAAATCAATAACTCGTTTGTTGTTTCCAATTAAATTTAATTGTTTCTTTGAGCTATTATTTTCATCTAAGTCGTTCTCATTAGTTATTTCTACTAAGGGATAGTTTTTTACTTGACCAAGAGTGGAAGTCATACGCAAATTTGTTCTATGAGTATGGTGATTACAAGTTATGGATAAATGGAGTCAGACTAGTATAGTCCACTTTATTCTTGAAAAGGGAGATAATTTTTGTGACCCTTGGCTAAACTTACTGCTAGATTACCAAAATGAGAAGAAGGTCATAGAATGAGTTAGAAATCTAATGAAGTAAGAACCAATTATTGAGTGTAATACCTTTTTTCTTTTAATTAAGAACATCTATAACTTTAGAGCGTTAGCGAGACTTACACAGTCCTCGACGTTCTACCTTAATCTTTAAGTAAATACTTCACCTGCTTATGCTTATCGGACATTGAGCAAAAGAACTAACACAAAAACGTACCTCGTATAAACTTTCCAAACATTTATACAAATGCTGTGGTAGGTTTTTGACAGGTAACTAATATGTTTCTTCTAGCGGTAGTATTTTATCATGCTTCAGAGTGTACAAAAAGATGTTGTTAACGACTTTCATAACCTTTACTATGATGGTCCAAATGGGGAAGGGCAGATTTTTGCCTGCACTTACTGGATGAATGTGCAATGCTTGAAATGTCCGTTGGATATGTGGATGTATCAAGAAATTATTGCTGAAATCCAGCCTGACTTAATTGTTGAAACGGGTACGCATATGGGTGGTAGCGCTCTGTTTATGGCACATATGCTTGATATTGTCGGGCATGGTGAAATCATCACGATCGATATTCTTGATTATCCTGACAGACCGCAACATCCCAGAATTAAGTATGTTCAAGGTTCCAGTGCTGATCCAGCGTTGATTAACTCTTTACTGAGTGCTCGATCGCCAGAAAAATGCATGGTGATTCTAGATTCTGATCATTCAAAGCAGCATATTTTAGCAGAGATAGCTCTTCTTGCCCCTTATGTCAGCATTGGCAGCTACCTCATTGTCGAAGATACCAACATTAATGGGCATCCTGCTTATCCCTCGTTTGGTGAAAGCGGGTTTGAAGCCGTAGAAGAGTTCTTAAGCAAAAATCAAAATTTTTCTGTAGATACCTCTAGAGAAAAGTTTCTTATGACATTTAATCCGCGTGGTTATCTCAAAAGAGTACGTTAACGTGCAAAGGGGTAGGATAAGCGATCATAAGCACTTATCCCACCCCCTTTATTGTTTAGATGAGCCTAGGTCTAGCTGGCGAGATATTCGCGTACATTTGCTTTACGGCGACGCAGATGGTCAAGGGCCTGGCGCTCAAGCTGGCGAACTCGCTCACGACTAAGGCTAAGGCGTTCCCCAACCTTTGCAAGAGACAGTTCGTTGCCGTCCTCCAAACCATAACGCAGTGCAATGACTTGGCGTTGTTGTGGCGTCAGGTCAGCCATCAGTGTTTCCAGATCTTGACGCAATGATTCTTGCGCCATATAGGTCTCAGGTGAAGGACCGTCATCTTCCAGCAGATCTTGCAGTTCGGTGTCCTGGTTGTCGCCAACGCGCAGGTCTAAAGAAACAGGCTGACGGGCGATCGTCAGATATTCTCGAATCTGGGCAGGTTCCAACTCTAGAGCGACTCCAATTTCAGCCGCAGTCGCACTACGACCAAACTTTTGCGCTAGTTCGCGTTGCACCTTTTTGATCTTGTTGAGTTTTTCGGTGATGTGGATCGGTAGGCGGATAGTACGTGCCTGTTGCGCGATCGCTCGCGTAATGGCTTGCCGAATCCACCAGTAGGCGTAGGTTGAGAATTTGTAGCCACGCATAGGATCGAACTTCTCAACGCCGCGCTCCAGACCCATCGTGCCTTCTTGAATCAGATCCAGAAATTCTAGATTGCGCTTCTGATACTTTTTGGCGATCGACACAACCAGGCGTAAATTCGCCTCGATCATTTTTTGTTTAGCCCGCTGACCGCGCTGCATCACCTCTTTAAAGCTTTCTTCGCTCATTTGCGCGTGATCAGCGAGTTCTTTTGCAGTCGGCTCATGGTCAAGCGTTTGGGCAAGCACTTCTTTTTGCTCGTGCAACGCCATCATTTGCTGCACTTGCTTGCCGTAGATAATTTCTTGCTCATGAGTCAGCATCGGTACGCGACCAATTTCATGCAGGTAGGTACGAACCATATCTGCCGTAAAAGTGGGCTTCGTTGCTTTAGGTTTAGTATTGGCAGTAGCCATGGATGCGTACAACTCCGTAGACAAAGGACAGGGAACTAGCACTGAAGCGAAACTTGGTGTCCTAAGCAGCATCAGTTAGGACATCAGAGACAAACATTTTGTATCAGGATTGCTCTCTTTGGCTTAGAGCGTGTAACCTGACCGTCAAGCCTTCTAGCTTTTGGCTTTAGTTTTAGTGAGAAACTAGAACACTATTAGGAGCTACTCAGTTCGTTAAAAAACAATTGGTTAGAAGTAACTTCCCTTTGTATGAAAGCAACCAACAATGAGCAGAACATTGGATACGAGTAAGTTTAGACAGCAACCGAAGCACTAACGCGGAATCATTATGACTTTGCATCTGATCGTAGCCTACATTATAGACGCAACCAAAGCCCTTTAGTTTCGCCCTATAGTATGACCCGACCGGGTGAATAGTCTCTCTTAAGTCGCATACAAAACTCCAGATGTCTTAGGTTTTAGAGACGATCAAACAGGATATGGACTACGTTGTGCTGCTGCGCGATGCCTTGCTTCATACCCTATAATGACGTGATTGTTTGCTTCTGAACAGTCCTAGATAAGAGGGATAACCGAACGGTGGCACCACTTTCAGACGAGTAGTCAGGCACCTTTAATTGAAGGCACCTTTGTATGGTTTACGTTCAGGCTTTACCAGTAGATTCATGACCGTCGCTAGCTTCTAAAGTTTTTCAACGGGTTTTGCTACAACCTGTGTCGAGCGGTGATGGGATGAAAGGGGGAAGGAATACAAGGAGAGGGGCAGTGTAAGTGAGACGGTTGGAAGGAGCAGAGTTTGCTGTGTGCTTAAAAACCGAGGTCGGCTTTGGCTGCTTCAGCCGCTTTGAACACTACTGCTGCTGGCAGTTCTTCCCAGGCAGGTTCGCTGATTTCAGCGTAAAAGGTCTCATCATAAGGACGAGTTTTGACGACGACTGGCATCGGGATAGCATGACCCAGGATTAAAGCTTGTTGCTTGGAGTCTAGTTTTGACAGCACCGATCGCAGGCTTTGTGCGCCCGAAACGCCAGTGAAAATGGCATCAATATCTTTCTCATCGTTAAGCAGCGCTGTAATGCGAGTTCCGATCTGAGACATGACTTCATTGTCGATACCGGATGGACGTTGATCGACGACCAAAAGGGTGACGAAATACTTTCGCATTTCACGGGCGATCGTGCCAAAAATGGTTTGTCCGACGGTCGAGGGATCAAGAAAGCGATGGGCTTCTTCGATCGTAATCACAAGCTGACGGGGGCGATCGCTCACCTTCTTAGTCTGTAAAAACTGTTCGGCTTTCCGCACATAGGCATGGTGGATGCGGCGTGCGATCACGTTTGTTGCCAGCATATAGGACAGCAGATTGGACTGCGAGCCAAACTCAACGACAACGTGTTTCCCCGCTTCGATCGACTCCAAAATCTGTCCAACATAATTGTGCGGACAGGTCTGGCGAATGTACTTCAACTCATCCAAACGATTGAGCTTCCGTTGCAACGCCATGATTGAGGATTTACTGCCCATTTTAGTTTCGCAAAACTCTTGAATTTCACCGTTGCTCATCGCTAACAGACGGCTAATCCAGGCTTTGCCAAACTCATTACGAAGAATAATTGCATTTTCCAGACTGGCTTCCGACAAGTTGAGTTCACCCCGCACCAGCATCAAATCTTCTACGTCAATCTGGTCGAAGCTGATGTAAAGCTCTTGCGCGTCCCGCACACCACGTCGCTTGGTCGAGTCCGGATCAAGGGTGTAAATTTGCACCTGACCGGGAAACAGTTGCCGCAGCCCCTTCACTGTGCTGAACTGCTTGCCTTCGCGTGCCGCTTCCCAGCCATATTCAGAGTGCATATCAAAGATCAGGTTCACCGCTGCCTGCTTGCGGATGATGCCTGATAGCAGTAGCCGCGTCAGAAACGATTTCCCCGTGCCGGATTTGCCAAAGACACCATTGCTGCGCTCGACAAAGCGATCGAGATCGATGCAAACAGGTACTGCCATGTCGATCGGTTGCCCGATCGCAAAATTCCGTCTACTTGGGTCATCCTCCCACCCAAAGACTGCCCGAAAATCTCGCTCGCTTGCATCGTAAACCTGGCTAAAGTGACCCGGAATCGTCTTGACTGGAAGCAGTTCAATGTCCGCACTGGTTTGAGCAGCGTAGGAAGAGAGTCTTGAGTTTTGAGTTCTGGGTGTTTTCGCTCCTCTCTCCTCTCTACTCTCCTCCCCTGGCGTAAACATCAGCATTGGCGTTAAGGCGATCGTGCCAAAGGTGCCTGTACCCGCAAGAACTTCCTGCAAAAAACTGTTGGGATCGGGTGGATTAGCAAGAATGCGGGGACTACCTGTACCCAGAGAAACATCAGTGAGCATACAAAAGAAGCGCGATCGCATCCCCTGCACCACCAAAAACTTCCCCACGCGCATATCTTCCACAAACACGTCGGGGTGCAAGCGGACTTCTAGCCCCTGACTAAGGGAACCCTGAACGACGGAACCGAGTGGTTGCTCTGGAGCCATGCAATTACTCTAAACGTTCACTGATTAAGCGATGTCCAGGCAGTAGACATTGCTTAACCTCGATTAAGTAACATTTTCTCAAAGCAGATAGGTTAAAGCAAATGTACTAACAACGTAAAACAAGCGTACCATTTTGCATATTAAACACAAGTAGTCTAAATACAAGAAGTCGTATTAATTTCAGCTAAAAAAATCCCGACTCTTTTTAGAGTCGGGATTCAATAGCGTAAAGCGATTGATAGCGGAGCAACGACACTAATTAGGATGGCAAGGTTTTGCTGGTGTAAGCATCCAAATCGGCATAGGCAGGAACGCGAATGCCATAGTCGATCGGGGCACCTGTAATTGCTTCAGAGAGCGACTCAAACGATTCCGATCGCCAGTTGCGCTCGTGAATAGGCTTTGACTGCTCACCACGAAAGTAAGCTTGTGTACCCAAGACAGCAACGGCTACCCAGCCAGCTAAAAATAGTGAAATCAGAATAAGCATGGAAGCCTCCAAATAAGCGTTTGTTTTAAGCTCATGTAAACTAATGTAACAAAAGTTTGCGAAACTGTAATAATCCTGGCGGTAGAGAAAACCGAACACCTGTTACTCGATGTCACTTGTGTCTTTCGCGTCCCCTCTACCCCCGATACCAGACTGTTTGAGGCGCGTCTGTTTTCGCCAATAGGTTGCCTTGCGAAATAACGTAACGGACTGTAGCGCGACGACGGATCGCATCGTAGCGATCGTGGGCATCCAGCACAATGAGGTTTGCGGGTTTGCCAACTTCAACGCCGTAGCGATCGCTCACATTCAGCGTTTTGGCACCATTCCACGTCACCATGTCGTAGCAGGCATCGATCTCGGCAGTGCCCGTCATCTGGCAAACATGGAGTCCCATAGAGGCGACATCCAGCATATTGCCTGTGCCGAGTGAGTACCAGGGATCTTGAATGCAGTCGTGCCCAAAACTGACGTTAGTGCCTTGCTGCCAGAGTTCCTTGACGCGAGTCACTCCACGACGTTTGGGATAGGTGTCGGTGCGTCCTTGTAGCGTGATATTGATGAGAGGATTAGCGATGAAGTTGAGTTCAGTGCGACGAAGAAAGCTAAGTAACTTGAAGGCGTAGGCATTGTTATAGGAACCAAACGCAGTCGTGTGACTAGCAGTGACGCGAGACCCCATACCCGTACGAATTGCCTCCGCCGCAACTACTTCGAGAAAGCGGGACTGGTCATCGTCAATTTCGTCGCAGTGGATATCGATCAGGCGATCGTATTTCTGAGCCAACTCAAAAATGCGATGCACGGACTTTACCCCATCCTCTCGCGTCAGCTCGTAGTGCGGAATGCCGCCGACCGCATCGGCACCCATTTCCATCGCCTTCTCAATGAGAGTGTCGTTCTGCACCCCACCATAGATACCGTCTTGCGGAAACGCAACAACTTGCAGCGTTATCCAGCTTTTCACAGCGTCGCGGACTTCTAAAAGCGCCTGAAGTGCGGTAAGGCTGCTTTCGCTGACATCGGCATGGCTACGGACAAAGAGAACGCCCAGCATCGCTTGCTGCTTCAGGGTTTCAATGGCGCGGGCTTTGCCATCTTCCAGTGAAAGGTTGCGTTTACGATCGCGCCAAATTTCGATACCTTCAAACAATGTACCGCTCTGGTTCCAGCGAGGGTCGCCCACCGTCAGCGCTGAGTCGAGATGAATGTGCGACTCGACAAACGGTGGACTCACAAGCTGCCCCTGAAGGTCAAGGTTAAGAGTGGCAGACTCTGCGAGCTGAGGCTCAATCGCAACGATCGTCCCCTGCTGCACCGCAATATCTACAGTGGCGATCGTCCCATCTCTCTGAAGCAAGCGACCCTGACGCAGGAGCAAATCGTACATCTTTACACCTTCATTTCGTCTGCTTTTACTGAGCTTCGTCTACTTTTACACCTTAACTTCGTCTGCAAAGCTCGCCCAGCGCACAAATTCAAACGGACCTGCAACCGAACCCCACAAGTGTTCATCCGTTTCAGGATCACGTCCGCGATCGAGGCTGACAAATTTCTCGCCATCAATCTCAAATTCACTATCCAGGTAAGTATTTACACCACGACGGACGACCATACAGGCTTTACCGGGTTCAACCTGTCCCTTAAAGCTGTGCCCTGTCCACTCTACGCGCACATTGCACCCTGGCAGCTTTTCGAGGTGGTCAACTTTAAGCGTTGGCAATCGGTTGACATCGCGGGTCGCACCAAAAAACTGTGCTTCATCGTGCACACGGTAGTTTTCGATCTCGATGCGATCGTTCGTTGCGATCAACTTCAGCACCCGCACTCGATAGGGATCGTTCAGCGCATAATCATATGCCTGCTCCACCAGCAAACTCACGCCTGACAACAGCTCTAGCGGCAATGGACGCATACAAACGCGAATGTGAGCAAAAAAGGGCGGATTTTCAAACGCCTGCGCTTGATTGCTAAAATCTGCCGCCATCCAGCGCCCCAGGGCTGCAACATCAGTGGAGTGAGTCATTGATCGTGTGCTCTCCAAAATACTGACACTATCTTAAAGCCGTCGTTGTGTTTTGAGTGAGGTGTGAGGTGTGAGCTAGCTCCCTATTCCCTGTTCCCTATTCCCTACTCCCCTAAGCCAAACCCTTCAGGCGAAACAGCAAAAACTGCGTCACCTGTTCTTGACGGAAGTTGTCGTCGCTCACCAGTAACAAGCTGCGGCTACCGTCAGGCAAACGAGGACCGATCGTCATTCCTTCAAGATTATCCAGCGGCACATTCAAAGCAGAGAGATCCAGCAGCAGCTTTTTAGGAATGGCTACCGTGCTGCGTGAGGTGTTTTTCACCGTGTCAAACGCCGAAATATCAGTCGCGCTACCCAGAGCAAGTTGAAAGAGCTTCACCTGAAAGCCACTGGTGCCAAACGATCGCTCCAGGCTCAGGAAATGTCCGCCCTGGTCGATCGCCAGTAGTTCTGTTAAGCCGTGACTGCTGGTACCTTCAGGCGGCGGGTCAAGTTGATATAGATGCTCCGAAAGCAACAGCGCTCGACGGGCCTCCAACAGGTAATGCAGCAGGCGATTTTTGGCTCCTTGAGTCGGGTCATTTGGGCTAGCATCTTGCGTCAGGGCAGACTCGGTAGCAGTAAACAACCGAAAGGGTTCGACTGCCGTTTTGCCATAGCTGCCAGAGGCGATCGTCAAAGACTCAAACCCTAAATTGTCTTGCACGCCCTGGGGCGGTTGGTCATCTGTTGCATTAAGGCTGTAGCGTTTGGGAATCTGGAGGCTACGCTTCCATTGCCCCGTTTTAAGGTCAAATTCGCGCACAAACGGCGGAATGCCATCCTTTGTGACACCTTCGCTCGCAATAAAGACGGTTTCTAAGGGCGACAGTGCAATACCTTCTGGGTCGATCGTACCTTTGGGATAGGGTTTGCCGTCCTCACCTATTATGGTTGTGACGGACTCGATCTTCACCTCCTTAATACCTAGCGCTTCAGCCTTTGCACTCTCCAGATCCAGCTTGAGCGTGTAGAACCGAGCGGGTGCAAAGTCGCTGCGATCGTCCGAAAGGGCATAGAAGCGATCGCGCTGGCGATCGTAGGTAATGCCTGACAGCCCACCCACGCGAGTCCCCTCAAAAGACTGCTTTGGTAACTGATAGTCGCCTAAAAAGTCTACCGACAGATTCAAAAAGAGCCGCTCTTCGGCGCTGACTTGGGGCAGGTCGCAGCTTGTCAAAAGTGGCATGAGTACCAGCAGGAGAGCTAGCAGACAAGATGTTAGGTTGAATCGCCGATCGCTCACGGGCTGTCTCTCGCTTACCAATGGATACACCTGAATTATGAGTGATCTGGCGATCGTGGTGAGTTTGATGTGTGGCTACGCCTGCGTAACCGAGCCTGTTTAACAAGACTTCTAGAAGTTGAACAGTCTACCGATGGCTGTTCCTAACGAGGCGGCTATCATGATGCCAGCGGGTTTTCAGGTTAGACAATGAGTCTGTGTCCAAGGCAAAGCCATCTCAGCTCGCGGTTCAAGGGCATCATTGCGCCCCATGCCGATGCACCCGATCGCCACTTTAACAGAGAGCCAGGTACGGCATTTTCGATCGCACTTTTACAGTTAAGGGGAATGTAGTCGCCGCGTGAAACTAACCAGTCTTTACAACAATGGTATTAGCAGCGTCGTGCTGATTGGCACACTTCTTCAGATCAACGCCACGCTGGCCGATCCATCCAAGTTTGTGCCCCAAGCAATGGCTGACCTTGCAAGCATCGATCGCGTCAGTACGAACGCCAACAGCAGCGTTTCTAGTACTGCCCAAACGGTTGCCCCCATGCCATCGATCGCGGCGAATGTTGCGACAGTGATTACTGCTAGTGGGTCAGGTAGTGCTCGTACCAACAGCAAAGAGAACACTCGTTCACCGTTGGGTATCAATCTAGCTGGAGTGACGAGCTACAGCACCGAACGCCCGTTTGTCGATGTGTTTAAAACTGCTCATCCCTGGTTTTCGAATGCAGAGGGCAAAAGTTGGGCACAGGGGGGGAGACTTACCACTGACTGCCGAGGGTTGGGTTGCGTCGTTGCGACCCGACCAATATGCGACGACGGGTTTGCTCGATGGCGATCAACGCTATCCCACCGGAAACTACACGCTGCTCTATGACGGGCAGGGGAAGATCGAGATTCGCGCCATGAGCAACAAAGGGCTGACCACTGTGAGCGAAGCACCGGGTCGATCAGTGTTTAAAGTGATGACTGCAACTGAAGGTCTTTTTGTTCACCTGCGTGAGACGAATCCAGCGAATCCAATCCGGAATATCCGGTTCATCATGCCGGGACACGAAAAAACCTATCAGACTCAGCCGTTTAACCCGCAGTTTCTCAAAGTACTGTCCAGGTTTAAGTCCATTCGCTTTATGGATTGGCAGAAGGCAAATGGGTCGAAGCTTGCCAACTGGTCCGATCGCACGACACCCCTTGCTGCGACCCAGGCAGTGGAAAACGGGGTGGCGCTGGAGCACATGATTCAGCTTGCCAATACTCTAAAAGCTGACCCCTGGTTCACGATTCCCATCAGAGCGAGTGACGACTTTGTGCGTCAATTTGCAACGCTGGTGCGTGACAAGCTCGACCCTTCGTTAAAAGCCCATATCGAATACTCGAATGAAGTCTGGAACTTTAGTTTTGAACAGGCGGGCTATGTTAGAGATCAAGGGGTGCGACTAGGGTTAGACCGCGACCAATACCTGGCTGGCACAAAGTACTACTCGCAGCGATCGGTCGAGATTTTCAAAATCTTTGAAACCGTGCTGGGTGGGACGAGCCGCATCGATCGCGTGTTGGCAGGGCAATCGGTCAATACCTGGGCTGGCGATCAGATACTTGCCTGGAAAGATGCCTATAAGCACGCCGATACCTATGCGATCGCCCCCTACTTTGATGGAAGAGAAACGCTGCTGAATGCAGAGAAAGGTGCCCAGATTGCCCAAATGTCGGAGGATCAAGTGCTCGACATTCTTCAGGCAGACATTAGAGGCAAGATTAAGGATGATATGGTCTCTAACGCGAAGCTGGCTCGCAAACATGGAGTACAGCTTAAAGCGTATGAAGGAGGGCAACAGCTTACGAGCTTTCAGTTTGAGGGCTATGAACCTCAAATCACCAAACTTTACGCCAACGTCAACCGCAACCCTCGTATGGGCGACCTGTACACCGAATATCTCAACACATGGAAAGCGGCGGGCGGCGGTCTTTTTAGCCACTACAGCGATATTGGTTCGCCTAGCAAATTCGGGATGTGGGGCGTGTTAGAATACCTCGGACAAGATCCAAAAACAGCGCCCAAATACCAGGCATTAATCCGCTACATTGAGGCAAACCCGACTGCTAAGTAAAAAGTGCTGAGTCAAGACTGCTGCCGATCGCCCCACCGATTAGTGGTTACTTCAGGCGGGCTTCTGCCGCTTTCAGCATCACTCTAGCATCGACGTACACAGTCGTACCCGCTTTTACCTCTCTGAGCTTATCTGCGATTCTATGTAGTTGTCTCGCCTGGTCAGGGTTAAGCGCTTTGGCGTTATTAGCTGTGGAGTCAAGCAAATAATTTCGTAGCTGTTGAGCTTCCTTAAAGGCTTGTGTGGATGCTTGCTCTGTTTTTAGGCGAATTGTGATATTGCTGAGACGCTTTTCATAATTTGCAAGTAGCGTTTGGGCTTGCCGATAATCAGGGTCTTTAAAGTCAATCTTTTCTAGACGTTCGATCGCAGTTGCCCACTGCTTTCGGTTTTCCTCCCACTCCACTTCGGCATGGGGTGCTTTTAAATTCAACTGCGCCGCTGTACTTGCAAAAATCTTGGCTGCCTCAATTAAGTTACCTGCCTGAGTGCTGCCAAGCGCTAAACCGGATACCTGTTGAAAATCGCGCTCGTACGCCATCAGCTTTGGTCGTGCCATCCGAGCGGCAAGGGTTTGATCGGGGATTTGGTGAAGCTGATCGATCGCCTGCTGCCATTGAGCGATCGCAGCTTGCTGTTCAGCAGCATTGGGGGCTTCCTGGTACTGCTGCTTGGCGGTTCCAAGTGCTTGATCGGCTTGATTAAGCTGCGTTTGGGCGTTATTCTCCTGAAACAGCTTGGCATCCATCCGGGCGACCTCTTTACGGGCACCTTGAAACTCATCCAGCGTAAAGCGCCAACTGCATTGAAACAAGCCACAGTAGGTCTGCGGATAGTAGCCCAGAAACCAAACAGGTAAAGCGTCTAAGCTTTTTTGTGCGGTTTGCACTTTGGTGGTGCCTAGCTCCAAGTCAGCGGCGCTTGTGGCTCGATTCACCAGTTGATCTGCCTGTTCTGTAGTGGCAATCGCCTGTCGATAGTTTTTGTCCATGCTGATGAAGCTGGGCATCAACACGATCGGCGCGACTCGTGCCACTGTCCAGCGAATAGGGGGATAGGGCAGGTTCAGTAGCCAGATACCGCCAGCCAGCCCCGCAATGCCAACCAGAACAGCGGATGCCAAGCGCAATGGTGCCGCAGCAGGAGATGGGCTGTTTGCACGCGCTGCCGTTTTCAAAACCTTTTCGCTAAAGTCGGGAAACAAATCGACGATCGCATCCCGTAAGTCTTCCAGTGTCAACGGAGCGCCTGTTTTTACTTGAAACCGTTCTAGCCGACGCAGGGCAATCTCTTGCTGCACCTTCCCGACTGGATCATCAGCACTACAGCGCAAAATTTCAGCTTTGAGGATCTCGAAGGCACGCTGGTTAAGACGAGACATAACGTTTATTGGAGGGTCAATTAATAGTTTGTCAGCCCGTAACTTCAGTACGGGACGATCGATTCCGTCTGCTTCATAACGACATCACAGAATGTCCGACTTTGGTTACGGTTCGGCTTCAGTATGCCCAGATCATTACACTCAGACATCATCCTCAACTCAAGCTTGCCTGACACGTCTGCCTCTGTGAGGATTTTGCTAGCAACTAGGTTCGCTACGCTACAAAAGAAGGTCAGTAAGGAGCCAGAAACATGACACTAGCCAACGATCGTGAGCTAGATTTGCAAGCTGACAATGCACCCGACGCTGACTCGGAACTGTCTACAAACGAGTTAAACACTGACTTATTTGTAGAACCCGATTCAGGCGATCTACCCCAAGAAATGACAGAATCTTACGGAACGGGCGTGCACGACCAGCCAGGGTTTGCAGCAGGTAGACGCATCAACAACTTCAACGAAGCAGGCCCAACGCTGACGGGTGGCGATCTTGATGCCAATTATGGACAAGCCGATGCGGTGGGTGATGAAGCGGTAGGCGGCACTGCCCCCACGCCTGATATGGATGTCGTTGATGAGATTGGTGCGGCTGTAGGGCTAGAGATGGACGATCGTGCCTTTCTTCGTACCAATGAGATTTTAGAAGAACGCGATGCTCGTCGTTGGGAGTTAGAACCGACCTCCTCGGAAGATTATAACGATCGCAGAGACGAGGAGTAAGGCGATCGGGGTCTTAGCAAAGATTAGTTGCTCAACCGCGTGAAACACCAAATTTGGGGTGAAGGTACGGTAAGACGCTACGAAGCAAACAAGATCGTTATTTTATTTGATGAAGTCGGTTATAAAACCATCGAAGTTGGCATAGTGCTGTCAACGTGGTCAAGCCCCACCCCGTGTGGGTTGCGATCGTTTCAACACCGTATTCAGAGCATAAGGATCTACCGCTATGACATTTAACCGCCGCCATTTTTTGAGCTTGTTGGGTGCAGGCACAGGCGCGATCGCCGCTAGTCTCTATGCTCCTCGTTTCGCTTGGGCTGCCGATACTGTTGCTAAGCCAGCCGCCGCTGGCTCTTTTACCCTGCCGCCCTTACCCTATGCCTACAACGCGTTAGAACCGTATATCGACGAACGTACGATGCAGTTCCATCACGACAAGCATCATGCTGCCTATGTTAAAAGCCTGAAGGATGCCGTTGCAAAGTACCCTGCACTCAAGGGCAAAACTGCCGAGGATCTCATTCGCAACCTCAATAATGTGCCTGAAGACGTTCGCACAACCGTTCGTAACAATGGCGGTGGGCACGTCAACCACACCATGTATTGGGAAATTATGGGACCGAAAGCAGGCGGCGAGCCAACCGGAGCACTTGCTGCCGCTATTCAAAAAGACTTTGGCAGCTTTGCTGAGTTCAAAAAGCAGTTTAACGACGCTGGCACGAAGCGCTTTGGCAGTGGTTGGGCATGGTTAGTGCAGACAAAAGACGGCAAACTCCAGGTAACTAGTACCCCGAATCAAGACAATCCGCTGATGGAAGGACTGTATCCCATCATGGGTAATGATGTTTGGGAACACGCTTACTACCTTGTGTACCAAAATCGTCGTGCTGACTACCTGCAAGCCTGGTGGAAGGTCGTGAATTGGAATGCTGTGAGCGATCGCTTCAAGTTAGCTCATGCCAGCAACGGCTGAGGAATGAAGGAGAAGTAGACGGCGATCGTGATTTCTTCGTAGCTGTACTGCCAATCGAGCCTATAATAACCCATACAAAGGATGAAGAATGTAAGCGAATGAGTCCGACTTATTGATCGAAAGAAGGGCTAGGTGGTCAGCGTCTTTACCCTTCAGTTCTTTGTTTTGCGGGTATAGTTCAGTGGTAGAACGTCACCTTCCCAAGGTGAATGTCGTCGGTTCGAGTCCGATTACCCGCTTACTAAAGCGATTGTCCATTAAACCTTTATTTGTCGGTTTTAAACCTTTAGTGTCTTTTAGAGACGAATTTAGGCTGTTTTGGGGCAGTTTAGCCCTTTTACCTTTGACTAAACCAGCTTTAAACATTTGTTGTCAAATTCAAAGGTTGTTATCTTAGTCTGAATTTGGGAAGATGACGTTCCTTTCAACCCATCTGAGTATTCTTGTCTTTCGCCTGCATAAGGGATTGTGGAAGTGCAGTTTACTAACTTGCATTCAACCGAACTTTAGGTCAATCAATTTAGGGCTGGATCTGAGTGCGCATGGCTTAAGACCAAATGCCCCCGTTGCTAACTCTTTGAAGCCAAAAGGGCGATCGCAGCAGTTTTGCCGACCTGGGTGAAATTGAACGGCAGAGCCTTCAACCCCTTTGAAGCCAAAAGGGCGATCGCAACTGACCGACATCCTGGTTGACCAATTTGACTTCAAACACTTTCAACCCCTTTGAAGCCAAAAGGGCGATCGCAACATGGCGTGCGTCAGACCGTCCTGACTGGCTCTAGGGATAGCTTTCAACCCCTTTGAAGCCAAAAGGGCGATCGCAACCGCCATCGCTCGTAAGGCTTCGGCTTCGTCCGAATACTTTCAACCCCTTTGAAGCCAAAAGGGCGATCGCAACCGAAACCTACAAAGAGGCGATGCGGCATCTCATTGCCCTTTCAACCCCTTTGAAGCCAAAAGGGCGATCGCAACACGCCGTCGAGAAGCTCGATTCTCAGGCGTATTTAGCCCTTTCAACCCCTTTGAAGCCAAAAGGGCGATCGCAACCCTGTCGGTTCAATCCCTTGCACAGCCGATTCTCTAGACGCAGCTTTGGCAGATGCCGCTGGTCTTTAAAGCTTTCAAGCAGAAAAAATGCGTCATTCTTTCTAAATTGTCTGAAAGCTAGAGTTAGAAGGGGATACATTTTTGGCAAACGTTCTGGGGATTTAGTCCTCGCTTCGGTTTGCCAAAAATTATAGAGGGGTTCCTCCTTGCTCGGAGGCGAATGGTAGCTGCCACGGCACGTACTCCTGTATCCTCGTAAGAAATGGCTATCTAACCATCATTACAAAAACATATCTCCCTTAATGCTAGGCGCGACCCTGCACTGTATCTGAAAAGTAACTTCTCAGCGGAGGCGGACAGCTACATAGGGGCGGAAAGCAATTAAACTGCCCCACATTGAACACCTACTCCCTAAAGAGATCAGTGCGCTATTGGGAAAATATTAACTTGTCAAGGTTCAAAATTTAGTTACTCTCATGACACTTGAAGGGTATGAGCAGATATGGCAACTTGTTTAGCCCTCTGTACGGGATCTCCCTGGATTAGTTGTTGTCCAGTAACTACCTGAATACCTTCTCTAGTCGCACGATCGCGGATGCATTGCACTAACCGGCTGTAGCTCCAGCGATGGAGGCTGAGGCGGAATTGCTTGGCATACTGGTCCTGAAGTTCTTTTTGTTGAGAATGTTTGCGTCTGGCTCTAGCTTGAATATCGCCTTCGAGTATTTCCCGTACATGCTTTAGGTTGGGAACAGCGATGCTGCCTGCTTGCCACTTGAGGGCTAAACAAACTAGCTTGGAGGCAAGCGCTCGTTCTACGTATAGCCCCAAATTTGATTCTGCTTGGGTTTCTCGATAATTACCTTTTTTCTGTTCTTGCGCCTGCCGCTTCAGATGACGCTGACGTTTCAAATGCAGCCTATTGACCAACCGCCACCGTTCCAGCTTCAACTGAAGGATGCTACGTTTACCTCGTTGCTTGTTAATCCCCTGAACTGTAAGAAGTTGCTTGGTTGTCTGGCAATCCAGAATTTTGCCGGTCGCAATATCAACAACACAGGCTGTAAGGGGAGTGTCAGGGCTGAGGCTAATGCCTACTGTGATTAGAGGATTGCCTTGATAAAGCCTAACGCTTGGACGTGGGGGGATTGGATTATCTAAGCGAGCGAGTGTTGAGCGTTGGCTCTTGAGGTGAGATTTCTGGGTTTTTGTCAGATCTAGCGCTTGAAGCTCTTCATCATTCAGCGTTTCTCGACCTTTCAGCGCTTTCAGCGTGTTCTGTTTCTCTTGCTGCCGTACTTGTTCCGTTCCTTCAGCGCTGAGCAACCGGGTATCGATACTACAGTGTAGATACAACCGATGTGTTTGTCACGGAGCAGCTTTACCCCCCTCGTTTTGCCGATGTTTTTCTGGGTCTGGTCGCCACAGCAGTTGAGCTGATCGTAAAGCAAATAAAGCTTGAGAGAAACGCTCTTTTTCAGGGGTCTGTCGGTGGCATTGGTAGTCAGTGAGAAATTGACGAAAGATAGGTAGTTGACGTCGATCGCACTGCACTTTAAAGACGAAATCCTTCAGCCCCTTAAACCGGACGCAAATTCTTTCTGCTACTTTCTGCTTTCTGTTGGCTTTACGCTTTTTAATGGCAGGCACGTCAGTTTGGTTTAGGGTGCCTGCACCAGAGGGGGAACCATTGCTCGTCTCAGTTAACCAGGTGAGATCATCAGCACTACCGAAAATGACTGGGTAAGGCAGATCGTTAAAGAGCTGAATTTGTTTCTGCTCTCGCCACACTCCCAGTTCTGCTTCGATCTGGTCAGACTCATCGATCTGGGGTAAGGCAATAGCAGCCATTAAGCTTGCTACATAGCGCTCACCTGTTGGATCGCGCCCTTTTGGCAATTGGCTCTGAAGCTGCTTTTCGAGGCGTTCGATCTCTATTCGTTTGCTTTCGAGCTGTTGAGTTAAAACAGACGGGTCTTTGCCCTGCTCACTGACTACCAGATTGTTCTTCAGAAGATGAATTATGGCTCGTCGCTCTAAAAGGTTATCTGTTGCCTCAAACCGATCTAAGAGCAACCCAATCAAGGGGCAGCCTGATCTTCGGTTGCGGACTCGTTGGTTAGTACCCTGATGATTTTGGGAACCTACCCTATTCAGAATCTCTTGAGCCTTAGCACAGATTGTTTCGTGGTCGAAATCAGTGATCCGAGTGAGTTCTTCATCACTTTCTACGGCTTTCAGCCAACGTTGCTTGCCAAGGAGGCGAAGATTGCGCTTCTTTTGCAGTTGGAACCATGACTTGTAGACGTACTGCGCCATAAGGACTGCTGAAGTACAGAAGCGCGCAGGCAGCGGCTGGGGGAGGGTTTTCTCGAATGCTTTGATTAGCTCTTCGATCGCCGGTCGTGGTATGGCCCCTTTCGACTGCCACTCCTGAAATTGAGCGTGTTTGGCAATTTCGGCCAACAGGTAGTTCACAAGGAGGGTATAGGAGACCATTGCCTCCCAGAAAAATTTGCGGGTTGCCTCATTGACGCAGAGACAACATCGAATTGTTCTTATGAACATGGCAGAAGTTCCCCATAAATCAACTTGCATCGCTCATCCAGGCTTTTCAGCTTTGCGTGACTTCAACTCCATCGCGGTTAAGAAAGCTGATGCAACCCATTCACCAGCAATCGCTTTCAGAAAGCTACCCTTATTGCCCTTATTGATGGAATAGTAAATTTATTAGTACAAACGTATTAACTTGCACTATTAAACAATTTTTCCTTGAAAAATGCAACCGTTTACAGAGTTTTTAGGGAGGCGCTTGTAAAGCGGGATGGTCTTGTCATTGCAGAAATGTTTTGAGGGGTCAAAGAACTTTCTTGCCGTTTCCCAAACTGGCATAAATGCTGTTGAAGAGCTGGTGTGTGGCTTCCGGTTCTTCAGCAATGTCTTGAGCCGCCACCGTGGGTTCAGAAAGGCTAGCAGAAGACGCAATCTCCAAAAACAGGCACTCTTCAAGGGGCTTCAACAAGCCTTCTCACAAGGCTTTTGTTTCTTTGCCATTGATTGAAACTTCATGCCGCATTTCTGACACTTCCCCTCTACCCACTCAACAGGTAGAGGAATCTTTTCATCACAGGCAGGACAACGAGAAATGAGGCGAAGCTGGTGGCGATCGCACCCCTCAGTCGCTTCTAATTGCCATGCGATGCGGTGATAAGGCGCTTCAGCATAACACGCTCCACACAAGCGGGTCGAACGGTTAACGCTTGGCGTTCCCTTAGGAGGGCACATTGCCAGCAATCGATCGACTTCTAAGCCCACCAATTTACCCATTGCTGCCAGTTCTTTACGATCAGGAAAAGGGTTGAAGCGAAATTTTTCCCACCGAGACAAGGCAAAGCCAAGCCCTGCTGCCACACTCAGACCAGTCGGGGCAGAGATGCTATTCAACTCGTACCGTCGAAACCGCCCGAAGTAATGGCTGATGCTCTCACCCTCATACGGCTCGACTTTTGCAATCCAGGGAGATACCTCATCCGTTTCTGCCATCGGGTCTATCCTCAAAATGCAAACCACTGTTCTCTAATTTGTGGCAGCGTTTGTTACAGCAGTCATCTGACCATCTAGAACTTCGTGAATAGTCTTTTCATCGATTCGATGCAGTCCCTGCTTCAGAGCCAGAACTGCCATTTTCTGAAGTGTGTCGTTTAAGGGACCTGTCAACCCGCCCGTTTTTTCTTGCAGCTTTTTCAAGACATCCTCATACAACAAGTCAGATTCTTCTTCCCAACCCAGAAAACTGGTTAGCCAGGTATCAACTACTGAAGCAGTTTGGTCGATCGTCATAGCTGGCAAGGGATAGAACGATAGAAAGGAATTATGCACTTGCTTCCACTCTGATTTGAGCAGGTCGTACAATTCGCCAGTCCCGCTTAGAACAACTGGAATTTTGAGAAGCTCATGGATTTGCACCAGTTCCCGTAATGCCTTCAACTTCAGGTAATGGGCATCATCAATAATCAGGAGCTTAACCCCATATTCCTTCAACGTTGCTCGAACCCGCTTTCGCAAATCTCCAATCCGACCAAACTTCAAATTGCGGTGGAGCGCCTGAAGAGCCTCAACAAATAGCTGGGCTGGAGTACAGCCAGAGGGTACTCGAATATAAACCACCGAGACTGGCAATAAGAGAACTGCCCCCCCGGTATTTAACGTGCTGCAATCTGTAATACTGACAGGATTCTGAAATTCCCGACCGCTGGGCAGAAAGAACAATGCCACAGGTTTTTGAGTCCCGCTGATTGCTGAGCCAGAGATAGAAATCCTCATCACGCTTAGTTGTGATTAACGGGCTACCAGAACTAATTCGCTCAATTTCAGCCTCTACACTAGGCCGTGTAAGAGGAGACGTAGGCTGTGGAATTGGAAGTGCTTCTGGTTGTGCCATAGATAAGTTACCAGTTGTCCTGCAAATGTTCGTTCCAGTTTGAGACGGCTACCTTGGCTGCTCCCGATGGCTTAAATCGCTTACGTCCAAGATTTGGATCGATGGCTGAAGCAGAATCGGTATTAGAAGTGGCTTTGGCAGCAGCTTCCTCTTGTCGCTTAAACTCCACAACATTTGACAAGCCAGAGGAACGCCCCGTGCGATCGTGCTCTTTCTGGCGGCGTTGTTTCCGGGTTTCTCTGACTTTTTCCTCAGAAAATTGGTTGAGTGCCAGCCTCTCAGCAAGGATGGAGCCTGTATTAAGTGCTTTCACACCTGCACGCAATCTGCGCCTCCGCTCTTTTAGCTCTTTGAGAGACAATCGCTCCTCTTTTAGATCTCTTGCTTTTGCCGTCCCGACCAATTTTCCCGGTTGTCCATTTTCCTCACAGGTATAGATCAGAAGATGAATAATATTGGCGGGGTTGTATCGGACTACAACCTTCTTCGTGACATAGTCCAATAGGCATTTACCCTTATAAATTTCCCCCTCAAACTGAATGGTGCCGAATTTCTGCACCTTAGGGCGTTTGTTCTGTTTCAGGAGGCAGATGTCAAGCTCTCGCTCTTCAGGAATTTTTGGAGGTTCTACCATCATCGCTTCCCACCGCTGGGCGCGAGTTTGAGCAACGCCTGGGTAAGCATGTTGGTTGACATGATCGACAAAGTGACGTACCAATATCTTTTCTAATTCTTCGAGCGTCAGGCTGGCATATTTTTCTGCATCTTTCGGTCGCTTTTGAACATTGGAGCCTTTGTATCCTGGAAGCCGTGAATTAAGCTCCTTGTTCAACTTGTCAAAAACGGATTCAACAATGCCCCCTTGTTCAGGCATAAATCGATACCGGAGATTAAAGCCTAGATGATTAGCAACTTGTCTCAAGTGCTGAGACTTAAATTCCTTGGCGCGATCGGTCACCAAATATTCAGGCACTCCACGGACTTCCCACTTTTCCTGGAGTTCATATTCCGCTCCATACTGTTTGGGCAGGATGACGTGACGCAGTACAAGCGCAACCTCTAGAGAGCTTGGTTGTCTAAACCCTAAATAATAGCCAGCGATACAACCTGAGTAACTATCAACCGCAACACTCAAGAACGGAGAGCCAATTTCCTCGCCATTCTGGTCAACGACCAAAACATCTAGTGGGGTGTGATCAATCTGGAGCACCTTGTTGCTTCGATCAACCGTTATGTCTCCATCGCTTGTTTTGATCACTTTCACTGGACCCTGCCCCGGATGCCGTGCTTTCTTATTTTTGGCTTCGGAGTAGGCTCTCCAAATTTTATAGATAGCAACATGAGATCTGGGAGGATTCATCTCGCCAGCGCTCACTTCTGCTCTAATCGCTTTAAGAATTTTGTTTAAGACACTGGTATGAGCTTCTTCACCAGAGCCGAGTTTGGTTGCAGTCCAATCAAAGAGAGCTTTGACAGACGCATCCGTTGAAGCTTCAGTTGATTCAAGCTTGGCGGTGATAGCTTGAATTAGTAGCCAAATCTGATGCCGATTGGTGCGTCGGCTATATTTGTTTCCTCGTTCATACAGCTCAACAACGAGGTGACGCCACGGTTCTGAAATGTAGCGTGCTTCTCCCTTATCCGATCGCGAATTTCTTGTTAGCGCAATCAGCCCATCAGTCTCAACAGCACTCAACATGCGAGTAATTGTCCTGGGATGGCACTCTAAATCCTTTGCAGCCTCTTGAATCAACTGCTTTTCGAGCGTTCTGCTACCATCTGAACGCGCATCACGAATTTTGCCAGCCCACTCTAACTTTCGCCGAGCTTCTGCTGATAGTTCATCGAGAAGCCAATGCTCTTTCAGAGAAGTTTCGGCATTCTCTTGTGGATCAGAATCAGGTTGATTCATTGCTTTCAGACAGAACTAATGCACTAAATAATTCTAAAAGGAAAAGATGCATCGCTAGTTAGCGAACGCTGACACAGCACTCAAACAGTAGCTCTACTTTGCACCTGGGTCAGCCGAGGCAGCACGCTCTTGCTTGATTTCATTCAACCGTTCCTGAATGAGACGACGAAGTTTCTGCGAAAGAGACAGCTCTTCCCACAGTGGATTTTCAGAGTAAGCCACTTCAATCTCCTCGCGTAATCCTTCAATGTCCACAGTGACGCGATCTGCCACAACTTTGTCTTGTCTTTCATAACTGTTCATCCAAAGCTTACCTCTAGTGCTGTGCACCACAGTTGATTGATGCGATACGATGCAATTATAATTTAATGCATCACATTGATGCAAACTGATTTAAAAACTTTAGTCTAGAGGCGAAATGACCCAGCAAAACCCTTCTGCTCAATACTGCCCATACTTAATCGTGGCAGCCTTTCCTAAAGGAATGCCACGCACGATCGCACGCACCTACAACCAATCTGATGCGGAAGACCATGTGCGCTTTCTTCAACGACGGCTGCCCAAAGGAGAGTTTTATGTCGTGTTTGACCCAGAAGCAGGTAGTGATAAAAAGTCTAAAGAATGAGCAATCGACCCTTCTCACCGCTCAAAAGACCAAAGCTTGCCATCACGCAATGGCTTGCCCTTGAATTTTGTGCCATCCAGTGGGAAGAGTTTACTTGCTATTGCTTCTATGAGCCGGGATGCCCTGCTCGTCGGGGTTAACACTTATCAGTGGGATGAGTTGCCAAATGTATCAGCGCCTATCCAATGATGCGGAGGCGATCGCTCAACGGCTCCAGGATGATGACCATTTCAATGTCAGATAGCTATCAGGCGATCTCGTCAGTTTGAGAGTAATGCCCATCGGATTACTCATAACCAGGAGGTGACAGTGCCAAAACTGGAAGCAGCCTCAGACCAACTCTTTTATCCTAAAGGAAGCAGCACACTGAAAATCCATCATTAGACGGGACTCTTATTTTACCTGAAGCGCCTTCCTGGCAAGTTTTACGTAGGTTTTAACGGTCTCGTAGCGCATCTCCAGATCTTCGGCGATCGCGGGTAAGGATTCACCCATTTCCCGCCGCGCCAGGATGGTTGCCCAGGTTTCGGCAGTGTTCGTTGCCCGATCGCCACCCGTCCGTTTGCGCTGTGCTTTGAACAATTCGGTCAGTTCAGCAATGCGCTGTGCTAGTAAGTTCTGCATAGTGGGTTGAGGTGCTTCTGATGCAGTTGTCCAACCCAAGTGGGTCTGCCCCAAGCCAAAGGTGGTTTTGTGCCCGGTGCCACTATAAGGAGCCAAACGTCCCAATGCCATAAAGAGTTGCACATAGTCTGGTTTTGCTAAGGCAGTTTTGGTTAGCCCTAACTCGATCGCGCCCGTAAACCCAGTGACGGAGCCTCGCTTGCCAGCTACCGTTTTGATTGATTGTAAGTGATGTCGCAGGATGACAACTGAGTCTTCGACCCAATCGAGAAAAGCATCCTGGTCATATGCCATACCAGAAAAATCGTTCCATCGCCTCAGGTAACTGTGAAAAAGGTTGGTGGGGACAGGGAGGGGAAAGTGATTTTTGCGGCGACGAAAACTGGTTGGGGAGACGAAGGAAAGGGCGATCGTGGGGGACGTTGGCACAGGGGCTTCAAAGAGTTGCTGATAGGTGGTGGGAGGATGAGATGGATGAGGATTGGCTAGACCCCAATCAATAATCTGTAAGGGTGCGCCCCGCAACTCAATGGTTTGAGGTGGAGCGTTGAGCCATGCTTCTAGCCATGCTGCTACAGGTGCGGAGAGTGCGGTGATTGTCCAGGTATAAAGCTGCTGGGCATTCACTTTAGGTGCTCCACCTGGCGCGATCGCGGCTCCCTGCAAGGCTGAGATTGTAAAGGGTTTTTCGGATTCGCCATCGTGTAGATAGGCTGACAGGGTAGGGTCAAGCTGACGCACCTGGTCAAGCAGCCATGCGTGGAGTCCGATGGTGTATTGCGGGTAGAGGGTTGCATCCTGAAGCGGTTGGAGTTGCAGGGTGAGTCCAACCAGTTGAGTGCTGGATGCCCAGGGGGCTGCTATTTTTGCTTTAGACCTGGTGGAACGTGCAGGAGACATCAGCGATCAAGGAAGGTAGCAGGGAGATGCTGATTATTTTATCCCCATCTGGGGATGTAAGTAGCAATTGATCTTGGCTGGCTGAAAGAAGCTGAAACAAATAATGAGCCAGCTAGGCGATCTTAACAACACATTTTCTCGAAGCGACACACAGAATTTGTTTCAGTCCCCTTGCGGGGAAGTGGTCTTGAAACTATCCGCTCTTTTAGCCACCATGATGCTGGTGAACGGGGGTTTCAGTCCCCTTGCGGGGAAGTGGTCTTGAAACGTAAAGCAAGCCACAAGGAGCAAGCGATTATGGGATTGTTTCAGTCCCCTTGCGGGGAAGTGGTCTTGAAACAATGACTATAACGAAGAAATGTCCACACTACCAAACACGACCGAGTTTCAGTCCCCTTGCGGGGAAGTGGTCTTGAAACTGGAGAAGCTGCGAAGAAACTAAAGAAACTGTGCTCAGGTTTCAGTCCCCTTGCGGGGAAGTGGTCTTGAAACTGTTCTACAGTAGACCCAGACCATAACAAGCTTTGCAACCAGTTTCAGTCCCCTTGCGGGGAAGTGGTCTTGAAACCCCTATGGTTGAGGGCTCTGAAGGGAAAATTATTAGTTTCAGTCCCCTTGCGGGGAAGTGGTCTTGAAACACATTGTTTTTTCTGATTCAGAAACGTTTAGTTATTCTAGGAGTTTCAGTCCCCTTGCGGGGAAGTGGTCTTGAAACTTAATGTGTTGTGGGACGTGAATGGACGTGAAGTCTATCGTTTCAGTCCCCTTGCGGGGAAGTGGTCTTGAAACTTGAGTTAGTTTAATGCTAATTCGATGTTTGAACAATTCCAGGTTTCAGTCCCCTTGCGGGGAAGTGGTCTTGAAACACGTACGCGCTCCGCATCGACGGCATCACCCCATCCACGTTTCAGTCCCCTTGCGGGGAAGTGGTCTTGAAACTTGTATATGCCAAATTGGCATCTTTATTATGACCGTAGAGTTTTGTTTCAGTCCCCTTGCGGGGAAGTGGTCTTGAAACTCCTGATTAAAGTATATCGGGTTTATCTTATCTGAGGGTTTCAGTCCCCTTGCGGGGAAGTGGTCTTGAAACGTTGACCTCCCTATTTGGAGAAAAAAAGTTCATGGCAAGTTTCAGTCCCCTTGCGGGGAAGTGGTCTTGAAACACTAAATGTTTCGTTTATGCCGTAATATTGGAGCAAAGTTTCAGTCCCCTTGCGGGGAAGTGGTCTTGAAACAATTGTTAGTCTGGACACACGTATGTTATATTTGTGTTTCAGTCCCCTTGCGGGGAAGTGGTCTTGAAACGCTGATGATGGTCAGTATGATTTTGAGTCGGGGGTTTCAGTCCCCTTGCGGGGAAATGGTCTTGCGACACTGCACTGGTAGACGAAGAAACCGCAACGTACTTAAATCAGTTTCAGTCCCCTTGCGGGGAAATGGTCTTGCGACAACCGTACCTCTTTGTAGTGATTACCGTACCATGTTTCAGTCCCCTTGCGGGGAAATGGTCTTGCGACTCTAAAGGAATTTTTGGGCTGGTCATTATTTTGGTTGTTTCAGTCCCCTTGCGGGGAAATGGTCTTGCGACCCTCCTGTGGTCGATTCTCAATCCCGTGTTGTGATTCAGGTTTCAGTCCCCTTGCGGGGAAATGGTCTTGCGACAACCTCGGCAAAAGGACTCAGGGGTAAAAGCTATTTAAGTTTCAGTCCCCTTGCGGGGAAATGGTCTTGCGACATCAAGGCAACCTCGCCCCATGAACTGTTTTCGCTCAATGTTTCAGTCCCCTTGCGGGGAAATGGTCTTGCGACTCTTTGTAATGCTAGGCATCTTCAACGTGGACCAATGCATCGTTTCAGTCCCCTTGCGGGGAAATGGTCTTGCGACCATCCTGGTAGAAACCCTGGAAATCCTTCGCCCCGCGATTCGTTTCAGTCCCCTTGCGGGGAAATGGTCTTGCGACAACGCGCTCGATCCACACGGCTTGGACTTACCATTAGAGTTTCAGTCCCCTTGCGGGGAAATGGTCTTGCGACATCTCAATGTCTGCCTCTAGTCCGTCTGGGACGGTTTGGAGTTTCAGTCCCCTTGCGGGGAAATGGTCTTGCGACCACGGCTGGCAAGGCAACGGTCAAAGCGTTCTCAGAGTGCGTTTCAGTCCCCTTGCGGGGAAATGGTCTTGCGACGTTCGACCCGTTGTTGCTCATCCATTTTGAAACCCGTGTTTCAGTCCCCTTGCGGGGAAATGGTCTTGCGACGTTCATTCCCGCTCTACCCAGTCGTGCCCAGGTTGTTGAGGTTTCAGTCCCCTTGCGGGGAAATGGTCTTGCGACAATGCTTTTGCTGTTGGCTAATTGCTTTTGCTGTTGGCGGTTTCAGTCCCCTTGCGGGGAAATGGTCTTGCGACTTGAAACTAATGGCTATAAGGAGAATCGTGAGCATCCCAGTTTCAGTCCCCTTGCGGGGAAATGGTCTTGCGACTCGAGGCTGTCTCCCGCGACGAAAAGGTGACTTTAGTTGTTTCAGTCCCCTTGCGGGGAAATGGTCTTGCGACTAGGATTCCTCTAGATTTCGAGTATCCAACCTGCATCGGCGTGTTTCAGTCCCCTTGCGGGGAAATGGTCTTGCGACAAGCAGCCACGCCAGCAAGCCGCCAGACAACCCTTCTAGTTTCAGTCCCCTTGCGGGGAAATGGTCTTGCGACTGGCGACATGAGGACGCAATATAACGAACCAGGAAGGGTGTTTCAGTCCCCTTGCGGGGAAATGGTCTTGCGACCCGAGATTATCGTCCGGCGCGAACAGGTGAAGCGTCATAGTTTCAGTCCCCTTGCGGGGAAATGGTCTTGCGACAACATCTGGTACTACGGGCAACGGGCGATCAAATGTTTCAGTCCCCTTGCGGGGAAATGGTCTTGCGACTCCGTGCCAACCTGAGCAGTGCCAACCTGAGCGGTGTTTCAGTCCCCTTGCGGGGAAATGGTCTTGCGACAGTCAGCAAGCCAGACCTGATCGAGCGTATCAAGCGCTTGGATGTTTCAGTCCCCTTGCGGGGAAATGGTCTTGCGACTGTCCTGACATTCCTGTGCAAGACCTGGAAATCAAGTTTCAGTCCCCTTGCGGGGAAATGGTCTTGCGACTACAGGCGATAGCCGAGAGATCGCCCGATTCAATAAATAGTTTCAGTCCCCTTGCGGGGAAATGGTCTTGCGACTCGACGCGATCGCGGCAAAAGCCGAGATCACCAAGAGTTTCAGTCCCCTTGCGGGGAAATGGTCTTGCGACGGGTGGCAGATTGCTAGCCTCAAAACTTTTGCAGATGTTTCAGTCCCCTTGCGGGGAAATGGTCTTGCGACGTTTTCAAAACCGATAACTACATTCACTTTCCACTGGAGTAATGTTTCAGTCCCCTTGCGGGGAAATGGTCTTGCGACGCGTGTAATGCCGCAGACGACGCGTGGAGAGCAAACGTTTCAGTCCCCTTGCGGGGAAATGGTCTTGCGACCCTGTCGCCCAGCATCAAAGCTGGGTAAAGCCTGTTGGACAAAAATCGACGCAGGTCATTTTTACATGCTGCGGATGCCCAAAACCCAGGGTTAACTGGTTCATGCAGTAGGCTGAAACCTCTACTGCATACCGCATCGACGCAGGTCAACGAAAGAATCAGGTTTTCAAGGATCGGAAGGGGTGCGTCGATAGAACGCTACACAGTCAAACTAACCCATCCACTACTGGCTGTCAAATTAAATAATGTAGGCTTTAGGTGGTGGTTCTGGCGGTGGGCTACCAAGGGTCAGGGTTCTGGGCAGAGCATCCGATGGCACCCAGTAAAGCCGCACATTGTCTTCCGGGAGTTTAACCCGCTTCTGTATTTGCTGATAGAGCTTTGCCATCTTGTCCAGGCTAGCAAAACATTCAAAGACGCTCTCCTGCACCCGTCGCCCCTGCCCTTCTAAAAAGTTGGATAGCTTTAAGCGACGTTTGTTATCCGGAATGTCGTAGACGATAAGGACGAGCATAGTAAGGGTGTGGGGAAAAGGTCAAAGCTAATAAAAATAGCTGGGGGAGGAAAGAGAGGCTTAGATGGCTCTAAGAAAGGGTTTATAGCTGACTGATTCCAGGAGGCAAGACTTATAGTGCTGGATCTGGAGTTGAATAGCACGGCGGTAGGAGACTTTTGCCTGAACAGCAGGGTGGCTCACCGCTTCACTCATGCGTTCTTCAAAGTGCTTCAGAAAAACTCGTCGGGCTGGATCTTGAAGATAGACGCCGCCTTCTGCATTGGGCCAGGTAAAATCGGTTGGCTTGAGAATTTGCTTGTTGACCAGCATGATAATGAGGCTGTCTACAATCGGCGAACGAAACTCCTCCATTAGGTCAAACGCCAGGTGCGGTTCTTTGCGCTCTGATCGGTGGAGATTCCCTAAATAGGGATTCAGCCCTTCTGCTAAAAGTAGACTCATTACATTGTTGAACAGCAGCGTATAACCAAAACTGAGCAACGAATTAACGGGATCGGTCGGCGGACGACGACTGCGCCCGGTGAGACTGAACCCTGAGTTGGTTAATAATTTCCCTAACGATGGAAAATAAACGGCGGCTGAGATTCCTTCAAAGCCTCGCAGAGACTCCAGACTGTTTGTTTTCTGTGCTGAGGACACAAATTGATCCAGTTTCAAAATTGCGTCTGCCACTGCTGGTAGCTGTCGCTTGCGGTTTAACCGTAACAAAAGTTGCTTCGAGTTCAGCAACTTGCCCCAGACCAGGCTCTTTGCCATGTCAAGTTGAAAATTACCGTCTTGCCAACGTTGAAACTGCATGGCTTCAGCAGGCAGATCGAGCAGTTCCGCACTCCACAAATGCCCCTTGTAGTCCCCCAACTGCGACAGAAAGACCACCGGGATTTGCGCCTCCAAACAGGCAGTAATGGCGGCTGTCGTTATTTGTACCTGACCAAAAACAAGCACTCGTTGTACTTCAGCAATAGGAATCTCAACCGGAGAACCCTGCTCCTCTTTGCGTTGTCCTGCTGGCGCTTTGCTAGCGACTTCAATGATGAACCGTCCCTGCTCTTTGCGTAACGTCGTTCCTTGCTTAACCAGATAAAGTGTTGACATACCCGTTTTCCACTCCCATTCGTTGGATTCGATCGTGACTGGTTTCCATTGCCGCACCTGGTAGCCTAAAACCACATACAACGGTGGTGGAATCGGTTGCTGCGCGGCTTTGAGTACTGCGACCATTGCCTGCTGCCTCTGGGTTGGTGGCACCGATGGATCGGCATAGATCAGGCGATCGGCTTCCTCCCGCTCCTCAGTTGGTAATGCCAGCGGTTGCTGCTTCTGCACCGGAACAATAAGATCTCCGGCAAAGGCGTGCCCCAAAAACCGAAAGCCGCGATCAAAGTTGGTGATTTGAGTTTTATCAGGATGGAGTTGTAGCCCCATGCTCTGCAGCAGAGCGGCAACATCCCGCTGTGCCTGGATAATCTGTGGTTGAGACTTTGCCATCACGACAAAATCATCGGCATAGCGTACTAACTTCAGGTCTGCTGCCATCAGAATTTCATCAAAGTCATCCAGATAGACGTTTGCCAAGATGGGTGAAACGACTGATCCTTGAGGCACTCCTTTCACCGGAAAAACCAACCCCTCCGGTGTCAGAATGCTGGCACCAATCCAGGCTTCCAGTAGGGCAAAAATAGCCGATCGCAGCGAAAATAGCGTCTGCGCTGGAACCAGGTCAGCCGGTTTGACCCGCTCCTCAAACTCGGCAAAGAGGCGATCGTGGTTCAGATTGTCGAAAAAACGCACAATGTCGCCGTCTAAGACCCACTCATAGCCGCGATCGCGCCAGTAGCCAACCTGCTGCACAGCCGCCTTGTGGGAGCGACCCGGACGGTAAGCAAAGCTACAGTCTTCAAACTGGGGTTCCAAAATGGGATGTAACGCATTTAAGAGCGCCTGCTGGACAATGCGATCGCGCACGGTTGGCACGCCTAAAGTGCGCCAGCCACCCTCCTTTTTAGGCACCGAAAACTGTCGCAACGGTATGGAGTGGTAAGTACCGACGATTAGCGCCTTTTCTAGCTGGCTCAGGTAGGTTTCGGCTTGCTCGGCAAAATGAGCGATCGTTTCCCCATCCACTCCAGCACAGCCCTTGTTCTGTCGGACGTGCTCCCATGCTGTTTTAAGGGCTGCAAACGAAAAGACGGAAGCGAAGAGTAACAATGATGGTTCCATTAGCCCCCTTAACGCTTCTACTGTCACTATCGCCAGTGCTGGAAGCCGCTTCTTCCAGCCGCTCTAGTAGAATGAACCCAAGCCATCTCCCTTTCCGGCTAGACCCCATGCTTTATTTTTCTGAAGAACCCGATATCCCCTTGCTACGATCGCTCACACGGGGTTCTCTCAAGCAAAACTTGCTGCGTGCCCTGCGGCTATGGGTCTGGCTGCGCACGGTCTACGCTGATCCTGATGAAGCAATGGCATGTCCACCCGATCCCTTTACGTTTGCAGCATGGCGAACAGCCTTCTTTTCTAAGTCTCATCCTGCGGGTGAAAAAAGCCCTCCCTTACATGACCCTACCTGTGCATGTGCCAGAACCACTCATGATTGGCTGTTGCTGCTTGCTCCAGAGCTTAATCTGTCTGCCTGGAAAAACTCGTTGCGTCATCATGACAGTCTGCCTTCTCAGTTAGACACCTGGTTGAAACAACGGCTCTTCGGGGTGACACGGCGAAGCCTGGACGAAGACCTGCGAATACTGACCAATCTAGGCTGGATGCATCGTCAAAGCTTTCAGTATCGTCGAGTAGAGGCGTTCCCAGATTACCCTCACACAAGTGCTCAAACCAGTCATGTGCATCCCTTGCTGCATCCCGATCTAGTAGCGATCGCTACGACACTTGCCCATCCGATCAACGGTCATCAGCGCTTTTTCCTGCATGTGGAATATGTGGTGCCTAAAGATGCCACCGATCGGGTGGATGACTGGCAGAACCTATTGCGGCAGATCTGGGAGCAAACACCCGTGCCACCGATCCAACTCACTTTTTATAGTGCGAAGTTGGATGCTCTTTGCACCACGATCGTCTATCCCGTTTGTGTCTATTATGCCCAGCGTGCGACTTACCTCTGCGCTTGGGGGCAGCTCCCAGCCAGTAGTGAGACTTTGCCTAAAGATAATGAGATGGATTGGCGACACTATCGGCTCGATCGCATTCAGAACGTCCAACTGCTTACCTGGGATGCAGCAAACATTCCCAAAGCCATGCATCAAGCCTATCAGCGAAAAAACTTACCGACTCCCGATGCGATTCAAGAACAGATGGATGAAGCCTGGGGGTTCGACTTTTATCAACCCGTTGCTACCCTCCTACTCCGGTTTGACCGAGATTTTGCGAAACGGTATATCGACAACAGCCTGAGGCATGAAACCTTTATCACAGTGAGCTATGCACAGGCAAAAGCCTTAGTGAAAGCAACGCTAACAGACCCGCGTCGCCAGCAGACGTTGTTAGCGCTGTTGCAGTCGCGATCGCCCCATGATGCCTATTACACGGCACAATACCGCCGTCACGACCCCAATATCTTGCTGCGTTTACGGGCATGGCGACCCCATCTGGAGGTGCTGTTGCCCTGGGACTTGCGCCAGACGATCACCAGCGAAGTAAGGCAAGAAGGGCAGCTTTACGCAGATGTTGAGAGTAGCTCTAACTCTGCCAAAGCTTGACGATAGGCTTTGATCCAGTAATTCTCCTCCCAACTGACCTCCCAGTCTTGAAAAAGGTCCCACAACGACTGGTAAAACCAGAGCGTCTCCGCTTGCCCCCCATGAAACCACTCCCACACACCTGAACCTTCTTGATGCAACGATGTCAGCAGCGATCGCACATTATGGAGTTTATCTGCCACAACCACGCGCTTTACTGACAAAGGCGCAGAGCGCAATTGCTCAAGGTATTGCCTTTTACGATCGCGCCAGGTAAGAGGTAGAGATAGCATTGGCTCAGTGCAACCCGAAACGATCTGAGTGACGCGATCGCCAAACTGGTGTTGAATCGCCTGACGGATGTGCTCTCCCCCCTGGTCTTCAATAGCATCATGTAACAGGGCAGCGATGGTTTCATCTTCGTCTCCGCCACTTTCAAGGACGAGCGCAGCAACGCTCATTAAGTGGGCAATGTAAGGCGTTTTGCCATCGGCTCTAAGCTGATTGGCATGGAGACGATAAGCATAGACTAAAGCTGCTTCAAACTTTTCAGTTAAGGAAATCGAACACATCGGCATACAAACATTTCCAGAAAGGATAAATTAATCGGTACAGCCTGCTGGGAGGGGCGATTTAGAAACAGGTCGTGTTGCCGTATTGTCTATGACCCTGGAAGACGCATCTTCTGAAGGCTTGCTGAAGGCTTGCTATAGTGCTCAGTAACCATGCTTATGGGTGTTCCAATGTCCCCGATTAAACTCACCCTTATTTCCCATCAAACTCAAGAGGGGCTGCCTTATCAACATCTACATTTTGATTTGACGACTCCCGATCGCTTGATCCAGCCAGAGGATCTCCGAGCCATTGAGTTTCCGGTTGCGGTGCACTGGCAGCAGGGTGTCGCGATCGAAGGGCGAGGACCCATCTGGCTCTATGGGTATTTAGTACACGAATGCCATCCAGCCGCTTGGGTAGGCTGCTACGACACTCGCCTAGGCATTGTGGTCGTTTCGACCCACACTCAGCAAGTCGCTGTCGGACAAGTACTGGCGATCGATCTACCGCCCGGAGCACTACCAATGGCCAAAGTACCGCTGGGTAATTAATTCTTTCTGCTTTCAGCCCTGAAGCAACTGTCTGTTTGCCCGCCCATTTGTCAAACCCATGCCCTCCTCATTTATAGAACGTCCTGCTGTTGCTTTAGATGTTATTGCCTTAGACTTCGCAGGTTGTACGTATCAAACATTGGTGATTAACCTGCCTCAACCCGGCATCTTAATTCCGCCTAGTGTACTGTGTCACCTCAAATTACCCGCAGACTTAGATTTATCCCATGAAGTGGTTCTGTTTGGGCAAGCACCCACTTGGCTCTACTGCTACTTAATTGAACAGTGTCGTCAGGCTCCCTGGATCGGGTGTTATAACGCTCCTATGGGAAAGGTGGTTGTCATCCACAGTCAATCACCACAATTTAGCATTGGTGATGTCATCGCCCCTGCCTTTAATCATCAACCAGGGATCGCCCTTTTGGTTGGCGGTCCCCCCGATAGTGGCAAGAGCCTATTAGCGACAGCTCTAAGGCGTGCAGTAGCTCAGTCGCACCCACAGTGTCGGCTCTTTCTAAACCGAGCCAACTGGGATGGTCAAGGCAACTGGACATATGAATCTCATGATTCTGCCTTGACTGACAGACTGGTGTTGGGTTTTGACGCGAAGCTGCACTGGCATCCAGAAGCCGCAACGTTAGTACCCCAATACTTTAAAGATCAGGCGGAAACTGTACAAAATCTCCGCAAAGTACGAGATCTCGTCTTAGTTGATGTGGGCGGAGTCCCTCAACCAGAAAAACATCCTGTTGTACAAGCCTGTTCTCACTATATTGTGATCAGTCGTGAGCCAGAGGCGATCGCATCATGGCACTCACTATGCGCTCCTACCCTGCCTTGCCTCGCGGTCTTTCATAGCGAACCTGATGGCGGATCGGCGCTTCTTTCGCAGTCCCCTCCACTAGAGTTCAGCTTAGGATTAAGGTCGCTTGCTGAAACTGGCGTGCTGCCTGAGTTGTTGCTAACTGCAATTTCACAACTGCTTCAAGAATCCACGTAAACTGGGCGGCAACTACACTTTCTGCCTTCAGCCTCATAGTCCAAAGCAGCTTCAACGTGCTTGAAACAACGTGGACTTAAACCACTAAGCGCAGTCAAGATGACTATCTCCTCGCTTTTATCCGACTGTCCCAGGTAGCGGCAGGCTAATGAATTAAGGCAACGCAGGAGGCTGATTAAAAAGCAATCTTGTCTAGGCTACCGGACGCAACAGAATGGGAATAACACGAGCCACGCCTGCTTGATGTCGGCTCATTGCCCTAGTGCTAACGTCTACGCTGTGCCAGATTATGACTTAACGAACAAGAAGTACTCAACACCTAGTGGCATCTAGTGCTAACGCATAGTCAAGCTCCATTTTGCTAGCACGACGATCTGCTGTTTGCATTCAAAACGGGAATGACACCGATCTGGCACACCTCCTGAAGTAACAAACTGATGATCTGGCTCGCTCAGAGAAAAGCCGTTCTTACCCTGACAAATTTCAGCAAGCTGCCAAATCCGCTCTCACCAGAAACCTTGATCCAGAAGCAGAAGTTTGCAAATGAAGCAACATTACTGCCTAAACCCCGAAAAAGAAAATTCAAGGAATGACAATTAGCTGTTTAAACTTAAAAGGCTGATCTTCAGCCTTTTGACATTTATTTGGTTAAATCGACTGCTCTAAATAATCACGCGCTTTTGCGACTGTAATACTTTCTAGGCAAGCATTACAGCCTTTGTTTGTTTTTGACACTAAAGGTTTAAATTGGACAAATAAATGTTTAATGGACAGCGATAGAACCAGCGTTCAGAACGGTTACCGACCTCGATGCGCCAACCGTTCACCAGAACCAGTCCACACGATTCTTCTGGTCTACCCAAACCAAAACAGCTATCTGACCAGGTTTCTTGGCTAAACGAAACCACGCGCAGCGTCTTGATTGGCAGGTTAAAGTCACGCGCATGAGCTTGCAAAACAGCAGTTTTCACTGCATCCGGTAAGCGGGTCGATACCGCTGGGCGTTGTGTCAGTGGTTGCCCCTTTAACGTGAGCATCGGTGAGCTAGCTTCAGCTTGAGGCATGGCACTGAGGCTTTGCATTCCAAACATTAGGAGGCTCGAAAGGGCGATCGTGGCGGTGCTTGCTTTGAGCCATTGAGCATTCTTTTGTGACGGATGCATACAAACTCTAAACACGAAATAGGTTCAGCTTTGCTTACTGTAACCAGGGCTATAGGTTGTTTAGGCGTGGTTACAGAAATGAGAACCAGTCTTTCAGATGATGATTCCTGAAATGGTTTCAAATTTTGGAACACGGCATGGGTGGATTGCGCGGCGCGGCTAACATCGGCTTACAGCAGCAAACGTGTCTGGGGTACTGATAAATGTTCCAGGTAGCTTGCAGCGTCAGCAAGTGCGGGTTGTGTTTCTGGGTCAACCACAGCCGCCGCAATCCTTAAGGAATCGCCCGATCGACCGTTGAATTTAATGTCTCTTGAAAGCCATCTACCAAGCTTTTTGCGATCGTTACCTTTTCATTTAGCCGTATGAACCGTACTCGTTTAGTTGGTGTATTAGCCTGCTTGCTTGCTGGTAGCGCTACGCCGTTGGTTTTCTTGCCAACCGTCTTACCCAAACAAGCTTCCTTAGATCGAGCAGTTGCTGCCAGTCCGTCAGCCAGTACTGCTCCATCCCACCGGGATGTCTTTTACCTGAGCGATCGCTTTGGGTTTCGCACCCTTTCTCCCAGTGGCTACATCATCACGCCATCCGAAACGAAGCCATCGACAAAGCCAGCTGTTCCGCTACAAGTGCTGGAACTATGGCAACAAGCCGACTTTATGAATCGGGAATCGTTGCCAGAAGCGCCTCCCATCATTCGGATCACCGTCTATAACAATGTCAAACAGTTGCCGCTCACCCATTGGAAAGGCGAACTCAGCCGGAAGGACGATCGCCCCCTCACAGTGGCAGGACAGACTGCGATCGCCTATTCCTCCACAGGACTGTACGACTCTGATAATGTGCTCTTTTATAGCCCAGATAGACGGTATGTTTTTCGCATCACAGTAGGGTATGCCGATGCGAAAGCACCCATTCGCCAAACGTTTCAGGAACTGCTTGCCAGTTTCACCTTTGATGTCAGTCCTAATCCGAAATCCGCCTCTAAGTGGCGAATCAACTACAGCCGTTTGCAACATCTTTTAGCCGCTAAAAACTGGCAGGCAGCGGATATTGAGACGCGAGCAATTCTTCAACGATTAGCCAGTCCAAAAGGGGATCTGCTGTTCAGCAGCAAAGGCGTTCTGTCTCGCCTACCATGGGCAGATTTGCGAACCATTGATACGCTCTGGTCAAACGCCAGCGGTGGACGGTTTGGCTTCACGGCGCAACAGCGAGTTTGGCAGCAAGCCGCAAAAGGCTCCAGAAACGTCAAAGAACAAACTGAACGCTTTGCTCAAACGGTGGGATGGCGCAGAACGAAACCATTGCCGAACAATGATGCCCTTGGCATTGAGTTCAGCGCCGCCGCATGGCTGCTGGATACGGAACTGAATATTACCGCCACCGCACCACCAGGACATTTTCCCTGGGCAGGCGTTTCATCCAGTCGCGTGAGTGACTATATCAACGATCGCGCCCTCGGCTGTGGTAGCTGCACCATTGATGCCATGTATCTGAGCGGCGATCGCTATTTTGATTACCTGCCTGCTCTCTTTGCCCGCCTCAAAGCAACTAAATAACATCCGGAGTCGAAGGCGTTATGGTGTTCCGGCTTAAAGACTACACGACCTGCTGATCAAAGGTTGAGACGCGATCGGGATCATCTGCCCTCAATGCGATCGTTGTCGTTCACTAAGATGCAGCTTGTTTTGACTGTAGGGGCGATCGCACGGTTGCTTCGATGAATTCAGTCGAGACGATAACGCCATGCTTTGCCAGGATGTCGATCTGCGCTTTTGCACGATCACTCGATCGTATCTCTTTCATCCCTCATTCTTCATCCCTCCCCCTCCACTATCTCCCGCAGCGCATTAATCCCCGCGCCCACACAGTCCTCATCCTGATGCAATGCTTTGTCTAAGCAACGGTCAATTCGTAGTGCAACGCTAAAATTTCATCGGCATTCAAGATTGCCATTGCGTATTCTTGTCCGTTGGAATCGGCAAATTCAACAAGATATTGAGGTTGTTCAGTTGCGTAGAGTTCAACAATGGTGCCAACTTGACCGATCGGCAATTGGACGATCGCCTGGTATTCCGGTTCCACTAACGTCAGCCGATCGCGGGAAACTGGCTTCAGTGTCGCTACAACATCAAAAAGTTTATAGTCTGGCATGGTGATTTATTTGATAAACGCAGAAATTAAGCGGGGATGAGGGTTTGCTGTTGTCATTTCCCAAAGAGTACGAAGGATCAGCCCATCTCTTTCTGGTACTGCCCAGTCAACTTTGAACACCTGTCCAAACTCTGTGATGTTTTGCTGCACTACCTCGCCCTCGATCGCAGCCCTCTGAATCAATTCTCGTAGATCATCGGCATTTTCAGCCGTGATACCTAACGCAGACGCAAACACTCTTGCTTTATGTTTTCCAGACTGATGTTCTAGATTAAGACAATAGCCAGTTAGCTTTTGCAAGGGAACATCAGCCCGATCGCCCTCCGGCAACTTCATCTTTTAGCCTTCATTCTTTAGCCTTCTCCTTCTACTATCTCCCACAGCGCATCAATCCCCGCTCCCACACAGTCCTCATCCTGATGCTGCTCAATCCACTGAACTAGCATAGCTGACTGCCTGACACATCTTAATCAATGGAAGGCAGATCAAGGCTTGCAGGATAAGGAACGAATGCGAGTCAACCAAAACTGGTCATAAAAATCTTGCTCAGCCTGCTTCGAGGCAAAACAAGGTTCTGGGTCATGGGGAAGCAATGGGATGGGGCACAGGAGTTGCCGCCCTTTATGGACAACCCCCTGAAGCCAGCGCAAACCCATCTTGAGATAGCTAATACCACGCCGCCAATGCGGGTCAACCTGTTGACGCAACCCAGCGATTTGCACGGACATTCCCTGTGCAGTGGCATAGAGCAGCGCCAGTGCCGCAACCAGATAGAGTCGTTCCAAGGCGGCTTCACAGCGTAACCGAGAATCTTCTAACTCAAACGCCCCTGACTTGCTATCTAAAAATAGCTCTTCAACTTGAAAGCGCAGCGCGTATTGCCACAAAGTTTGCAATGAGGGAGACTCATCGGTGACGACTGCCCAGGCTTCCTTGGCTCCTTTAACCGTCGCCAAGACTAAATTACACCGATAGACTCCATCTGCCCCTAACCGCACCTGACGGTACAACCGCGCTTCGCCCAGGGGTGGATAGAAACTGCCAACCATCCTAGGATACTTGCTAGCACCGTGCAGCCACACATCGCAGGGTAAGCGTAAACAGTAGTGCCATTGACTTGCTTGCAACCACGCCAGCAACGAGTGATTGGCAAAGCCCCGGTCAGCCAACAGCATCACATCCTCATGCTGGCGCAACAACCACCGGGCTTTTCGTAGCAACGGTTGGTACTCCTTAAAGGCAACGCTCGCACTATCATGCTCCAAGACTCGCCACAGCAAGGGTACTGCACGTCCACAACAAACAACGGACAGGTGAATCATGCAATAGCGGTTCCACAAGACGGTGGTATCCAAAGCAAGATACAGACGATGATGGTTCCATCCGCTTAACGCCGCCATCACCAAGGGCACATACAGTCGGCTCACCCGCACCCGCTGATTGTCCAACCACCGTCGCCAGCGGCGCTCTACACTTTGCGCTTGGGTCGCTCGACTGGGCACATACGGTTCCCAGGCTGGCAAACTCAGTTGTCCGCTACAGATTAAGGCACTCACCATCCATGCCAACGCTTTGAGGTGACGTATATCCTGAGCACGGCAGTATTGACGCAGGAAGGCAAATAATTGACCATACAGTTGGGTAGAGGCTGTCATGGGCATGGGGCTATTTGTGTGGTAACTTTAGCCTCTCATACGCTCTACCCTTTTTCCCGCTGCTGCTAGCTTTCACCTACTTCTGTCAGGCAGTCAGCTAGCATAGATTCAACCCAATCTGCTTTCTTATTAAGCTTACGTATGGCATAAATTGCACTCCAACATTCATCTTCTCCTTTCTTAAACATTTCTAGTAGCCTCTGCACAACTTCTTCAGACGCTTTTCCTAAATCCCCTAACGCTCTTATTGCAGTTAGAAACAGATGGTAATCCCTATCATTGTTTAAGAGATTTAGTAGTGTTTGCAATGCTGTCTCTGAGGGATAACCTAGCATTCCTATTGCTTCAACGGCATTAAGCACTTGAGCAGAATTAATTACACATATCATTCGATTTGATATAGCCTGAAATAACTAGGGTAAGAGGCACCCAAAACAGCAGGAGAGTGAGAGAGCAATGCGCTTAGTCAGAGATTTAAGTCTGGAGACGCAAAAGATACTCAAGCGAATTTATCAAGACAGTCAACATCATCTTGTCAGGCAACGAGCCCAATGCATCTTATTGAGCTTTCAAGGCTGGAGCCTGTCGCAATTAAGGCAGTTGTACGGCATTAGTCGCAAAACCCTGTACACTTGGCTCACGCGCTGGGAAGATGAACGGCTAGTAGGGTTATATGACCGCGCTGGCAGAGGCAGAAAAGCCAAGTTAAATGACGCGCAGAAACAACAGGTACGAGCGTGGGTGCAAGCCGAGCCTAAAAATCTCAAAAAAGTTTTGAGTCAAGTTGAAGCAGCCTGGGGAATTCGTATCAGTAAAGACACGCTCAAGCGAGTGCTGAAACAGTTTGAGATGCGCTGGCTGAGAATGAAAAGAGGATTGGCTGGCAAGCCTGATAGTTGGGAGTTAGAGGTCAAGCTAGAACGATTAAAGCAACTGAAGGAACAGGAGAAGCAAGGAGAAATTAGCCTGAGATATTTAGATGAAGCAGGCTTTTCGCTCGTGCCTTCAGTTCCCTATGGTTGGCAAGACAAGGGCAGCAGAATCACGCTTAAAAGTCAGAGCAGTCAGCGATTAAACGTTTTGGGTCTCCTCAATACTCAGAATGAATTGGTTGCCGAGGTTTATCTAGGAACGACTCGCAGTGAGCGAGTGATTCGCTTCCTGGATCAATTCAGTCAAACTCTAGAGCAGACAACCGTAGTTGTCCTGGACCAAGCCTCGATTCATACCAGTGAGGCGATGATTGAGAAATTAGAAGAGTGGCGAAAAAACAAACTGGAACTCTTTTGGCTACCGACTTACTCGCCCCAATTCAACTTGATTGAAACTCTGTGGCGCTTCATGAAATACGAATGGATAGAAGTGGCTGCGTATCAAGATTGGAAAAGTTTAATCGCGTATGTCAAAAAAGTGCTAGGCAAGGTAGGAACTAAATATGTAATCAATTTTGCATAAGTGCTTAGCACGTTTCCACGAACTATTGCCCACAACCTCTATTTTTGTTAATTCTATGAGTGCTTTCAAAACACTTTCGGAATTGTCTGACAGATTACATGGCTCTATAGACAACTCACTTCTTAATCGCTGTAGCATCTCCTCTGCCTTTTCATAGCTAGAGTCCCTCTTCTTCTTCGATTCGTGGATTAATTCGACAGCTGAACTTCTGCTAGCAAGTTGCCCCTTGACTTCCGATTGGAACTTAGACGTATCAAAAAAGTTTCCTAGCGCTTTGGTAACACGATACTCTTCATCAAGATCAATCCAATCGTCTTCTATAAGCTTTACCAGACCTTCGATGGCTTCTCTATCGCCTAAAGAGGCTTGATACTCTAGAAAACGGATTTCCTCAATTGACTCTTTTCTAGCCTTTAGAAGCTGTAGAATCTCAGCCTCAAAACTGGTTTCTCCAAAACCACAAAGGGCTTGAAAGACTTGCTTATGAATACGTATACTAGGCTGCTTTGTATAGTTCATCTCTAGATCAACTAGCCGCCACACAATTTCTGAAAGCTGTTTGGCATCAGCAATCTTTAAACCTTTTATATCTTCTGACAAACAACGACCCGCAAAGAACAAATCGCGGTGAAGCCATTGTTCGTAGGGACTATTGGCATTGAGAACCTTACGAATGGCTCTCGCGGCTTTTTTGGGGCTTTGTTGAGCGATGAGGAGCAGCAGCACTTCGCGCCAGTGGGGGTCGTGGAGGTGTTGTTCGATGTGCGTGAGGACGATCTCAAAGTCGTCTTCGTTGTCTGCCTGGTAGTTGATGTCTTGTGCGGCGAGGTATTCCTGAAAGGTTTTGTGGACGAAGGCGTAGCAGTCCTGTCCCTGTTCGTTGAGCAGTCCGGTTCTGTCGCGGATGAATTTCACGAACCGATCGGCTTCTGCTTTCGCTTCGTAGTGCTGTAGTTGTTTGAGCGTTTTGATTTCCTGGGTTAGTTTTTGGATGAGTTCGTCCTTGTCGATGAGGGTGCCGCCTTCAGTGTCGCCCGTTGTTCCCTGCGTATGAATCCAATACGCTAAGCTTTCCATCAGGCGACGCAGGTCGTCCAGTTGCAGGTATTGGAGGACGGTCTGATTGCTTAGTTCCTTATTGTCATCCCAGGCAGTGAGCAGCGTTTCCACCGCTTTGTCGTAAAGTTTGTAGCGTTCGCGGGGCAGTCGTGCCTGATAGCGATGAATCAGGGCAATGATGGTCAGCAGTAAGGGATTGCGCGCCAGTAGTTTGATGCGATCCTGCTGATTCAGGGCTTTTTGCAGGCTTTCTTTGCGACGTTGGGCTTCGACTTTGTCCGGTACGCGACTCGTATACCACCGATCGCAAAACTCCTCAATTTTCCCATCGTCAAAGGGCTGCAACTCGTAGTGCGGAAACTCCTCGGTGCGGAAAAAGTCGCGCTTGTAGCCTGCTGGACGGGAGGTGATGATGGCGCGATTCTGCGGATACTGTCCCAAAAAGTTTTCAATGCACTGCACCAGATGGTAGCGCTTTGATTCTTCTGCCACTTCGTCTAAGCCATCGAGGAGGATGAGCGCCCGTCCATTGTTCAGCCAGTGTTCAAAGAACCCCTTCGGCAACGGCTTGCAAGACATCGTGGTTTCCGCAAACTGCCGCGCATACTCAGGAAGGGTGACGTCCGGAGTCCGTGCCCAATCCCGAATGCGAACCAAGATCGGCAGCGGCAATACGTCTGCATCGGTCTGCAACGCTGTTAGTTCGAGCCGCAATCCTTCTGTGTCGCCTGACAATCCTTTTGTATTGTCTGACAATGCCATTGTGTTGAGTCGCAATCCTTTTGTATCGTCTGACAATGCCATTGTGTTGGGTGACAATCCTTTTGCATCGCGTGACAATCCTTCTGTAGGGGCATCGCTTGCCGTTACGATCGCTCCCTGTCTCTCTGCCAACTCCACTGCAAAGAAACTCATCAGCGTCGTTTTGCCGGAACCCGGTGCGCCCAACAGCACAATCTTCTTTTGATGCTGGTTAAGCAGTTGTCGCGCCGAGAATTTACGACCCGATCGTTCAAGCTGCGATCGCAACCGTTGCTCCTGCAAAAGCTGAGACTGACGATCGTCCGTCAACCCCTCATCGCCCCATCCCCTCAACCCCTCATTTCTTCCACGCCCTCCATCTTCCTCCACATCCGGCATCACAAAGATCTGCGCCAGCCGTTCGGCGCGTTCCACATCCTGTCCCGGTACTGCTACGCCTGCAAACTTCACATCATCAAACCAGTTGGCTAATTGTTTGAGATAATTGGCTTTCGCCACCCGAAAGCGAATGGCGGTAATGTCATCAAAGTAGGAGTTGGCAAAGGTCTTAAGCCAGGGTTCTAAAGTGTTGTCTGGAATGTGAAGGGTGCGATCGGCCGCAATGTGTTTGGCGACCTGCACCAGGATGGCGACATCCGGCGCACCGTCTTGCTCCAGCGGCTTTTGCAATTCGCGCTGCAACTCTGGATGTTCAAGCAGTGCAGCAAGAAACGTATCGGCTTGTTTATCGTCGCAGTGATAAAACACGGCATTGTTGACCTTTTGCCCTCGATCGAACGCGCCTGATTGCTGCAAACCGACCTTCAGCGCCTTTTCCAGTTCGGTCGGATGCAGCTTGTGCTTAACCGCTGTTGCGATCGCGCCTGCCACCTTCGGCAACGCTGCTTTGACCAATCCACCTGCAAATGCTTCAAACACCATAGCGACGAGCCAATTTCTTTTGACCGTATTATCGCTTAGTGGTTCATCTTACTGCTTGATTCACTATAGGACTGCTTTGAATGTCGTATTCGTTGGGTCTGCTGTGGATGCAAATCTGGGCTATGTTGTAAAATCCTATCCGGGGAACTTCCCCCTGGTCACCCGCGGCATGGGGTCATAACTCCCCCACACCCCCGAATAAGAGGCTTTGACGTGGGTAGCGTTTGTTTGTTTGCAAGATTCAGATGAAAGATAATGCCCGCGCTTCTACTCAATGCGAAGCACTTTCTCGCCGCCCACCCTTAACTCCTTCTGGAGGGGGCATGGTGGACGCAGCCGTCCACCATATTCGGGGGGTTGGGGGTCTGTCCCCCAAGGCTCGGATTCCACAAGATAACCATGCGCTAACCACCTCTCGCTTGAGATCCCCAAGCTTTTCAAAACTTCCGAAGTTTGGAAACTTGACAACCCACTACCCCAATCGTTCTGCTATAAGAGCATCATGCCTCTTCGTCACATTTACCAACGTGTTGAACCCTAAACCTGTCTGCGATCGCTGGTTTGCCACGCGCCAAATTAATGCGGGACTCTACTGCATCAGCGAACGTCACTATTGGGAATGGAATCGTGCGAATCTATGGCTCATCAAAGGGCAAACGCAGGATTTGCTCATTGATACAGGCTTAGGCGTAGCGAGTTTGCGTCAACATCTTGCGTCATTGATTGATAAACCACTGCTGGCGATCGCCTCTCACGTTCACTTTGACCATGCAGGCGGACTGCACGAATTTGACCACCGAGCCATTCATCCCGCCGAAGCCGAGGCACTCCGAACAGGCGATAATCATGCGGCTTTGTGTGCCCATGCACTGGGCTTTGTGCTGGATGAGCACTTCGAGCAATTGCCCTACGCAGGCTTTACGGCGATGGAATATACGCTCCACAGTGCCGAACCAACGCAGCTTTTGCAGGAAGGGGATGTTTTGGATTTAGGCGATCGTGCCTTTGAAGTGCTGCATCTACCAGGGCATTCACCGGGTAGTATTGCGCTGTACGATGCCAAAAATCAAGAACTTTTTTCTGGCGATGTGATTTACGATGGCGAACTGCTCGACCAACTACCCGGCAGCGATATTCCCACGTATATTGCGACTTATGAGCGCTTGCAAAAGCTACCGATCGACACCGTCTATCCCGGTCACTACCACACCTTTGGACGCGATCGCTATCAGCAAATTATGGTGGACTATCTGGAGGCGAAGCGGCAACCGGGTTGTCCGGGGGAGGGGAGAAGAGAAGTGGTGAGTTAAGAGTTTTGAGTTTTGAGTTTTGAGTTTTGAGTTTTGAGTTTTGAGTTGATAGAGGGAAGGGAGAAGCGGTTGCTGGATCGGTTAGAGAGGTTGTTTGAGAATTTGTTGGAGCCGGATGAGTTGTTTCCGGCGTTGATGCCAGCGTTGGGAGCCGTGTTGCCGTGCGATCGGTGTTTCCTCTATCTACGAGAGCCAATCAAAAACCAGGGCATCATTACGCACTGTTGGGCGCGGGATGGACGTGCGGCTGAGTGGTTGGGGGCAGATTGGTTGGAAGGTGCAAACGCGCCACCCGATCCATTGATGACGATCGCGCTGCAAACGCCTATCGCTGTTTTTGTGGAAGATATTGAGACGGCTGGTAGTGAGGTGGTCGATCGTGCGTATGAGCGAGAGACCTTTCAGCATCGAGCCTTGGTTCACGCACCCATCTATCTCAATGACGCGCTGATAGGCATCCTGGAATGCTCTGTGTTCGACACGCCGAGAGTCTGGAGCGAGGACGATCGACAGTTGATCGCGCATCTGCAAGCCAAACTCATGGCTCCCGCACAGGCGTATCAAGCGACCCTCTTTAATGTGTAAATTTAGCCTTTAGCCTTCAGTCCTATATCGATCGCCGACCGCTGACCGCTCAACTACTTGTGGCGAATACGATCGTAGATTTCTAAATAGTCCTTACCAGGATAATTCCACGAATAATCGCAGTCCATGCCTTGCCGTTGAAACTGTTGGAATGCATCAGGATGGTCGTACCAGAGATCCAGTGCTCGATCCATCGCTGACTCTAGTGCCACATAATCAGTTTCGTAGAAGACATAACCATTGCGCTCTTCAGGCAGATGCGTTTCATCATAGTCGCGATCGAACACAGTGTTGATCAGCCCACCGACACCGCGCACGATCGGTACGGTGCCATACCGCAGCCCAATCATCTGCGTCAAACCACACGGCTCATAATTGCTGGGCACAACGATAAAATCGGCTCCCGCGTAGATTAAGTGAGATAGCTCTTCGTCAAAACCCAGTTCCATATGTATATCTGGATTGTCGTTGAGAAACTGCTTTTCGTGCCAGAAATGGTCGTTAATGCCTGCTTCGGTTGCAGAACCTAGCAGTACAAACTGAGCGCTGCGGCTTAAAGCGTGATAAACGGCGTGATGTACTAGATGTACGCCTTTTTGGTCATCCAACCGCCCGATAAAACAGATGAGCGGTCGATCGATCTGACGCAGCAGCAGCCGTTCTTGCAGCGCTTGCTTATTTTTTGCCTTACCCGTCAGATCAGCCGTTGTGTACGAATGGGGCACATAGCGATCGTTCTCTGGATTCCACACCTCATGGTCAATACCATTCAGCACACCTGTAAATTTATCTTGATACACATGCAGCGTATGCCCTAAACCATAGCCAATCTCAGTACAACGGGCTTCCCAGGCGTGATGGGGTGAAACAGTGGTGACATAGTTTGAGTAAACAATGCCCCCTTTCATAAAGTTGAGCGCAAAAGGATTGAAGTTATCGCGCAGGCGATCGTAGTGGAAATAATATTCTTCTCGATTGAGACCCGTTGCCCACAGTACGTCACTGCCACCCATGCCTTGATGCTTGAAGTTATGGATGGTGTAACACACGCGCTGGTTTTCCATCCCCTGATATTGATACATCTCAAACAGCATCACGGGCACTAAGCCGGTATGCCAATCGTGGCAGTGAATCACATCCGGACGCTTATTGCTTTGCAGCAGAAACTCTAACGCCGCTTTACTAAAAAAGGCAAAACGAATGTTGTCATCGACACAGCCGTAGTAGCGTCCCTGGTTAAAAAATTTATCTTGCGAATGGGGCTGAATGAAAAAACATAGCCGCCCATGCACCCAACCGCAATAGACCGAACAGTGAATAGCACCGCCATACCAGGGTACAAATAGATCCTGATACGCGACGTGCAACCCCCAAATATGGTCGTAGCGCATACAGTCATACATCGGCAGAATCAGCTCGATCGTATGACCGCGAAGTTCCAGCTCCCGGCTGAGTCCATAAACCACATCTCCCAGCCCACCAGCTTTAATGACTGGGGCACATTCAGAAGCGATCTGTACGATATACATGGTGGCTCCTCGCTCAAGGGAGAATAACGGTTACTACGCTCACAAAAGTATAGGATTTCTAACACACTCGCAACCAAATCTCTAGGTATCTCTACCCTCTGGCATATTGAGCGGTCGCCTAAATGGTGACAATCGGGCTGGGCAGCGCTAACGTTAAACCGCCGAGAGATGGATTAGTTGCCGCGTCAAAGTTGTTTCTGGGCGCTTTCGTTTCGGTTCTCTAGCGATCGTCAAAACGTTGAACAAGTGACGAACCTGTACGACCCGTCGTCAGCCACAGAATGGCTCGCGCGCCATCGCGAATCGCTTTTGCAAGCGGTTCAGTTGCCTGGTCAGACGGCATCGGTACAGGCTTTAAATCAATCCCTCGGCTACCAAAAACAAGCTCACCAATAATGCGGGCACGACGCATGTGGTAGTCCGATGTAATCAGGTAAACGCTGTGAATACCTCTGGCTTGAAACGTATCGACCAGCGTTGTGAAATTCGTGACGGTATCCACTGCATCTCGATCGATATAAAGGCGTGTAAGGCTGATGCCAGCCTCTTCAAACACGCTTTCTGTATATTCATGTGGGCTACCGCCCGATACCCAAATGGGGAGTGCAGGGTGCTGACGCGCAAACTCAGCCGCAAAATCTTCTCGCTGCGGCATGCCACCCAAAACCAAGATGGCTTGTGGCTGTGAGAAGTAGCTTGTAACCTCGCGGTAGCCCAGCCAAAGCAGCATAAAAACAAAGAACCAGAGCAACGATCGCACCCTTAAACGTCCAGGTTTTTTAGCTTTGGCGCGTGCATTCTTCAAGTAAAGCAGCCCCCTCAGTCCCATAATGCCTACGTTAATCGCTTTGGTGGGCAGGCTATCATGCGTCCGTTACGATGCCTGCCAAAAAGAATGCTCTTCTTTAGTTTGTTCAGTAAAGACGTTGAGATCATGCCCGACTGTCTTACTTTACTGCGGTGCAGACTGTGGTTGCGCTGGTCTGCTCTCTTGTGCCTGAGCAATCGTCGCTTTGATGCGAGGTGTCTCCAAAAACTTCTTGGTGTCAGCTAGCAAACGAGTACCCCAAAGGTTCTCTTTCAGAAACTTCAAATCGCTGTATCGGCTATCAGTTTGAATCGCGGTTTCGCCTAGCTTCAAGCCTTGTTCGCGATCGCCCTTTACATACAGCGCTACTGCCATCGCTAGTTGCGGTTCGGCTGCTTTTGCATCAATGGCTACGGCTGCCCGCCAGCGACGGATGGCTTCATCCACATCGCCACTTTCATACTTCAGCAACCCAATGTTGTTAATAGCGGGCCAAAAGGCTTTGTCTTGGGCGATCGCTTGCTCATACTGAGCAATCGCGTCTGGCACCTGGTTCAACATCAGGTACGCATTGCCCAGATCAAACAGGGCACCAGGGACATTTGGCTTAATTTTCAAGCCTGCTTTGAGATAGTCGATCGCGGTTGCATAGCTGTTTTTCTGAAAATAAGCCGATCCCAGTGCGAACAGTACAGCCGAGCTTTTCGCATCCAACGTTTGTGCCGTTTTTAATGCCGTAATGCCATTGTCCAGATCATTCGTTTGCAGATACAACCCACCCAACAGAGACCAAATCTCTGGACTCTTTGGCGCTAGTTGAGTTGCCAACCGCGCCCTGGGTAATGCCAATTCGTACTGCTGAAACTGCGCTAACTGAGCCGCTTCCTGCGCCAGGTTAAGCCCCTGCCGCTCTAATTTGGTTGGGTCTAGTTGCACTGTATGAGGTACTAAAACCTGTGCCGAAGCAGGCTGGGCACCCCCCCACAAACCGAGCAGAAACAGTAACGAAAGGAACGCATTGCGATTGGGCACGGGTCAGCCTTTGAACGTTGTAATGGGTTGACAGATAGCTTTAATTCATCTGCTGTCTATGGTGGCACAAAACTGCAAAAACGTTCGGAAAATGTCGCCCAGCCTTGTATCTCAAGCAGAGTGAGTGTCAAAGCTGCCGCTGCAAAATGTTGTCGTTAGAGATTAATCCGGCAAGGACGAGTGACTTGAGCATAGTCGTTCGCAAAGCCTCTCCAAGAGAAGAAAAGCGACGTCAGAAGGCTGCTGTCAGATCCTTAACTTCTAAATTAATCACGGTAGAAGACCCTTCAGAGTGGCGGCTTGGTGCGACACTCACTTCCAGAACGATTCCAACAAGCGAAAGGATAATTTGATGCATCGGCTTTATCGAACCCTTATCTGCACCTTGCTACCAACTGCTCTGTTTGCTCTGACTGATCACAAGGCGACTGCGACTGTTGCCATAACGATGCTGACCAATGCTGTAACCAGTGACGCGATCGCCCCAGTCGCCGACCTAGATAGGGCTTTTCCACGCAAGACACGTTTACCGGATGCTGTAGCACAAGCGGCTGGAACCCTACTATTACCGGAGCAAAAGGCACGCTTAACTCGCTTACCAATCCCGATCGTTGCACCGACGTATCTTCCTGCCGGCTTTCGTTTGCTTCGAGCCGAGGGTGAAGCAAGCCAGTATGCAAACGGTGATGATGATTCGGGCTATGCGATCGACTATCAAGGCGCAAACAACACCTGCCTGAGCCTTCGATCATCTAAAGATGGGTCACGTGGGTTAACCAAAGTTAAACAGGTACAGACCAACTTGGGCTGGGTGACAATCTATACAGATACATCCCGCGATCGCAAAAGCCTCGTCAGCTTTTTGGGCATCAAGGGAAACCCCATACTGATTTCAGGCAGCACCTTGCCCGACAAAACAGCCACTAGCGGCTGGAAACCCTGTCGCGCTGTCAGTGTGGATGCTTTTACGCAGGTGTTGAAGTCACTGGTAATAGTGAAATGAGATTGGTTCGTTCGGTTCAAGTGCATTAAGAAATTCCAATCAAACGACTATTAGTCGCTAGAAACCGTATTCTAGATAGCCTGCTGTTTTATTGCCCTAAATCATGGATCGCTTTACTGTCGCTGTCATCACCCAAACGCCCAAGCCCCAACAAGCGATTTATGCGGCGATGCACCAGGACTATGCCGAAGCCTTTGTGTGGGACGATCGCGACACTTGGCCCGATGAAACCAAGTGCGGCGAAATTGTGGTCAAAAACCTCCTATCCGGCAATCGAGGACACTATGGACCGCTGGAACACCCCCAAATTGTGCTGAACTGCGGTTGGTTTCCGCACAGTACGATGCAGCAGATACGCACCCATCGGGTCGGCGTGAGTTTCGATGTCCAGTCTTTTCGTTATACCGGGCAACGAATTATTGATGTGGTAGAAGGCAAGCAAGACGTGGAAGAAGTGTTCTACCTGCGTCCGTTGGGAGCCTACAGCGATCGCCAGGGTAAGCGCTACGACTACACTGAAGCCATTCGCCAACAAGATGTGGAATGGTGCTTGGCTGCCTGCAAGCGCTACCAGGAACGGATTCATCAAGGCTTTTCTGAAGAACACGCGAGGGGGCTGATTCCCTTCGATGTGCGGCAGCATTGGGTGATGTCTGCTAACGTGCGATCGCTCATGCACTTGCTCGATTTGCGCTGGAAGCTTGATGCTCAACTGGAAGCGCAAAAGCTATGCGAAATCATCTGGCCTCACTTTCAAGCCTGGGTACCCGCGATCGCAGACTGGTATGAAGCTAACCGCCTCAAAAAGGCACGCTTGTCGCCGTGAAGTCTCTGTAGCGAGTGAAAAAGGGCGATCGACCAGACGCAGCCGCTTCATATCGATGTCGATTGCTAAACTCTGACGTTTCGGTTCTGTCAACTGCGGCAAGCTTTGTTTCTCTACTCACGGTTTTAATTATCAGACACCTTTCAAGCAACCTTTAAGAACGATTGCTAAAGATCGGTTCATCCCAAGCTAAAGGCTAAGAAAAATGGAAGCACACTGGTGACGCTGAAAAGCACTAAAGGCAACTGGCAAAAAGATTGCAGTCGCTTTAGCCACAAAAACAGACTTAGTCATGAACGATATAGTTAGAGCTAATCGTTGCTCTTCTATGGACGCTGGCGTTAGATTCGCCGTTTCGCCTTATGCCACCAACACAAAGCGACATTCTTTTGTTAGCGAAACAGTCTCACGAGGTGCGCGTACTGTCAGGGCTGCTGAAACATTCTCACTATTCTGTCGCCAGTACTAGTTCAGAAGCCCAAGCATTAACCCAAATCGATCGCAAACCACCGTTCCTGATTATTTTAGCTGGTGACACGCAGCACTGGTCTCACACATTGCTGCGGACACTGCGGCACGCTGCTACTATCCATCGCATTACCTTAGTTGCGTTGACCGATTTTCATACGCCTCGCTGGATGCATCAAGACGAAAATCCAGGGTTTGATGGCTTTTTAGTCTACCCGTTAAGTGGTGAAGTGCTGTCGTCTCTAGTGCAGTCGGCACACGCCCGACAAGCCCTTTGTCTAGCAGTGTGAGCGAACAAATGCAGTTTGCACCCGCCTATCCACTGCTCTATCGTGCACTCAAGCCCTTATTTCCAGGCTGCCTCTGGTCTGGCGATGCCACCGATCGCACGATCGCACTCACATTTGATGATGGTCCACATCCTCGTTACACCCCTGCGTTGCTTTCTGTGCTTGAACGCTATGGCGTGACTGCAAGTTTTTTTTGGCTTGGGCAATGCGTAGAGCGATCGCCCGCGACCGCTCGTGCTGTTTACGAGCAAGGACACTGGATTGGGCTACATGGCTACGATCACCAAGCCTTTCCTCTACTTTCGGCAACTGCACTTAAACAAACACTGGTACGAACGCAAACCGAAATTGCCCAGGCGTGTCAGTTAGCCCCTGCTGCTGTACGCGATGTCCGTCCGCCTACCGGTCTCTTTACACCCCGCACCCTGGCACTACTGCAACAGTGGCAGTACCGCTCCGTCATGTGGAGCGTTGTTCCTGAAGATTGGGTGCGCCCTGGTGTAATGACATCAGTACAGCGCATTTTGCAACAGGTGCAGCCCGGTTCCATTATTGTGTTGCACGATGGCTATTACGGTGGTGCAGATGTTGCGGCAACAGTGGCGCAACTGATCCCTCTGCTCACGGCACAAAATTATCGCTTCGTTACCATTAACGAACTTTGGCAAAGTCAGTGCCTTTAGTGTGCTGTGTCCTAGAGATTCCAGGGCGTACGATCGCCAAACATAGTGAGCCTCAAAGACAGGAAACTTAGTTTTTCTTGTCTATTGTGTGACGTTCTTAAGTGCTTCAACTCATACTGGATACAGTGTTGCGCTAGGCGTTGTCAACAGAGTTACGTGTCGTTCGATCGCAAAATCGTCAGGCTAGAACACACGTTCTGTTGAGTCGCTACTATATGTTCCTGACTAATCACGCTTATGCTCCCCCTCATTGTCAATGAAGAGCAAATCTTCACATTTAACTTCTGGTTTAACGGAAGCGTTCGCTGCGGGATGCATTACGGCGGTGAGCTTTACTGCCGACTAGAATCATTTCCGCTGCAGAAACGCTCCCAAGTGTATCAGCTTGGCTGCAAACTTGCCCGACAGCGTACCTCAATTATCCTTAGTAGCTCTACGGCAGACTGTAGTCTCTGGGGTAGCCTACTTGATCCCTCACTCAAGAGGATCCTCAGCACTGTGAGCACAACTAGCCTTTTAGATGCCATGCTTCATCCCCAACCTCCAACCTCATCAAGTAGCGGTTAGCCAGTAGGCAACAAGCCTACCCAACCGCCCACCAACGAAATCCAGGAGCGTTAATAAAGTTTTACACTTGTTTCCGGCGAGTCAAACTTAAGGCAAATGGCGGATGCAATCTGCCTACAAATACTGCCGCCTAAATGGACGCAGTTGCCTGTCAGTAAAGCTTCTAGTGGTTTGGGTCTTCACCTTAACAGTGGCTAAAAAATCGTTAGAATGGCTGAAGGAGCGCAGCAATTTGTGAGGTTTCACCCCTTCAATTTTTTAGTATCTTGGAAGGAGCTAGTGATCATTTAATACAGCTCTGTTACCTTTGAGTATCTGAGTTAACGTCAGTAGTAATGGTTCCATCCTTTCTGGAATATAAGCGAGAAATAGCCCAGACGAAACCAGTCTGAGGACTAGGATCTATGACTTATCTGATTGAACCTGCTTTCTGTGCCATAACTAAGACTGAGTACCCAACCAACGTTTAGCTATCGTGATCACTCCTTTGCGAGGTTGCCCAACTATGTCGCTCTTTAGTGATTCCGTTTCTAATGCTTAAACGTACTTTCGCGCTGCCCTAGCGCGATCGGGGAAGGAAACCTCATCCTCTTACCAAGCTGAATGATTTCTTTGTGTGATGTGACTCACTGATGTTTGTTACCAAAGCGAAGTAAAGATGTGCAGCTTTTGTCAGAAAAGCTACAATCAGAGTCATCTCACACACGTTTTACTTGCTGTATTCTTAAAATTGGTGCCTCTATCTTGAGAGATAGCCTTAGTGGGGAGGTACGTTTTTAAATTCACTCATGAAGATGTTTGGTTGGCATAATCAAGTCTTTGGTTATTTCAGCTATGGCTCTCCATGTGATTTTCTCTGTTGACTGATTTTTTCTAGTTAAGGAGCATGAGGAACGCGGCATGACCCAGGCCAACAACGTACTCGAAGTCGAGCTTTTAAGCGATGCCTCCGGCGATTTGCCTGAGAGCGAATTAGGGTTCTTCATTGATGATGAAGATCGAGATGAACCTGCTGATGTTGCTACGGATGAAGAAGACAGTAAGCCTGGTAAGGCTCGGTCTACTCGCCGTCGGACGCCAGTGAAAAAGAAGCACTACACCGAAGACTCTATTCGCTTGTATTTGCAGGAAATTGGACGCATCCGGCTTTTACGGGCTGATGAAGAAATCGAGCTGGCACGCAAAATTGCCGATTTGCTTGAGCTTGAGCGCATTCGAGAAGATTTGCTGCTTCAGTTAGACCGCGATCCTCACGATAAAGAATGGGCTAACGCGGTCAATATGCCGCTTTCAGCTTTCCGCCATCGGTTGCATCTGGGTCGTCGTGCCAAAGACAAAATGGTGCAATCGAACCTGAGATTAGTGGTTTCGATCGCCAAGAAATATATGAACCGGGGCTTGTCGTTCCAGGATCTCATTCAAGAAGGCAGCTTAGGGCTGATTCGTGCGGCAGAGAAGTTTGACCACGAGAAGGGTTACAAATTCTCTACTTACGCGACCTGGTGGATTCGTCAGGCAATTACACGGGCGATCGCCGATCAATCTCGCACGATTCGTCTGCCGGTTCATCTTTACGAAACCATCTCACGCATCAAGAAGACAACCAAGCTTCTGTCGCAAGAAATGGGACGTAAGCCGACTGAGGAAGAAATTGCCACTCGTATGGAAATGACCATTGAGAAGCTGCGGTTTATCGCCAAGTCTGCTCAACTGCCAATTTCCTTAGAAACCCCGATTGGTAAAGAAGAAGATTCCCGTTTGGGTGACTTTATCGAGTCTGACGGTGAAACACCTGAAGATCAAGTTTCTAAGAACCTACTGCGTGAAGACTTAGAAAGTGTCTTAGACACTCTCAGCCCTCGTGAACGCGATGTTTTGAGACTACGCTATGGCTTGGATGACGGTCGCATGAAAACGCTGGAAGAAATCGGTCAGATTTTTAACGTCACCCGCGAACGTATCCGCCAGATTGAAGCGAAAGCGCTGCGGAAGCTGCGCCATCCCAATCGCAACAGCGTCCTGAAAGAATACATTCGTTAGGCGATCGAGTTTACTAGCCTATAAGGTGTAAGGTTTCAGCCCAGCAGAAAATCTCTGTTGGGCTTTTTATTGCTCTGCTGATCGCTCTGCTTGCGAATATGGGGCTTTGGTTACAGCAGAACCATTGATGTAAATGAGTGATGTAAGTGAGCACGTAAAATATAGCAACTGTCGAAATAGTTGAGACAAAAGCTGAGTGCTCAAGTCGAAGGGGGTTCCACCCCTGCACCCCGTCCTAACCAACCCTTCAGTTTCGGTAGCGCTAGTTGCAAATTAACTCCATAAACAGCGTAGATCCTTACAGCAAAGTGTTCTAACACTCAAGCTTACTAATACATTGACGATCGAAAACGGGTTGAGCGCTTGAGCCAGTAGCAATTTCCGGCTCTGACAGCCAATTACGACTCTTCCCCCCCTTACTGCCCCATTCTTTGCGACTGCCTTGTAGCATGAGGAATAACCCAATTGATCTCGACTGTATGAGTGACTTTGATCGTTACTACCGAGTGTTAGGACTAAAACCCGGCGCTTCCCTTGAGGCAGTCAATCAGGCTTATCGCCAGTTGGCGTTTCAGTGGCATCCTGATCGTCTGCCAAAAGACGATCTAACGCTACAAGCTGAAGCGCAAGAAAAGCTTAAAGCGCTAAACCAGGCACGGGATCAGTTGCGCTCGCGCCCACTTAACTTCCAAGCTCGTGCTGAACGCCATGCAAACAGAGACCATGCCGATCGGGGACAGGCTCGTAATGACTATTATCAACCGTCGCGTCCGCAGCCATCGCCAGCTAAAGCGTCTCAAGCCGATCGGGACAGAGCCGCTCAGTCTACTGCCTCATCCTCGCGATCGCGTGTTAACCAGCCTGCCAATTTTGCGTCCTGGCAGCAGCCAGCCCCTCAGCCTGCTCCAGCGAAACGTCGAGCTACGACTGATTTAAGCGGCATTGATTGGCAAGGAGCTGATTTGCGGGAGAAGGATTTCTCCGGTCGAAACTTGAGTCAAGCTAATCTGAGCCACGCGAACCTCAGCGATGCTTTTTTGCATAGAGTGAATCTTTCAAACGCCAACTTAGCGAGTGCCAACTTATTTCGGGCAAATTTGCTGCAAGCGGATCTACGCCATGCCAATCTTCAGGACGCAAATTTGATTGGGGCTGATTTAAGTGGGGCTGATTTGAGTGGCGCTAACCTTCAAGGAGCAAAAATCGGCGTTGCTGATCGGGTTATGGTCAAATTAACGGGCGCAATTCTTACAGGTGTGATTATGCCAAATGGCAGCGTTCATTCTTAGGCATCCGCCAAAAACTGCTCATTAGCAACGTTTCTGTAACGGTAGAAGCGCTCAAAAATGGTGCAGCAGACGAACCCACTCTGCGCGATCGCTTCTTCGACACCATTGAAAGCGAAATAAAGCGCTTGTCACGTCTGATTCATGATCTGCTGGATTTGGGTCGTTTAGAGGCGGGAGTAAGCTATCTAGAACAACAAACAATCTCACTGCAAGGCTTGGTTAATCGGGCAGTGAAAGCAATGGAGTCACGGCTGCAAGCCCAGGCAGTCAACGTAAAGCTTGATGTAGTGGATTTGCCGCTACAAGGCGATGCCGAACGGCTATTGCAGGCAGGGTTCTTTCATTGTCATCAGAGAAAAGATGCAAGCCCCTAGCCTCGTTCTTCATCAATAGAACTTTTCGACATGGCGAATGCAACAATCAGGCTTTCAAATTTTCTCCCTTGACCTTGAATAAACCCTGCTATTGCAGGTGCTTCTCAATATTCTGGACAACGCCATTAAGCATTCTCAACCACATACACAGCTTTTGATCAAAGGACAGCGGCAGGGAAAACAGGTTGAAATCACCGTTCAGGATCAAGGGTCGGGTATGAGCGAACGTGACCGACCGCGTGTTTTTGATCAGTTCTATACTACTGATCCATCACGTCAAGGCAGCGGTAGTGGGTTGGGGTTGGCGATCGCTAAACGCATTGTCAAAGCGCATGGTGGTCGTATCTGCGCCAGCAGCGCCATACAAGGGGCAACTTTCACAATCCATTTGCCGCTCTAAACCAGTGGCTCTCATTACTGAAACGCCTGCTTGAGTAATGGAGTCTAACCCCTGGTTGACTGACAAATCTTTTCCGTAGGTTGGGTTGAACAGCGTGAAACCCAACAACAGCCTGGTTTTTGTTGGGTTACGCTATCGCTAACCCAACCTACGCAAGAATCGAGGTTTCAAGAGTTTTGTCAGTCAATCAGGTCTAACCCTTTCCCAAAGCTAAATATTTAAGCTTTAAAAAAGCTAGAGATTTATATTTCACGTACTCATTAAGGGCGTATTAACAAACTAAAGTCTGTCAAAATTTAGTCCGTCAATCACCTTGAAAAACTCATGCGCTTAAAGCTTGAAACGTTGCTTTTTCCTTACTCTTGTCTAAAGAGGAAGAATGCTGAAAGCCCCTTGTTTCTAGCGAAGTGTGCAACGCAGCATGAAGAAAGCGCTTTTGCGCCAGTCTTACTCAGTCTACTCAGTGTTTTCGCAACCTTTCTTTTAAGCCGCCAGCAGAAATTGGTGACGTTTTAAGAAGCAGGCTAGCCCTAGCCGAGAAAGATTGGCAGTCCTAAAGCCTTTGTGAAAGGGAGGGGCTTTGTGAAAAAGACTCCTGCGGAAACTCTTTTCACCATCTAAATAGGATCGCTATAGCAGTGAGCTATTCAACCCTTTCTGATATTCTGATACAAATAAAGGCTTGAAAGCATCAGTTAATGCTCTCATTGTTTTAGGCTTAACCTTTTGTTTACTTAAGGTTAACTCGCAGTAAATGATGAATACTTATTCTGTTGCTTTAATGCTTTCTGTTTGTCTTCATCAACGCTGCTTTAGCAGTCAGTAGATAGTACATCGCTCAATGATTCTAAGCACTATCTCTCTGTAAAATTCCTTCGAGAAATAATAGTGCTTTAAGCATTGAGTAACGGCATTGAGACGATCGAAGGCAAGCACTGCAACTTCTAGCCTGTAGCATTTAAATGTTTGAAACCGTACCACCAACTGCCAGTATACGATCGCCTGGAGTAACGAAGCCGCCTGAAGACTCTCAGCCATTCCTGGTGGTTGTGGAGGATGAAGCACTCATCCGAGAGACGATTACAATGGCGCTGACAGATGAAGGCTACCAGGTACTCGCTGTTGAAGATGGTCGGCAAGCGCTGGAGGTTGTGCGTGTTTCTTGTGCCGGTGAAGATGGAGCTATACCAGCGATCAATCTCCTCATCCTGGACTTAATGTTGCCTTACATCAACGGGCTAGATTTGTGTCGTCTGCTGCGGCAGGAAGGCATGACAACACCCATTTTGATGCTGAGTGCAAAAGGCACGGAGACAGATGTTGTCGTTGGGTTAGAAATTGGAGCCGATGACTATTTGGCAAAGCCCTTTGGGATGCGAGAGTTGATTGCTCGCTGTCGATCGCTCCTCCGCCGAGCCAATCGGCAACCCCAGCCTCAAGAGCAACTGGTCATTCGGTTTCAGGAAATTGTGCTTTACCCTCAAGAATGTCGGGTGACGGTACGCGATAAAGCCGTTAATTTGTCACCCAAAGAATTTACGCTGCTAGAGCTATTTATGAACCATCCGCGTCGGGTGTTCTCTCGTGATCAGCTTTTGGAAAAAGTTTGGGGTATTGATTTCATGGGCGACTCTAAAACGGTAGATGTTCATATCCGCTGGCTGCGAGAAAAGCTAGAGGTAGACCCTAGCAGCCCGCAGTACGTGATTACAGTGCGTGGCTTTGGGTATCGTTTAGGCTAGCGGTTTGTCAAGCATGATTGAGTGAGTTAAAAACCACATGACGACACTGACATTAAACCTGTCGCCATAGCGCTCTAATCTCTAATGGCTGCCAGTGGCACGCCCAACCAACCCAGAAAGTTTTGCTCTTGGCGAGGCGATGGCTGCTTCACGGGCACAAGCTGAAAACGAGTGAGTCGTGGTTTTGCCAGTGTCACTATGGGGGAGCGCAACTCATCTTGATGGAAAAACGACAGTTGAATGCGATCGCCGGGTTGAAAATCGCGCAAGCGCTCATGCAGCTGATCAGCACTGACTCGAAGACCATTGATTGCCAGCAGTTCGTCACCGATCGCTATGCCTGCTGTCTGGGCTGGAGACGCTGTTTCAACAAACTTGACCACGTCACGCCCCTGTTCCGTTTTTACCACCATTCCTAGATCAGGGACACCTTCCTCAGCCCCGGCATCTGCTAGTAAGCGCAGCCCAAAGGGGTTGAAATAATCATCAAACGGTAGTTCCTCAGTGCCATGCAGATAGCGCTCAAAAAAGTCCGTCAGGTCAGTGTCAGCAACCGTTTCAATCACCTGCTGGAGCTGCACTGGCGTAAAGCCAACTTCAGATTTGCCAAACTGCTCCCACATTTGCCGCATGACCTCATCCAGCGATCGCCGATTGTTATGCCGCTCACGAATTAGTAGATCGAGCAAGAGTGAGACCATTTCACCCTTCAAGTAGTAAGACATTTGGGAGTTGGGACTATTGGCATCCGCTCGATAGAGCTTAATCCAGGCATCAAAGCTCGATTCGCTCAAGGGTTGCACCTTCCGCCCTGGTGTCATGAGAAAGCGGGTAATTTCACGGTTTAGTGCAGTGAAGTAAGCCCGCAAATCGTAGATGCCTGCCCGGTACGGAAGCACCAGATCATAAAAGCTCGTTGTACCCTCACTAAACCACAGCGAAGGCGTATAGTTTTCTTGCTCGTAGTCAAAAACTTCTAGCCCTTTGGGGCGAATACGCTTCACGTTCCACAGGTGAAAGAATTCGTGCGCCACCAGTTGGATAAAGCGATCGTACTTATCCTTCTGTCGAAAACCAAAGCGCTGGTAAATCAAGGAGCAGGATGACTTGTGTTCTAAGCCGCCAAAGCTCTGTGCCGACAAATGGAGCAGAAACAGGTAGCGATCGTAGGGCAGCCCGCCAAACAACGCGGCTTCCACTTGAATAATTTTTTGGATATCTGGAATCAAGCGCGCGGGTTCCACGTTACCATCGCCCCAAACTGCCAACTCATGGGGTTTACCTGACGCTTCAAAGTCATAGACCGTATGGCGACCCACTTCAAAGGGACTGTCTACCAGCGTATCAAAATCGGGTGCTGCAAACGTGTTGCTCTGTCCTGCTAACGGTAGAAGTGGTGTTGACACATGCCACCCATCAGGAGGGGCGATCGTCACGGTTAACGGCTGCCGCTCGTGCCCTGGAAGATAGAAAAACAACGCCGCCCCATTGAAATAGCCGTGTGAACCATCAAGATGATTCGTTCGCACCGAAAGTTCATCGGCATACATCTGATAGCGAACCGTGACTGATTCCTGACCTTGCGGATCGATCTGCCAGTGATTCTTACTGATCTTGCACCAGGGTAAGAGTGTCGTCGAGCAATCGCCTGCGACTGCCACAAAATTCTGTAAATGCCGCGCATATTCCCGCACCAGGTACGAGCCTGGTGTCCAAACTGGCATCTTTAAATCTAGCAACGATGCAGCACCAGACTGCCAGCCTTTAATCTGAAGGCTCACCTCAAATAGATGTGTTTCTGGCTCTGGCATTGCCACTTGATAATGAAGTTGAAGAGTCGTCAAGGTGGTAGCCAATGGTCGGCGAGCCTTCGCTCGGCTCAAGCCAGCCTCTCTAGACTGGAACAGTTCAACCTGAGAATCTGGCTCCAAGTCTTCTCGATTCATGCTTAATCTGGCTCCTATGCTGCACCAACAGTGTGCTGTGATCAACCACGCGACTGGCTGCAATCAGCAACGCTACTATATAACCCTTTCGCTTGAGATGAGGTATACCCTGCACCCGTATGGACTCTAACGTAAACCTTGCACCGATCCCAACTGGCAGCTCAAACCGAGTTTAGCAAAACAAAAGCGACTGGCATGGAGGGCTTTAACGAGGATCAGACCTAACAAGCGTCAGACGATCGACCCCAACAAAATTTATTCGTCAGATGTTAATACTGCTGCTGGTTGGGGCATTTTAAATTTATTGAAGCTTTACATGAGCTTAACAACAGTCTTAAGGACAGACATTTAAGATTGTTCTGTGTCCAATGATGCAGAAGGCTGGATGAGAAGGCGATTGTCAGGTCGCAAGCTTCATTGACGCGCGATTAAAAGTGTGTCGTCAAGAACATATTGTTGAGGAAAGGAGGCTGGTTACAGCTAAAAGGGATGATTTGTCATAGCAAAGACTGATGAGTACTGACGGGTACGATCGCAATGTCTGATCTCACCATGCTCGAATCGCATTCATTGCTTGCCGTTACGGCATCAAGCAGGGGGCATCCTATCCTCAGACCTATACACAGGTATCGAGTTTTAGTTCAAAGTAGTTACATAGCCCATCAGGAATAAAATGAAAAATAAAGCAGAGCAAGAACAAACTAAAGCTGTTGAGTCTGTCAACAGTAATCTGAACGAGTTTAATTTTGAACTTTGGGCAAAGCAAGTCCGCCCCCAACTGCTTGCTTCACTGCACAAACGAGGAGCACGCTACTAAGCTGCTGGGCTTTGATACGGAATTTCAGCATGAAAATGAGTCGATAAAGCCCCGGTTCCTTAACGAAATTGAGGCTTTTGTTGTCAGTATGTATTGTCTGCAGTAGCTTGATTACGCTTCAGGTTGAAGGCTCAACGTCCTCTTGGGTTTTTACTGACCTTAGAGGTTGTTTGAGAAGTGTCTGGCGATTAAAACCGCGACTACGTAGACAAAGTCCGCCGTCGCGGACTACGGCAAATCAAGGGTTTTAGCACCTGCGTTTCTTGAATGCCGTCAAGCTATAGGCAGGTTATAGCCTGACGGCATGGCTACGCTAGTGTCCGTATAGCCGCAACTTCAGTCGCCAAGGCTACAAGCATCTGGACTTTTAAAACATCCTCTTAAGTTGAGATGGACTAAGACCAAGTTTTGTCTTACGCTGCCGTGCTTTATGGCTGTCGTCACGGAGCCTAAGACATTGGGATTGAAGGGGGGCTTTGCCCCCAGCCAGAGGTTTCGCCCCCACCCAGCCTTAACGAGTAAGGCTGTAGCTATAAACCCTGATGAGCGCTGTCTCACGGCGTAATAGTGCTTAAAAGGGCGGCAGTCGGTAATTGCTTCGATCGTGTTACAAAAGCTTGGTATAAGTGGGTAGGGCGTTGTCCTGGCTAGCTTGTGGGCATCAGCGCTAGTGTTGGATGTTGTTAGCTGAACACAGGTAGCGGCTTACCAGCGATCGCGATGTGTACTGCTGCCCTTGTAAAACGATGTAGTGAAAATATCCTAGACCAATTTCTAAAGAGGCATTCATGAAGCGTCAGGCTGCGCTAGTTGGTATTGTTTTTGGAGCAGCCGTGCTGTTGGGTTTTGTGACACAACGTTTGGTGCCGCAAAGTTTAGCAAAACAGTCGCTACAGGTGCGGGTTAACCGTTGGCTTGAGGTACGACAGATCACGAATGATGTGACCTTTGAGCGTGGTGCAATGCGACGAGCAGCCGTGGTGGGCGATCGGTTGCAGGCGGTGGGCGATCGTCTGATTACTGGCAGGAACTCTGCTGCTACGCTCTTTGTTGATACAGGGGTCGGAGTCGTGGAAATGGCAGAGAAAACGACCCTGCGTGTGCGACGGCTAGATGTCGCTGCCGACAACGGGCGGATTACTCGTCTAGAAGTGCTAATAGGCAACGTGCGTTTACGAGTGCGTCCCTTCACACATAAAGGTTCGCAATTGGAGATTCAAACTCCCGTTGGGGTAAGTGGAGTACGGGGGACGAAGTTTGGCGTGGCAGTGCAGCCCAACGGTAAGACGGGGCTGGCAGTGCTAGAAGGTCGTGTGGTTTCAGCAGCGCAGAATCAAGCAGTTCGTGTGGCACAGGGCTTGCAAAATTTTACGATGCCGAGAGAAGCGCCCTCAACACCTGTAAAACTAAAGGATGATACCAGCTTGCGCTATGACTTTGAACTGATTGTCGAGCGAGGGGTACGGCTAGCACGGTTGCGGGGTCAGGTTGATCCAGTCAATAATGTCACAGTGGATGGGGTGCCCCAAGTAACTGATCGTCAGGGTGTGTTTCAATCTAACTTGCGCTCAATGCCGTCTTACCTGAGAATGCAGGTAATTGTTACAACTCCCCTAGGAAAGACAAAGACCTATGCACTGGCGCTTCAGTAGAGCTGCATGGCGGCTGCTTCCAGGTGGTTTGACGACGCTTGTCTTTGCTGCTTTGCTATCTCTGGGTGCTTTACAACCGTTGGAGCAGCTAGCTTATAGCATTTTGTTCCAGCTTAGAGGCGAACGAGCATGGGACGATCGCCTGGTGCTGATAGCCATTGATGATGCCAGTATTAAACAGATTGGTCGTTTTCCGTGGTCACGCCAGCAATATGTGAAATTGCTAGAGATTCTATCGGCAGAAGCGGCTGCGCCAAGCGTTGTCGTGATCGACCTGATCTGGTCTGAATCTAGCCCGGATGATGCCAAACTCGCGCAGGCGATCGATCGATCGGGTCGTGTGGTGCTGACACAAGCACGGGACAGCAATGGGCTACTCCTGCTACCAGTAGCCACCTTGCAGAATGCCGCGATCGCCACTGGACATATTTTTAGCCGCACGGATGCTGATGGGCTGACTCGTGTCATCAATCTCTTTGACAAAAACCTACCGACCCTGGGGCTAGCAGCGGTGCAGGCATACACACTGGTGCAAGCCTCAGTGCCATTGCCAACGACGCCGCAACCACTCTGGGTCAACTGGGCGGGGCGTGCCCAAACGCTACAGCAGTATTCGTTTAGTGATGTGATTCAAGGTCGAGTACCCGCACAGGCGTTCCAACGCAAGATTGTGTTTGTGGGCTTAACGGCTGCTGGCATTGATCCACTGAGTACACCCTTCGATCGCAACCCACCTGCCACTGGTGTGTACCTTAGTGCAGCGGTTGCCAACAACTTGCTACAGCAAAATGCGCTGCAACCCGTTTCATTCATCTGGTCATTGCTGATTCTCTGCTTAGCGGGTCCTGGCTTAAGCCTGCTGTTAAGCGATCGGCGCGAGTCGAACCAAATGCTCATCTTGCTAGGGCTGTCATTTAGCTGGGGAGCCGCCAGTCTATGGCTGTTTCATCTAGGCTACTGGGTGCCTGTTGTTTTACCGCTAGGGTTATGTAGCCTCACTACGCTTGCCATCAGCTTCAACGATCGCCTGCGCCTGGCGAATCGCCTGCAACTACAGGTACAGCAGCTCTGGCAACGGCATCGAGCTGATCTTGTCACGCGCTTGCCAGATGCCATTGAAGGCAAAGATGCCCACCCCTATCAAAAAGCAGGCTTGTTGCAGAGTGTCACCCGTATAACCGCGTTAGCAGAGCAGTTTGCTCGCTCTCAGTCAACGCAGGCAGCGATTGCCCGTAACCTATCGATCGGCTTGTTAGCGGCTGATTTCGATGGTGTGATCTGGTTCTGCAATCCAGCAGCGACAGACTGGCTACAGGCTGAGGTCGGCAGTCAGCTAAGTAAATATCTGGTGCCAAACTGGGTCAGCGAAGACCAGTGGCAGGCTGATTTACAACGGCTGAAGCACCCAACAGCCGCCAAAGTTAGGGAGGTGAGAGAATGCCAGCAGGGCGATCGCTGGTTTGAACTACAGCTAGAGCCGCTGGTCTATCAACTACAAAGTACCAGTAGTGATAGAGCCGATGGTTTTCTCGTTGTTCTAGAAGATATTACGCCTCGCAAGCAGGTAGAAGCCACGCTCTACCAACAGGTAGCAGAACTCCAGCGGGTGGGGCAGCTCAAAGACGATTTTCTCAGTACTGTCTCGCACGAACTGCGATCGCCCCTGACTAACATCAAAATGGCGATCGAAATGCTCAAAATCTCGCGCTCTAAAGACGCGACCGATCGCTACCTGCAAATTTTGCAAAATGAATGCGCCCGTGAAACAGACCTGATCAACGATCTACTCGACCTCCAGCGGCTAGAAGCGGGAGCCCAAACCTACACTCCTGGGTAGTCCTAAACAAGTAAGGATGAGTTGTAGTGGTGCACAAAGTACCAGATCGCACCGATGTGATTCTCCAGTTTTTTGGAAAATGATAGGGTCTTGCGCACTAGTCTTGAAACCCGCTGCCGTAAGGTACAGTTAAACCGTTCAATGTAGCTGGTTTTGCCACTTTCTTTGCCGACACTTTGATGCCGCTGGCTGGGGAATACCTCATTGTAAGCTGACCAGAAATCGGTATAGGAGACGGCACACTGTCGATACACAGCGGGTAAGGCAGCCCACAATCCTTGTGCCCCCTCACGGCTCCGAGCGCCAACATACACCCCAACAATTTCGCGTGTTGCCACATCTAAGGCAAGCCAAATCCACTGCTTGTTCCCTTTGTTGCCGACAAAGGACCACATCTCGTCACACTGAATCGTCAAACGCCCTTTTTTTTAACCCCCACCTCGACCTGTTGGGGCACTGCCTCATATTTGGCATTGACATAGCTTTGCAGCCAAGGCTCTGAAACACCTACGACTCTCGCTATTCCAGCTAAAGGAATCTTCTCCAACAAGAGTTTGTCGATCAAGGTTTTAGTCGCCTGATCAATGCGTTTGGACTGCGGGTCTTGGACAAACTGTCTGCCACACTCGCGGCACTTCAAGTTCTGCTTGCCGTTATGGATTTTGCCATTTTTGACCGTGTGAGTTGATTGACAAGCAGGACACGGTGGTAGATCAATTGACATCAAACAACTGAAGTAATGTTGTCCTATCGATCCTTACATCTTTAGGACTACCCACTCCTGAAGCCATTGATCTTAACGATTGGTTGCCGCCCATCATTCAATCATTCTCTCAACGTGCCGAAACCCAGCAGCAGAGCCTGGAAATGGACTTGCCACTCCAGTTGCCTGCCCTGATTTCCGATCAGCCCAGCCTGGAACGCATTGTGGTCGAGCTAGTTAACAACGCCTGTAAGTACACGCCACCAGAGGGTGAAATCAAAGTATCTGTTAACTTGACTGCCCAATACTTTGAGTTAAGCGTCGACAATTCTGGTGCCGAAATTCCAGCCGCAGAACTGACCCGCATCTTTGAAAAGTTCTATCGGGTGCCGCAAGCCGATCCGTGGAAACGTGGCGGTACAGGCTTGGGGCTAGCGTTAGTGAGTAAATTGGTAGACTGTTTAGGTGGCAAAATTTCAGTCAATAGTGGTTCTGGACACACTACGTTTACGGTGCAGTTACCGACGGTTGACGAGCAGCCAACCGCGACACAACGTGCAACTGATGCGGGAGCTAGTAACTATTAGTCGCTTGCAACTCTCTAACGGTTCCTTTGACACGCATTGTTGCGTTAAAGTCGCTAGAGAAACAGCCCTAGAAGGGAATATATGTAACGATCGATAGGCTGGCTAGTGTCAGGGCTTTGTAGTGGTGCTGCTGTCGTAACCATTTGCTCCGCTCAAAGCTGTTGTTTCAACCGCAGAGGTTAGCCCGATGGATGCAAAGACCCAACAGCATATTCAGCCCCTTCCCCCGTTTCATGAGACGAATGACGAAACGCCTGCGATCGGGGGTGGTCCTTCGATCATTCAATACTGGGCAAAACATACCCTGTCGCCAGAGGGGTCGAAGCTGTGGCAAACGTTGCTGCATAACAGCGCTTGCTTGTCCTGTTCCTGGGGGACAGGCGGACAAAAAGGGGGCTTTACCAATGAGGATGGTGAAAAGCTCCAGCGCTGCATGAAAAGCGTCGAGGCGATTTCGTCAGAACTGAAGCCTGCGATCGCCCCTCATTTTTTTGAGAAACATAGCCTTAGCGAACTGCAGCCGCTGACATCAATGGAAGCCGATCGCTTGGGAAGATGGAGCTTTCCAGTCATTTTGCGCGCGGGCAAAGCTCACTATGAGCGGCTTTCGTGGGATGAGGTTTACGCGATCGTTGAAACTGCCTTTCGCAAAGCGCCGGAACGAGTCGCATCCTACAGTTCTGGGCGATCGTCCAATGAGGCGGCATATCTGCTGCAACTCATGATCCGGGCGATGGGTTCAAATAACCTTGCAGACTGTTCGGATCTTTGCCATGCGCCTTCTACCGTTGGGCTCAAGCAAGTTTTTGGCACCAACACGTCAATGGTGAGCCTGGAAAGTCTGAAAAAAGCAGACTGTGTGGTGTTGGCAGGTTCTAACGCAGCGTACAACCATCCCCGCTTGATGAATGAGTTGATTCGACTGCGCGATCGCGGCGCGAAGATCATCGTCATCAACCCCATGATGGAAACAGGACTGGTGAAATTTGGCTCACCTGCCTTTCCCGATCGTTTGTTGCAAGGTGCCGAGATTTCGTCCCTGTACCTGCAACCCATTCCCGGTAGCGATGTCGCGCTGTTTGTGGGCATCCAAAAAGCGCTGCTTGAGCAAGGTTTAGTCAAAGAAGACTATTTGAAAGCGCATACCGATGGGTGGGAAGCAGTGGTCGAACAAGCGCGATCGACCTCATGGCATACCATCACTGAAACTTGTGGTGTCTCTCAACCAGAAATTGCAGCCGCTGCCACCATCATTGGCACCTCAGAGCGGGTCGTTTTCGGCTGGGCAATGGGCATCACCCAGCACGAAAACGGTGTGGATAATGTCTTTAGCATCGCCAACACGGCTCTTATAACTGGCAATGCAGGCAAAGAAGGGGCAGGCACCATGCCTGTACGGGGACATTCCAACGTGCAGGGCTTTGGCTCGATGGGTGTCACGGTCAAGCTCAAAAAGGAAATTCAGGTAGCGCTCGAAAAGTTGCTAGGCCGACCGCTCAGCAAAGTTCAGGGCTACCACACCCGCGACCTCATTGAAGCGGCGGATGCTGGCAAAGTCGATACGTTACTCTGTCTGGGCGGCAATCTGTATGGTGCAAACCCTGATTTGACCCAAGCAAAACGGGCGATCGGCAACATCGAAACGGTGATCTATGTGGCGACCAAGCCCAATGTGGGACATTTTAACGGGCTGGCAAAACAGAACACGATCATCATTCCCGTATTGAATCGCTTTGAGAATCCTCATAAAACGACGGTGGAATCGGGTAATAATTTTGTGCGCCTGAATGACGAAGGCAAAACCCATCTGAAGAATGCCAACCTGATTTCGGAGGTGGAATTTCTCACCACGATCGCGCATCGTCTTCTGGGCGACGATCCGGTTGACTGGCGCAAACTTCAGGACACAAAGTACGTCCGCCAACTGATTGCTCAAACCATTCCTGGATACGAGAAAATCGGCGCGATCGATGACACAAACGAAGAGTTTACGATCGACGGACGCATTTTCACGGAACCAAAGTTTGCTACCCCATCGGGCAAAGCGTCTATGTTCATCACGCCATTGCCTGAGTTGACGCTGCCTCAACCCCAAGACTTTGGCGTACCCGCAGCAACGCCAGGTATCGTTCTGGCACTAATGACGGGACGGAGCTACTCACAGCACAACACCGTCGTTTACAAAATTGGCGACCACTATCGCGGCATCCCTCACCGCAACTGCATTTTGATGAATCGCCTTGATGCGGAGTCCGTAGGACTGGCTGCACATCAGCGTGTGACAGTGCAGGGTGATGCAGGCAAGCTGGAGCAGGTGGAAGTCATTTACGGGGCTGTGCGTCCCGGTGCGGCAGTGATGTTCTACCCAGAAGTGAATGTGATTTTTAAGGCAAGAATTGAGACACGATCGGGCACGCCTGCCTATAAACGCGTTCCTGTTTTTGTTTACGCAAATACCGCTGCTTAAATGAGCGGGCGATCATCCTCATAAATCCACTACTCAACACTTGCCGTTTAAAAAGTGCCTGATTAATGATGATGCGATCGCAGATTATTTTAATGTGAATTCGATGAAACGGTTCGCTTCGGTGCCCAACCGCCCTGGATTGAAAAGCCGGGCTAACCGTGAAAAGTCCACTGAAGGGACTGAACGCCTAGTGGAATTTAGATTCAACCCGTTGAAACGGGTTTCGCACCGTGAGCCCGGACTTCAGTCACGGGCGGGATGGAATCGCAGCGAGAGAACTCGTCGAACTCGCGCCCTTTCAACCGCTGGAAAGCGGGCAAAGAGAGTAGCCTTGGCGACTGAATACTCCTACTCCTTCGGAGAAGGCTGCGCCAACGGAGACGCTACGCGTTGCTTGGATGCCAACGGCTTTACGCGGCTATACGGACACTAGCGTAGCCATGCCGTCAGGCTATAACCTGCCGCCGCAGGTGCTCAAACCCTTGACTTGCCGTAGTCCGTGTCGGCGGACTTTGTCTAAGTCGCGGTTTTAACCGCCAGACACTTCTCAAACAACCCCTAAGAGCGACTCTGGCAACAGTACTGGAGATCACTCTCACCATCCTTTAATTTCGGCTTCGGTTAGGGGTCGTTCTAGCTTGATATATTCACTTTGAGCAGCTTGCAAAAGGTGTTGCATTTGTATGGGCACATTGGTCTCTGCTGCTAGAAAAGCTGCATTTAAGGCAATATTGCGGATATTACCACCAGAAACATTAAGTCTTGCTAACTTCTGGTAAGACAGATTTTGAATGGGTGTTGACTTCGGAAAGACGCGCTGCCAGATTTCTGCCCGTTGCGCCACTTCAGGAAAGGTAAAATGCACCACAAAGCGTAAGCGCCGGAGAAAGGCTTGATCGAGTGAATTTTTTAAGTTGGTTGTTAAGATAGCCAAGCCGCGATAGGCTTCCATTCGCTGCAAGAGGTAAGCGACTTCCATATTGGCGTAGCGATCGTGAGAATCTTTCACTTCACTCCGTTTACCAAAGAGGGCATCGGCCTCATCAAAGAGCAGAATAGCTCCTCCCATTTCGGCAGCATCAAAAATGCGTCGCAGATTTTTCTCAGTTTCGCCAATGTATTTGCTTACCACCGCACTTAAGTCAACGCGGTACAGATCGAGGTGCAGTTCGTTCGCTAACACTTCAGCAGCGAGGGTTTTTCCGGTGCCGCTGCCGCCTGCAAAGAGCGCACTAATACCCAAACCTCGTTGTCCTTTATTGGCAAAACCCCATTGTTCGTAAACCTTTGCCCGTTGTCTTACTTGAGTGGCAACGGTTTGAAGTATTTGCTTTTCTTTATCAGGTAAGACTAGATCATCCCAATCGACCTGGCTTCGTATCGGTTGTGCCAGCTCTTCCATTTGGGGACGGGCATAACTCAAGCAAGCCTTCCATAAGCGTTCGGCTAGAGAGTGCTCTGATGGGGATGGTGGCTCCGATCGCGAAGACAAGGGAAACTCTAAGGAAACGCTCGCTTGCTGCGGTAAGCACTGATTACACACCATCTGAATCACTAAGGGCGACAAGCTAAAATGGCTGACCAATTTATCAATCTGCGGGATGATTTGGAATGGTTCTGCTCCATAACGTACGCCCGCTTCCTGCTCTAAGGCTGCTTCCAGGCTTTGTAGCCAGATCTGCCGCTGTTCGGTCGTCGTGGGTTGCGTTACCTCAAAGCTGAAGACGGGTCGCTGCCGCGCTGAACGACGATCGCGGCTGAACACAAACATTGATTTGTGGCAGGTTTCCATCAAACGAGCGATCGCGCTAATTTGGGGATGGGAAATCTGACTACCCTCAACACTTTCCTGCATACCATCACAGTCAAGCAGCAACAAACTGTTGGTTAACAGGGCTTCTCGTTCCAGAAGCGTTTGTATGAGATGGAGTTGATTTAGGTCAGTTGGGAAGCTGTCAGCCGACAAATTGAGCAAGCCGCAGCCCATCTCGGCACAGACGACGGTCGCGATCGCTCGTTTCGTGGCGCTGTCGTAACCGCAAAGTTGTACGAGAGAAGGAGCCTGAGCTGATTGCAAGAGGGTCAGCACCTCCACCACAAGCTGCTGTTGCGACTGCGGCAACGGAGGCGTTGAAGCGGTGGGTAGGGCTGTAACCAGACCAATGAGCTGTGGCTCAAGCTGTGTATCACCGAGAAGAAAGTGCAAAATGCGCTCATTAAGCCGTAAAGGACTATGAGTGAGTGTGGAGGCAGTACCAAGCTCGATTAAATGCCAGCGTCGCAGGGGAGATTCCGGCGTGAGGGCGCTCCAGTGTCCCTGGGGCAAATGAGTGAGGGCAAGACTAAACGTCGGGCTGGCACGTTGTGGATCATCAGAACTGCTTGCCAGTAGCCTTGCTAAGTCGCTTTGCAGTTCCATCCCTGCACACAGTAGGACGATCGCCCGCTCAAAACTGGACAACTGAAACATCTGACAAAGTTGGTCAATGGCAGCAGGTGGCTGGATCGGTTCTAGGAGGGTAACAGACGTACCTGGCGCTTGTAGATAGGAGGCAACTTGGGCGATCGATGCCAGCAGATATTGCTCATTGAGTCTTGCCCAATCAGAGGTGTATTGCGCTGCCAAGACCTGATTTAAAGCTACTTGATCGTTCATTGCTACCAATTTTGCTTGCAGTTTGCCGTCACCCTGACGTGCTTTCAGCAGGGAAGAGGACGCATTCAATGTCTAGCCGTAGCCAGACTGGTGAGAACGGGGTGCAGGGGTAGAGCCATGGCTGGGGGCGAAGCCCCCCACACCCCCTTAGATCTCCATGTCCTAAGCTCTGTGGCGATAGCTATACTAACTCAGGCAAGCGTCACCCTCGGTCCGACATACCACTCATACGTCGGACTGTCAGGATTATCGTCTACCTGCAATTGGCTTTCAGCACCATCGATCATCAAGCGCACCAGATAGTCTCCTGGTTTAACCGCCTGAAAGGGAATGGTCACTGACGTGCTATCCTCTTCCGCTTTGGGTGCATCAAACAAATAGGATACGGGACGCTCCACATTCCATTCGTTGAGCACCATCACAACCCGCTGTTTCGCTCCAATGATTAAATTCGTTTGCAGTTGCAATTGCCCCGATCGCGTATCCTCCTCTTCTTCCTGCTCTGCTATAAGCTGCACCTGTAGCAAGCGTGGGCGCAACACAAAAGGAGCCGCATTTGATTCTTTACCCCGTCTGCGGGAAGTATCGCTTGATGGGGAAGGATGAACGACTTGCAGACTTTGGATCCCGGCTCTTAAAGCTGTAGACGGCACTTGCGACAACGGTAGTAGCATTTGATGGGCACCAATGTCTGTAGGCGTGACTTCGACTCCACAAAGGCGGACTTGAGTGCCCCAGTCTCCCTTCAATTGTTTACCAACAATCACTAGCGTACTGTCTGCCACAATCGGGTCGGCAATACCCCCTTCGGCTACTACCTGCTCGACCTGCGGCTGGTTGAAAAATGGCGAAAGTCCACTGGTACGACGATCGCGAATGGGCAATCCTCTTATTGGTGCCTCGTCTCCTTCTAACAGCACTACCAGCACCTTGTAGGCAACTGAAAGCAGATAGGGAGCTTGAAAAAACACTGACCAGGCTTTTGATAGATCTTCTAAATTTAGATCGAGCGGCACAATGCTAATCTGCTGCACCTGCTCTGCCAGATTGGACTCTTGCAAAAACGGCAAGGTCAGATCGCGGCAGGCTGCCTGAATCGTCTCCTGGTCGATGACGCGCTTATCATGCAGCGTTCGCATCACACTGCCTAACAGGCGTTGAGGCTCTAAATCTGCCTCGTTGCCATAAAAGCTGAACATATAGTACAGATCTAGCGCGGCTTGCCGTTTAGTTGGCAACCCACGCGATCGCAGGGGAGCTGCATCCATATTGTTTAACGCTGGATTGGTAATCACCTGATAGAGAAACAGGTTGACCCCAGACTCAGGCGTGCCATTACCAATCTCGTTAGGGCGTACGGTGGTGATTCGTGCGCCCTCAATATCAGTTTGTACTGCTGCTTGAAGTGTTCGCTGGAGCGTTGCCGTCACGGTTGCCACGGCGAGATAGTTTGCCATCAAGACTCCAAAGCGTTATGGGAGTACTTTCAACTGTAGGCAGCAGCTCAAATTGAGGGTATTTGACGAAAGTTAGGGATTGACGTGCCGAGTGACAACCGTGTGTCTCAAATGTTAGATGACAATGAGAATCTGCCGGGGCACATTTTTCGGATCACACAATGTGGACAAGAGTCCCACTTTGACAGGTCATGTCCGTTTCTTCGGCGGCAAAATCTGGGACAGCAACGGTGCAGCAAGTCCCCATTCTCGGTCGTTAAGGCTACTGAGATACGGCATCGTAACTTGGTGAGACGGTTGCGAGCACCTTAATTCAACGTGAATTCGATAAAACGGTTCGCTTCGGTGCCCAACCGCCCTGGATTGAAAATCCGGGCTGACCGTGAAAAGTCCACTGAAGGGACTGAACGCCTAGTGAAATTTAGATTCAACCCGTTTCAACGGGTTTCGCACCGTTAGCCCGGACTTCAGTCACGGGCGGGATGGCATCGCCGCAAGAGAACTCGTCGAACTCGCGTTAATTCAAGAGCAACAAGCGGTCAAATTGGTTCTATAGAACCAATTTGACCGCTTGCCCAGGAGGCAGAAGCCCTGTAGCTACTGGATTGCTCTATTTTCTAGCAGAAAACAGCTTTCTTTAGCCGCCTCTATCGTAGATTGCTAAATGACGGCTTGCTGCAAAGCCAATGATCACGGGATAAAGATACCCAATGGGTTCCATAAGGAGAAAACTCAGGTCACTGGCTACTTACGTTCATGCACGTCCCTTAAGACAGCGATCGCAACCGTGCCTTGTAAACGACGCTATCCAGCCCTGCCCCATTCTCCATTGTCGGACTTATAGACTGCTTTAAGCGAGCCACGCGGTCAGACGTTGCCGGATGCGTACTGAGAAAGGTTGGTGTAGAAGACTGCCTTAGAAGCTTAGCCATAAACGCTGGTGCCGCAGACTGAGCATAACCCGCTCGTCCCAACATATCGATGCCCGCCTGGTCTGCCTCAAACTCAGCATTGCGGCTATGAGGACGGGTCAGTGCCAGGGTGGTTCCCAGGTTAACGATCGTGTTGCTATTAACTTTAGCCAGTGTTGCGGCTCCTCGTAGCGTTGCTTCTTCTTTGAGTTGATTAACCAGATGCCGACGCACAATATGACCGGTCTCATGCCCAATAACACTGGCAAGCTGTGCCTCATTGTCGGCTGCCTGCATAAGCCCTGTGGTGATATAAACAAAGCCACCCATCGTTGCAAACGCATTAACGCTCTTATCTTCCACAATTTGATAAGTGTAAGGAATTTGCGTTCGTCCGCCTTGAGCTGCTAGCCGTTGACCAATCTGGCTCACATACTGATTGAGTTCTGCACCACGGTATAAACGGAATTGGCGGGTAATGGTTTGCTCGTTCATTTGCTTGCCAATTGCCACTTCTTGTCGATCAGAAAGTCTGGCAAGCTGGATGACCTGAATACCACTAGGAATGATGCGGATCAGATCGCCCAGCGAAATGGCTTGCACTAGCAACGGTTGCCCGACAAAAATGCCGAGCGCGATCAGCACCGAAAGCAAGGGGTAGACCCAGCGATGGGAACGGCGGAAAAGTGATTCAGAGAACTTCAGCATGGCTAGGGATGGCAGTAAGAAGGATTAAGGTCATGAAGCCGCGAACCCGTTGTCTGATACCTGCCTAAGCTGACCCGTTAGCCAGCGAGTTAGACAGTGATAGTTTTAAAGTGTAACGATCGTCGTGTTAACTCAATCAATTGGTAGGCGATGAGAGCGTTAAAACGCCAGAGAAATGTAGACCGATGTGTTTATCGAAGCACTGACTTCAACGTTCCCTAAATGGTAGCGATCGTCTACTTCATGACCGTCAAAGACCCGTTTTGTTCCTTAATTTATTCCTTAAACGGCTAGCAGACCGTGACCTGAAGCGCTAGAGTGAAATGTATGGGCGATAACAGTACTAGCTTTAAGATTGTCAGCGATAACCGTCAGGCTCGTTATCTCTACGAAATTCTAGAGACTTACGAGGCAGGCATCGAGCTGATGGGCACGGAGGTCAAATCCATTCGGGCAGGTAAAGTCAACCTGAGAGATGGCTTTGCGCTGATTCGTAAGGGCGAGATACTGCTGATGAATGTGCAGATCTCGCCCCACCAAACCACTAGCCAAGCATTTAACCACGAACCCACTCGCACCCGTAAACTGCTGCTGCACCGTGAAGAAATCCGCAAGCTGATTGGGAAAGTTGAGCAGCAAGGTTTAACGCTGGTACCGCTCAAGATGTATATGAAGCGTGGGTGGGTCAAGATCGATCTGGCGCTGGTAAAAGGCAAAAAGTTGCACGACAAGCGCGAAGACATTAAGAAACGTGAAGACCAGCGAACCATGCAGCGTGCCTTGAAGAATTTCTAGGCGCACACTTTAGTCTTCACACGTTTTCTTGTGGTTTTGCAGGCAACGTGTAGTAGCTGGCAATTAGGGCAATCATCAGCCACCAAAGGGTATTGATCTGTGGTCGATACCAGACAGTATCGACCAAGCCGTGACCCAGTAGACCAAAGACCGTAGCGATCGCGCCCATGAGCCAAAAGCCATCCAAATCTCTAGTTGCGCGCAGCCGCTGAAGCTGTTGCCAACCAATATTGAACGTAACTAACAGAAGCCAAACAAAACAGGTGAGTCCAATGACTCCAGTTTCAACCGCGATTTCGAGCGGAATGGAGTAGGCACTAAGGGCGCTAAAGCGGGGACGCTGGTAGTAGGGATAAATGCTGTTAAAGGCGACATTACCCGGTCCAATGCCGAGAATAGGGCGATCTTTAATCATGTCTAGCACCGACATCCAGACGTTGATGCGGAAGTTGTTGCTGCTGTCGTTGCGTCCAACAAAAACAGTGCTGACTCGATCGCGGAGGGGTGCCACTAGCAAAACTGCCAAGACAATCATTCCGGCGCTTACTCCCAGGGCTATGGGTAACGCTAACGTACGCCAGAAGCGGGGTAAATGCACACTCCACCAATGGAATAGTAAGACCAACAATACAAAAATCATCGCTGCAAAGCCAAGCCACCCGCCTCGACTACCTGTGTAGTAAAGGCAAGCGGAGTTAGTGAACACCATTGTGATTGCGAGCAGTTTTGGCCCCCAGCGCTGCCAAACAAAGAAAGCGACAAGACTGAGCGCGATCGCGGGCAAAAGATAAGCCGCCAGCAAATTAGGATTGCCCAAATAGCTATAAACGCGGGGTTCCTTAGCCGAGGGAGACGTTGGATCAACCCACGTAGCGAGCGCTGCCACACCAGATCTTTTCTGCTGAATGCCATAACAACTAACGAGCAGCGCCGCATGAAGATAAACGCCAATGACCCAGGAACGAACGCGGGACGATCGCAGCACCCGTGCCATTAATGCAAACAAAATCAGGTATAGCGTGAGTTTGCTTAACCCTGTGAATGCGGCTCGTTTCACTGGGGAGAGGGCTGTTGCGGCGGCTGAAACACCCCAATACAAAATGACCATCAAGTGAATTGGCGTTGCTAGAGGAGAACGACTGAAGCTGAGCCAATCATGCCAGCGCTGCGGCGATCGCGCTGTTTCTGTTGGATGAGCCTCAAGCGCCAACCCACTACCGTCATCACCATCGGACAGTGTTAACAGCGCCCAGAAACCTGCACAAGCAGCCAGCAGAACCGCGAGAGAACTTTTGTCATCGGACACAAAGGGAGCGATCGCAAACACCAGCCCAACCAACGCCGCTCCCAGCAAATCGCCCCACCGAAGCATAAAGCTACTTTGTCGCCAGTGCCGTAAGGGACTTAACAACCGATGCAAATAGCTAGCACTCCGCCACTGGTGAAGCGATAGAGTGGATAGCGTCAGTTGTTGCCAGAGGGAATTCATATACGCGCCTGTGGGGATAGTCTCTGGCTTATTTTAGGGGAGAAGGTAGAAGTTTTGGCTAACGCTTTTGGCTAACGCTTCGGAATTGTAGAGAAACTGTGTGATGCAGACCGTTCTCCCTGAGTGAATCCATTGCTAAGGGGGCAGAGCGATCCAGATGATTAATTGGTTGTTAGAAACCCTCCTGTGACCAAGGTTTTACTTAGGATCGTGAATTTAATCAGGTAGAGTGCGTTACGGCGTTGCCTAGCACACCCTACAGATTACAGGTTATTTGATCCCCGATCCTTAGCCAATTCTCAGCAAAAGCTTCGGTCGATGGCAGGCTTTGCAGGCAGACTGCTCCATCACTAACCGAATGAATGTAATGTTTGTTAAAAGTCAGTGGGTAGCAGCGCCCCAACATCTGTTGTTTGTTGTGATGGCACGATCGCGCTACTCCCTGGTTGGGGCAGTGCGCCACCCCTTCCTTAAAAAGGCAGCCGAACTCAGGCAATAGCGGCATCGACAACCTTAGCCGACCTTGAGCACGCTTTTAATTCGTTACGTCAGCAACCAGCGGTCTAGCGGTGCAAACCAATGCCAAACCCCTAAAAGCGTTTATCGCTACACTAGACGTATTTCATGGGTCACACTTTGATCTTTGACTCCATCATCTAGAATCGAATTTATGACTTATCTGGAAACAACCGCCCAATTTTACGCTGAAGCAGCTGAAACGCCTCAAATTGGCTTGTGCTGCGTCAGTACCCCACCACTGCGACTGCCGGGACTGACGATCCCAAAAATTATGCAGCAGATGAACTACGGCTGTGGCTCAACGGTGCATCCAACCGAGTTATTTGGAGCGCCTACGGTCTTGTACATTGGTGTGGGTGGCGGCATTGAAGCGCTTCAGTTTGCCTACTTCTGTCGTCAAGCAGGCGGTGTGATTGCGGTTGATCCGGTGCCTGAAATGCGACAAGCTGCCACTCGCAACTTACAGCTTGCGACTGAGGATAACGACTGGTTTGATCCTGCTTTTGTCAAGGTTTTGGCAGGCGATGCCTTTGCTTTACCAGTACCGGATGCCTCGGTAGATGTGGTGGCGCAAAATTGCTTATTTAATATCTTTGAGCCGGACGACTTGCAGCGAGCATTGCGTGAAGCCTACCGAGTGTTGAAACCGGGTGGACGGCTGATTATGAGTGACCCGATCGCGACTCGTTCCATACCACTGCATCTTCAGCAAGATGAACGGCTACGCGCCCTCTGCTTGTCGGGAGCACTGACCTACGAGGCATACATCGAACATCTGACTGAAATTGGCTTTGGGCAGGTTGAGATTCGTGCCCGTCGTCCCTATCGCGTCCTCGACACACACAGTTATGGGCTGGATGCGCCTCTTTTATTGGAGAGCCTGGATTCGGTGTCATTTAAAGTACCGATTCCAGCGGATGGTGCCTGCGTATTTACGGGCAAAACTGCTGTTTATAGTGGTGCTGAACCGCAGCTAGACGATCGTGCTGGGCACCTGCTACAACGCGGCATTCCTTTAGCCATCTGCGACAAAACGGCGGCAAAGCTTGCTCTGCAATTTCCGCAGGATGTCCTCATCACAGACTCTACCTGGCATTACAATGGCGGCGGATGCTGCTAGAAGCCATCGTGTCTCTCAGCCATCGCTCCTAAAGTCAAGTTTTTCAGTGGAGCTACGGGTTGAGTATGAGTCCGATCGCTGTCTTGGTCGCTTCGCTTACACTGGCTCAAAGTACAGGAAATGCGCTGGCATTCAATCCCTCCGCTCTGCTTCGCCTTGCCTTGCAATGGATTGAAAGCCTGGGTGCTGTCGGTGGCGCTGCGTTCATTGCTATTTATATCGTGGCAGCAGTCGCCTTCCTTCCGGGATCGATTCTGACGCTGGGTGCCGGAGCCGTCTTCGGGGTTTGGCTGGGTACGGTGTATAGCTTCATCGGGGCGACGCTAGGTGCCCTCGCCGCTTTTCTCGTGGGACGCTATCTGGCGCGTGGGTGGATTAGCAAGAAGATTGAAGGGAACTCAAACTTTGCCACGATCGACCAGGCAGTTGCCAGCGAAGGGTTCAAAATTGTGCTGCTGACCCGTCTCTCTCCTGTTTTTCCCTTCAATCTGTTGAACTATGCCTTTGGCATCACAGGGGTTTCGCTCAAAGACTATACACTAGGCTCGATCGGGATGCTGCCTGGCACGGCGATGTATGTCTATATTGGCTCTCTAGCAGGCGCGATCGCCAGAATTGGGTCTGAAGATCAGCCGACTCATTCAACGATTCAATGGGCAATTCGTCTCGTTGGTTTGCTTGCTACAGTTGCGGTAACGGTCTATGTGACTCATGTGGCACGTAAAGCGTTGGAAGCTAAAGTCAATGCCTGACGTTTGCGCGGCACTTCACCTTGTCTCCGTTCGGCACAGGTGTTTGGCTCAAGCAAAGCGTCCTGTTTCAGGCTGAACGTGATGGAGCAAGAGCGTACAGACGTTGATGGGACTTACGCATTCCCGTACGTTCCTCCTTGGACAGGGATTTTGCTCTTTAACTTCCCTGGAATGGGTGGTCGGGAGGACGTTTCGTTCATTTCGCGTCAGCCCTACCTGATCAAACTTGACCTTTCTACCTGGACGACGCTACAGGATTCATTATGTCTAGCCCGACTGCAACGCTCTCTCTGAAACAACGAAACGCGGTTCTAGCTAGCGCGAAGCAGCAGATGACCTTACTTAATGCGGTTGAGCTTGACAACACTCCAGCCCAAGGCAATTTTGATGCCACTATCGCAACTCATGGCTGGGAAACCCTGACCCCCACCAAACTTGACATTTTTCAAATCAATCTTGGCAAGCTCTGCAATATGACCTGCCATCATTGTCATGTGGATGCGGGTCCCGATCGCAAAGAGATGATGGATCGAGACACCATCGATGCCTGCCTGGCTGCCCTCGATCAGACAGACGCTCACACTGTTGATCTCACGGGCGGGGCACCGGAACTGAATCCTCACTTTCGCTACTTGGTGGAGCAATGTGTCTTACGGGGTAAGCACGTCATCGATCGCTGCAATTTGACCGTCCTTCTCTTGCCGCGCATGGAAAATTTACCCTCCTGGTTTGCCGATCGGGGTGTGGAAGTAATGTGCTCTCTACCGCACTATTGCCAGCCCAACACAGATGCTCAACGCGGTGATGGCACGTTTGAGCAATCAATTACCGCACTCAAACGGCTCAATGCGGTGGGCTATGGTAGCGGCGACCCACACCGCCAACTCTCGCTGGTAAGCAATCCTGTCGATGCTGCACTATCGGCAAATCAAACGCAATTAGAACAGGAATGGAAGGCTGGCTTGCTGGCTAATCACGGTATTACCTTCGATCGCTTGCTGACCATTAACAATATGCCCATCTCCCGCTATCTGGAATGGTTAGAGCAATCAGGCAGTTTGCAGGCATATATGGCACGTTTGATTAATGCCTTTAGCCCCTGCACGATCAAGGGTCTGATGTGTCGCAACACCCTATCCATCGCGTGGGATGGTCGCCTGTTTGATTGCGACTTTAATCAAATGCTTGAACTTGAACTACAGCAGCCCGATCGCCAGCGTCCTCATATTCGAGACTTTAACCTCGACCAACTGGCAAAACGGCGCATTGTCACGGGTCGCCATTGTTTTGGCTGCACGGCAGGTGCTGGAAGCTCGTGTGGTGGCGCGATCGCCTAACGTAGCTTGCCCTGTTGGTGATACCAATGGGCTAGACGATCGGGAGAAACGCCTAACCGATAGCCAAGAATGATCCACTGATTAATCAGCGTGGTGCGCCAAACGCCTAATTTTTGCCAGCGACGACCCGACGTTAAAACAGCAGCAGGGGCGATCGCAATTTTTCCGCGTCGCTTCAAAGTTTGCATAATGGCAAAATCTTCCATAATCGGCAGTGCTGGAAAGCCACCGATCGCCTGAAAAACGGATGCCTTCAGAAAAATTGCTTGATCGCCATAGGGCATCTGAAACCACCGCGATCGCACCTTTACACCATCTTCCACCACACGTAACCAGGGACTTGCGCCATCAATTTTCAAGGCAAACGCCCCTGCAATCACGTTTCGTTTCAACAACGTTTGTTGCACCAGCACATCAAAATCAGGTGGAAGTTCAGTATCAGCGTGCAGAAAAAGCAAGATACTACCGCTAGCAGCACCCGCACCAGCGTTCATTTGCTGCGCACGTCCACCGGTTGAAACCAGCACCCTCGCACCCAAGGCTGTTGCCACTGCCGCTGTCGCGTCGCCACTGCCACCATCCACCACGATCGCTTCTACATGAGCCGCCGCTTGAACGATTTTTAGAGTGCGCGGTAAGTTTTCAGCTTCGTTTAAGGTTGGGATAATGACAGAAAGCCGCTGATTAGCAAGAGAACGCTCCATTATGTCTGGCTAAAAGAACCCGAACCTCTCACCTGACTGAGCCGCACCTGTTCCTGTAGCTGTGCCTGAGTGCGGGCAGGTTCCTGGCAACTGAGACCCTGGCAAACCAAGCCAACGACACCAGCGGGCAAGTCAGGCTCTAGCTTGCAAACAGCCGTAGCCAGGTATTGCGTGGCGAGTGTGGCAAGCTGCGCGGCAGTCGTACGGATCAGAATATGGTTGTGGAACCAGTCAAGGGCAACAAAGAGAGTCGGACACGCCTGAGGCGATCGCTCCATAACGCTACCAAACGCTTGTAACGTTTGCTCTGCCTTGTCGAGGTAGCTCAAATCTTCGGTCAACAGCGACAGGCGCACTAAGTTTGCTGCCGCGATACCATTGGCTGAGGGTGTGGCATGGTCGATGTAGCTCCGTTCCCGCAGCAGCAAATTGTCGCTGGCACCCGTGTTGTAATAACCGCCTAGCTCAATGCTCCAGAGCAAGTCATCAAATTCTGCCTGGAGTGCAACCGCGCGATCGAGCCAGAAGGAGTGGGGAGTGGGGAGTGGGGCAGACGGCTCTCCGTCTACTGATCCCTGAACGCCTAAGCCTCGAACGCTTACGGAAGCCTGATCGAGATCCAACAGGGCTTTGATAAACAGAGCATAATCTTCCGATTGCGCCAGAACATCGGGCTTGCCATCGTAACTGACGCGATAGAAGCGCTCTTCAATCCATTGATGCTGGAGGATAAAATGGGCGGCGTTGGCAGCAAGGAGCAGGTAGGACGGCTGCTGAAACACACTGGCGGCACTGGCAAGGCCAGAGATCATCAGGCTATTCCACGCGACGATCGCCTTTGTATCGGTCACGGGGGGAATGCGACCCGCCCAGCCTGTACCTTTCGCTTCTTCGTTATTGCGGGCAGGCGGAAACGTGGAGAGGGTTTCAGCAGGAGCACTGTAGCGAACGAGAAAGAGCTTACCCAGCGTTTTTTCGAGGGATTCAGTCAATGTGCCGGGACAGCGACGTTGCAGGACATTGAAACCCTCAAAATTGCCGCTGTCGGTCACAGTGAACTGGTCTGCCAGTTCTGCTAGTTCGGGAAGTGTCAAGAGTTCAACCAGCGCCTGGTAATCCCAGACGTAGAAGGCTCCTTCCTCCGGTTCGGCAGCCGTAGGATCGGTAAAGCTGTCGGCATCCTGAGCAGCATAGAAGTAACCTTCGGGTGCAGTCATCTCGCGCTGGAGCCATTGCACGGTAAAGGCGATCGCTCGTTCAAAGGCAGGTTCCTGCACGCCACATGCCCACAAATTTGCCAAGTACTCCACAATTTGTCCATTGTCGTAGAGCATTTTCTCAAAGTGCGGCACTGTCCAGGTTGGGTCAACCGTGTAGCGATGAAAACCGCCGCCCACATGATCTAAAATGCCACCCAGAGCGAGGTCGAGCCCCCGTTGACGGCTCAAGTCGCTGGCATTATGCAGTGATTCAAGAGAAAACCGTGTCGATCGCAGCGTTGCTTCGGCATAAGGAATCATGGGAAAGCGTGGACCAGGCTTGGCAGACGCAAGAATAGCAGTGTTGGCTTCTAGCCCACTTTGTAGGCGATCGACTCCCATTAACGGCGCTGTTTGGAACGCAGTAGCTTCTTGAAGATTCGCTAGAATCTCACCTTTCATGGCTTGCAGTTTATCTGTCTGCGTATCGTAGTACTGACGAATCGACTGGAGTACCTGCAAAAAGCCCGGTCGCCCATAGCGCGGCTCCACTGGAAAGTACGTGCCACCGTAAAAAGGCACTAAGTCATCCGGCGAGATGAAGACATTGAGCGGCCAACCGCCCTGCCCAATCATAAGTTGCACTGCCTGCATATAAATGCTGTCAAGATCAGGACGCTCTTCGCGATCGACTTTGATCGGCACAAAGTTCGCATTCATATAATCGGCGATGATCCAATCAGAGAAGGCTTCTCCTTCCATGACCGTACACCAGTGGCAGCTAGAGTAGCCAATGGAGAGAAAAATCGGCTTGTTTTCACGTTGAGCCGTCGCGATCGCCTCGTCACACCAATACCACCAATCGATCGGGTTTTCGGCGTGTTTTCGCAGGTAGAGGCTATTGGTTTGGGCAAGGCGATTTGTCATAACGGGGCAAGAACACAACATCAAACGGCATCATTGCCTAGGGTCGTCTGGCTCACATAATCTGCAACCGCTCCCTCCCTTACGTCCTCTTCTTAAGGAGACGGGTGATGAAGCAGAGAAGGGCACCTTGCAAACTGCCTAAGTAACATCATCAGTGTAAGAGCAGCAGTCATTCAAGCTAGTTCTTGATGAACCGTAGCAGCGTAGGCTATGGATTCAAGTTGTTCTGCATGCCGCCGCGATCGTCCACTGGAGACAATAGATCGCCAGTGAGGTTGCCTAGCTGCACCTGTAACTGGATCTGCTGACGAATCTGCTCTTCAGGAATGCCCAAGCGCTCTGAAAGCTGCGCTGGTGTAAAGCTTAACTTACCAAGCTTGATCCGCATATCGTCGTTTAGCTGAGCTTGCCCGTCTTTGATGGTCGGCTTGCCTTCGATACCAATGTAGAAGCTTTGCTGCCCCAACGCTGGGAAGGCAGTGACTAACTTTGTCACAAAGTCACGTTCGGCGGGTGGCAATTGATCTAGCGAAATATCCTTGAAGTTAACAACAGCGCCACTCTCAATGTTGCCGTTTTGGATCGTGGTATTGGTACCTTTCAAAGCAGCACCCAGCTTCTTATCCTCAACTTTACGTGTGATTTCGTTTGTAAATAACTGCGTCAGTTCCTTTTGCTGTTGGGTCTTAGTTGGTGTCTGGGTTGGCGGCTTGGGAGGGGCTTGCGACACCGCACGGACGGGTTGGCTCGGCTGGGTGACGATCGCAGACGGTTGGCTGGTCGGTTGAGTGCGAGTGATCACGATCGATGGCTTCACGGAAGGCGTAGGGCGATTCGCTAGAGGGGTTGATGCGCCAGCCTGGTCAAGCTGATTCAGTGAATCTGGCTGGCTAGAAGCGTACCACTCGGGCAACTGGGTTGCTTGCTGCCAGTAGTAAAATGCCACTGCACCAACACTAGCTACTGCCAAACACACAGCAATCAGCATTCGTTTCATAGCGAGACACTCTCCTACGTTACACAAGCTTCTTATCGTAGCGGAATCTCAAAAAAGTGGGATGGGACGGGTCACAACCCGACTTCTACTGATGTCACAGTCTACAGATACAGCCGTAGCCATACTGGCACCCCCTTTGATCCCAATGTCCTAAGCTCTATGGCGATCGCTACAGAGCCTACAGATTGCCAAAGCCTTTCTTTTTCTTGTCTTTCTTCTTCTTGTTGCTGCTGCCCGTCGCATAACCGCGCCAGCCCGGTTGAGTAGGGCGATTCCCTCCTCCGGGTGCGCCACCCATTCCGGGCATTCCACCCATTCCGGGCATTCCACCCATCCCTGGAAAGCGTCCTTGTCCCATTTGCTGCATGAGCGATCGCATTTTTTGAAAATCACTCACCAGCTTGCTCACATCGCTTTCGGCATAGCCAGCGCCACGCGCCACCCGACGACGACGGCTAGGCGAACCAGACAAGAGTTCAGGATTTTTGCGTTCTGCCACAGTCATCGAGCCGATCATCGCTTCGGCACGTTTAAGCTGCTTTTCGCCCTGCTGTAACTGTTCATCGCTGATCTTGCCCATACCGGGGAGCATTTTCATAATGCCGCCCAGCGAACCCATGTTTTTAAGCATCCGGGTCTGCTTCAAAAAGTCGGTGAAGTCGAATTTGGCAGAGAGAATCTTCTCCTGCATCTTTTCGGCATCTGCCAGGTCTACTTCTTCTTGCGCCTTTTCGACGAGGGTCAGTACGTCACCCATGCCCAGAATGCGGGATGCCATGCGATCGGGGTAGAAGGGCTGCAATGCCTCCACTTTTTCGCCAACACCAATGAATTTGATCGGCTGACCGGAGATTTGCCGTACCGAAAGCGCTGCGCCACCCCGCGTATCGCCATCCATCTTGGTTAAAATGGCACCCGTAATACCGATTTGGCTATGGAAGGTCTCGGTCAGGCTGGCGGCTTCCTGCCCGGTCATGGCATCAACGACCAGCAAGACTTCGTGAGGCTGCACCGTCTCTTTGATTTGCGCCAGCTCTGCCATCATGCTTTCGTCAATCTGCAAACGTCCGGCAGTGTCAATAATGACGGTGTTGATGCCATCGGCTTTTGCCTTAGCGACACCCTGACGCGCAATTTCAACGGGGTTTGCATCCTTACCCAGTTCAAAAACGGGTACGTCGATTTGACGACCGAGGGTAATAAGCTGGTCGATCGCCGCTGGACGGTACACATCCGTTGCAACAAGGAGCGTGGAGCGGTTTTCCTTGCGCAAATGCAGCGCCAGTTTTGCTGTGGCAGTGGTTTTACCAGTCCCCTGCAAGCCTGCCATGAGGATGACCGTCGGCGCAGTAGGGGCATTGGCAAGGGGCGCATTGTCGCCGCCCATGACCCGCACCAACTCGTTGTGGACAATCTCAATAAACTGCTGGTCGGGGCGCACTCCGGCAATGACTGCGGCACCCTGGGCGTTCGTCTCGACTGCTGACACAAAGTCTTTAACGACCTGAAGGCTGACATCTGCTTCCAGTAAGGCCCGCCGCACTTCACGCACTGCGTCCTTGATATTCGATTCTGAGATTTTGTCCTGACCGCGCAGCTTTTTCCAGGTAGACTCCAGGCGATCGGAGAGTGCTTCAAACATGACTCGTTTTTTGCCAGCTAATTAGTTGTCCACTGATGTGGCACTGTTACACGAAAAACTGCCCGACAGCAAATCGCTGCCTGATCTTTATCCAGATTAGCGCTTTCGGTTCGCTTGATCCGGTGAATCGATAAATTGAGCGTTTGAGACCTCGATCCTAACGTGTTCTTAGCACCCAAGAGAACCCCAACAGCCGCCTTCTCAACGGTTTGGCGATCGCTCTTGCCTCTGTTGGCAGCTTTCATTCGTTCGATAAAGCCAGCCACCGCTGGAAAACCTGTTTAACGGCTGACTACCTGGATCACTACAGAATCTTCATCAGTGCTGTAAGACTATTAATTAGGTCGTCGTCTAAATTGTAGGAGAGGGGCTGGGGCACTACTCCAAGGCAGGAAACTCCATCCTCAGCAGCCTTTTTATGCTCATGACATCGCGTTACTGAATTAGTCTGAAGCATTACTCACTTTATTAAGTGTCCATTCACCTGAGGCAGATTACCATGCATCCTTCTGAGTCGGTGACGAATATGCCATTGAACGAGCATCAAACCGCTGCGACTCAGACTATTGGTGCAGCGCTGCCGTTGCCCGATCGCCCCATGATCGCGCTAGAGCAGCCATCAGCGCTACTGCAATCAGGTATTGAGGCTTTGGGCACTGAAGCGTTAGGTACCGAGATGGCAGCGATCGTCCCCACACTACCAGAAACCCCAACCGAAGACACTCATACCTGGTTGAGCTACTTCCAGCAATGTAGTCGGCTACTCATCGCGACGATCGAACCGAATTCGATGACGTTGCAGTATGCCAATGCTTACTTCCGTCGGCTTCTCGGTCTTCCAGCGACCGACACCCAAGGAGGCTTGGAGCACATTCTCCAGCAGTTAATGGCTGCCGCAGACAGTGGGGCAATCCAGCGCTTATATCGCCGACATTTACTCTATCGAGTGCTGCAACAGTTTTACCAGGTTGATCTGCAAAGTGGTCGCTTGCTAGACGAACCCGTGATGATTGCGCTCCAAAGCCCGCTGCATACTGAGCCGCGCTACGTCGAGTTCTGGCTACGCTCTGAGCAACTGCAACTGATACGCCTCGACACCCAACGGGATGAGCCTCCTGCTCTGGAGCTTCAGCAAAGGACGCTACCAGCGATCGAAGCCGCACTCGCCGATCCACTGGAGTTTGAGCGCTTGGAGGAGCAACTAGAACTACAGCAGTATCAGCCTGAAGGCTGTCTGCTGCTGGAAGGCTTGGACGTGACCGAGCGGGAGATTATTCGCCGTATTACACAATTGCTGGTCGATCGCGATTCGATTCTGCGTACCCACAAATTCCGCGAGTTAAACCAGCAGATGCGATCGCTCTTTCGTGCTCAAAATACCCTGCTGTTAAGCATTGAAACGGATCAAATTCGGTTGTTTATGGGTTCCATCAGCGACGAAGCGCATCCAACGCTCTATCCGCTAGAGGCGCTGCAAGCATCTCACTTTATGCACGCGCTCCGCACCAATCAGGTGTCTATCGTTGCTGATCTGGCTCAAGATCCGCGTACCGATGGCGGACGGCTACTGGTCAAAATGGGCGTACGCTCTTTGTTGCTCATCCCGCTGCTGGCTCTTAACCATAGCTTGAGCGATCAAACTGATGTCGTAGACCCATCCATTAATGACATTCTGCAAGCGACAACCCCAACACTGAAGCCACCTGGAGCCGTTGGTGTGGTAGCCCTGTTGAGCGACCAACCCTACACCTTTGACGCGCTAGATTGCCGCCATGCCGAGCAACTCATTCCTGCCTTTACACAAGCGCTCACCACTGCCCAGTGGCAACTGGTACAACAGCGCCTCATTACCAATATCCATCCGTCTGTAGAGTGGCGCTTTTTGCAAGAAGCGGAGCGTCGCAGCATGGGCTTACCGCCAGAAGCTATTGCGTTTCACAATGTGTATCCCCTTTACGGCATTTCCGACATTCGTGGCTCGTCTCATGAACGCAATTTAGCCATTCAAGCCGATTTGCTAGAGCAGTTTCATCTGGCACTAGCGATCGTTGATTCTGCCTGTAATGCTACGACGACCGCGCTGGGCGAACAACTGCGGTTAGATTTACTAGAAAACATTCGCCAACTGCAAGCAGGCATCACCGTTGATGCTGAAGTGAGCCGACTACGCTATCTGCGGGATCATCTCGAAATTTACTTTGACTACTTTGCCCAGTGCGGCGAAACGGCGATCGCTGCTATCAACGCTTACCGTCAGGCGTGTGCCAATGATCACGAATGCGTTTATCGGGCGCGTACCGACTATGACGCGATGGTGTATAACATCAACACGCTGCTGCGGGAAACCTGGGAACGCTGGCAGGAAGCAATGCAGCGGATCACGCCCCACTACTGCGATCTTGAGGCAACCGATGGCATCGATCACATGATCTACGCTGGAGCCTCGATCGATCCCAAATTTGGTCGCTTTCAGCTTCGGAGCTTGCGCTACGAGCAGCTTCGTGCCGTGTGCGCCTGTGCCAGAACCGCGTTCCACCTGTTGGAAAAACACAGCACGCATCTACAAATCACCCATCTTGTGCTTGTCCAGGACGCAACCATTGACATCTTCCACGATGAAACCACCGAGCGGATGTTTGATGTGCGCGGCAGTCGCGATACCCGTTATGAAATTGTTAAAAAGCGCATTGATAAGGCGATCGACGAGAAAACCAACACTCGCATCACCCAACCCGGAATGCTGACCCTTGTCTTCTGTACTGACGAAGAGTGGACGGAATACCAGCAGTATTTCCGTTATTTAATGCGGGAAGGTTGGATCGACGACCAGATTGAGCGTGGCACCGTCCAGCCGCTTCAAGGTGTGACTGGCTTGAAGTATGCCCGTGTACGCATTTTGCCTGAAGGTGTAGCGAAAGGATGACGGATCAAGGATAAATAGAAGCCCTTGCTCTAAGGCAGTAGTACCGCTGGTTAGGGCAACGTCTACCCACCAAAAGACACACCCAAAGATTACTCATCCAGCTCAGGACAGAAATATTCGGGAGCCAGGGTCTCGAATAAATCACCGTCAACTTGCCCTGCTGTTGTTGGTTGGGGTTGCCCCGTTCTCAACGCCGTACAAACCGCCTGGGCACGCTGCAAAACGGCTTGAGGATTCTGTTGAGCCAGCGAAAGAGCAGCCTGCACGGCTGGTAAGCGCGTCGATCGTTTGCCTAAGAACGCTCGATAGCTATCAAGAAAGCTCTGCTCGGTCGTTGATATGCCGCCGACAGTCTCTTTGTCACCACCGCACAGCTTCGTTAGGTTCAGCACACGCCCATCACTTGTTTTCATGTAACAAATAAAATCGTCCGGGTTGAGTGCCGTGAGAAAGCTAGTTTGAGAAAAAGCAGGCTGTGGATGATTGAGAACACCGATCGCAGCCGATGCCAGTAGCAAGGTGAAGAGACTGGGCGATCGTCCAACATGCTTAATCTGCTTCCCAGCGAATGCAAACAGTTTCAACATTGCAAAGCACAATAATCTGACGTGAGCTAAAAAAGGTAGGAAAAGTTTGCAGAGGGTCTCTAGCTTGCTGCAACTTCCTTATAGAGACTTGAAGAAGGGCTACTCCAATTTGTTGGTGGAGTAGCCCTATCAGTGGTAAGGCGATTTCTTAAAGAGAACTGATCTGACGTAGCGCGGCTTGCCCTCATCATCAGGGAGCTGCTTGCCCTAAGACATTCATCAGGTCAGTTCTTTAAAGGAAACCGACTTAGACTACCCCGCTAGTGAGCAAACTCTAGGCACGTTTCCGAGTCCCGCGTCTCCGAGTCCAGGGTCCCCAAATGGCAAGGGTAATGCCAGGAGTCTGGATATTCACAAACATAGTCTTGCCATCGGGCGAGAAGCAGGCACCAGCAAACTCACTGCCGTTAATGGCATTAGTTGCAAAGCGATACAGTTCGCCGTATGTGTTGACACCGACGACATATTCGGTGCCGCTGCCGTCTTCGCAGAGGAAGAGATCGCCAAAGGGTGCCACGCAGATGTTGTCAGGAGCCGCAACCAAATCGCTGGTAGTAGCTTCATTGTCATCGGGGGCGGTGGCTTCGACCACTAAGGTCAGCGTGCCAGTAGTAGGGTCATTGGGATTAGATTTGTATGCAAAGACTTGTCCAAGTCTTGCATCGCCACCATTGCTACAAACAAAGTAAGTTAAGCCATTGCCATACCAGGCTCCCTCTCCCCGACTGAAGCGGGCTGCGCCTTGCGAGCGCGCTTCTACCCGCACGGTATCGTCAACCGGGTCAAAGTCATTAATCTTCACCCAGGTGACGGACAGCGGCACGTCTTTAAGACCCAGATAGCCTGTGCTGGTATTGGCACTACCTGTACCGGGTTCAACATTAGCCGCTCTGCTATCCGTGATTTTCAGCGCCTCAAGCACGCCGCCGCTCTGTAGGTCGCCCTTCTTGTTAGGGATGAAGCGGTAGAAACAACTGTCGCCACGGTCTTCCGTTTGATAAACCCAGCCAGTGCGTGGCTCAACCGCCACGGCTTCGTGGTTAAAACGACCCATGGCTACCAGAGGCACGGGATTAGCGACTTTGATCGCAGCCCTGGCAGGAACTTCAAAGTTATAACCGTGGCGCACAACACCCACTGTGCCTGTATTAAAGTTCTCTTCACAACTCACCCAAGAACCCCAGGGAGTAGGTCCCCCAGCACAGTTACGAATCGTACCGCCAAGAGAAGCGTATTGTGATTTAACTCTGCGATTAGGACCGATCACCAGAGTTGTTGTGCCACCCCCAGCCAATGGGTCGTACTTGCTGGGAGTAACGACTGGGTTCGGACTCGTTGCGGCAGCACCGAGTTCATGGTTCCGCACCAAAATTGTCGTGTTCTTGGGTCCTGGGAAAGCAGCCATCCCATCATGACCACTTGGGACTCTACCCCCATCGCTCATCGGCTGACCTGTGATTGAAATAGCGGTGTAGTTAAACCCAGGAGGTAGTTCTAACAGGGGCGTTGTTCCAAGGTCAATCCCCTGGAAGACGAGCCCTTGGAGTTCAGCCGCATTTTGAGCAAATCTGGGTGACAGTGCACCATAGCCAACGCCATAAGGAACCTGACCATTGGCAACTCGTGCATAGAAGGCTTCTAGAGGAGAAACCATCGTCACGCCAGCGGCAGATGCGCCAGCTATTGTCAAAAACTTACGTCGAGAAACACTCATGAAGCTGTGCACGCATACGAAATAACGGCTTCAGTGTATTTAACTACAAGCAAAGCTGCGCTAACACTGGTTTAAGCTTTGGTTATCTTAGAATGGGTTAGCTAAATTAAGAGTGAGGTTTTAGAGGTATAGCCTATGGCAGTTGAATCTCACCTTTGACGGTAAAGGCTAAACCTCCTATTTAAAGCTGTCTTAACTAACCCAGCCCTAACCAAGCCAACACGCCTTGCCCGGTGACGTATTCGATGATCAAGGTAAGTGTAAAGCCAATCATGGCAGCGCGACCGTTAAGGCGTTCGGCATAGCCGCTGAAGCCAAACTTTGGTTCTTCTAACTTAGGCGTCACAGTGGGTTGAAGTTGAGTCATGAGTCGATCGCTCTCAATAAGGCGGAAATGTAATCCTGCCCCTTTGGCAGTCCTGGTTTGGCTTGAGACTCATTCCAAAGATCTATCAAACGGGGGTTACAAATGTTTATATTTTCTATTGTAACGGTTGCTTGCAACAATACAGCGATCGCCCCACTTGAATCGCTTAAAACAAAAAGGTGGCACCAACCGTAAGGAGGATCAAGGACGGGTCAAAGGGCAATGAGCGAACATCATCGTACGGCTTTCTACCCACAACTACACCCTTTAATTGATTTGCAAGCGAGAGTGGAGACGATACAGTAGTGGAGAGGTCTAAAGTAACAACTCTTAATAGAGTCTAAGACGTTTTAGACCGCTCTACTCGGCTCACAGGGTAGTACCAGTGGCTTTCGTTTTTAGTCAACCGCTGCGAAGTTTCAGGCAAAATGGAACAGGGAGCCGACAGAGTTTCACCATTTAGCAAGCGTTTGGGTAGGCTGTTTATGTACAAAGTATTACGTTCAATCATGAAGCCTTGGGTCAAAGCGCTCATGGCGATCGGCTTAGTGATCGCACTCTCGTTTGGGCACGCTGATGGTGCCCTCGCAGCAGGCGGCGGTCGGATTGGGGGCGGCTCTTTCCGCGCACCGAGTCGCACGTATTCTGCTCCACGCAGCTATGCGCCTGGTGGTGGGTATCGGGGTGGCTACGGCGGTGGCTACGGTGGCGGCTTCGGGTTTCCCCTTGTCTTTCCCTTCTTATTCAGCGGTGGCGGTGGGCTGTTCAGCATTTTGATTTTCCTGGCGGTTGCCAACTTCCTGGTACAAAGCTTCCGTCGCTCACGATCGGACGACGACAGCCTGGGCTACAGTACTGAAAACCCCACGATTTCGGTTGTCAAGCTTCAAGTCGGTCTGCTGGCAGAAGCAAGAGACTTGCAAGCAGATTTAAACAAGATTGCTCAAAAGGCGGATACGAGCTCTACGGCTGGTTTGGCTGAAGTGCTTCAAGAATCAACATTGGCGCTGCTGCGTCATCCCGAGTACTGGATTTATGCGGGGTCAACGGTGCAGCAAACACGGTTAGAAGGGGCAGAAGCTCAATTCAACCGTCTGCTCATTGCTGAGCGCAGTAAGTTTAGCGGCGAGACCCTTTCTAACGTCAACAATCAGCTTAAGCAAGCGTCAACGAGCAGTCTTGCGGTTGCTGAGAAAGGCGGCGCCTTGGCTCAGGCAGATGGTCCCGGTGAATACATCATCGTGACGCTGTTGGTGGGTACTCAAGGCAAGTTAGAACTACCGAAGGTGAACGGTTCCGATGACTTGAAGCTTGCGTTGCAGCAGTTAGGTGGGGTGTCGAGCGATCGCCTCCTGGCGCTGGAAGTGCTCTGGACACCTCAAGCAGAGGGCGATGTGCTCACGAATGAAGACGTAGTGATGCAGTACCCAGACTTGAAACTTGTTTAGAGTTTGTGTTCACGATCGCTGAGGCGATCATTACTTCATTGCAAATCCAACAGGGGGCTACCGAGCCCCTTTTTTTATGCGGTTTTCTTGCTATGGCATAAGGCTAAAGGCCAGCCCTCTAAAGGTCATTTGAGAGCTTCTTAATATTTTCTATCATCCCTGCCATCACTTGCTTTCAGGCTTCTATTCTAAAAGCTGAACGTCTAACACCCACGTTTGAGCCATGATTTTGGGAGAAGTGTTCGAGCGTTTCATCGCCGAGAGTCCGTTCAGTGTGATGCTGAGGGTGCTGTTAGAACAGAGCTTGCCTGCCGAGGAGGTTGATGCGTTGTTTGAACAGCAAGCCCAACGACAATATCACCGAGAATTGTTGTTTTCGAGCGTTGTGCATTTGATGAGTTTGGTGGTTTGTGGCATCTTACCGTCGGTCAATGCAGCCTATCAAGCCAGAGCTAAAGGCATTGGAGTCACGATTCAGTCGGTCTATAACAAGCTCAATGGCATCGAGCCTCAGCTTGTCGAAGCCTTACTGCGCCATGTGGTCAATCGGGTTGAGGGATTGATGAAGCAACTGGGCGGAACCCTGCCACCACTGCTGGAAGGATACCGAGTAAAAATCCTCGATGGCAATCATTTGGCAGCAACAGAACGGCGCTTAGAGGTGCTCCGCTCGTTCAACAGTGCACCCCTGCCCGGTCATGCCCTAGTGATTTTAGACCCAACGTTGATGTTGGCGATTGATGTATTTGCCTGTGAAGATGGTCATGCACAAGAGCGGTCGCTGTTGAGCCGTGTGTTGGCAACGGTGATGAGTGGCGATTTGTGGATTGCTGACCGCAATTTTTGTACCCTGGGATTCCTCTTTGGTCTGCATTGGCGGGGAGCCGCTTTTGTGATTCGTCAACACGGGCTGTTACCCTGGCAAGCGCGCACTGAGTTGGCTTTCGTGGGTGACAGTGAAACCGGAGCAGTGTTTGAACAATCGGTGCAATTGATTTTCAACGACACGTTAAAGGTAACGCTGCGACGAATTGTGGTGCAATTAAATCAGCCCACTCGAGATGGAGAACGCGAAATTGCCGTGCTCTCCAATCTACCGACAGCCAAAGCGAATGCGTTGCAAATTGCGGCACTGTATCAAAAGCGATGGCGAATTGAACGATTGTTTCAAGTGCTGGAACAATGTTTCCGAGGTGAAATCAACACTCTGGCTTATCCCAGAGCTGCCTTATTTGGTTTTGTCATGGCACTGATTTGCTACAACCTGCTGGCGGTCGCTCAAGCCGCGATGCGGAGTGTGCATGGAGTCGACAAAATCGAAGCTGGAATTTCCCCCTATTATCTAGCCGATGAAGTTCGCCGCGTTTATGAGGGCATGATGATTGCTATTCCTCCACTGCAATGGCAACCGTTTGCTCAACTCGATGTAGATTCCACCGTTCAATTCCTCCACCAGTTAGCCGCACAGATGGACTTGGCAAAATTCCGCTCTCACCCCAGAGGAGAGAAAAAGAAAGTCCCCAAACCCAAACGGCAAAAAGATAAACCTCACATCTCCACTGCTCGATTGCTGAGTGAATCGAAATCTAAAAAAGATAAAAAAGCACCTTGAAAGGGCTGGGCTAAAGGCTAAAAGCTAAAGGCTGAAGTAGAACCTTTACCAAAAGCAGAACTGGGAACCCTAAGCTGCCCTAACTCTCTCTTCAACTGCTCTAAAAACGGTTGGGGATTGCGGCAATTAGTGACGAGTCAAACATTTCCCGGACTCAAATGTGTAGTAAAAAGTAGTGTCCAATCAACTGAAGCGAATTCATGTATTGTTGCGATCAATCGAGCCAACGTTATTGAGTGCATCACGCCGCTGTCTAGCTATGTGCAACCTATGACTACACCGCTTCGGACGTTAGGGGTGCCGCCTAATGCCTGGTCAGTGAATGCTGCGATCGCAGACATAACCCGTCCACCCCTCGATCCTCACGTGATTACGCTGACCACTGAAACCAAAACGCTGCGCCTGGATCTGGCGAAAGCCGCCATCCTGGTCATTGATATGCAAAACGATTTTTGCCATTCCGATGGCTGGTTAGCGCACATTGGGGTAGATGTCAGCCCTGCACGCACGCCGATCGCGCCCTTGCAAGGCTTGTTGCCGCTTTTGCGGGTAGCCCAGGTGCCGATCGTGTGGGTCAACTGGGGCAACCGTCCTGATTTACTCAACATCAGCGCTGCCTCACGCCATGTTTACAACCCCACGGGAGACGGGGTAGGGTTGGGCGATCGCTTGCCAACCAACGGTGCCCCCGTACTGACTAAAGATAGCTGGGCAGCAGCCGTAGTCGATGAATTAGCACCAAAACCAGACGACATTCGGGTTGACAAGTACCGCATGAGCGGCTTCTGGGACACACCACTCGACAGCATTCTCAAAAATTTGGGCAAGACGACCCTTTTCTTTGCGGGTGTCAACGCCGACCAATGCGTGATGGCAACGCTACAAGATGCCAATTTTCTGGGCTACGATTGCCTTTTACTCACCGATTGCAGTGCGACCACATCCCCCGACTATTGCTGGAAAGCCACACTCTATAACGTCAAGCAATGCTTTGGCTTTGTCACTAATTCTCATGCCCTTTTAACCGCAATGAAGTAGAAAAAGGAGAAGGGAAACAGCAGCTCGAATCAACTCAAAACTTTTCAGCAAAGCGTCATCAAGCGCTACTCAGAACACCTTTACATTTTCTCACCCACGTTTTTGAGGAACACCCAATGGCTTCTGAAAGTTGCGTTATTCCAGTTGTGAAATCACCAGTCGATTATCAGGCGTTTCGGATTAGTCCTCAAGATACCAATCGGTTGGCGATCGTCTTTGACCCTCAAATTGCTAATATGTCGCTGACCCTATGCGTCGAAATCTTTGATATTGGCGGCAAGACTCCACCTAACCGCCATCAGTTGGCGGTCGAAATGTTTTTTGTTCTCAAGGGTGAAGGGCTGGCAACCTGTGATGGCAAGACGGTTCATGTACAGGCAGGGGACAGCATTCTAGTGCCGCCGACTGGCATTCATGGCATTGAGAATATCGGATCAGGACGGCTGTACGCACTCTGCTTTATGGTGCCCAATGAGGATTTTGCTGAACTCATCCGCAGTGGCATTCCAACTGAACTCGATGAGGAAGATATGGCGGTTTTGCGCCGTACACCCTCGCCAGTGTTGCGCTGAAAAGGATAAGGGCTAAAGGCTAAAGGATGAAGGCTAAGGGATGAGAAAGAAAAGATTTTGAGTTGATCCAAAGTCCTCTGCTTCTCTTGCCTCTGCTGCCTCAATCGCTTCCCTGCCTCCCCCGCGCCTCAATCTGTCAGCTTAAAGTCTCTGATTCCATGTTCAACGTTCGTCCTAAAGAAACTACGTCGATGCTCACCCGCGATGGGGTGCGATTAGATGCAGATATTTATCGCCCGGATGCAGAGGGGACGTTCCCTGTTTTACTGATGCGGCAACCCTACGGACGGGCGATCGCATCTACTATTGTCTATGCTCATCCCACCTGGTATGCCGCTCATGGCTATATCGTGGTGATTCAGGATGTGCGTGGACGTGGTACGTCAGAGGGCAGCTTCAAGCTTTTTGCCCATGAAATCGAGGATGGCGAGGATGCTGTGCAGTGGGCAGCGGCTCTTGCTGACAGCACCGGACAGGTGGGGATGTACGGCTTTTCCTATCAGGGCATGACCCAACTGTATGCGGCAGCAGCCAAGCCACCCGCCCTGAAAGCAATCTGTCCTGCCATGATTGGCTATGACCTTTATACCGACTGGGCGTATGAAGGTGGAGCCTTTTGTTTGCAAGCCAACTTGAGTTGGGCAATCCAAATTGCGGCTGAAACGGCTCGCTTAAAGGGTGATGTTGCGGCCTATCAGACGTTGGCAGCAGCAGCGAAACAACTGCCTCTGAGCGACTCAGTGCCAACGGCTCCTGGCATTCTTCAAGATCTTGATCCCGATTCGTTTTACCACGAGTGGCTGCAACAGTCTGAACCCGGTAAGTACTGGGAGCAGCTTTCGCCAAAGACTTATTTTCAAGCTGTCGATTTGCCGATGCTGCATATTGGCGGTTGGTTCGACACCTTCCTGCGGGGCACGATCCATCTTTACAAAGAAATGGCAGCCCGGAGCGTCTATCGTCAGCAGTTGATTGTGGGACCCTGGGCGCATTTGCCGTGGGGACGCAAGGTGGGGGCGATCGACTTTGGAGCCGCTGCTGCCAGCCCCTGCGATCGCCTGCAACTTCGCTGGTTCGATCAGTGGCTCAAAGGCTTGGACACAGGACTACTGGCTGAACCCTCGATCGCCCTCTTTGAAATGGGTAGCAACCAGTGGCGCACCTTTGGCACCTGGCACAGCGCTGACCCAACGCCCTTTTTTCTCGCCAGCACCGGACTTGCCAGCATGAGCGATCAGGAAGGCATCCTTACCCCTTTGCCGCCTCACGCCTTCACCCCTTCAGCCGATGTTTTCGTCCACGATCCCTGGCGACCGGTTCCTGCGCTCGGTGGTCATGCTTCTGCGCCGTCTGGACCGTACGATCGCTCTAGCTTGGACTGCCGCACCGATATTCTTACCTACACTTCTGAGCCTCTGACCGAAGACTTGCACCTGGCAGGTGACGTATCAGCGTTGGTTTATGGCGCTGCTGATTTGCCTGGTTTTAATCCGCCTAGCTTTGATCTGTGTGCCGTTTTGTCTGACGTGCACCCCGATGGTACTGTTTATAACGTCACTCAGGGCTATATCAACGTGCCGCCAGGGCAGCCCGCAGCACCGTTACAAATTTCACTCCAACCGACTTGCGTCTGCATTCCAAAAGGCAATGCCATTCGCCTGAGCCTGAGCGCAGCGTGTTTTCCTGCGTATCCAGTGAATGCAGGTACTGGGACACCGCCTGGTGAAACCCGCTTGATGGATCAACAGATTATGACAGTGACCGTGACTAGTGGTGGCGATCGACCCTCTCAGATTTTGCTGCCTGTGGTTAAGTTGGGGTAATTTTTAAAGGAGGGTGAGAGTGGGCTGGTGGAAGGGTGAAGGGTGAAGGAGTAAAAGGGTGAAGGGGTGGAAGGGTGAAGGGGTGAAGGAGTAAAAGGGTAGAAGAGTGGAAGGGTGGAAGTGGCTATTATGGTGTGAGTACAAAGCTGCACCAGTACGAAAGGATATTGCCTTTAGACAGAAGGAGAACCGCCACAATCTTTGTCATGCTGAAGTAAGACGCATCCATAGTTGAATGTACCGACAGGCTGAATCAGGTTTGTGATGGCTAAACTGGCTTTATCAGGACAAACAGAAAAGTCAAAACAGTTGACCGCAGAAGCGCAGATGCAAACTGAGCGGATGCGAGACGTGGAGCTTTTGCTTGCTCATATGCTTAGGCAAGAAGATGTGACGCTGAAGTTTATCCTGGACTGTCTTTATGATGTTGGTTCGGTTAACTTGATCAACCAGAAAGTACGCTCTCAGCCGCTGAATCAATTGCTAAAGGCGATCGCGGTGATGTCGAAGCCTGCCTTCAAAGTGTTTGCGCTGCGTTGGTTGCACAAAAACTGTCCTAGCTTGATTGCCAACTGGTTACACCAAAAAGTACGCTTCAGTGCGCCCAACACTCAGCCCGCCGTCACGGTAGCGAAAGTGATAGAGGCACAGGAAGCGTCTGCACCAGTACCTGCACCGCTGACTGATGCCGCCGCTCAGCCGGGTAGTGCAGCCCTAGCAGTCAATGCCGTTCCTAGCCTGGAGAGCGATCGTCAAATTCGGCGGCTACAGCAGCGTGTGCGGTTGCTTACTGGCATCCTCGTTGGCGTGGTTTTGCTGTGGGGTAGTTCGGTGCTTTTGCCTTATTACAACACTGAACCAGATGCGGCTCAGTCGCAAGAAAACGTGCAGCAACCTTAGTCACTGTGGAGTCACTGTGGAACAGTAAATACTCCTGCCTTGCCATGCATTAGCCACGATTGCGGCAGATGGTTCTTGCCTGTCGTCGTTGTACGGGGTTAGCGTTTCGCTGCTGATCGAGTCCAGCGCACCAGCGAACGATCGCGCCCTTCGTCTCAGCGTAGACGGGTTGGTTTTGCGGTACTAACTGTGCTGACACGATCGCCGCATCATAACGACCCTGCCTGCTGCGTTCGCGAGCGATCGACAAAATTTGACGGCTCCACGACGCAATCTCTTGTTGAGCTTGGGCATACTCTGGTTGACCTGGTTTCACCGTCTTAGCTTGCTGGATCGCCGACGAGTAAGACGATGCTTGCCCTCCACCTGCCGCCAGCGCTCTTGCTTTGCTCAACGGAGACCGGGCTGCTGGTTGGGCGATCGGTGCTTGAACAGGCTGAGTCTGGGCAGTCGGTTGTGGCCTCCCAACCGCGATAGCTGCTGGTGTTAGCCGACTCGCACCCGAAGCACCAAAGTCTTGAGCCGTGGCGATCGACTGAGGTGGAAGCACTTTTGCCGCAGCGGCTGTAGGAGCTAGAGCGATCGGTAAGCGTGTGTTGACAGACGATGATGGCGTTGTGAGTCGGGTTGCATTCGGTTGACTGGTACCCGATGGCGATGGACGCAAGGCAGTAGTACCACCTGCTTGCTGCACTGTTGCTGGTGCTTGAGGTGTAAAGGCTGCACAGTTACGCAACAGGACACCCAGAGTCAGTGCAACAGCAGCAAACCCACCCCACCGCAGTACGGGTCGCCAGAAAAGAGCATCAGGGATTTCGTTCGCGTCTTCAGGAGCGTCAGAATACGGCTGTGGCACGGTAGGCACTAGAACGGGTTGAGCAACTCTATTGTCATGATTTTGGGCAATACTGTCGATAGGTGATTCCGCCTGAATGCTATGTAGTGACGTGCTGCTATTTGGCGGCGGCGGGGCAGCGGTTAAACCGTTGCGCCGATCGATAGAGCCGTTTGTCTCGCCCTTTGTCACACTAAGGTCATGAGGGGAGGCGTAGCCTGATGCCGCGATCGCCCTGTCTTTTGTATCAACCGACTGCCTATTAATCGAAGGCTTCCAACCATTACCGTTGGCGACACTACCGTATGGCACGGAAGGGTTGCCTGCATCAGGTCGCGTTCCCACGATGGTAGAAAGGGCACCAGTCGCAGCCACACCATTCTGTAAAACAGTTTGAGCGGTGGCATAGCGATCGCCGTTCTGTTGCGTCATTGCCGCCGGAGCTAAAGGCAGTAGAAGCTGCTGTCGTTTTTCGTCTGGACAAATCGTGACGGCTTGCTGGATGGGTCGCCAATAGTGCTCACTCAACTCTGGCAGACGCACGCTCAAGTACTGCTCCACTGCCGCTAACGTGGTGCAGCGATCGTCTCGCAAGCTTTCGAGTAGCGCTGCGGTGAAAAAACCATGTCCTAACGCTGACGTTTCACGGGAAAACTGACCAGGCTGGCAAGACAGAATAGTTGGGATGCCAGTGATTTTTGCTAAATGCTCTGTATGGGTGCCCACTGTTTCATGGGAAAAGCTGCTTTCATTGCGGTTGATATCCAGCAGCACCAAAACAGTTGCCTCTGTCACCTGCCTCAAGCTGCGAAAAATGGCTTCAAGCGGTATGGCAGTCGCTGGAATCGCGGATGGGTTACCCTCGATCGGCATCAGATAGTCTTGCCCCTGCTGGCACACGCCATACCCACTAAAAAAGCACCACAGCACATCGCCTGGTTGAATGCACTGCTGAATCAGCAGGTCAAGCCAGCTTTGAATGGTCGTGCGATCGGGGTAGGTTGCTTTGCCCCACTGGGGTAGCGAGGTTTCTGTCAACAGCAGGCATTGTTCAGCCGGAACGCCCCCTGCCTCAACCAAAAACCGCTGCATTGCCTGAGCATCATGCTGGGCATAGCTCAACGGCTGCAAAAACTGATACTGATTGATGCCAACGCAGATTGCCCAGTGTCTCATACCAGATGTCCCGGATAGCTCTTAACTTAGCATTCCCAGTCACATCCATCATGACACGCTTGCTGTAGAAGGCAAAATACGATAGTGAAACCAGTCTCACCCCGTTTGTCGCCTGAACTTGAAGAATTGGTATGACAGTCAGCTAACAGGCGATCGATTCAAGCTTGTAAGGACGATCGGGCATCCATTTCTACCCGTGCTGTGTTTTAGCCAGGCAGTCGTTTGCAGTTGCACTCAATGACTTTGTACTCAAATACTCCAGGTCAGCAAAAAGGAACCCGCAATATAGGCAAACGCCTCAATCAAGCCTGCGCCGAGATTGGGGATCGACTGGTTGACGATTTCATCCGAAATTTTCACACCGGGCACCAAAACCAGGTCAGCCAGCCCGCGAATGAGCGCCAGGGCAAGCAGGCAAAAGCCCAGCACGACAAGATACTGGGTAAAGCTCTCCGTCCAGTTTTGAAACTCTGGTGTAAATGCAACTCGTACAACATTACCAGTGGCAATCAATAAGCCAGACAGCGCCACGCCAGCCGCCGGATTATTGCGTTTGCAGATTTCTCGAAAGACGTTGTAGTGAACCACACGCGGATAAAGGGCGCTCACCAGCACCAGAACGCTTAAACCAACGACCCAGCAGACTAAACCAACAATCCAGGTGCCACTTTGTCCGCCCAGCGCAGCGCTTAAGATGAGTCCGTTAGCGATGTGCACTCCTGCTTCGGCTGAAGCCGCACCCACGTTTTGTTCCTCAACGACTTCGCGGGCACAATCACAGCGGCGGAGAATGAGTCGATCGCCCACCCATGCGCCCACCAGCATCAGCAAAATGACTCCGGCACCGTAGCTTGCCAGGTAAAGCAACTGGTCGAGCCAGGTTTCCCCTTCTTTGTCCAGTACACCTGCCAGCGCCAGGATGATGCCGAAGTTGTAGCCAACCAGCGCGATCGCCACTGCCGGATTATCCCGTACAAACAATTCCAGGTTTAAATCCATGCGCCGGAACAGCTTTTGATACGCCAACTGTCCAAGCCAGAAAACACCAAAGCCAACCACTAGTTCAGTGATTACAAACCCAATGCGGGTCATGCCGTCGAGAAAGAAAGGGTTCATATAGTTGTTGGTTGTTGGTTGTTAGAACCGGAAGAATGGGGAGCGAAGGGTAAAAGTAGTAGTCAGTGATCAAAATCAACTCAAAACTCAAAACTCAAAACTTTCCCCCTTCTTCCTCTCTTTTCACGCCCTTTAGTAACCCAATCAATGTATCTGCTAGCTGATTGTAGAAAAAATAATCGTGAGCGCCGATCGTTTTCACAGACGTACCACCAAATTGGCGCTTGAACTGCGAAAACTTGGCATAGTTGTGGTTTGGATTGCAGGTATAACCGTAGAAATCATAGTGTTTACAATCTCTGGCTTTGGCACGTTGCATGGCTGCCCAGTGGAGTCCATAGTTCGCCATCACGTGTGGATGGTCGGTGCTGCGCCCACCGTAAAGGTAGGTCGCCCGATCGCCCCCATACACAATGAGAACAGCTGACAAAATTTCACCCCGCCAGGTTGCCAAGCCGATTTCTGCCATTTGAGCGGCAAAGAGCGTCTGACAAAGGTTGATGAAAAAGCGATAGGGTTCACCAAAGAACTGCTGCCGTTTGACGGTTTCCCAAAACAAATTGTAGAACAGCGGTAGCGCTTGCATATCGGTTGTAAATTGCGTTTGCACGCCGTAGCGCTGGCTCAACCGAATGTTGTAACGTCCTTTGGGCTTCATTGCCGCTAGAATTGCCGCTGTTGGAGGCTGGAGATCAATCAGCAGCGTTTCTGATGGCAAAAGCTCGACGGGTGCGGGAACAAAGCGATCGAGATACGTCGGCTTTTGTGCTAGTAATGGCTCGATTCTAAGGGCAATCGCACCTAACTTTGCTGCCAAAATGCTGGCTTGTTCCAGAAGCAGTGTCATACCTTCTTGCTCAAACCCTGGCATCAAACAAGGTGCTCCCGGCGCGAGCAATAAGTTAGCCGTATATTCGCGCGGATAATAGTAGAAAAAACAGCCCCCCACTAAGCGTTTTTCGGCTAATGGGTCTTGATTGAGTGACTGTTCAGCTAACAGGTTCTCGATAAAAAGACCATACCGAAACGTTTGATAGCCTTCTAATTCTTTAAAGTCTGCCCATGCCCACGACTGCATAAAGCAACCAGTAGGCAATGTTTGGTTAAGTGTACCCCATTGGGTACGATCGTCCAATGTCAGCAGACGAAGAGTGAGTTGACCGGATGGTTTGACTGGTTCCAATAGTTTAGTCAACATCATCATGCACTGTGGAGAAAGACAAGGGCGATCGCATTAATCATCAGAGCGGTGACGCAGACTTGAAAGCCAGAGAGCACCGCACATCATCGTCAGAAAGCCAACCCCGCCCAACTCCAAATTGCCGCTATAGCTGGAACCGCCTGAGGAACTAGAATACCCCTTAGCAAAGACAACATCCGGGCTGGTTAAGTTTGCCATCAATAATGTCACGGAAAGAAGTGTAATCACTTCAGCCGTATGCTCTGAAACGTAGGTTAATGGTTGCCCAGCGCGAATTTTTTCTGCTAATTGCTTGAGTTCACGCACTAGTTGAGGCGGTAATTCTTGAGCGCGTTCTAGCAGGCTGGCAATGAGTTGATTAAGGTTTACTTCTTCTAACAGTGCTTTGAGGTAGCCTAACCATTCACTCGTCATTTGAGGGCTGTGATAGCGATGCTGTACAGGCATTAATTGATCGAGCTTTTGAGGCGTTTGAAGCATGTCCGATCGGTGTAACTGCTCTAGCCATACGGAGGCTATAGAGTCTAATTGCAGCAAGTCGCGAGTACCAAGCCTGCCTGTTCCAGCTTCTTGAAGATCTAAAAAATCCGTGGTTGGCGCTTCTATTTCTACTTCGGAAGAGGCGATTGTGGTTGCATCTAAAGACAAGCGAGGATTGAGCAGGTAATAAAAAAGCTGAGGACAGTCCAGCGTATGCACGTTAGGAGTTTGACGATGCTGGGCGATCGCAGTGGGAAGCTGAAAGGCGTGTAATAAATCCTGGGACTGCAACGCACTCAGGTTCAGAGGAAAGGAAAGCGCTTCGACCTCCGATCGTGTGATGGGCAGTGCTGACGCAAGCAAGAAACCCCAAGTGCCGTAGCCATGTGCTTGAAACGACGGAATAGCAACCTGGAGGGGTTTTGCCTGTAGCCCAGCGGCTAATAACGTTTGGTAAAGGCACCAAAAGCCCAATGTGCGTTGTTCGGGCGACACGCCATTGGTACTCATGACTCCGTTGGGGCAAAGTATGCGCTCTACTTGCTGAAACCATTCGCGGCTGTAAATTTGTGCGTCTTCTGCCCGCGTTGGAAACGTGAAGTCGCAAATAACCGCGTGATAGCAGGCATCCGGCAAGCGAGACACAAACTCAAACGCTTCCTGGGTCTGCACCGTCAGGCGGGGTTCCCCCAGTGCGGCACCAGGCTCATCGAGCAAGCTACCGTGGTTGTAGGGCACAAAGGTTGTGCGACCGAACGCCAAAACCTCTGAGTCGTAGTCCACCAGCGTCACATCGCTGACCTGCGGGAACCGTAGTACATCCCGTGCGGCTAAACCATCGCCACCCCCACAGATTAAGACCCGTAGGGGCGTTTGCGGAAAGCGCTGGGCGGCAAGCGCGATCGCTGGCAGCACCAGATATTCGTGATAAATGGCTTCATCTGCCGTATCAAACTGCAAGTCGCCGTTGATATAAAAGGCAAGACCGTTGGGATGCTGTTCGACAAAGAGCGATGTGGGCATTGGGCGCAGTAAAAGTGAGGTGCTGGCTAGATGCCAAAAATCATTAAAAGGAAGCCGACGATCGTCACGATCCAGGCGATCGCAAATTCGCGGTTACGTGCTGCACGTCGGTCAGAGGCTTGAGACGCAAGAGGAGAGCGAAAGCTTTGTCCTGGGGCGAGTGCGGCACGGTTACTTGACTCTATTTCAGTAAAATCGGTGGGCTGCACTTCGCGGGTAGAGTAGACGACTAGCGTGCCATCACTCCAGGCTTCTAATGCCAGATTCCAGAGATGGGCAGCATCCCAGTAGTCCCAGGTAAAGCGATGGCGGGTTTCCCCATCCGATTCGTAATCGCCCTCGGTTTGAGACTCAAAAGCATAAACGCGATTGAAGAGTTTCAGTTCTGGATCGGGGGTGCCGTGCGATCGCATATCCCCACCGATCGTAGTCAGCCGATCGCGGGACGTTTGCGGGTTGATCAGCGTCGGATACCGGAGCTCTTCGGCAAGATACCAATGGACTTGCGTTTCGGCATGCTGCGGATCGATCTCGCGCATTAAGTAATACTCTTTACCACTGCTCGATTTCAGCAGCCATTCTTCTGTCTCATAGCCATTGTCATCGGTATAGGTGCTGTAGTCTCGAATCTCCCACTCCACACCGTGATACTTTAGACAACTACCTTCCCGTAATTGCCGCAGTTGGGTTTCAGTTAGCCCTGCTGTCATGAAATCTTGCTTAAAGAGAGAATATTGTCTCGAAGTCTGAACTCTAAGTTAAATTGATACACTTAAAACTCAGCTTTGAACACTCAAAACTTTACTTTTAGCCTGCTTCTAGCCCGTTATTTCTGCATAATGCCACTGAGCACGATCGCTGTCTGTGAGCGCACTTGCTAATAGCACCGCTAATTTTTGTGCTTTGGCGTAGTTGTCTTGCTGATAATCGCAGACATGAATATCGACCGTTACTTTGCAGTCTTCAGTCCATACATGGAGCGCAACGTGAGATTCTTCTAGCAACACCACCACCGAAACGCCCTGGGGAGAAAAGGTTGCCGTTGCTTCTGCCACAGCAGTTAAACCAGCAGTCTGGACGGTAGTTTGGAGCAACTGCAACAACGTAGGTGCGGTGCTGTGGGCGATCGCGTCCGTTGTGGTCAAAATAGCCGAAAAATGGTGCGATCGCATCACGTCAGAACAGCATCTAACAATCGCTTTGCGCCCAAACGTACAGGATCGGTGCAGGGCAAACTGGTTTCGTGCTGTACCTGCTCGATCGCCCGTTGCGCCTCTTGAGCGGATAAGTGTGCCGTGTTGAGGGCGATCGCGGCTACCCGTATTGGGGCAAACGCTCCGGCTGCCGCCGCCACTGCTTCGTAAAGCCGCACGACATCAGGCAAGGGTGGAATCGGCACATGGGGAGCATTGCGAATATGGGTTTGTCCGGCTCGATGCACCAGGATCAAGTGAGTGGGCTGACTGCCTCGGAGCAAGGGCAGCGTTGCCGTAGAAGATGGATGCAGCAACGAACCCTGCCCTTCGAGGTGCAAAATGTCGCGATCGCTGCCTGCCTTCATGACCAGTTGCTCCACTGCACCTGCCGCAAAATCGACCCGAATCGCATCTAGAGGGATGCCGCTGCCAGCAATCATCATCCCTGCCTGCCCAGAGGCAAGAAAGTGCGATCGCAATCCCTGCTTCAAAGACACACGATGAAGCTCCAGGCTGGTGGACATTTTGCCCACGCTCATATCGGTGCCCACCGTCAAAACTCGTAAACAGGAGAGTGAGCGAGCCTGTCCAGTACCCACGCTTAAACCTGCTGGCTCTTGCCGTACGTCCCAGATCCATTGTCCCGGTTTGAGGAGCGCTTGCAGCGCTGGATCACGGTTTAAGAGTGTGTGTAAGCCATTGACGATCGACAGTCCAGCCACGATCGCGTGGCGTAGATCTTGATACCAATCTTCAGGCAAAACGCCCCCCAGCAGAGCGATACCAATGACCAGCACATTCGGTTTATACGTGAGCGACTCCTCTACCGAAGCGACAATGGGCACGTGTCGCGGAATGCCTGTTAATGCAGGTAAAGAGTCACCCGCAGTCGCGCGATCGATCACTGCCACAATGTTGGCTTCGCTATAACGCAAGAGGGTCAAGCCCGTTTTGCCCTGTGTGCCACAGACACCGTCATGCAATAGGATAACCACTCGATCCTTAGAACTGATCATCAAGCCTTACTCCGCCCAGTGGTATTGTCTTGAGTCAATTAAGTCTTGAGCCAGTTTAAATAACAATTGAGCCAGTGTTGCTGCGCCTGATTACAATACTCGCAGCGTACTGGCGATGCTGCTGACCGCTTCCATATTACGAATTTCGTCTAGCGCCATGCGGAAGTTGCCCTCGCGGACATGGTGAGTAACGACGACGATTTCTGCCAGGTCATCGCGCAAACCTGTTTGCACGATCGATTCCAGGCTGACATTGTGGTCGCCAAAGCAATTGCCCAGTTTGCCAATCACACCAGGGAAATCTTGCGTAAGAAAGCGGACATAAAAGCGCGTCACCAGGTCTGCCATCGGGGCGATCGTGCAATAGTCTTGATGCGAACATGCAAGTAAGGGATCGAGCAAGGGCAGCCCGTTCGATCGCGTAGCAGTACCCCGCTCGACTTTAAGAATGGCGGCAATGTTCAAAATGTCGGCAACCACGGCACTGGCAGTGGGACCTGCACCCGCACCCGGACCAAAGAACATTACCTGACCGATCGGTTCACCCTCAATGACGATCGCATTGTAAACCCCGTTGACACTGGCAAGGGGATGGCTGGTGGGCACCAGGGTTGGATGCACTCGTACTTGTAAGGTCGGCGTTTCTGATGCTGGTATTTCGGTTACCGTCTCGTCTCGTTTCGCCACTGCCAGCAGCTTGATCACAAAGCCCAGTTTCTCTGCATAGGCAATATCAGCGGCGGTCACTTGCCGGATGCCCTCGCAGTGTACGTCCGGCAGCTTAATGCGCCCACCAAACGCCAGGGATGCCAGAATTGCAATTTTGTCGGCTGCATCCAAACCATCCACATCGGCAGTGGGGTCAGCTTCGGCATACCCTAACCGTTGAGCATCGGCTAGAATGCTGGCAAAATCGCCTCCCTCAGTCTGCATTCGCGTGAGGATATAGTTAGTTGTGCCATTGATGATGCCAGTGACAGTATGCAGGCGATTGGCGCAAAGCGACTGTTTGAGCGGCTCAATGACCGGAATACCACCACCAACGGCAGCTTCTAGCAGCACGTATACGCCTGCTTGCTCGGCTGCGGTAAAAATTTCGGCTCCGTACCGCGCGATCGCTGCCTTGTTTGCCGTCACCACATGCTTACCATGAGCGATCGCTTTCAGGATGAGCGATCGGGCGGGTTCCAGTCCGCCCATGACCTCGACCACAATATCGATATCTGGGTCAGTGACGATCGCGTCTAGATCGGTAGTGATAATACTGGGTGGCAGAGCAACAGCACGAGACTTTTCGAGCGATCGAACTCCCACCCGATACAGTTCCAACTCTTGCACCAAGGGATGACGCTGGGACGGGTTCAGCAAAATCTGCACAGTTCCCGTTCCCACTGTCCCCAAACCCAATAGACCAATTTTGAAGCCCACAGTCTCAACCTGCCGTGCAAGAGTTCACACTTAATTGTAGAGGAGAGGGGGGAGGAGTGAAGTGTAAGGGGTGGGAGAGTGAAGGGGTGGGAGAGTGGAGGAGTAGGCGAGGCGGGGGAGCAGAGGGGAAGAGTTTTGAGTTTTGAGTTTTGAGTTGATTCTAAGCACCGCCTTTTGCCTTTTGCCTTTTACCTTCAGCCTTCAGCCTTTTGCCTTCACACCCCTCACCCCTCACCCCTCTCTCCTCACGTCCTTACACCAGCGTTGCAATTTCTTTCAAGTAAACTCGGCTAAACGGCTCGTCTTCGCCTAATTGATACTGTTCAATTAACCCGTTGCGATGGATGGAGACGGTGTCATCTTGTTTGATCACCACGACAGAATCCTCGAAGACATCGCGCGCTAACATTTTTTCTACCTCAGTGGGATCGTCTAAAACAACGATGTCGCTGCCGTAGTAAAACATGCCATCACGATCGAGGAGATCTTCGCGATACTCGGCGATGAGCAAATCGAGCCGGGGATTGCGTAGCAAGTTTTGGACGTTGGTGTTGTAGTCTGTATGCTGGTGCTTTTCAGAACGATTGATGAAAACACCTTTGGCACAGACGGCACCGATCGTCCAATCAGGCTGATGACGCAAAATGTAATCCACTATTTCTTGCAACTCTGAGACAGAAATGCGGTTGCAGCTAATGATCGGAATACGAGCCGCTTTACCTGTTTCAAAGAAGGTTTTAAGCAGGTAAGCGGGAACATCAACGCTTTCGCCGATCGCTGGCTTCAGGTGCATATTGATGCCAGGAGCCGCATTGATTTCAATAATGCCAAAGTTGCCTTTCTTCCACGACGCGGAAATATCCTGGGCAATCACATCAATACCCAGGCAAGTCAGGCGAAAATGTTGGGCGATATCCTGCGCCAGGATGATGGTATCGGGATGCAGCTGACGGGTCGCATCAATGCTCAAACCACCTGCCGAAAGGTTGGCAACTTTGCGGAGATAAACGGTGCGATCGGCGTCCAAAATGGAGTCAAGCGACAAGCCCTGTTCATCTAAATAACGCTCCATTGCGTCATCGCACTTAATTTTGCCCAGCGGTGAGGTGGGTGTATCAACCCTTGCTGGCGTGCGGTTTTCGCGGGCGATCAGTTCGTCGATGGTGGACTTGCCGTCCCCTGTGACTGAGGCGGGGCGACGCTCGGTTGCCGCTACAAATTTACCAGCAACACAAAGCAAGCGAAAATCTTTCCCTGCAATGCTTTTTTCAACAATGATGCGGATGGACTGGTCTTCGGGAACGGCTGCTACTGCACGATCAAACGCTTGCTCTAGCTCCGTTTCATCCATAATGCCTGCGGTAACACCAATGCCCTTGTGCCCCACGACTGGCTTCACTGCAACGGGATAGCCAAGGCGATCAGCGGCGGTCAACGCTTCTGCCACCGTATAGACAATGCTGCCACGAGGTACAGGAAAACCTAGCGTATGCAGGAAGGCTTTGCAGTCATCCTTGCCTGTGGTGAAATCTGAATCAAGGTGGCTGTCATGGTCAAAGGTCGTCGCAATGCCACGCACCTGCTTTCTGCCGTAGCCATACTGCATCAACCGCTCATCCCATAGATAGAAAGTGGGAATGCCAAGGTCATAGGCAGTTTGCAGCAGTGCATAAACGGTAGGACCACCAAAAACGGAGTCGCGGAAGGTCTCTTGCAATACCTCGATTTGGTCTTCGATCCAAAACCGCCGATCGCGCGTGATGGCTTCAAACCAGTCCCACACGCAGTAAACGATCGCCCGACTGGTACGTGCGTGGATTGCCTGTACAGCAATGCGGGTACGATCGCCCTGCTGCCTGACAGCCCACTGAGTCGCGTGCAGCTCCATCTCTAGCTTGCTTACTTCAGCAACCGTACGGGCAAACAGATGCGCGTAAGATTTGTGTTTTTCTTTCAACAGAAGGGGATAGCGATCGCCAATCACCGCGACGTATGCTTCCAGAGATCGAGGCGGGTTTGCTTCTACCAGAGCAAAGTCGAATGCTGCTGCTGCTGTACCAAGATCGGGATTGGAACCGCTGTAATGCCTGAGATTGAAGATGTCAAAGGCATCGGTCGTACGGGCATTCACGCGAACCAGATCAACACTTTGATCCACAACCATAATTAGTTTCTCCTGTAGACCTTCATTACCCTAAACTCATCGTTCTCGCACGTTCTTCTACCGCAGGTTAAGATCTATGGCAACTTTGCACTAAGCTAACCGTCGAGTTCCCTGAAAGTCAGCCTTCAGAAATATCACTTTTGAAGGGTGAAACAATAGTGTGCAGTGTATAAAACAGAAGAATCGCTTTGTTATTCGGTCATAATTTTATGAGCAAAACAGCCATGAGCGAAACAGTGTTGAATCTGAGAATGGAAGTGCATAAGCTTGCTGAGGCTGCCTTTCATCGACACTTAATTTCAGGATATGGTGACAGTGAATATCCTGATTCCTATCAGATTGTGTATGAAGGAAAGCCCAAACATTTAACCCTCAATCAGGCGCGTGCTTTTCTCTCTCGCTTGATGCAGCAACCTGCTTAATACGGCTTTAGGGTGGACATTGGGCATTCGCCTCTTTAGCTTTTGCTGGGCTGCGACTCGCAATGTGTAAGGTTGGTCGATACCTTAATTTATCGCTGTAGTTTCTACTTATTTCCGGTTCATTTACTGAGCCGGATTTTTATTGGTTACTCTTCTTTCGATCGACCCTAGTGTTAACGATCAACTTGCAAACCGACTGCCTCAGAGATATAGCGTCAGGTCGCCGGAGAGATTCTCGGTAAGAAACGTATCAAAATCTACCAAACGATAAAGGCAACTGTGCAAAGCACTATGTTTTATTAAAAGACAACCTCAACATGACGCGGAGACACTATGGCAGGACATGAAGCTCAAGGATCGGCGGTGATGGCATCTCAGGAAGACGCTGCCGGAGTGCAGGAGAGTGTTGCACTTCCAGAAACGCATGGGCAACTGGTCATTATTGGTGGAGCAGAAGATAAAGAAGGCGATTGCACGATTCTGCGCGAATTTGTACGTCGGTCGGGTGGGCTACAGGCGCGTATTGTGGTGATGACGGTTGCTACAGGGTTGCCCGCAGAAGTTGGAGAAACATACATCAATATCTTTGAGCGTCTGGGTGTGGAATCGGTCAAAGTAGTTGACACTGCCAAGCGAGAAAACGCGGATGATGCTAAAGGTCTAGAGCTAATTCAGCAGGCAACAGGCGTTTTCTTTACAGGCGGCAACCAGGCACGTATTACCGAATGCCTGAAGGATACACAACTGGATGCCATGCTGCACAAACGGTTTGCTGATGGCATTGTCATTGCTGGGACGAGTGCGGGTGCCGCGATGATGCCCGATATGATGATCGTGGAAGGCGAGTCTGAAACAAACCCACGGATGGAAGTGGCTCGCATGGATCGGGGCATGGGCTTTTTGCCAGGAGTTGTGATCGATCAGCATTTTGCCCAACGCGGTCGCCTGGGACGGCTACTATCTGCGATCGCTCAGCAGCCTGTTAATCTCGGTTTTGGCATTGATGAAAATACAGCGATCGCGATTAACGGCAGAGAGCTAGAAGTGATTGGTGAAGGCGCGATCACCATTGTGGATGTGGCGAACCTTACCCACAATAATGTCGAAGGACTCTTGCGAGACGAATCCCTGGCTTTGTGCAACGCAACGCTGCACATTCTCCCCCACGGCTACAAGTTTGATCTAGAAACACGCTCGCCGATGGTGGTTAAATAAGCCGTTAGCTGAAACGCGATCGTCTAAGTAATCATGACGGCATCTAGTTTGACTAAAGAATATCAAATGCCGTCAGTCACAGTGCAAGCCTAACGCTAGCACTGCGTGACTAAGCTTCGCTAAGCTGAAAGCTGCTGATCAAAGCATCAACAGGCTGCCTAAAAGAGAAACGCACCCCTACGTTTTGCAGGTCAACGTATCGCGCGTGTTACGTCCGGTGACAGGGTTTTTACCTTTTGCTGATTGGCAGAGGAGAGTCTGAGCATCCTGCCGCACATCAACATCAGTAAAGTCAGCACCGTCTACGATCGTGCCACCAAATTTGGCGTTGAAAGCAAACGCTCCCTCTAAATTGGCATTAGTTAGGTTTGCACCTGTAAACCGTGCGGCATCCAGGGTCGCGTTTCGCAGGTCGGCACCCTCAAAGTTTACGTCTTCCAGATTGGCACCAAAAAAACTCACGCCATGCAAGTCACTATGGCTAAAGTTACTGCCCCGGAGGTTTGCTTTGGTAAAGCTAGAGTCGGTTAAATCTTTGTCAGCAAAATTAGCGCCGACCAGAAAATCGCGGTTGTAGTCATCTGCCAGAGCAGCCAGAGGGCTAACGAACCAGAGACTAATCACGATCGTGCTCCAACAAACAAGACTTACCGTGATTGTTCGTTGCTGCCATACCTGTTGCTTAACTAGTGCCGCAAGCCATCGTTTAAAGTGCTGACCGATTGCCGTGCCCAATCGTTTGTTGCTCATTGTTGCTGCTTACTACCGAACCCAACTGCGATCGTTGTAGCGCCTTCGTACTTGCTCACAGCATTAAGCCGACGCTTCATTGCTAGGTGAGTGGATACGATCGCGACTCCTTCGATCCTACCTGAATCCGCTGCGCTTCTAGCTTGGCAGCAGCAAACCGAAACACTAGAGCGTTTCAGCACCGTGAGTTTAGCGCCGGGATTGTCGATATTAAGGAAAGACTTAGTACCTCGTCTGGTTCCGCCGCTTATGCCACGACCAAAGCTTCAAACAAGCCCCAAACGCCATGCCAAAGCAAAAACTCCAGATATCGGTGCCTTAGGTGAAGCCCTGGTTGCTCAATGGCTCTGCGATCGTGGCTGGCTTCTATTGCAGAAACGCTGGCACTGTCGGTGGGGCGAACTCGATTTAGTCGTTGGTCAGCCCTCAGCGCAACGACCAACGCAGCCGATCGCCTTGGCGTTTGTCGAGGTTAAAACCCGCAGTCGGGGCAACTGGGATAGTGATGGTGTACTGGCAATCACCGCCCGCAAGCAGGCAAAACTTTGGAAAACGGCACAGCTCTTTTTAGCAGACCATCCCGATTGGGCAGAATTGCCGTGCCAATTTGATGTAGCACTGGTTTGCTGTCGGCACAAGCCTCGACCAATGACGTTGCCAGGTGATGTGAACCAAGAGAGGACAGCGATCGCTGGGTATAACCTGACGCTTCAAGACTATATTCCCGCTGCCTTCACGCTCGATTAGGATGGATTGAACAGGACGCATCAAAACAGTAGAATCTCTAGCGACACGTCCGCTTCTCTACGCCTTACGCTAACGTCTCTGGGCAGTAGCCTAACCCCTGCACAAACTGCTGACGAAAGGCTTCAATTTCTTCACGTTCTGGGGTGCCGTGTGAAACAACAGCAACTTGATAGCGGTGCATCACATCAACAGGCGACTGCCCCGTTTCCAAACCCCACAGTGCCATTTGGACTCGAATTCCTGGGTCGCATGGAATACCCAGTTCGTTCATCAAGGCTTGGAAGTCTCCATGTTCGCGAGGCTCAAGGCAACGGTTCATTTTTACCTTTATGATCCAGCCGTCAATCTGGTGGATCACAGTCATGAAGCTGACTGGAAGCCTGCCTGACCAGTGTAGATACTCTACAACCCTTAACGTAAGAGACGCATTCGCAAGATGATACAGATAGTTCACCACAGTTTTTAGACCAGCAACCGCTTACATCATCTATAGTCCACTAAAGGTATCAGTAAATACCAGGGGAGAAACCCTCTAACCAGAGCGGGTTTTCACCCAATTCGGCAGGGGAAGGGAGGAATGGGGGAGGAAGGCTCAAGGATGAAGGCTAAAGGATAAAGGGATTAACTAGCGGCTAAAGCCACGTCTACAAACCAAAAAATCTACGTATAGCCGTAGCCATAATAGTGAGGACGGGGTGCAGGGGTGGAACCCCTGGCTGAGGGCGAAGCCCACACACACCCTTTGATCCCAATGTCCTAAGCTCTGTGGCGATCGCTATAGGTAGATTACACTAGGCTAGCTTCTAGTCTCTACGTAAGCGGACTTTGTCAGTGTAGCCAAGCTCTGAGTATACTAAGCGTTGCTGCTGACTGCTTCTTATTAAAACTAACCCTGTGTGCAATGTGTTCTGATCGCCTGCTGACTGCTTATGACTATACGTTGCCGGAGGGATTGATCGCCCAAACGCCATGCGTTCCTCGGGATCAGTCACGGTTGCTGGTGGTACAGGATACTGTGCAGCATTGCCATACGATCGTGCAGGCGTTGCCAGATTGGTTGCGATCGGGCGATCTGTTGGTACTGAATAACACGCGCGTGATTCCGGCACGGCTGTATGGGCACAAAACAAGCGGGATGCCTGTAGAAGTGCTGCTGCTAGAGCCACAGACTGGCGACCCCTCCGAGGGCATTGGGCGTGGTACGAGCGATCGCTGGCTGGCACTGGTTAAACCGGGTCGGCGGCTCAAACCGGGTGCCACGATCGTGTTCAGTGAGCAAAAACCCACAGACAAAAAGCAAGAAGCAGGCAGCTTAAGTGCCACGGTTCTGGCGATCGATGCCGCAACAGGTGGACGCATTCTGCAATTTAACGTGCCACCAGAAACCACGCTCGACGAGTGGATCGAGCGGATCGGACAAATGCCGCTACCACCCTATATCACTGAATCAGAAGCGCAACCAGAGCAGTATCAGACGGTCTATGCCGATCGTCCGGGTGCGATCGCGGCTCCAACGGCAGGATTGCACTTTACGCCTGAATTATTGCAACGGTTGCAAGCACACGGCATTGGGCAGGCATTTGTGACGTTGCATGTTGGCGTAGGCACCTTTCGTCCGGTCGAGTCAGACACTATTACCGATCACACAATGCACGCTGAATGGGTAGATGTGCCGCCAGAAACGGTAGCGAAAATTCAGGAAACCAAAGCCAGCGGTGGACGCATTATTGCCGTCGGGACAACCGTTGTACGATCGCTCGAAGCAGCAGCCCAAAGCGGTACGATACAGACCTTCTGCGGCAAGACAAACCTGTTCATCTACCCAGGCTACCAATGGCGAGTCGTCGATGGGTTGATGACAAATTTTCACCTGCCGAAGTCAAGTTTGCTGATGTTGGTCAGTGCCCTGATCGGACGACAGCGCTTGTTAGATCTGTACCAGGTCGCGATCGCCGAGCAGTATCGCTTTTACTCCTTTGGGGATGCGATGTTGATTTTGCCAGAGGCGGGAGTGGGGAGTGGGGAGTAGGGAGTAGGGAGTAGGGAGTAGGGAGAGTTTTGAGTTTTGAGTTCGGCTGACTCTTCACCCCTTCACCTTCTCACCCTCACCCCTCACCCCTCACTCCTCACCCCTCACTCCTCACTCCTCACTCCTCACCCCTCACTCCAACAACGCCTGACAAAGCTGACGGAAATGTTCACCGCGTTGTTCAAAGTTTGGGTACTGGTCAAAGCTCGCGCAAGCGGGAGAGAGGAGTACAACGGGAGTCTGGTGCTGTTTGGCGAGGGCTGCCGATCGCTCGACGGCTCGTTCCATTGTTTCCACGACCTCAACGCTGGCGTAATTTGCTTGCTGTAAGCGTTGGGCAAAGGCAGGAGCAGCGTTACCAATCAAAAGTACCGCAGTCGCGTTGGCTTGAATGGCAGCGATCCAGGCAGCATCGTCGCCCTGTTTTGCTTCGCCACCAGCAATGAGGATAGCGGGATGCTTAACGGCAGAAAGTCCCACTTCGGCGGCATCGTAATTGGTGGCTTTGCTGTCATTGATGAAGTCGATGCCGTGCCAGGTGCAAATGTGTTCCAGGCGGTGCGGTACGCCAGAGAAGTTGGCAATGGCATGGGCGATCGCGCTTTTCTCAATGCCTGCCAGTTTGGCGGCGGCGACTGCCATCAAGAGGTTTTGTTGATTATGCGCTCCCGGCATTCGCAGCAGACCGATCGGCAAAATTAGCTCGGTAGCCGTGCGTACCCAGGCATCTTCGATGTAGACGCTGTGAGGGGAGTTGCCGATTAATGCTGCTTTGCCGCTAACGCTGGTCCAGCAGGCAGTTTCGCGGACTGGATAAGATGCTTGTTCGCCTAAGCTATGCAGGTACGGATCATCACCATTGAAGACCTGATGGTGAGACTGGTTGAGTAACTGGGCTTTAATGGCGCAGTAGCGTTCTAGCGTTTTGTGGCGGCTCAGGTGGTCGGGTGTAAAGGTTGTCCAGACACCGATGCGGGGTGCGATCGAGGGCGATGATTCGATCTGATAGCTGCTAAGTTCGGCGATCGCCCAGTGTGGCTTTTTGTCACTGAGCGCTACTTCACAGGCGGCAAGCCCAATATTGCCAAAAGCCGGAGCGGCTAACCCTGCGGTTTGAAAAATAGCGGCAATGAGTGCCGTAGTGGTTGTTTTGCCATTGGTGCCTGTAATACCAATCCAGGGGCAAGGCTTCAGGTGTTGCCACGCTAACTCGGTTTCGCCGATCGTTTCAATGCCTAGCTCTCTGGCACGTTCCAACCCTGGCAGATCCCAGGGCACACCGGGGCTAACGACCAGCTGTTGAACAGACTCTGTATGCAATGACTCTACACGAGCAGTCGTGAGGGCTTCGCCTAACTGTACTGGGATGCCTTCAGCGGTTAAGACCTGCTGCTGTTGCCGCAACCCATCCGAACTGCCGGAATCACTGACCGCTACCTGCCACCCCTCACGTTTGAGTAGTCGGGCGGCTGCGAGTCCCGATTTTCCCAGACCGATCACATAGGCTTTGGGCATAGCTTGCGGTGTTCCTGCGTTTGCATCCCTCATCGTACCGCTTAACGGGCAGCGAGCCGTTGATTGGAAGTGATGGCAAGCGATCGAAGGCAATACATCACTCGCGATCGCTTGCCGTTGCTAACGTCGTGAGCTAACGGGACACTTGTACTGACCAGCAGCAGCGCGATCGTTAACCGACCCGATCGTTAACCCACAGTCACTTCAGCCGTGGTGACATCGGTGGCACCATTCACGCTTCTAGCAATCTGGATCGCTTTGCTCAGCACATCCTGACTAGGCACTTTTCCTTTCAACACGACATTTGTACCCAGTTGTGCGACCCAGAGTGTTTCTACATCGTCCAGAGTAGAATCTTCGTCAAACGCAAGAGCAACCCGCTTGGCAAGACCGCTCTGGTCATATTCGCCGTTAAGCCCCACGCGCTCAGGTGCGATCGTGCCGGTTGCAGTTTGTTCGGCTGCTGGCACGTCCGGCGTAACAGGAGCCGGAGCAGGATTAACTTGAGCGCCCGCAGGCTTTTCCTTACCAAAAATTCGTTGTAACCAACCCATAGTTTTCTCCCAAAAAGTAATCCTTTCTCAACCGCAGGTAACGAACTGATACCAAGACAAATTGAGAACACAACATATTTTGTCGGTGTACAGCGTGGATACGCGCCTACCCAACGAATGATCTATAGCGATCCCGCTCTAAGCCCACTAGGAGAGTGTCTTGCTGAATTAAGGAAGATTTTCTCTAAATAAACGAATGATCAGTCACTGAATCAAGGTGAGAGAGGGTATTTCAAGGGAAGAACCCGTCAAGACAATCCAAAAAATTGGCAGTGATATGGCTGTCTTCAGCTTTTGACGATCGCCCCGAAGTCTGCCAAAACTCTGGCATGATTGCGGAGTACACCCAGCAGGTACAGCCGATTTTGCTTGATGGCTGGGTCACTATCCATCACCATCACGCTATCGGCACCGTCAAAGAAGCGGCTCAGCGTAGGTGTAGTCTGGCTAAGGGTTGCAACCAGGGTTTGATAGTCTTGCGGTTGCGCTGCCATCGCGGTGTGTAATTGGCACAAGACATCGTAAAAAGCTTGCTCCGACGGCTTTTGAAACAGCGTTGGCTGAATGACGGCAGTGGGGTCAAGGTGATGGGTTGCCAGATCGCTTTGGGCAGCGAGGCGAGAGGCTCGGTTGACCACTTCGTAGATCGTTGCCAGGGTGCCATCTTGCCGACGGGCTTGCAGAAAGAGGGCACGATCGCGCACGTCCAGTAAATCTTGCAGTGCCCGCTCCGTATATTCGACATCGTTTTCGCCCAGCACCGCGTTTACTAAGTCGTAATCGACGTGCTCATCTTCTTGCAGCAAGGTGCGGGTGCGTTGGAGGAAGAAGTCTCGCAACTGCTGCCTTAGCTCATCTAAAGCGGGTTTCATGACAGGAGCAAACGTTTCCTGAAATGCTGCCGTGACCGTTTCGAGAAGGCGGTATACATTCAGGGGTCGCTTGGCATCCCAGATAATTTTGACGATCGCGTTGGCAGCACGACGCAACGCAAAGGGGTCTGAGGAACCAGTGGGCACCAGACCCAGCCCAAAAATGCTGACTAGCGTATCAAGGCGATCGGCAAGCCCAACGACTTGTCCTGCCAGCGTTTGAGGCAGTGTGTCTCCAGCGCCTTTCGGCAGGTAATGCTCGAAGATGGCAGTGGCAACCGCTACTGTCTCGCCACTGGCGATCGCATATTTTTGACCCATTACGCCTTGCAGTTCGGGGAATTCGCCCACCATTTGCGTTACCAAATCCGCTTTACAGAGCAGGGCTGCACGCTGAATGTTTTGTTTGGGGCTATCAAGAAATGAGCCAGATTCTGTCAATACAAGTGTTTCTTCTTTTATGTCTGGAATCAACTTTTCAAGCTGAACTGTAATCAAAGCAGCATTCTTACAAATGCGATCGACCTTTGCCCGTACCGATCCCAGCCTTTCTTGAAAGGTAACGGTTTCGAGCTTGGGCAGGTAGTTTTCGAGGGGAATGGCGCGATCGGCATCAAAAAAGAATTTGCCATCGGACAAACGGGCACGAATGACGCGCTCATTGCCAGCCGCAATGATGTCAGCTTTGGCGGGATCGCCATTAGAAATGGTGATGAAGTAGGGCAGCAGCTCGATCCCGTCTGCTTGCTTCAGCACTGGGAAATAGCGCTGATGGCTCTCCATCTCGGTCGTGATGACTTCCGGTGGCAACTCTAGAAAGTCTGGCTCGAAGGTGCCCACAACAGCGCTGGGCCACTCTACTAGATTGGTCACTTCGCGCAGCAGACCAGGAGTGATCACGGCAGTCCCACCGATTTCGGCAGCGGCAGCTTGTACCTGGCGCTGAATAGTCTCTTGACGTTGGGCTGGATCGACCGCCACAAAGGCAGATGCAAGAGCCGCCACATAGGTATCCGCATGGGAAAGGATGATCGGTTGGGGATGGAGTACGCGATGCCCCCAGGACTGTCGATCGCTGGTGCAGGTTTCGGAACCACTGACCAGGGCGATCGGCAGTACGGCATCATCCAGCAGTGCCACTAGCCAACGGATGGGGCGCGAAAACCGCAGGTCGCCATCCCCCCAAACCATAAACCGTTTGCCCTGAAGTGCCGTAATCCAGTCGGGCACAAGCTGTTGCAGAATGTCGGCAGTAGGTTTCCCCGCGATCGTCTTCCGCACAAAGGTAAACTCTCCTTTCTCCGTTGGGCGAATTTCCAGGGAGGAGAGCGGTACGCCTTGCTTCTGAGCAAAGCCGATGGCGGCTTTCGTGGGCTGACCGTCTTTGAAGGCAGCTTGCGCGGGTGGTCCTTTGACCTCTTCCTCTTGATCAGGCTGCTGTAAGGGCAACCCTTTGATTAGCACTGCCAGCCGTCGCGGGGTGCCATAAAACTCGATCGCCGTTGGAGTCAGGTAATGGTCTTGTAGCGTTTGCGGCAGGCGCGATCGCCACTGCGTGAGCGCTTCATCCACAAAACTGGCAGGCAATTCTTCAGTTCCAACTTCGAGCAAAAACGTCGCCATAACTCCCGAACCTAGCACCAGACAGCTTTTAATTTCATCAGTTTACCGCGCTGGGGAACGGTCGGGCAGTTTATTGACACTCCCCTGCTTTGGCTGTGGCACCGTTGTCGGCAACGCTGTTGGGACGGGTGATGGAGTTGGCTCGGTTAGCAAGGGGGCGCACATTCCCAGTTGTGAGGCGTTGAGACCCAGATTCTGAGTCACAAGAGGGGCGATCGCCTCTTGCTCAATCCAGCCGCTATCGCCTGGTTGTAGGGACGCTGCGATGGGAGCGTTAGAGGGCGCAGTACTGGCAGGTGTAGGGGTAGGCGCAGGCACAGAACCCGGTAACGAGCAGAGCTTGAGCTTGAGCCAATCACCGCGATCGGGTACGGCTTGTCGGCTTGAGATTTGCAGCACACTCCCGATCGGAAGCGTCCCTAAGCGCACACGGGCACTTTTAGGAAAGGTGGATTGTCCTGGCTGGCTCCAGAGGGTTAGTGGTGTTTCTGTCGCAGTTGGTGTTGCCCCATTGATGGACGTTTCAGCCGTGGGGGGTGCTTTAGCTGTAGCGCGCTGTACCCGAATCAGCGACCCAACCGCTAGCTCTGCGTTCGTCGCTGGGCTTTCCAGAGGGCTTGGAGAGGGTGATGGTGTGGCGATCGGTGGTACAGGGATCGACTGCACCCCTAACAGCACCTCCGCCCACAGCCGCAAGCCAGGAAAAGCAGCATATGCAACGACACCGCCGAAGCCCAGCACTGCTAGCAACGAGAGCAAGAGGACAAAGGGGTTGGTCGCAGGCTTGCGGGTCGATATAATTTGCGTTCTCGCTTGAGTGAGGACGGTAGAAGGGAGCGACTTTGCCGGATCGGCTGCCACCCCTACCTCTATGCCTGTACCCAAATCAGGCACATCCATTGCAATACTGAGTGGCGCAGTACCAGCACTTGTATTGGCGCTGACGTGACAGTGTAGAAGTCCGATCGTCACGTTGTCGTGCCCATTGACGCGATTGGCAAGCGTTAACAAGCGCTGACTTGCCATAGCCACATCCACCTTGCCGTCCAGCAGCGGTAGTAGCTCGCTCTGCCAGTATTCCTCTACGCGATCGTAGTCACTCAAACCATCCGAACACAACAAAAAGACGCAGTCCTCATCCAGCACAAAGCGCTGCACAGTGGGATGTAGCAAGGTCGAGGCATTCATCCCCAACGCCTGCACCAGTGAGCCAGACCCTGGTTGCTGAAGCGCTTGACGGTACAGCGCATAGCCTAAGCGCACCTCCCGCGATGCCAAATCATCATCCAACGTCACCTGATGACAGCCAGAGCGAGTGATGCGATAAATGCGACTGTCGCCTACATGGGTGAGATAGAGTTCGTGCTCCCGAGCCAATGCCGTTACCAGTGTGGTGCCCATACGCTGCCGCTCGTGCCGCTGTTCGCTGTCATTGCGCTGGCTGATGATATCGTTAACGTACAAAGCAACCCGCTCCAGTTGCAGCATTAAGACGGTGGGTAGGATGGTGCTGCCCTGTGGCGGTAGAGCCTGTAGCTGCTGCTGTACGGTGTCGATCGCCAGGTTGGACGCGACATTTCCCCCTTCATGCCCTCCAATGCCATCGCAGACCACCACTAGCGGTTGCGTTTGCGATGGGTCAATGCTTGCCCAGCAAGTCCCACTCGGTGGATAGCAGGCATCCTCATTACGCTGACGGCTAGGTCCTTGATCGGTCACAGTGGCAATGTGCAGATGGCGAGACTGCGATCGTCCCCGGTCAGCCAGGGCGCGATCGATTAACGTGATGAGCTGTTCGGCATTTCTGACTACGCCTTGCTGCATCAACTGGCACAGGCTTCCCAAAAAAGCCGCAATTTCTGGTTGTGCCGTCGGTTGCCACTGCTGCCAGAGCTGCCCTAATGCCGCTAGCGTTGCTGGTGTACCCTCCGTCTGCAAGGATAAGAGCCGCACCAGCGAACCCTCTACCCGCAGCAGTGTTGGCTGTAGTAGTGACGTAGCAACGCCCTCCCCTGCAAGCGGTTCCCAAAGGTGGGCAATTTGCCAGAGCCAGTGAAGTTGCCGCAATGCAGTCGCTTGCCGCCAAGCAGCCGTTAGCTCTGGCATCAGTTGCGCTTCAAGGGACATTGACGATGCACTGACCACCCCTTCCATGTAAAGCGGTGCTTCCTCTAACAGCACAATGTCACTACTGCGTTTTTGGGATAAAGCCACGACCCCATAGACCTGCGGTACGTGCAGTTGGTACGGCGCTAACCGCAAATAGGGTTCAAGGTCAGGTGAAATTTCAGTGGGTGCCTCTGGCAGTAGTCCAGGCTTTGTATCGAGTAAAATGCGGTGCTGTTTCACACGGTAGCGTGCAGCCAATAGGTCGCCAGAGCGACAGGACTCAATGCTTTTACCGATCGCCCACAAATAACGCTTCGGCAGAAACGTACTACACTGCTGGCAATACCGCTGTTGCTCCAGGTTGGGAGCCTGACAGCCATGATTGGGGCAGTGAATTGTTGTATCGCTGTGCATGAAGCGTCCTTGCCGGGTCTATTTACGCCTATTACAGCGCTTCTTAAAGGAATCAGCCACAGTGCCTCTCGTCCGGGAAAGCTGTGATCACCGTAACAGAACGGTTGAGTCAGATGGATAACCAGGCATCCATCAGCGCTAAAACTAAACCGCTAGCGCCATCACTGCTTGCCCTTCAACGGCACGATCGCACGAACTGGTTTCCGGTGTTGACTGAGACTGTCCCTATGTTAAACCCAGTCGTCAGGTCAGTGTCACACAAGTCGATCGTTAACGATGTCGTCAATGCCGGTTCTGTCGTTCCCTTGAAGCCAGTGGAGCAGCGCCTATCAGGGGATTGGTATAGAGCGATGTTCTTTATCTCAGGTGGCAATGTCAGGCAGATCTCAAGGACGGAGCGATCGCGATTCACTTGTCGCTATTCACTTGGCGGCGCAGCCTCTGGCAAGGTGCCACTCTCCTGCATCAAGCGAGGATAGATCAATAGAAAAAAGACCATCCAGACTACCACTGGCACTGCTACCAGTACGGTTAACCAGACCGTTTGCAGTAAGCCCCAGCTTCCACCAATCAACACGGCACCCGTTAACAAAATTGACCAGGGCTGGCACCACCACGGTTTGTACGTCCAGACGTTGCCTGCTTTAGACATGGCGATCGGCTTTTTTAGAAAGGTCACATTTATCGTAGTGCGTGATGGAGAGGAGGGAGGAGGAAAAAGAGAGTTTTGAGTTTTGAGTTTTGAATTGCGTTTCTGCCTTCTGCCTTTTGCCTTCTGCCTTCTGCCTTCTGTCATGAGTATTTTTGCTAACTTACCCTAAAATGGTGGGTGGTAAGTAGATATACACAGACGGGAAAGCTATGGCTGCTGGCGAATCTCAAGTGCAAGGTCCTCTTTCAGACCGCGAACTCCAGGTGATTGAACTGGTTGCCTCTGGTTTGACCAATCAGGAAATTGCCGAAAAGCTAGAAATTAGCAAACGTACCGTCGATAACCACATCAGCAATATTCTGACGAAAACCGAAACTGACAACCGCGTGGCGTTAGTACGGTGGGCGTTGCAGTGGGGCAAGGTCTGTATTGATGAGGTTAATTGCTGTGCGTTGCCAAACGCCAATTTGCCCAAGCTTGGCAATGAAGCGGTGTCGTAATCGCAGGCTTTGGCTGCTTGGGTGGGGCGAGGCAGCGGGGATGAAGGTAAACGCTTTTCTCTTTGATCGTCTTTCTTTGGTCGATCGTGCAGCGTGAGTGCTTATGCTCGTAAGCAGTGCTAAATAGGTAGCCACAATTGATTGTAAAAGAGGGGTTTGGGGGCTTTGCCCCCAGGCAGGGGGGTCTACCCCCTCCACCCCCGAAGTCACCTTTAGTTTAATGACGCCCGGTTACTTAGTAGAGCTTAGTTTTGAATCATTGGGAGAGATGGATTGGACGATCGCCTTCGTTGCCCAGGTTTGCCGCTGGCGGTCTATCGTGAAGTGGCTGCCCATCTTTGTCAGGTGGATGGCATTACAGTAGACCTGCTACCGCAGCAGTCGCAGCAGTTTGACTATCGCCTGAGCCAGATTGATAGTCTGCGGATTCAAAGCATTGGGGATGCAGACTCGATCGATTGTGAGCAGGTGAAACGAATTTTGGCGTACTATAGCGATCGCTATGGTGCTTGGGAAGCAGTCAATTTAGACAACACATGGGTTTAATTCAAGCGCAACGGGGCACGCGAGATATTCTGCCGAGTGAGATTGCCTACTGGCAACAGGTTGAGGCGACGGCTCGGGCAATTTTGCATCAAGCAGCGTTTGACGAGATTCGCACTCCTATTTTTGAGCAGACCGATCTGTTTGAGCGCGGCATTGGTGAGGCAACTGATGTCGTGGGCAAAGAGATGTATACCTTTCAGGACAAGGGCGATCGATCGCTGACCCTTCGACCTGAAGGCACGGCTGGCGTGGTGCGTGCGTTTATCGAGCATGGCTTGCACGCGCAAGGAGGCGTACAGCGTCTCTGGTATATGGGTCCGATGTTTCGCTATGAGCGTCCGGGGACAGGGCGGCAGCGACAGTTTCATCAGTTGGGCGTAGAGTTGCTGGGTAGCGGCGATGTCCGGGCGGATGCCGAAGTGATTGCGATCGCGGTCGATCTGCTGCAAGCCGTTGGGCTGAACGATCTCCAGCTAGAGCTAAATTCGCTGGGCACCCGCGACGATCGCATCCAGTACCGCAGTTTGCTGGTGGATTACCTCACGCCTTACAAAGCGGATCTCGACCCCGATTCGCAAGATCGTTTCACGCGCAATCCGCTGCGAATTCTGGATAGCAAAGATGCGAAAACGCAGGCAATTCTGCAAGAGGCTCCCCTGTTGGGTCATAGCCTTAGCGCTGCGTCTCAGGAGCGGTTTGCAAAAGTGCAGCAGCTTTTGACCGATCTGGGCATTAGCCACACGCTCAATCCAAAGCTGGTACGGGGGCTAGACTACTACAGCCATACAGCCTTTGAGTTTCAGTCTAAGCAGTTTGGCACGGTGGGCGGCGGTGGACGGTATGACGGCTTGATCGCTGAATTGGGCGGTCCCGAAACGTTAGCGATCGGTTGGGCGATCGGGCTGGAACGACTGATCGGGCTGTTGCAGCAGCTTGCACCGAGCCAACCAACCGCGATCGATTTTTACATCGTTTCTAGGGGCGATACGGCTGAGGCACAGGCTTTGAAGCTGGCACAAACGCTGCGTCATGCAGGCTTTGTCACCGAGCTTGATCTCAGCAGCAGTGCCTTTGGTAAACAGTTTAAGCGTGCCGATCGCAGTGGTGCAGCGGCTTGCTTTATCCTGGGCGATGCCGAAGCCGCGAATCAGACGGTGCAGCTTAAGTGGCTGGCAACCGGAGAGCAACAGGCGCTCGCTCAAGCTGATCTACCAGCGCTGGCTGATACACTCCACGAGCAGATTGCCCGTAGCCGCCATGACCGATCCACCCCGACAGCTTAGTCCGGCTGAACTGCACGCATGGCAGCAAGGCATCGACGAAGCCAACAAAAACAACATTCTTTGCCACTGTCGGCAGTGCGATCGTGAATGGATTGCTTCGACCAACGAATCCTGCTCCTGCGGTAGCGATCGTGTGGAGCATATTGCTTGCTGGCAATTTCCTGACGATTAAGACCAATGCCCTTTTTTACACCCTATTAAGATCCCCCTGCCTACGGCTTCCCACTTCATAAAAGGGATTAAGGGATCTCAATCTGCTGCATCAATAGGGGTATCAAGCACGATCGCAGTTTCTTTCGGCTCAGGCTTTTCCAGGCTCAAAAACGTGCTTCGTATTCCACCAGAGCGCGACTATCACCAGAGAAATCGCTGGAACCGCGCAGCAAGATTTGATCGTTGAGGCGGTAGCGGATACCAAATTGGATGGGTTCGTTGGACGTGAGCACTTTCAAGGCAGAGAGGGAGAAACTAGGGGTAATGTCGATCGCGGCTTCTGCACCCAGACCAAGAGCAGACGTACCACGGCTTGAACTACGTGACCGATCGGGGCGAGTCACCGTAGGAAAGAGGCGAAATTCGCTGAGTCCCAGTGCATTGCCAATCACACCCTGGATATTGCTTAATAGTGCTGAACCAGCCAGGTTGGCAATCCCCAGCGCCGTGTCGCCTCGCCCTAAGGTGTTCACGAAACCAGCGCCTAAGAGAGAGACAATCTCAGTTTCACTACGGGAGGGGCTGCTGGTCAGCGTCAGATTTTCTGACAAGCTGCTGGCGGGACCCTGTACTTGTGCCTGCACTCGCACCGTTTGCAACGAGCCGTAGGCAGAGGCGGTAATGGTTGAGTCGTTGATTTCAGACGATAGCGTTGATGTGGGCAGGCGGCTACTGGTCACTTCTGCCACCGATGTAATCAGACGCACATTCAGGTTGGGATCAAGCCCCTGGCTTTCGACAAACTCAGCGGTTTGGGGATAGCCACGCGCCAGAGTGAACTGAGTGGTAAAGAGGTTTACCTGACCCGATCGAAGGCTAATTAGCCCTTTTGGTTTCAGCTCGTCCAACGTACCGTTGATGGTGAGATCTCCGGTAGCAACGAAACTCAGCAGGGGGGCACTCACCACCCGAATACGATCGCCCAGCGTAAGCCGCAGATTGTCAAAGGCAATGACATTAGAGCTATCGCTCAGCGTCGGCGTAGCGCTAACGTTGGGCGCATTGCCAGTCGCCTCTCCACCAGTCGTGGTGGTCTCACTTTCTTCCGAGCTTGCCAAAAGCACCTGTCCATTCGACAGTTGAATCGTGCCGCCAATCACAGGGCTAAGCGCAGTTCCCGTTACTTGAACATTGCCACCAACGCCACCCTGGTACAGCCCTTTCAGATTTAAAGCAACCTGGTCGAGAGAGACGTTGAGGGGTGTTTGCCGATCGGGATCGGTCGGAGCAAGCGTCGCAAAAATTGGCAGTACCCCAGCTGCTGTCACCTTACCCCGTGTAAACTGCCCGGTTACTTGATCAACCCGTAACCGATCGCGGTCAAAGCGAATTGTTCCAGTGACGTTTGTCAGCGGTTCGGGAAGCGCTCGTGCTTGCAGAGTTGCCTTTTGAACGCTGGCTGTACCCGTCGCGATCGGCTGCTGGAGCGTACCCTCGACCTCAACATTGACCTGCCCACTGCCGTCGATCCAGGCAACCTGATTATTGAGCAGGTTAAGCAACGCCAGACCTTCATCCTTCACATTGATGCTCAGTTGAATCTGGTCGCTGTCTGGCTCGACCGAAGCAAAGGGTAGCTTTTGGGGCACGCTGCCCGTCAGTGTAATGGGCTCAGTGCCGCTGATCAGCAGACGGCTACCAAAGTTAAGACGGGCATTGCTATAGCCAAAGTTGCCTTGTGCTTCTTGCACATCGGTGCCATTGAGCACGCCATTCGTCAGGCTCACGAGTCCTAGCACCTGTGGATTGTCCTGCCGACCGGAGATTGTTGCCGTGGCGTTCAAGTTCCCCTGCACATCCAGCGGTAGATTCAACAACTCCGTCACGCGATCGACCGGGATGTTTTCCATGCGGAATTGCCCTGACTGCGTTGCGCCACCCACTTGCCCCGAAAACGTCACCAGGGACTGATCCGATTGAAACCGCAAGGGCAGCAGCGTCAGCACACCATTCTCAAACGTGCCCCTTGCAACAACCTGTTGGGCAGACAGATCACTGCCCCACTGCCAGTCTTGTCCACGCAGGTTGAATTGAGCACTGATGCCAGTCCGCCGTGAGCCTTTTGCAGTGACTTCGCCGCTAAATGCCCCTTTTAGTTCGCTCAGTTCTGGTAAAGGGGATGCCTTACGACTGGCTTGTGCTTGTGCTTGTAACGTCTGAATCTCCGCAATGCGGCGAAGGCGACTAATCAGAGCGGTACGCGATAACTCAACGGGTACGGTCTGAAGGTCGGCGGCAGAACCATAGGCAGGCAACGTTGCACCCCGCGCCAGATCGGACAGATCAAAAAGCTGAAGCAACTCCAGCACGTCTTGCAGTTGCCCTTGAGCGACGGTTAGCTTGGTTTGAAACTGCGGATCGGCACCCGCAATGTTGGCACTCGCATCGATCTGAAAGACGCTTTGCCCCCGTCGCAGTTCGGCTCCGCTCAACGTTGCGACACCGTTGTTCAGGCTGAGCCGCCCACCAAACTGGTTTGCCCGATAGGTGCCGATCGCCGGATTGGTAATCGTCAACTGTCCATTAGCGCTCAACTGACTCAAATCGCCCGATCGCAGTCGGCTCCGACTCAGCGCAACTGTGCCATTCAACTCGCCCCCCAGAGGAAAAAAGACGGCTGTAGCAGATGTATTAAGGAACGAAAGTGGAAAGTTTTTCGCGTCTACCAGCAATAAATCGCCCTGGGTTCTGCCTGTTGCAATGGCTTGATCGCGTTTGATGTCGAAGGCAACAATCTGGTAGTCAGACCCCAGCGTCAGCGCGATGCGGTCTTGCTGTCCGGTCAGGTTTAAGTTCACCCCCCGTGCTACTCGCAAAGTACCACGCAGCGGCGATTCAAAAGCAGTGCCATTTAAAACAAACTGGCGTAGAGCTAACCCTCCGTTGATGGTGGGGTTGGCAGGGCTACCCGTCAGCCGACCCGCAAAGTCTACGCGCCCAGAGTAATCAATGTTGCCCGGCACGGGAAGCCCGATCGCCTGCAAGCTGTAGTTGTCCGTCCGAACATTTAGATCCAGGTTGGTGATCGCTGGCGTGCCTGTCAACCGCGCAAAAATGGCACCATTGGCGCTAAAGCCAGGAGCCGTTGCTCGCTGCAAAAGCACTTTTTGTCCATCCCACCCAAACTGCGCGTCGATCGGGGCTGCTATGACCGAAATGCCTTGCGATAAGCGTCCCTGCCCCTGAGCTCGCACACCCGCTGGGCTAAAATCGGCTAACGAACCAGAGAGTGCGATCGCCCCGCTAAAGAGTCCGCGTAAGTCTTGAGAAAAGCGCTTCAGTTGAATCTGAGAGCCTGTTACCAAAGCCTGCCAGCGTCCAGCTTTTGCCTGTGCCTGGGCGCTAACGGTGCCGCCTGCCACGGCCAGATTGGTGTTTTGAAGTGTGGTGACTCCATTGGCAACGATGATATCGCCAGAGCCAGCGTATTCGGCTTCGGGTGCCTGCCACCGGACAAACGTACGCGGATTGGCTGCTGTACCTGTTACCACTGCCTGGGCACTGACCCGACCAATCGCGATCGGAGGCGCTTTGCCATTATTGTAGGCACGAGCGATCGGCTCACCGGGCACATTTCTCGCCTGAAGCTGGAACGCCAGTTGCACCGGATTTTTGAGGTTAACCCGTCCCACCCCTGCGACCTGTCCACCAACGGTAGGCGTTGCCTGAATGCCTGTAATCGCCAGTGCTAACGTTGCCGTCCTAAGCTGAAATTGGGCGCTGTATTGGCTCAGGTCAACGCGATCGACCTTCCCTGGTTTGGTATGGCGTGCCGCACCCGTGATGACAGGTTGCTGTAAGGGACCCGTTACTGCCAGATTTGCCAGCACCTCACCCGCCACGGGTACAGGCAGCTTTAGCCCAAATGTCTTGATCAATCTAGTCAGACTCACTGGCTTGACCCGCGCTGCAATGTTAAACCCGCTGTTAAAGTCGAGCGTGCCGTTTGCCTGCAAAGGAATTTTGCCTTTACCAAACAGTGCATCGGTCGCCTCTAGCGACAGCCGTGTTCCTTCCAATTGCAGTCGACCCTTTGCCTGAGTGAAGGTGTAGGGCACTTTGGGCACTGCCAGCGTTACGCCTGTAAACGTTGCGGTGCCTGTCAGATACGGCTGCTTTTGGTTGGGACGAAACCGCACGCCAATATTGCCATCGGCGCGTCCAACCGGAAGGTTAACAGGCAGCCTGATCAGGCGATCGATCTCGACCAGCGCAAAATTTTGTCCCTGTACTTGCAAATTGGTCTGCGATGCCGATCGTAGTGTTTCGCCGTTGAGCTTAAAGGTGCCCCCTGTGTTCGATCGTCCTGCGAGTTCATAGGTGATGCGTTGATTCTCGTCAAGAAAACTGGCACTGCCGTTAAGCTGCGAAAGGTTTACAGGAGCCGCTTTGCCGCCACCAGTCTTAGCAATTGGCACTAGCGTTGCTCTAGCATCCTTAAAGCGAAGGGCTTGAAACTCCGTTGTAACAGGTCCTTGGCGCTCCTCGTCCGCAATTTCCACCGCGATCCAACTCCCATCGCGTGCTTGTTCAAGATAAAGATTGGGTTTGTCTAGAGTGATATCCAGATTGAGCTTGCGGGTCAGCAGCAGTTGAACGAGGTTGAACGCAACATCAACGGCTTCAATCGTGACGCGATCGGGATCAGTTGCCGTGGCTGGCACAGACGAGGGACCAAAGCGCAAACTGGTCAGCGAAACCCGTTCCACTCCGCCCAACTGCACGGGACGTTTGAGCGACTGACTCAGATTCGCCTCTATCAACGGAGCCAGCTTCTCGTTGACAAAAACCCAGCCATACCAGGCTCCTCCTGCCACTCCTGCCAGCACTGCAATGCCTAGCGGCAGACCAATACGCCTCAGCAAACGTAACCGTGAGCGCCTGTTGGAACCGGAGCGGGGATCGCTTCCCTGACTTGGCATCGTCATTTGCGAGGGGTGAGGTAACTACTGGAGCCAATATACTGCTTAGGCTTGCGAAACTCCCATTCTCTGAAAACTTTTTAATTCAATATTTTTGAGTAGGGAGCGAAGCGTTCTGAAGTCTATCTATCAGATTCTAAAGTCGAAGTTCCACGTTCTGCGATCGAAGCACCAAGTTCTAAATTTGAAAGACGGAGCTTGAAAGTCGAAGTTCCACGTTCTGCGATCGAACCACCGAGTCTCATCGTAGGAGCAATAAGCACGATCACCCCTTCACCCCTTCATCCCTCACTCCTTCATCCCTCACTCCTTCATCCCTCACTCCTTCATCCCTCATCCCTATCCTTCCTCACCCCTCTTTCCCCTGCAATCGGTAGAATGAAAAAAACGAAGCGAGAGCAAGCACCATGATTCCTACCGTCATTGAGCAATCCGGTCGGGGCGAACGCGCCTTTGACATCTACTCGCGGCTGCTGCGAGAGCGGATTGTGTTTCTAGGGCAGCAGATTGATGCCGACCTGGCAAATTTGATTGTGGCTCAGTTGCTCTTTCTAGATGCTGAAGATCCAGAGAAGGATATCTATGTGTATATCAACTCTCCTGGTGGCTCAGTTTCAGCCGGGATGGGCATTTATGACACGTTGCGGCACATTCGCCCGGATGTCTCGACTATTTGCGTTGGCTTGGCTGCTAGCATGGGTGCTTTTTTGCTTAGTGCAGGCACCAAAGGCAAGCGAATGAGCCTACCCCACTCGCGGATCATGATTCACCAGCCGCTGGGTGGCGCACAGGGGCAGGCAACCGATATTGAAATCCAGGCAAAAGAGATCCTGTATCACAAGCAGCGTTTGAATGAAATGCTGGCAGAGCATACGGGGCAGCCGATCGAGCGCATCCAGGAAGATACTGAACGCGATTTCTTTATGTCTGCCGAAGAAGCCAAAGACTACGGCTTGGTTGATCAGGTGATCGATCGCCGTCCCTCTGCAACTCACCCAGTGGCTGTGAAATAGGCTGTAAAAGCAAACGGTTAGCGGTCAGCTATTCGGTCGTTAGGGGCTGACCGCCTACAGCAGCCCTTGATTGCGGTCTGCTGATTGCCTTGAACGTAGCGTTTTGAACGTTTTGTTTTGAATATGCTGGCGCTGCTCAAGGTCTTTAGGGACGAGTCGATCGCCTGGCTTTTTTGACCTAGGGCTGCTGCTTGGGCGTAGGAGGCTTGCCCTTGCTTCGCGCCTTCTGATGCTCTCTTCAAGCTTCGCCTGTAACCGTTTTGCTTGCTCTATTGTTCGACCGCTCCAATGTGCTCACGCCTTGCCTTGCGCCTTTGAGACCGTCCTAATGCTTCAGCCTTGCGGCGGCGGCGACATAGAGAAATTTGACGAAGAGCGAGCCGTGCTGACCAGGAGTACTACCAGACCATTGCCGCTGCAAGCGTTCGTTTCATAATGCTTTACCCATTTTTGCTAGTTAGAACGATGAGACGGTCATGATTCCTTAGAAGTGGCTCCAACCGCTTTGTCTATAAAGGCGACTGGTTGGAAAATTGGCGGCATGACTCGGCTCCAATCGATTAGCTGCATGATCCATTCCCCATACGATTGGTGTGCTGAGTGACAGTGCTGTGTCAAAATGGGGCAACTTTGTAAACTTGAACGAATGTCAAACGTGCTAGAGCAAGCTCAGGAAGCACTTCATCAGAGAAACTGGTCGTTGCTGACGCATTATTTGCAGCAGTTATTGAGCAAGGCTCCGGGGGCAGCAACTGTCGATCGTGTCACACCTCTACCCACAACGGCTGAGAATGCAGTCACGCTGCTGGATCTAGCGATCGCGGTACTGGAAGCAGGCAGTTTTCAAGACCGTTGGGAGGTTGCTAAACTGTTGCCCAACTTGGGCGATCGGGCGATCGCACCGCTCATCACCCTACTTCAGGACGAGACGGTTGAGCTGGAAGCACGCTGGTTTGCTGCCCGCATTCTTGGTGGGTATAGCCATCCGGATGTCATTAAGGCTTTGATGTCATTGCTGCAAATGGCTGTCAGTGAAGAACTCGGCAGTATGGCGGCAGAGTCGTTGGCAAATCTGGGCACGGCTGCGATCGCAGCGCTGACCGATCTTCTGAAGACAGACGACACCCGACTCTTTGCGGTGCGATCACTGGCACACATTCGTCGCTCAGAGACAATTGCTCCCCTTCTGACAGTGGTGCATGATCCTGATCTGGCTGTACGAGCCATCGCGATCGAAGCCCTGGGCAGTTTTCATGATCCTTGTGTGCCGCCCGTGCTGGTAAAGGCGCTTCAGGACGAAGCTGCAACGGTCAGGCAAGTTGCGGTCGAAGGGCTAGGCTTTCGCCACGATCTGACTCAGCCACTGGCGCTAGTGATGCTACTGTCAGCACGCCTACGGGATGATAACGCGGCAGTTTGCCAGCAAGCGGCGATCGCCTTAGGAAGGCTAGGCACTGAGGCAGCAGCAGACGCGCTTTTTGTAGCGCTTTTGTCTTCGCATACGTCCACCTCCCTACAAATTGAGATCGTTTGGGCACTCACCCGGATTGGCAGCACGATCGCCCTGGACTATCTTCGACAAGCACTGCCTTTGTGCCAACAGTCTGCTTCTCTACCGCTTTATCAGGCGCTGATTCATGCGGTTGGACAATGGGAAGCGGTCGATGTCAAACCTCAGGCAGCTCAACTGTTAATAGCGCTCCTTGCCGATCCGTTTACGGCTGATCAACCGGCACTTAGACAAGCAATCGCGATCGGTCTAGGACAACTGGGGCACCTAGACGCGCTCGAAGCCCTAATGCAGCTTCTTGCCGATGACGTGATGGGTGTACAGCTTCATGCCATTGCGGCGCTTAAAGCCCTGGATGCCCAGGCTGCCCGTCAACGGCTAGAGCAGTTGGCACATAGCGACTTGCCGGAGCCGCTGAGACAAGGGGTGGCGATCGCGCTACGAGAGTGGTAGGGGGAAGGGTGATGGGTGATGGGGTGAAAGTTCTGAGTTGTCTTTTGTGCTGCTTTGCGAGAGCGTTTTGAGTTGGTTTTGACAACTGGTTGCTGAAAGCTGATTGCTGAAAGCAGGGTGGAAGGGTGAAGGGGTGGAAGTGTCTGCTGTAGCCGCTTACCAGTTACTAGCCTGAAAACTAACGCTTTCTCAACAGTCCTTTAACGACTCCTTTTTGCCCAGATACTTGCACGTACGCTGTAGAATGCGGCAAACTGACCCTAGTCAGATACATTGACTGATTCCGCCCGTGCCAGTTTGCCCCTGGCACCCTTCTTACACCTCCAAAATGAAGATAAATGCCGCTTCCCACTACCCAACGCCGAACCAAGATTGTTGCCACCATTGGTCCAGCAACTAGCAGTCCAGAGGTTCTGCGCGAACTGATTGAGGCCGGTGCAACGACCCTACGCCTCAACTTTTCTCACGGAACGCATGAGGATCATCAGCGCAGCATTCGTCTCATTCGCCAAATGTCGTTTGAGTTAAACCAACCAGTCGGTATCCTGCAAGATTTGCAAGGACCCAAGATTCGACTGGGACGGTTCAAAGATGGGTCAATTGTTCTCAACAAGGGCGATCGCTTCACCCTCACCAGCAAGCTTTTAGAGGGCACCCAGACGATTAGTTCTATTACCTACGAACCGCTAGCAGACGAAGTGCCAGAGGGTGCGGTCATTTTGCTGGATGACGGCAAGGTAGAAATGTTTGTCGAGAAAGTCGATCGCGCCACACGCGAACTCCACTGCGTCACGGTCGTTGGTGGAGCCCTTTCTAACAATAAAGGGGTCAATTTTCCGGGCGTTTATCTCTCGATCAAGGCACTGACAGACAAAGACCGCAAAGACCTGACCTTTGGGCTTGACCAGGGCGTTGATTGGGTTGCCCTCAGCTTTGTGCGAAACCCGCAGGATGTGCTGGAAATCAAAGAACTGATCGCCAGTGCAGGCAAAAACGTGCCTGTGATCGTCAAAATTGAGAAGCACGAGGCAATTCAAGAGATGGAGTCGATTCTCTCCATCAGCGACGGGGTGATGGTAGCACGGGGCGATCTGGGCGTAGAGCTTCCTGCCGAAGATGTACCCGTGCTGCAAAAGCGGCTGATCTTGACGGCAAACCGGATGGGCATCCCTGTTATTACCGCGACGCAGATGCTCGACAGTATGGTGCATAGCCCCCGCCCCACTCGTGCTGAAATCTCTGACGTGGCAAATGCCATCATCGACGGCACAGATGCTGTCATGCTGTCTAACGAAACCGCTGTTGGCAAGCATCCCGTCGAAGCCGTAGCAACCATGGCACGTATTGCAGTGCGCATTGAGAAAGAAAAATGGAAACAGACGATCGAAGACAGTGGGCGATCGATCCCCAATGCCATCAGCCATGCGGTCAGTCAAATTGCTGACCAACTAGATGCAGCAGCCATTATGACTCTGACAAAGAGCGGAGCCACTGCCCGTAATGTCTCTAAATTCCGCTCTACCAAGCCTATTTTAGCCATTACGCCTCATGTCGATGTCGCACGGCAGCTTCAGCTTGTTTGGGGTGTCAAACCGCTGCTTGTCCTTGATTTGCCCTCAACAGGACAGACGTTTCAAGCGGCGCTGAATGTGGCTCAAGAGAAAAATCTTCTGTGTGAAGGCGATCTCGTTGTCATGACTGCTGGCACCTTGCAGGGTGTTTCTGGCTCCACCGACCTGATCAAAGTGGAAATGGTGACAGCCGTGCGTGGCAAGGGCGTTGGCATCGGTCAGGGCATGATTAGCGGTAGAGCAAGGGTGATCCACAACAGCGCGGATATAAGCCACTTTAATCCGGGCGAAATTCTGGTGGCACAACAGACAGGCGCTGAGTTGATCGAAGCCATTCGTAAAGCGGCTGGCATTATCACTGAAGACGGTAGCCTCACTAGCCATGCCGCTGTGATTGGGTTGCGTTTAGGAGTCCCCGCGATCGTGGGCGTGAAGAATGCGACCTCGGCTATCCGCGATGGTGAAATTGTCACCCTGGATCTACAGCGGGGACTCATTTACTCTGGTGCCGCTATTCCCAATCAGGTTGAGCCAGCGCTACCTGTTTAGAGGGGAGTGGAGTGAAGAGTAAAGGGTGAGGGATGAAAGGCGGTGTTTTGTGCCGCCTTCACGTTACTGCGCTAATTTGCCCAGTCTTTTGCCCAGGCAAGCGTCCTGTGAACTTCCTCTAAGGTTGCAGCTTCACAATAGAGCCGTAGTACGGGCTCTGTCCCGCTAAAGCGGATCAACAGCCAGCTCTGGTCGTGGAGGCGAAATTTGTAGCCATCCACAGAGAGGCAATCAATGACGCGATGCCCAGCGATTTCTGTAAGCGGCTGAGTTTGAAGCTGGTTCAGCAGTTTTGCCCGTACATCCATGCTGGCAAGGGGAATATCAATGCGATCGTAGCTAGAGAAAAAGCCCGTTTGCTCTTGCAGCTTGCGGTAGAGGTCGCTCAGGTCTAACCCAGACTGGACGATCGCTTCTAGCACATACAGCGCTGACAGCAACGCATCGCGTTCAGGAATATGGTTGCCGTAGCCAATCCCGCCCGATTCTTCACCCCCCAGCAGTACCTGAGCTTCCAACATACGATCGGCAATGTATTTGTAACCAACGGGTGTTTCAAAAACTGGCAAGTTGTAGAGTGCCGCCACTTTGGGCATTAAGTCAGAACCGCTGATGGTCTTGACCAGTTCACCGCTAAAGCCGCGATGAGCCACCAGATGCTCAATCAAAACGGGGATGAGAATTTGGGAACTGAGAAAGTTTGCCTGCCCATCGACAGCCGCAATACGATCGCTATCGCCATCAAACACTAGCCCCACTGCCAAACCAGCCGGATTTTCCTGGCGATAGGCTCGGATCTGCTCAAAAAAGTCCGATAGATAGCGTGGCAACGGTTCAGGTGCGCCGCCACCAAACAACGGGTCGCGATCGCTGTGCAGTTCTCGGATGGGTGTTTTGAGCAATTGCTCCAGACCACCTGCCGCTGCGCCGTGCATCACATCCGCAAAAACGGTCAGCTTGCCCTGCTGAATCGCCTGCCGAATCGCTGCAATATCGACCTTTGTCTCCAGCCCTTTACAGTAACCTTCCCAGGGATTGAAGATCTGTAGCGTCCCCAGTGTGCCCTGAACTGTTTTGCCCTCTGCCAGTAGCGCTTCGACTTGCTGCGTGACCGCAGGCGGGACAGAGCCGCCAAACGCACCCTTAATTTTTAAGCCAGAATAGCTGCCGGGATTATGGCTTGCAGTGATGACCAGTGCGCCCAAGGCATTGTGCTCCTTTGCAGCCCAGCTAAAGGCAGGTGTGGGCGCGTAACCATCTGACAGCAGCACATCAAAGCCAGCCGCTCTCACTGCTTCAGCCGTTGCCAGCGCAAACTCTTCCGACAGGAAGCGCCGATCGTAGCCCACAATGACTAACCGACTGGCGGTTGTGCTGCCGTAGACGTTCGCTAACACGTGAGCCGCTAACGGTGCCACCAGCGTCAGGCGATCGAAGGTGAAGTCTGCGGCAATTAACCCACGCCAGCCATCTGTACCAAACTTGATCGGATTTGACATAACCGACGTTGGAGAAGGGTGATTCATGGACAGACAGCCTCATGTTCGTTGTGGTTCTTGCCATTTGAGTGTATGCGTAGAACAGCCCCTTCAGCTACCCTCAACCGCTTTCTAGACAAGCTGTACGATCGCGGCGATCGCGGCTGGAATGGGTTCTTGACCTGACTTGCCGCAATTCCACGACAACACAGGTTTATCAAACTTTTAAGCCATATCGCCAAAGACTAAATTCCAGGTTAAGAATTGCCAGTTTTTCCTGTTTGCGCTGCTGGTCTTATGCTTCAGCGTACGTCTTAGGAGATTTCTAGTAAACCTGAGTTCGGGATAAGCTGAAACCCTCCTGCTGTCGTTGCCTGAAAAGGCGATTCTTTCGTCGCAGTCATGGCAAAATCCCCTTAACCCGAACTGACGTTACTTTAGTTGCACAGTGGCACGAGAAGCTTTCTTGTATAGCACTCTTACTCAAGCTACCAACTTTGCTGGGGGTATGACTTATGAACAGACCAAAGTTTTGAGGCTGAAGCCTTGATCCGCTTTTGGTTGCCATGCTCTGTTAAATGCTGCTACCTTTTTACGAGCCTATGCCCTCTTGTCGTACAAGTTTCCAACATTCTTGAGCGATCGCCCAGTCTTCCTGAGTATGGATAACAAGAACACGGACTGCTGAGTCAGACGTAGCAATATCCTGATCAACGGGTGATTGTTGATTCTTTTCTAGATCTAGCTTTAGCCCCAGAAAGCTGAAGGCTTCGCAGGCAGCAGCCCTCACAGCCGCTGAATTCTCGCCAACCCCAGCGGTAAAAACCAGTGCATCCAGTCCGCCCAGGCTAGCTAGCATGGCTCCAATATGGGAACGCAGTCGATGGATGTACATGGCGAACGCAAGTTTGGCGCGATCGTTGCCGATGGCGATCGCCGCTTGAATCTGGCGCAGATCGCTTGATACACCAGAAATGCCTTTTAGACCTGAGTTTTGCTGCAACATCTGGTCAAGCTGGTCTCCTGTATAACCGTGTTCTCGCAGTAAATAGATTAAGATGCCGGGATCAACAGCACCCGATCGACTGCCCATCATCAGCCCATCCAGCGGTGTGAAGCCCATTGTCGTGTCGATACTGTGTCCATCACGAATGGCGGCTAGCGAACAACCATTGCCTAAGTGACAGATAATCAACTTCAGAGCAGTGAGGTCAGTATGTAGAAGTTGAGCAGCGCGATGTGTGCAGTATTGATGGCTGATGCCATGAAAGCCATAGCGCCGCACGTCTTCAGCTAGCCACTCATAGGGAATGGGGTAGGCAGCCGCTTCTAGTGGCATATGGGCATGGAAGGCTGTGTCAAAAACAGCTACCTGTGGTGTTGAGGGCAAGACGCGCTCAACGGCTTCCATACCTTCCAGGTTGGCGGGGTTATGGACAGGAGCAAGCACGGACAGTCGAGCGATCGCAGCCTTGACCTCATCCGTCACTAGGGCACTGGCAAGATAGGCTCGTCCACCATGAACGACCCGATGCCCAACGACATCAATTTCGGTCAGGGTTTCGATCACTTTCGTTTGACCCTGCCAAAGGGTATGGAGCAGCTGGGCGATGATGGCAGGACGATCGTCCGCTGGCAGTGTTTCTTCAAGCTCGGCTCCATGAGCGGTTCTTACTTTGACAGCAACATGCTGCTGCGTCCAATCAACGTGAGCCTCCCAAAGGGGCGGCTGTGGGTCAGAGAGAGTATCGTCTGTTAGCTCATAGAGACCGCTTTTTTGACTGCTCGATCCGGCATTGAGCACAAGTATCTTCATGGCATCCAGTGAATAAACAGGTGAGGTGCAAGCGGTGCAGGATGCCTAACCTCCTAGCGGCAAGGTAAACCAAAAGGCTGCACCCTTCCCAGGTGCACTGATGGCGCCAATTTGCCCACCGTGAGCCGTGATGATTTGACGACAGAGATAAAGACCTAAGCCAATACCAGTGGAACGGCGGGCGCGTGTGCCACGAGCGTAACGGTCAAAGAGAGAATCACACTCTTCTGGGGTCATACCGACTCCATTGTCTTGAACACTACAGTGGAGCAGATCATCGACGATCGCTGCCTCTAACGTTACACGTAGCCCTGGTGGATTGTGCTTCAGCGCATTGGTAAGCAGGTTTTCAAAGACGCGCCGCAACATAGGGGGATCGGCAGAAACCAGGGGAAGGTCAGGAGCAATTTGGTTGCTGAGCGTTGCCTGGTTTTCAAGCAACAACGGCTCCAGATCCTCGACGATCGCGCGTACCAGATGACCTAAATGGAGTTGTTCGCAGTGCAGATTAATGCCCCATGTTTCGCTGGAATGGGCTTCTAGCAAAGAGTTAATCATACTAAGCTGGCGATCGCTGCTTTGCACCATCCGATCTAAAATCGAGCGTTTAAGTGCGACCGTATCGCCTGTCTTGTGCTGAAGATTTTTGAGCACCATCATTGTGCCCATGATGGGTGTCCGCAGGTCGTGAGAAACCGCATTCAAAAAGTCGTCTTTGGTTTGGCTTAGTTCTTGAAGTGCCAGCATATTTTGTTGGAGTTGGGCAGTGCGTTCCTGCACTTGCTGTTCCAGACTGGTAGCAAGGGTTTGCACTTGATGGTACAGTTCTGCCTGCTGAATCGCGATCGCCACTTGCACCGCCAGTTGTTCTAAAAGCTGAATCTCGAAAGCAGTCCAATGACGGGGTTGATCACACTGATTGGCAACCAGTACACCAAAAAACTCTTCACCCAAAATGATGGGTACCCCTAAACTGGCTTGAATATGGCAACGCCTGTAATAGTCTGCCAATAAAGGTGATACGGCAGCGGTTGCAGTGTTGTCTATCGCTTGCACTTGCCCTTGAGCAAAGAGGGCTCGAATTTCGCGTAGGTAGATGTCATCAGCAATCCAGGTCAGGATCGAACCCCACTCGCTGGCAGCCGATTCGGCAACGACTTTGCCCTGCCAAGCCGAATCAATTTGACCGATGAAAACGCGATCGACGGTTAAAAATTGACGGACTTCCGCTACGGTCGTCGTGAGAATTTGATCGAGGTTGAGCGATCGCCGAATGCGGAGTGCAATGAGACCTAACAGGCGATCGCGGTCAGCATTTGCCTGTAGCTGAGCGATCGAACGCTTGCGCTGCGTAATGTCACGCATAATTGCCAGCACCTCATCTTTACCACTCACAACCAAACGAGCTTCATAGTCACGCAACTCGCCGCGATTAGGAAGTTGGTATTCAAAAATCTGGATCTCGCCTGTTGCCAGTGTGCGTGTGATGTATGCCATCCGTTGCTCTGCGGTTGCTGGGGGTAGCACCTCGTAGATGGTTTTGCCGATCATGTCGCTGGCTGGAGTGGCAAAGTCATTCTCTTGCTCGGCTTTGCAGTCGAGATACATACCGTCCCGACCAATGCGAAACATCAGATCAGGAATCGCATTTAAGAACGCGAGATTGCGTGCTTCACTGATTTGGAGGGCTTCTTCCGTCCGCTTGCGATCGGTGATGTCAAAAGAAACCGTCAGCAGGCAAGAAACTCCTTTAAGACGGATAATTTCCCCAGAGAGGAGCGCCACGCCAATTTCACCCGACTTACGGCGAAATTTCATCTCCAGGTTACGGACTGACCCCGACTCTTGAAGCATTTGCAGCATGGCAGCACGCGCGGTTAAATCAACCCAAACGTTTAATTCAGGGATCGTGAGTCCAATGACTTCATCCCGCTGGTAGCCTGTGATCCGCAAAAAGCTATCGTTGACATCCACAACGCGCGACAGGGGTGCCGCTTGGAGGGTCGTTAAAGTCATTGCGGTTGGGCTGCGTTGGAAAACGATCGAAAATTTTTCCTCTGACTCGCGCAGTGCCTGTTCTGATCGCTTCCGCTCGGTGATATCTAGGATGTAGCCTTCGTAATGGGTTACGTCTCCCGCCTCGTTGTAGATCAAGCTACAGAAGTCATAGACCCAGCGAACGTCTCCATTTGCCTGGACGATTCGATAATCTTGTTCAATGGCAGTTGCTTTGGCAGCGACGCTTGCTGCCACTTCTGTCGCCACCCGAGCCGCATCATCTGGGTAAATAATATTGCCGTAGAGGAGTTCACCCGACGTGAAGGTCTCTGGCTGGTAGCCAAACTGATGCACATTGGCAGACACGTACTCAACTGGGAAGCCCACTTCGGCTCGCCAGCGAAAGACAACCACTGAACCTGAGGCAAAGAGGCGACGTTCGCGATCGCTCGCTTGTTCGGCACGGCGGCGCTCTGTTACGTCTGTTAACACTGACAGAGCGCGAAAGGTTGCCCCGTTTGAGTCTTGCTCGGCGATCGCAGACAGCAACACGTCCATGATGTCGCCGTTTTTCTTCACGAACTGGTAGGGCACGTCTGTACATAAACCAGTGCTGAAGAAGGCTGGCAATACAACTGTTTCAGCATACTGACGCGAGGCTGGAGTCATAAACTCTACGGCTTTGCGCCCCAAGACCTCACTGCGTGTATAGCCGAGCGACGAGAGCCAGTGTTCACTAACGCTGATTAGGCAATCGTGGCGATCGGTCGATTGGAGCATTGCAGGTGTGTTGTTGTAGAGCGATCGATAGCGGTACTCTCGTTCACGGAGTGCTGCCTCTGTCCGTTTCTGATCGGTTACGTCACGCTCAATACCCAGTACTTCTGTCGCACCACTCACAACCAACCGCACTTCGTAATCTCGCAGTTCCCCCGCTTGTAAACCTCGATCGGTGGTCAGCTGATACTCCAGCGTTTGCAGTGTGCCAGAGTCAAGGGTACGGGCGATTGCGTCTAGACAGCGCTGAGCGATCGCATCAGGGAGAAATTCGCGCAGATTGCTACCAACAACGGTTTCACGGCTAAACCCGTGTTCAGCATCTTCTGGCGTGCCCTTAAAATCCAGGCTATCACCTTGTCGATTCACCAAAAACACGCGATCGGGCAGTGCCTGCAAAATGGCTTTGTACCAAATTTGGGGTGGTTCTGGTGCTGGTTTGGGTTCTGGAGACTTGAAATATTTTGCCAGAATGCTTTGCAGCGTCTCAAAAGCCGCTTCATCTCGGCAGCAGCCCCGTATTGCTTGTAAGTCCACCGTGTCAAGAATCATCGCCAATTCCTGCAAGTAACACTACGTTCTATCCCTGTCGTTGAAGCACTTGGGGCATAAAAGGAAAAGGTGAGAGAGCATTACTTCCACTCAGTAGTCCTCCTGCATCCTGCTTTAACCGAGATCACTAGCTATTGCTAGATTGCTTCGTCAGTTCATCTTCCCGGTAAAACCGGATGAGCGATCGTTTTCAAAGGAAGAATTTAAGCCTCTTGAGTGGTGCTGGGGTGATTGCAAACGTTCACTCGTCGCCTACGCTAACGATAGAAGGAAAATAATCGTGCGTTTGGGCGTTGAACAGGTATCATCACGGTCAACTTAGGGCAAAAAGCCTTACTTATTCTCTGTCCATCTTAAAGGCAACTAATTGTATAACCCTGCGTCTCTAAGCTTAGAAAAAGGGAAATAAATCCCGATCGCGATGGCAAGAATCGCGGTTTTTTGCTGAAAATCGGCATTTTTCGCTGCCTTTTTCTTTCTGGAACCTTCAGACTCGTTCAGGGTCTATAAAGCTAACGAATCATCAATGTATCTTGGAGAACCTTCTCATGTCTTATGTCAATCCGTGGAAATCTGGGACAGCCATTTTAGTCGCGATCGGCATCACTTCGGGCGCAGTCGCACCGATCGTTATGACTGCTCCAGCCTCTGCCCAGACCACCTTCCCCGATGTGCCTTCAAGCTACTGGGCAAGTGGCTTCATTCAAGCACTCGTTAACCGTGGCGTTATTGCTGGGTTTCCTGATGGCTCGTTTCGTCCTGAAGAACCCGTCACTCGTGCTCAATTTGCCGCCATTGTTAGCAAAGCCTTCAATCGGCAGCCTGTTCGCCAACCCGTGCAATTTACTGATATCCCGGCTGGTTTCTGGGCAACCAATGCTATCCAGGCAGCCTATACCACTGGCTTTTTGGCAGGCTATCCCGGTAACACCTTCCGACCAAGCGAAAATATTCCTCGTGCCCAGGTTCTAGTGTCGCTGGCGAATGGGCTGAACTATGCTGCCACCGGTACCGCCGATAGTGTACTGGTCGCATACAACGATGCAGCCAGCATTCCTGACTACGCTCGTCCTAGCATTGCTGCTGCTACTCAAAAGCAGATCGTCGTCAACTATCCCGATGTCAAGACGCTAAACCCAAACCAAACCGCTACCCGTGCGGAAGTGGCAGCATTTGTTTATCAAGCGCTGGTCAGTGCAGGGCAAGTGTCAGCGATTAATTCGCCGTATATTGTAGGCGCGGTGCCACAAGGTATACGCATTCCGGCTGGAGCGTCAATTCCTGTGCGCTATGAAAGAGCTGACAGAATTTTGCTAGCTCAAAATGAGCCGAATCCCGTGCCTGTAACCCTGAAGGTGTCGCAGAACATTGTGGATGCTCAAGGAGCCGTGCTGATTCCAGTCAATAGTGATGTGGTTGGACAATTGCAAATGGCTCAGGGTGGTGCTCAATTCGTTGCTAGCCAGATTGTCTTGCCAAATGGCACTCAGCTCCCTGTAAGCGCTAACTCTGAAGTCATTACCCGGACTGAGAGTGTGGCTAGAGGCACTAATGTTGGCAGAGTGATTGGGGGTACGGTTGTGGGGGCGGGTGCTGCGGCTGGTATTTCTGCGGTCACAGGCGATCGTGTCATTAAGGCGGTGGAGGTGCTTCCTGGAGCAGCCATTGGTGCGCTGGCTGGTTTCTTTCTGGGTAAAGATAAAGTGGATCTAATTGCCATTAACCCGAATACAGACCTGAACTTGACCCTTACGTCGGACCTTGTGATTCGTTAAGAGCAAGATCACGGCTTGAAGACCCATACATTGAGGCGGTTCTGTAGGGGGACAGCAATGCTGTCCCTCTGCCTCATGTGGGCGGCTGAAAGGGCTGATTGAAACGACCGAACCGACTTAAAGCCAGCCTTTTAGTGTTGTGAAAGGGCTTAGTCCCATATCCAGGCTTAGGGCTTCGCTTCTAGCAACAACTTTCACCCCCACGGCTTTCAAGACGTTTGCTCAGGTGTAGTTAATGGTGAGGCTTCAGCGATCGCCAACCGCACCATGACTGTTGTGCCTTGCCCATAGGTAGTCAGCACCCCAATCATCTTCCGATCCACATTGTTGAGTTGTGCAGGGCTGAATACATAAATTTCACCCTGCATTTGTAGTACTAGGGCGCGTGCGATCGCCAAACCCAGTCCACTCCCAGGAATCTCGGTTTGAGTCTGCACACCCCGATAGCGCCGCTCAAAAATATGGGGCAGATCTTCGAGTGGAATACCAGAACCAGTATCGGTGATTGCAATTTCTACTGCTCGCCGTTTGCCGTCTTTTAGACCCGCCTGTATTAAAACTAACCCTCCCGCTGGCGTGTACTTCAAGGCGTTGTCGATCACATTACTCAAGGCTTCTTGCAATAACTGACTATTAGCAGAAACACTTGGTAAGTTGTCAGAAATATCAGTCATGAGGGTTAGCGATCGGTCTTGGGCGATCGCGCTAGCCGATGCCAGTAGTGGTTGTAGTGCGGTTGACAGCAAGCAAGGCTCTAACACAAAGGCTGCTCCCGAAAGAAAGCCAGCAGCTGGCAAGAGTGGCAACGTTGGCGACTCTTGCTGTCGAACGTCTGTTCTCTGCGGGTTGACTGCCACCGTATCTGGTTGCTGAGGCGATCGTCCTAGAGCCGGAGGCAACGCTAACGACGGCGGCTTAGTCTCGTTTGGTTCAGCGACTGCCCATTCAAGCTGCTGCGCCAAGTCTCGCAAGCGAGCCGTTTCCCGTACAAGGCTAGCAGCTACGTCTCGGTTCGCATCTTCTGGCAACAAGCGCTTCAGGATTAACTTGCCAAAGGTCTGGAGCGTGGTCAATGAGTTGCGAAACTGATGCAACAGGTTATCTAGCAAGTCGTGCTGTTGTGCTTGCAACTGCTGGCGTTGGTCGTGTTCAAGCCACTGGTAACGCTGATCCAGCACACGGGCGATCGCCAGTGTATCGGCAATCTGATGAATTTGCGCTTGCTCTGATTCTGTCCAGGGACGATCGCTGCGCTCTGTCACCAGCAACCCCAACACTACCGCTTCATGCATTAATGGCAAGACAATACGTCGCTCTGGCACCAGTGCTGTAAGTTCGAGTTGCGAACGTTGCGACTGCTCTGGCTGCGGCTGGTCTGACTGTAGTTCAGCGCTTAGGCGATCGCGTGATGCACGATCGCCCTTCATAAACACGTCCTCTATCAGTGGCTCTGCTGGCACCGTTGCCTGATCCAAGGTTGCCGCCAGGAGCGGTACTGCTTGAGACAAAGAAGGACGGGACTCTGCCTGTAGCCATAGAGCCGATTTAGCAGTATCGATCGTAGACGGCAGCGATCGTGTGCCCCCTTGCGTCTGCCAATCTACAGCCGTCTCTGGATAAGCCACTACAGGGATAAGCTGTGTCTCTGCACCGTCTGCTAGCTCTTGCGTTAAATACACTACGCTTAGAGATGCACCTAACGACTGTGTTAGGAGTACAACCTGTGCTCGACAAAGGGCAACAAATTCTGCACTGGTCAGCATCAGCATGAAGCGCTTTCCAAAAGCAAGCGATAAGGCAGCAATTTATTTTTCAAGCATAACTCGGTCATCTATGTCTCAAACACTCCGCTTGCTGAAACCAGGCAAACCCTTTACGAGACGCTTTTTTGCTTCTGCCTGGTAGCTCAAGGTACCAATGGCTACATCGCCCTCTCCCCTCAGACCTTTGAACTGACAACCCTTCTGCCATCAAATCTGGCGGTGCTGGATGATGAGGCAATCCTGCGAAATGAGGACAAGCCGGAAATGTGCAGCCCTTTGCAGCCAAATGAATACAACACATTTTTAGTGCAAACGCTGCTGCCGTCGTCTTTTTCCCTTTTAACGCTCCATTACAAACGACTAAACGCAGTCGCATTCCTGAGAAGATTTAAACCTTTGTATCAATGGGTTAAAAGAAGTTGAAATTCTAGCCCCGAATCGCTATACTTGCGTCGTCTTTGTAACTATCACTACACTTGATCGACAACAAAGGGGGTAACGGGATTGGCAAGGAGACGTAAGCGGAAAAGCCGTAGAAGGCAAGAGGGGCGGAGAATCTTGGAGAATGTTCCTCAGTTTAGCATCGAATGCGGAGAGGATAAACCAGTGACAGCCGCTCGAAAATTCATCCACTCAGAAGGTATTGCGCCACCAGCTTTATTGCTTGTAAAACGTAACGAACACACCACAGATAGGTACTTCTGGGCTGAGAAAGGGCTGTTTGGAGCACAGTACGTTGAAGAAAACCATTTTCTGTTCCCCAGCCTAAAACTGTCGGATGAAGAATCTGATGAGCTTCCGGTTGTTGCTCAGAGTTGTTGAGTTTCAGGTGATACGTCTGCTCAACGCGATCGAGCAACTTGTGCTACTCGCTACATTTATAGCCTCCAACACTCAAGCGGCTACCATAGATCAGGACCCCCGGCTGAACGTATTCAGCCGGGGCTTAATTTAGATAGACCCCTCTTGTTTACCCAAGATGACAAATTGACTAATCGCATTACTAACCTGAGCAAATTACTAGCCCGAGCAACGATCGTGGAAGAATTAACCGCCCAAGCTTAAAGACGCTTTAACGGTAGATGTCGCTGGAGTGCTGCTAATTCATCACGGTGGGCTGTTACAGTGATCACACTTGCAGATCGTAACCCTGAAGCATCATTGCTTTCAACTTTCAGCAAAACCTGCTCCTGTCGTGCAGACTTACGCCAATAAAACACACCTGCAATCGGCGAGAGCAGCGGCAAGGTCAACAATAATGTAGAGAAGCCCGAAAATAGATAAGACAGTGTCAAGGATAGACAAAGTAGACCGATCGCGGCTAAAAGCGTTAGGAACAAAGCTAGAACCAGACTGGGACGGACAAAACCTTCAAACGTCAGCTGAAGGTTTGCCGCATCCGTTGCCACAACTTGATAAGCACGCTGAGTAAAGTAAGCCTGCAATTGGTTTAAGAGCGATAGTTCTGGCTGCTCCGATGACAGCCTTACCACTTCAATACGCTCCTTTACCGAAGCCTTAATAAAAAACAGCAAGCCAATCAACATTAATAAAGTCAACACGAAGGTTGACGGCAGTACAGAAGCACTCATTGTTGCAAACTTGTTTCCAAACAGTTCACCTAACAGTTTATGCCTAAGTTCTGCAACAAAGCCAACCGAGGAGAGTAGGTGCTCATACATGTCTACCTTGCCACAACTCGATTGGCTTCCAACAGTAACCAGCACAGACTAAAGCGTCAAAGGTTTGCTGGCAAAACCAACCCGATTACCAGACTAATAACTGCAGCCTAACGGCTAGTTGCAGTTAGCCCGTTTGAGTGAGCCATTGTGCTGTGGTCTCTGACATACTCATACCAAAGGCGAGTTAAGTCCTGAGCCTGTTGCTGCACTTCTGAGCGGATTTGGTACATCCGGCGAGGACGACCCCGACCTTCAACTTTTTTCCAGTAACCTTCGATGATCTGCTCGTCTTCCAAAAATTTTAGCCCACTGTATAAGACAGTGTCAGAAAGACGATAACTCGGATACTCGGTTTCCAGTAGCTGAATCAGCTCGGTACCATATGAGTCACCACGGGATAGAACAGCAAGCACATAACATACTGCTAGCTCTTTATTGAGATAAAACGGCGGTGGTGTTTGAAAAAATTGATAGATATCGTCGAACTTCATCTTTCCCATCCCAAATAATCACAATTTATTTCACGTTGGCTGTTAAGAGCCGCAGACAAACTGGAGACAACGTAACTAACAATACCAATCACACCCCATCCCGCAACATCATCCAAAAGCATTAAATTCGCGCTCAACGTAAAAAAAACTATGCTGCTGGATAAGTGAATTAGGCGTTTTGCCTTTTCTTAGCCTGATGCTTCAGACAAAAAACTGTTGAGCACCGAGCAAAACCAATGTGTCTGACTCAAAAAGCAGATCCCAGAAAGCAAAAACCTTAACGACGAGGAACCGTATTCAGGAGTGATTGCCCCTTACCTACTCGCCATTGCCCTCCTAATGTAACGGACAAAAATTGCCTGAATTAGAAGGTTGAGCCGTCAAAGAAACTTTTGCTTAGAGGGCAAAAGCATAAACAGGGGAGCGTTAGCTTGATCTCTGACGACTAGGAACTGCAAATCTACACACCCTGATTCTAAATCCTAATCCGAATATCGTTTAACGAAAAAGTATTAAACTGCGCCTTCAACCATAGGTCAACTTCATATGACGAGGATTGAAAGAGTGACAGATGCAAAAGTGTCCCGCCTTAGAAAATTTTTGGTCAGCCCATTAACGTGTTTTGACGCGAGAGACCATCGCCTGACTAGCCCCTCAGCGATCGCTTGACTCAGTTTTGGTTGTCAGTCGGGTTGGTCTACCCATTGGACTTACTTGACCAGACCAGACCGTAAGGCAACAACGGCAGCCTGCACACGATCGTCAACCGCGAGCTTATTCATGATGCCTCGAATGTGGGTTTTTACCGTATTGGGGCTGAGGTAAAGTGCTGTAGCGATTTCAGGGTTGCTTTGACCTTGAACCATCAACTCTAATACCTGTTGCTCTCGCTGTGATAGCTGACCAATATTGCTGTTGACGATCGGCGGCTTGAGATGCTCGATAACGCGACGGGCAATCTGTGGATCGAGATAGGTTGCGCCTTCTTGGGCAGCCGCGATCGCAGCAATTAATCGTTCAACATTTGTCCCTTTGATACAGTAAGCATCTGCACCGCTTGATAATGCTGCAATCACTTCGGTCTCAGTTGTGTGGGAGGTCAGCATCACAACTCGTACATGAGGCAGCGCCGCCTTGATTTGCTGGGTCGCCGCAATGCCATCCAGTCGCGGCAAGCCGATATCCATGACAACGACATCCGGTTTCAGCTTTAGTGCGGCTTCAACGCCCAAATAGCCGTCGCTTGCTTGCCCAACGACGGTAAGTTGAGGGTAGTCTTCCAGGCATTGTTCTAACCCTAGCTGCATCATGGGGTCATCTTCCACAATGAGAATCCGCAGTGGTGGAAGCGCGTGTGCATGAGGTAATGAAGATACTTCCGACATGGTGTCACCACAAGATTAAAAAGATGCAGCTAGCGTATCAGGGTTGCACTAAGAGAAGCTGCAAATATAGCTTGACTTAACCCTTTTTTGAACTGGGTCAGCGCTAGCGTGAGAGACTAGTAGAATGACGCTCTTAAGCATTTTGAACGATTATGGTTAACCGGTCAGGCTCCTCAGCATCAAACCTACAACAGATTGGCAAAGGATTCCGTCTCACTGGTTGGGTTTGCCTATGGATTCAGGTTGTGCTGACGGTTGTCTCTAGCGTCGTCCTTATCTTTGCGACCTTGTTCAGCCCCAGCCGTTTTGCTAACCCAAATAATCCAAGCTCTAGTAGCTTCAGTACCTTTGCAGGCGTGGCGCTAACAACGGTCGGCATTTTCACACTTTGCTTTAGTATTTACTGGGCGTTTCGCTACGTGCTGATTGGTAGAAAGTTAATTAACAAGACAACACGCCCCAAGAAAGCTGAAGTAATTCAGATTCTACGCACTGGCTTATACGTTAGTTTAGGAGGAATGCTAGTAGCGATTTTTGGGGCAGAGGCGATTACCGGTGTGCTAGTAGGCAAAGCGTCTGTGAGCCAGGGTTCTGGCTTTGCAATCAATCCATCCCAAGTTGTGCAATCGCTTGATATGTTTACTGTCTTGGCGAGCCTTCAAGTCATCTTGGCTCACTTTGTTGGCATTGCGGGGGCGCTTTTGCTCCTAAACAAGATGAGCCGACAGTAAGAGTGATGACCATGTGCTACCAATTTCAGCAGAATGCAGTAGTCGGTGGCGAAAGAGACGGAAGCTAAGTCTCTTAGACCCGATCGATTACCTCATTTACCTAAAACTGCTGTACGAGAGCTGCAGCTTGAGTAAGGATCTTTTGTTCAAAATTGCTATTCAACGCTCAATCTTAAGCACTCAAAACTTTGTCATCCTTCTAGCCAATCGAAAATTTGCTCTAGCTGCTCTAGCGAAACCAGACCATATTGCCAAAGAATCATCGGTAACGGACCTGGATCTTGTTCACGGTGGCGCAATGCCATAGCGATCGCTGCCGCCGAGAGAGCCAATTCTTTCTGTAAAAAATTAATAAGCTGAGTAGTGCTACGGTCAGATTCCACGGTTGGACTTTTTACCCCTGAATGTGAGTCTATTTGGTGCGTTAGCTAGACGATCGACTATTGGCCTTCAAGGTTCGCTATGGCTTAACTGCTGTAAAAGCAAGGGAGGCGCGATCGAACCAGGACTGCGTGTGACGCTATGCTACTGAAAGCAAGTCGGCAAGGCGCTAACCGCATGACTCACCTGATTGGGTGGTTTTTGGCTGTTTGCACCCGTGATTGTACGTACTTGCTACTTACTTAAACCACAATCTTCAGCAAATGAACGTAGAGTTTTGTTGTGGAAAGCATAGTTGAGCACGATCGCCCTCTAGATTTGGGGTCAGAAGCAACGAGCGTCTCCCTCTAAGCTACATCTAGAGTATCAATTGATTATGAAGATTTATCGGCGGTAAGTCTTGTTTGCCATCGAAGCGATGGATGCGGTGGCACTATGACAGCGGCACTTTAGCAATCGTCCTTTGACACCTTCGGCAATACGCCTTCAAAAGGAGTGAACACCGACCCTGGCGATCGTGCTTACGTCTCTACAATAACGATATGTCATTACACTGAAATACTATAGCGAGGGGATTATGCAGCCAACCAACCCCAATCAATTTACAGAAAAAGCCTGGGAAGCGATCGCTCGGACTCAGGAGATCGTGAAGCAAGCACAGCACCAGCAGATTGAGTCAGAGCATCTGATGAAAGCGCTCTTGGAACAGGATGGGCTAGCTAGCAGCGTGTTTAATAAGCTAGATGTCAACTTGCAGCAGGCAAGGGAGCGGACAGACGAATTTATTCGCAAGCAGCCGAAAGTCTCCGGCAACAGTACGTCTATGTATTTGGGTCGTAGCCTGGATGCGCTGCTCGATCGCGCTGATGGCTATCGCAAGCAATTTGGCGATGAGTTTATCTCGGTAGAGCATCTGCTACTGGGTTATGCCAGGGACGATCGGTTCGGCAAAAGCTTGTTTGCAGAATTTAGACTGGATGAGGCAAAGCTCAGAGCGGCGATCGATCAAATTCGAGGAAGTCAAAAGGTGACAGACCAAAACCCGGAAGGTAAGTACGAGTCGTTAGAAAAGTACGGACGCGATCTGACGCAGTTTGCGCGGGATGGCAAGCTTGACCCTGTGATTGGGCGAGACGATGAAATTCGCCGCACAATCCAAATTTTGTCGCGCCGCACTAAAAATAACCCTGTACTGATTGGTGAACCGGGTGTAGGGAAAACCGCGATCGCTGAAGGACTCGCCCAACGCATTGTCAGCGGTGATGTACCGGAATCGTTGCGCGATCGCAAACTCATTGCGTTAGATATGGGTGCGTTGATCGCGGGTGCAAAATACCGGGGCGAATTTGAGGAACGGTTGAAGGCAGTCCTCAAAGAAGTCACGGAGTCGAGAGGGCAACTCGTGCTCTTTATCGACGAAATTCATACTGTAGTTGGGGCTGGAGCGACACAGGGCGCAATGGATGCAGGCAACCTGCTGAAGCCGATGCTGGCGCGGGGTGAACTCCGCTGTATTGGCGCAACCACGCTGGATGAGTACCGCAAGTACATTGAAAAGGATGCAGCGTTAGAGCGGCGCTTTCAGCAAGTGTATGTCGATCAACCCAGTGTGGAAGACTCGATCTCGATCTTGCGCGGCTTGCGTGAACGGTATGAACTGCACCACGGGGTCAATATTTCTGACACTGCGCTGATTGCGGCGGCAACCTTGTCGGCACGCTACATTGCCGATCGCTTCTTGCCAGATAAGGCGATCGACCTGATTGATGAAGCTGCCGCCAAACTGAAAATGGAAAAGACTTCTAAACCAGAAGAGCTAGACGAGGTCGATCGCAAAATTTTGCAGCTTGAAATGGAGCGTCTGTCGCTACAAAAGGAAACGGATGCTGCCTCCCGCGATCGACTCGATCGGCTCGATCGTGAGTTGGCTGATTTGAAGGAACGCCAAAGCACCCTGAACGCCCAATGGCAGGCAGAAAAAGGCGTGATGGATCACATCCAGACGCTTAAAGAGGAGATGGATCAGCTCAACATCCAGATTCAGCAGGCAGAACGCGACTATGACCTGAATCGTGCTGCTGAACTCAAGTACGGCAAACTGGCAGATTTGAATCGCCAACTGCAAGACGCTGAAGCCAAGCTTTCTTCGACTCAATCCAGTGGCAAGTCTCTTTTACAAAAGGAAGTCACTGAGGCGGATATTGCCGAAATTATCTCCAAGTGGACGGGCATTCCCATCAGCAAGCTGGTGGAATCAGAAATGCAAAAGCTGCTGCATTTAGAAGACGAACTACATGAGCGCGTAATTGGTCAGCAAGAAGCAGTGACAGCGGTTGCCGATGCCATCCAGCGATCGCGGGCGGGCTTGGCAGATCCCAACCGTCCTACCGCTAGCTTCATCTTTCTCGGACCCACAGGCGTTGGTAAAACGGAACTTGCTAAAGCGCTGGCTGCCTATCTGTTTGACACTGAAGATGCGATGGTTCGCATTGATATGTCTGAGTATATGGAGAAGCAGTCGGTGTCGCGCTTGATTGGTGCGCCTCCCGGTTATGTGGGCTATGACGAAGGCGGACAGTTAACTGAGGCGATTCGTCGTCGTCCCTATGCCGTTATTCTGTTTGACGAAATCGAGAAAGCGCATCCTGATGTGTTTAACGTGATGCTGCAAATCCTGGATGATGGGCGTGTCACTGATGCTCAGGGGCATACGGTGGACTTTAAAAACACCGTCATCATTATGACCAGCAACATCGGTTCGCAGTACATTCTGGATTTAGCAGGGGATGACAATCGGTACGACGAGATGCGATCGCGGGTGATGGATGCCATGCGCACCAGCTTCCGCCCCGAATTTCTCAACCGCATTGATGAAATCATCATCTTCCACACGTTGCAGCGATCGGAACTGCGGCAGATTGTCAAACTGCAAACGTTGCGCTTGGGCACTCGTCTTGCCGATCGCAAAATGTCGCTCAAACTCTCTGACAGTGCGCTAGATTTTCTGGCAGAAGTGGGCTACGACCCTGTGTTTGGTGCCCGTCCACTTAAGCGTGCGATCCAGCGTGAACTCGAAACACAGATTGCCAAAGCCATTCTGCGGGGCGAATTTACCAGTGGTGACACGATTTTTGTGGATGTGGAAAATGAGCGACTGGCGTTTAAGCGCTTGCCATCCGAAGTGCTAACAACGCAGTAGCGCAGTACTAAAAACGTAATAAGCGAACGGGGTGGGCAACGGTTCACTCCGTTCGCTTTTTCAGCAACGATCGCCCTCCTTCCTGTGATGTTGCCCAGCCATCACTGTTCTACCTGAGATAATAAGAGTACTCTTCTGCACTTATAGCTATGTTTGCGCTCGTCTCCCGTGACAACATTCAACTGCGTCCCGGTGCTGTGCTGCGGCTTCCTGCCACCTGGGATGAGTATGAGAGCTTGAGCCAACAGCGAGGCGACGGTTCGCTACCTCGACTCAAGTACCGTCATGGAGAAGTACTATTAATGTCCCCCTTACCGCACCACGGGAAAGATGCCAGTTTAATTGCTGACATGATCAAAACGTTGTTGGACTATGCAAAGCGCGAATATGACTCTTTTACTCCAATTACGATGAAACTGCCGGAGGAAAGCGGGATTGAGCCAGATTACTGCTTCTACATCGACAACTGGGAAGCCGTTTTAGGAAAGAAGCGCATTGATTGGCGCATCGATCCGCCACCCGATTTGGTGCTTGAAATTGATGTCACCAGCTATTCTGATGTCAATGATTATTTGCCTTACCGGGTGCCAGAGATATGGCTCTATAAGCGGCAGCAGCTTTGTATCTACCAGCTTCAGGACAATGCCTATTGCCTGGTCGCTCAAAGCCGTTACTTTCCAGCGATCGACCTTCAGGTTGTCATCGATCGCTGCCTGCAACTTGCCTACGATCGCAACACTAGCGCTGCAATCCGTGATCTGAGACAACGGTTACAGGACGGCATCACGTCCTAGCCATTGTTGGCGAGCGGAGTCTTTGGTCGATCGCTAGAGTGAACGCAAGGAAACAACGACAACACAGGTGGCGGAGACAGCAAGGACGGCGCTTGAAGAGTAGCCCATCATTCCCAGGTTGCGATTGGCTTCAACACGGCTGGAATTTCAGCATCAGCCGGAAACTCTAGTTGGGTTTCTCGCAAGCCCAGGTACCCTGATTCAGTAAAAGACAGTAGCATCCGCTGAAGCGCTAACCAGACTTCCGCTTCGTACTCCCAGTCGCGTTGTCGATATGCCTGAGCCGCGATCGATCGCAATGCCCAAAAATAGCTATTTCGCACAACCGAACCCCCTTTCTTGTATTCCGGCACATCTTCACGGTGCAAAAACACAATCTCATCCTCAATTCTGGCTCTCATCAGTCGTAGCCCCCATGATTTAGTAAAAAGTTGTTTAGGAGCTTTTCCCCGTTCCCCCAAAAGCATCCCTAGTTTAATGACGTCCAGTGACTTAGGGACACAGATTACATACAGTCAAATTTTCCGGGTTACGTCTTGCCTTAGCCTGACCAGGGCAAAAGCTTATTCCCCTTTTAACTCACCAAGTTTACAGGTGCTTCCATGCTTACTTATTGGTGCTCGACCAATGGCAAGACAGCTTATACAAACGCTCTGTCCAGATTTAATACATCTTGAATCTGTGTACGTAATGGCGTTTCATAAAGAGCCTTAGAAGCTGGGAAGCCAAATGATGTTGCCTCTATGAAATTAGTTTAAGTTGTAGTGGCAGATACAGGCAGCTCCAGACAGGTATAACCACAATGGTTATGCTACTTCCCTGAATGATTAAAAAAGTTTGCTCTGGCGATGCCCTGATAGCTAAAAGGGGCTTTTGTATCCAAGTTATTTCTTCAGATGGTCTCTGAATGATTGCAGCTTTGAGAAACTGAGAGATGCCGCTTTTACAGCATTGATTTAAATCACAAAGATTCAACTGGTAATAAAATGGCGAACTGCCCTTTATGCTCCGATATTCTGCTGCGACACATCCGTTCTAGTCAACCGTATTGGCTGTGTCGCCGCTGCCGTCTCGAAATTTTAGAGGAAAGCTATCCGGTTCACAATCGCAGCAGCATAGCCTTACCGCTTGTGCCTGTTGAACACTTGCTAGCATCTCAAGTCAATGTGTCGATCGATCGCCTTGAGCCGCCGCTTTCTTCGGTGCCAACTAAAGTTTAGTAACAGACATTTACTGCTTCACGGAACGCAACTGAGCGGTACAAAGTCCGATACATAAAGCTGCCGCCTCGCTAAACGGCTCTGCCGTCAAGTCAATTTGAGCTGAACCTTAGTGAACTTACCCAGCTTCTAAAGACACTGATTTCCGTAGAAAGCCTGATTTCTCAGCTTAATCAATTGCTCATACTGTAACTGTAATGTCATAAGAAAGCAGTGTAGCATTTGTCTAACTGTGCTGCTCGAAGCAGATATAGTCCATCTTCACCATGAGGTTTGCCCTAGTGAATCGCTTTTACACAGAGCAGCCCAGAGTTCTAGTTGTGGATGACAACCCCTCCAGTCGGCTCACGGCGGTTGCACTGCTGTCGGTCGAAGGCTACGACGTCCTGGAGGCGGATAGTGGTCCCGCAGCTTTAGACTCTGTTGTTGCAACTAACCCCGACTTGATTTTGCTGGATGTCATGATGCCAGGTATGGACGGGTTTGAAGTATGCCGTCGTCTCAAGCAGGACGAACAGACTCGTCTAACCCCTGTTGTGTTTGTGACGGCACTGGACGATCGTCGCGCTCGGCTGAAAGGCATTGAAGCAGGCGGCGATGACTTTTTAACTAAACCGTTTGACCAACTGGAACTGTCTGCCCGCGTTAAATCGCTCATTCACCAAAAGCGCCTCAATGAAGACCTTGACCATGCTGAGCGAGTCCTTTTTTCGATCGCGCAAACAGTAGAAAGCCGCGACCCCAACACTGGCGATCATTGTGAACGCCTTGTCGCGCATGGGAAAGCTTTTGGCGAATTTCTGGGACTATCGCGCATCGAAATCCGCGATTTGATGTGGGGCGGCTACCTGCATGACATCGGCAAAGTTGGCGTTCCTGATGCTATTTTGCTAAAGCCTGGTAAGTTCACCCCAGACGAGTGGGAAATCATGCAGCAGCACGTAGTGATTGGCGTAAAAATCTGTCAACCGCTACGAACCATGCGCGGCGTGCTGCCAATCATTCGCTACCATCATGAGCGCTGGGATGGCACAGGCTACCCTGACGGTCTTAAAGGAGAGGAAATTCCTCCACTCGCGCAAATTTTTCAAGTTATCGACATCTTCGATGCACTTACAAGCGAACGCCCTTACAAAAAGGCTTTTACCCCGATCGAGGCCCTTGCGATCTTAGAGGAGGAAACGGCAAAGGGCTGGCGAAATCCTGAGTTGATCCAACAGTTCAAAGAGTTCATTCATACAGTCCTTTTAGAAACAGGCGAATCGTTGTCTAGCGAAGCGTTACTTGAGCTAGCCTCGCTGCCTCATACAGCCTAGCGACAGCGCTTGAATCGTTATCCAACTTGGAATTCCAACTTTAAGACCGCTGGCTTTTTTAGGAAAGCGGCGGTCTTATTCATAACGACGTTTTTCATGTTAGTGAGGTGAGTGGTATTCTGTAGAGCGTCAAGGGGCAGAGTGGCAGTGGCGATCGAGGCACCAGGTTTTACAGCAAACGGTTCCACTGCAAATGAGGCTCTATAGCAAACTAACTGGCGCAAACAACAATGGTAGCGGTGGCAATTTTGGCAGCTGGGCGTGGCACTCGGATGAAATCTGACTTGCCCAAAGTGCTGCATCGGTTAGGAGATAAAACGCTAGTCGAATGGGTAATGGGTAGTGTCTCAGCCGTAGATGTCGATCGGCGGCTGGTGATTGTGGGCTATCGGAGCGAACTGATCAAACAGGCATTGGGTCAGAGAGACGATGGCACCCTTGAATTTGTGGAGCAATTAGAGCAACTGGGTACGGGACATGCAGTGCAACAGCTATTGTCGCCTCTGGTTGATTTTCAAGGTGATTTGCTGATCTTAAACGGGGATGTGCCGTTGTTGCGTCCCGAAACCCTCAAGCATCTGTTGCAGACCCATCGAGAGCACCAGAATGCAGCCACCATCCTGACGGCTCAACTGCCTAATCCTAAGGGCTACGGACGAGTCTTTTGTAATGATCAAAATGTCGTGCAGCAGATTGTAGAAGACCGTGATTGCACAGTGTTGCAACGGCAGAATGGCCGCATTAATGCTGGAGTTTATTGCTTTCGCTGGGCTGACCTGGCAGCGGTGTTGCCGAAGTTGACGGCTGATAATGATCAGAAGGAATATTATCTGACGGACGTTGTGAACTATCTGTCTCCAGTGATGGCGGTAGATGTGGACGACAAACAAGAAATTTTGGGCATTAACGATCGCAAACAGCTTGCTGCTGCCTATGACATTCTGCAAGAGCGCATTAAGAATGACTGGATGGCGGCTGGAGTGACGCTAATTGATCCAGCTAGCATTACGATCGACGATACGGTGGTACTAGAGGCGGATGTAGTAGTAGAGCCACAAACCCATCTACGTGGCAGGACAACGATTCAGGCTGGTAGCCGCATTGGTCCAGGTAGCCTAATTGAAAATAGCCGCATTGGTAAAAATGTGACGGTGCTGTATTCGGTGATTAGCGACAGCATGGTAGCCGCAGACACGCGCGTTGGTCCGTATGCTCATTTACGGGGACATGTAGAAACGGGCACTGGCTGCCGCATTGGTAATTTTGTGGAATTGAAAAATACAACGCTGGGCGATCGCACAAACATTGCCCATCTCTCGTATCTGGGCGATACGACTGCTGGCAAGCAGGTTAACGTCGGTGCAGGCACCATTACAGCCAACTATGACGGCGTGAAGAAGCATCGCACCCAGATTGGCGATCGCACAAAAACGGGTGCGAATAGCGTACTAGTAGCACCGCTTACGATCGGCGAGGGTGTAAACATTGCAGCAGGCTCAACGATTACCGAAGATGTGCCGAATGATTGCCTGGCGATTGCCCGCGCTCGTCAGGTTGTGAAACCCGGCTGGCAATTGAAAGCTTACAAAGATGACCCTGCATAACTTCATTGGTAGCGCGAGGCGATCGCTAATTCTACCAACTGGCTGGCTGCACAGGATGTAGAGACGATCGCTCTAAAGCAGACTCTGCGCCGATGCTAACAGCTTATATTGCCATTAGCATGTAGGCTATGAACCATCTACACTTCAGGCTTTGTTCTCTTTTGCGTGCTTTATAGAAGACTTTGCACCATCCGCGACATCCGTCAGCGCATCAACCGCACCCGCGACAGTTTTCTCCGCCGATGCTTGCGTTTCTTTGGCTTTGTCCTTCACAGATGTCGCTACATCAACAGCACCTTCGCTAGCGGTATCAAGTGCATCGTGCACGGCGCTTGCAACTTTCTTGACGGCACTTGCTGCGTCTTTAAGCGTATGCCGAACAGTATCCAGTCGATCGCCGTCTACTCTTTCAACCATTTTAGTGAGTGTGGCTTGTGCGCCTTCTGTCGTAACGGCTCCAGCTAATACTGTGCCAAGAGAAGCAGCCTTTTTACCAAGCTTGCCCAGGCGATTGTTGTCTGTTTGCTTCTTCTGCTTGTCTTTCTTATCCTTTTTATCTTTTTTATCTTTCTTTTTCTTGCTCATTGGTTAAAGAATGGATGACACCATTTCAAACGTTCATTCTTAACGTTAACTTAACCAGTTCACATGCCCATCTGCTTTGAGTAAGAGAATGAATCTAGTACGTCGATCGTTGGATGGGTAAACCTGGGCTGCTACTGTATAACCACGATCGCACGCTATGCAACAACGCTCAGTAGCATCGATCGCCTGTTCAATCTAGTGGCGATCGCTTGCGTTCAAATGGGTTCGCCTTTTGTTTCGCTGTTGGAAGAATCTTTCAGAAAATGACTTGCCCCTGTCCGGCTCAGAACTCAGGTCATACCAAATCAAATTGTAAAGGCTACAGATCTTTTACCCTCATCCCCGACCCTACTCCCAAAGGAGAAGGGAGTGAAAGGCAACTGGGAGTATCCCACTTTTACAGAAACACTAAACTACCCTCAGATCTCCAAACTGATGCAATATCTGCGATGGTTAGAGATCGGTTCAGGAATACCATCGCGTCGGTGTTTATTAATGCTGGATAAGGCTGAAACCATGGGTTCACTCCATCAGCCTCAGTTCGGATGGTCTACTTGCCAGTAGCGGTCAGCATGAAACGATTCAGGTATGGCGTGTGCAACTAGATAGCAAGCGGTCATCGTTGTCATCCCTGCAAAACGTTTCCCATGCAGTCGCGCCCCTGACTGCCTGACACATCTTAATCAATGGAAGGCAGATCAAGGCTTGCAGGATAAGGAACGAATGCGAGTCAACCAAAACTGGTCATAAAAATCTTGCTCAGCCTGCTTCGAGGCAAAACAAGGTTCTGGGTCATGGGGAAGCAATGGGATGGGGCACAGGAGTTGCCGCCCTTTATGGACAACCCCCTGAAGCCAGCGCAAACCCATCTTGAGATAGCTAATACCACGCCGCCAATGCGGGTCAACCTGTTGACGCAACCCAGCGATTTGCACGGACATTCCCTGTGCAGTGGCATAGAGCAGCGCCAGTGCCGCAACCAGATAGAGTCGTTCCAAGGCGGCTTCACAGCGTAACCGAGAATCTTCTAACTCAAACGCCCCTGACTTGCTATCTAAAAATAGCTCTTCAACTTGAAAGCGCAGCGCGTATTGCCACAAAGTTTGCAATGAGGGAGACTCATCGGTGACGACTGCCCAGGCTTCCTTGGCTCCTTTAACCGTCGCCAAGACTAAATTACACCGATAGACTCCATCTGCCCCTAACCGCACCTGACGGTACAACCGCGCTTCGCCCAGGGGTGGATAGAAACTGCCAACCATCCTAGGATACTTGCTAGCACCGTGCAGCCACACATCGCAGGGTAAGCGTAAACAGTAGTGCCATTGACTTGCTTGCAACCACGCCAGCAACGAGTGATTGGCAAAGCCCCGGTCAGCCAACAGCATCACATCCTCATGCTGGCGCAACAACCACCGGGCTTTTCGTAGCAACGGTTGGTACTCCTTAAAGGCAACGCTCGCACTATCATGCTCCAAGACTCGCCACAGCAAGGGTACTGCACGTCCACAACAAACAACGGACAGGTGAATCATGCAATAGCGGTTCCACAAGACGGTGGTATCCAAAGCAAGATACAGACGATGATGGTTCCATCCGCTTAACGCCGCCATCACCAAGGGCACATACAGTCGGCTCACCCGCACCCGCTGATTGTCCAACCACCGTCGCCAGCGGCGCTCTACACTTTGCGCTTGGGTCGCTCGACTGGGCACATACGGTTCCCAGGCTGGCAAACTCAGTTGTCCGCTACAGATTAAGGCACTCACCATCCATGCCAACGCTTTGAGGTGACGTATATCCTGAGCACGGCAGTATTGACGCAGGAAGGCAAATAATTGACCATACAGTTGGGTAGAGGCTGTCATGGGCATGGGGCTATTTGTGTGGTAACTTTAGCCTCTCATACGCTCTACCCTTTTTCCCGCTGCTGCTAGCTTTCACCTACTTCTGTCAGGCAGTCAGGTCGCGCCCGATTCCATCCTTCAGCAACGTCAGCTTTAGTCCCGATGGTCAAATACTTTCGTTAGACTGTATCACTACGGCAAGTACTGAACCTGACTCTCTATTTCTCACTCCTGACTACACTCTACCAATACCTATGTCATCCCCTTTGTGGATAGCAGCGATCGCGGCAATGATGACCAGGATAAAGCTTTAATTTGAGCCTCAGCTAACAGTTTTAGGCATTGAGCCGAGAGACATGGTTCTATTGTTGGCTGGCAGCTTGATTCAAATCATTCATCGCACTGACAACTTGCTGAATGGCGATCGCCTGCTGTTTAGCGGTGAGAGAAATTTGTTGACTATTGGTGGTAATCGTCTGTACCGCGACAACAATCTCTTCGACTGTTTTGCGACCTTCAGCCGATACGGTGACGGTTGCGGTTGTTGCTTTTTGAATACCTAAGACCAGTTCACTAATTTGTTCGGCTGATTTGTGGCTTCTGTCTGCTAGTTTCCGAATCTCAGCCGCCACAACTGCAAATCCTTTACCGTTTTCCCCTGCCCGAACCGCTTCTACAGCAGCATTGAGCGCCAACATATTGGTCTGGGTGGCTAAATCGCTGACCAAGTTGGAAATCGCATTGATCTGAGTTGTTTGTTCTCTAAAATGCAGAATCTGTTCACTGATTTGTCCGACCTTTGCTTTGAGGCTAGACGCATTTCTGGAATTCTGTTCTTGCTCATTCCCGTCAATTAGCATGAGAACCTGTCGAGCGCCTGTGGCGGATGCTTCGGCTTGTGCAACGGCTTGACGAGCAGAGGCATCTAACTCATCCATAGTGGCAGTTGTTTGATTCACCGAAATAGACTGTCGCTCTAAAGTCCTCTGCAATTCTGTGGTTCTAGCGGCTACCTCTTGTGCCATCGTGTTAAAGGCTTGAGCCAACTGCCCTAACTCATCCTGGCTACTGCCATCTAGCATGATCTGAAAATCTCCTGTTGCAACGCGATTGGTTGCAGCCGTGATTTGCTTTAAGGGATCTGAAATGCGCCGACGTAGAACCCAAAACACGATCGCTACAACAATGAAGAGAGAGCTAATGCCCAAAAGCAAAGTAGAACGAGCGATCGCGAGCGCTTCTTCGGCTAAAAGTGACTTGGGTAAAACGGTAACAAAATACCACTCAGGACCCTGTAGTGTCGTGACAGCAAGATAGTTACTCTCTTGTGGGTTGTCGATAATTACTTGATCAGCCGCTTTATTTTTGACTGATTCAAAGATGCGTTTTAGTTGAGCATCGCCTGATTCCGAAATGTTAAAGGCACCCTTTCGTCGCTGAATCTCTTCCATTAATTTTGGATGAGCAATCAAACGACCATCTTTGCGAAAAATCAGGTTATACCCTCCCTCAACATGCTTCTCGATCGTTCGCTTAAACAAATCACTCAGTAAAACATCTTGCCCTAGCGTACCGATGATTTTGTCATTGACATAAATTGGAGTCACACAAGAAAGAATCCAGATTTTAGCAACGCCATCAAGTTGTGCGCCTGACCAAACTGTTTCTCTATCTGGATTGTTTTTTTCATCGCCCACCCATACATATTCCTCTTTTGAGAGGTCAAACCCAGCAGTGGCATCCTGTGCCCAGGTTGGATAGTCGGGCCAGTAGATCACAGCAATGTTCTCCGGCATATTTAAATAAAGATCTGGAAAGCGGTTGTGCCAGGGAGGGCCGTAAGCATTAATTAAATCGTAGGCGGTCACGACACGGCGGCGAATATCATCATTGATTAAAACTGGCTTGTCAATAAAGACCCCTGCTTGCCGTTTGCCATCAAAAAGGTTGGGTTGATTGCGGGTGACATCATCAGGAAACCGCATGAACAATTGATCAAAACGGGTGTTTAAATCCGAGCGATCGGCACTTTTCAGTCGTCGTAGCCACTCCTCCTTAAAGATAGTGTGGTTATCTTCTGCCATTAAGAAAATACTTTGTTCGCGTTGACCGCGCTCGATTACCTGGGCTTTAAGCTGCTCTAACGTTTGAGACTTAAGAGTAGAAACACTTTGGACGTAGCTAACGGCTGTAGAACCGACAATGACAGTCGCCACACAGGTCGCAATTTGAATCAGTGTGCGACGAGCCAGTGAGCTTTTCGTTTTAACAGTGGTTTGTTGTTTCTGACTCTGCAATTCTTCCTGGAACAGCGGTTGAGGGGTAAACATTTTTTAGTTGTGCAGGTGTTCTAAGTCACTAAGTTGCCCATCCCCTATCGATAAACAACAAATACTTACACTTTGAAATAAGGCAGCAATCTGTGTGATTGTGTCAAGATTGGTAGCCCTATTTGGTAAAGGATGAGAGAGAAATAGCGCTCTTCCAATAACACGATAAGGTCTTTCACACCAATCGTGAGACGCGTTGTCTGAACGTGCTGTTGAAGCGTTCGGTGTCACTTATTAAGCCCATTAAAAGCAACGGAATCAGAAGCCCCGATGGCGATCGCAGTCCCGTTTGGGGCTTCTCAACCAATCTCTCAGGATGAAGGGTTTAATTTCAGCCTCAGCTACCTTTAGAAGGTGGAAGACAGAGGGCAGAGGGCGGAGGGCAGAGGGTAGAGGGCAGACAGCAGAGGGCTTGGAATGGAAGCTGATGGCTGATGGCTGATAGCTGATGGCTGATAGCTGATAGCTGATGACCGATCGTTACACAGGCTCAGTACAACGAATCGCCACTTCAGCGCTGCGAGGCTGCCTGTTCAGCAGTGAGAAAAAGGTGGCATTGCTAAAGCTGCGCGGATCCATGCGCGATCGGGAGCGATCGACCGCTTTATGCGTTGTAATTCTCTCATCGGCAACGCCTGTTTTAGCGATTAACCAGGCAAGAGCTTGATACTGAGCCTGCGTATAGCCGCTGTGCGTATAGCCGTTATCATTGCCGTCGTAGGGCGTTTCGAGGGAGATATGGTAAGCAAAGTTGTTGACCGATCCTGGAAACGTAGGATGGGTTCTCACCGCCTTAGCCCCATTGGCACTCATAAACACAGAGTTGCCTGCGCCATAGGCTCGCTTATCGGGTGGCACTAGATAAACCAGGGTGCCATCGAGCTTGACCAAAGCGTGATAGCTAACCTGGTCATTATCATTGGGATGGAACGCCCGAAACAGGTTGAGCGCACTGCTGGCAGAGCCAACGGTTTCGTGGAGAACGACGATCGGTTCCTGTGTGGCAGGCTTGCTGTTGATATCGTTAAGGTAGCGATCGCCGTAGTTTGTCGGGTCAACAAAGGCAATTTCCTCCCGAGGCGCATAGCCGTTAGCCATTGGATCAGTTTCTGGTATCGCTTTATCATTCACCAGAGACGCGCTGTTCGACCTTTGCCGAAAGCGCGAAAGCGGGAAGGAGCCACTGGCAAGCAGTTGTGCCCGACGCTGCAACATTTCCTGCCTCCGAATGCGCGCCGTTCCCTTGGTCGGCTGCAGGAGGCAAGCCGTAGAGGCGTACCCCGATCGCAATGGAGTTGATACCCGCGTGGATGTAGGCATCATCAACCCATCTTGAGCCGTTGCCAACTGGCGGCGATCGTTGACAGCCAGAACAAAGGTTGTCAGGCACAATGCAATCAATGCGATCGTCAGCAAAAGTCTTCGTTTCATCTTCGTTACAGACAACCGTTTAGACGGTACTAGTGGGGTCAAAGTGTACTTGCATTACGAGTATGGAGGCTTTAAGTGCTTAGGTTCGGACGGGTTAGACGCTTGTTCGATCGCCCCTAGCAGCTTTAACGTCTCTTTCTGAGCCGCAGTCAGCCCTGTTACACCTGTGATATTGGCATTCTCGTAAGGTCGCTGCACCCTCAACGTTTCTAAACACGTTGCTGTTTGCTCATCCCATAGCTTCACTGTGCCATCCTGGCTGCAACTCGCCAGCAGTTTACCATCAGAACTGTAAGCAAGGAAGCGAACCCAGTTTTTATGCCCATAAAGTGTTTGAAGTAGGGGGAGCGTGTGAGGCGTAGCTTGCCTTGATGCTGACTGCTGACCGCTGATGCCTGAAACATCCCAACAGTTGATCATGCCATCGCCACCGCTACTGGCAAGCACGCGCTTGTCTGGGCTAAAGGTAACAGTCAACACCAGACTAGAGTGTGCCTGAAAGGTATGCAGGCGATCGCCCGTAACATCCCACACAATCACGGTGCCGCTAGAATCGCCGCTTGCCAGTAAAGTGCCATCGCCACTAAACGCAAGACAGCGAATCCAACCCGTATGACCGTACAGCGTTTTCAGAGGCAGCACCTCGATGCTGGGTGAATGTCCAGTCCATACATCTAACGTCGGGACGTGCGTCGTCACCGCCCACAGCCGAATCGTCTGGTCTTGGCTACCGCTAGCCAGCAGTTGGCGATCGTGCCCGGCTACAGAACTGGTCTCACGGCAATATCTGGGCGCAAAAGCAACAGCACAAACTCCACTTTGATGTTCTTTGAGCATGTGCTGTGCCGCCCCAGACTGCCGATGCCAGAGCCGGATTGTACCGTCCAGGCTGCCGCTAGCAACCAGTTGACCGTCAGGGCTAAAGGCAACTGACCAAACAGCATGAGTATGTCCGGTAAGGATGAGAGGAAAGGAAGGAGATGAAGAATGAAGGGATGAATGTTCCTTCTGAGCGACGTTTCTGCTTACCTGTTGACTCCCAGGCTGAGAAACATCCCACAAGCGTACCGTACCATCTTCGCTGCCACTGGCAATGGTTTGACCATCAGGGCTAAAGGCAACTGACCAAACCCAGCTGGTGTGACCGTGCAGCGTGTGGGGCGTGAGTGGGGGTGTCTGCCTTTTGTCGTCCGAAAGAGCCCATAGTCGAAGCATTCGATCTTGTCCGCCGCTGACCAGCGTTTGATCGTCAGGACTAAAGGCGATCGACCAAACGCCGCTATTGTAGCCCTGTAGCAACCGTAAACACTGGTTTGTTTGGCGATCCCAAAGCCGCACAGATTGATCCTCACTACCACTAGCTAGCAGGCAACCATCAGGACTGAACGCAACGGCAGAAATCCAACTGGTGTGCCCTTGCAAGGTTCGCAGACAATCGCCACTGCCACTCCATAACCGCACAGTGCGATCGTCACTACCGCTGACCAGATAAGCATCTGCCGACCGATCGCCTGTAGAGGCAGCAAAGGCAATGGATCGCACGGCTGCGGCATGTCCCATTAGCGTTTGGGCACAGTGTTGCGTTGGCAGATGCCACAGCTTGATGGTGCGATCGCTGCTACCGCTTGCCAACGTTTGTCCGTCAGGGCTGAAGGCGATCGACCACACCCAGTCGGTATGTCCGGTGAGGGTGAAGAGAGAAGAGTGGGGGGGTGGAAGGGTGAGGGAGTGGTTGTTAGTCTCTGCTGCGTCTTTCTGATTCCCGTGACTGCTAACTGCTGACTGCTGACTGCTGACTTGCTGGCTACCTAATGCTGAGACATCCCACAATTTGATGGTGCGATCGTAGCTACCGCTGGCAAGTAGGCGACCGTCAGCACTAAACGCAACAGAATGCACTTCGTCCAGGTGTTCTGCAAGGACGGCAGTCAGTACGCCAGTCGCAACAGTCCAGATGTGAATCTGTGCATTTTCGTTGCCGCTGGCAAGGTAGGTACCAGTAGGGCTAAACGCTAGCGAAAAGACACGGCTAGTATAGCCTTTGAAGGTTTGCAGACACTCGCCTGTTTGCAGATTCCACAGGTGAATCGTGCCGTTAGCGCTACTGGCAAGCAGGCGCTGATCGGGGCTAAAGGCAACCGACCATGCCCATCCGTCTTTAGCTTTGCAAGTCAAGAGCTTTTTGCCATCTGCCACTCGCCAGATGTGTACTTCATAGCTGATATCGCTAGCCGCTAGCAGCTTGCCATCGGGGCTAAAGGCAACCGCTAAAATTTGGCTGAAGGTTTCGGTGAAAACAGATTTGCTGAGGTCAGAATAAGAAAAATTTGTACCGTGTAGATTGACCGTTTGCAGATAGGCTTGCCAGAGCGTGAGATGCGAAAAGTCACGATCGCGCAACGTATTGCCTGACGGTTCGCTATCCTTTTGCACCGTCTGAAGCTGGCAAAGCAAATTGATGACATTGCCACCGATATAGCCGATCGTCTGGGATGGTCTACCTCGCAGTTGCTCTAGAAGCTGCATCAGGCAATGGTCTAACTCTAGCCGGGTACTGGTAGTAAGGAGGCGATCAACGATCGGCTTGAGTAGCAAGCGTATCTGCGTTTCACGCACGTAATCTTTCGCCTGTGCTTTGATCAGTGCGTGAGAGCGGAGTAAGGGCGTGGAGGGAAGTTTTGAGTTGTGCTTTCGACCTGAGCTCAAGCCGAAGGGAGTTTTGAGTTGATTTTCGGTTCCTGTCTCTTTTTCTCTAAGGTGATTAACGCCGACTTCGCCGATGGAGCCAATCACTTCAGATCCCCATACCCCATCTACTCCCTTAATCTCCTCACACACGCCCTCAAGCAGTCGCTCGGTCATATACTCCATCACAACGGGTTGGAGGGTAAAGCGATTACCGTTTTTTTCAATCAGGGAGCGGCGTTCAAGAGCAGTCAGTGTGTCAAGTAGTTGAGTCGGAGAAATCGGCGGCAAGCAGTCTGCCTGGAGTTCGGCAAAGAGCACGGGTTCGCGGTTGATGGTCAGCCAGAGCATTACCTGCTGTTCGAGGTCTGACAGACGACCGATCTGGCGTGCTAGCAAATCGCGCATATCACCAAAAACAGAGCTGCCTTGCTGAGAAAAATCTAGAAACTGCGTGAGATTGCCATCAAAGAAATCGGCGATCGCCGTTGCCACAATTTTCAGCGCTAGTGGGTTACCCGCATAGTGATCGACCAGCGTTTGCCACTCGGTAGCAGAACCGGAAAACGTACCTTTGACGCTTAAAAGTTCGCGTCCGATAGCAGGCGATAAGCCTGTGAGTTGGAGCGATCGCACGGGCAGACTGTCGCCCTCTCTGGGAGCCAGCCCTTTGGGTTTTTCGCGACTGGTAATGAGTAGGCAGCTTTGGTGTGGCGTTTCGCTAACACAGCGCAAAAGCTGACCGTAGCCTTCGTATCCCGGCTGGTAGCCACCATCACGATCGCCTGCCTGCATGACAGTTTCAGCATTATCCAATACCAGCAGGCAGCGATGCACACGTAAAGCGTGCAGAAGGCGCAGCATTTGCTGGTCTAGCGTTTCGGTGTCTGCCAAACGTGCTGATACAGGTTGATAGGCAATCAACTGAAGCAAATCGTTGAGCAAACTCTGAATAGGCGGAGCATTGCGGAGCGATCGCCAGATGACGTACTCAAACTCGTTTTGAATTTGCGTTGCCAATCGCACCGATAGCGATGTTTTGCCAATGCCGCCCATCCCAAACAAACCAACTAGACGGCATCGATCGCTCACTACCCACTGTTCTAACGTTAGAAGTTCAGCCGATCGTCCGTAAAAAACTGAAACATCGCTGGCTTCGCCCCAGTCAGTGTGAGGGAGTGGAGAGTGGGGAGTAGAGAGTGGGAAGAGTTTTGAGCTTTGAGTAGCGCTTTGCGCCGCTGCGCTGGAGCGTTCTGAGTTGATGCTAACCGCTGACCGCTGACTGCTGACCGCTAAAGACTGACCGCTGCCTTCGTTCGACTGAGCGCTCATGCCGAAGTCTGCCTTTTGCCTTCTGCCTTCTGCCTCCTGCCCCTGCCTCAAGTGCCGCCTTAAAACCCCATGAAGGTTGCTCTTGCTAACTTTTTCTCCTAGTGCTTTTGACAGCAATTGCCAGAGACGAGATCCAGTTTGTTTGATATAGCCAACTTCGTAGCCTGTGCGTTTAGCGATCGCTTGATACGACAGTTCTTCCCATGTTTGCTGAAGCACGATCGCCTGCAAGCGGCTCAGACCTTCGTCGCTCAAAAGATTTTCGACCATTCTGAGTGCTTCGTCAGCCGTCATGGGTCAACAAATGCTACAAAAAGACACAATTTTTCACCCCACCATTGCCCAGCTTTAGGCTTCACATCTTTGACCCTTACTTAGTGCATAAACTAGCTCGTTGAGGGGCGCGATCGACCGACCAAACCCACTTTCAACTGTTTGTTACAGGTTGTCTTAGCAGCGGTTTTGGCTGCTACCGTGCTGACAAGAAGCACGTAACGGCACCTAAAGCTACAGTGCCGCTGTTGCTAGCCTCGACATCCTATAAGTTTCCTGCCAGATGCTTTGTCATACTAATGACATTCTTGTTACTTTACACACACCTTTGGCGCACCCCGCTGGAGCCACTAAATGTTAAATCCGGCACATTTTGAGTTTTTTTTTTCTCATAGGCTGACAAATAACTGCCTCATTGCTGGCTCAAGGCTGCTGTCATAGCTTTAGCAACGCTTCGCTTCATACCGTCTGCTGCACCTTGTCATTGCTTCCCGCCATTACTGTTTCTCAGGAGAATCTAGAACGTGAGCACAAGAAGACCTTTGTATATTCCTCGTCGTCAAATCATTCGAGGTTTGATGGCAACTGCCGCTTTTGGCGCTACGTCTAAATTGTGGACTGGATGCGCTGCTGAACCGCCTGAAACACAAGCAAGCGGTGGTACAGCCAGTCCCGTAGCTGATAAACCGATCGTGATTGGGTTTATCTACAACGCACCCAAGGATGACTACGGCTGGAATCAGGCGCAAGCAAAAGGTGCCGCCGCGATCGCTGCCATTCCTGGCATCAAAATTGTGGAGCAGGAAAGCGTACCTGAAACCAAAGAAGTGCAGGAAGTCATGCGGAACATGATTGACCAAAATGGTGCAACGGTGATTGTGCCAACGTCCTTTGGCTACTTCGATCCACACGTCTTAGCCGTTGCCAAAGACTATCCAGATGTGCAGTTTTTCCACTCTGGTACGCTTTGGAAAGAAGGTTTACCTGCGAACGTAGGCAGCTATTTTGCGTTGATCGACGAGGGGCAGTACCTTGCTGGACGCATTGCCGCTCAAACAACGAAGACAGGCAAGCTGGGCTTTGTGGGCGCAAAACCCATTAATCCAGTCTTGCGGAACATTAACAGCTTTATTCTGGGTGCCCGCAGCATCAAGCCTGAGCTTAAGGTGCAGGTGATTTTTACAGGCGATTGGTCGCTGCCGGTGAAAGAGGCAGAAGCCACCAACTCTCTGGCAGATCAGGGCATCGATGTGGTTGGCGTACATGTAGACAGCCCTAAAGTGGTGATCGAAACGGCTGAGAAACGCGGCATTTTTTCGACTGGTCTCCACTCTGATCAGTCAGCGCTGGCTCCTAAGGGCTATCTGACTGGCACGATGTACAACTGGGCAACCATCCATAAGCAGTATGTTGAGTTGCTCAAAGCAGGCAAAACTCTCATGAATGGTGGTATCCCGCATCAGGTCATTGGTGGTTTAAAGGAAGATTTCATTAGTCTGGCAACGTTTGGCCCCGCCGTATCAGCCGCCGTTAAAACAGATGTGGACGCAACGAAAGCAAAGATTGTCAGTGAATCTCTGGTGGTCTATAAAGGCGCAATCAAAGACAATACGGGTGCGGTGAAGATTCCAGTCGGTACGTCCTACAAGGTCACGGATGCGGCCCCGACTGAAATCAACTGGCTGGCTGAAGGCGTTGTTGGCAAGGTGAGTTAATCTATGGCACTAAGTCGTTCTCATTGGCGATCGACCGCCGAATCGATTTGCATTCCGGTGGGTGCGCTGGTAGTAGCGCTGGTCATTTTTGGCATCTTTTGTGCCATCTGTGGCAAAAACCCTTTTCTCATCTATGGCGCAATTTACAAGTCAGCGTTTGGCAACTGGCGCTCTTTTCAGGGCACATTGTTGCGTGCTGCTCCGTTGATGCTAACTGCCCTTTGTACGGCACTTCCAGCCCGTTTGGGACTGATGGTGATCGGCAACGAGGGTGCCCTGGTCATGGGTGGCATTGGTGCTGCTATCTTCGGGCTGCTGCTGTCTTACGGTAGTGTGCTGCCATCACCGGATCAAGTGCAGAATCTCCTGGGTTTCCCTTCGCTTGTGGTGCAGCTTGGGATGGCGCTGGGCGGCATTCTTTTCGGTGGTGTGTGGATTGCGATCGTTGGTGCGTTGCGGCACTACCGGGCAGTCAACGAAACCATTAGCAGCCTGTTGATGAACTACATCGCGATCGCCTTGCTCAACCATCTGGTTGAAGGTCCGATGAAAGATCCAGCATCGCTCAACAAGCCCTCTAGCTTTCCCATTCCAGATCTTTACAAGATTGGCAATATCTTCTCGACTCGCATTCATTACGGGTTGATCTATGGTCTGATTGCGTGTGCGATCGCCTACTTTCTCATTCAGCACACGACGTTTGGTTTCGCGGCTCGTACCGCTGGCGGTAACGTCAAAGCGGCACGTATCGCAGGTTTACCCGTTGGCAAGCTCACCATTATCATCTGCTTTCTAGCAGGCTCCTGCGCGGGACTGGCGGGTATGGTTGAGGTGGCAGCCGTGCAGGGTCAGGCAAATGCGTCGATCGTTGCAGGCTACGGTTATGCAGGCATTCTGGTTGCGTTTGTTGCCCGTTACAATCCCCTTGCGGCGGCGCTTGTTGCTATTTTGCTGGGCGGCATCATTGCCAGCGGTGGCGCACTCCAGCGATCGTTCAATATGCCTGATGCAACGGTTCTAGTCTTTCAAGGCATCGTTTTCATCATCGTTCTCTACAGTGAGTCCTTATACGGACGGCTCAAGCTCTTTAAGGAGCCAGAACTGACAGGCACACCGCCAGCGACCACAACCGCAGCGATCGTCTAGGGGAGAAAGGCTAAAAGATAAATGCTAAAGGATAAAAAATTTAGCCTTCATACCTTAGCCTTCCGCCTTCCTTTCTCATTTCATTAACCTTGTTCGGAGTACTGTCATGGCAACGGAAGCATTAGGCGCATGGGGTGTGGTGTTAGGGATTTTTGCAGGTACGCTGCGCGGTAGTGCCCCCTTCCTCTTTGTAAGTTTAGGCGAGTGTCTGACTGAAAAGAGCGGCAAGATCAACCTGGGCTTGGAAGGAACGCTCCTGACGGGGGCAATGAGCGCCTATGCTGTCTCCTACCTGCTAGAAGATAAGGTGGGTGCTGCGCTGTCTCCGTGGATTGGCGTTTTAGTCGCAGGTCTTGCTGGTATGGGGCTAGGCTTCATCCATGCGTGGTTGTCGCAGCAGCCAAAGGTGAATGATATTGCGGTTGGCATCGCCATGATTATTTTTGGCAGCGGCATTGCATTCTTTTTAGGAAAACCCTTTATTCAGCCCAAAGCGCCGCCGCTGCCCACGATCGACCTCGGTAACTGGAGTTCGATTCCCGCCGTGCAGTCTGCCCTCAAAATTAGCCCGCTGTTTGTGCTGGGCGTGGCGATCGCCCCCCTCATGTTCTGGTTTTTCAAGTCCACACGCTGGGGGCTGTTCATTCGTGCGGTGGGTGATAGTCCCGATGCAGCACTGGCGATGGGAATGTCTGTTTCTAAGGTGCGGATGCTCTGCATTGTAGCGGGCAGCTTTCTCGCCGGTATTGGCGGTGCCTCACTCTCCCTTTACTATCCGGGTCTATGGTCAGAAAGTATTTCTAGCGGTCAGGGCTTAATGGCGGTTGCACTCGTCATCTTTGCCCGCTGGAACCCCATTCAGTGCCTCTGGGCATCCCTGTTTTTTGGCGGCGCTCAGGCGGTAGGTCCCGCCTTGCAGTCAGTCGGTATCGAGCAAGGACGTTACCTGTTTAACGCAGCACCGTATGTTTTGACGTTGCTGATTATGATCATCACCTGCTCACCCAAGAAAACGCTGTCTGGCGCACCGGGCGCGCTGGGCACTATTAGCGGGTAAGTCGGTCAATTGTCGATCGCGCACCAATCCAGGCACTCATTATCGCTCTAGAATCAGCAAGCTCACATCTCCAGGAGGCAGCATGACAGAAGTTGCAGACCCTTTGACCCACACTTCAACGAATAACGCCCATGTCTTCATCGCTCCGCCTGACCTGGAAGTGGTCAATATGACTAAGCGGTTTGGCTCATTCACAGCCTTGGAAGATGTTTCGATGAAGCTGAAGCCTGGAACCTTTCATGCGTTGCTAGGAGAAAACGGCGCGGGCAAAAGTACGCTCGTTAAGTGCATTATGGGCTTCTACACTCCCACAACGGGTGAAGTGCGGATTGATGGTCAGGCACGGGCGATCGGTAGCCCGCGTGATGCTCATACTCACGGCATTGGCATGGTGTATCAGCACTTTACGTCTGTCCCTGCGATGACGGTGGCTGAAAACCTGGTCTTGTCTCGTTTTGACAACACCAACATCATTAACTGGAAGAAAGAGTTTGAAGCTTTGTCTGCCTTCATGGAGGCTGCACCCTTCAAGGTGCCCCTCGACATGACGATCGCCCAACTTGCAGCAGGGCAAAAGCAGAAACTTGAAATCCTCAAGCAACTGTATCTGCAAAGCAAAATTCTCATCCTGGACGAACCAACGTCTGTCCTTACGCCTGCCGAAGCCGATGAAGTGCTGGGTTTGATTCGTGAACAGGTGACGGATGGCAAACTGAGCGTCCTAATGATCAGCCATAAATTCCGCGAAATCACTGCGTTTGCCGATGAAATCACCGTGCTTCGCAAGGGCAAATTTGCAGGCAATGGCAGAGTAAAAGACATGACCGTCTCCGAAATGGCGGAGATGATGATGGGTGAGAAACGAGAACCACAAAAGGTTGAGAAAACCATTCACGGCGAACCAAAAGCCATTCTGCAAATCAAAGGTATCCACGCGAACAAAGACAACGGCTTAGAGGCAGTTAGCGGCGTGGATCTCACTGTCCACAGTGGGGAAGTGGTTGGCATTGCCGGGATTTCTGGCAACGGTCAACGCGAACTCGTAGAAGTGCTGGCAGGGCAGCGTCCAGCGACTGCTGGTGAAGTGCTAGTCAATGGCAAAGTCTACAAGATGACTCGCGCCGAAATGTTCAAGCATCGCGTGTTTGTGCTACCGGAGGAACCCCTCCGTAATGCCTGTGTGGCCCATATGAGCGTGGCTGAGAACCTGGCGCTGCGCACCTTCGATCGCGATCCCCAGGCAAAAGGCATTCTGCTGATGTTCAAAGCAATCCGTGAGATGGCAGTTGGTTTAATCAGTTCCTTCAAGATTAAAACGCCGTCTCCCGATACACCTGTCGGCAATCTCTCTGGCGGTAACGTCCAGCGTACGGTTCTGGCACGCGAACTTTCCGAAGACCACATCAAGCTCTTGATTGCTGCCAATCCTTGCTTTGGGTTGGACTTTGCGATGGTGGACTACATTCACGGACAGATTCTCGAAGCCCGTAATCGAGGCGTTGCAGTGTTGTTAGTCAGTGAAGATTTGGATGAGTTGCTAAAGCTTTCCGATCGCATTTTCGTCATCAGCGGCGGCACCTTTGCCTACGAAAGCAAGATCGAGGATGCTGATTTTGCATCGATCGGTCAAAGCATGGCAGGACATTAGAGAAAAGTTATGAGTTTTGAGTGCTGAGTTTTGAGTTGGTTGCGAAACTCAACCGTTTTTGGATGCAATTTTTTGGTTGCAAACTATTTCAAAAAAGCACCTAAGACTCATAACTATAGCCGTAGCCATGCTAGTTAGGACGGGGTGCAGGGGTAGAACCCCTGGCTGGGGGCGAAGCCCCCACACCCCCTTCCATCTCAATGTCCTAAGCTCTGTGGCGATAGCTATACATTCTTCAATTCAAAATTCATACTTTTTAACTCATAATTCCCCCTATGGTTACAATTTCAGCTCAACCTTACGACTACGAATTGCCTGCTTCCGGGAATGTAGCGCTGATTGTCATTGATATGCAGCGAGACTTTATGGAGCTAGGTGGCTTTGGCGATATTTTGGGAAATGATGTTAGCTTACTACGGGCGATCGTGCCCACTTTGAAACAACTCATTGAAGGGTTTCGTGCGTTAGAACTGCCGATTTTTCATACGATCGAGTGTCATCAATCCGATCTTTCTGATTGCCCACCCTCCAAAATTAAGCGGGGTAACGGTGAGTTAACGATCGGCAGCGAAGCACCAATGGGGCGCATTTTAGTCAAAGGCGAACCAGGCAACGGCATTATTCCCGAACTTGCTCCATTACCTGGTGAAACAGTTATTTACAAGCCCGGGAAAGGAGCCTTCTACGCTACTGATCTGGAGTCCATGCTGAAAGCGCAAGGCATTACCCATCTATTCATCACAGGCGTGACGACAGAAGTATGTGTGCAAACAACCATGCGCGAAGCCAACGATCGTGGCTACGAGTGCCTCATGGTCGAAGACTGCACCGAAAGCTACTTCCCTGAATTCAAGCAAGCCACCCTCGAAATGGTACGCGCTCAAGGCGGCATCGTCGGCTGGACTGCCACTGCGGCTGAAGTTCTTAAAGGGCTAGAAGCCTGGAAACCCGCGAACGCATTGGTTTAGCAACCGTCAGCCATCAACCGCAGTTTAAACCTCAAAACTCAAAACTCAAAACTCAAAACTTTCCTATTTTTGCCCTTTGCCCTTTGCCCTTTGCCTTTTGCCCTTTGCCTTATGATGAGCTAGACCTGCTTATCGTTTGTCGCTCACGTCGCAATGCCCAAATGGATGCTGAAGGATCGGAGTCTACTGTTACAGCGGCTCACGCCCTATCTTTTTTTGCTGCCTGCTCTGGTGGTTCTCAGCCTGACCGTGTTTTATCCGGCGCTACAGGCGTTCTACCTCAGCTTTACGCGCTACGACTTTGATTTGACGCAGCCGCCTCTCTGGATTGGGCTGAAGAATTTTCGCCGTCTCTGGGTCGATCGCGTCTTTTGGGAGACATTCCGTAATACAGTGCTGTATCTAGTAGGCGTTGTGCCCATTCTGGTGACGCTACCATTGGGCTTGGCAATCTTAGTCAACCAAAAGCTACGAGGCATTCGCTGGTTTCGTGTTGCCTACTATACCCCCGTCGTGATTTCAATGGTAGTCGCTGGGATTGCCTGGAAATGGCTCTATGCCGACAACGGCTTGCTCAATCAACTGTTAAGGCTACTGGGTCTTCCAGCAGGTATTCCCTGGCTTACTAGCCCCAGTTGGGCAATCTTCAGCGTGATGGTCGTCACTATTTGGAAAGGCTTAGGCTACTACATGGTGATTTACCTGGCGGGCTTGCAGGCAATCCCTGAAGACTTGTACGAAGCTGCGGCGATCGACGGTTCCGATGGCATCAAAAAACATTGGGACATTACTGTCCCGCTGATGCAGCCTTACCTTTTACTGGTGGCGGTCATTTCAGCCATTTCAGCCACAAAGGTTTTTGAAGAAGTCTACATCATGACGCAGGGCGGGCCACGCAACAGTTCCAAGACGCTCGTGTATTACGTCTACGAACAAGCGTTTCAGAGCCTGGAAATGAGCTACGCCTGCACGATCGGTCTAGTCATGTTTCTGATTATCTTGGGTCTATCAGTGTTGCGACTCGGCGTAGAGCGGCTGACCGTCAACGATCGCTAAACCAGCAGACAACTACACCCGGACTAGACGGAGTGCTCATTGCCCGACGGGTCTTCCAGACAGTCATCCGACTTTTGGAAAAACCATCGCTTGGCAAGTTTAGGAGCCGGTAACCCATGCGTCTTATGAAAGTCTTCTAGCACTTTGCGAGTCAGACGGTTGGACACTTGGCGCACAATTTGGCGGAGCAGACTGTCGCCTGTGTTTTGTACCATCGACTTAGGCAACGCCTGAATAAACCGTGGAAACTGAATCGACACGGTTAAATCCAACTGCCATTCGACTCGCGTAGTTTTGGTAGACAGGTCTTCGATGAGTTTCATCACCGCCTGAAAATCAACGTCGTAGCCCGGAGTTGTGTACCCCGGAATGGCGATCGTTTCAATCCAATACACTCCATGGTTTTGGGGCAACAGATGCAGACCAATCTTTGGCTCAACTTGATAGCCATAAGAGCCAAAGCGACCAATCACCAGCGCATAACCATTATTTCCTAGTGGCTCTGCCACCATTGGTTGAGCACAATTACGAAACCAGACTGAATGAGCATCAAAATACTTAGCAACAGTCTGCACATCCGCAGGCATCTCCATGCAATCCACAAAATGGCTGCGGAACTGCGTTGACTCGGTTGAATGTGGGGTAGTTTCCTCTGTCATCAGGTAACGCGTCTCTGGGATGACCGATGTATTGTGGAGCAAGCCATCAGAGAACTCAGCGGATGAGAATTCAGTAGAGTGTGACTGCATGATAGGTGGCTCGACGTTGATTGCTGTGTGCCTGGGTCTATACTGCCTCTTTAGCGCTTCATGCTCTCACAGGGGTTTCACGGATCTCTTGAAAAGCTTACCGGATCTAGATCCGTATATAAATCAACTTTGCATGAGTACCAATAACATTAAGTGTGGATTAAGGCTCTCAAATCATCGACCGATCGCTCCAGATGATGCTGAAGGTGCGAAAACACTTAACTTTTATCAACATAACATCACTAGACGATTAGATTGCCATTGACTCATAGTAACGAGTCTACTCAGACCACGGACTCGCCAGCACAAAAAAATGTAAAGGCTGCGTGAAGCAAATGCACGTAGTCCTTTAAAAGGACATAGCATGATTCACCAAGAAGCATAATGTAGTGCTACTCAGCCATACCAGGCACATAGTAGCAGTCAATAGTCAGCGGTAAAAACGCTTTAACGCTACTTTCTAGATTGAGATTTATACTACGTTAAGCTTCAACCTGGTGTATCTCATACCAGGCACCGATGAAACGTGAGTTTCCTAACTTATATCCTATGATTTCCAAAGCCATAGTTTATGGCTAGACGTTCACACGTTTTACGATCGCAAGGAGCAACATGAAAGCATTTGTAGCTGGAGCCACAGGGCAAACGGGTCAGCGTATTGTTAAGGAGCTTGTAGCACGCGGGATCCCCGTGCGTGCCTTAGTACGTGATGTAACGGCTGCCCGCGCCATCTTGCCAGCCGCCACTGAGTTAGTTGTGGGTGATGTCTTAGATTCCAAGACGCTAGCTGGTGCGATGGGAGATAGCACCGTAGTCCTCTGTGCTACTGGAGCAAAGCCAGGTTTTGATCCAACCGCTCCGTACAAAGTTGACTACGAAGGCACAAAGAATTTAGTCGAGGCGGCGAAGCTGAAAAGGATCGAGCATTTTGTGTTTGTTTCCTCGCTTTGCACCTCAAAATTGCTGCATCCCTTGAATCTCTTTTTTCTCATTTTGGTTTGGAAAAAGCAGGCAGAAGAGTATCTGCAAGAAAGTGGTCTGACCTACACGATCGTCCGTCCTGGTGGGCTAAAGAATGAAGACAACACTGATTCAGTCGTCATGTCGTCTGCGGATACGCTCTTTGATGGCAGCATTCCCCGTACAAAAGTAGCGCAGACCTGTGTTGAGGCGCTTTTCCAACCCTCTGCTCACAACAAAATTGTTGAGATTGTCGCGAAGCCTGACGCGCCTAGCAAGAGCTTTGAAGATCTCTTTGTGGGCGTTCGTTGAGCTAACTGCTTGGAACTGTAGCCGCTCACAGTGTCTCACTACACCAATGGCTATGGCTACCATACTCCTGCTGGTGTCGTTTCCACTGATGCCACTTCTAAAATAGGTATGAGTTTCAACCCGAATTCGGTTTCAAAGCTACCTTTTTTATAGTCGAGGCTCCAAAGCTCCAAGGCACAATCATCATCAGGTTTTGTCGGCTGGATGAGCAAGCGGCACTCCTGCACTTCAGGGGCAGGTTGGCAAACAACGTGCTTGACGGCACCAATCTGGCGACGATCGAGGGCAACAGCGAGACGTAGCAGGGCGCTGAGTTGATCGACCGCACGACGATGACGTTTGCTGGTCAGGTTACGATAGCTTTCGTGCTTCTTCTTGGGCGCACTTTTACGGTGATAGCGAGCAAGATTGGCGATCGTCTCAATTTCGGTTTCGGTGTAGCCAAGCAGGTCACTATTGCGAATCAGGTAGTAGGAGTGTTTGTGATGGTCGGCATGGCTGACATGATGCCCGCAGTTGTGCAAGATAGCGGCTGCCCAGAGCAGTTCCCGCTCTTCTGTGCCCCAATTGTGCAGAATGCCTTGAGTTTGGTCGAACAGACTCAGGGCAAAATCTGATACCTGTTCACTGTAGTCTAGCTTGACTTGGTATTTGATGGCAGTATTGAGGACGCTGCGCTGACGGACGGAGCCTTGATAGCGCAGGCGATCTTCAATCAGTCCGTGGGTCAGCATCCAATCAACAATAACCCCTTCTCGCAACGATCGCTCACAGATGGCGATCGACTCCATCTCCAGCAGCGTCATTGCTTCCTGGAGAATGAGCGCTCCTGCCAGAATAATTTCGGCACGGCGATCGTTGATGCCAGGAATTTCAGCACGCTCTGCTACCGAAAGACAACGCAAGCGATCGACGATTTCTCGTAAATCTTTGAGCTGCAATTCATAGCCGTTGAGCGGTGATGGCACAGTGCCCGTCTTTTCGCGGGCATGGATCATTGCCAGGGTTTCGATCGTGCCTGATGTGCCGATCAGTCGAGGGGTTTCGCCTGGTTGCAAGTAGGTTTTGAGTTCTTCGACTGGACGTTCTAGCATCCCGCGAACATATGCCTGAAGCGACTGAAATTCAATGTCGCTGATAGGGTCAGTGGTGATGTGTTCAGCCGTGAGACGCACCGCGCCAATTTTGGTACTGCTGAGGGTACGGGGTTCGTGCCCGTCGCCGAGAATCAACTCAGTCGAGCCACCACCAATATCAATAATGGTATGAGGTTGACCGCTAAACTCCATGCCCGACAGCACGCCCAGATAGATCCGACGTGCTTCTTCAGGCCCCGAAATGAGGTTAATCCACAGCCCTAATTCGGCTTCGATCTGCTGCAAGAAAGCGCGCCCGTTGGGTGCTTCCCGCATGGCGCTGGTAGCGACAGCGATCGTTTGCTCGGCATTCAGGCTTTTAGAGATCTCCTGACAGCGTTTAAGAGCGTCGACCGCCCGTACCATTGCTGCCTCAGTAAGATTGCCCGTTTGCTTGTCGCGATTGCCCAATCGAACCGTCGCTTTCTCGCGCGCAATAATCGTAAACGCAGGCAGAGCAGGCTGAATGCGCACCACAACCATATGGATGGAGTTTGTACCCACATCGATCGCAGAGAGAATGCGCTCATGCTCCACACTCATGGCAGAAAGGCTCACCAACGTTTTTTTAATCTTATGAACTGAGCTGATCATCTTGATATACCCAAGGACTCAATCAACGGTTATACGCCTTACTTTTGTCTACGCTTTGTCGGTAAACCAATCAGGATGTTTAGTCGCGCTCGACGCTTTGCCCGGATGTATCCCGGTTTATTTAATCACCTTTTCAGTGCTTTCCGATCTCATTGAAAGACTCTTTAAACTTCCTTAATTAGATGCAGTCGTACTGCTGGTATTTGCACTGATCCCATTACGTAGCCCGCGACTTACAGCGATTCTTAGATGGGTAAACCACAGGTAGGAGTGGATGGGCAGGAGTGTGGCTCATGCAAGTGAAAACGGCTGTAATAGCAGTCGCAGAGAACGTTAGGACAGACATCAACCTTGAAACTTCCTTTGAACAAAGGCTTTTATTCATCCCTCATCCTTCATCCGTCATCCGCTTGCCATACAAGGTGTTTCCCTGGTGCCGCATCAGAATACAGCGATGGAGAAGCACGTTTTGTAACACAATGTTAAGATAATTGAAGTTCAGGCAGTTGTTTTGTGCTGCATTTACGGACTGTTAATACATCTTTAACCTTGCTCTAGCTCAATGTTGCTCTATGCCATCGTCTCTAAACAATCCGTCCTTCTCCTCAAAACAGTCAGACACTACTGGGTTTGACGCGATCGATGACTGCTTGATGCAAGCGCGGTTTGAACAGCAGGCGTTGAAAGAGCAAATTGCACAGCAAACACAGCTTATGCACTTGCTGACGCATCAGTTAGCGACACCCTTGACTGCGTTGGGCGGCTCTTTGCCGCTACTGGCAGAAGCTAGTCTAGAGGCAGCGCACCGCCAAGAATTTTTGGATGTCGTGCAGCAGCAGGTTTACCGCTTGAAGTCTCTGCTACATGATTTGATGGCGCTACGCAATCTAGAGACTGGCGTACTGGAGACCCATGCAATGAGCTTGTGCCTGCCTGACATGGTTGAAGCGGTGATGAGTAATTTTCATACAAATCAAATCGTCCCTCAATTTTCTCCAGACTTGCCTTTCATCTGGGGCGATCGGTGGCAGCTTTCGCAGGTATTAGTCAATCTGCTATCAAATGCATTGAAGTACTCACCTGCTAATAGCCCGATCGAAGTGGGTGCCGCCGTCTGTGGAACGAGTTTGGTAGAAGTTTGGGTGCGCGATCGTGGGCTGGGCATCCCTGCTGCTGATCAGCCACACTTGTTTGAGCGCTTTTATCGAGTGCAGCATCGCGATCGGGCGGACATTAAAGGCACTGGGTTAGGCTTGTCGCTCTGCCAACTGCTGGTCGAAAACCAGGGGGGGCAGCTTCGGTTTGAATCGACTCATGGTGAAGGAAGCTGCTTCTTCTTTACGCTGCCAACAGTTAATTGTTTACCACAGGTAGAGCAGTCCTAAATCACTTGTGAAATGGAGGGGCGTTGTGAAAAAGACTCCTGCGGAAACTCTTTTCACCATCTAAATCGGATCGCTACAGAACTGAGCTAGGCAGTAGCAGAAATGCCTAGCAGTGCGGCGGCTACTTCTTTAGCAGAGGCGTATCGTTCCTCTGGCTGGGGGCTGGTGAGACGACGGACGATCACGATTAACTCTGCTGCTAAACCGGGTACATACTCTGGGTAAAAGCGAAAGCCTTGTTCTCGTTGAGCATAGAACGCACTGGGCGATTCGCCTGTTAGCAAATAAACCAGAATTGGTCCTAGCGCAAACAAATCAACCGCAACTGTTTTTTGGCCTTGAAGCTGTTCAGGTGCTGCATAGGGTGAGACCGCAGTTTGCTCGCCAACCGCCAACGATTTGAGGGAGACTAAGCCAACGAGCGTGGGGTTGCCCGCCGCCGCATTTTGGATTAAGTTTTCAGGCTTCAAATCTTCATGTAGCAGCGGTGGAGACTGCTGATGCAGGTAGTCGAGGGTGTCGCACACTTGCACGATCGCCGCAATTGCCTCTGCTTGGGGTAGAGCACCTCGCTGGCTCACCCGTTGTTGTAAGCTTTGTCCATGCACCCGACTTCGCACCAGGTAGGGCTTTCCCTCCACCAGAAAAAAGTCGCTAAACTGCGGCAAGCCTGGATGCTCTAGCGCCAGCAGTTGCGTTGACTGTTGTGTGAAGACTGCGATCGGTTCGGGCTGCTGCCATTCTGGCTTGAGCGTTCGCAAAACGACGTTCTGACCGTTGCGCCAAGCTAATTGAGTCACGCCGATCGCATCCTGGCGAACGGTTTTGACCACTTGATAGTCACCGACTGTCTGCATTACCTGCATGGGCTGCCCACAGTCGGGACAAAAGAGCGTATTGCCTTGAGCGCGTGGATGCGTACAGGTAGCCGGGCTAATTGCTGGCACGTCCTGCTCTAACTCTTCAACATCCATCGCTGTGGAGCGCTGCATTAAGAGTCCAGAAGGCGATTCCTCTTCTGGTTGTCTCGTCACAGGAATCGGAAGAGGAGGTACTAACGGTGCGCCTGATTGAGTCGATTCGCCTCCGTCACTAGCAACGTTGCTCAAGGAAGGCTTCGCCGATTGGGTTAGCAGATCGCCTGACAATGTTTTGGCAGTCTCAGCAGGCAAGGAACCAATGTGAACCTGAATATTGGGTCCTGATCGAGCCAACCGAAACACAATACAGCCATTGATCGGCATTTGCGTAATGCGTTTGCCCTCAACATATGTACCGTTTGCACCTAAGCTCACAACTTCCCACTGCGAATCGCTTCGGCGCAATTCGACATGATGACGTGAAACCACGGCACTATAGAGAATGACATGGTTATCAGTCGATCGTCCGATCCGAATCACAGATTCATGCTCGAACGTCCAGTGCTGAACCGGAATCGATTGAAGCGGATGCAAAAGGGTCAGAGTAATCACACTAGCAGTATAAAGTCTGAATAACGACCTGTGGCAAGAAGTGCGACCAAAGAATGCAACTGCCCCGCCCTACGCCTTTAGCACCCTCGGCGTTTGCCGTAGTAGAGATAAAGACTTCACGATCGACAGCAAGTTTCTCTAACGATACACGACTATCCGAAGTAAAGCGTGAGACGATCCCATTGCAGGACAGGCAGAACAGTAACGATTGAGCAGATACTCAGTGAAGGGCAGCTAGTAGCATGACTACCTGAACTAGCTTAGACCAGCAGCGATCAGGAAAGCTGAAAAAGAAATGTCATCTTGTCGCCTTTACCAAGCGAAATGCGATCGCCGGGTCTTAGGCGATGCCGATTGCCCATTGGCAGCGGCACGTTATTGATATAAGTACCGTTACAACTACCGACATCCTCGACATAATAAGCATCACCCTCAATACGGATATCGGCATGAATCCGCGACACAATTTCCGAGTCCGGGAACCCAGACACATCAATATCAGGCGGAATCCGCTCATTCGGTTTGCCAATGTGAACCACAGCAAGACTCTGCGGCAGTTCTAGCGAAGCACTGGTTTGCAAATGCAAAAGCCGCGCTGTTTGTTGCTGTAGCTGAGTTGTCGAGCCGTATGCAGCAGGGGTTGATGCCTCGACTGGCGTTGCTTGGGCTGACGATTCATTGGCGCTAGAGAACTCATCGACTGCTGGTACCGAAGCGGGCAGCGGTTGTTCAGCGGGCGCAGCAGAAATCGGTTTAGCAGAAATTGGTTCTAGTTGTTCTGGTGGGCTAGAATTTGGCAGCGGTGGCTCAATCAGCGGATCGGGCGGTAATAAAGGATCAAGCGGCAACAGGCTGGGAATAGATGATGAAGCTTCGGCAGTCGGTGGTGGACTAGCAAAACTGGCGGCGGGCTGTTCAGTAGCAGCAGTGCGGAGGTTATAGCCACACTGGCCACAGAAACTGGCATCGGCTTGCACCGTCGTACCACAGTTAGGACAACTCATGGTTGCAGGCAGCGGTGTGTAGCAGGCTTCGCACTGAACTGCGCCATCAGGATTTTGATGATTGCAATTCGGACAAACAATCATGAACTCTTTCCCCTTGATCAATTTTCATCCTCAGAACATCCCGTCGGCAATCAGCGCTAAGCCGTTAGTTTCAGCTTTGAGCCTGACCTTTAACTGACCATCGATCGCCCTGTCGCCATTCTACTTCTACTGTGGAACAGGGCTAGTGTCACTCAGTTTTTGTGATGGCTTCATTCGTGCGAAAGTCTTGTCCAGCAGCTTGATCTAGCAACCACCAAAGCTCTCCCTCTGGCTGAATCAACCGTGCTGGATAGGTCATGTCATCAGCGACGGGAGCAAAGATTTGCCCTAAGGCAGGGCGTTTGCTGGCTCCTGCAACCATGAAAAGGACCGCACGAGCATGGTTGATTAGGGGCACAGTGAAGGTAATGCGAGGCTGTCCGTCTTTGTTGCCTACGATCACGAGACGGTCACGAACCTGTAACGCCTCTGTATGAGGAAAGAGCGATGCAGTATGTCCGTCATCCCCAATGCCTAGCAGGATGATGTCGAATTGTGGAAACTCACCGGGCTGAAGCTGAAAGAATTGCTGCAACTCTGACTCGTGTTGACTAGCAGAGATAGCGGGATCAGGGTTGGCGGTTGGCATTGGGTGAAGGTTTGCAGGCGGAAACGCTACCTGATCTAACCAGGCGTGACGAGCCATACCTTCGTTGCTGTCAGAATGGTCGGCTGGCACATAGCGTTCGTCACCCCAAAAAATGTGGATGCTGTCCCAGGGCAAAGCTTGCCTGGCGAGCTGTTCGTAAAGCGGTTTGGGTGTGCTGCCGCCAGCTAGGGCGATCGTGCAGAGTCCCCGCGCCGCGATCGCCGCCTGGATTTTGTCAAGCGCGATCGCGAGCGATCGCTGAATGAGTGCGTCCTGATCAGGTAGCACTTCTACAATTTTGTCCATGGTTTTAGCCACTCAGGTGCGTCGAGAGATCCAGTTCCGTAGTCTACTATAAGAGGTTGCCAGGGCAGTTTCAGTCCACTGTCGATCAAATCTATAGAAGCCGATGAAAACACTTAACGCCTCCCCCCTTACTGCCCTCGTTCTTAAAAGCGTTGGCATTATCCTGATTGTGCTTTACCTGCTCGACTGTGCAGTAGTGCTCTCATCAACTAAATTTCAGGACAGCCAATGGCTGTTTACAACGACCACTCAACTTATCGATCGCGGCTTTGTACCCATGATCGGCTTCGGCTTTTTGTTCGTCGGCTTCTGGGTCGAGAGTGCGTTAGAAACAACCAGTACGGTCGATCGGTCTCGCGGCTTAAAGCTGGGTGTTGCCTTACTGTCCACCTTACTAAGCTTGCTCTTTTTGTTGTTCATTCCCCTTAGCAGCAATGCTACTAATGCGGCAGCAGATGAACAAATGAAGCAAATTACGCAAGATGCTAGCAGGGCTGAAAGTCAGATTGATGGACAGGTGCAGCAACTTAAAGCGCAGATTGATGCCCAGTCAAGCCAAATCGATCAGTTGATTCAGAGTGGTCAGCTTCAGGGGACACAGTTGGAGCAAGCGAAACAAAAGCTAGCGGAGCTTAAGAAATTCAAATCTGACCCCAAAGCATTGGAAGCGCAGATTGCACCGGAGCGCGATCAGAAATTAACGCAGATTCGCGACAACAAGCGCAAACTCGAAACCCAAATCAACGATAACAAGCTGCGATCGGGGATGCGGAGCGGCATTGCCAGTCTAGTGCTGGCGATCGGCTATGCCATCATCGGTTGGACTGGCTTGCGGTATCTGCTCTCTGCTCAAAATCAGCGCAGCCCTTCGCCCTAGCCTTGCAGATCCCCGACTTTTTCAAGAAGTCGGGGATCTAAGAAACTAAGCCTTTTGCATAAGATTAGTGTCATGTGCGATACCGAATCACCTAGGGTATTCTGTTGTTGGACAGAGCATTTGTGTGATGTCGATCGCACACCTTTACCCTGCCAACTATCTGGAATGAGTAGAGAAAACCAGCATTAGACTGCGCTTCTGCAATCTTTCCTTATGGAGTTCGTTACAATTCTTAAAAGGTGGAGTGGTCAATCAGTTTGTCATCGTCCATCCTCTAAACTGAACTTTGTGTTGAATTTAGTTTGCATGAACCGTTGACGGAACAGGTTTCGCTCCCTTGCTGGCGCTGATCCCATCGAAGCAGTTGAATTTTTAATTTAGTTTGTCTGACTTGTTACGATCGTTTCCACAGTCAATCGCAGGAGAATGGGTGACTTGTGCTCCAACACCTCAAGCAAGATTTCAAAAATGACCTGATTGCTGGGCTGCTAGTGGTCATTCCGCTAGCCACGACAATCTGGTTAACGATCACGATCGCAAACTGGGTCATCAACTTTCTCACCCGCATCCCCAAGCAGCTTAATCCCTTTGATGGGTTAAACCCGCTTTTGGTCAACGTGCTAAACCTGACCGTAGGGTTAATGGTGCCCCTGCTTTGCATTCTGCTGATTGGCTTGATGGCGCGTAACATTGCTGGACGCTGGCTGCTGGACTTTGGTGAGCGTATACTACAAGCAATTCCGCTGGCTGGCTCTGTTTACAAAACGCTAAAGCAGCTTCTCGAAACCCTGCTTAAAGACTCTGGCAATAAGTTTCGACGGGTCGTACTGGTAGAGTATCCGCGTGAAGGGGTCTGGTCACTTGGTTTTGTCACAGGTGTGCTGACAGGCGAGTTTCAAGCCCATTTTTCGAGTCCGATGCTGGGCGTGTTTATTCCCACTACGCCTAATCCCACGACTGGCTGGTATGCTGTGGTGCCCGAAGATGCCGTAATTAATCTCTCCATGCCGATCGAAGATGCCTTCAAAGTCGTGATTTCTGGCGGCATCGTTGCTCCAGAGGCGGCGAAAGTGGCATCGTTGCCTGCGTCAAAACAGCGTCCACTGGAGCCGTTTTTAGACAACAATCGGCAGGCGATCGCCCTAGACGAAGATCTGTGGGACGAGTGAAGGATAAAGGATAAAGTATGAAAGCTATAGAAGTATGAAGGATGCCATTGAGGCGGAGCAGCCCTAGCCATGCTGCTGAATGCAAAATTGAGCGATCGTCACACCGACTCCTCTTGGGCGAACAGAGGCGAAAACGCCTGTTCCCTTTGCTCCCTAGTGTCCTGAATCACGTTATCCTTAAGCCTTGATCCTTAAGCCTTCCCTATGCAAGCTCGTCGAATTGCCCGTGAACTGGCACTATTAAGCGTCAGCCAGTTGCCATCTAACCCAGAACGCCTGGAGATGCAGCAGCTTCAAAATGTCGTTGTCGCGGCGGTGCGAACGCTCACCAGTGAGGCGCAAGATGCCCTCGAAACTGCTTCCGCCGAACTACAGCAAGGAAGTGCCCGCTTGCTGACTAGCGAAACTCGTGCGGTTGATGTGGAGAGCGCTAGAGCGATGGTAAATGAGGCGATCGCCCTAACTCAGACTGCAATCAACCGCTTGGGCGTAGCGATGGAAGTGCCAGAGTTCATTCAACTGGCAAATCAACAGGATGTACGTCACTACACGCTTGAAATCATTGGCAAGCTGAAAGCTAACCGCGAACAAATTGACCAGATTCTCTCGACAGCACTGGTTGATTGGCAACTCTCGCGGCTAGCGTGGATCGATCGCGATATTCTTCGTATTGCCGTGACCGAAATAGTGTTTTTGGGCATTCCCGATCGCGTTGCCGCAAACGAAGCCGTAGAATTGGCAAAACGCTACAGCGGCGAAGACGGACACCGCTTTATTAATGGTGTGCTACGTCGAGTGGTAGAGCAGCTTAAGACCGAGAAGACAGTGATTTAGGGAGTAGGGAGTGAGGTTGAGAGGAAACAGCAATGACTTTTGATTGGTTTCGGCGACGATACGACAATAAGGCTGAGGAGGCTCAAACGGTCGAAACTGAGCCAGTGTCGTCAGACGCAGCGGCAACGGCAGAGCCTGTTGTAGCAGAGGCAACGGCAGAAGCAGAGCCTGTTGTAGCGGATGATTACCTGAACTGGGCAAAGGCAGCGTATCAAAATATCCAGAAGCGGCAGCAGGCTGAAGCACCCCCAGCCGAAATTATGGTGCCACCAGACCCGACGAGCGCTGTTGAAACCACGATCGCCCCTGAAGCAACTTCTGATACCGATGCAACCATTGCAGATTCTGCAACCATTACAGACGACTCTGTTGCAGAGATCCCAGACGCACCTGTTGCTGAGATCATAGCTGCTACTGAGCCTGTTGTAGATCAGCCTCTAGAGCCAGAAACACCAACACCACTGCCGTTTTGGGCACAATCTGAGGCAGATAGACAAGAGCGCTTGGAGCGCCTGAAGCAATCAGCGATCGTCGAGCCAGAGCCTGCGATCGTGCCATCAAGTGCAACTGTTACAGCGTCAGTCGAACCGTTGCTGGATGACGTAGTGCTAGATGAAGGCTTTCTCTGGTCATCCGAAATTTTGGCTGCCCAGGGGCGGCGACCCGACCAAATTTCACTCGAAGAAATCACCTGGCTAAAACGGCTGCGGCAAGGGTTAGACAAAACACGACGGAGCCTGATCAACCAGTTACGATCGATCGTCGGGCAGGGACCGCTCAACGAAGATGCTGTCATTGAAATTGAGTCGGTGCTGCTGCAAGCAGATGTCGGCGTTGCCGCAACAGATGCCATCATCGCTGCCCTGCAAAGCAAGCTTCGTCAGGATGTACTGCCGCCCGATGCTGCCATTACGTACCTGAAGCAAATCTTGCGAGAGATGCTGGATACGCCACTGGAGAAGGCAAAAACTCGCTTCTTTGCGCCAGAAGACGATGTACTGAATATCTGGTTGATTACGGGTGTGAACGGTGCCGGAAAGACTACCACGATCGGCAAACTCGCCCATATTGCCCAGAAGTCTGGCTACAAGTGCCTGATTGCTGCTGCGGATACCTTTAGAGCCGCTGCCGTTGAGCAAGTCAAAGTCTGGGGCGGTCGTAGTGGCGTTGAAGTCATTGCCAATCCAGGACAAAATACTGACCCAGCAGCAGTCGTTTTTGATGCGATCGCCGCTGCCCAGTCGCGTGGTACAGACTTACTGCTGGTTGATACTGCCGGACGCTTGCAAAACAAAAAAAATCTGATGGACGAACTCAGCAAAATTCGCCGCATCATTGACAAAAAATCTGCCAACGCAGTCGTCGAGTCGCTGCTGGTGCTAGATGCCACCCTGGGACAAAACGGACTGCGGCAAGCAGAAGTTTTTGCTGAGGCTGCCCAACTCAGTGGTGTCATTCTGACCAAGCTCGACGGTACGGCAAAGGGGGGCATTGCGCTGGCGATCGTCCAGCAGCTTGGTTTGCCCATCCGCTTTATTGGTGCCGGAGAAGGCATCGAAGACCTCCGACCTTTTTCGAGCTACGAATTTGTTGAAGCCTTGCTGAATGGCTAGAGCCTCCTAAAGGTATAGATGTGTGCAAGGTCTTCATATGGGGAAGAATAACGACGAGAACTCAAACGCGATCGCTGCGTTACGCCTTTAGCCCCTTGCATCAAGCCAGTTTTAATGACGACGAGCTTTGCCTTCCTTGAAAAGGCGACCAGAACAAGCAAGTGCGGCTAAGACTGGTTTTTGCAAGTGCTTTCTCGCCAGGGTAAAGTACCTGCAAGAACCTTCAGTGCCACTACGTATTGCTTGCACGCTACACTCTTTACACCTTCACAACTCTCTTGCAAATGATCGCTGAAACGCGACAAGTATAAAGCAGCATCCCTACTCTTTTTCTCTAGAAAGCCGCCCTTTCGAGGTTATTCATGAACGCGCCAAAGCCAGAGCAAGAAGGGCAGAGACTTGCCAAACTGCTGAGTTACAAGATCCTCGATACTCAGCCAGAGACGGGTTACGATGATCTTGCGCAACTGGCAGCCTACATTTGTCAAACGCCGATCGCGCTTGTAAGTTTAGTGGATGCCAAGCGGCAGTGGTTCAAAGCAAAGGTGGGGCTAGAAATTAGTGAAACGCCGCGTGATCTGGCTTTTTGTGCCCATGCCATTTTGCAGCCAGAGCCCTTGATTGTGCCCGATACTAAAGCAGATGTCCGCTTTGCCAATCATCCGCTCGTGATCGGAGAACCCTACATCCGTTTCTACGCAGGTGTTCCCCTCCATACGGCTGATGGGTTAGCGCTGGGTACACTCTGCGTCATTGACAACCAACCCCGCACGCTCTCCGATGTGCAAATCAATGCCCTCAAGGCGCTCGGTCGGCAGGTGATGAGCCAGCTTGAGCTACGATCAAGCAACCAGAAGCTTCAGCAAGAGATTGCAGAGCATCAGCAGGCGGCAAGTGCGCGTCAACAGGTCGCAGCGCACTTGCAGAAGGAGCAAGAATGCCTCAAAGCCATGCTGGACAGCTTAACGGATGGCATCGTTGCTTGTGACGACAAGGGCGATTTGATGCTCTTTAACCATGCCACCCGCACTTTTCACGGTTTGCCCGAAGCCGCTCTGTCACCAGACCAGTGGGCGCAGCACTTTGACCTTTATCTGGCAGATGGCATTACGCCGATGCCAACGCAGGCGATCCCTTTATTCCGCGCGTTTCAGGGGGAGCAGGTTCACCAAGCTGAGATGGTGATTGTGCCAAAGCATGGCACCCCCCGCACTTTGCTGGCAAGTGGGCGAGCGTTTTTTGATAAGGCTGGCAATAAACTGGGCGCAGTGGTTGCCATGCACGACATTACCGAGCGCAAGCACGCTGCGATTGAACAGCAGGGCATGGAAACTGCCCTCTACCAAAGTGAAAGCCGCTTCCGCAACTTAGCGACAAATCTACCGGGTATGGTCTACCAATTTCGTCTGGATGCCGACGGTGTTGGGAGCTTTCCATACATGAGTGCCTTCTGCAAAGAATTCTACGAAGTAGAACCAGAAACCATTCAGCAAAATGCGGGTGTAATTTTAGAGCGCATCCATCCCGACGATCGCGATTCGTTTTTTGACTCTATTACGACCTCACAGCAAACCCTACAACCCTGGAATTGGGTCGGGCGCTTGCTCATGCCGTCTGGTCAAGTCAAGTGGCTGCACGCCATCTCTCGCCCAGAGCGTCAAGCGGATGGTTCTACCGTTTGGGATGGCTTACAACTGGACGTGAGCGATCGCAAGCAAGCCGAAATTGCGTTGCAACAAGCACTGCAAGAAACCGAATACCAATCTCGCCTCTTGCGGACGGTACTCGACTCGACTCAGGATTGGATTTTTGCTAAAGACCACAACTTCCGCTACATTCTGGTCAATCGCAGTTTTGCAAAGGCGTTTGGTCAAGATATAGACACCATTCTCGGTAAGGACGATCAGGAGCTAGGCTTCTCGCAAGAGCTCATCTTTGGCGCACTTGATAAAAAGATCCGGGGCTTCCGCGTGGACGATCAGGCAGCATTAGCAGGTGAAAGGATTCATAATCCCTATGAGCCAACCACCACTGCTGATGGCTTACTACGCATCCTGGATACCCGCAAAATGCCGCTCTACGACGTGGACGGAACCGTTTTTGCCATACTGGGCTACAGCCGTGATATCACCGAGCAGCACTATGCAGAAAAGGCATTACGGCACTCTGAAGCGCAACTTAAAGAGAAAGCAGACGAGCTAGAGCAAACGCTGCGAAAACTACGTCATACGCAAACGCAAATGATTCAGGCTGAGAAAATGTCTGGTCTGGGTCAGCTTGTAGCAGGCATTGCTCACGAAATTAATAATCCGGTCAACTTCATTCATGGCAACCTCAACCCAGCGCAGGAGTATACGCAAGACCTGTTAAGCCTACTGCGTCTCTATCAAGCTCAAGTGCCCAACCCCAGTGCAGAGATTGAGGCAACGATTGAAATGATCGACCTGGACTTTCTCCGGGAGGATCTGCCTAAATTGTTGTCTTCCATGAAAATGGGCACCGATCGCATTCGTGAAATTGTGCTCTCGCTACGCAACTTCTCTCGTCTGGATGAAGCCGATCGCAAAGCCGTTGATCTTCATGAAGGCATTGACAACACGCTGATCATTCTGGGCAATCGCCTGAAAGCACAGGGCAAGGAGCCTGAAATTAACATCGTGAAACAGTACGGCGACCTACCACTGGTGGAGTGCTATGCCGGACAGTTGAACCAGGTTTTTATGAATCTTTTGAGCAATGCGATCGATGCGCTCAGGGAAGACGAAGACCAGGATGGACAAGACGAAAACGCCTTGGCAGGCACCACTCCTACCATTACCATTCGGACTCAATTAAGCGATCGTCAGCACGTCCAAGTTTGCATCGCCGATAATGGAAAGGGTATGACCACTGACGTGCAGCAAAAATTGTTTGAGCCGTTTTTTACCACCAAAGCCGTTGGCAAAGGCACGGGGATGGGGCTGGCAATCTGCTATCAAATTGTTGTCGAGAAACACGAAGGCACCATCGAGGTTAGTTCTACACCTGGTAAGGGCACCGAATTTTGTCTCACCTTGCCTATTTAACGCTTGCCATACTGACATCCTCTAGCCGCAGTATATGGATGAAGACTGAGCTGTAAGAGGCGTACTTGTGTGATAAAACCGGAAGGCGTGTCATCGTGCTAGATCTTCATGACAGGGTTCACTCAAGCGGTCACTGCCAGCATTGCCGCTTTTACTGCTACTAATATTGATGACATCGTGATTCTCATGGTGTTCTTTTCCCGCATTAGTCCAACGTTTCGTCCCCATCATGTAGTGGTGGGTCAATATCTTGGCTTTTTGCTGTTGCTGCTTGCCAGCTTACCTGGCTTTCTTGGCGGCTTCATTATCCCCCCTGTCTGGTTGGGCTTACTGGGCTTTTTACCCATTGCCATTGGCATTCATCAACTCTTTGTAGGTGACGCTGAGGCTATAGAGGTGCAAACGGCGACTGAAGAAAGCAGCGCCAAAGATGGCTGGCTGGCGCGATCGCGATCGTTCCTCCATATTCCTCCTCAGACCTATCAAGTGGCAGCGGTGACGGTTGCCAACGGTGGAGACAACATCAGTATCTACGTGCCGCTGTTTGCTAATAGTACGTTGGCAGCGATGGGAGTGATTTTGAGTGTTTTTCTCGTGATGGTTGCGGTTTGGTGTGGCATTGCCTACTATCTCACCCGTCACCCCGCGATCGCCCACTCCTTGACCCACTATGGACATCGCGTTGTGCCATTAGTTTTGATTGGGTTAGGCATCTTTATTTTGCTGGAAAGCCGCGCCTACCAACTTTTGCTCCCATCGTGACTGCATTGCTTTTGCTTAGCGATCGTTATCGTTGAGTCGTCGCTACTGGCTGCCATCCTAAGAAAACCGCCTGTAGTCACAAAACTTTAAAACTCATTAAACTTAGATGGGTAATACCAAAAACAACGTCTATGCCACGTAACGATACAATCTTCGAGCGCTTTCTTGCTCCCTTTGTCAAAACCTTCTTGATCGATGAAGACAAGCTGCGGCGCTTTTACGAAAGCATCGACTGGCAAGCTGCTAGCAACCGCTTGAGCGATCGCACCCTGGCTTATCCCACCTACTACAGCAGCCAAAACTTCCACGGTATTGAAGGCGGTTACCTTAACGTTAGTGCGGCTGTTTCTTATGATCCCATTACGCAATATGCGCTGCCACCGGGCGAAGCCCTGGTACGTCAGAGTTTGCTTGATACTATTCGATCGCAGCCACGCCGCATTTTGGATTTAGGCTGTGGCACTGGTTCCACCACGTTGTTGCTGAAGCAGGCTTTTCCTAAGGCTGAGGTCATTGGGCTAGATTTGTCACCCCAAATGCTAGTCGTTGCCGAACATAAAGCAGAACAAGCCAACCTCGCGATTCAGTGGCGACACGGTAATGCTGAACACACAGGCTTCCCAGATGCGTCGTTTGATCTGGTGACGGCATCGCTACTCTTCCACGAAACGCCTCCGACGGTTGCTCAAGCGATTCTGCGTGAGTGCTATCGCCTGCTCACGGTGGGTGGCGAAGTGGTGATTCTGGATGGCAATCAAAAGGTGCTCCGCCAAACAGAATGGCTAACCCAAATTTTTGAAGAGCCTTACATTCAAGCGTTTGCCAGCGGTAGTGTCGATGCCTGGATGGGTGCAGCGCAGTTTGAGGCAGTTCAAACGTACGATCGATGGCTGATTCATCAAGTCACACGCGCCGTCAAGCCCTTACCCTCTGAGGTCGTTGAGTTTTCGTTCCCTACTAACGTTGAAGCAGCCGGCGATCGCCGCTGGGCAGTGGGCTAAGAAGTTTTTGGTGATTGGCTGCTAGTTGTTAGAAAATAGATTTTCGAGCGCTACAAGCTTTTGCTAAAAGCAGGACAAAGGGAAAACAACTTCTTTGTCCCTCTCCGCTGTGTCTCTAACGCCAGTAACACTATCAAATTCCTTACGTTTCACTCAATGCTGAAAGCGGTTCTTTTCGACTTTAACGGTGTCATCATCAACGATGAACCACTTCACGAAAAGCTGATTGATGAGCTTTTATTGGAGGAAAACCTGCGACCCAAGCCGGGTGAATTTCGTCAGTTTTGCCTGGGACGGAGCGATCGTGCCTGCCTCATCGACTTGTGGCAGCACCGAGGACGAGTGGTCACTGAGGAGTATGCGAGTAAGCTGCTTGTGCGGAAGTCTACGTCTTATCAAACTGCGATCGAACAACTCGAAACGCTACCGATTTATCCAGGGCTACAGGATTTAATTTTCAAATTACGAGTTGCTAAGGTCAAACTGGCGATCGTAAGCGGTGCCTTACGAGCCGAGATTGAACTAGTGCTGAAGCGTGCCCAACTGAGCGACTATTTTTCAGTGATTGTTGCTGCTGATCAACGCCTTCCCAGCAAACCAGAACCCAATAGCTATCTACTGGCGGTCGATCGTCTGAACCAAGCCGATCCTTTACTGAACCTTAAACCTTTAGAATGTTTAGCGATCGAAGACACGTTTGCCGGTATTGAAGCTGCCAAGCGCGCACGTATTCCCGTTGTGGGTGTCGCTAATACCTACCCATTTCATATGCTGCAACGCCGTGCTAACTGGGTCGTTGATCGTCTTTCTGATCTGGAGTTCGATCGCGTCCAGCAAACTTATGACTCAGTTGCGACAAAAGCAGGATAGAGCCAGCGAATGTTACGATAGCAAAGCGAATTTAATCGCATCCTGGGGAGTTAGCTCAGTTGGTAGAGCGCTGCGATCGCACCGCAGAGGTGAGGGGTTCGATTCCCCTACTCTCCATCTCTTGTACATTCGCACATTAAATGTCGCGTTTCGCTTTTCCCAGATCAAGGTTGCTGAGCAAAGGAGAAACTGGCTGGCAGAGTATCGCTTTTAATCAGACTTCACTACTTCCTGATCCTCAAGGAATTGCTGAAAGAATGGCAATTGGCGACGATCACAACAAATCTCAAACACATACTTCCCTTCCATACCCTGGAAGTGAACAAAAATCCGCTCCTCAATTTTCTGGGTGATTGGGTGCTTTCGCTTTAGCAAACACTAGTTCAAATCAGTACTGCTGTGAAACAACAAGGGGTAAGAGGTTGTTTTAAAAGTCGGTCAGTCCGTAAAAAAGCTCACTCAGTGTAAGCTGCGAATATGTAGTACACAGCACCGAGTGAGCATCATGAGCAAAGCATACCCCAGCAGTCTGCCCCGTGCGCAGTATGAAGTTCTGAGTGACCTGCTGCCAGCACCGAAACCCGGTGGTCGTCCCCGTGCGGTCGATCTGTGGGCAGTACTCAACGCGATTTTCTATGTGATGGTGGAGGGGGTGCGTTAGCGCGCTTTACCAGGAGACTTTCCCGCTATAGCCCTTCGGGCATTCAAGAAAGGCAAACGGTGTACACCTATTTCCGCAACTGGCGCAAAGATGGCACTTGGGTCAAGGTGCACGACTCTCTGCGCGGGTTCACGCGCATCGAACAGGAGCGCCAACCCAGTCCATCGGAGGCGCTCATCGACAGTCAAAGTGTCAAAAGTGCCGCGCTGGTCAGTGCGTCCGTCGGCTGGGACGGGGGCAAATTGATCAAGGGACGGAAACGGTTTTGGACGGTGGATACACTCGGTTTGGTACTGCGGGTCTTGGTGACAGCCGCCAGTGTGACCGAACGCGAGGGTGGCAAGCAAGTACTCAAGCAGGTCAAACAGATGGGCAAAGGGGTCTCCCGCTTGCAGACTCTTTGGGCGGATGGTGGGTTTGAGGGTGAACCGTTTATGCGGTGGGTGATGGATGCCTGCCGTTGGCTTGTCCAGGTGGTGTTACGACCGGAGCAAACCAAAGGCTTTGTCTTGCTCAAGAAACGGTGGGTCGTGAAGTGCACGTTTGGCTGGTTAATGGGCTGCCGACGCTTAGTGAGAGACTATGAACTGTTGCCTGCGACATCGGAGACTTTTATTTATTGGGCGATGATCCGTATTATGGTGAGGCGCTTGGCATAAATTTTGACTCCTTAAAACTTTTAAAACATCCTCTTAGAGAAAGTAAATTGTTAAGAGCACACTGCTTTTTTCCATCCTTTACTAAAAAAGACTACCGAGAGAAGGATTTGCCGATGAACCAAACGATTCAAGCTTTTTTAGGGCTTTCAGTCTGTTTGAATGCTCTTTTTATTGCATTCAGCGTTTGGTTCATCCTCAAGCGTGGTGGTTTATCGTATCTGGCAACGAGGCTACAGCTAGTGAGAAAGTTTGGCATGGAAAATATGCAGGGAACGTTCTTTATTTCCCCCTACTACGATCACCGTAAAAGCCAACTTTTTTTATTGCCAATTCATTCGTCTGACATCGTTTTTCTCGGAGACAGCATTACGGATGAAGGGGAATGGGCAGAGTTATTAAGCCATCCCATGATTAAGAATCGGGGCATCTCTAGCGACACCACGATCGGTGTGCTCGATCGATTGTCTGACATCATCACACCCCAACCGCAAAAGCTCTTTTTGATGATTGGCGTGAACGATCTGTCAAATCTAGGGCGATCGCCCACTGAAATCACGCAAACTTATAGAGAAATTCTGACTCGTATTCATGACCTTTCGCCGCAGACTCACGTCTTTATTCAAAGCGTTCTACCCATTAATGCAAGCCTTTTCTTTGGGCAGGCAACTAATAGCAGCATTGGCGAACTAAATAGCCACCTTCGAACACTGGCGAGCGAATTTTCGTACCCATACATTGATTTATTGACTCATTTTACTGATGCTCATGGTCAATTAGATGCTCAATACACAACAGACGGCATTCACTTGAACGGGATAGCTTATCAACGTTGGGCAAAACTCATTGCATCTCATGTTTTGTCAGAAAACTCGGCAGCCGTTTGACGGTTAAAACCGCTTAGAAGGTGATGGCTTGGGGTTGGTTAAACTGGATGGGCGGTGTAGGGTGAAGTATTGGGATCGTGAATCCACTTACCTCAAGGCTTCCTATGGTTTCCTCCACGCTTACAACCAGTCCAGCGCCAATTCCTGAATTGATTGATGATTTGCCTAATATCTCAGGTTGGGAAGCAGATGTACAGGCGGTAACAAGTGAGCCGCATGCCGTTTTTTTGCCGACGACCAATCTGCGGCTAGACGACCTTTCGGCGACCTTTGCGATCGCCCTGCATATGCACCAGCCGACCGTTCCGGCTGGCTACAACGGAGCGCCGATCGGTCATCTGCAATATATGTTTGAGCATACGGGTGAGGGCGACAACCACAATGCAGAAGTCTTTGCCTGGTGCTACTCCCGTATGGGCGACTTCATCCCAGAACTGGTCGCCAACGGCTGCAATCCCCGCGTCATGCTGGACTATTCTGGCAATCTACTGTGGGGGCTGCGGCAAATGGGACGCACCGACGTGCTGGATAACCTGAAGCGCCTTACCTGCGACCCCACCTATCAACCCTACGTGGAGTGGTTGGGAACGATGTGGAGCCATTCAGTTGTGCCCTCTACGCCCATTCCCGACATCAAGTTGCACATTCAGGCATGGCAGCACTATTTTGCAGCCGTGTTTGGCTGGGACGCATTGGCGCGAGTCAAAGGCTTTTCGCCGCCAGAAATGCATTTGCCTAACCAACCGGATACGCTCTACGCCTTTGTTAAAGCGCTGAAAGAATGTGGCTATCGCTGGCTGCTGGTGCAGGAACATTCTGTTGAGACGCTTCAGGGGGAACCACTGCACGATAAGCATTTGCCGCACCAACTGATTGCCCGCAATGCGCACGGGGAAACGGTCAGTATCACAGTGTTAATCAAAACGCAGGGTTCGGATACCAAACTGGTGGCGCAGATGCAGCCCTATTACGAGGCAAAAACGCTGTCACGTCGATCGCTCAACGGTATTTCCATTCCCCCGATCGTCTCGCAAATTGGCGATGGCGAAAACGGTGGCGTGATGATGAACGAATTTCCACCAGCCTTCAAGCAAGCCTGGTATCAGATGGCAGAAAATGGCGGCAAGTCAGGTGCCGTTGGGGTAAATGGGACAGAATATCTGGAATTACTAGAAGCAGCGGGTGTCAAGCCAGAGGACTATCCCACCTGTCAGGCGATCGCGCAACACCAGATCTGGCAGCGCGTCTCGCCCGATCAGACAACACCCGAAGCGGTGGAGGCAGCGATCGCGGCGATCAAGCAAGAAAACTCTAACTTTCATATGGAAGGCTCGTCATGGACGAACGATCGTAGTTGGGTCAAAGACTATGACAACGTGCTGACTCCCATGAATCAACTCAGCGCTCACTTTCACCAAACCTTTGATCCGCTCTTGCAAGCACAGGCTGCTGCTGCTGAGCCACTGACACGCACATCCCATTACCGTAAAGGGTTGCTCTACAACCTGCTGCTGCAAACAAGCTGCTTCCGCTATTGGGGTCAGGGCGCATGGACAGACTATGCACGGGAGCTGTATCAGCAAGGAGAAGCGGCGATCGGCTGATTCAACTACTACAAGCACAGCTACCAACGTCACAACTGCCACAATCGAGACTGCCGCAATCCAGGTTGTGGCAATCGGCGGCACCGCAGTCCATGCCGCTACAGTCAGCGCTGGCACAATCGATCGCATCGCAGTTCCAGTCTGAGCAAGTGTTTTGATTGGTCGTATTGGCATTATTGGTACTGGCGATCTGCGGCTTTCTAAAACTGCCGCCGCCGATGCCTTTACCGCGCTCCTGCGATCGTTCTTTCTGAGGGTTAGCGTTCTCATCGGGTTGCTCGATCGGTACCTCAACAAGTAGCGCATCTTCCATTGCGATCCAGGATTGTCGTAAGGCTTCCTGCGGCTCTTTCGTCTGACAGTGCTCTGCCTTAAGCATTTGGTTCGCTGCTTTGCACGCCCGAAAGCGTTGCTGAACAAGGGGTAGAGCCTGACCAATGCCCATCTCCAAAATGACGCGCTTTGTGTACTGAGAGCAGGATTCGCTGCGATGCAACACACGATACGCACAGGAAAACCCTTTATAAGGAGAAAGCTGTTTTTGATAAAGGTGAATGAAAGTGGAGGCAGTTCGGCGAGTCAAACGGTCAAGCAGGTTGGGCGATCGACGTAGCGAAATATCAGTGGTTTGCATGGATTGAGAAAATTTTGAAGCTGAGTTTGGGCGCGCGCCCGTCATCTAGGTAGCGATGTGCCTTGAGTTGGCATCAAACTCTGGATCGAACCAAGAATGCTTTTGAAGAGTTGTTTGGGGTAAGGGCGTAACGCCTTGCTTGGAGGCACAGTCCCTAAAAACCTTTCACCAGCAATGAAGGCTACCGACTTACTTTTTAACTCGGTTAAGCGAATCTTGAGATTTCTATCGTTTTGTCGGGACTTACTCCTATCTGAGTTACACATAGTGAACGCAGGGCTTATTGTTGAACTTACTTCACTGAACTAATGCTTGATTCCAGTCCTCTACTTGAGTTTTCCCATACCCACTGCGTTGCTATCTGTGCCTTCTTAGTGCCCGCAAATCTGCTGTCCACCTTGCAAACGATCGTCTATGTTGGGTTAAAACGTCCGGCAGGTCAGATCTGGCAAGCGTTTGCGCTGGCAAGTTTGTTTGCTTTGTTGATGGTGCTACACGTCCTGACCTGGTTTGTCGTTGGTGTTGTGATGCTACCGACGTTTGTGCTGCTGCTACTTGGCAGCGTTTGTTTAAGCATTAACCTGTGGGCAGTTCTGCATCCCCAAAGTATGCGCCGTTTACTCCACTATCTTGGTTACAAGTTAAAAGCGCTATGGGCTTTTACAGCGTCCGGTGCCACCTCAAGCTGATCCGTCTCTAGCAGCCTTGTAAAATAGAGGTATCGGGCGAATGGAGAAACCAAGATGAGTTTTCATAAAATTGTGGTTGCGCTTGACGACTCTTCACTTAGCAACACTGTTTTTGAGCGGGCAGTTGCTCTCGCTGAAGCAACAAAGGCACAATTGCTACTCTTTAGTGGCATTAGTGAAGATCTGCTGGTTTCACCAACCCCTTTCCCCGCTGAGATGGGGTCGTTAAACGCTGGTTTGATCAGCAGTACCTATCAAGCTCAACAAGTTAATTTTGAACACCACGCGGAGGCTTTGCAAACGCTGCTAGAGCGTTACCGTAGTGCAGCGCAGGCAAAGGGCTTGCAAGCAGAGACTGTGTTCCAGCCCGGTGACGTTGAAAAAGTAGTCTGCACGATCGCTCACGAATGGGGTGCTGATCTGCTGGTAGTGGGGCGGCGAGGACGTAAGGGCTTTTCAGAAGCGCTGTTGGGTAGCGTGAGTAACTATGCCGTGCATCATGCCCACTGTTCAGTTTTGGTCGTACAGGGAGAGGCTGAAGCGCATAGCTAAGGAGTTGAGTGAGGCAGCTTGACGATCGGGGCTATGAAGAGTAGCTGGCGAAGAGTGAAGGGGTGAAGAGTGGAGAAATTAAGTAAGGGCGACTGCCAACCGAAGAGCTAGTGAACCACGATCGCGTTTTTAGCTTTAGAGTAAATTTGCTACCGTTTCTAAGACTGCATGACTGATTCGTCTAAAGACAACGCATCTGAGCTGACCGGCGACCCGGCACCTGAATCGGCAAAGCTCGATCGGGGTGACGCTGCTGCTGAAGCATCCTGGTTAGAAGTAGAGGCTGAACTATCACGCCCGATCGAGGCGCTAGAGGTTGATGATGCCCTACAGGAAAAGATGTTTGGGCAGCGTCGTCTCCGGGTGACACGGACAGTCGATCCAGCTATGCCGCTGATGATGGTGGAAACGGCATTTCTAGCAAGTGCGGCTAGCCTGGTTTACCTGGTGAACTATTACTTTCCGATCGGCCCTCTATTGCGGCTCTTTTTCTCGATTCCGATCGCGCTCATCTATTTACGCTGGGGCAATCGCGCTGCCTGGATGGGTGCTGTAGTGTCTGGCTTGCTGCTGAGTGTGTTGATGGGTCCTGCACGCAGTATTCTCTTTGTCATGCCCTATGGGTTGCTGGGCGTGCTGTTGGGCGTGCTGTGGCAGCGAGGCGCTCAATGGAGTTTTGCAATCGGCGTTGGCAGTATTCTCGGTACATTTGGCTTCTTTTTTCGCATCTGGCTAGTTTCCTTGCTGTTGGGTGAAGATCTTTGGCTCTATGCCACAACGCAAACCACCGAGCTACTGGAATGGCTGTTTATCAAGTTTGGGTTGCTGGCTCAACCCAGCCTGGAACTAGTGCAGGTCGCGATCGTGGTCATGGTTCTGCTGAATAATCTCGTTTATCTCTTCATCGTCCATCTGGCAGCATGGCTGTTGCTCGATCGCCTGGGTACGCCGATTCCTAGACCGCCAAAGTGGGTTCAGGTTTTGATGGATTATGAGTAGAGGAAAGGATGAAGGATGAAGGATGAGGGATGAGGGATGAGGAATGAAGGATGAGGGACAAGGGATGAGGAATGAAGGATGAGGGATGAAGGTAGAGGAAGCCTGAATCAAAGTTCTACTGCTCCGCGTCTCTGCGTCTCTGCGGTTTCCTCTCTTTCGGTTCGGGTCTATACCCAAGAAGAGCAGGGCAATTACTGGTTGCAACGCCACCGAGGACAGCGACCTGTTTTTGCTTGTGTGTTGGGATTTACAGCAACAGGTCTACTACCAGGCATTTCGGCAGCGGGAGCCACACCTGCCGATCGTCAGACCACCGCGATCGCAGATGCTGAGTTTCTGTACTCTGGGGCACAACCGTCTCCCAGCTATCCGTTACCACCGTTGACGGTAGGGGCATCGCCCGTGCTGATTTCACGCGCGATCGTGGCAGCACAGCAGATCCCGTTGTTTCTCTTTAATGCTGGGCTACCCATCCCTCCAGCCGTACCTGCGATCGATCTGGGTGGCAATCCTGCCTGCTGTCTCAGTCAGGGGCAAGCGCTACCGTTGTCGATCGTGGAACATTTACTGCATCAGGGGTTGCTCTGGGGGGCAAAGCTGGCGGCAGCAAGTTCTGGCTACGTAATTTTGGGTGAATGCGTTGTAGGTGGTACGACGACTGCTCTAGCCGTTTTAACGGGGTTGGGGATCGCTGCCGCTGGCAAAGTGAACAGCAGCCACCCGACCTGTAATCACAGTCAAAAGTGGGCACTGGTGCAAGCAGGCTTACAGCGATCGGGGCTTTGCGCTCCCTTTTCACCGCTTCAGCTTGTTGCAGCTGTCGGTGATCCCATGCAGATTGTTGTGGCAGGGATGGCGATCGCAGCGAGCCGCACTGCTGGTGTCTTACTGGCAGGCGGTACGCAAATGCTGGCTGTCTACGCACTCTCACAAGCAATCGCGCGATCGTACAACCTGAAGTGGCAACCAGAGCAGATCGTCGTTGGCACCACTCGCTGGGTAGCAGATGATCCGACTGGCGATACGGTGGGTTTGGCGCAGCTAGTGGGTGATGTTCCTTTGCTGGCGACCCAACTTAACTTCATGTCATCGCGCTACGAGTCGCTACGGGCGTATGAGCATGGCTTTGTGAAGGAAGGCGTTGGTGCAGGCGGCTGTGCGATCGCAGCTCATCTCTACCAAAACTGGCACCAGGCTGACCTCCTAGCGGCGATCGAAACTTTGGCGCATCACCAGCAGATGAGCCGTAGAGAATGATCTTGGAGCTAGCTAGATACCGCTTATGGCTGGCTCCTTTCGGTGGCTAGTTATGTATCCGTCTCGACAATAGCTGCTCCTCTAGAGACGCAATCCGATTGTAAGCGGCTGTAAGCTGTGCGGTCAGGCGTTGCACTTGCACCTCAGGCGCAAGCTGTCGTTCTCCACTATGGGTCGTTGAATGAATACCATTGCGATCCGCGAGGACATCTTTGTGTTCCATGCTAGAACCAAGCCCTGCATAGGTTTGGTAAGACTGGTGCTGATCGATTGCACTACCTTCCGAATCCTGTGGCTGAACGGCTCTAAACTTGCATTCAACTGCAACATCCGATAGCTTGCTGCTAAGTTGCTCGATCAGTTGATATAAAGCATCAACCTTCGTGCTCATAAGATTAATCTGCTGTTGCAGTGTATTCATTCAGTGTCCCAATTGCCTTAATATTCTGAAATCAATTTTAAAGAGTGAATGACACTTAGTACAGGTTATTCCTGAATCATTTAACGTTTGAGTTAAGTGATGGTCGATTGCAAGAGAACAGTATTAGCCCGGATTCAATACTTTTACCACTTTTACCGCAACGCTGCGCGGTGCAAGAGATGACGCAAACTCTATCATTTTTTATGCTTTAGGTAGAAAATCAAACGCTTTCAGCATATCGTCTCGCTAATAAATCGAAGCAGATGTCAAGCGGTGTTTAAGCCTATATTGGCACAACAGAGAAATTCAATTTACAGCAGTGAGTCGTTCCAGGTTGACGATCGAGCCGTTTATGTAAGCCCATACTAGAAGGTGTTATGAAGGGCGATCGCGGGTTTACCATGACTCGGTTGGCAAGGGCGATCGTGGTTTAACGTGAATTCGATAAACGGTTCGCTTCGGTGCTCAACCGCCCTGGATTGAAAATCCAGGCTCACCGTGAAAAGTCCACTGAAGGGACTGAACGCCTAGTGGAATTTAGATTCAACCCGTTTCAACGGGTTTCGCACCATTAGCCCAGACTTCAGTCACGGGCGGGATGGCATCGCAGCGAGAGAACTCGTTCGCGCTGGTTTAGCGCTGACTCATAGCGTGCGTCTGACGGTATGACCGCTCACAGCTTGTAACGGCTTGCTATAGTGGCATTATTGGCTTTTAATGCAGACTGCCCTGTCGCTTGAAGTTGAGTTTGATCACGAGCGAAAAGGAGAGGTTCTGTATACGGCTTTACCTCTTGTTCGCTCCGGGCAAGTAGCGGCTGGCGTTGCCACAAACGGTTACAAACGCCTTTAGAAAATTTTGTAAGAGAGAGTTAACCCCATCAGGTTGTTGGCGTAAAATGCTAAGTTTTCAGGCTTTTTTTGTTACTTGTACTGGGTTATGGACGACAGAGCGCACCTATCACTCCATCCTGCGCGGTGAAGTTGAGCGGTCTTATACAGAATTTCGCGTTGCTCCTCTGACAGCAGCAGACAAGCAAAAAGTTCTCTCTTTGTCTCAAGTGAATGGCTCTGCTCAAGTGCCGTCCTTTGATCTTGCAACGCTGGCAAATGATGAGACGCTTTGCCCTGGTTTTGCGATCGCCTTTGACACCCGTTCTGAGAAAGGTGAGCAGGTTTCGATGAGTCTGAAAGCACTGTTTGTCCCCGATCGCTACCTTACTGCACCGCTGGCAGAGTTACCGCCACCACCGCTTGCTGCCCAAGTGACAACAGAGCCTGTCGGAGAAGTCATCCAGGGCTTTTATCTGCGCGATGAAGGCTACGCTGAAGCAGGTTCGATCGCGGGACGCTTTACCTATCAGCCCACTCGTCAGACGTTAGAAATGACCACTTACTATCGGCGATCGTGCGCGGTTGACCAAATGCGGATCATTGCTCCTGATGTGCGACTCCGCACCATCGTCACTTACCAACGCCCTGAAGGAAATGAACCGCCGAGTATGATTGACCTCGTTGGTTTTGGTGTCGAGCGGAAGCAGTCGGCTTAGGTTATGACTCATAAAATGCCTGTTACCCATACGTCCATCTCAAACTCCTCAGCCCTCATCAACCGCCGCTCCTTTCTAGCAGGGGCAGGCAGTATCGCCCTTAGTAATCTACTGCTGGGTTGCTCTGGGCAGAATCGCCAAACGTTAAAACTGCGCTTGTTAAATGGCTCCATGCCACCTCAAATTGTGGGTGCGTATCGTAAGCACTTACAGCAAGCGTCGATCGCGGGTTCCTTGAAGATTGCAATTGAGCCGCAGTTGCAGGCAACCTTTGATGCACTGCAAGCTTGGGCACGTAGCGGACAGCCAGATCCGTCTGCCACCGATCGCTTTGATTGGGTGCCATTTATTGGCAAACAGTCTAAACCAGTGCCGGATCTGGTGACGATCGGCAGCTACTGGCTTGAGAAGGCAGTGCAGCAAACGTTAATTCAGCCACTTGACCCCAAGCAGTTGGCAGGATGGGAGTCATTGCCAACCGACTGGAAAGCGCTAGTGACCCGCACCTCAGCGACAAAAACAACTGAGCAGCTTTGGGGAGCGCCGTATCGCGGTGGCAGCACGGTGATTGCTTATCGACAGGATATTTTCAAAGAGAAAGGGTTACCGCCGCCAACCGATTGGTCAGATCTGTGGCGATCGGACTTGCGGGGACATATTTCTCTCCTTGATCAGCCACGTGAAGTCATTGGCTTGACGCTCAAAAAACTGGGTCAATCTTACAACATTGCTAATTTAGAGACCGTATCGACGCTGCCAGCCGAACTAACGTCACTGCATCAACAGGTCAAGCTCTATAGCTCCGATGCCTACCTGCAACCGCTCCTCATGGGTGATACATGGCTAGCGGTGGGCTGGTCTACTGATCTCTTGCCGCTAACGCAGCGCAACCAAACGCTAGCTGTTGTCGTTCCAAAGTCAGGCACAGCGCTCTGGGCAGATCTCTGGGTGCGTCCCGCGGCTGCCCAGGCTGAATTATTCTCGCTGGCTGCGGATTGGATCGGTTTTGGCTGGCGACCGGACATTGCCATTCAGCTCTCGCTTTTGAGCCGGACAATCTCTCCAGTCGTTTTAACCATGCCGCCAGCCAAGCTGCCAGATGAGTTGCGACAAAATCCTGTGCTGGTACCGGATGCCAAAACCCAGGCAGCCAGCGAATTTCTTCAGCCCCTCGATCGCGCTACGGTTTTGCAATATCAAGCGCTTTGGCAGCGCCTCCGCCAAAAGGTTGGCTAGTGCCGCCTCGTAGCCCTGCTTTGCCGGATGAATCAAGCAGAATGCTACAGGCGATCGTCGTGGCTGGGTTGGGTAGCAACGTAGCTGCCTCTGCACGCTCAGAAAATTGGCGACTCTGCAAGGCATCAATGTTAATGGTGCTGAAATCGCAGGTGGAGGCACCAAGTAAGGTTGCGTTGCCATCAAAGACGCGCACGTTGTAGCCATAATCGCGAGCCACCTCGCCAAAACGGTGGATAAAGGCATAGCGATCGAGATAGTCTAGCAAGCTCCACAACTGACGATTCACCACCAAATCGACTCTACCGGGACGGCTGCTGCCACCAGTGGGATAGGCTAACCAGTTCTCCAACAATCGATTGCCGTAAGTCTCCTGGTCGGCAAGCTGATCTCGAAGCCACCAGAGGCTCGGTACCGTTAGCTGCGTCGGTGAGACGGTGTTGGCTGACACCAGAAAGGCGGGTGTGCTTCCTGGTGTCAGTGCTTCTACATCTAATGGTTCCAAGTCAGGCTGCAATGCCAAGCCTGGGGTGGTGGGCGCACCTGTCTCGATCGTCTGAGCGTTAGCATTGCCCACTAGACCAACGCCCATTAGCCCCAACGCTACGACAACCGTAGCGATGCTACATCGGCTCGATCGCATCCGTCGCTCTTTATAGGAACTACCTTTAAGAGAGGGAAAGTCTCTAAAGGTAATAGCGGCTGTCTTGCCACTCGTTTCGTTGCGCTGCTGCATTGCCTCGTTTTCGCCAGGTAACTTCTCCCCGAGCCGTGCGGATCAGGGCATTTTCGACTGCATCAGCCAGGTTGCGCCAGGAAAGCTCGTCCTGACCCAGCAATTCTTTTAACTCTTGCAGGACAAGATGAGACTCTTGGTCAGCATCAATTTTCAGCGGCACCACTGCCCGTAGTGGATCGCGCTGGACTGCCACGATCGCTTGACGCACCGCCGCAATCACCTGGGTATTCAACTCTTTACGTGCACGAAGACACTGCTGCTCTAAACCTTTCTCACTAGTGGCATAGAGTGCAGGCAGGCGGTTTAAGGCAAAGGCAATCACCTCCGCCTTATTCAAATATTCAGCAATTTTGGCAGACAATCGCTGAAACTGCTTTTCCACCTCTTCCACAACTAGAAATTCCATTACGTTGCGGTAAGTCTGAGCAGGATGATGCTGAGTAATAGACATAACAAATTTCAGGAACGAAAGGGCTGAACAAGAGCCTGAAAGCATTGTGAAGAATGCTTTTTTAGTGACTTGAAGCGATGCACCCGAGCGATGTAATCACGTAGTATAACCTGGCTTTTACTGAACGGAAAGCCTCAGATTGACGCTATGTTTCATCAATGCTTAAAAATCAGCTTAATACCAACTTCATTTTTTCTGCTAAGAACAATAACATCTTCATGATCTACTAAGCAATCATTCCGCAAGTACACCCTTAGCAAAAAGAGATGTGTACCTGATGCCGTTGCCTAGAGTGAATGGCGATCGCCTTACTTGTGACGCATGGGTAGCCAGATCTGAAAGCGCGTGTTGCCTGGTTGAGCGGTCACACAGACTTCGCCATGATGTTGATTGACAATCATTCGACGCACAATGTCCAGCCCTAGCCCCAAACCGTCACCCATGCCTTTGGTCGTAAAGCATGGTTCAAAAATGTGAGCTTGCACGGCTGGTGGGATGCCTGATCCGGTGTTGGCAATCTCAATGAAGACTTGGTCATGGTCGATCGCCGTCCGTATAGCTGCCTTTGCCGTCCATCGCATAAGCGACATTGTCAATTAAATTTGGCTATACCTGGTTTAGTTCGCTGCCATAAGCGCTGATGCGGGGTCGGTTGGTAGCGTACTGGCGATCGACCATCATGCCGTCTTTAAGTTTGTGATTGAGGATAGTGAGCGTACTCTCCAGCCCTTCATGCAAATCAACTTCCTGTAACGGCGCTTGATCCGTATAAGAGGAAGCTTTGATGGCTTTGACCAGCGTTGAAATGCGGCTGGTGCTTTGCTCGACCTCGTTAACTAGATCTGCCAGGGTTAATGTTTCAGCCAGCCAAGAGAGTCCTTTGGTCTGCGCTGCTGGGGTGAGCTGCAAGGTGGACGATCGAGCTGAAATTTGACTTCGTGTGCCCGCCCGCCCGTCGCGTTCAAGATCACTGACCCACCAAGAACACTCGACGAGAATGCGCTTGAAGGAACTATATCCTCGCGGTATCAGTGTAAAGACTGCGGTGCTCACTTTAATAACCCGACCTCTACAATGTTGTTGTAATTGGGCTTTTTCGAGTTTTTCACAATGTCAAAGAGAGACAAAGTGTTACTTAGGAATTTGTGGAAATCTTTTCTCACTTACCTTTCCGAAACACCTTTGAATCTTAAGATTGTCCTAATTCAACAACACACTTTGTGCCAGATTAAATATTATAAATTTTTGTATTTTCTGCATGACTTTAATACCTTTTATAAACTGCTCTTAGCAAATTCTTAAATCGAAAATAACTGTTCTGCCTTCATAATTACCCTTACTCACCTACGTGAGTAAATTTTATCTGTATTAAGGAGAACATAGTGAACTTATCAAGACGCCAGTTTTTTACACTGGCAGGAACGTCTGCCGCCGGTGCTGTACTTTTATCTCCTCTACAAACTTTCTATGCTCAAAAAGCTATTGCAGCAGGCCCTTACGGTAATCTAGTGCCTGACCCCAACGGAGTTTTAGATCTACCCCCTGGTTTCACTTACAGAAGGCTATCTGAAACGGGTCAAACGATGACTGACGGCTATAAAGTACCCGGCGGTCACGATGGTATGGCTGCGTTTGCAGGCAGCAACGGTAACACTGTTCTCATTCGCAATCATGAACTCAGTCCAACTTCCAGCAACGGTGTCGGCGCACCTAGTACCAAAAAGTACAACGCTCAAGCGAGGGGTGGTTGTACTAAATTAGTTGTGAGTTCTACTCGTACCCTGGTAGAGCATCGCGGAGTATTGGCGGGTACCATCCGTAACTGTGCTGGAGGTCCCACTCCCTCAGGCTCTTGGCTAAGCTGTGAAGAAGCCTTTGAGACGAATAACAGCAAAAGGCATGGCTATGTTTTTGAAGTTCCTAGTAGCGCCACTACTTTTGTCACGCCTGTCGCCTTAACAGCAATGGGGCGGTTTAATCACGAAGGGGCGGCTGTTGACCCCAACACGGGTTATGTCTACATGACCGAGGATAGAAGTAATGGTCTTTTCTATCGCTTCGTTCCCAACCAGCGCAGCAACTTAAGTGCCGGAGGAGTATTGTACGCCTTAAAGATTACAGGTTCCTCGGGCATTAACACAGCCACTGGCTTTCCCAAAAATACCCCTAGGGCGGTGGAATGGGTGAAAATTGATACGCCTGATCCTGCTACGGATACTGTTAGAACTCAGGGTTACAATAAGGGTGCAGCTCGGTTTTCGGGTGGAGAAGGAATTTTTTACGGCAGTGGTTACGTCTACTTCACCTGTAAGAGTGGTGGTAGTTCTGGAGATGGGCAAATCTGGCGCTATAGCCCCACTAACAATTCGGTTGAACTCTACATTGAACCCAATAATTCTGGTGTATTAGACAATCCCGACAACCTTGTTGTTTTCCCAAATCGGGATATCTTCCTCTGCGAAGATGGCGATGGAACCGATTACGTCCTGGGCATTACTCCCAGCGGTACTCTCTACAAATTTGCTAAGAATGCCCTCAATACATCGGAAATTGCAGGAGTTTGCTTCTCACCGGATGGTCAGACCATGTTTGTGAACATCCAAACCCCAGGCATCACTTTGGCGATCTGGGGACCCTGGTAGAACAAAAGTGTAGGACTGAGTACTTAAGCCTGAATTCTTGTCTATAACGTCTCAACCCTGATGATTTTCTCAAGAAGTTGAACGAAACAATAAGAGTTGCAAGAGGAAATAGGGAGTCAAATTTTCTATCAGTAAGGGTGAGTACTCAGTCCTGACAGTTTCTAGTCGTTCTATTTCACAAGGATGGGGAATAATTAGGCATTGCCGGAAGCTTTGCAGCCTTAACCAATCAGTTTGGGGCTATTTTTCTCCATCTTTTACGTAAGGACACGGCTAAATAGGACTTACTCAAACCTTGGAGGTTTTAACCAAGAATCCAGCAGCGTGACTAAATATATAGGCTTAAACTTCCGAGGTTTGAGTCAATATGCGTCAGTCCTGTTCAATGATCTTGAATCGTTAGAACTCCCATTCTGTCGTTCAGGAAGTTGAGTAAGAAAGTCTTTGGACGTTCTCGATCCAGCACAAATGTTTCAAAATGAGAATTGCTGACACCTTACTGAGATGGTGATGAATGAGAAGGAGTGCGTTTTAGAGCCTCGGCTCATCTACGCATCAACTTCCCACAAGGCTGTTAAGTGACGGTTTTAGCGATCGCTTTGTAGGAGCGTCGTGCGATCGCGCGCAAATACTTTTGCTGCTGCAACCCATGAAGCAAAATGCAGCCAAGAAAGGTATAGCTTAACCAAAAATGGGCACTGCGACCGAAGGCAGCCAGTGCTTCATTAGCGCCGATCAACGGTGGCAGCGCAATACCGGTACCGAAAATAACGACACCCTTACCATACGCGTTAGAGAACAAATAACCACTTAGCGGCACTAGCACCATAAAGGTATAAAGCATTACATGAAGTGCAAATTTCTGCCACCAACCAGGGGTGGTTTTAGGCAAGCGCCGACGATATTTGTGCAGCACAACGCCTATCAAAACGGAGATTCTGGCTAACAGCAAGCTCATCACCACAACGCCCAACGTTTTGTGGAAGGTATACAAAGAGCCGCGATACGTCACTTCTCCAGGCAGATCAGCCATGTAAATGCCGCCTGCAAACAGCACCAGATAAACGACAGCCATCAGCCAGTGCAAAAACCACAGATGTTGAGCAGCAGACTTTTGAGGCTTAGGGGCACTTGAATTGCTTTGCTGGGCAACTGACACGTTTAGACCTCCTGGTGTAGATTACTACTTAGTGTGAAATAGAACTTATACATAAGCTTTTGTAGGATGTGTGAGGCACTAGCCATAACGCATCACAAGCCTTGAAGTCAATGCGTGACGCTGCGCTTTTCTTGCTATGCCGGAACGGCTTTACACAGCCTACGCAAGTATGCGGGTTGATTAAATTCACGATCCTTAGTATGAAATAGAACTTATACATAAGGTGTTTAGCTCCCCGACTTCTACGTTAGGGTCAGATTTTAAGGCTGGGTTTTAACCAGAAGTCGGGGATCTCTGCGTGCCAGCTTAAGACGGAGCTTGAGTCGGAAATTCGCCTGGGCTAACGGATAGGGTCAGAGGCTGACCATTGCGATCGACCTGAATTGGCAAGCTAATGCCAATTTTGCTGGCTTCAATCACTTGCTGCACGTCATCGGCTGTTTTAACCGATCGCCCATTTACCGATTGAATCACATCTCCGGCTCTAAGTCCGGCGGTGGCGGCTGGTGATCTACGGGCAATCCCCACCACGACAACACCCTGATCGGCTTTGACGGTTGCGCCCAATTCGCCATCCTGGTTCAAGGCTTCTTTGGTCGCCGCAGTCAGGTTTGTCATTTGCACGCCGATGTAGGGATGATCGACCTTACCGCTAGCAATAAGCTGATTGGCAACTTGCTGTGCCCGGTTAATGGGGATCGCAAACCCAAGTCCCTGAGCACCGCTAATGATGGCAGTGTTCATGCCAATCACTTGCCCTTTTTGATTGAGCAACGGGCCACCAGAATTGCCTGGATTAATTGCTGCGTCGGTTTGGATAAAGCTAACACGCTTATCGGGTGCGCCGACAATGCCGCTCGATCGTCCTGTGCCACTAATGATCCCAGCCGTCACCGTGTTATCGAGTCCGAGGGGATTGCCGATCGCGATCGCCCATTCGCCGGGTTTGATTTGGTCTGAGTTGCCGATCGGTGCGACGGGCAAATTGGTTGCCTGAATTTTTACCACCGCCACATCGGTCAGTTCATCTTTGCCCAAGACTTTCCCTGTAAATTCGCGTCCGTCCTTCAGCGTGACGGTGACGCTGGTAGCACCATCCACCACATGAGCGTTCGTCAGAATCAAACCATCTGCCTGGGTGATGAAACCAGAGCCGCTACCCCGCACCATGCGACCATTTGACTGGGGCGATCGACGGACGGTGCGAGAAGAATCGATCCGCACGACAGCCGCACCCGTTTTGTCTGCCACTGCCGAGATAAAGTTGTCAGCGGCACCCGTCACCGGGGCAGAGGGTATTTGGGCGATCGACTGCGGTGTCGATACTGCATTAGTCGGTATAAACTGTGTGCCGACCAGTAGTCCACCGAGCGCACCCATAGACAATAACGACAGGGATTGCAGCGATAATTTGCGCGAAAGAGGTTGAGACATTGTATGTTTCCTTAATGAGAGAATGAGTCGTGTGAGCTGACCCTGATGTTGGTTCCAGTCCTGCTACCGTAAATTTGCAGGAACCTCCTCGGGGATCACCCAGTAGTAGACCGTGTGTTCACGACCACCAACGTCGATTTTTTCAGTGCGTTCGGGCTTCCAATCACCCATGTCAAAGTCGTGGGAGACCACCCGTGTCCCTGGCTTAAGTTCCTTGAAGAGCTTGGGGCGCAGCTTCAAATTAAGGTCAGGTAGAAGATAGAGCGTGACGATCGATGCCTGACTTAAGTCAGTTTCAAACAGGTCTTGCTGGCGAAACTCGACGCGATCGGTCACTTTTGCTGCTTGAGCCTTTTCCTTTGCCTCTTTGATGCGTGCGGGATCAATATCAATACCGACCCCTTTAGCACCTAGCTTTTGCGCCGCTGTGATCACAATGCGACCATCGCCACTGCCCAGGTCATAAATCACGTCGTTATTTTTCACCTTTGCCAATGCCAACATGCGATCGACCACTTCATTGGGGGTCGGGACGTAAACCACATCAGGTCGTCGCTGTGCTGGTTCCTGTTGTGTCTCTGCCGTGGTCGTTGCTGTTGCTGAGGTGGAGGCAGCCGGAGTCGATGCTTGCGCCTGCGTTGCTTGAGTAGTTTTTGGAGTGCCAGTCTGGGCGCTATTTTGTCCACAGCCTGCTAGTGCCAAACTGCCAGCGCTGAAACCGATGATGAGCAGGCGTGCAATGAGTTTTTCTTGTAGACGCATGGTGCTTCTCCTGATGAATAGTGCTGTGTCGAGTGACTATGAGCTGAATGACTGCTGTAACGCCAGGTGTTTGCTAACGATCGCCTGACGGTTGAACCCGCTTTGGCATCAGCCACAAGATGGGTACGCCGATCGCCAGTACTGCCACACCCACTAGCGCACCCAAACCTGTAAAAACGAGGCTGGAGTAAAGCAAATAGAGGCAAACGCTACAAAAGAGCAGAGGCACCAGGGGAAACAACGGCACCCGAAACGGTCGAGGAGCCTCTGGTTCACGCCAGCGCAGCACAAATAGCGCTATGCCTGACAGCAAAAAGAAGAACCAGAACACCGGGGCAGTGTAGTCCACCATCGTTTCAAAGCCTTTGCGGGTCAAAGCGCCCAGCAGGACGAGTGCCATCGCGATCGCGCCTTGTACCAGCAACGCATTCGTTGGAGCATGAGCGCGATCGTTCCAGCGTCCCAATAAGGCAAACGCTGGAAAGTCCCGCCCAAGCGCGTAATTTGTGCGTGCGCCCGTAAAAATGGTGGCATTCGTTGCGCCCAAGGCTGAAATAGCAATCAGAAAGCTGATGAATTTAGCGCCACCCTCGCCAGCGACCTGCCGCATGAGGTCAGCTGCTACTGCCTTGGAGCCTGCCATACCCGCCAGACCTAACCCTTGTAAATACGCCAGATTAATCAACAGATAGATGACGACAACGATGCCAATGCTCCACAGCAACGCTTTCGACATATTGCGCTGAACGTGGCGTATTTCTGCTGACAGGTGAGCCGCTTCATTCCAGCCGCCGTAGGTCAGCAGTACAAAGAGCATCGCCAACCCAAATGATCCTTGAGATGCTGGCTCTGTTAGTACAGGTGCAGCCGTGGTCGTTGCTGCTAAACCCGCCACAATGACCAGTAGCAGCCCCAGCACTTTTGCCAGCGTCAGCAGGTTCTGTGTCCACTTCCCTTGCTCGACGCTCGTAAAATTCAGCCCTGTCAAAACGACAATACTGAGCATGGCGTAGACGAAAGAACCATAGCTTCCCAACGGTAAAAGCTGTGCAGCGTAGTCACCAAAGATAAATGCCAGCAGCGCGATCGAACCCGTTTGAATCACTGCCATCCGCGCCCAAGCAAAGAGAAAAGCAAAGTTTGAACCATACGCCCGCATGAAGTAGTGATAGCTACCGCCCGCATCAGGAAACGCGCTTGCCAATTCGGCATAGCACAGTGCCCCCACTAGCGACATAGCACCGCCCAGCACCCAAATCGCTAGCGCCATACCTGCACTACCCGCATTAGCAGCCACTAACGCAGGTGTCTCGAAAATGCCTGCTCCCACGACCATGCCCACAATGATGGCAGTAGCATCCGTGACGGAAAGCGTTGACTTTAGCAGGGTTGGCTGTCGCTCGATCGACTTGATTGTCATGTCCTACTACCTGAACGTTTTTGCATAAGAGACTTTGGACACTGAGCCAACCCCAGATCATTGGAAACGCATGAAGGAAATGGCGATCGCTGCACCAGTGCATGAACCAAAGCTGCCTTAACTCAATTTCAAAAGTACTGCTGTAACTTCCCTCTCAAGAGAGAAGTATGACTAAAGATGGACGGCGCTAGAGATAACATCTGCTTTTAGAAATAGCTGTTGTTAAAAAGGGCAGAACGCTGGGATCAAGGGGAGGGTTAGGTCTTAGCCAGGGGTTTTACGCTGCATCTTGTCCGAATTAATCTGACTGCTGTTGATCCAGCTATCCTCTACACCAGTAACGCCTGCCTCAAACCCCGAAAACAAAAGGAGTTTGGCTTTAGATGTAAGCAATTAAACGATCGCAGATAATGACACCAACCCACAACAGCGATCGCTCGTACAGCCCACGGAGTCACGACCCCACAATGCCACAGTCGAACCGATCGATCCTGGAAGTGAATCTCGATCGCCGGATATAGCCACTGGCGAATCGTGTGGGACAAGACACTTTGCTCTAGCCACAGCCAGCCAACTAGCGCCGTCATCACTATCAGCGCAGTTCAACGGTGCGATCGCCAACAATCAGTCGCTCCACTCGCATCTCATTCGCCTCACTGCGATGCGGATAACCCACTAAGCTCACCGTTTGCCCTGCCTTCAGTGACCCTTGTGGCAAGCCCCGCCGCTCCATCCGTGTTGGTGGTGCCAAAACAGCCGTCCAGACTTTATCCCCAGACTTCAAGCGAATGGTTGTATGAGGGTTGCCAGCGCTGACCTGCTGAATTTGCCCCGTCACATTAAGCGTCTTCTGATCGTTGTATTCACCCCAACCATGATGAGCGCTGGCTTCGTTGGCATCAACCGTCAGAGTGGCGATCGATGCCGCTACGACTGCTGCGTACATCAGCCCTTGCTTGGACATAAATCAATAGCTCCTACTGCTGTGATCGTTCGACTGTTGAGATATTTCTACTGTTGAGATAGAGAAAGCGTTAGCTGCTAGAGAATGACTAACAGCTAACGACTGATCGCTTCAGTTGTGTAACCGTCTCGCAGGTCTGGGTGCGATGTTGCAGTTGTTGTGACCCAACTCATCCCACCCATGTCCTTAGTGTGGCGGGTGAATATGACAGAAAAATGTCAGGGGCGATCGTGCTCAAGCTAAAGACGCAGCCAGCAGCGAGAACGGTCAAACGGCGGCAGTTTAAGGCTGGTTCTGCTTAAACCCCATCAAAACAGCCTTCTGCCCTTGAAATTCCTGGCAATTTATGAATAATCTTGAAGTCAGCCAAACTTATTTTGATCTTTCCTGACTTTTGCAGCCATTGCCCTAAAGGAGTCATGAGTGAACGCAGCCGAACAGGCAACGTCCCTGGAAACAACCAGCAAAATTGCCGCCGCCGCAAACCTTTTTAAAGCCGAGTTTCCTGATGCCAAATCAGACTTGAAACCCTGGGTAAACGATTCTGACACGCGAGAACTGGTTGATCCCGAGTCGATCGACATTGGGTTTCACTTTCCTGGGTTTTCGCGCTTGCTCCAAAGCCGTAGCCTGTTGCTGCAAATCCGCTTTTACAAAGAAACCCAGACTGGAGAACGCCGAGCGATCGGTGCCGAGATTGCAGGCTTTGACCATCGCGGCAAACAGTGGTGGCTTTCTACCGTAGATAACTGGGCGTTTGAAGGCAGCAACTACCCCACACCTGAAATGGGAGAGAAATTGAAAGCGTTTTTGAGAAGCGTTTTAGCACTGTTTAGTAGTTCATGACCAGGAGAAGGCGAAAAGCAAACAGGCTGAACTCAAAACTCAAAACTCAAAACTCAAAACTGTCCCATCTCCCCACACCGTTTGTCGGTTGAATCGATCGCGCTTACCCGATCGCAATTCTTGGCAGTCGACGCTTAAAGCCACAGAGAATTTCCCACGAAATGGTATCCAGCATGGTTGCCCAGTCGTCTGCTGCGATCGATTCGTTGCCGTCTTGCCCTAGCAGCGTCACCACTTCGCCTTCCCGCAGATCGGGGATCGCACTCACATCCAGCATGAGTTGATCCATGGTCACAGCGCCAATTTGCGGTACTCGCTGCCCTCGAACGATCGCCTCCATTTTGTTGGACAGGTTGCGCGGCACTCCATCGGCATAGCCGATCGCCACTACCGCAATTTGTCGCTCCTGGTCTGCCACAAACCGATGCCCGTAGCTTACGCCTGTTCCGGGTGGAATCGTTTTCACTTGCGTCACTCTGGCTCTTACCTGTAGGGCAGGCTGGAGGTCAAGGACAGCTTTCAAGTGGTCTGCCGGATACAGCCCGTAGATTGCCAGACCCACTCTCACCAGATCGTAGTGGAACGTTGAGTCCGACAAGGTGCCACCAGAATTCGCCAGATGCAACCGCGGTGGATAAATGCCACAAGCGTTAATTTGGGCGATCGCCGTTTCAAACCGCCATTGCTGCTGCTTGGCAATGGTTCGGTTTGGGTCTTCTGCCGTCGCTAAATGGGAGTAAACGCTGTCAATGCGTAGCTTTGGCAACCGCTGCACCAGTTGCACAAACTCGGCTGCTGCCTGCCAGTCAGTACCCAAACGCGACATACCAGTATCCAGCTTGAGATGCACTGACAGAGACGGCTGGTGGGTTTGTGCCAGTACGTCTGCAAAGATGAGCGCCTGACGCGGCGTGCATAAGGTCGGTTGCAGTTGCCAATGGACGATCGCCCGAATTTGCTCTGGAGTGTGGTTTGCGCCCAACACCAACACTGGCGCATCAATCCCCGCTTCCCGAAGCTCAATCCCTTCAGGGATCGTGGCAACGCCCAGCCAAGTCGCCCCAGCGTGCAGCGCTGCTTGAGCCACGGTGGTAGCACCATGACCGTAGGCATCGGCTTTGACCACTGCCATTAACTCGGTCTGGTTTGACAGCAGTCTGCGAATTTGCTGGACATTATGGGCGATCGCACTGAGATTGACTTCAACCCATGCCCGTTCGCGTCGCATCAACGCAATCCCTGGGCTTTGCTCCCAACTCAACATGGCACCTGGCTCCTCCACTCGCATCATGAAAGCGGTTAGCCATGAGCGTATAAGCCCGATCGCTGACCGCTTTTTATAAATGAACAGAACCTTACCAGCTTTTTGCCGACTTGCAAAATCGCGGGCGATTGTAAACAAGCCAGACAATGAAGCCCATATAGCGATCCGCTCTGGATTGTGAGAAAGGATTCCACTGGAATCCTTTCTCACAAAGCCTCTCAATCTCACAACTGATTTAGAACTGCTATACCGTCTAGGGCTGTGGTTTCGGCGGTGTGGCGTTGGGTAAGAAAAAGATCAGCTCTCCATCTTTCATGCGCGTTTGACCACCCAGCGCCAAAATTTCCTTCTTGGCTCGTGCTTGCGTCGTTTTGTCACCCACAGCAACGGGCCTGATAGTAAATCGATGTCCAGGCTTGAAACCGCACCGAGATGCTGTTGGGGTCTTGCTGCAAAAACGTTACTGTTTGCTGAAAGATAGGTTCAAGCTCCTGATAAGGAGTGCCCTGTACCCATTTGGCCGCCATGGCGTGCGAGTTAATTGAACCAGGAACATCGCCCAGCAACAGCAGTTGATCCAGCCCTTTGAAGCGCCAGACTTGAAAGGCTTTGGGGTTGATTTGGGGCGATAAGGCAGCCGTGCCCCGATCCATGAACTGTACGGCGGTTTGGGGCTGACCTAATTGATACGAAATCGTTCCTGAAAGGAACAAGTAAACATCGACAAAGCGCGGGTCTAAGTGCGTAATGATATCAAAGTACTCAGTACTAAGGGCATAACCAGTGTTCGCGCGAACCTCATCGTCACCGTAATACTGCAAAAAGTTGAGGAACGTCCAGTCTGCAACTAGATTATTGAAGCCAAACGTGGGGAGCTGCTTGAGCAGGCGTAGCCGCACGGCTTCTTGTTGCTCTGCCTGTTGCGGGTTGGAGAGCCAGACAGACGGACGGGCTAACTGCGATCGTTGCATCAAAACTACGCCAGCCAGGGCTGCGATCGCGATCGCCCCACCAACGAAGGGCTGCCACCACCGCGATTGTCCTCTCGCTCCCGCACTTACCTTTATGCCTTTAACTACCATGTCTCGCCCATTCTGCTCTATACACAGCACTCTTGTTCCTTCAGTTGTCCCGCTTTCGCTCAGCGCAGACCCCTAACTTTCAGAAACTTTACAAAACTCTACCAAGCTCAAAATAAAGGTTTAGCAAAGTTAACAGCGTTCCCCCTATGCCAATCTCTTGAGATTCGGTTAGATTGGCTGAAAGGTTTCAATCTCAATCCTATCAGGGTGTTGGTATGAGCATACGTTGAGTGCTTGGGGATGCTTGTCAAGCCGTCTTCTCTCCACTGGGCTATAGTCATGCTAACTGAGTCTTTTGCATTCACAATTGGTTGAAATCACCGGATGCTCTCGCTGCGATCGAGTAAGCACGTTCGGTGGCACTGCTCGCTTCAAGCCAGTCCGACTGCTACAGCGCCTATCTACCTTATTAAGCCAATTCATTTATTTACCATCAATGAACCGACCCTCAAAGCGCGCTCCTTTGCTTCATCTTGCTCTCTGTGGTGGGGCTATCGCTGCTACAGCGGCTGTTTCTCTTTTTGTGCCGAGTCTGAGCCGCGTACGTGCAGCGCTGCAAGAGAGTCCGAAGACAGTTGTGGATGAGGCGTGGCAGATTGTCAACCGCGACTACGTTGATGGCACGTTCAATCAAACCGATTGGCAGGAGATTCGTCAATCGCTGCTGGGCAAGAACTACACCTCGCGTGAGCAAGCCTACGGTGCGCTGCGATCGGCGCTGGGAAAGCTGAACGACCCCTATACTCGCTTCATGGATCCCAAGCAGTACGAGGCGTTGAGTAGTCAAACCTCTGGGGAGCTATCGGGCGTTGGCATTCGGTTAGAGGTTAGTGAGCAAACGAAAGTGCTGACGGTCGTCGAACCGATCGAAAACTCTCCAGCGCTCAAAGCGGGGCTTCAAGCAGGGGATCAAATTCTGTCGATCGATGGCAAGCAAACGAAAGGCATGACCGTTGAGGATGCGTCCAACCTGATTCGTGGCGACGTGGGGACTAAAGTGAAGCTTGAGATTGGACGGCAAGGCGTAGACAAAAAGAGTGTTGCCCTCACCCGTGCCCGCATTGAGCTACCGACCGTTCGCTATGCGCTCAAGCAAGAAGGCGGCAAGCGGATTGGCTACATCCGTTTGAATGAGTTCAGCGCTCATGCTGCCGATCAAATGCGGCGAGCTATTCAGGATTTGAACAACCAGCAGATAGAAGGCTATGTACTCGATCTGCGTGGTAACCCTGGTGGGCTGCTACAGGCCAGTATTGACATTAGCCGCATGTGGATGGACAAGGGATCGATCGTGCGTACGGTCGATCGCAGAGGCAACAACGAGGAAATTGGGACCAATCAGACTGCTCTGACTAAACTACCGCTGGTTGTGCTGGTTGATGGCAACTCAGCTAGCTCCAGTGAAATTCTCACAGGTGCGCTGAAAGATAACGGGCGTGCAACCGTAGTGGGTAGCCAAACCTTTGGCAAAGCGCTGGTGCAGTCGGTGCATTCACTCTCGGATGGCTCCGGTCTGGCAGTGACGATCGCGCACTACTATACGCCCAGAGGCACTGACATCAGCCACAAAGGCATTACGCCAGATGTCAAGATTGACCTGAGCGATGAGCAGCGGCAACAGCTAGCTTCTAATCCCAAATTGGTAGGAACTAAAGATGATCCGCAATATGCCCGTGCCCTGGCTGCCTTACAAAAAGTTGCCCTGATGAAACCTGCGACACAGCAAGCCATCCAAAGCCAGAAGTAATAGCGTTCGCTTTGTGAAGTTTGGCTGCTGAGAGGTTTAGCTGATTAAAGGAGTGGGGGTGGCAGTGGTGTTCTGATTAACCACTGTCACCCCCACTTTGTTTAGAACTGTAGCTAATAATGCTTTAAGCGCTCCTGGATCACCAGATTTAACCCTTTTGCTGCCTTGCTGCATAGGCTTCATAAACGCCCTGGACGTTGTACCAGTTGAGGAAAATGCGAGCAACTTCGAGGGCGAGTTGGGGTTTGCCGCGATCGATCAGCCATTGCAGGAACGGAGCCATTGTACGTTCGTTGAGCTGACCACCGATCGACAAAACACCCCACAGCAAACGATGCAGCCAGGTCATCTGAATCATCAGCCGCACGTTCCAGGTGGGGTGCTTTTGGTAGAACAGCACACCCATTTTGCCGCGCTCGATTTCTTTGTCGATCAAGTTTGGGAGTTGGCTGAGAGCAAAGGGTGGATGCCAGTGATAGCCAACCGCATCAGGACACTTGATGAGCGTTAAGCCGAGCTGCTTCAAACGCACACCTAGCTCTAGATCTTCCCAGCCGTAGAGTTGAAAGCGGGTGTCAAACAGTCCGGCTTTTTCCAGCCAGGTACGGGCGATCGCTACATTTCCGGTGGCAAAATAGGCGGCTGAGAAATCAGTGAGTTTGTACGGCTCGGCGGTGGGATCGTCAAAGTTAGCGGTATTGATGACGCGACCGTAGGTGAAGACGGGAGTGGGGAGTGGGGAGTGGTGGGAAGTTTTAAGTAGCGCGTTGCGCCTCTTCGCTAGAGAGTTTTGAGTTTTGAGTTGATCTTGATGTTCAACTTCTGACTTCTGACCACGCTGCAAGCCTTCGGCGTGTGCCTGGAGAAAACCCTCAGTGACGACTAGATCGCTGTCGATGAAGATGATGGTGTCGCCAGACGCTTTCTCAACGCCCAGATTACGTGCAGCGGCGGGACCGTGGTGATCTTGCTGGAACAGGCGAACGTGGGGAAAGGTGTTAGCGTTTGCCTGAAGCCAAGCAACAGTGCCATCGGTGGAACCATCATCCACAACGACAACCTCGTAGCCTGCGATCGTGCCTGCATCAAACTGCTGAAGCTCTAAAGCTTTCAGGCACTTTTCTAAAATCGGTTTGCGGTTGTAGGTCGGAATGACCACACTGAAAAACACGGCATCTCCTGGAGAAGTTGTTAGTTGTTAGCCATAAAGCCTGTTGATCAAATTAGACAGGTTTTAGCTCCTGCCTTCTGCTGACGATCTTTTGCCCTATAAGTTGTGATTTTGTTTGCTTTAGCCACTCTAGGCTATCAGATGACGCGTATGTAGGCTATTTCTGACGTGTTAGCAACGCTTTTGGTTTCCAAGGGGACGGCATGGATACTCCAGCAGACTGTTTAAGCAAGTGGTGAAGTGGTCGTGGGTAGTTGATGTGGCTACGTCAACAGGTTGGACAAGCGTGCAAATAACAGGCGAAAAAATGTTTTGGGAAGAACGCATGATTGAGGAACCCGTGGCGATCGTGCGATCAATTTTGTAATGGCAACAGCATATTATTTTTGAGAGGCTGCCGCCAACTCTACGACCATCTCAAGATTGCTCATCAGTATATTTCAACAAAATAATCACAAGTCGTGTTTATCTAGCCAACTTTTGCAATTTCCAACAACATCTACACCAAAAGTTAAGATAGCTTCCTTGCTCGCCAGCTCCTTGTAAGTAACCTCTTGCGGTTTTTCAAACAACTCAACACATCCCCAGTAGGCTCCAATAAGATAATGGATATCATATAAATCGCCAACGTAATAGTTGCTATGAATGACATCTTCACAGCCGTAATAAACCTCTATGATTTCCTTCAACCCTGTAAACGGTTTAACTTCCTGACTTGCAATCTCTTTAATAGAATGTCGAAGTATTTCCCAACAACACTCCTCCCTCGACTCAGGTAACGTTACTGACAATTCATTCAACGCTTTTTCAAACGCTGTTCCAACTTCTTCCAATCGTTCCTCAGCATCCAGTGCCGCATCTAGAAGTGATGGCGAGTAAAGTCCTGCATTTAATGCCGAGTCTGCAATCTGCCGGAGTTCAGAGCTAGTTGCTAAACCAAGCCGATAACGAAGTCCGTGAAATCTAAGCTGCCCAGCATGATTGTTGGCTGTTTAATTTTTTACTTAGCGGTAGATTCATCCCCTGAAAGGGTGCCAACCCGATCGCTCAACTCTTTTAATTGCTCATTCAACTCTCGCTGACGCTGAAGCAACGTATCGAAATCAGTGCGTGTGGCAAAGTTTGCTTTGTTGAACTGGAGTTGCTGATTGACTTGCTCCAGACACGCATTCATCCCGGCAGCGAATTCGTAGCGGGTGAGGGGGCGATCGCCTTGATACGTCCCATTGGGAGTGCCAGCAAGACAGCCTGCTTTGGGTTCTGGTTGGACTGGTGCTGGTTGAGCGGGTACTGCCTGGGCGGTGGCTGCTGTTGTCTGAACCGCGATCGCCAGGGGCAGCGCCAAAACTGTGCGGGTTAATACTTTGCGAGCTAATATTTTTTGGGCAGACTTCATCACAACAATCACTCCTAACCTGCAATCCCACCTTAGCAAACGAAATTACGAACTTAGCGCATCCGAAAGGTAGTCGGCTGCCGCTTCTACCAGCGCGATCGCGTTTTCGTAGACCATGCGTGTCGGTCCCAAAACGCCCACGCTACCAACGGGTACAGAGTCTTTGTGATAGGTCGAAGAAATCAGCGTGCAGGTTCGCATGGGTTCTAACGGGTTTTCGGCACCAATGCGAATGGTGACGCGCTTACCAGGCTGCTGCAAGTCTGACCGCTCAAAAATCAGCGGCACAAGCTGGTGTTGTTCTTCTTCGAGCAGATGAATAATGGTTTGCACCTGCTGAAGTTCTGAAAATTCTGGCTGACGCAGCACTTCTGCCAGCCCACTAATCACAATTTGGGTGGGAGCAGGCGGCTTCGAACGGCGAGCTAGCTCCACCAGGATCGTTCTCAGGAGATCGGCGTACCGTTCAAATTCGCGATCGAGTTCACTCCAGTCGATGGTTGCCAGCTCTGCGATCGCGCGACCCCGCAACTGGCTATTCAAAAAGTTGGATAAAATTTGCAGTTCGCGCTCCAGCAAGTCGGCATCCAGGTCAGCCGTATCAGCCGATAGCGGCAGTTCAATGAGGGCTGATTGGGTTTCGTAAGAGTCCGTCACAAAAATCAGCATGACTCGGCTTGTATCAACTGGCACAAGCTGTACATGACGCAGATGGCTGGTGTGTGTTTGCGGCGTAGTGATCAGCGTGATGTAGCCGCTAACGGTTGCTAAAATCTGCGCGGCTCCCCGCAGCAGCGCTTCAAAGCTCCAGTCTTCAGCATTCAGGCGATCGTTCAGCAAATGCGCTACTTGCTGGGTCGAATCGGGAGATGGCACGATCAACTGGTTCACATAGATGCGATAACCAGAGTCGGAAGGCACACGACCGGCTGACGTATGCGGCTGAAAGAGCAGTCCACCTTTTTCCAGTGCCGCCATCGCATTACGGATCGTGGCAGAACTGACGCTCAAGTTATAGTCCCTCACCAGGGCTTCGGAGCCAACAGGTTCAGCAGTGGCAATGTAATGGCGGATAGTTGCCCAAAGTACCTGCTGTTGGCGGTTAGTAAGATTGACCAAATTGGACATTCTCTAAAGGGCGATCGTAAAGAGGTTTGAAGCGGTGTCAATGCGTCACAAGGAGCGCAGCGACAAAACGTAGGCAAAACGTTATGGGATCAAGAAAATCAAAGGTGAGATGCACAACCTATGCTCAAGATAGCAGATGCACTGTTGCCGTCTCTGCCTTGAGTGACACTAAGCCGATAGTAGAGACAGTGAAACGACCGTTAGGCAATTTGTTACCGCACTTGGATGATGCGATACCAAACGCTTAATCCAGCAGTCTGTCATCAGTATTGAGCTTCAGTATTGGGCAATAGATGGGTCAACCGCGATCGCGTATGCATCAATGCCACCCACTACGTTTCTAACCTGCGTGAAGCCCTGAGTCTGTAACCACTGGCACATCTGCGCCGATCGCACACCATGATGGCAAAGGACGATCGTTTCCTTCTGTGGATCAAGCCGCGTCTGGATATCGCCCGACCACTCGGCAAACTCACTAAGCGGTAAATGCTCAAAGCCGTCTAGTTTGGCAAGCACTAGTTCACTCGCTTCGCGCACATCCACAAACTGTACGGCATCAGAGGGCGTGGCTAAACGCTGTGCTAACTCTGCAACCCGAATGTGAGGCAACGGTTGGCTAGATTGGACAGTCATAGAAGAAGCAACGGTTCGTCCAAAAGTTTCTTCATTGTAACAGCCTTGCCTCGATCGCGTGCCCGATCGCGGTCTCCTAACCGATCGCGGCTCTCTTGCGCGTTAGATTTTGCACTGTTAGAGAAAGAGCAGTACGTTCATAGGCGCTCTTACTCTACAGAACATAAGTCTTTAACAGAGAAACGCTCAGTGATTTCCGTAGCGAGGCGCTAACCCCACGTAAGGTAACACCGTTGCGGTTAAAAAGATGGTTAACTGTACAACAACAATACTAGGACCAGAGGGCAAATTAAAGGCGGCTGAAAGCACCATCCCGCCCACTGCACTGAATGCTCCTAACCCTGCTGATAGTAAAACATAGTTGGTAAAGGTACGACTGAGCAACCGAGCCGCACAGGCAGGAATGACGACAAACGCACTCACCAGCAACACTCCGATCGCCTTAATTGAAACCCCAACGACTAACGACAACAGCACAATAAAAGCAGTGCGATGAGCCGCTACTGATACTCCACGAGCGATCGCCAATGGTTCGTGCAGTGTCACCAACATCTGCGTTCGCAACGTCAATCCTACCAGCACGATGCAAACAATCAGCAGCAAACTGCTTACTACTAAATCAAGTTCTTGGACTGCCAAAATATCGCCAAACAAAAGGTTGTTGAGTCCCCCTTTGTATTCCCCCACAAAGCTGAGGATAATAATCGCGATCGCCAAAGAAGACGAATAAATAATGTTGAGCAACGCATCCGTCCACAAACGAGTTCGCTCCAGCAAGTAAGTCACACCCAATGCAAACAAAACAGCACAGGGCAGCAACACGACGGATGGATTGATACCCATCAGTAAACCAATGCTGATACCCAGTAAGGCTGAATGTCCAAGCGCATCACTGAAAAAAGACAACTGCCGCAGAATTGTAAAGCTGCCCAGCATTCCACCCATTAAACCTGTGAGAATGCCGCCAAGCATCGCTCGTTGCATGAAGGGAAATTGAAAGAGTTCGATGACGCGAGTCAGTTCAGCTTGGAAAGACATGGGGATGGGGGATAGGGGAGGAGGTGAAGGGGGATGGAGTGAGGGAGGGAAGCGGTGGAAAAGTGGAAGGGTGGGGAAGTGAAGAGGTGAAGGAGTGAGGGCGTGAAGCGGTGATGTAGTGGAAGGGTAGGGAAGTGAAGAGGTGAGGGAGATAAACGTTAGGGTTTGGGCACTCTGGTTTAGGAATATTGTCAGGGTGCGTATGACATGGGATCAAGACTAGTTAGAAATCATGAAGATTGGGAGGTTTATCAAATAGCGTTTGAAGCAGCAATGCAGATTTTTGAATTGTCCAAGAAGTTTCCAGTCGAAGAACGATACTCATTAACGGATCAAATCCGGCGATCGTCACGCTCTGTTTGTGCAAACCTGGCAGAAGCATGGAGAAAACGTCTCTACAAAGCAGCATTTATTTCTAAGTTAAGCGACTCAGCACAGCAGAAGCGGCGGAAACACAAACTTGGCTTGCATTTGCAGCAAGATGTAAATACCTGGACATGGAATCAGAAAGAGCGCTAAAGCAGACGTACGTCCGTGTTTTAGGTCGATTAGTGAATTTAACCAATCACGCAGACAATTGGATTATTGCTAGTAACGAGGTAAAGGAGGGAAGGGGTAAAGAGGTGAAAGGGTAAAGAGGTGAAAGAGGGAAGGGGTAAAGAGGTGAAGGAGTAAAGGGATGAAGGGGGGAAGGAGTAAAGGGATGAAGGAATAAAGAAGTAATTTATCCCCTAGCCCTTCTATGCTCCCACTTCTTCACCCATCCACTTCTTCACCCATCCACCTTGCCACCCTTCCACTTCTTCACCCTTCCACTTCTTTACTTTTCCACCTTGCCACCCTTTAACGCCTTCACCCTCCTAATGTCGATGCCGATAACGGACAAACTCAGAACCATAGGCAGCAGAGAGGTTATCGGGAGACAGCGCTACATCTGGGCTGCCTTGACAGAGTAAGGTGCGATTGAGACAAAGAACCCGATCGCAGTGCCGCCGTACCATATCTAAATCGTGAGAAATTTGCAAAATCGCCCAACCCTGCTCTCGCTTGAGTTGGTACAACAATTGATAAAACTCTGATTCACCACGGGCATCCAAGCCAGCAGGAGCTTCATCAAGAATGAGCAAACGACGCGGTGAAACCAAACAATATGCCAGCAACACACGCTTAGTTTCGCCCCCCGAAAGCCCACTAATAAGTTGGTGTCTGAGGTGTGCGGCATCAACTCGTGCTAAAGCCTCCCGCACGGCATACTGACGTTTTCTGTAATTTGCCCAGGGCAACTGAAACCCCAACCGATCCCACCCCAATCCCACCAGCTCTGCGACCGTCATGGGAATACGGCGATCGAACAAGAAGTTTTGCGGCAGGTAGGCAATTTGCTGACGGAGATGCGGTGACAGAAAGCCCTTACGACTAAGGGGTTGCCCCAGAATCACAATTTCACCCGCTTGTCTGGGCAAAATTCCTAGCAACGCTTGCACCAATGTACTTTTGCCAGCACCATTGGGACCGACGATCGCCGTATCGGTGCCTGCTTCTAGCGCAAACGAGACATCCTGCACTGCTGCATACGCCTCTCGATAAACGGTTAGCCGTTCAATTGATAGCACCGTGTCGCTCAATCAACACCTCATTTAATTGGTGGAACAGGGAAGGAGTGGGAAGGGGAAGGGGGAAGGGGGAAGAGTGAAGAAGTGGAAAAGTGAAGAAGTGGAAGGGTGGAGAGTGGGAGCGTAGAAGAGCTAGGGGATAAATTACTCCATCACCCCATCACCCTTCACTCCATCACTTCCTCACCTCTTCACTTCCTCACCCCTTCACCGCCTCACCTCAACCCGCTGAGGCACTACCGCTACAGACTTTGCCAACCCAAAGGGCAGCAAGGATTGAGTCGATCGACGTGTAAACGCGGTCACCAAGGTTTTGACATTCTGCCGCATGGTGGTGATGTAGTAGTCGGGTTGCAGCGCCTCTGTTTCTCCAGTTTCCATTGGGTCAAACGTGCTGACTTCCACATTTAAATCTTTAGACAGTGCTGCAAAGGCATCTTGCCCTCCCTGTGGTTCCGTTAGCAGTGTTTTCAGATTGCTTGCCTTGACGGTATCAATCACCTGTTTAACATCAGCAGGCGATGGATTTTCTTCCGGTACATCTACCAGAAAGGTTGCTTTCAAGCGATAGCTTTGGGCAAAGTAAGGTGCAAAGTCATGAAAGGCGACAAAGGTTTTATTGGCATACGGTTGCAGCAGCTTCGCGGTTTCGGCATCCAGATCTCGCAATTTCTGAGTAAAAGCGGCTGCATTAGCAGTGTAAATCTCCTTGCCAGCAGGGTCGGCAGCAATCAGCCCATCCCGAATGTTTTCGACCTGTTGCATCGCACGTTTAGGGTCAAGCCAGATATGGGGATTAAATGCTCCATGCTCATGTCTGGCTTCGGCCTTTTTCTCATTTTCATGCTCGTGGTCGTGATTTTCTTTCTGGCTACCTTCGGTGTCCTCAGTGGCAATAGTTTGAATGCCTTTACTAGAGTCAATGATTTGAAGCTTAGGGTTGTCCGCATTTTTAACCAGATCGTCCAAAAAATCTTCAGTCTCTAGCCCGTTTTGCACCAGCACATCGGCTTTAGCCAGTTTTTGGGCATCGTCTGGTTTTGCCTGGTAGTCATGAGGCCCCACATTGACGGGGAGCAGTTGGGTCACTTCTGCCCGATCGCCCGCTACTGCCTTTGTAAACTGGCTCATCGGTAGAAACGTGGTGACAATCTGCAACTCTTTAGCGGCTGGAGATAACTCTGCTTGGGGGGCTTGTGCTTGATCTGAAGGTGTATTGGCTGCACAACTGCCTAAGCTAACGGCGATCGCAGACACAACGACCATCGATAAGCGACGGGCACAGTTCGATCGTTGCAACCCTGCTTTGAGAGGAACCATGGTTATACAATGAGAATCATTATCACTCGCTCATTCTACAGCAATTGCCGTAAAAAGTAATTTGCCTGTCGGGTGAAGCTGGGGCAACGTGTTTACAGCGATCGTGGCTGACTGCTGTATGGCGATCGAGCGCAACCGCCTCAGTCCTTCGTCCAACCGTGTTAGGGTTGAGAGCGTGATCGGTTTTGATGGGGAGCAGCCATCAAACGCAAGGGGGAAAGTCCGGTTTGAATCCGGCGCTGTCCCGCAACTGTGAACTACAGTTATCCGTTAGCAGTGATTCGCTGTTTGCGGTTTGCTGTAGGAGTCAGAATGCCCGCCGATCGTGGTTTACCAGTTTCTGCGAGGTACAGATTGGGTCTAAATTTTTTTAATCCCAGGTGGGGACTCGGACGTGAGGCTGTGGCAGCCAGTCGGCTGTGGCACTGTAGCTTGATTGCAATTGGCAGTGCCAGTAGCCTGATCTATCCTCATGTGCCGCTGGTCAGTTTTGCCGCGCTGGCAGGCATGACCCTCAGTCGTCAGCAGGCAGTTGTGTCTGTCACCCTAATTTGGTTTGCCAATCAGGTTTATGGGTTCGTGCTGCGGGACTATCCTTTCAGCCCGATCGCGCTCTTGTGGGGTGTCACGATGGGTTTGGGCACTGTTGCAGTTGTTTTGCTTGCCTCTATGCAGCCCAAGTTGAGCGATCGGGGCTGGTTGGGGCAAGCCGCGTGGCTGGGAATAGTTATGCTGCTGGGGTTTGGCGTTGCTCAGAGCAGCATTTTGTTTGTGAATCAATGGGTAGGAATGCACGGTTTCACGGCTGACGTGCTCTTGCGGCTTTTTGTGCGCGAGCTTGTCTGGGCGATCGCTCTTTTTGCTCTCTACACTGCCTTTGTGCTGAACCATCAACGCCGTCTGCGGCATACGTTCCGCTGAACACTATGAGTTTCTTTTTCATTCCTGGCATTCTCTTTGCCTTGCTAATAGTAGGCATTGCTTTTTATCTCCTCACCGCTCGTCGCTACCAAAACGCGGACTCTGTTGCTACTTCGTATGACGAATGGACAGACGATGGCATTTTGGAGTTCTACTGGGGCGAGCATATTCACCTCGGTCACTACGGTGTGCCACCCCAACGCAAAGATTTTTTGGCAGCGAAGGCTGACTTTGTGCATGAAATGGTGCGTTGGGGCGGGTTAGACGCCTTGCCTCCTGGTACAACCGTCTTGGATGTAGGCTGTGGTATTGGCGGCAGCAGTCGCATTCTGGCAGAAGCCTACGGGTTTGCCGTCACCGGAGTGACCATCAGTCCTCAGCAAGTGAAGCGTGCTCAAGAGCTTACCCCAGACGGGCTAAACGCTCAGTTTAGGGTGGATGATGCAATGGCGCTGTCGTTTCCAGATGGCAGTTTTGATGTGGTCTGGTCGATCGAAGCGGGTCCACATATGCCCGATAAAGCCATTTTTGCGCGAGAGTTGCTGCGCGTGCTGAAACCCGGTGGTGTGCTGGTAGTGGCGGACTGGAACCAACGTGACGATCGTCAAACGCCGCTCAATGCCTGGGAACGACCCGTGATGCGACAATTGCTTGATCAGTGGTCTCATCCTGCTTTTGCCAGCATTGAAGGGTTCGCTGAACTACTGGCAGCAACGGGCTATGTTGCGGGAGACGTAATGACCGCCGACTGGACGGAACCAACCCTGCCTTCCTGGCTTGATTCCATCTGGCAAGGCATTGCGCGACCGAGTGGATTAGTGCGGTTTGGTGTTGCAGGTTTGCTCAAATCACTGCGAGAAGTGCCAACGCTCCTGCTCATGCGGCTGGCGTTTGGCACAGGTCTTTGCCGCTTTGGGATGTTTCGTGCGGTTCGAAGTGGGGTGGAAGCCGCAAACCAGCGAGAAGAAGCCAATGCGACCGCGAAATGAACTTTGGCAGGGCTACTTTGGCTACTGGCAGAATCGCTTCATCCACCATCATCTTTTGACGATCGGCTACTCTGCCTGGATCGGCTACCAGCAACAGGGTCGCGGTGTTGTTGTGTGCGATGTGGTCGATACAGTCACTCCCTCGATCGATTGGAGTGTGGATACGGTAGCCTTTCAGCAACGGTTTATTCCGCAAGCGCAGGCAGAAGGCTATCTGCAAGCGGTTGCCTTAGCGCAAGAGGCTGTGACGACTGTTTTGAATGCGATCGCGACGTATGAACCAACTGAGGCGATCGTCGTTTTGGTCATTGGTAATGGGTCTGTGGATATTAACCTACTGCAAAACCTGGCAATCTCTCCCGCTGAGTGTTGTGAGCAAGTACAACGACGCTGGGCAGAATTTCAGTCTGATTTAGACATGAGCATTAAATAGGTGAGCGCTGGCTTAAACATGCGTGGCTGAAACAGAATCGTTCGATCGACAGATGTTCTTTATTGAGATTAATGGCTACTTAAGTGTAGTCTGTTGGCTAAATGCCCAGTTCGGTGCTTTAGTATAGCCGTAGCCATATTGGTGAGGACGGGGTGCAGGGGTAGAACCCCTGGCTGGGGGCGAAGCCCACACCCCCCCTTTGATCCCAATGGCCTAAGCCCTGTAGCAATAGCTATAACAGGGATCTTGTCGGTTTCCAGTTTGCTTTTATGTACAGGCAATACTGTTTCAAATTGAATCCTCAAACTTCAAACATAGATTCTCAAAAATAAGCTCCATTATCATCCGTGTCGCCGTAAACCGATCCACGCAAACCTTCAGCAAACGGATTACAAATCATGGTAGCAACGCCTTCTAAACCAGCTATTGACACCTCCATTAGTGCCTTCGGCACTGCGCGATCGACCGTTGAGGGAGCACCACTCACACCTGAGGAATTACGCAAAATGCATGCCTACTGGCGTGCTTGTAACTACCTTGCAGTCGGCATGATTTATTTGCGCGAAAACCCGCTTTTAAGAGAGCCGCTCAAGCTAGAACATGTTAAACGCCGTTTGTTAGGGCACTGGGGTTCAAGTCCCGGCATTAGCTTTCTGTATACACACTTAAATCGGGTCATCAAACAGCAAGACCTCAACATGATTTATGTGGTTGGTCCTGGTCATGGGGCACCCGGTTTTCTCGGCCCTTGCTACTTAGAAGGCAGCTACTCCGAGATTTATCCAGGTAAGAGCGAAGATGCAGAGGGTCTGAAGCGCTTTTTCAAGGAGTTCTCGTTTCCGGGTGGTATTGGTAGCCACTGCACCCCCGAAACTCCCGGTTCGATTCACGAAGGCGGTGAACTGGGCTACAGTCTCGCTCATGCCTTTGGAGCCGCTTACGATAATCCCGATTTGATTGTGGTGGCGCTGTCAGGCGATGGTGAAGCCGAAACGGGACCGCAGGCAACCGCATGGCATTCCAACAAGTTTATTAACCCGATTCGCGATGGGGCAGTCTTGCCCGTCTTGCATTTGAATGGGTACAAAATCAACAACCCCACACTGCTATCTCGCATCAGTCATGAGGAAGTGGACGCTCTGTTCAAGGGCTACGGCTACAACCCCTATTTTGTCGAAGGGTCTGATCCTGAAACAATGCACCAGGCGCTCGCCGCTACGCTCGATCGTTGCATTGCCGAAATCAAACAGATTCAAGCCGAGGCTCGCAGCACTGGCATCGCTAAACGTGCCCGCTTCCCCATGATTGTCTTACGGACACCTAAGGGTTGGACAGGTCCTAGCGAAGTCGATGGACACAAGGTTGAAGGGTTTTGGCGTGCCCATCAAGTGCCGATGTCTGATGTAAGCAAAAACGACGGTCATTTTGAAGTTTTAGAAGAGTGGCTGCGGAGCTACAAGCCAGAGGAGCTTTTTGATGAGAGCGGTACGCTGCTGGCGGAGCTAAAAGACATCGCCCCTAAGGGGGTTCGCCGTATGGGATCAAATCCTCACGCCAATGGTGGCTCAGTGCGGCAAGAACTCAAGTTGCCTGATTTTCGCCAGTACGCTGTGGCGACCTCTCCACCGGGGCACCTTCAGGTAGAAAATACCCGACCGCTGGGCGTGTTTCTGCGCGATGTCATGCGCCTCAATATGACCAATTTCCGTGTCTTTGGACCGGATGAAAACACATCGAACAAGCTGTCAGCTATCTACGAGGTGAGCAAAAAACTCTGGCTGGCAGAGTACCTTCCCGAAGATGCGGATGGCGGCGAACTAGCGCCCGATGGTCGGGTCATGGAAATACTGAGTGAGCATACGCTCGAAGGCTGGCTTGAAGGCTACCTGCTCACCGGGCGGCACGGCTTTTTCTCCACCTATGAGTCCTTTGTCCATGTGATCGATTCCATGATTAACCAGCACTGCAAATGGCTGGACATCTGCAATCACATTCCCTGGCGGTCATCCATTTCATCACTGAATTTGCTCATCACCTCAACGGTCTGGCGGCAAGACCACAATGGTTTTACCCATCAAGATCCTGGCTTTTTGGATGTTGTTCTGACTAAAAGCCCCAGTGTCACTCGCATTTATCTGCCGCCTGATGTCAACACGCTGCTATCGGTGGCAGACCACTGCTTGCGGAGTGTGGATTACGTCAACGTCATTGTGTCTGACAAGCAGTTGCACTTGCAGTATCTTGATATGGAGGCAGCCATTCAGCACTGTACGAAAGGGCTGGGCATTTGGGAGTGGGCAAGTACGGATGCAGGCGTTGAACCGGATGTGGTGCTAGCGTGTGCGGGCGATATTCCGACACTAGAAGCCTTGGCGGCAAGCGTGATGCTGAAGGAGCATTTCCCTGATCTCAAGCTGCGGTTTATTAACGTGGTTGATTTGTTTAAGTTGCAATCAGACTCGGAGCATCCACATGGGTTGTCCGATCGCGACTTTGATAGCTTGTTTACTACTGACAAGCCAATTATTTTCAACTTCCACGGCTATCCCTGGTTGGTGCATCGGCTGACCTATCGCCGCACCAACCATGACAATCTCCATGTGCGCGGCTACAAAGAAAAGGGGAGTATCAACACACCTCTAGAACTGGCAATTCAAAACCAGATCGATCGCTACAGTATTGCGATGGATGTGATCGATCGGGTGCCCAGTCTTCAAGTGGCGGGCGCTCATGCCAAAGAAGCGTTCAAGAACCAGCAAATTGAGTGCATCCGCTATGCCTATGAGCAAGGCGTGGATCGGCCCGAAACTTTGGAATGGAGATATCCGGGTACGACTGCTGTCACTGCCCCTTCGCATGATGATGCGGCAGAATAAGCGATCGAAACGATTGCGCTTATAATCGTGTGCGGGAAGCATCTGCGGACGGCAAGCGTTTGGAGCGGACACTGATTCAACGCGAGAAGACAGTACGTTCGGTAGGGGCATAACATGGTTGTGTCCCTACGGGCAATCAATTACCCGCCTAGCATATTGCCTCTCTGCTTAACGTTCAGACCGCGATCGCTCTAATGTAACGACCCAACCATCGGCGTAAGAAGACTATTTGCATGAATATACAAACCGTTTCAACCACTCCCTTTGCTGATCAAAAGCCTGGAACGTCTGGGCTGCGTAAAAAAGTCCCTACGTTCCAGCAACCGCATTACCTGGAAAACTTTGTTCAGTCCATTTTTGACAGCTTAGAAGACTTTAAGGGTCAAACGCTGGTAGTCGGTGGGGACGGTCGTTATTACAACCGTCAGGCGATTCAAATTATTCTTAAAATGGCAGCAGCGAATGGGTTTGGGCGCGTACTGGTAGGTCAGGGTGGCATTCTCTCTACGCCTGCGGTGTCTTGCATCATTCGTAAAAACAACGCCTTTGGCGGCATTGTGCTCTCGGCTAGCCACAATCCAGGCGGTCCCAAAGAAGACTTTGGCATTAAGTACAACATTGGCAATGGTGGACCTGCGCCAGAAAAGGTAACAGATGCCATTTTTGCCCGTAGCAAGGTCATTGACCAGTACAAAATTTTGGACGCTACTGACGTTGACTTAGATAAACTGGGCAGTTTTCCTCTAGGCGAATGCGCGGTTGAAGTGATTGATGCGGTGGCTGACTACGCCGAGCTAATGGAATCGCTGTTTGATTTCGATCGCATCCGTCAACTCTTGACCAGCGGACAGTTTCGGATGTGCATGGACTCGCTTCACGCGGTCACAGGTCCTTACGCTCATGCGCTGTTTGAAGGCACGCTGGGCGCACCCGCTGGCACCGTGCAGAATGGGATTCCCCTAGAAGACTTTGGTGGTGGACATCCTGACCCCAATCTGGTTTACGCGCATGATCTGGTCGAGGTGCTGTTTGGCGAGAATGCACCAGACTTTGGTGCCGCCTCTGATGGGGATGGCGATCGCAACATGATTCTCGGTCGTCACTTTTTTGTGAACCCTAGCGATAGCCTTGCTGTACTCGCTGCGAATGCCAAATTGGTGCCCGGTTATAAAGATGGCTTGGCAGGTATTGCCCGATCCATGCCCACGAGTCAGGCAGCCGATCGTGTGGCGCAACGTCTTGGCATCGAAGCCTACGAAACACCAACAGGCTGGAAGTTTTTTGGCAATCTGCTGGATGCTGGCAAAGCCACGCTCTGCGGTGAAGAAAGCTTTGGTACAGGCTCTAACCACGTCCGCGAAAAAGATGGTCTGTGGGCAGTGTTGTTCTGGCTCAACATCCTGGCAGTGCGGCAAGAATCGGTGGAGCAAATTGTGACGGAGCACTGGCAGCAGTACGGACGCAACTTTTACTCACGTCATGATTACGAAGGTGTCGATAGCGATCGCGCTGCCACACTGATGCAAGGCGTTTATGAGCAAATGCCCACGCTGAAGGGCAAAAAGTTTGGTGCCTATGAAGTTGCCTATACGGATGACTTTAGCTATACCGACCCGATCGATGGCAGCATCAGCACCAAGCAGGGTGTACGGATTGGCTTCACCGATGATTCTCGCATTGTGTTCCGGCTTTCGGGCACGGGCACCCAGGGCGCAACGCTGCGGCTCTATCTCGAAAGCTACGAACCGAACATTGCCAAACATCAGCTTGATCCTCAAATCGCACTGGCTGATTTGATCAAGATTGCAGATGAAATTGCTGACATTCATACTCATACAGGGATGGCTAAACCAACCGTCATCACCTGATGGGTGAGTGGTCGATCGTCAATCACAAGTCACCAGTGTTGTGTATGAAAGTAAGGGCTGGTTGAAACATAACAGCCCCTTGCCTTGGGTCGTGTTTTGACTGCAAAATATCTGATGGAAAGTGAAGGGAAATATACGGAAACTTTCCGTATAATCAGTACTTATGCAGCTTAGATGGCTGGTGAAGACTCAGTCTAGAGATGATTTGTATGGTGCCTATCATAAACAAGGCAAATACAGCAACAAAATTAGCTTAGAGAGTATAATTTAGTGAAATTTTCGGTAGTGCCATTATGTAAAGGATGGAGAAAAAGAAGCTCTTTGCTCCCGTTGCAGGTTCTCTCGAAGCTTTTGATTGTAGTGATGAATGAAGTTCCAAATCGCGCCAATGTGATTCTCTAACTTCTTCGAGAACGATAAACTCTGGCGGACTAACCGTGAAATGCGTTGTCGCAATGTATTATTCAACCGCTCAATATAGCTGGTCAACCCAGAAGCTTTATCCACTGCAAAATGCCGTTTACTCGGTAGGACACAGGCATAGGCTTCCCAATGGTCCGTGTAAAGGCGAGCATATTGTCGATAACGTCGAGGGAGGGAGTCCCACAACGCTTGCGCCGCTTGTGCCGACCGATCACCCACATGACACCCAATGATTTCCCGGGTCGCCACATCCAGCGCTAACCAGACCCATTGTTTGTTGCCTTTCTCATCCACAAAGGACCACAACTCATCCATTTGTACCGTCAACCGAGCAGTCGTTTTCGGCAGCACCTCGGCTTGTTGGGCCACCTGCTCATAGCACTGATTGACGTACTGCTGCAACCAGCTTTCCGACAGGTGCAAGACTCTGGCAATCCCCGCTAAGGGAATCCGTTCGAGCAGTAGGCGATCAATCAAGGCACAGGTCTCTTGCGCCTTCGGTTGCCACTGGGGGTTTTCCACAAACTGACGACCGCAGTCTCGACATTTATGATTCTGTTTACCACGACGAGTGGTGCCATTTTTCATGATGTCATCCGACCCGCAACTCGGACAAATTAAGTAAGGTTTCATCCTGGCTTTCGGCTCACTTGAAACTGCCTTTTCTCTATTTTCTTCTATCCTTTACGAAAAAGCGCTACCCAATAAGTTTTGTCAGTCAACCAGGATGCTAACAATGTGAGCGACTGGTTGCTAAGTGAACGAGTCATTCTTCTTAGTAAAGAAATTGATGATGAAGTTGCAGAAGCAATTATCCCACAACTACTTTATCTAGATCGTAAAGCGCCGGGAAAAGATATTTATCTATATATTAATTCTCCAGGCGGATACATCACCGCAGGAATGGCTATTTATGATGCCATGCGATCGCTAAAATCAGATGTTGTCACAGTAAGCATGGGGCAATCAAGCTCGATGGCAAGTATGTTGTTAGCTGGTGGTACAAAAGGAAAGCGTTTTGCCTTGCCAAACTCACGCATTATGATCCACCAACCTTTGGGTGGTGTTGATGGTCAGGCAACTGATGTTGCAATTGAGGCAAAAGAAATTTTGTATCAGAAAAAGCGTCTTAACGATCTGCTGGCTCAATTTACAGGGCAACCACTGAAGCGAATTGATGTTGATACTGACCGAAATTTTTATATGTCCGCTCAAGAAGCCAAAGCCTATGGCATTGTGGATAAAGTAATTACTCAATTGCCTTCCAGTTCTCGACCCTGAACAATGTCGTTATCAGGTAACCTATGAAAGCATTTGTAACCGGGGCAAACGGCTTTTCCGCAGCGCATTTAATTCAGGCGTTGGAGCAACGTGGCGATGCGATAGTAGGATTGGTACGAAAGTCTAGCGATCTGGCACGTCTGGCAGAAAGCAAGGTGGAGCTAGTATATGGCGACTTGTGCGATGTGGATGCCCTGAAAGCAGCGATGACGGGCGTGGATGTGGTCTTTCACATTGCTGCCTACGTGGAACTGGGCATTGTCAACGCAGCCGAAATGACGCGGGTCAATGTGGAAGGTACGCGGGCAGTTCTGGCAGCAGCGCAGGCAGCGGGCGTTCCTAAAATGGTGTATTGCAGCACGATCGGCATTTTTGGCGATACCCAAGGGCGCGTCATTGATGAAACCTTTGAACGCACACAAGAAGATTTTTCGTCAGCGTACGATCGCACCAAGTATGACGCTCAACAATTAGTCGATCGGGCGGCGGCTGAAGGGTTCCACGTGGTCAGCGTTTTGCCATCGGGGATTTTTGGTGCTGATGACCCGCACTTTGGTCCTGTGGTGAAGCAGTTCCTTAAAGGTGAGTTGAAGCTTTGGGCAGGGAGCGATCGCGTCACGGGCATCGTGCATGTAGACGATCTGGCAACAGCAATGCTGCTGGCAGCCGAGAAGGGCAAGCGCGGCGAACGCTACATTATTTCGGCAGGCGATATGACGACCCGCGAAATGTTTGCTTTACTGAGCAAAGAGTCCGGTGTTCCGGCTCCAGCCGAAACCCCAGAGGCGATCGTGCGGCTAGTGGGCAATTTGCTTGATCCCATCGGTCGCCTGTTTAACTGGCAGCCCCCCCTGAGCCGAGAGCGCGTTCACTATGTGTACGATCGCTGTGTGCGTGTCGATGGCAGCAAAGCACGACGAGAACTAGGTTGGAAGCCGCGATCGGTCGAGGAGACCATTCGGGAATTAGTAAAGAAGATCGATCAGGAATGAAGACTTGACTCGGAGTCGTGCCCAAGTTCATGGTTTAAGCGCGACATTCACGCAAACCATGTACGATTAAATTTTGTTACAGTCATCGCAGACCCACCTTAACTTGACTTTCTCTGGAGATTCCCCATGTTGCGATTGGAGCACGTCAGCAAAATTTATCCGACTGGCGAAGTGCTGAAGGATATCAACTGGGAAGTCAAACCCGGCGATCGTATTGGCTTAGTCGGCGTTAACGGTGCTGGCAAATCAACTCAGCTTAAAATCATCGCAGGCGAAACAGAGCCAACCGCAGGCGAAATTATCCGCCCTGCCAGTCTGCACATTGCGTATCTCACCCAGGAATTTGAAGTAGACCCGACCCGCACCGTGAGCGAGGAGTTTTGGCGTGCTTTTGGGGAAGCAAATGATGTTCACGTCGCGCTGTCTGCTGTCCATCGAGCGATGGAAACGGCAACGCCTGAAGAATTAGATACTTTGCTGCATGACATGGATCGCTTACAGCGACAGTTTGAGGCACTGGACGGTTACGGCTTGGATTCGCGCATTGAGAAAATCATGCCCGATCTGGGGTTTGACCTAGAGGATGGCGATCGCCTGGTGAGTGCCTTCAGCGGTGGTTGGCAGATGCGGATGAGTTTGGGCAAAATCCTCCTGCAAAAGCCCGATCTGCTGCTGTTGGATGAGCCGACTAACCATCTCGACCTGGAGACGATCGAGTGGCTGGAAAACTACCTCAAAGGGCTGTCTACGCCCATGGTCATCGTCTCTCATGACCGCGAATTTCTCGATCGCCTCTGCACCCAAATCGTGGAAACCGAGCGTGGCGTTTCCAGCACCTACCTGGGCAACTACTCCGCCTACCTTCAGCAAAAAGAAGAGATGCGCGATGCCCAACTCAGCGCTTTTGAGCGGCAGCAGAAAGAGCTAGAGAAACAGCAGGCATTCGTCGATCGCTTCCGTGCCAGCGCCACCCGCAGCACCCAGGCAAAGAGTCGCGAAAAGCAGCTTGACAAAATTGAGCGGATTGCAGCGCCCGATGGCGGCGTAAGAACCCTCCACTTCCGTTTTCCACCCTCACCTCGCAGCGGTCGCGAAATGGTGGAAATCAAAAACATGACCCACTCCTATGGTGAGAAAATCTTGTTTTTGGATGCAAACCTGATGCTCGAACGGGGCGATCGTGTTGCGTTCCTGGGCCCCAATGGTGCTGGAAAATCCACGCTGCTGCACCTGATGATGGGCATGGAGCAACCGACCGAAGGTACTGTGACGATGGGCAGCCACAACGTCATTCCTGGGTACTTTGAGCAAAATCAGGCAGAAGCGCTCGATTTGCAGAAAACCGTCATCCAAACCATTCACGACGAAGTGCCCAAGTGGAGCAATGAAGAAGTCCGCACGTTACTGGGACGCTTCCTCTTCAGCGGCGATTCTGCCTTCAAGAAAGTTGAAGCACTCAGCGGCGGTGAAAAAGCCCGACTGGCGCTAGCAAAAATGCTGCTGCAACCCGCTAACTTACTGATTCTGGATGAGCCAACTAATCACCTGGACATTCCCGCTAAAGAAATGCTGGAAGAAGCGCTCCAGAACTACGACGGTACGGTAATTATCGTCTCGCACGATCGCTACTTTATCTCCCAGGTCGCCAACAAAATAGTCGAAATTCGGGATGGCGAACTCATCCTTTATCGCGGCGATTATCATTACTATCTCGACAAAATTGCTGAAGAAAAAGATAAAGCAACCTTAGCGGCGATCGAAGCCGAAAAGGAAGCCAAAGCCGCTGAAAAACGCGCCAAGCAGAAGGAAAAAGAAAAGAGCAAGAAAGCACAAACGAAAGCTTGAGGCAGCTATCCACTACTATTTTTAGCGCGAGTACTAAGCTTTACTGATGCTTTTTCATAGAGCCTTCTTCTTGTAGCAATTCTGCGATCGCCCGTCCAAGGTATTCGTACTGCTCCAGGTAATTGTAAAGCTGTGCCGAAACACGCACCAGACGACTGGAAGCGGTGGGGAAAGGTACGATCGGTACCTCAATCTGGTAACGCGCCAGCAAGGCATCTTGTAGCCCCATCGGGTTGCCATCAGGCAGCGGGACTACTGCCATCGATCCCAGCATCGCTTCAGGGCAGGGCGGCGCAATCTGGAGTGTTTCGCAGAGGCTACGACGAGCCGCGATCGCCAGCGCATGGTTGGTTGCCATCAACTCATCCCATCCTCCTGGTAGCAACGAACCCATAAAGCGGATGGCTTCTGGGACGCAGAGGTAAGCCGTAGGGTCGTCGGTGCCCACCCAGTCGAACTCCAACCGAAAGCGACTGCGATCGGTACACGTTGCATTGGCACCGTGGCTAATGGTGAGCGGACGAATGGCTGGCTGACGATCGCGCTGCACATACAAAAAAGCAGCCCCTTTGGGAGCGCTAACCCATTTGTGCAAATTACCTGTGTAGTAAGTCGCGCCAAGGGCTTGCAGATTGAGCGGCAACATTCCTGGCGCATGGGCACCGTCTACAAGAGTCTCTACGCCTCGTTGCGTCAAGGCTTGCACCAGTGCAGTCAGTGGAAAGACAAGCCCCGTCTGGCTGACCACATGATCCAGCAGCGCCAGTCGCGTTTTATCAGACACACAGGCAACGATCGCGTCAATCACCTGCTGCGGCTCATCAATGGGAAACGGCACCTGCGCGATCACAACCTTTAAGCCATATCGCTCTGCCACATAGTCCAGCGCATTGCGACAGGCATTATATTCCTGATTTGTCGTGAGCAACTCGTCGCCCGGTGCGAAGAAGAGCGATCGCAAAACCGTATTAATTGCAGTTGTCGCGTTAGGCACAAACGCCAGATCACCAGCGTCCGCGTCTACAAACGCTGCCAACTCTACACGGGCATCGTCCAATAGCGCTTCAAGATCGCGCCCAAAAAACTGGAGGGGCTGACGTTCCATACGGTCTCGCCAGCGCTGTTGTGCTGCCAATACGGGCAGCGGGCAGGCTCCAAACGAGCCGTGATTCAAAAATGTAATGGACGGGTCGAGCGACCAATAATTAAGTAATCGATCGCCAGAAGGATTCAAGGCTGTTGATTCATCCTTCATCCCTTATCTTTCATCCTTTCTTAAACTCCCCAGGCAAGATTCGAACTTGCGACCAATCGATTAACAGTCGATCGCTCTACCACTGAGCTACTGAGGAATGCTCTAAGTTGCGAATCCTATAGTACCTGTAAGTTGACTACTTTGACAAGCGTTCAGCCTAGTTTTCTGTCAATGTGTCTTGCCAAGCCATAAATATAGTCAAACACTGCCCTGCCTACCACCGCAAAAACAAAATTACAACGACCAAAGAGTATTCTTTGACGCTCAGACTGCCCCTGCAATGACGCTTTTCTCTTTAATGCTGATGCTTGCCAAAACGCATCTTCGCCAACCGCTGTTGGGCAGCAGGGTCAAGCGCATGAGCTAGAAACCGACTTGATGGCTTTTTAGCTGCTTTCTGCTGACGTTGAACGCGACGATCAATGGTTGCCACCTCTGCGCCCAAGCGTTCGGCAGACATCCACTCTGCGCCATAGCCAACGACCGTCAACTGCTGGGCGCGATCGGACGTTGCCACAATCAGTCGCTGTTGAAACTTACGTAAGTCATAGCGGAAGTCGGCGCAGGCTTTTTCGATATAGGTATCCGCTGTCTGCCCACAGTTGGTATAGCAGACGCATAAGTTAGGGGTAATGACCTCTCGACTGCTACCCGTATCGCGATACTGTGAGTCAAAGACAAGCTGGGTATCAAAGTCTTGAAAGGCGCTGTAGCCCGTTAACGCTTCAATCAACTGGCGGCGTGCAGGTTCCAAACCCTCGTGATCACGCACTTTCCGCAAGTCAGCCCACAGCCCGACGACATTGTAGCCGTCCACCAGCAGTATTGCTTGTGGAGTCGATCGCGGCATAATTCAAAGCCTGCAAAGGATAGTAGACATTTACTTAACCTTTAATTAGCTTTATCATCACATATTTTATTGAGTTCTGTTACAAGGTACGGATGCAACTGGATACAGTCTCGATCGATGTATGCGCTTTAGAGCAACACCTCCACACCTAGCCCTGGGCTGACTACTGCCTGAAACCAGTGCCTCAAGAGCGTGAGGCACTGGTAGCTTGTTAATCGCTCGCTTGCCTGTCTACCTGCGTATTGGCTAGGGGCGGTGCGCTATGGCGACAAAGACATCCATCTGACTACAAGCTAAGCACTTGAGCAGAATTAATTACACATATCATTCGATTTGATATAGCCTGAAATAACTAGGGTAAGAGGCACCCAAAACAGCAGGAGAGTGAGAGAGCAATGCGCTTAGTCAGAGATTTAAGTCTGGAGACGCAAAAGATACTCAAGCGAATTTATCAAGACAGTCAACATCATCTTGTCAGGCAACGAGCCCAATGCATCTTATTGAGCTTTCAAGGCTGGAGCCTGTCGCAATTAAGGCAGTTGTACGGCATTAGTCGCAAAACCCTGTACACTTGGCTCACGCGCTGGGAAGATGAACGGCTAGTAGGGTTATATGACCGCGCTGGCAGAGGCAGAAAAGCCAAGTTAAATGACGCGCAGAAACAACAGGTACGAGCGTGGGTGCAAGCCGAGCCTAAAAATCTCAAAAAAGTTTTGAGTCAAGTTGAAGCAGCCTGGGGAATTCGTATCAGTAAAGACACGCTCAAGCGAGTGCTGAAACAGTTTGAGATGCGCTGGCTGAGAATGAAAAGAGGATTGGCTGGCAAGCCTGATAGTTGGGAGTTAGAGGTCAAGCTAGAACGATTAAAGCAACTGAAGGAACAGGAGAAGCAAGGAGAAATTAGCCTGAGATATTTAGATGAAGCAGGCTTTTCGCTCGTGCCTTCAGTTCCCTATGGTTGGCAAGACAAGGGCAGCAGAATCACGCTTAAAAGTCAGAGCAGTCAGCGATTAAACGTTTTGGGTCTCCTCAATACTCAGAATGAATTGGTTGCCGAGGTTTATCTAGGAACGACTCGCAGTGAGCGAGTGATTCGCTTCCTGGATCAATTCAGTCAAACTCTAGAGCAGACAACCGTAGTTGTCCTGGACCAAGCCTCGATTCATACCAGTGAGGCGATGATTGAGAAATTAGAAGAGTGGCGAAAAAACAAACTGGAACTCTTTTGGCTACCGACTTACTCGCCCCAATTCAACTTGATTGAAACTCTGTGGCGCTTCATGAAATACGAATGGATAGAAGTGGCTGCGTATCAAGATTGGAAAAGTTTAATCGCGTATGTCAAAAAAGTGCTAGGCAAGGTAGGAACTGAATATGTAATCAATTTTGCATAAGTGCTTATGAGCTAGGGTTGCGCTCGTGTTATGGCGCTAGCTCGATCATTCTGTGACTTTTAAGGCTTGTAACACGTCTAGACAGGCAACTGCATCAAGCGTTGCTTTAAGCGCTGGGGATCACCTTGATCGACAACCATTCCTTTCTCTAGTAAAAATGCGCCATCGCAGTAGTCTAATTCATCCAGTCGGTGGGTGACCCAGAGTGCCGTCAAACCGCGACTTTTAACCAACTGCTGTACTTGGGCAACCAGATCAAGCTGGCTGTCTGGGTCAAGCAACGCTGTCGGTTCATCGAGCAGCAACACATCACAATGTCGGGCGATCGCGCCTGCGATCGCCACTCGTTGTTTTTGCCCACCGCTTAAGGCATAAATTGGTCGCCGGATGAGCGATCGGAGATTGACAGCATCCAGAGCCTCTTCAACCCGATGGTGGACTTGGGCAGGCGTGAGCTTTTCTGCGACTAAGCCAAACGCAACATCAGCGCCAACGGTGGGCATCACAAGCTGGTGGTCGGGGTTCTGAAAAACAAAGCCGATGTGGGGACTAGTCTGAATTGATCCAGATTGAGGTGGCAAAAGGTTGGCTAACAGTTTTAACAGCGTTGATTTACCGCTGCCGTTGGTGCCCAAAAGCATCCAGAATTCACCTTGGGGCACTGTCAGACTACACCCATCAAGGACGGTTTCTCCCTTGTACCAGCGAAAACATAAGTCCTGAACCTCAATGCCAAAGGTTTGAGACACTGTCTCCATATCTAGCCTCCCAAAGGTATGGGAGGCTGACTGCCATGACTGGCATCAGTCTGGCGTACAAACGGTTCTGAGGCACTCATTCAGCTAACGCAAAAAAACCAGGTGGTCTGCCGGATGCTGCAGCCGTACCAGCTTTATCAGAGATCTGCACGGCTGAAATCTCAGTGCCCATAATACCGATTTTTTTCCCAACTTGCTTTTCACACGACAGTTCTAATAGTTCATTGCTGCCAGAACGGAGCATTTGCAAGATTTTTTGATAGATGGCTTCGGCATCTTCTTCAGACTTGCGCTGTACTGAAAGGGAAAGCGGGGTGTTTTTGAGAGTGATATCGATAATAAACATATGTTGCGTGCGTCACAGAACCAGCTTCTAGTATCGCAAATCGCGGCGCGGTTGGTTAGGCGATCGTCAGACACTTGAAAACCAGCGCCTAAACAGATGGTTTTTCCCACTCAAAGTGACTGTTGGCGCGAACGAGTTTGTCTAACAATCTAGGTTTTCGTCGCGTTTGCCTTCTATAGCGTTTCCGGTTCTAGTGAGTTACAGGCAAGGGGCTTAAGCCCCTTGTTAGCAAGGATGGGGCGTACCTCAGTTGTTCAAGCATTGCTATAGCAACGACCTTTTGCCTAAGCGTCGTCTTGCTGTAAGGGCAAAAACACTTGTAGCCAGCCGCCATGAGTGTCGGGATGGTTGTTAGCCTGTACGCTGCCCTGATGTGCTTCCACAATTTGACGGACGATCGCCAGCCCTAAACCGCTCCCGCTGCTGGTTGGTACGGCATGGGTTTCTTTTGAAGTTTGGGCATGATCGTTAACAGTACTGCTGGAAGTCGCGGTACTTTTGCCAACGGTATAGATGCGGGTGGAGACCTCAGCCTCAGCCTGGCTACGAGAACGCGATGGATCGGCGCGGTAAAAGCGATCGAAGACGTAGGGCAATGCGTCAAGGGGAAAACCCTGTCCGGCATCAATCACATCTAGTTGCATTAATTGGTTCGTGGCAGAGCGATCGTTTGTAATCAAACTGATCTGTACTCGAATCACCTGCTGTAGCGGACTGTATTTAATGGCATTGTCGAGTAAATTTAGCAGCACACGGTGCATCCGCGATTCATCAAGCTCTATCAGCAGGCGATCGGGTCCCACATAGTCAAGCTGAAGCTGCTTTTTACGGGCTAATGGCTCTAGACCAAACCAGGCAGATTGTATCAGCTTGGTCAGGTCAACGGTTCTGCACCTAAGGCTGGGGTGGGGATTTGCTTCAAGCTGGCTCAAATCCAACAGATCTTGCACCAGACTACTTAAGCGGATTGTTTCGTTGAGGAGGCGATCGATCCAATCGCGCAGTGGTGGCTCCAGCCGGATCTGAAGCGTTTCGGCAACCAGACGAATGGACGTGAGGGGCGTTTTGAGTTCGTGAGCCACATCAGAGATCCAGCGATCGCGCTGTTGAGCCAACAAGACAGTTTCCTGACGGCTTTCCAAAAAAACGCCGACACAGCCATTGCGTAACGGTAAGCTATGCGCCCGCAACGGACGGGGCATTTGGCGCGATAGCTGCGAGGGATCGGCACATACAGGATGAAACGTCCATTCGCTTTGGCAGGGCTTGTGGAGTACGCGAGTCTGCTCAATCAATTGATCTAATTCATAGGAGCGAACAAGCTCCAGCAGCAAACGACGGGTTAGCGCGGTCGGTGGCTGAATGCTAAGGAGTTGACCCGCTTGAGCATTGCACCAGATCAGTTGATTCTCTTCATCAACTTGCAGTATGCCGATCGGGGCAGCCAGCGCAAGATGTTTCCAGATCTCCAGATCAGCCAGTAACGCTTCTTGGGCATCTGCTGAAGCTGCAAAGGCTTGCCGTAACCGCCATACCGACACGAGCGATCGACGTGAAGCCTGGGGTTGAAACGAAGACATCAAAAACCGAAGCTGACGGGTGAGCTGAATGTGATACCAGATCAGCATGCCTAGCCCAATAACAAGCCCTAGCAGAAAACACAAAAATGCCACGTTGTTTAGCGCCCAGCTGTCAGCAAGCAGTCTTACAGCAGTTTTCAGATGAGTGCTGTACAGGTAACGCCTCTGGATTAAGTCCAAACAGGCAATTCGTGTGGCACACAAATGAAAATTGCTGTAACTAAAACAAGGATTCTAATGAGAAATCGCCCTAGCCATGCAGTGCACAATGCTGATTTGTTTTTCAACAAAGCATTACGATCGCATGACTCACTTAAAGTAGAATGTACCGCTATTCTAAGCTGATTGCTGGCTGCTAACCGTCGATCGCCGTTTAACCAAAGCGATAGCCAAACCCGCGCACTGTGATCAAATACGTTGGGCTACTGGGATCAACCTCAAGTTTTTCGCGCAGCCAGCGGATATGCACATCTACCGTTTTGCTATCACCAATAAAGTCAGGTCCCCAAATGCGTTCTAGCAACTGCTCCCGCGACCAGACGCGACGGGGATAGCTCATGAATAGCTCTAGAATTTTGAATTCTTTAGGCGAGAAATTAACGGCTGCCCCCCGTACTGTAATGCGGCATTCTTGAGGATAAAGAGCAATATCTTGATACTTTAATGAGGGCTGCTCTGGCTGTACTTGAAACTGTTGGTGGCGGCGCAGCAAGGCACGACAACGGGCAACCAGTTCACGAATGCCGAATGGCTTGGTGAGGTAATCATCCGCCCCGACTTCTAACCCAACGACGCGATCGGTCTCACTACCTTTGGCACTAAGCATCAAAATGGGAACGGTTATACCTTCTCGGCGAATGAGACGACAGAGGTCAAGCCCATTGATGTAGGGCAACATCAAGTCGAGAATAATTAGATCGAGCGATCGACCCCGCAGTTGATGTGGCAATGTCGATGCCAGCCCTGAACCACCATTGGACTCCAATGCTTTAAATTGGTGGACTAAGTCAAGAGCAGCCCGACCATCTTCAGCCATCACAACATCAAAGCCTTCATCTGTTAGCGCTAACGCAATTGCCTCGGCAATTAGACCTTCATCTTCAACAACGAGAACGCGCCCTAGCTTAATACCGGACGGCTGCTTTGTTCGTTCTAACGCTAGCGTAAGTGGCATAGTGCTAATCCTGACTAACCCAGGTGACTTCTGTCCAACAACAGTAATATTACCACCTACGGCACTTTTAGTAAGACCCGATACCGCAGATGGAGTCTATTCTATGCCTCTAGTCTTGATCTGCTTCAATTCTTGCTACGCCTGTTTTGGGGTAATAGTTGCTCAAAATTTGTTGATACGAGTAACCTTGTTCGGCTAACGCCAATGCCCCTAGCTGGCTCATACCTTTACCCTGAAACGCCTCTGCCACAATATCGTCAGAGGCAGCATAGAGTGATTCAACAATGCCGCCCCGGTAGCTGACAAACTCGCCAGCTGTAGCATCAACGGCGGCACTGGTTGTACTCGCTTCGCGATCGATGCCACTGTAAACCTGGTAATACTCAGTTGCGCCCATGTGAAAAAGCGGACTGACGGGTTTGAAATAGTAAGTCAACGCATAGGAACGGGCGGCAACAGCCTGTGCTTTCAGGGCTTCCATTTTCCAGCTAGGTGAGACTTCGCTGGCAACAACGCTGTAAAGATACTGTCGCAGGTTGACATGATTCACGCCCCACAATTTACCACCAGTGGCAACCAGCAGGAGCCGTCCCCGGTAGGTGCGATCGCCCAATTGAAACACGCTTCCCGGCGGGATCTCTAGCCAAACAACTGCTGGCAATTGCCAGTCTCCAAGGCGAATGCCTTGTCCATCGAGCTGAGCATTGTAAACGGTACCGGGTGCTAACTGGTGCAGTTGCTGTCCTTTCTGATTAAGCAGGATGGCACCCGTGGGAGCGCCGATCGTCAGGGAGGACACCCCTTCAGCGATCGCCACGTGCATTTCAATTAACGCATCAACGGATGATCCCACTGAGGCGAAGGCGGCTTTCGATCGCCGATTAATTGCTTTTTGTTCTTCCGTCAACGCATTGGGATCAACGGGTTTGGGGGATGGTTTGGCAGTCGGTTTCGTCGCTTGCGGTAAGGGGGTAGGTGTTGTCGGCGATCGCGCTGCTAGTGGAGACGCAAGCGTCGGTAAAGGACTCGATGCTGCCTGAACCGATGGCTGCACCTGTTGCCGACTTAAGGTCATACCCAACAGTGAGAGTACACCAATCAAGGGCACCACCACCCAGAGCAGTGGCTCCAGCCGTCTCAAACGGTTTAGCGTAAACGTTTTGTCAGGCTTCATTAGCGATCCCCTAGAAGTTCAGCACATCCTTACTGTGGCTTACACATGCTTGCATCGTTTAAGTCACAGCATCCTTTTCACAGCTGCGTTACGGAGCAGCCTTTGCTTTAGTGAGGCGCTGTTGCTCTAAGTAAGCAAACACACTCTTGTCACCAATATCGGGCGGAATCGGCTGGATGACCTTGCGAACAGCAAAGACTAGAAAAAGCAGTGCCCAAAGTGCTAGCAATCCTTGTTCTAGCGGTAAAGGGAGCCAACCAACCAGGTGCCCCAACAGGAGCAGCGGCACGATCGGCGTGAGGAACTTTGTTTCGAGACGGTTAAAGCACACTGCTTCCTTAAAGAAAATGCCAGTCAGCGCTGCAAAGGTAAAGCCAATACCCAGAATACTCAACGGTTGATTGTAAACAGTTACGGCAAACGGCTCTGGATCAAGATGCCCGATCGCCACTGCGGCAAGACTGCCAACACCCCAGAACACCTGTAGCGCCCGATGCAAGGGTGCCATATAGATATGGATTGTCAGCAAACTCACGCCCAATGCCAAACAAAAGCCTGTGTAAAGAAAGGTCAGCCCTTGTAGAATCTCTGGCTTGTCTGCATACTTCAGCGCTAACCCGACCCCAATCGCAAAGCAGAGTGCTGCCACCATCAACCCGGTGCGATAAATAATCACACCCTTGCGATCGTCTGCCGTCAGCGTAAACTCCCCAAACTGTCCCTGATATAGCTCTGGCTCAAGTGATTGCGTCATGGCTAATGTAGTGAGTGCTGTTGCGTTGCTCCTCACCTATTCTGTCTCTAACAGCCAACAACTAACAACGATTTCAGCCAGATTGGTAGACTGCTCTCGGTTTAAATGCAGCCTTGCCTGGGCGCTGCCACCATTAACAGCAACTTCAACCCAGCCATGACTGCCCACCAGCGCTACTAGCTCTCCAGTCGGGCGATCGCTATAGGTTTGCTTTCCCGTGAGGGTGACAGTGCTGATCGAGAGCGACCATTGTTTGCCGCTGACTTGCGCTTCAGGAATATTCGTAATGACATTGCCAAAGTGGTCGATCGCTTGAACGCAGCCTGTCAGTTCGTAAGAGGGACCAACCACGTCTCCACCCTCCGCTGAAACTGCTGCTGGCTTCTCAGTGCTCTTTGCCGCAAGTTGACAGTGCTCAAGCCGACGGTACACAGGTACATTCAGCCTGACCAGCGTTTCTGGTTCAAGGCGATCGCCCATCTCAGTCAGCAGTACCCCATTGGCAAGATGGGCACCGATGGATGCAAAGATGTCTCGTCCATGAAAGGTCGCGCTGGGTGCGGGTGTGCGCCAATAACGGGGATTGGTCAGTGAAACGGCTGTAATGATGGAATGGGCGGCAAAGACCCCACTGAAAATGCCATTGTCGGGTCCGACTAAAAAGCCTGCTGGTTGAGCCGCCACTTCGCCTACGGCAACCGCGATCGCCCGTCGCGTACCACCTACACCCGGATCAACCACCGCAACATGGACAGTGCCAACTGGAAAATAAGGATACGCCGTCATCAAAGTGAAACGCGCCAGAGCAATATCCTGTGGCGGGATCTGGTGCGTCAGATCAATGACTGTCACTGCTGGGTTGACTTGCGCGATCGCCCCTTTCATCACGCCGACATAGGAGTCGCTCAAACCAAAATCACTCAGCAGGGTCAGCAGGCGGCATGGCTCCATTGGTGCGTCTCCCTTGCAGCCTCTTAATCATTGCTTTAACTGGCGATCGGTAAATCCTGCCAATACTGCTCGGAAGCATTGCTCAGTGACACGAAGGGGCGGTCAGTCTCCATTGACTCCAGCTCAACGATCGCATCAATTGACTGCTGCGCGGCGTGTAGAGCTTCTTCGAGGGGTTGAGTCGGTACAACGAAATAGCCATAGCGGACAGCAACCTGACCTTCTTGTGCTGCATACCTGCGATCGGCAGGATGATACCAATGTAGCCACAACCCTTTGTTCGTGCGTCCTTGAAAAACGCGATTGAGAAAAATTTCCCACCCCAAATAAGTGTGAATCGGTTGAGAATCACTCAAGACGGCTTGAGAAGATGGGGGTTGAACGGTTGCCGAGAGAGTTTGCATCGGTCGCTACTATGAGTATTTGAATTAAATTTTCTTTGTCAAAGAGAGATTGGTAGTAGCTGCACACATCTAAAGACACTCTCTACAATCTCCTGCGGTCTAGCGCAGCGGCATGACAGCGCAGACATGGCAATAGACAGGGATTGCAAAAGCAATTTTTGCATCCAACCATCACTACAGCTCAAAGCCGACACTTGGCAAGCCATAGGTTGATGAAAGGTACAAAGCATACCAGCTTGAAAAAAGTTAGAGCTTGTTTCACGGCTAAATACTGCTGTGCCATAAGTTTCGCAAGGACTACACCTGCTTCGCCTCTACCAGTAGTTCTATTTCATAGGGATTTCGCTTTAAGCTGGACTCATCCTCAATAGCGCGACTACTCAATGCCGATGCGTCTACCGTTTCTGAAATGCTGATCCATATTTTGTCTGGCTTCTAACTCAGCTTCCGCTTAAACCAGGACGATCGCGATCCAGATTCGTAACACTCTGTATCGCAAGCTACCGTTTTTTCTTATGAATGCTATAATTTAATCAAATCTCTTAGCACATTTTATTTTTAACAAATGTACCTCATGAACAGCAAGCGTCAGGAAGCCGTGACACAGTCATCCCAAACCCACCGCGCTAATATGCAAAAAAACTTGCAGCGCCGTTTGGAAACCGCTAGAGCTAATGGCGATGAGGAACTGATCCGCCTCCTCGAAGCTGAAGCCAACTATATTGGTTAGTTGATTGCTATGTACGCGACTAACTTGAGTTAAATAGAGTCACATTGCTGACTAAAAAGCAGCCAAGAATCCATCCAGCGATCGATTCTTGGCTGCTTTCTATTGGTCACGTAAGCGGTCGTGTTGCCCAGGTTGATAGTGTCGTAGCTTTCTAGTGGTGTTACTTAGAGTTTCAAGACTTCACCGACTTTCATCATTTTCACCTGGCTCTTTACACTCTGCTGCCGTAGTGCTTGCACGAATGCATCCGGTGTTCCTGGCAGGTTGAAAACACCGTAGTGCATGGGTACAACCGTCGTTGGGTTAACCAGTTTAACGGCTTCGGCAGCGCGTTGGGGTCCCATCGTAAACTGGTCGCCAATGCACGCCAACATTAAGCTTACTTTTCTAAATTTGGGTATGAGCGACATATCAGCGAATAAATCTGTGTCGCCCGTATGGTAGATCACTGGTCCACCCTTAACGCTGACCAAAAACCCACCCGGATTGCCTGCAAAGGTGGCAGGGCTGCCATCCGACGCAACAGAAGAACTGTGGACGGCTGGAATAAAGGCAACCTTAACCTCGCCATTAAGCAGCGTCAGCTCACCACCAAAGTTTCCCTGTGTCTCAAGGGTGACTAACTCTTTGGGATAACCGCTAGAGGCTACCATCGCTTGCCCCAAGTCAAAGGTGCTGACCAGCTTGGCGTTCGTTTTTTTGGCGATCGCCACCGCATTCCCTAAGTGGTCAAAATGCCCGTGCGTCACCAAGATTAAATCGACTTGTTTCAGCGCTGCCAGATCCGCTTTACCGTTAGGGTTCAGCGGATTCTCCAGCCAGGGATCGATCAGTAGCACCTTACCGGATGGCGTGGTGAGCTTAAAGGCAGATTGTCCGTACCAGAGCAGTTGAGTGTTTCCTGCTTGCGCGTTGCTGACACTGTGCCATCCAGCCATGACAATAGTCAGAATGATCGTTATCAGGGCGATGCCTGCTTTCAGCGAATGCTGCCGTATCCAAATCCATTGCTTCATTTTGCGCTCCTTTACGTTGGCGATCGCAGTACTAATCTCGCCGCGATCGCGGCAGTAAGACTTTACTTCAGAGAGACTTTAGCACCTGGCACAGCGATCCGTTCTTACGAATCAAAGGCGATCGTATCCACCCACGCTTGATACTGCGGCTCGCGTTTTTCGGTAATAGCAGTGAGCAATGCCCGCAGGCGTTCTGTCACGGGGCGATCGGCAGGTAGTTCGTAGTTTTCAACCCGCTTGACGGGTGCGACCTTAGCAGCCGTGCCCGTTAGAAAGACTTCATCAGCAATGTATAGTTCGGACTTGTCAATCGGACGCTCGATCGTAGGAATGCCCAGATCCTTCGCCACAGTCAGTACACTATCGCGGGTAATACCTTCGAGAATGTCCTGATCAAAACCAGGCGTAATCAACTGACCGTTGCGAACCATGAAAATGTTCATCCCCGACGCCTCGCTTACCTTGCCCTGGGCATTCAGCATAATTGCTTCATCAAAGCCTGATTCGACCGCTTCCGTTTTGGCAAGGGCTGAGGCAATATACGCAGCCGTAATTTTGCCGCGTAACGGCATACTGGGGTCTGCCTGACGCTGCCACGAACTGATGCGACAGCTTACACCTGCGGGCGGCAAATAATCGTCCATCGCTAAACCGTAGACTAAGAGGCTCTTTTCAACCTGATGTAGCCTCGGCGCAATGCCCAGTCCAGACGTGTAAACCAGAGGGCGAATGTAGAAGGGACGAGTGGGGCGATTTTTTTGGATAAACTCTACAATGACCTCCTTAATGACCGTGCTAGGCAAATCGTAATGGAGAAAGCGAGCGCTCTGACTCAACCGCTGGCAGTGACGCTCTAGCCGAAAGAGCAACACTTGATCAGGGTTCTGTGGGTCGGGAATGCCTCGCAGTCCTCCGATCGCACCCGTTCCATAATGCAGAGCATGGGTTGCGATCGAAAGTTTGGCTTCTGTAAACGGAATAAATTGCTCTTGGAGATAAGCGATCGGCAGAAAAGTATCCATGAGTCGGCGGGGTGATTGAAAAAAAGCTAGTGCTGTTGATAGTACTGCACGACCTGCATCATGAACGACTGCCTGCGATCGTTAGACACTCAAATTTAGTACAACGCTCAGGTGACGCTTGCCTCATCCACCGCTTCACATCGCCCAGGATAGGGATGTAGCAATGCCAACACACAGGTTCATCATAACAATGAACAAACTGTTGCCGGGTGCGCGTCTACGTACGGCTAAAAATACGGCTAAAAAGCTGTTGAAAGTGGGCGAATCCTAACTGTTCTCCACAAAAACGTTGTTCGGAAATCAAGAATACGCAAAGGCTGTTGACTTTACAAACTAGCTGGGTACATTAGGTAAAGGTTTACATCACCATTCTTGAAGCATTTGGCATCCATCTATGGGTAGAAAAAATCGAGCAGGTAGAAAAAATCGAGCTGTATTAACCCTTATCGTGGCATGTAGCACCGCTGGTGTGGTTCTGGGTGGTACGGCAAGCTGGGCAGAAAGCAACAGCTGCTTACAAGCAGCAGCGCCATCGGCACAGTGTTTAACTAAAAGCCCTACGACCCGTACAATCGAGGGGATGAGCGTCGGCTTGGTAGCAGGCTTAGGAGCCGCTTTGGGTGCAGTCTGGCAGGCAAAACAAGCAGTATAGACAGGTTCTACATTGCGGTCTGGTAGATTCGATTGTCAACCTTGAGTCGATGTAGCAAGGGGTAGATGGGTCAGCAAGTTGTTTAACTATTGACTCATCGACTCAGATTTAGCTTTTAGAGCGATCGCCCTTTGAACCGGACGATCGCACGTTGTTGGTACTGGCTTCCCTGGCATTTGCCTCCCTGGTGCGAAGCGGTGGTTCCGGCTGAAGCTGTTGCCGACCATTGCGAACGACTCGCATCATTTCGCCTAACTGTAGCTCCATTTCCTGTAGCACGCGATCAGCGTACTCATCTGCGCCTGCCTGAATTTCTTCGCACTCAGCGATCGCTAGACGCTGCATTTCTTCTAGCTCTTGTTGGGCTTGACGGCGTATGCGCTCGATTTCAGCAATGGTCTGTGCTTCGGCGGCTTCACACTTTTGCTGCGCCTGCTGACGAATTTGCTGGGCTTCGATCTCCGCTTGTCGCAGGATGCCCATTTCGTTCAAAATTTGCGCTGCCTGTCGCTCGGCGTTTTCGACCACTCCCTGAGCATATTGCTCGGCTTGCAAAAACAGCTCATCCTTCTGGCGAGCGATCGTCTCTGCTTCATGAAACGCCTCGGGGAGACTAAGCCGCACCAAATCGAGTTGCTCTAGCAACTGCTCCTCATCGACCCATGTCCAGCGAGTCATGGGCACCCGTGGGCTGTCGAGAATCATCTCCTCCAGCCGATTTAGCTCTCGCTGAATGTCTATATTTCCTGACCGGGCGGTGTCTCCATGAACGGTTCCGTTATGGGCGCTGGCGTTGGAGCTAAAGCCGTGGTCTGGGCTGGTGCTGGATGGGTCTTGGCGAAGCATTGGTAAATATCTACGGCGATATGACTGGGAACAAGATGATCGATCGCACCGCCAAACCTGGCGATTTCCTTCACAAGGCTGCTGCTCAAAAAACTATACTCATTCGACGTTGCCAAAAAAACGGTTTCAATCTGGGCGGAGAGTGTCTTATTAGTATGAGCCATTTGCAGTTCCATCTCAAAGTCAGAGAGTACTCGCAAGCCTCGAAGCAGCGCTGATGCTTGTCGCATCCTGGCATAGTCAATGGTCAACCCGTCAAAGCTATCGACTTCGAGATTCGATAAGTGCTGCGTCGAGCGACGAATCTGCTCAATCCGCTTTGGAACGGTAAAGAGTGGCGTTTTATTCGGGTTACGCAACACTGCCACGATTACCTGGTCAAAGAGCTTGCAGCCTCGCTCGATAATGTCTAGGTGCCCCAGGGTAACGGGATCGAAGCTGCCAGGATAAATTGCAAGCACGGACAGTGACCAACGCTACTGAGGCGATTATAAAAGCAAATGCCGCTGACTCAACCTGTATCTTGCTGAAGTAAGCCGGAGTGAGCTAACTGTTCTGGAGCGCAAAATAGCCTCGATCGCGACAATTCCACTAGTGAAGAAGCATAGCCGCGAAGAGTATAACGATGAAAAAGGGGCTGCTGAGAAAACAGTAGTCGAGGATTCCACACGATAAAAGTCTATTTATTTTATCAGAGTAATATAATTTGACCAAGAGCATAGACTGTTCTAGCGATCGTGATCGGCTACCTTGCTCTGTCACCCCATAGAGGCGCAGTCTTTCGTTAAGCAGTTCTCATGACTGGTATGACGTGTTTTGTATTGATATATGTCCTGTCAGTACAAAACGATCGCCCGATTCTGCCAGATGCTCTCGAAAGGAGCGTACAGATTTTTGGCTCACCGGGATCGTGAAAAGGCAGGTTGTATTAAACGGTGTTGTTAGCGCTTTAAGGGAGCCGTTCGTGATTACTAAAGATGTTTTAACTGGCGTGTATCCATCTGATACCGAGCAAGTGGCAGCGGCGATGGCAGCGATCGCAGAGTTTGAACAATCTCCTGCACCTGGCGCATGGGCGTTTTTAGATAAAGCGACCATCATTGCGGAAATGCGGGTACGGGTGCAAAATCCGTTTCAGGTGGATCAAGGTGGACAACCATTTTGTGGTCCTGCTGCCGTTTTGGTGGCATTGCTACAAAAGCAGCCGCTACGCTACGTTGAGCTTTGTCGTAGTTTATTCCTACTGGGCGGTTTTCAGGGCTTTAGCCGCTTTATTGTGTCGTCCGATCGCCTGCGGCAAAACAGCCGTGACAACCTACGCATGGGGCAGGTTGACTGGATGGTGCTGGCAACGTTACGCGATGTTGAATCACTCCTTTTTCCAGTAGAGCCGAATGCTCCTGACATCATTCGCAATCTGGCAGGCATGACCAAATCGTGGGAAATGACTGGCTGGATTAAAGAAATTCTTGGCTATAGCCAGACTGATTACAACCATGTGTATCTAATGAATGATGTCAACGCCATGCAAGAGGCTGCTACGGTACTGCAATCCGGTGGTGTGGCCTTTGCCTTGATTACGGCTGAAGGCATGTTGGGCAAACAGCCACCCCGAGTAGCGCTGCCGACTCATTGGATTTCGCTGTTGGGCAATATTTCAGTCAAGGGCGATCCGGTGACGTTTGACCTGTACACATGGTCTCAGCCGTTGCGTCTGACGATGGCTGCTCGATCGTTCAAGAAATATCTCTGGGCTACCGTAACCGGAATGCCCTAATGCTGGAACCAGCAGTCGCGTTGGGCTTAGTCAGTTGCATTGGTACATAAACGATCGCCTTGCCGTCTTGCTTTCGGTCGCGCTGCTGAAAGGTGATGACCCGCTGCTTTGAGCAAGCGATCGCCCCTCTCCTGCCTGTAACCAGCTCAAGCTTTGTGTCGTTTGATCAAGAGGTTTGCGGGTGCAAAGACATCAGGGCTATGCTCGCGTTACTTTTTTGGTTTCACTGCCAAGACGACATTTTTGACTGGTGATTTGCTCTTCTACTGCTGCGAGGGGTTGTTCCAGGGTTGGGCGCTCTTGCTTTAATGTGATGGGATAAAGAGCGAGAAAAAAGTACTCACGCACCAGCAACATGGCACGTTGAGGGCTGGTCATTTGGTCTGAGAGAGGGCTGATAGTGGGAATGACCTGAAAGCCTGCTTGCTCAAAGATAAGGAGCGATCGCCATAGGTGCGGCGCATCTGTCACTAATAGAATTTGCTTGATACCCTGCGGTTGCAGCACGGCTTTCGTAAACACTGCATTTTCCCAGGTTGTTCTGGAGCAACCCTCGCCGCTGATGTTTGCAGCCAGAATGCCCTGGGTTCGCAGTAATTGAGCGAGTTGGGGGGCATCATTGACCCCACTCGCAAAAATTAGGGGCGATCGCTGCTCTCGCCAAAGCTGCGCGGCAACATCTGCACGAGACGGGCTATGTTCGCGTCCACGTCCCAAAATAACGATCGCATCCACCCTCGTACCCGGATCAGGGGCTAGCGGACTGACGATGCCAGCCGTTGCCAGTGCAACAAAAGGGGGGGAGATGAGAATCAGGTAGACGATCAGTAGGGCGATCGCGTAAGTTCTCACGCGACGCAGCCATCGTCTAGAGCGAAACAGCCAGGGCAGGCTCATCAAAAACAGAAGCGCGAGGATGACTCGAAGGGGGTCGCTGAACCATTCCACCCCTATCCAAGACAGGCGAATTCCATCCATAGTGTGCAGTGATGAAGCAGGGGACAGAGGGCAAGGGTCGAATTAACTCAAAACTCAAAACTCAAAACTCGAAACTCGAAACTTTTATCCGGTTTTAAGCACTTTAAGGTAAACTCGATCGCACCGCTCGGTTTCGACACCTGTTGCTGGCTGATAGCCGCTGGTTTCGTAGAGCTTGACGGCTTCGGCTAACACGCTAGCGGTTTCAATCCAGATTTGCTCGAAGTGGCGGGTGGCGATCGTGGCTTCTAAGGTCTGGAGCAAAAAACGCCCTAAACCTTGTCCTCTAGCTTCTGGTAGCAGATACATTTTGCGAATCTCGACGGCATTTTGTCCACGCGGGATGGGGTAATAGGCTCCGGTGCCGACCACTTTGCCGTGTTGTTCGACTACCCAAAACTCACCGCCGATCGCCTGGTAACACGCCTCGACTGCCAGAACATCGCGATCGGCACCCTCTGGCTCCCAACCTAACCCGTACTCCGCTAAAACAGCGCGAATGATTTCGGCAGCGGCCGCGCGATCGGTGGGTTGCCAGTCACGCAGCAAAAAGTCTTTGTACTGTATTTGCATGAGTGAAGGGTTTGCGTGAACGAGGTTAGCTAAACGCAGGTCAGGCTTGCTGGGTTTGCTCTCGAATCACCGCACTCCAGTCGTCATTTTCGACTGCTGCTTTGAGCGTGGGGTGCGCTTCAGCCTGACTTTGGGCATCCGCTTCACGACTTAGATCCGCGTCCGCCATTGCCTTACGCAACTTGAGCTTTTTCTCTTCGTATGCCTGCCGTTCAGAGGGCGACATGACGGCGATCGCGGCTTCTCCGATCGTGCCTGCCCACAGGTCACTTGCCTCTGCATTACCAGATGGTACGTAAGCTAATTGGGCAATCCAGGCATCACGCTGCTGTTCCATGACTTCCCGCTTAGGAAACTTGACAGTTTGTACCTGGACAAACGCGCAGATGTCGTTGCCAAGCTGTGCCAAATGACCTTTAAGCGACAGGGCAACGTTGCGAGAGTAGCCAATATAGTGAGTGCGGCGATCGTGTCCCAAAACCGCATAGACACCCACGACCTTGACGTTGCCAGCCAGCTCACACCAGGCTTCCAGGGGCATTAGCTCAGAGCTATTCTCCAAAGTCGGAGCGGCGGTGACTGCTGTATGCTCATCCTCAGAACTGTAGAGAAAGCCATGCAGCCCTTGATGCGCTTGAGGGACGTTTTGATGCTCGATCGCCGTCTTGTTCGTTTCCACTCGTGTTGCTCCTGGTTAAGTTGGTTCAATTTTTGGCGATCGACGCTCCATGATCAGCGCCTATCCTGATCTTCTTAGCTATGTATTCTTGGTTCAGGGTGCAGCGTCGCAAGCAATTGGCTTTCGATCGCTGCCAGGGCTTCTAAACGTTGGTCTACCGCAGCACGCTCAAACTCAGTGGTTGCCAGGAGCCAATAAACCCCATAATGCCGTGCTTCTGATGCCATCAGCGCACGGTAGAACTTTGCCAGTTCAAGGTCGGGACAATGAGCGCCCAACAGACCGAGCCGTTCATGGCTACGGGCTTCGATCAAGCCACAGACTAGCAAGGTATCCAGCAGGCGATCGGGTTCTTTGGGACGAATCTGCTTGTTCAGACCAGCGCCATAGGGAGGTGGTACAAGCGCGCGTAAAGGAATACCCCGTCGTTCTAAAATTTCGTTAACCTGATCAAAGTGTTCCAATTCTTCTTGAGCAATAGCCGTGAGCGATCGCACCAATTTTGTCTGAGACGGATAGCGAAACATGAGATTTAGCGCCACGCCTGCGGCTTTGCGCTCGCAATGGGAGTGATCCAGCAAAATGGTATCAAGATTGGCTAGCGCCTGTTCCAGCCATTGCGGCGAAGTTGCCTGCTGTAAAAACTTGATTGTCGTCGGGTTTGCCGAAAGCACCATCTAAAGTTGAGTTATGGGTTCACGGACAGTCTACCAAGGCAACAGGGTAGCGCTCACAGATTGCGATTAACCAGCGACAGATAAGATATGTTAGAAGCGCTCTTCATTATCGCGATCGGGCTGATTCCCGCAATTATCTCATGGTTCCTGATGCGTAAAGCAGAAGCCCACCTGAGAACCCGCTTGCGTACCGCGATGAATGCCTCCGCTAACCGTCAGTTGAACCGCTTGCACCGATCGCCGCTCTCTGCCGATCACCAGTATGTTGAAGGGGTTGGCTATCTGATCGGTGATCTTACTTGCCGCTTCAACGCCCGCTCGGCTCATATTCGCTGCGCCGTTAACCCCTCTGGCCCCTGTAAGGAATGCCCCTACTACGAGTCGATTGAATTTAAATAGACCTTAGTTCATCGCCTACCCAATGATTCAGCGTCTTAGTTCTCCATCCCCTCAGCCCTCATGATCTTTCCTAGTTTTTCAGACTTTACGAGCCTCGCCAGTCAGGGTAACTTTGTTCCTGTCTATCAAGAATGGATTGCTGACCTGGATACACCCGTCTCTGCCTGGTATCGAGTGTGTGCGGGACAGCCCTATAGTTTTCTGCTGGAGTCGATCGAAGGTGGTGAACAACTGGGACGCTACAGTTTATTGGGCTGCGACCCATTGTGGGTGCTGGAGGCAAGAGGAGACCGCACTACACAGACTCATCGCAACGGGGCACGGGAAGTCTTTAATGGTGATCCCTTTGCGGTACTGGCGCGTTGCCTGGAGCCATATCGTCCTGTAAAACTGCCGCAGTTGCCACCGGGTATTGGTGGGCTTTTTGGTTTTTGGGGCTACGAATTGATTCATTGGATCGAGCCGCGTGTGCCTGTTTATCCAGCGACAGCCACCGATTTGCCGGATGGTCTGTGGATGCAGGTCGATAACTTGCTGATCTTTGACCAGGTGAAACGCAAAATTTGGGCGATCGCCTACGCCGACCTGCGTGACCCCAACACCGATCATGCCCTTGCTTATCAACAAGCCTGCGATCGTGTCACGCAACTGGTTAGCAAGCTACAATCACCGCTTTCAGAGCAAGCTGTTTTACTGGCATGGACACCGCCAGGAGCTAGGAGTCAGGAGTCAGGCTTCGACGCGAGCGTGCAGCCGACCGTCGTCAGGAGTCACGAGTCAGACTTAGAATTCAAAACTCAAAACTCAAAACTCAAAACTCAAAACTCCCCCACACCGGCTCTCTACACCAGCAACACGACCAAAGAACAATTTTGCGCCAACGTTGAGACAGCCAAAGCGCATATTCAGGCGGGGGATATCTTTCAAGTGGTTGTGTCGCAACGGTTAGAGGCAGAGTATAGCGGCGATCCGTTTGCGCTCTATCGATCGCTGCGGTTAATTAATCCATCACCCTATATGGCGTACTTTCACTTTGGCGATTGGCAGATCATTGGCTCTAGCCCAGAAGTGATGGTCAAGGCAGAGCTGGCGCCTGACCCTACTGAACCGCTGGTGGCAACTGTCCGTCCGATCGCGGGCACCCGACAGCGCGGTAAAACGTTCCAGGAAGATGCCGCACTGGCAGCCGATTTGTTGGCAGACCCCAAAGAAGTGGCTGAACACGTCATGCTGGTCGATCTAGGACGAAACGATTTAGGACGGGTCTGCATCAATGGCACAGTTAGCGTTGATCAACTCATGGTGATTGAGCGCTATTCACACGTGATGCATATTGTCAGCAATGTGGTGGGCAAACTTGCCCCCAGCAAAACTGCATGGGATCTGCTCAAAGCCTGTTTCCCCGCCGGAACGGTTAGCGGTGCGCCTAAAATCCGGGCAATGGAAATTATTCATAACCTGGAGCCGTGTCGCCGAGGACCTTACTCTGGTGCCTATGGCTACTACGACTTTGAAGGACAGTTAAACACCGCGATCGCCATTCGGACGATGGTGGTACGCTCTCAAGGGGGCGACAAACATACGGTCAGTGTGCAAGCAGGAGCCGGACTCGTCGCTGATTCGCAGCCCGAAACAGAATATGAAGAAACTCTCAACAAAGCGAGGGGCATGTTAGAAGCAATTCGCAGCCTGAAATAGCCGTAACACTGAACATTGCACTTAGATTGTGCTTGCATCACTCCCTCATAAATGTTACCTTTCTTTACAGAAGGTGCTGTCAGAGGCATCGAGCACTCAGGCTATGTTCTTGACCACACTTTACATAATCTTGAATTTGCATTTTTTCCTTGCTTAATAAGCCATGCTATTAACGGGCTTGCCTCTGCCAGTTGCCTATCGTCTTACATGGGTTAAGTCCACAACTTAAAAGATAATGAAACTGTAAAGTTGTAGTCACAAAGATACTACTTAGGTCAGAAATCTATTTTTATCCTGTGTATGCCTTACCCACCGTGATACCTTAATGGATGGCATTGAATGTTTTAGAGCCATTACACTGGATACTTTTCTACATTCGTAACCAATTGGTCAACTTGCTCATCCTTGATATTGCGGTAATGACAGATTGTTCGCGCAATCACCATTGACTCCAAACTCCTAGCCGTACGGTGAAAGCGCCATCAGACGTGGGACGGTGAATGGAATGCCTTGACTGGTACGACGTATGAGCAAGGTTGGTTAGGGAAAAGAGCGCGCTGTTTCTGGGGACAGGTTTACTACTCTGGTTTCATGCAGCATTCGGTTTGTGCGCTTAAGTATGTCTATCTGAATCACAGTCTGGAGGTATCGTTCCCATGTCCATTCGTCTCTATGTCGGCAATTTGCCAGAAGATTTGAGTCGCCAAGAATTAGAGGCGGTCTTTGCAGAAGCGGGTGATTCAATTTCGATTAAGATCATCACCGATCGCAAGACAAACAAGTGTCGTGGCTTTGGCTTTGTCACCGTAAAAAGTGAAGAAGAAGCCGATGAGATCATTGAAAAATTCAATGGTCGTCCCATCAAAGACAATGCCTTAAAAGTGGAACGGGCGCAGCCACGAGCCAAAGATAAAGCGGATGACGAAGACTCGCCTTCGGCTACTATCGCTCCGGTTCCGGCTGGAAGTGCTCCTAGTGCGGTTCGACGTAAGGGCAATGGCAATAGCGGCAATAACAAGACCCGCCGTGCTGCTGGCACCACTCAGACTGATTCTGATAGCGTGCAGCCTGATCCTCGTTGGGCGCAAGAGCTTGAAAAGCTGAAGCAACTACTCGCTGCTCAAACAACGAACCCTTAGAGCATTGCTGCTGTGTCTTGACTGAAATGCTAAAAGCTTGATGTAAACAAGTTCAACCTGAGGCTCTTAAGTGATTAATATTGCAACTTCTTGCAATATTAATCACTTAAGAGCCTTAATTTTTACTGGTCAGCACCATTTTGAATGGTTACGGAGAAAATGGACGCGATCGACCTTGAAGGATAATCAACGGTTCGCCTCCATGCGGTCGATCGCACACAAAGTAGCGTTCACGATCGTTTATGCGATCGCGCACCCTAATCGACTAAAGACACCTGAAATTGCTCTTGCAAATGCGCTCGGACTTGCTGAGAAAACGTTGGGCGCTGATTGAATTTCTCTGTCCGTACCGCTTTGCGCTCGGCATCCAGCATCCAGCCATAATCGCTGCTTAAGCGGAGATTGCCTTGCCAGTCTGCGATCGAAAGAATGAGCTGGTCGGCAGGGCTATTATCAATGCCACTAACCCGAAACACATAGTTATAGGTATTTTGATTAGCGGCTGCAACAGTAGACGGTTGCTCAAAGGTTTCCCTAAGCCGCGTTTCTACTTGTGCCGCCAGTCCGGGTGTGGTTAGGTCATCCAGCGTTCGCACTGCCAACGTGAGGGCAAAATAGAATTGTTCTACAGGAATAAACTCAAGCTGCATAGGTGGTTACGCTCTGTCACAGGCTGATATGTCTAAGTCGCAGGGTTGGGTCGGTTGCTGTCGGTACGCTATAACCGCAAACCCAAGCCATTAAACAGAGTACCAGTGTCTCGCGAACAGAAACAGGGGAATCGACAGATGGCTGCCGTCCCTTCCTCAACCCCATTTGCCAGCGCTCACTTAACCCAGTGCATAGGCAGACTGCAAGGCCCAAACGATCAGTGCCGCAATGCTTCCCAAAACCAAGAACGCAGAGAGCGCCACCGCTTTTGGATTATCGGCACCATTGAACTTCATGATGCCGCGATTTAGATCTGACATAGGGCTACTCCTCGTAGTTGCAGTACGTAAGCAGAAGCAGTACGGGCAAGGCACGATCGCGTTGGCAAAAGCCTTACCTGCACACTGGCTCCTCCAAATAGCACTTGTACCCTCAAATTTTAGCGACACTCACGCTAAAGACAACGTATTCTTAAGTGTTTGATTAGAAAAAAGCATCGATCGGTGAAAGGCGACTCACTTCAAGAGTAAGCATTGTGTGTCATGAAAAGCAGTAGCGATCGCCGTCGTATACGCTCTAGCAGGGCACCTGGGGATTAATTTTTATCCTTAAAAAGATAAACTGCGCTTTTTACACGCTTATTTATAGGCTCGAAAAAATAGTCAGGAAAATATTAAGTAATTTTAATCAAACGTTAATAATCACAACCAAGCTGTTGTTTTTTGATGTGCAATGACAGCATACTTAACCTCAAAGCAAGTCAAGCCTTAGCCAGGCCTCTGGATTAATTTGTGATTGGTTTTGGATCTGCTTCAACGATGGCTTAATCATGCTTCTAAGTCAGCTAGCTATAAGCGTTATTTCGACGCAGCTGGGTGTTTGAAATTCATCAGTTTGGATAAATAGAATGGCTCTCTCAGGTGAATCGACTGCGGTTAATTTTCAGCGCCCTGGTACTATCATCTCTCCCTCACCAGCAAGGATGGCAAAAGTTCCCCCAGTAAAAGTTTCGTCTCTAGCGGCATTGTGGGCAAAAAACTACATCATTTCTGTCACTACGCGGGATGAAGCCGAACGGCTGCGAAAAAGCGCTGATCTAGCAGAGATTACATCGCAAGAAGGGCGTGCCCGCACGGCAAAGCATCTACAGCACAACCTGAAGTTGGCAAGTGCTCAAGCCTGGTCGTTGACTGAGAATCTACTGTCTGAGGAAGTACGCCGTCACGGCATTGACCTAAATGTGATTAACCCCTGGCAGATTGCGGCAGACTCTCATGCGTTGTTTCAGAAGGCGCTAGATGCCTATGGCGATCGCGTCACACCCCGACGACTATCTGTCATTGTCGGCAGCGAGTTTGGGCGCGTACGGCAGAAGTATACGGCTGATGATCCACGGGCGATCGGCTTTGTGAGTATGCAGTTTCACTACACAGGACAAACGCTGCTCGACAGCCTCTCATCCGCAGAACGGCTCCTTCTAGAACCATACTTTAAAGTGATGGATGACCACCTCTATATGCCGCTTCGGGCTGCGTATGAAGCAGCAGCAAACCATCCATCCACCTCGCCCCCCTTGCGAGCTGTACAGAATTTGCTGCCCATCAGCACCCGTGTGGCTCAGGAAGTTTGTAAGCAGGTGAGCCGTCAGCATCCTAGCTACGAAACCTACAGCGGCTCGCTCAGTGCCCCACAGGTGAGAACATCCAGCATCCGCGATGTCGAGATGTTTCAGGTCTATCTGTGCCTCTGTGTGCTGGAAGATAGCCTTCAGTCGGTACAGAGCGAATTATTTCCCCTCTGCGCGATGCTTTATCCACGCCTCCAAGTGAGCTGGCGCTTAGTGCAAGAGATGCTGCAAGCGATCGGCTGGGAAATGCATGATCGTCTCACGCCGCATGACGTAGCTGTGTTTCTACCCTATCTCGGTGCGCTGACAGAAATGTTTTCTAATGAGGTGTTTCAGAGTGCTTAAGGGTTGTGCCTGGGTTGGTTAACAGCAAAGCAATGGTGCCATACCGATCGTCCAGACGATATTTTGGCAGATTTCATGCTAGAAGCGGAGTCTGCCTTCAGTCAGTAGTTTGAAGCCTGCAATCAGCGCTGTAAAGGCGATGAGGAAGTTCCAAAGGCTAGTCGGCTTTAGCATGATGCCCCCGCTCAGAAAGACGAGCACAACGCCCAAAATTAATAAGACCCAGCCAAATTTGCCTGTTTGACGAGGGAAAACGAGAAGCGAAATGACACCCCCCATGATTGCTAGCACTGAGCCTTGGGCTGGTAGGTTACGCCAGAAGTAGGGAGAGTAATAGGTCGAAAGCATGATGTTTTGACCAAGAAAATACAGGCCCGCTAGTAAGAGCACAATGCCAAACAATTGACTCATAGATTTAAGACTCGTCCAAAGTAACGTCAGTATTCCCTACTGAGGTTAAAGATCACGACAGAAAGAGGCGATTCCAGAAGCTGCCTAGTCGCTATCTGCCATTGATAGTGCGAGTTGGTAGATCTGACGGCGAGGTAGAGCCGTTTGTTGGGCAAGTTGACGGCTAGCGTCCGATCGCGAGAGTCCTTGCTCTAAAAGGTGCCGCAGCTCCATTTTCAGTGCCGCTTCAGACAGTACAGGTTGGGTTGCGGCTGCTCCTGCTACCACAACTGTAAATTCGCCCTGCGGCTCGCGAGTGCTGTAGTGGGCGATCGCTGCCTCCACGGTGCCCCGCCAAATTTCCTCATACCGTTTGGTCAATTCCCGCGCCAGTACAATTTGGCGATCTGCGCCTAAGAGGAGAAAGTCTTGCAGCGTTTGGCGCAGTCGGTGGGGCGCTTCATAGAAAACTAACGTGCGGGACTCGGTTTGCAACACCTCTAGATGTGCGCGACGTGCCTGGGGCTTAGCAGGTAAGAAACCTTCAAAAATGAAGCGATCGCACGGCAAACCAGAGGCAACTAAGGCAGCGATCGCGGCACTGGCACCCGGCAGCGGCACCACCACGATGTCTGCCTCGGCACACGCTTTCACCAGTTCATAGCCAGGGTCAGAAATCCCCGGCATCCCTGCATCAGTAACCAGGGCGATCGTTGTACCCTGTTGCAACTTCTCTAGCAACTCTGCCGTGCGACTATGACGATTGTGGTCGTGGTAGCTAATCTGAGGCGTTGTAATCTGAAAATGGTGCAGCAGCTTTCCGGTATGGCGTGTGTCTTCGGCAGCAATCAGGTCAACCGTTTGCAAAAGGCGCACTGCCCGGAAAGTCATGTCTTCTAAGTTGCCGATCGGTGTACCGACGAGGTAGAGCGTTCCTGGCATGGGGGGAGAGATGAGGGGGAGGAGTGAGGGGTGAGGGGAAAGAGTGGGAGAGTGAAGGGGTGGGAGAGTGAAGGGGTACTGGGAGTGGAAAAGTAAAAGTAAAAGGGCGGGAAAGTAAAAGGGTGAAAGAGTGAAAGAGTGAAGATGTGGAAGGGTGAAGATGTGGAAGAGTGAAGGGGTATTGGAAACTGACGACTGACGACTGGATCTGAAGAAATGCCTCAAGCTCAACGCGATCGTGGACTGTTTGTGGGAATGGTGACGTTGGATCTGATCTATCTGGTCGATCGACCACCTCCGCCAAATCAAAAAATTGTTGCGTCTGACTCCACCATAGCGGCTGGTGGCCCTGCGACGAATGCGGCTGTCGCTTTTGGGCATCTGGGCAAAAGTGCGATCGTGCTGGGTGCTTTGGGCGCTCATCCGATCACCCAGCTCATTCTGACAGACTTACAGCAGTGTGGCGTGACCTTGATCGACCTCAACCCGACTTACACCGAACCACCCCCTGTTTCCTCAATCATGGTGACCGAAAACACCGGAGAACGAGCCGTTGTCTCGCTTAACGCTGTGAAAACGCAGGCGATCGCCGACCGTCTTCCCAGCGATATCTTGCAGGCTGTCTCTGTCATGCTGATCGACGGACATCAGATGGAGGTGGGACGAGCGATCGCAACACAGGCACGATCGCAGGGTATTCCAGTTGTGGTCGATGGCGGCAGCTGGAAACCTGGCTTTGAAACGGTGCTACCGCTGGCGGATTACGTCATCTGTTCTGCCAACTTTTATCCACCAGGCTGTGAGAAAACCGCAGACGTGATGAGGTTTTTACAGGCGATGGGCATTCCCCATCTTGCGATTACGCAAGGTCAAAAGCCGCTTTTGTATTGGACGGTGGATCAAGCTGGACGAAGCGAGTCTGGACAGATGGCGGTGCCTGCGGTGAACACAATTGACACGCTCGGCGCAGGCGATATTTTTCACGGTGCGTTCTGTCACGCCATTTTGCAGGAAGATTTTAAAGGTGCGCTGGCGATCGCCGCTAAGGTTGCGGCTCAGTCTTGCCAATACTTTGGGACACGGCGATGGCTGGGGGAGAGGGTGAAGGGGTGAAGGGGTGAAGGGGTGAAGGGGTGAAGGGGTGAAGGGGTGAAGAATGATGGGAGCATACGTCGAGTGAACGATTTGCACGCTACAGAATTACAGGAATTGGTGGCGATCTCCCGACAGATTGGCTGGGGAGCTGCTGACATTTTGCTGAACGTTCAGCACGCAGACCTTGCCATTCAGAATTCAGCGGATGGGACTGTGACGGCAGCGGATACGGCGGTCGATGCCTACATCCTTAACAATCTGCAAGCCAGTTTAGGTCAGCAGGACTTTGCCTACCTGACCGAAGAAACGTACAAAACGCAGCCCAGCCATGAACGCTTGGCTAAGCCCCTGGTCTGGGTGATTGATCCGCTGGATGGGACGAAAGATTTTATTAACGGCACTGGAGAGTATGCGGTTCACATTGCTCTGCTGGCGGTCGATCGCCCTATTCTGGCAGTGGTCGTTTGTCCGGCGGCGGGACGGCTCTACTTTGCGACGTTAGGCGGCGGCACGTTTGTTGAATGCCTGCATGAAGCGCCAAGACCAATCCATGTCTCGCAACGCACCTGTCTGGAGGAAATGACGATCGTTGCCAGTCGCAGTCACCGCAACGATCGGTTTGTGCAACTACTCCAGCGGTTTCCAGTACAGCAACAGCGATCGGTCGGCAGCGTCGGCGGTAAAATCGCTGCCATTCTCGAACACCAGGCAGATCTGTATCTTTCGCTCTCTGGTACATCAGCACCCAAAGATTGGGACTTAGCCGCCCCCGAATTGATCTTGACCGAAGCAGGCGGACAACTCACCCATTTTGACGGCACACCACTGCGATACAACCAGGAAGATGTGAGTCAATGGGGCGGACTGCTTGCCAGCAACGGGCAATGCCATGACGTTTTATGCGCGGAAGCAACCAGGATTTTAGGGGCGATCGATGATGAGTAACGACCGAGTTAAGCCGCCGCCGATAACCGCTGAAACTCACCGATAACCTCTCGGCGGTCGGCTCTTATAGCCGTAGACATACTAGATAGGACGGGGTGCAGGGGTAGAAACCCTGGCTGGGGGCGAAGCCCCCACACCCCCTTTGATCCCAATGTCCTAAGCGCTGTGGCGATCGCTATAATTATTCGAGGAATGCAGTTGATCTGCTAATTCTTTGGTTTGTTTAGCAACGCTTGAATGATACGACGGGAAACCTGAAAGTTTATTTGTTGCAATTGCGCGATCGCTTCAGCAAGGTTAATCAAACTTGAGCTGCGGCATCATCCCAAATTATAGCAGCGGACGAGACTGTTAGGACATAAACTATGGGCACGACGACAACTAAATCGGGACACCAGAACATGGGGAAAGCTTATAGTTACGACTTGCGACAAAAAGTGATCAACGCGATTCAGTTGGATGGTCTGCGGAAACGTGAAGCGGCGCAAATCTTTCAACTCAGTCGTAACACGATTGACCTCTGGCTCAAGCGGCAGGTCGCCACTGGCGATTATCAAGCCTACTCCAATCGTCCCCATCGCACCGTCAACAAAATCACCGATTGGCAACAATTTACGGCGTTTGTGCAGACTCATGAAGACCGTACCCAAGGGGAGATGGCAACCTTGTGGGCGGGTGAGATCAGCACTCGCAGTATTGGTCGCGCTTTGCAACGCATCGGGTGGACGCGAAAAAAAAGACTTACGGTTATCGTGAGCGCGATGAAGCCAAACGAGCCGCGTTTTTAGAAGAACTGGCCACGATTCCCCCGGCACAACGGGTGTATGTCGATGAAGCGGGCATGGACGAACGCGACGACTACGGCTATGGCTGGAGTCCACGGGGTCAGCGCTTGGAAGCACTCAAGTCTGGACGCAGAAGCGGTCGCATCAACATGATTGCGGCCTATTGCGAACAGCGACTCCTAGCTCCGTTCACGATCGAAGGTGCTTGTAATCGCGTCGTCTTTGAGACTTGGCTCGAAACCTGCTTAATCCCTGCCCTGCAACCCGGACAGGTTGTGATTGGGGATAATGCGACCTTCCATCATGGCGGACGCATCGCGGCTTTAATGGAGGCTGCGGGTTGCCGCCGCTTGTACTTGCCGCCCTATTCGCCAGATTTTAACCGGATTGAAAAGTGTTGGGCGTGGCTCAAAAGTCGCATTCGCAGGCGCTTACCCCAAGCAGATTCGCTGCGGCAGGCAATGGAGTCCGTGCTTAAAGATGCCGTGTCCTAACACTGTTGGCTGTGGCTATATGAGTCACTCACAATTTGATGCCTGCTCTAAATACAGCATGACAACGTGCTTGCAGCCCTTTTATGATAAAGCTGATGCGCTCTAAGTAACTAGCTCTCGATCGCCAGTACCTTCACCAGAAACGCCCATTTGTCAGCGCTTTCTTCGATGATCTTGGCAGTGGGTTTGCCTGCGCCGTGTCCGGCTTTCGTTTCAATGCGGATCATGACGGGTGCTTCGCCTTTGTGAGCAGCTTGGAGGGCGGCGGCAAATTTGAAGCTGTGGGCGGGAACGACACGATCGTCGTGGTCAGCCGTAGTAATCAGCGTTGCAGGATAGGCAGTGCCCGGTTTGAGGTTGTGCAGGGGGGAGTAGGCGTAGAGCGCTTTGAACTCGTCAGCATCTTCGGGTGTGCCGTATTCCGAGATCCATGCCCAGCCGATCGTGAATTTGTGGAACCGCAGCATGTCCAGCACACCAACGGCGGGGAGGGCAGCACCAAAGAGATCAGGGCGTTGCGTCATGCAGGCACCAACCAGTAAGCCACCGTTGCTGCCGCCTGCGATCGCCAGCTTTTTCGGCGACGTGTACTGGTGGTCGATCAGCCACTCCGCAGCGGCAATGAAATCATCAAACACGTTCTGCTTTTTTAGCTTGGTGCCTGCCTGGTGCCAGTCTTCGCCATATTCGCCACCACCGCGCAGGCTGGGTTCGGCAAGAATGCCACCCATCTCTAACCAGATCAGCGTACTGACAGAGAAGCTGGGCGTGAGAGAAACCCCAAAGCCACCATAGCCATACAGGAAGGTAGGGTTCGTCCCATCCAGCACCAGCCCTTTTTTGTGGACGATGAACATGGGAATTTGTGTGCCGTCTTTGCTGGGATAAAAGACTTGTTTCGTTTCGTAGTCGTCCGGGTTGAAATCTACGTTCGGTTGGCGAAACACCCGGCTTTCGTTTTTGACCAGGTCGTAACGGTAGATCGTGGCGGGTGTGGTGAAACTGGTGAAGCTGTAGAAGGTTTCGGTATCGTAGCGTTTGCCGCCAAAGCCACCGACGGAGCCAAGCCCAGGAAACTCAATGTCGCGGATGGGGGTGCCGTTCAGGTCAAAGAGCTTTACCTGGCTATGAGCATCTTTCAGGTAGGAGGCAACGAACTGGTTATTGAGAATGCCTACGTCTTCGAGCGTTTCGGCTGCTTGAGGAATGACTTCTTGCCAGTAGGCGCGATCGGGCTGTTTCGTATCGATCGCAATCACACGACTGCGCGGTGCCTCCAGATCGGTGCTAAACCAAAAGCGATCGCCCTCGTTATCAATAAAGCTGTAGCTGGCTTCAAAGGTGTTGATGAGTTCGACGATCGGCGCCTTGGCGATCGACAGATCCTTGTAAAACACCAGATTGCGCGGATCGGTGCCCAACCACACGGAGATAATAAGGAAGCGTCCATCTTCGCTCACACCGCCGCTGAAGCCCCAATCTTTCTGGTCGGGACGCTCGTAAATCAGGGTGTCGTCGCTTTGCGGTGTGCCGAGACGATGGTAGTAAAGCTTCTGAAAATAGTTAACATCTTCAAGCTTTGACTTTTCGTTCGGTTCGTCGTAGCGAGAGTAGAAAAAGCCCTTACTATCGTGCGTCCAGGAAGCATCAGAGAATTTGACCCACTGGACACGATCGTCTGTATCCTTCCCGCTCTCTACCTCGCGTACCTTCCACTCCTGCCAGTCAGAGCCAGAAGTGGACAAGCCATAGGCGAGATACTGCCCGTCTTCGCTGATGGAAAGTCCCGATAGTGCTACGGTGCCGTCTTCCGAAAGGGTATTGGGGTCAAGCAAAACAACGGGTTCATCCTCCAGAGCCTTCAGCGTATAAAAAACGCTCTGGTTTTGTAACCCGTCGTTTTTGAAATAGAAATAACGGTCGCCCTGTTTAAAGGGAATGCCGTATTTTTCGTAGTTCCACAGTTTGGTGAGGCGCTGCTTGAGGCGATCGCGCGCGGGAATTTGCTCCAATAGCCCAAAGGTCACTTTGTTCTCTGCCTCAACCCAGGCTTTTGTTTCGTCAGAATCAGGATCTTCAAGCCAACGGTACGGATCAGCAACTTGCGTACCGTGATAGTCATCGACCTGATTCGCCTGATGGGGTTGAGGATAGACAAATGTTTGGCTGGGGGGTTGGTTGGGGGCAGTCATGGCAATGGATGTGGAGCAACTTTGTCCATAGTGACAGATTAAAAGGAACGCGAGCGCAACTGCCAGCAAACCGAGCCCTTTTACAGATATTTTCATGCATTCTTGGGGGCAAATTGCCACTGACTTATGGTTGTCCAGCCTACAGGTCACGCTCTTCAACCTTTCTGTCTCTTAGGATGAGTACGCCACGTTTAACTCCTAGCCTTATGAACTTCAGAAATCTAGTAAATCTACGAAATCGCACAATTTTTTTTGTGAAGAAAAGGTAAAGCGATCGCAGAAATCTTTTTTCCTATGAGAAATAGAATATATTGACATTGGTTCATCCCAAAGCACTAGTCAACAAAAGACGGACTGCTGTCAGTATTGAAACGGACTCGAAAGCTCGCTTTGCATGCAGGGCTAAGTTGAGGTTTTAGCCCGTAACTTGCTCTACTAGCGTGGTTGTATATTAGCCGAAACTTACGGCTCGTCTCCCTAAACAACGCCTTTCTAACTAAGTTAAGGTCATTCAGATAAAGCTCTGGGTTGGCTTGTTTTTGCTTGAGTTTCAGCAACCGATGCTTCTAGGGCGATCGAGAAATACTACTAAGCTTCTTGTACAAAAATACGTAAGAGTATTTACAGCTATGATCTCAGAATATAATGCTACAACTGCAGAAAATGGCACTCCTGCCCAGAGCGTTATTGGTTTTCCAGTAGCGGCTTTACCATTGGACGCTCACATCGCCTTGATGCTGCAATGGGCTAAGAATTTTTCCAGCAAAGTCGTCTGCATTGCTAATGTACATATGCTAGTAGAGGCATATCGTAACCCAGACTTTGCAAGAGTGCTTCAAGGAGCCGATCTAGTTGCGCCTGATGGTATGCCGTTGGTCTGGATGCTTAAACTCATGGGGGTTAAAAATCAGGATCGGGTCGCTGGGATCGATGTGCTTTTGGCACTCTGCGAAGCAGCATGTTCTGAGAGCGTTAGCATCTTTTTTCTAGGTTCTCAGGTAACTGTGCTCCAAAAAATGCGTGAACGGCTGATGACTGACTTTCCCACTCTACAGATTGCTGGAATGGAGTCGCTGCCCTTTCGCCCGATGACAGCAGCAGAGGATACGGCGATCGTGCAAATGTTGAACGCTAGCGGTGCTGGCATCGTTCTGGTTGCTTTAGGCTGCCCGAAACAAGAGACATGGATGGCAAAACATCACGGAAGCGTGCAAGCGGTCATGGTTGGGCTTGGGGGTGCTTTTCCTGTCTATGCTGGTATCCAAAAGCGTGCACCTCAGTTAGTCCGTAATTTAGGGTTTGAATGGTTTTACAGGCTGATTCAAGAGCCAAAACGTTTATGGGGTCGTTACAGCAGCACGATTCCCATTTTCGTGTGGCTAGCGTTGAAGCAATTATTAGCTGCGCCAAGAGGCGTTCATTCACAGGAGTTACAGTAAAGCTATCTTAAGTCAGCAGGTTACTCTTCATTATTCTCCAGCTTGCTTGAAACTTCTAAGTGCTTTGCTGTACAAGAGATTTTGTACAACTTATATCTGGTCTCCATAGGACGAAAAACGATAGTCATTAGTCTTATTTGATCGAGTAACCACTAAAGAGAGAACAATGACGCAAGTAAAACGAGCGCTGCTGACGGGGATCACCGGGCAAGATGGGTCGTATCTGAGTGAGTTTTTGCTCGAACGCGGGTACGAAGTCCACGGCATCATCCGCCGCACCTCGACCTTCAACACTGATCGCATCGACCATATCTACGAAGACCCGCACGTCGAAGGGGCACGGCTGTTTCTCCATTACGGCGACCTGAACGACGGCACCACCCTGCGCCGCATCCTCGAAGCCGTCCAGCCGACCGAAATCTACAACCTGGGTGCCCAGTCCCATGTCCGGGTGAGCTTCGATGCACCGGAGTACACCGTCGATACGGTAGGGACGGGTACCCTCCGCCTCCTCGAAGCCGTCCGCGACTACCAGCAGCGCACCGGCATTCAAGTCCGCTTCTATCAGGCAGGCTCTTCGGAGATGTTTGGTCTCGTGCAAGCCGTGCCCCAGACCGAAAGCACACCGTTCTATCCCCGCAGTCCCTATGCCTGTGCGAAAGTCTTTGCCCACTGGATTACGGTGAACTACCGGGAGTCCTACGACTTGTTTGCCTGTAACGGCATTTTGTTTAACCATGAGTCGCCCCGACGGGGTGAAACGTTTGTAACGCGCAAAATTACCCGAGCGCTGGCACGCATTGTGGCAGGACAACAACAGCAGCTGTATCTGGGCAATCTGGATGCCAAGCGAGATTGGGGCTATGCGAAAGACTATGTGCAGGCGATGTGGCTGATGTTGCAGCAAGAACAGCCGGATGACTACGTGATTGCCACGGGTGAGACGCATTCGATTCGCGAGTTTCTTGAAGTAGCGTTTCGGCATGTCAACTTAGACTGGCAAGACTATGTCGAGTTTGATGAGCGTTACTTGCGACCGACGGAGGTGGAGTTGTTGATTGGCGACCCAGCAAAAGCGAAGCAGCAGTTGGGTTGGGAGCCGTCGGTGACGTTTGAGCAGTTGGTTAATCTGATGGTGGAGGCAGACTTGAAGGCGCTCGGCTTGGTGCCTCTCAATGGCAGTGTGCCGCAGACCGTTCTAGATCACGCAACACTGCGTCAAAGCGCCTTAAAAGCTACATCCTGACGATCGCAGCCGCTGGTACTTTTGTTGATCTCTCCCCTTAGGGTTTGTATCACTTGCGTAAGGCAGAAGCTATCAGTGGCTTACCTTTGGATGGCGCTCAGACCGTTAAGCGATCGCCACAGATCTTAGGACATTGGGATCAAAGGGGGTGTGTGGGCTTCGCCCCCAGCCATCGGTTCTACCCCTGCATCCCGTCCCAACTAGTGTGGCTACAGCTATAGCTGACGGTTGAGCCTTGGGCGTGAGTTTTGATGAACGCTTAACTAACAGCGCCTAGTCGAGATTTATCTGCTTCGTACAGGGTTAACCTGCCAAGCTCCTACCATCAAAAGCTGGAGACCAATTTCAATGATGCAGCGAAGAAAGGCTTAACAGAACGGCTGCTGCCTTAATGTCCCCATTCTGTGAAACCTTCGCTTTAACAAAAAGTACTAATTCACTCTAAGCACAATCCTTGTTTAAGATTGAATAGTCTTTGCTGATTGACCAAACAATAAGTCGCGTGTCTGGTTGGGATCGAGCGTCTCGTTTTTAAATGCGTCAGCTTTTGCATAAGCGCGCGTTGTAGCAGGACGTGCCTGAATTACCTCAAACCAACGTTTCAGGTGGGGGAAATCTGCGAGGTTTTGCCCTTGTTTCTCGTACGGCACAATCCAGGGGTAAGAAGCAATATCGGCGATCGAATAGGCTCCGGCAAGAAACTCTCGATCCTTAAGTCGCTGATTCATCACGGCATACAAGCGCCCTGTCTCGTTGACATAGCGTGCGATCGCATAAGGAATCTTTTCGGGTGCGTATTGGCTGAAGTGATGGTTTTGTCCTGCCATTGGTCCTAATCCCCCCATTTGCCAAAACAGCCACTGCAACACCTCAGCACGACTATGCAGGTCAGTCGGTATAAGCTTTCCAGTTTTCTCAGCCAGGTACAGCAGAATAGCACCCGACTCAAACAGTGAAAGAGGCGCATTGCCTGTCGCCGGGTCATGATCAACAATGGCAGGTATACGATTGTTGGGTGCAATTTTGAGAAATTCAGGTTTAAACTGATCGCCTTTACCAATATTGATAGGGATTACAGTGTAAGGTAAGCCCACTTCCTCTAGAAAAAGGGTGATTTTGTGACCGTTTGGCGTTGTCCAGTAGTAAAGATCGATCATGTTTTTGGTAGGAAGTAGGAAAAGGGCTTAGGGAGCATTAAGTAAGCGAAACAAAGCAAATCTTAAATCTGCCAGAAGCAGTAAAGCTGTGCCGATACACCCGCAAAAAGCATAGAATTCTAGGTTCATTTTAATGACTGCTAAGTAGGTAGCCACAACTAATTGTAAGGGAGGGGTTTGGGGGCTTTGCCCCCAGGCAGGGGTTCTACCCCCTCCACCCCCGAAGTCATCTTCAGTTTAATTCTGCCTAGTTACTTACGTCTTTGTTGCAGTAACGTCTATGCAAATTCGGCTAGAATTTTGGGCACGCTTAACTTAAAGACAAGAGCAAGCTTTGGCTAAGGCTGTTACCGTTAAATAGCGCGGCAGGCGATGCAGAGGGTAATCAGTCTCTCAATACCCAATACCTTTTTGCAATACATTGTCTGCTCGTGTTCTGGCTGCATAACAGTGAACGTGAGGAAGGGTATTAAATGTCGTACCTGGCGGATGTTCCTGATACCATGCAACAAACTTGTGCATCGTGCTCAATCTGAGTGGAGAAACCCCTATGGCGCTGGAACGAGATTGGGAGGCAAGGCAGGATCAAGAACGCTGCCTGACGAAGTTGCAGTGGGCAATTCAGCAGTTAGAAGGGAAGGCTGATCCGGCGCGGTTGAGTAAAACTGCCGAACTGGTGATTCAGACCATGACAGGACCGTGGCGGTTTTTTCATACGCCTGAGCATATTTTTGAGGTGGGCGAGTCGGGCGACGCGATCGAAGTGTTGGCAGCTTTATTTCACGATCTGGTCTATGTCCAGGTTGATCAGGGTGTGAGCGTCAATATCAGCGGCTATATTTCTTCGTTCGTTAAGGAGATTACGGGGCAACTGGTCATTCGCGATCGCGCAGCCTTGCCCAACGACCCGATGTTTGAGCTGGTGTTGCAGCTTTTTGGCTTTGTGCCAGAGCAAATATTGTTGCCAGCAGCTGGGCAGAACGAGTTCCTCAGTGCCGTGATTGCCGCCAAGTCTCTGGAACACGCGCTAACAGCAGCACAGATCGCCCAGGTTGTTGCGTGTATTGAGTCAACCATCCCGTTTCGCAGCCCGACAGCCACAGGGGCAAGTCCAAGTGATAGTCTCTACGAACGGCTAAAACAGGCTAACCATTCGCTGAGCTTTGGTTGGGACGATGAGCAGTTGAGCCATGTGGTGCAGCGCTCAGTACGGTTAGCAAACCGGGATGTGGAAAATTTTGCTTATCCGACTGCGGCTGACTTTCTTGACAACACATGGAACCTGCTGCCCGAAACAAATCACGATCTCAAGAACGCGAACTCGTATACAGTGCACGGTTATCGGGTGTCGTTGCAAAAGATGGAAGGCTTCATGTACTTTCTAAAGCCCGAACTGGTTTTTCAAACGTTTCAAGCCGAACCAGACGCGCCGACGTACCAGCAACTCATTAGGCGCACTCAACGCAATCTGGAGGTTGCGCGGCTTTATCTGGGCAGCAAGCTGCTGTCGATCGCCGTTATAGAAGCCCTTTCACAACGTCTTGGTCGCGATATTCCCTTGGCAACAATGATGGGTGAACTGCCGTCACAGGGGCGATCGGTCGCGCAACTAGAAAACTTTTTGCCTCAATTGACCATGACCGTTGCACCAGCAACCGATCTGGAATGGGATGTATTGAGCCTGGTGGAAAAAGGACGTGGGCAAGCGTCATCTTACGATATTAAAAATTCACCGGTGGCAACCTACATCATTAAGTCGATTGGGTTTGCAGAGTCGCGTCGTTTGTTGGCACAGGCAAAAGAGTTTTTCAAAGGTACACTAACCGCAGAAGCCTTTCTGAATGCGTGCGATCGCACAGTTGTTGAAACAATTACCAATGGCATTGTGCAAGTCTTCGAAAATCGCAAGGTTGCAGTACGTGGGTTAAGCGTGGAAAGTAAGGTGTAGGAGCGGTCAGTAGTCATGGTGAGATTGATTGTTAGAAGCCTCTGCTTTGGCTGGTTAGCGATCGCTCTAGCTGCCGTTTTCCCTGGTAGCAGTCACGTTTTCCCGCACCCGTTGCTAGCGGCTGATCCCCCTCAACTTGTGTTGCCTGTTAATGACCGTGAGAGCAGTATTTGGGTACGAGCGCTAGGCAAAGCAAAACCACCCTCACCGTGGCGTGCCGCGCTGTGCGATCGCCGTAGCAAAGCACCTCTGCTCTGTGTCTACGATCGACAAACGCTAGTGGGTACGGTTGAGATGGGAACCTACCTGATTAGCAGTCGGGCTGATTTGCGGCAAAAACTCGTAGAAGCAGGGATTCCAGCCAAGGCAGATTATGCCACTCCTCAGTATCGTCGTCAGGTGACGATCGCCCTTAAAGCTTGGGTTGAAGAGTACTACGCCTTTTTCAAAATCGATCGCCAGACTGAGTACGGTGACAGCATCACCTTCACTGCTCAACCGCCCGTTCAAATGAGGGTTGGTAGGCTGACAGGACTCCGCTACGGCTTTTCAGGAATCAAGCAAGGAACTAACGGTATTCACGAACAGCACCTCGGCTATGTCGCCTTTGATGGTGCCACACTGTATGTCATCACAACTGCCTTTGATGCTGGATCAGAGACGGGCAAGTTTAAAACGCTGGAAGCCCTTCAGCGCTTTGAGCCGCATTTAACCAGGCTGGTAACAGCATTGCAATTGCCGATCGCTAAAACCAGCCGCTAACTAGTGCAGGAATAGTATTAACAAGCGAGCTGCTTTCTGCTTCCTGGGTTCGCAGCGTCAGGAGTTTGCGTTTGGGTAGTCCTAAAGATGTAAGGATCGATAGGACAACATTACTTCAGTTGTTTGATGTCAATTGATCTACCACCGTGTCCTGCTTGTCAATCAACTCACACGGTCAAAAATGGCAAAATCCATAACGGCAAGCAGAACTTGAAGTGCTGCGAGTGTGGCAGACAGTTTGTCCAAGACCCGCAGTCCAAACGCATTGATCAGGCGACTAAAACCTTGATCGACAAACTCTTGTTGGAGAAGATTCCTTTAGCTGGAATAGCGAGAGTCGTAGGTGTTTCAGAGCCTTGGCTGCAAAGCTATGTCAATGCCAAATATGAGGCAGTGCCCCAACAGGTCGAGGTGGGGGTTAAAAAAAAGGGCGTTTGACGATTCAGTGTGACGAGATGTGGTCCTTTGTCGGCAACAAAGGGAACAAGCAGTGGATTTGGCTTGCCTTAGATGTGGCAACACGCGAAATTGTTGGGGTGTATGTTGGCGCTCGGAGCCGTGAGGGGGCACAAGGATTGTGGGCTGCCTTACCCGCTGCGTATCGACAGTGTGCCGTCTCCTATACCGATTTCTGGTCAGCTTACAATGAGGTATTCCCCAGCCAGCGGCATCAAAGTGTCGGCAAAGAAAGTGGCAAAACCAGCTACATTGAACGGTTTAACTGTACCTTACGGCAGCGGGTTTCAAGACTAGTGCGCAAGACCCTATCATTTTCCAAAAAACTGGAGAATCACATCGGTGCGATCTGGTACTTTGTGCACCACTACAACTCATCCTTACTTGTTTAGGACTACCTGCGTTTGCTCATTTATAGCCGTAGCCATACTGGTTAGGACGGGGTGCAGGGGTGGAATCCCTGGCTGGGGGCGAAGCCCCCACACCCCCTTTGATCCCAATGTCCTAAGCTCGGTGGCAATAGCTATACCGCAACTTACCACATACCCCGTTTACCGCTAGGGCGTACAGTCATCCAATTAGTACGTGCCATCGCAAGCTGCTCTTCAGTCAGCTTTGCCCCGCTCAAATTAGCACCACAAAGGTTTGCACCACGCAGGTTAGCATTCAATAAGTACGCTTGTGAGAGATCAGCACCGCGCAAATCGGCACTTTCTAGATCAGCGTTGTTCATATATGCCTTCACCAAATTAGCGTCGCGCAAGTTTGCCCGGTTCAAATTTGCCCGACCAAAATCAGCGTTCAAGAGATTAGCGCCTTGCAGATTAATCTTGCTCAAGTTTGCTTGATGAAACGTTGCGCCAGCTAAATTCGCTTTTGGTACATTTAGAGCACTCAAATCACAGGAAGCAAAGTCACGCCGACCTTTAGAGTAATAGCTTTGTAGACCTTCAGCATCTAAGCGCGTGGGCGGTTTAGCTTTTTCGCCATTGCCGTCTTTGCGCCCAGTTAAATCTTTACTTTTGAGTGAGGTGCTGGTAGACGCTCTGGAATCAAACACACGGCTACGCGCTGGACCCGACTGGAGGCTAGTAGCATCCGATTTAAATTGTCTTGCCCGAATGGCTGCGGCTGCACGCGCATGAGGAGAAGATGGAGTGCCACCGGAGTCAGGACCAGAACGATAGTCTCCGGGTCGGCGTGAACCAGCGCCCGGTTGAGCCGTCATGCTGTTGGCGAGACTGTCCAGGTAGGGTTCTAAATCGAGTGCCCTAAAAATGTCATCAGCCGATTGATAGCGATGACGTACAGACACTTCGAGCATCTTTTTCAAGACGCTGATGAAGTGGTCATTGATATGGACGTGTTTTTGCCAGAGTAACTCGCCAGTTGACGGATCGTAATCAAGATCTTTAGGTGATTTTGCAGTCAGCAAATAAATACAGGTAACGCCCAGAGCATAGATATCGCTGGCTGGTACAGGACGCATTGCCATCTGCTCGGGTGGCGCAAAACCGGGGGTGCCGATCGCGTAGGAGGTAAAGGCAGTTTGCTCAGAATTAACTGAGTTTGGCTGATGCTGATATTTGACAGCGCCAAAGTCAATCAGCACAAGCTTGCCATCCTGAGCGCGCCGGATCATGTTAGCGGGCTTAATATCGCGATGGATGACTCGATTTTTATGAATGTACTCTAAGACAGGCAAAACTTCACTTAAAAAGCGTTTGACCTCTGGCTCAATCATTGGCCCGTCGCGTTTGACGATTTGCTGTAGGGTATAACCACTGACGTACTCTTGTACCAGGTAAAATTCTTGACTTGCCTCAAAGTAATCTAGTAAGCGCGGCACCTGGGGATGGTTGCCAATCTGACCCAGCGTGCGGGCTTCGCGCTCAAACAGCTCACGCGCCATCTGCAAAACGTGGGGAGCAGTTGCGCTTGGACGAAGCTGTTTGATGACGCAGTTTGGCTGACCGGGCAAAGATTCGTCGATCGCGAGAAAGGTCGCGCCAAAGCCACCCTGTCCGAGAGCCTGGATCACTCGATAGCGATTATTGAGCAGGATATTGGAACCACAAGCTGGACAAATATCAGCAGGGGCGGGATCTTCAGGACTAGGACAGCTTGGATTTAAGCAGTAGCTCATTTAGCATTACTCGCTTTGACGTTGCCTATTGGGATATTGCTACCCTAGTTTCATTATCTGTGCAGGAACAGCAAACAGGAGTGTCGTTCATGCGGGAGATCCCTTGAAGAGTCGCTAAAGTTCCTCCATCGGCGCGTAAGCTATTGATTTTGTCCTTATATTCACGGACTTTACCGTTTCTTCAAGATACACCTTTACTTAAGATGCCCAAAAGCAAGAGGGGCGCAACAGACGGATCGCTAATCCTCTTAAGTTATTACTGGCTCGTGGACAAAATTCCGAACGTTTCGCGATCGTTTTCTACTCTCTTGATTCTCTATTGCTAGAGGGATTTTGAAAAGGTATCGACATAATTCGCCATTGGCGGCAAGGGTGAAAGGGTGGAAAAGTGAAGACGTGGAAAAGTGAAGGGGTGGAGGAGTCTAGGAAGAGACCCATCGACCTCTTGACAACACGAGTGCCTCACTCTAACGATAAGTGACCAGACGGCGGATGACGGGTAGGACGGTAGAATAGTCTTGCATAAAGAAGGTTGGCAGGCAGGTCATGCGTATTTCTTTGAACTGGTTGAGCGAACTGGTTGATTTCACAATGACACCGGAAGCGTTGGCAGAGATGCTGACAATGGCGGGGTTTGAAGTGGAGGAGATTGAGGATCGCCGGACGTGGGCAGATGGGGTGATAGTTGGAAAGGTGATTGATCGCCAGCAGCATCCTAACGCCGATCGCCTAAGTGTGTGTCAGGTTGATATTGGAGCGGCAGCACCCTCGACGATCGTCTGTGGTGCTCCAAATGTCAAAGCAGGCTTATTAGTGCCTGTGGCAACGCTGGGCACCTTTCTGCCAAAAGTGTCAGATGGTCTTAAAATTAAGCCTGCAAAGCTGCGCGGCGTAGCCTCGGAAGGCATGATTTGCTCCCTGGCAGAACTGGGCTTGATGAAAGAGTCAGAGGGCATCCACAGTTTCGACGATGACGAGTTACAAGTGGGTAGTGACGTGCGTCCGTTGTTAGGTCTGGATGATGTCATTTTAGATGTGACCTCAACGGCAAATCGCGCTGATGCCTTAAGTATGGTTGGCATTGCGCGTGAAGTCGTGGCACTGACGGGTGCGGCTTTGAAACTGCCGCAGGCAAAGGCGATCGCGCTCCCTTCAACAACCGAGACTCTGACGCTAAAAAACTCGGAACCGCAGGCTTGTCCGACCTATATTGGCACTGTTATTGATCAAGTGACGATCGCACCCTCACCTCGTTGGCTTCAGCAGCGTCTACAGTCAGCCGGAACACGTCCAATTAATAACGTGGTAGACATCACCAACTACATTTTGCTGGAATGGGGACAGCCGCTTCATGCGTTCGATCGCGATCGGCTTTTAGCCGTTAGCCAGGAGGCAGAAGGCAAGAGGCAGAAGGCAGAAGATATAGAGGCTGATTCTGAACTCAAAGCTCAAAACTCAAAACTCAAAACTCTCACAGTCGGTGTGCGGTTTGCAAACGCAGGCGAAACGCTCAAAACGTTAGACGGGCAGACGCGATCGCTGCCAGAACAAACCTTGTTGATTACGGCTGGGGATCAGCCTGTAGCGCTGGCAGGGGTGATGGGTGGAGAAGCAACGGAAGTTCATGCGGGTACTCAAAGCTTGATGCTAGAGGCAGCGTTGTTCGACGCGGCTGCGATTCGTCGATCGACGCGATCGCTGGGGATGCGAACGGAAGCCTCGGCACGCTACGAACGAGGGGTCAATGAAGCAGAACTGGAGGTTGCCTGTCGTCGGGCGATCGAACTGCTGACGGAGTTTGCCGGTGGTGTGGTAGTAACCCAGAGCCTAGCGGATGCCCGTAGCAATCATTCGTCTACGCGATCGATTGAGTTACGGCTCGATCGAGTCAATCAAGTGCTGGGTCCTGTGACGGTTGGCGAAGAGTTGAGCGAACTGCAACCCCAGGATGTAGAGCGCACACTGACGGCTTTAGGCTGCGAGTTGTCGCCTATGACTACCGATCGTACCTGGACTGTCACCGTGCCACCCTATCGCCATCGTGACCTGGAGCGCGAAATTGATCTCGTTGAAGAAATCGCGCGGCTTTATGGCTACAACAACTTTTGCGACACGCTACCCGACAAAACCGAACCAGGGTTTCTTTCGATCGAACAGGCACTGAGCCGCAATCTGCGTCAAGCACTCCGGGCGATCGGTCTGACCGAAGTAACGCACTATACCCTGGGTAAACCAGGCGGCACTCGGCAAATTGTCCTCTCGAATCCCTTGTTCGCCGAGTATTCAGCCCTGAGAACGAACCTGATGGCTGGTCTAATTGATGCGTTTCAGTACAATCTGGAGCAAGGAAACGGAGCGCTGAATGCCTTTGAAATCGGGCGTATCTTTTGGTCTGAAGAGGATGGTCTGAGTGAAGCAGATTCGCTAGCAGGCATTTTGGGTGGCGATGCCACACGCGGCAAGTGGGTACGCTCTGGACGTGAGCAAGCATTAACCTGGTTTGAAGCCAAGGGCTTGCTGGAAAGCGTCTTTCAACGCCTAGGGTTAGCCGTTGAATATCAGCCCGATCGCCGGGACGATCGCCTGCATCCAGGTCGCACAGCGTCTCTCTGGGTGGGTGGCAGCCGTCTAGGCACCTTTGGGCAACTGCATCCCCAACTGCGCCAGGAACGGGGCTTGCCTGATGAAGTCTACGTGTTTGAGTTGGATTTAGATGTGCTGCTCGATCAACTCGATCGTGATGAGTTGAGCGTACCCATCTTTCAGCCCTTCTCGACCTATCCACCCTCCGATCGCGACATTGCTTTCTTTGTCTCTACGCAGGTATCGGTCGCTGATATTGAACGCACGATTACGAAGGCAGGCGGTGCTTTGCTGGGATCGATCGATCTGTTTGATGAGTATCGCGGCGAAAACGTACCCGACGGACAGCGCAGTCTAGCGTTTCGGTTGCTGTATCGGGCGAGCGATCGCACCCTCCAAGACAACGATATTGACCCCGTACATCAACAAGTCCGAGAAGCCCTGGTCGATAAATTCCGTGTTGACCTGAGAAGCTAGTAGGAAAGAGTTAGGAGTTTTGAGTGCTTAGTTTTAAGTTCAGTTCAAAGCTCCTAGCTTGCAAGGCAAAACTCAAAACTCAAAACTACACCAATTCAACCGATGACAAAGTACGTTCTCTGGGGCAGCTACGCTGATGATGTGTTGGAAAAACGCGCCCCTTATCGTCAGGCACATCTAGATGGTCTTGCAAAGCAGAAAGAAGCCGGCGTCTTAGTCACGATCGGTCCCACAAAAGACCTGACCAAAGTCTTCGGCATCTATGAAGCAGAGAGTGAAGCGATCGTGCGCGAACTGATTGAAGCTGATCCCTACTGGCAAAATGGGGTTTGGACTGAGTACGACATCAAAGAATGGATTCAAGCACTTTGATAAGGCATTGAAGAAACTGCTCTCGCTCCAACAGCAAGTTGAGCACAATATTTGTGTCAATCAAGGTTCTCACGTGAGATACTTCTCCACGCGCCGTTTCTCTAGCATTGCTTCGACTTGAGCATCAGTAGGTGCAGCTTGATCTGTTTTCAAGAACCCTCGCATTTGCTGAATGAAGGTTGTGCGATCGCTGGCAGAGGCAAACGGTTGATTGAGGAAGTGATGTGAGCGTTCAGGCACTGAAAAACTAACAACGCTTAATAGGGAAGACTAAGCGGGTACTCCTAACACCCGACATGAAACAATTCAACGACCTGCCGTCTGTTGCCCAAATTGGTGGCGTGATTGGGCTTCTTATTGCCGTCTGGATTGGCGCTGTCATGCGCTCTAAACCTTCGTCTCCCGCCTCGGATATTGTGCCCAACGTTCCTATCTGCGCTGAACATGGTACGTGCAACTGCTCTGATTTCTCATCTCAAGAACTTGCCCAAATCACACTCGAAGCCTACCCAGACGATCGTTCTGGACTCGACCGAGATCACGATGGTATAGCTTGCGAGTCGTTACCGTCTAACCCTTACGACAACGACCCCTAACGCAGCCCACTCTACCTGTCTACTTTACAGCTCTGGACGCGAGAGAAGAGTCTACCCAATACACGGCGATTTGTGCTGATTCGTGCACCCTTGCCCCACCCAATCCAACACAAGCACCAATAAGGGAGTCGTCCCTCTTGTGAGGCTGGTTCATCCATGACCTTGGAGTAGCTGATCCAGGTGTTGTTTACCCTCCAACCGAAGCGATCGCCAAATTTTTCCCAGACTTTCTCATCAAAGCTACCATCAGGCTTGCCACCACATTCAAGGTAAATTTGCTTTTGCACACTAAAGCCGAAGCGCCCATCGCTGTACTTGACCCAGAGTTGGTCAATGGTGTGGAGGTCAGTAAAGGGAAACGACTGGATTTCTTCAGTCCGAATCCAGTCACCATCCTTGCGTCCTAACACCTGAAGCATCACTAAATAGGTCTCACGGTCTGACTCTTTCCACTGCTGCGCTTTGAGCAAGTCTCGCAGTTTGGTGTAGTCAACGCCTTTGTCGGAGCTAAGGTCGTCAGAAGGGGGAGTAGGGAGTGGGGAGTGGGGAGTGGGGACTTGAATCGTCGGGGCAGATTTTGCAGAAACCTTTGTTACAGAGGATGGTTGAGACGGGACGATCGGTGGCTCACTGCTTAAAGCCTGTTCAACCTGGTCAAGTCTGTCAGTTAACTGGGTTAACTCTAAGTCTTCAGCTTGTAGTTGCTTCTGCAACTGAAAAAAGTATATCGTAGTGCCTGTTTCAGCGGCTAAAGCCTTTCGTAGTGCCTCTACCTTTATCATTCTCATATCCCATAATGCCTGGAGCATACTGCGTTGCTCTTCTAAGCGTCGTTGTTTCAACGTCGATGTTTTCGGAATTGATTGCTGCACTGGAAGCGAGGGCTGTATTGGAACCGAGGGCGATGTGGGAGGTGTATCGTCACTAGAATCCAGAACAGCGTCTGTCTGACTCTCTATCACAGGACTGTCGTCTAAACTGACTTCAACGCGATCGACAATCGAAGCAATGTCCTCATCGCGCAATTTCAGCACAGTCTGGAGACGCTTCAGCTTGTTACGAGTGCCTAGCTTTAAAGGGTTTTCGTGAGCGATCGCCTGTACCAACACGTTTTTGTACCGCTTTAGCTTTTCTTGCCGCTGCTGGTAAGGCTGCGCTACGGCTGTTTCGATCGCGTAAGCAGTTTCTTGTGAAAGGTTAAGCTCAATTCTTAACTCATCCAAGATGGCGCGATCAAGCAGTGTGATTTCACCGTTGCTCTCATTAGCCAGTAATTCTACTTCCTTGCGATATTCCAGCGTCGGATCGCCCAGTGGTGCTTTTGCTAGTTGAATGGTGTAGCCTTCCTTCACCGCATAGATTTCGGGCTTCATGGCAGGGGCAGCTTCCTGCACTTTGCGTTGGGCGTAGTGGTGCAGTTCGTCTACGGTGATATGTCCATCGTTGTCGGTGTCGGCGGCTCCGGTGCGAATGCCCTCCACCAAGAAGCGGGTGTAGACCGATAGTTCTTCATCCGCTTGGGCAAAGGCGTATTGGGTAGCAGTGGAGGCAGTTAACACGGCGCGACCTTCGCCACCGAGTTGGGCTTTGACATCAACGGAGGCATCGTCTTTCGCCATCATGCCTGTGGCAAAGGCACCGCTAAAGCAACAGTCGAGCATTACCACCTGTCGTCGAGACCTGGAACTGGACATGACCTCATGCACAAAGCTGGCAGCAACAGCGGTGGTTCGCAGGCGATGCTTCTCGGTAAGGCGGGTTGCCAGCGAGAATTTGCCCGTATCATCTTTGATGCCGTGACCAGAGAAGTAGAGCAAGACCAGATCATCTTTCTGCCGATCGCGAAACAGGGCATCGATCGCCTCTTCCATCGGTTGCCGCTCTGGATTTTCCAGCAACCGAACCTCGTCAAATCCGCCCATTTCGGGGGTTTTAAGTGCGGTTTGCACAGCGTTGATATCTCTAAGGGCTGCGGGGAGGGGTGCAAGGGCAGCATCGGCAAATTCACTCACCCCAATTAGCAATGCCACTTTAACCATGCCGCGCTCTCAATGCTGCCCATAACGGAAATTGCCGATGTCCCTAGAATAACCGAAACGGTTGGGGCTGGCTGTGGTTGCGGTGGGGCTAAAGCAGGGAGCGATCGCTCTGTCTACGCGATCGTTCCCTGCTCAAATGAGACTGTTCGCACTCAAAATAGGAACGTTGCTGTTTCAAACAGGAATGTTTTCACTTCAAACAGGAACGATTGCACTTCAAGTCGGAATACTGCTGTTTCAAACAGGAACGTTCTCACTTCAAACAGGAACGTTCTCACTTCAAGCAGGAATGCTGCTGTTTCAAACAGAAATGCTCTCACTTTAAACAGGAACGTTCTTATCTGAAATAGGAATGCTCTCACTTTCAGTCGAAACGATTCCTTTCCTTCGGAACGCGATGCGAATGGAACGCTGTGCGATCGCACTTGAAACAAGAATGATTGCAAATTCTGTCAGTGCAGCCCTTGATCAAAACTGCACTTTGAAAAGCTGGAATACTTCTCCCGGTAGCGTCTTTACAATTTTGCCGCCGGATGACTGGATGAGTTTCTTCCAATCCGCGATCGGTTCTAAAAAGACTTCGGTGCCCAGGTACATTTCTAGAATTGCCCAATTCTCAGCCAGGGGTGTTTCGGGGTCGATCGCATCAAAGACAAACACGCCGCCTGGTTTTAACACGCGCTTGACTTCTGTAAGGACTGCTGCCCAGTAAGCGAGGGGATAGTAGCAGCTAATGCCTGTGGCGATCGCGAGATCAAACTGCTTTGCCTCATAGTCCAACTGGTGGGCTGCTCCTAACGCTACACCTTTGAACAGCTTTGAGTTAAGCTGCGGTCCACGAGCGTTCAAAATATCCCGCGCGACGTTGCTGATTTCCTGCCCATAAAAGAGGGCTTCCCACTCGCGCCATGGGTAGATCAAAAAGCTAACCCCACAGCCTAAATCCAGGCAGTGCTGATTTTTCTTCGGCTTGGCGAGTTCCCAGAAAGGCGAAGCCAGCTTTGCCTGAAGCGTACCTGATGCTCGTTCTCGAAAGATTGGCATGGCTTCCACTTCTTCGGGCAGGTCAAATGCTTCGCCCCGATATTCACGGTTAAAGCGAGTGGTGACAGCGACAAACTGGCTTTGCCAGTCCTGCGGGGTACTGAGTTCGCTGAAGTAGCTGTTGCTAGAAAACGCTCCTTGGGAGTCAGACGCTTGTTTTTTTGCCATGCCCCGATCGATTCCTCTAGCAACGGTATGTCTTGAGCTAGCAGCTAGCAGCCACCAGCCGCACTGTATCAGACGGTCAGCGCTGGTGCTGCCATTAACGTCCGGTCAGCGCTCGGGTGAAGTTTTGACGGTAGGGCTTATTGAAAATAAGGACGGGCCACAGCAACGCCAGATAAACGCGACCACTGCTGAAATTGGTGCGTCTGAAGCCTGTCCAAAATTTCCAGATGCCAATGCTATACCCGATCAGTGCCAGAAAACCAATGATTCCCATGTCTCGATCCTCAATTGACTTACAACAGTTGACTGACAAACCTTGCAGTTGAAGCGACATCGATCGCTACGGAGCGATGCGATCGTCAAAAACAGCGTTCCACAATGCGATCAACAGCGCAAGTGTGAAATAGCGAACAGACCTCAGCTTTAAAGTGGAGTAGCCTTGACCGATCAAAGCATGACTTTGGAGCGGCAGGCATAACTTGCGATGGCTGAGAGACTTGCTCTCCTTAGTTCTATCCTATCTGTAGCGACGATCGCACGACCACTTTTGCTGGGATGATTGCTCCCGAACCGCTTTCAACTCTAGCAAGGATGTCTAAATCGCTGCAAACATACGACACTAGAGATGAGCGGTTTTGCCTTTCTTTAACAGCTTGGAATGAACAGGATGGCGATCGTATGCGAGCAGTTTTAATGGCGGGTGGATCGGGCACACGATTGCGACCGTTGACGTGTGATGTGCCCAAGCCTATGGTGCCAGTGTTAAATCGCCCGATCGCAGAGCATATCGTCAATCTGCTCAAGCGTCACCGCATTACCGAGATTATTGCAACGCTGCACTATCTGCCCGATGTCATGCGCGACTACTTTCAGGATGGTAGTGATTTTGGCGTGCAGATGACCTATGCCGTAGAAGAAGATCAACCGCTCGGCACCGCAGGCTGCGTGAAGAATATTGCCGACTTGCTCGATCGCACCTTTCTGGTAGTCAGTGGTGATAGCATTACCGATTTTGACCTGAGTGCTGCCATTCGGTTTCACAAACAGCGTCAGTCGAAAGCAACGCTGATTTTAACCCGTGTGCCCAACCCAATCGAATTTGGTGTGGTGATTACAGATCGGGACGATCGCATCCTCCGCTTTCTCGAAAAACCTTCGACCAGTGAAGTGTTTTCGGACACTGTGAATACAGGGACGTATATTCTTGAGCCAGAGGTGCTGGATTACTTGCCCGAAAATCAGGAAGCCGATTTTTCCAAAGATTTGTTTCCGTTGCTGCTAGAGAAAAACGAGCCAATGTATGGCTATGTTGCCGAAGGCTACTGGTGCGATGTTGGGCATTTGGATACCTACCGCGATGCTCAGTATGACGGCTTAGAGCGCAAAGTGAAGCTGGACATTCCTTATGAGGAGCGATCGCCCGGTTTATGGGTGGGTCAGAATACGTACCTTGACCCCACCGCCAAAATTTCAGCGCCTGTGATGATTGGCAGTAATTGCCGCATTGGTGCGCGAGTACAGCTTGAAGCAGGCACTGTCATTGGCGATAACGTGACGATCGGTGCAGATGCCGACCTCAAGCGTCCCATTATTCTCAACGGCGCGATTATTGGTGAAGAAGCCCATCTGCGAGCCTGTGTGATTGCACGCGGTACACGGGTCGATCGGCGTGCCCATGTGTTGGAGGGTGCAGTCGTGGAGCCTTTATCGACGATCGGTGAAGAAGCGCAGGTAAGTCCGGGTGTGCGGGTGTAGCCCAGCAAACGAGTGGAATCGGGTGCTACGCTGAATATCAACTTGATCTGGGGACACGCCGCCTATCGCAATCTTTTTGGGCAACGTGGCGTATCCGGCTTAGCCAATGTCGATATCACGCCAGAGTTTGCGGTGAAGTTGGGTGCGGCGTATGGCTCTACGCTTAAGCCTGCTGCCCAGGTTGCCGTCTCGCGAGATCAGCGCAGCATTTCGCGGATGGTCTCGCGATCGCTCATTGCTGGGCTGATGTCTGTTGGCGTGAATGTGCAAAACCTGGAAGCGACTGCCATTCCACTGGCGCGGACGATCGTCCCCACATTGTCGATCGCGGGTGGCATCCATGTACGCATGCATCCCGATCGACCCGATCACATTTTGATTGAGTTCTTCGACTACAACGGCATCAACATTTCTAAAGCCCGTGAAAAGAAAATTGAAGGCGCTTACTTCAAAGAGGACTTCCGCCGCGCCCAAATTCAGGAAATTGGCAATGTGGTCTACGCCAATCAAGTCGTGGATATTTACGGCACCTGCTTTGAAAAACATTTGAACATCGAAGCCATTCGCCACAGCAGTTCCAAGGTGGTCATCGACTATGCCTATGCGGTATCGGGTGCCGTGCTGCCACAGCTACTGGCTAAATTTGGTTGCGATGCGGTCGTGCTCAATGCCAGCCTGAGCCACACTGCCCCCAACCCCTCCGATCGTGAAGTCTTGCTGAGTCAACTGGGTCATGTCGTAGAAGCGTTAAAAGCCACCTTTGGCGTACAGGTTTCTGCCAACGGCGAGCAGCTAATTCTGGTTGATGAGACGGGTAGTGCCATTCGGAGCGAAGTGTTAACGGCGCTCATGGCAGATATGCTGCTGGTCCATCATCCCAGGGGTACGATCGTCGTTCCGGTCAATGCGTCTAGCGCTGTCGAGCAAATTGCCCACCGACATGACGGCAGGGTGATTCGCACCAAGGCAAACCCAACCGCGCTCATGGAAGCGTGCCACGCCAGTCCTAACGTGATTTTGGGCGGCAGTGGCGATATGGGCTTCATTTTTCCCCAGTTGCATCCCGGCTTTGATGCCATGTTTTGCATCGCCAAGCTGATTGAAATGCTGACGATTCAGGAGCGATCGCTCGGTCAAATCCGTGCCGATCTCCCTCGTGTTTGCCACAAAACCTGCACAGTGCGCTGCCCCTGGACGGCAAAAGGTGCTTTGATGCGGCATTTAGTTGAGACCCATCCGATTGATAGTTTGGAACTGGTAGATGGTGTGAAAATCTTTAATCATCAGCACAATAGCTGGGTGCTCATTTTGCCAGATGCAGGCGAACCACTGGTTAATATCTATGCCAACAGCAACGATCGCAGCTGGGTAGACGAGACGCTGCGCGAATATCGCCTTCGTGTGCAGGAATTTGTCAATCAACACCAGGGAGCAGAAGCAGCAAAAGCAGAGAGCCAGTATTAGAATAGAGTATTAGTTTTTAGTTAATGCTTCATGAATAGCTGCATCTTGATGGCAGAAATTGTCCAGGCTCCCGAACTGCGGTACACATCCGATACTCAAACCCCGATCGCCGAAATGTTTGTGGAGTTTCCTGGCTTGCGTGCCGAAGACCCACCCTCGCGGCTTAAAGTAGTGGGTTGGGGCAACCTGGCGCAGGAGATTCAAGAGCGCTTCCACCAGGGCGATCGTGTGGTCATCGAAGGAAGTTTGAGGATGAATACGATCGAGCGACCCGAAGGCTTTAAAGAAAAGCGCGCCGAACTCACTGCCCAGCGCATTCATAGCCTTGGAGCCGACACCGCCCTGGAAGCCCCGATCGCCTCTACACCCGCGCCTGCCAGCAACCAAGCTGCCAAACCAAGTAGTGCAAGTGCAGCCCCAGTGGCAAAACCAGCCGCAGCGACACCGACTGCTAAAGCTAAAACAGGCAAATTTCAGACCCAACCTGAACCGACAACGGCAACCCCAGACTTTGATGATATTCCGTTCTAAACGGGCGATCGCACTGTAAATTTGCTGCCTAGGATTGTGACCGATCGTCCGACTAGGCGTTGCTCTGCTTAGCTGCTTGAACCGCTTGATCCCACGACTCTTGTTCTTGGAGTGATTGCCACCCCGCCTGCCAAAGCGATTGATCCTTCAACAGCCGTGCATTGACCCAGAAGCGTACTGTTGGGTCACAGGCAGCCACCATCTCGGCATAGACCCACTGCCCTTGATTTTTGCGATTAGCTACCTGAAAATGCCGCCAACCATCAACGGTTTGGTGAGCGGTCCACTTTGATTGCAACAGGTGCGGAAACTTTTGCTTACGTGGCATACCGTCATTATGGTCTATTCTGCCAATGGTTTGCCTTCAGAGTTGCTGTTATTCAGGGCACGATCGAACGCATCTAGTGTGTCGTAAATTTCAAACACCTGATCATGCCGCTATGCTCAAGCACCATATATGCCTGCCCATGGAGTCGGCAGAGACCCAGACGACCGTTTGCCTGCTGCACCTGCTTCAGCACCACCACCAGCGCCGACAGTCCGGTGCTGTCCATAAACATGACATTCTGAAAGTCAATTAAAATATTGACCTTGCCAGCTTCAAGGTTGCTGGTGATACTCTCCAGCAGATCACCCGTTGTTGAAGAACTCAGAATTCTTTTGGGATAAAACGTTTGTATAGCAGTCATTTGTCAACCTTCCAAAGCTTCCCTATGTTTAGGTTGCCCAGTACAGCTGGTCAAGCTTCATCAGCGATGCGATTGACCTGGCTGAGGCTTGGTGCTTACAGAGTTGACGATCGCACTTCGACTGCAATCAAAACGTAAGGGCGTAACGACCCAAGCATGGCAAGCCGTCCGCAAAGTGTCTCTAAGAGTAGAAAAGCCGAGTCAGGGTGCTGTTGTCAGGTCTGTGACTGTCAGGTTAACTTTGCACCCAGCCTAGAACGAGTCAGCTTGTGTGTTTGTAAAGAGGTGAAGGTTGATAACAGTACAAAATTCACTTGAATTTTTGAAGTGGGTGTGCTGTCACCATGAACTTATAGTTAAATAGTGGAGCATTGCTGCAAATCATTGTTTTAGCCGATCGCTCAGACACCGAATGGAATGAAGCTAAAGATGATTGAGGGGTAGAGGGAGTGGAACCCCGTGTCGAGGACAGCGCCCCAATCCCCAGCCCTACAATTTATAATGGCTACCAACTTATGAGTTTCAAACTGCCAATCAAGACCGCAATTCCTATGAGTTTTGCAGCGTTTCTCACCGCTACCGTTGCGGTGCCTGCAGGGGCAGAAAACCTGGAGCATACGCAAAAGCTGCTGGCAACCAGGCAATGTTCTGGTTGTGAGTTGAGCAATGCTGGCTTGGTGTATGCCGATTTGCGTGGCGCTGATCTCAGTCGGGCAGACTTGAGCCACGCCAATCTCAGTCGGGCAAACTTGCAGGGAGCTGATTTACGGGGCGCAATTTTAGTCGGTGCCAGTTTGTCGGGTGCTAATTTGACTGAGGCAAAGCTCGATGGCGCAAACTTAAATGCGGTTGATCTACGCCGTGCTCTCATGACGAACGCTACCATTGCAGGAGCGAATCTAGAGCAAGCGATGTTGCAAGGTGCGATCGACTTGCCCGCAGATATTGGCAAGGCAGAAGACTTTTACCAATGGGCGATCGCTGATGCTGAACGGAAAGACTATGCGTCAGCCGTTGAGAATTTTAACCAGGTGCTGTCGCGTCAACCCGATTTTGCTCAGGCATACCTGGGGCGTGGCGTGGCTCGGCTGCAAACCAACGAGCGAGTAGAGGCGATCGCCGACCTCAAACAAGCAGATAAACTCTTCACAGCAAAGGGCGACACCAAAACGGCTCAGGGTCTTCAGCAGTCGATTAAAGAACTAGAAACGCCTCCAGCCAAACCTAAAAAAGGGAATGGTTTTGGCATCAACTTACTGAGCGCGTTTGCCACCCTTTTACAGTTCTTTTTACCGTAGGAAGTAAACGATAGGAGCCATACAGCGATTCTCAGATGGGTAAACCACAGGTAGGAGTGGATGGGCAGGGTTGTGGCTCATGCAAGTGAAAACGTCTGTCAGTCAGATGCCAAACGCAAAACTTTTTAGCCTCTAGCGTTTTTCCTTCTCCCAGTCAAATGTTTCCCATTGCCGCAGCAGCTCAGCGATCGCGCTGGCACTGGCGATCGCCCCACGCGGCTGATGCGGCAGATCGCCATCAAAAATTTCGGCGATCGTATCAAAGCAGCCTTCGTGCTGAAAGTGTGCTAGCAGTGGCTGCAAGTCGAGCGGCAATGCCCCTTCTGTTCGGCAAAAGCGATTCCAGGCGCGGCTAAAGGGACCCAGGAGCCAACTCCAGACAGTGCCCTGGTGGTAGGCACGATCGCGCTGGTTTGGGGTGCCGTTGCAAGTGCCACAATAGGCCGGATCGGCTGGGTCTAAGGTGCGGAGTCCATACGGCGTCAGTAGCCGATCGCGCGCTGTATAAAGTATCTGTCGTGACTGCTCGGCGCTAAACGCGCAGTGGTGTAACGCTAGAGCCAGTACAGCATTGGGACGAATGGTGGCATCCAGACGATCGGTTGGCTCCATGCGATCGTATAAGTACCGTTGCTGGGCATTCCAGAACTTTTGCAGCGAGGCTTTTACCTGGTCTGCTTGCTGGGCATAGCGTCGTGCCTGGTTGAGGAGACGATCAGCATTCTCGACTCCAGGACGTGCTGCTAGCAAGGTCGCCCACTGGGTTGCCCAGCAGAGCGCCGAGTACCAGAGTGCATTGATCTCAATCGGTTTACCATTGCGTAACGTAACCGCTTCACCCGCAACGATCGTATCCATCCAGGTCAGCGGCACAGTCGCATCATCCCAGGTGATCAGCCCGTCGGAGGCATCAATGCGAATGTTGTACAAGGTGCCCGCCGTGAACGCTTTGTAAATTTGCTTGACGACTTCGTATTGCTCCAGCAAAAACTCCCAATCCTGCGTTGCTTCTAAATAAAGCCCTAGCGTTTCAATCCACCACAGCGCACAATCAATGTTGCGATAGCTGACATCACTGCCATGAGCAGGCAGCAGGTTGGGGAGTAGCCCCTGACAGCACAAGCGCCCCAGTCGATCGAGCATTTTGCGTGCCAGCGAGAACCGTCCAGTCGTAAGCGTTAAACCGGGTATGGCAAGCAAGGTATCGCGGCTGCGATCGCCAAACCAGTGATAGCCTGCAACGATCGTCGGCATTTGCTGAAGGGGTTGCCAAGCAAGAAAGCGATCGCCGGCTTGTAGTAGCCGTTCCCATAGCGCGATGCTTCCTGGTGCAGTAGAGGCGGATGAGACCGCGTGTAAGGGCAGGAACGCTTGCTCTAGTCGCTGTTGTTCTGCCTGCATTGACTGTTCAACCATCGCTGAGAGCTGGTCTGGCTGGGTGGCGGCGGGTAAACCGACCCTTGCTTCTAGCGTGACCGTTTCACCTGGCTGCAGCCGAACGGTTAAGTAACCAGGGCTAAACAGATCCTCCAGGTAATTTAAGCCACGACGCGCTTCTTCGGGATAGTAGTAGCTCCAGTACCAGGTTTCTTCGGGATGGTATTGCCCCTGGCTCCAGGCAAGACTCCAGGGTATGCCTCTGTTGCCTGCCTGTAGCGCTTGCAGAGAAACGTGATTAGAACCCACTAACTGAGAGAACAAAAGAGCCGGTGATTCTTGTTGATGCTGATGGAAGTCACGATCGCCAATAATAGGGCGTAAGCGCAAAATTGCCTCCTGGCTACCCCTGTAGCCGTATTGCACCAGTACTCGATTGACAAAAGGTGCTGACGGTAGGGATGCTTGCGATCGCCCCTCTGAAACCATCCCGTAGGGCATCATGATTTGACGCGTCAATTGCCACTGATCGCCTAAGCCCCAGACCCAGGTTGGTACGGGATTGACGCTAAACTCACGCAACAGACGGTAGCCCAACGGCTCAACCTTCTCAGTCTGATTGGCGAGCCAGAAGTTAGTGCCCAGGGCAAAAACGAGGTCGCCCACTTCCAAACTGGCTTCCAGATGCGAAAACAGCAGCGTCCGTTGGGTCGGCGGGTCAAGTGCTGCAACAAGCCAACCATGATAGGTGCGCGTTCGGGCATCACAAACTGTGCCGCTGGCAAAACTACCCAACCCATTCGTTAGCAGCCATTCGCGCGTATCCAACTCATCCATTGCAGTTCAGTCTTGATCCGCACTCTTACGTCATTCAGTCTGCAAAAGGCTCGACGAGTTAAAAATATCACACCGTACTGTATTTGATCTGCTTAAAGACCAGATCGATCCGCTACTGATTTAAAGAGGCGCTCACTGAGAAGTTTTGACACAATGAGCGAGTTGCCTGGCACATAGACACCTTACTCTTGACTCCCAACAGCCGAGTTCATACTATGGGCTGACCTGACAACAGCAGTCACAAACCCGCCTTATAAACAGGGCTCGATCGTCGCAACAACCGATCGCCCGATCGCATCCAAATCATAGCCCCCCTCTAACCCAAACAGCAGGCAGCGAGTTAGCGACAAGCAATAACGTGTAAACACCCCAAAATCTTCTGGCTGGAGTGAAATGCCAGCCAGCGGATCAGCATGAGTGGCATCATACCCCGCGCTAATAATCAGCAAATCAGGCTGAAACGCAGTCAAAAACGGCATCACTTTTTGACTAAAGGCAGGTTCATAGTCTGCCATGGTGCTGCCAGGAGGCATGGGCAGGTTCAGCACATTGTTATGCAAGCCGCGTTCATGCTCGGCACCGGTACCGGGATACTGGGGTGATTCGTGCAGCGAACAGTAAGCAATCTCAGGCTGGCTCTCGACGATAGCCTGTGTACCATTGCCGTGATGCACATCCCAATCGAGAATCGCCACGCGATCGACTCCTGGTTGCTTCAGTGCATAATGAGCCGCGATCGCAGCGTTAGAAAAAATACAAAAGCCCATGCCTACTTCGCTTACCGCATGATGACCCGGCGGACGCGCCAGTACAAACGCTGGATTAGCGGTTGCCAGCACGCGATCGACCCCATCCATCCAGGCACTGACTGCCAGCAATGCCACGTCATAGGTCTGTGCCGAAACAGGTGTATCCGCATCAAGATAACCACCCCCCCGCTTTGCCAGCCGTTGTACCCCATCGATATAGCGTTGAGCATGCACCTGTTGCACGTACGGCATCACGGGACGGGTCTCAACAGGGGTGGGCGATCGCCAATCAAGCTGATCGGCCCAGGGTGCGGCTTGCAACGCAGTCTTAATCGCCGTTAAACGGGCTGGTTTTTCAGGATGAAAGGAACCGGTCTCGTGTAGCAAAAAAGCGTCAGAGTAAATGATTGGCAGCATAAGGCATAGAAAGACTGGCAATGCTTTGATTTTAGGCTACTGACTGGGTTGCTGAAGTGTTGTCTGCGTGGCTGGGTCGAGGCTGGCTGGGTCGAGACGAATGCTCCAGCGATGCTATTGATTGTGGCGAACAAGCGTCAAAGTGATTCATCGCTTGTGCTATGCAACCCCGATCAAAAGGTCATCATGGAAGCGGTCGGTGGCTAAATTTTGTTTAAGTAAGGCAGTGATTCTGTTGTAGGACTATATAGTGTTCTTGCTCACTCGCCTGTAATGGGCTTGAATGAGGCATCTCACTATCGGGGGCAATTTTTATGGGTTTACCGTTTGTTCTGGATATTGCGATCGGCTTAGTTTTCATTTATTTGATTCTTAGCTTACTCGCGTCAGAGCTTCAAGAGCTACTAGCTACTTTATTTCAGTGGCGGGCAAAACATCTTAAAGAAGCGATCGAGATTTTTCTTGCGGGTGGCAGCGCAACTCCTGAAGAAGAAAAAGTAAAAGATCTAGTCAGTAAACTCTACGATGATCCGCTCCTTAAAAATATTAATCAAGAATCGAAAAGCCTGGTTGCTAAAGGCGCACGCAGAATGACGCGCTGGTTTATTGCTAGCAACCAAAAAGGGGCTTTTGGCACCAATCAATCAACGGGACCTTCTTACATCGCTCCAGAAACGTTTTCAACTTCTTTATTAGAAAGGCTAGGACTTTCAATCCTGGCAAAGAAGCTGATGGAAGTAAGGCTAGAAAAATTTGCTGTGAGAATTGTGGGGAGCCTTGATGCAGAAGCGATCGAAGCACCGATAAGCAATTTTGAGAAAGGAAGAATTAGAATCATCGCCGAAAAGGCTAACAAAGATCTAACAAGTGATACTAACTTCGTCACGCTTGTAGAGGAGTACAATGATATTCTTCATGATTTCAATACTGGCGAAACAACGTTAGTAACGTGCGTCGAGCGGATGGGTGAAAGTCTTGATGCTTACATTGACAACTATCCGTTATCGCCTGCTCAAACATCTGTACTTCCTGTCGCGGTAGAGTCATTACAAGCGTCTAACTTTAACCCCTACCGACCAGAAACATCTCAGCCGGATGTCTATCAACCAGATGTGTACCAACCGGATATGTATCAGCCGGAAGCGCCTCTGCCTGACCAGGCTGAAATCTATGTATCTGAAACTGTTTTACCCGAAGTACCGCAACCCGAAGAGCCTGTTGCTGAGACTCGTGAAGATTTGCTCTACTTTGCAAAACGTCTCAGAGCCTTTAAGCTTAGTCTTTTTGGGGAGAAGAATGAAAGAGCCATTCTAACGGGGGGATTGCGCCCAAGTTTATCTGAATTTGCTCAATTGGTCGATGAAACTAGCTCTACGTATCAAGAAGTGTTTGGTGCTTATGAATCACTGCTTGCACAAGCAGAGCCATTAGAAGCTAAGGTTAACCCTGAACTCGAACAACAGCTTTTGGAAGCCTACCCAGAGGCGATCGAGAAAGAGATTGTACAAGCGTATCCTGAGATCGTAGAAGAGCAATTCTTGTTGGTGTCGCCCGAAGTCTTTCAAGGCGTTGAAAAGCAACTCATCGATCGCAGGCGTAAGATCTACCGCGCTAACTTGAATTCGCAAATTAACTTGCTCAAGCAACAGCAACGGACACTTCATACAGCCCTAGGGAAATTGAGCGGAGCGCAACGGCAGCAGATTTTGAGCGCGGTCTTAAACCAGTTTGGAGACGAGCAACGCACCGTTATAACGGCTCAAAGCATGGAGCAACTGAGCAATGAGCAACGCTATGCTGTGATCGCTCTTGTTTTTAAAAAAATAGGTTTGACGCCTGCCGATCGCTCGGTTTATGACAACTATCAAACTTATAAAGCGATTCAACAAGTCTTAGGTAAATTGCCCAGTTCGATCAAAGAAAGCTTTGCGATTCTTGCCAGACGTGCTCAATCTAAAGTGCAACAGAAAGGTCATGAGCTTAATCAGTTTCGCGAGGAGATTTCAAGCTGGTTTGATAACTCTATGTCCCGCGCTTCGGGTGTTTACAAACGTAACGCCAAAGGGGTGGCAATCTTAATTGGTTTAGTACTGGCGAGCTTCACCAACTCAGATGCTTTTTTTATTGTCAACCGCCTCTCAAATGATGAGAATCTACGCAAAGTCATTACAGATAGAGCCAGCGGTATTTATCTTAACCAGAGCGTGACTGACAGCAGAATCGCCCCTAATGGCACAGCAGCGCCTGCGGTTACAAATTCGCTAGAAACGTTAAAGCAGGAAACGGATGCAGCGCTGAGAGATCTCTCTTTGCCGATCGGCTGGAAACCAGAAAACCTGGCTCGGCAATTTGGTTGTCTGCCAGCAGCAGTCAACAGTAATGCTGATCCTTGTCGAGTCTTCTCTAACAAGCCAGGAGCGGTCAATCCTGCCACAATTGCCCAGCTTCTCGTAGCGAACCCGATCGATGTACTAAAACTCTTTTTGGGTTGGACTGCTAGTGGACTTGCGATCGCGATGGGTGCGCCCTTCTGGTTTGATTTACTCGGCAAGGTGATGAATGTACGCAATTCGGGTGGCAAGCCAAAAACAGAGGCAGTAAAAGAAACGGCGAAGTAGGGCAGGGGTGAGGGGAGAGGGGTGAGGAGTGAGGAGTGAGGGGAGAGGAGTGAGGAGTCAGAAGCCAGGAGCAGAACTCAAAACTCAAAACTCAAAACTCAAAACTTTCTTCCGCCTTTTGCCCTTTGCCTCCTGTCTGCTGCTCGTTGCCTCTTCTTCCTTTGCTTTCTCCACGTCCCTTATTCTCTCACTGCCATTTGCTCTAATGCCGTTTGCAGGTCTTGCGTGAGAGTCATAACGGCTTGTTTGGCGTTGCGGCGGTTGCCTTCATAGTCGTGCCAGCGATCGGAGACGGAAAGGGGTTGACCGATCGTGAGAACAGCCTTGAGCCGACCGAGCTTGGGGCGATCGAAGGGGTTTTCACCTTTGATGCGAGCGACCATATCCCACATCAACAAAGTGGTTTCGGCAAAGCGCTCAACGCTGGGTTTCTCTAAAACGTACTTGCCTGTGACTGCAACAAAGCTTTCGACCATACGCATATGCCAGAGACGGTGATGCGCCTCTTCAGCAATGCGATCTGCCAGACAGTGCTCCAGGGGTGAAATTTGCTCGATCGCCTTCAGGTCTTCACGATAGATATAGTCCCAACCAGCCTGCTCTAACCGCCGACAGCGATCGATCACGCTGCCCTTGGGCTGGAGGTTGAAATATTGTTCTGCGACCTTGAGTGCGGCATCCATCAACGCATTTAGACGTACTGCAAACGCCTCATGAGAAAGGGGGATGGCGGGATCGGATGGGGCGGCAGCGCGATCGTCTGGATCGGGCAATGGGGGGGTAGACAACGGTTGCTGGTAAAAGCGGCTATAAAATTGCTCCATCAACGACAGTAAGTGTTCACCCAGGCGATACAGCCGTCCGTAAAGCACACGCTCGTTTGCGCCATCCTGCGAATGCTTGGTCGTTGCGGTCAGCCCTGTATCGGCTTCTAACTGACTTAAGAGTTGGTCAATCTCCCGCCAGGGTGGTGTGATGTAGCGATACTGAATGCCGATCGGTACCACCAGCACCGCTTCAGTTCGACTCGCTTTGCGTAAGTCTTCCACGCACCAGAAGGCAAGCTGGCTGAGTCCTGGTTCCAGTGGGCTAACAATTTCGGTATGACCGTTGGTGGCACCTTCTGGCGCGGCAGCTAGCGGCAGGGAGCCATTGGCAAACAAATCGCGAGCAGACCGCAAGCCAACGCGATCGACCTTGCCCCGATGAATCGGAGTGCCGCCCAATTGGGAATACAGCCAACCCATGAACGAGCCTGCCCAGAGCGGAATGCCGCGATCGTACATAAAGTGGGCATGAATCGGTCGGCGCAGCGCAACTCGTTGCTGCCGTGCGATCTTGGGCACAATACGGGCAAGAAGATACGCCATCGAGAAGGGATCGTTAACGCTGGGATGCCGAAACGCTAGCAAAAACCGAATTTTTCCTGCTTGAAATTGGCGCAACAGATCAACCAAAACCTCAACATTGGTTGCTTCAACCCGGCGAATGGCTGTCCGCGATCGCATGATAGCGGGCAATAGCCATTGCAACCCTTTCACGATTAAAAGGTTGAGCTTTGGCGGAATAAATTCCAGGGGTGGTTGGGCTTGGCGAATGATGCGAGGCAAGGGTGGCTCCTTTGAGTAGAAGGCAAAAGGCAAAAGGCAGAGAGCAAAGGGCGGAAGAAAGTTTTGAGTTTTAAGTTTTGAGTTTTAAGTTTTGAGTTTTAAGTTTTGAGTTCTGCTCCTGGCTTCTGACTCCTCTCCCCTCTCCCCTCACTCCTCTCCCCTCAGTCCTCTCTAAAAAATAAACATCAGCTTTAGTTTCCACGTTTCCTGATGGCGGATCAGGTCAATTTGGCGGATAAATTCGCGGAAGTAGAAGCGACGTTCGGCTTCAGAGAGGTCGAGCCAGAACTGTGGGATGGAGACGGTTTGGGCGATCGCCTTTAAATTGACGGGGGGTAGTTGCGCTAGTTTTCCCTGAAGGGTGGCAATTTCAGTGCGTAGTTTGTAGGCACGGAGATCGGCAGTTTCCTGATCCAGTACGCCGCTGGTTACTAACGGGGGCAGTTGTGTCAGGATGGCTTGCTTGGCAGCGATCGCGTCATCCAGGCGTTGCTTTATTGTGCCCATATCGGGGAGATCAACACCTGCTACAGCGCGAGGCAGATCTTCACAGATGCGCTCGATCGCCTGCTGGAGTATCTGTTCGTAGGCGATCGCTCCGCACTTGGGTCGTTGGGTGCAGCTTGTTGGGCGCAGGTAGAGATATTCGCGATCGCGCCGGGGTGCTGAGACGCGGGTGACGGTCATGGGCGAGCGGCACTCGCTGCATACGACTAAGCCTGCGAGCGATCGGGGGGCACTGGCGGTACGGGGTGGCAGTCGTCGATTGCGTCGCAGCAGGCGATCGATTTGGGCGGCTTCTTCTCGCGTGAGGATGGCAACATGGGTATCGCTGACAAGCTCACCGTTTTGATACGCCAGATCGCCCCGATACACAGGATTGGTCAGCCAGCGATGCCCGGTAGAAACGGCAATTTTTTTACCATAGCGCTTTGCCAGATAGCGAACCGCGCCGCTCAGTGAACCGTAAAGTAAAAACTGCTCAAAAAAGTCTTTGACCACGGGGGCAGTGCTGCGATCGACCACATAGCGATGTTTGCTGCGCCGATAGCCGTAGGGTGCTTTTCCAGGTGGCGGCAGTGCCATCACGCGATTTTGGGCGTGTCCCTGCCGGATGCGTCGGCTCCGCTGTTCGCGCTGCACCTGCTGCAACAGCTTTAACAAATCTGCCTGCAAGCCTGCGCTCTGTAGAATCGGCTGGGCAGCTAATGTCGGTGGCATTGCTTCAGTCGCTTGCTCTGTCACGATGAGCCGGATCTGCAACGCTTCGAGTTCAGCCAGTCGATCGCCCACTGCCTGTACCGAATCGCCCAATTCTTCAACCCGACGCAGCAGCAAATAGTCTGCTGGTGCTGCCTGACAATCCTCTAAAAGCTGTTGCCATTGCTGTCGGGGGACGATCGCGGTCTCTTTTCCTTGCTTGGGTGAGGTTACGATCGCCAGATCTTGATAGACGCGATCGACCTCCCAACCCCACAGATCGCGATCTGGCGTTGGTTCTAGCAAAGGGTCGCTGTAGAGGTATGCAATAATCTTCATCGTGCCTCAGGCGATCGTTTTGCTACCATCAGCCAGCTATGCCGATAGCGACCTTCGTGCAGTTCATGGTTGGGTAGTTGCTTGACCTTCGTGAAGCCACACTTTTCGTAGCAGCGGATCGCACGAACGTTGCTGATCAGCGGATCAATAAGTATCTGATCTGCCTGGATATGTTCAAATAAGTAGCTTAAAGCGGTTGTTAGCGCCTCTGTACCGATGCCTTGATTCCAATAGCGTGGCTCTCCAATAAACAGGTCAATGGCATATAGCTGGCTGTTTTCGCCTCGACCGTAACCGCCATAGCTGTCTCGATCGGCTTCCGTAAGGGGATAGTACTGCAAATATCCGATGGGCTGGGTTTGATACAGGATGAAACAAGGAGTTACCTGCTCCTGTCCTAGAATCCTGGGGCTATACTTCTCTACAATTCTTGAGAGCGGATACGGATTGTCTCGACCTTCACAAAACTCCAGCACGGTGGGATCAGTGAGCCACTTGGAGAGCAACTGATAGTCCTGCATAGCGTCTTGCATCAGGCGAAGGGCGAGATTGCCCTTCTGAATAAGAATGCTTGACATCCACTCATTACACCTCGCCCAGCTCAATCACATTGCCGTCGGGGTCTTGGGTAAAGAGTGCTGCACGTCCAGAGGCACTCATTTGCAGTGGGCAGTTGTGAGCCAGCAGGCGTTCCTTTGCTGTCTCTAGGCTGTCAACCGAGAAGGCGATGTGTCGGTTGCGTCCCCACTTTTCGGGATTATCTAAGCCGTCCTGGCTAGCATTAGCAACCATCAAATGAACCTGAAAGCCAGCCACTTCGTACCAGGCTCCAGGAAAGCGCAGATCACGATCGATTTTCTCTAACCCTAATACGGAGCCGTAAAAGTGCTGCGATCGCTCCAAATCTGAAACCAGCAGTGCCACATGCAGACAGCGAGTAAGCTTCATAATCAGTTCACCGTAGCGTATGCACATTCAGCATACCGGAATGTTTTTTGAGAGGAGGTCTGAGAAGTCTTTATGGCTATGTTGTCAGCTCTTTCGATCCTCTTTTTAAGCAGGTTTGGGAGATCTGGCGTCAGAATGTAAGCTTTTCAGGCTTTTTCTGAGCAAGAAATAAATGGTTGAGGAGATGTCTTCAACGGTCAGTCCGCTACCTTACATCCTGCTTTCATAAGGTCAGCTCAAGGGTTTAGGCAATGAGCCGCCATGCTTCGAGGGTGCTTGAAACATTAGCTTTGTCATGTTGTCGTGTATTTCTGTTTTTTTTTAGCGTGCAAAGTGTTTTGGGTTTGACAGACCAATTGATGACACCGTATGCTCGCTGAGTGTGTCCCGATCGTCTCGCCAACTCAGTGTATTCCGAATCTAACCATAGAAATTTCACAGCTTTTCTTTGCCACAGTGCACAGACATACCAGCGTACCGTCTCGCTTCAGAACAGAGCCTCTGCGCCAGAATAACTGGAATGAAAGCCGTTTGTTGGAGTAAGGCTCGGACTCTATGGACTTAGCGGAATGAAACTAGCCATTTTGAGGACAAACGGTAAAACCCTCGATTCAGGGCAAAGCACCTGTCTTCTTTCATAAATCATCAGGCTCGTCAACTCCATCGTTTTAGTTTCACTTGACTAGTGCAGCGGCTCAACTTGATTTTAGGGTTAGCACCTTTGAAAAAGCCCAGTAGGAGCTAGTTTTAGAATTTGTCAACCCTGATTTTTAGTCTTGACGCAGCACTAGCACGATCGCTCTTTTTGTAGCAACAACGACATCGCATACTCCTTATGAACTTTACAAACTCCCCTGTTTTGAGTGATGCTCCGGCGAGTGTCTCCTCTAGTGTGTTCAATCTACCGTTTGCCCCTTCTCTGGTAAACCCGTTGCCTCAGCCCATGTGGCAAGGCGCGAGTGCTACCAGTGCGATCGCTTTTATTGATGCCAGCGTGCCTGACTACCAGTCATTGCTTGCAGGCATTGCACCGGATATAGAAGTCTATCTTTTAGACTCCAGCCAGGATGCCATCACTCAGATTACCAATACCCTCTTGGGGCGGCAAAACATTACCAGCTTGCACGTTGTTTCCCACGGAGAAACAGGTGCACTAGGTTTTGGCAGCAGTACCTTCAACTTGAACGCTCTGCCTCAGTACGCTGACCAGCTCAAAACCTGGAGCACAGCGCTGACTAACGATGCCGATATTTTGCTCTATGGCTGTAACATTGCTGAAGGCGAAGTCGGTCAGGCGTTTGTCCACATGATCAGCCAGTTAACTGGAGCCGATGTTGCTGCCTCCAATAACCTGACGGGTCAGGCTGGCGACTGGAATCTAGAGGTCAACACTGGCGCGATCGAGTCAGCTCTCGCTTTTAACACCAGCGCAACTGCCGCCTACGCCTACGACCTAAACATTCTGGGTGAAACCTTTAGAGGTAATGATGTCACTAATCCTTCCTGGATTTACAATACATCTGGCACACAACCGTTTCTGACTGCCCGTTCTACAGCCACACCCTCTACAGGCGGCATTCCCGGTGGTGGTACTGATGCCGTTGGATCAGGTGCCTTACGGTTAACGTCTGCTGCGACAAATCAGGCATCGTTTGTCATTTACAACCGTCCCATCAATGCTGCCGACGGTCTCTCTATTGCGTTTAATATTCATGCCTATGGCGGCAATGGTGCTGATGGCATCAGCTTCTTTCTCATTGATGGCAACGCCAGCCCCACGCAATCTGGCGCAGTCGGAGGGGCATTGGGCTATTCGTTAGATAGTCGTTCTGCGAGTGCCGCGCCTGGACTGGTTGGCGGCTACATCGGCATTGGCTTTGACGAGTTTGGTAACTTCTCTAACCCCGACTATGGCTCAGGCGGACCTGGACCAACGGCTGATGCGATCGCGGTGCGTGGTAGCCAAGCAAGCAGCTACCAGTATCTTGCTGGCACAGGGACTCTGACACCAGGTATTGATGTAACAGGGGGGACACGATCGACTGCCCAAAAAGCAGTGCAAATTGATTTAACCCCTGCTGGGCTGTTATCCGTCAGAATTGATTTGAACAATGATGGCGATTTCTTAGACACAAACGAAGCACCAGCCACGCTGCAAAATTACAACGTTGTTGCTAACAATGGCGCTTTGCCCTCTACGTTCAAGTTCGGTTTTTCTGCCTCGACTGGCGGTTCCACAAATATCCATGAAATCACCGGATTAGATGTCGATACCTTTGGTAGTGTTCCTTACACCCCATTAGTCAACTTTACAGGCAGCACAGCCTCCGTCACTGAAGGTTCAGCTTTGACACTGACCGCTCAACTGGACGCAGCAACTACGAACGTCGTTACAGTGCCAATAACAGTGTCGGGAACAGCGACAAATAACACGGACTATACGTTGTCTAATACGACTATCACGATTCTGCCAGGGCAATTAACTGGTAGCGTCACCCTGAATGCGCTCAACGATGCACTCTCTGAGCCAAATGAAACGATTGTAGTCACTCTAGGAACGCCTACAGGTGCCCAACTGAGTCCTCAGAATAATGTCTTGACCACAACGCTCGTTAACAGCATCAGCCCACAAAGCGTACCCAGTTTGCTATGGCGTAATAGTAGCAACGGGCAAAACGCAGTTTGGCTCCTGAATAACTTCACCCTCCAAAGTAGTTACTATCTGCCCGAAGTCATCGAACCAGGCTGGCAGGTCGTATCCAGCACCGCCGACTTCAATAGTGATGGCATTGCTGATATTCTCTGGCGCAACTCTGTCACCGGGTCAAACGCCATTTGGCAGATGAACAGCAGTGGCTACGAGACGGGCTACTTTATTACGCCAGTCGCTGATGTGAACTGGCAGATTGTCAGTACTGCCAACTTTAACAATGACACTACGCCGGATATTCTCTGGCGCAATGCAAGCACTGGCGAGAACGCCATTTGGCAGATGAACGGCTTCACAGTGCAGACGACAGCTTTCATCACACGGGTGGCAGATACCAACTGGCAGATTGCAGGTACTGGCAACTTCAGTGGCGACAGGATACCGGATATTCTCTGGCGCAATGCTGCAACAGGCGAGAATGCCATTTGGCAGATGAATGGCTTTACGGTTCAAACAACTGCTTTCATTACTCCCGTATTCGATCCTGGCTGGCAGATTGAAGGGACTGGTAACTTCAATGGTGACGCGACCGATGATATTGTCTGGCGCAATGTGAGAACAGGTGAAAATGCCATCTGGCAGATGAATGGCATCACGCTACAAAGCGGTTATTTCATCAACAGTCTGACGGTTTTAGATTGGCAGATTGCGGGCGTGGCAGATCTCGGTGGCGATAGCACGCCCGAAATCCTTTGGCGCAACAATCAGGCTGGGCAGGAGTTGATCTGGCAACTGAGTGGCTTCACATTTTCACAAAGCTATCAGTTGACTGATGTGGTTGAACCTAACTGGAGCGTGACCCCGTTTGTTGTAGCTCGATCGACCGTTATCGCAGCCTAGCCAGTGGACACCGTTTAAAAGGACTCCATGTCGGGTGTTTGTCAGGAAGAAACGGACTGTCAGACTGGGTCAGTTGTGTTGGTACGTCAGCAGACTTGCCCTAACCGATTGAGACCGCTTTAAATGAAAATGAAGGGGGCGTTGTCCGATCGGGTCGCGCTCCCTTTGTTTTCGAGCAGCTTTGAGCAATCAACAGAGCCTTAGAGGTGAGCAACTGCATTTTTACGATCGCAATCCGATACAATGCGACTGCAATGCAGCACCTTGGCATGGCATCCAGTTGGTATGACAAAGAGTTGCCTGTTCCAACATCTGGTTCGCCGTTCCACACCGTTGATGAAACAATTCCTTCCTCTACTCCCCACTCCCTATTCCCTACTCCCTCTCTGTGTCACGATCGCCAGCAGCATCGTCGCAGCACCCATTCAGGCAGCTCAACCGCTCTATGTTGCCTATCCACCAGCAAACCACGAGACTACGTCCGATCGCATTTTTCTCATTGGTACGGCACCACCCGGCGGAACCGTTCTGGTAAACGGCACGGCGATCGTTCGCAACACGGCTGGGCATTTTGCACCGACCTTTCCGCTGCAAGTGGGGGTGAATCAGTTTGACCTGCGCTACGGCAAGCAAACCGTCAAGCTGACAGTCACGCGGTTAGCCGCACCAGAGTTGCCACAGGGATTAACGTTTGGCAGCAATGCTCTTAGCCCTGCGGTCGATGTGGCTCGCCTACCCAATGAATTGCTTTGCTTTACAGCGATCGCACCGCCTACCGCCACCGTCGCCGTCAAGCTTGCTGACCAGACGATTCCCCTGGTGCCTCGCCCCCAGTCGATCGCCTTACCCGATAATGCTGCCGTTCTGACCCAACAAAATCAGCCGACGATCGCGGCTGGGCGCTTTGAGGGCTGTACACGCACCGTTTTGCTGGGCGACCTGGGTAAACCCGAATGGCAACTGACGCAGAATGGACAGACGATCAAGCAAACGGGCTTTGGCAGCATCAAAATTCTGTCGCCCACTCGGTTAGAAACTGCGGTTGTCACTGCCGAAGCAGGGACGGCTCGTACGGGAGCAGGTACCGATTATTCTCGTTTGACACCCTTACCCAAAGGGACGCAAGCCCTCGTCACAGGCTCTGAAGGCGACTGGGTGCGGTTAGACTATGGCGCATGGATACGACGTAGTGAGGTGCAGATTTTGCCCACTGGCGCACCACCAACATCGATCATTCGCAGTATCAAAGCGAGGCAGACAGGCGGCTGGACAGACGTATTGTTTCCGCTGCAAGTACCAGTGCCCGTCAGCGTGCAGCAGGGCGATCGCACCTTCACGCTCACCCTTTACAATACGACTGCCCAAACCGATATTATTCGGCTAGATGACGATCCACTCATTGCCCGCCTCGACTGGCAGCAAAGCGCTCCAGGGCAAATCCAGTACACCTTTAACCTCAAGTCGAACCAGCAATGGGGTTACAAACTGCGGTATGAAGGTACGACCTTAGTGCTGTCGTTGAAGCATCCGCCAGAGGGGAGGAGAGAGGAGAGAGGAGAGAGGAGGGCAGGGGAGCCATTCAAAACGCTTTCTGGTACTAAAATCCTGCTCGATCCAGGGCACGGCGGCGCGGAGGATCTGGGTGCGAGAGGACCCACGGGCTATCCTGAAAAAACGGTGGCGCTGCTGATGGCGAAGTTGGTGCGAGAGCGTCTCCAGCAGCGGGGTGCAACGGTGTATCTGACTCGCGAAACCGATGTCGATGTGCCGTTGCAAGATCGGGTGGCAATGATTGAGAAAGTGCAGCCAGCGCTGGCGCTGAGTTTGCATTACAATGCGCTGCCAGATAATGGTGATGCGGTGAAAACGAAGGGCATCTCTACGTTCTGGTACAACACCCAGGCTCACAGTCTGGCAGTGTTTTTGCACAATCACCTGACTAAAACGTTGAAGCGATCGTCCTATGGCGTGTTTTGGAATAATCTGGCGCTGACTCGTCCCGCAACTACTCCAGCAGTGCTGCTAGAACTCGGTTTTATGATCAACCCGGACGAGTTTGAGTGGATCACCAATCCCAGAGAGCAACAACGGCTGGCAACGGCGATCGCCGATGGGGTCACCCTATGGCTACAGAAACCGTAGGCGGACACCTCTCATCCCTCATCCCTCACCCTTCATCCCTCACGCCCAATTATCGCCAGCGCTCACTCTTTCGGTTGGGTGTCTCCTGCAAGGCGTTGCCGATACCTTTGATCATGCCGCGCCCAATGAGACCAATGCCGCGCCCAATGACTTCAGTGAGCACATAAACCACACCTCTACCCAAAAACGAAATGGCAATGCGTAGTCGAGGCGCGATCGCATCGCGGGCTTCAAGCGCTAAGGTCACAAAAAACGGCAGACCCGCTAGTTGCGCTAACTCGTCGCTACGCGGTGCATAAATGGCGGTTTTACTAATACCGTTGTCTGTCAAAACGAGCAAATTAAACTGGCTTTCAAAAATAGCCGTTGGTTCGGCAAACAGGCGATCGGTGCGATATTTCCAGGACAAATCATTGCGAAAACGTTCAACATCCCGACTAGAAAGCAGCCGTTTATCATAAAAGGTTTGCTTAATTGCTACCAGGTCGCCAAAGCGATTCAGTAATGGCTGCATCACGGCATTAGCTATTTGCAGCATCACATTTTCTAGCAGCAGTTCCATACGCGCCATTGCTTCTACCGTGCCAGCCGCGTAGGTTGCATCCTCGATCGTGAGTGGCGTTTGAAAGAGTAAGTGAGCCAAAAACTCTGGAAACAGCGGGATTTTGTCGAGAATGGCGCTCTGCACAATCTCCAGATCTTGCAGCAAAACAGCCACGACATCGATCGGCTGTGTTCCCATCTGCACCGTATAGTATTTGCCAAAAAAATCAATCACTGTTGCTTGCCAGATATCTTGCAAAAGAACGCGGTGCTTTGTTTCAAGCTGTTCGGGCGGGAGGTTCGCAAGACGCAATGCTTCCAAACTGGCTTGCAGCGATCGCAGTACGGTATAGAGCAATTCGCGCTTTTTTTCGTCTTTCAAAACATCAATTTCTAAAGCTGTGGCAGTAAGGTTGGGTAGCCTGTTTTGCAGCTTGGCAACTGTTGCCTGAAACAGCGCTGCCATTGGCGTTTGCATGTCGCTGGCGATCGTCTCTGCAAGGGCAGTGGTCTCGCCGGCTAAGGGTTCTGAAGGGTTGGCTATGGTTGGGCTACGGCGATCGGGCTGAATTCGGGTTGCATCGGTCGGCGGTGGCACCTGTGAGCCGAGTGCTGGTGCTGGCTCATCTGCTGTCTTTAACAATCGCCTGACCAGCCAACGAGCCGTCCGCAGTTCACGACGTTGCCCTTCCAAAACCAACTGATCCAGGACTGACCGCTCAGCCGTTTGCAATTGGTCATCCAGTACGGCGATCGCCCGCTCAATTTGCCGCACGCCCGACTCGCGCACGTTACGCCGCCAGACCGTCAGCAGATTTTGGCTTCCTGGAATTGCTGGGAGCATGTTTTGGGAAGCGCGATCGCTGAGCGATCGCGCCGATCGCCTTGCCAGTGCAGTGGTAGGCGGAGTTTGTGTGTTGAGAGACTGAGCGATCGCCTGGATGCCTTCTGTCCAGTAAGGTTGACCAGACGCGACTTGCCGGATGGCTGTTACCAGTTCTGTCACGCTCGTTCCTTTCAAGCAGTAGCCACCCGCACCCGATTGAAACGCCGTCGCCAACCGCGTCAGTTCTAGCGTTGCCCCTAACAAGAGCAACGGTGTATCGGCATACTGCGTCCTAAGCTGCTGGCACAGCGCTAACCCAAGCCCCTGACCGGTCGTTGTCTGCCCCAGGTCAAGATTAAGGATGATCAAATCGATCGATCGCACAGCTACAACAGACCGATCGGCTGTCTCCAGTGCATCTGGCAACTCTCGCAGCAGTTGCAGCGCCCTTGCAGGTGAATCTGCCTCTAGCACAACCTGCAAATCGTCAAACGACTGTAGGCAGGCAGCTAACCCCAGCCGAAACACTGGATCATCCTCAATCAGCATGAGCCTGTACACACGTTTCTGCTGACGATCGACATCGCGTGAATGGCTCATACAATCGCCCACCCTGCGGTGGAGAGCAAACAGCAAACAGCAGAAGACAAAGAATCCGCTCCAACAAGGATACTGTATAAGTTTAGTAGGCAGAAGGCAGAAGGCAAAAGGCAGAAGGCAAAAAGGATTAGCTGTGCCAGAGGCAATCAGCCCCTTCACCTCTTCACTCTTCACCTCTTCACCTCTTCACCTCTTCACCTCTTCACCTCTTCACCTCTTCACCTCTTCACCTCTTCACCTCTTCACCCCTTCACCCCTTCACCCCTTCACCTCTTCACCTCTTCACCTCTTCACCTCTTCATCTTCACCCCTTCACCCCCCTACGGTGGCGGCAAATCTAGCGGCGCAGGTGCTTCAACCGGAGAGTTATAGTCTGAAGAGGGGCGATAAGGCTCTGGTGATGGTGATGGCTCATCGCGGCGACGTGCCCTTAAAATGGTGTCGCGTTGGTCAGACCACCGGGCGATCGCGCTTTGGGCATCGTTATACAACGCTCTTCCGTAGCCAATTTCAGAGGCAAGGCTGATGGCTCTGGTGAGGCGACCGCGATCGGCAAGCGCTCTCGCTTCATCCAGCAGAGATTGATCTTGGGCAATTTGAATCTGGGCGATCCAGTCGTTGGCGGAGGCTTGTGCGTCTTTGTAAAGCGCTCGATCGACACGAATTTTGTTGGCGGTCTGGATGGCTTCTGTCAACTTGTTCTGCTTTGCCAGTGCTCGTGCCTGGTTCAGAATGGGTTGGTCTTCAATGGTTTGAATCTGGCGTGTCCATTTAGCGATCGCATTCTGAGCTTCTAACCGTAGCGCCCGACCCAGTGCAACTTGCTGTGCTTGAGCGATCGCGGCTTTGAGCTTTGGTAGAGTACCTGCTGCTGCTAGCTGTTGTGCCTGCACAAGATATGGACGATCTTCGATCTGCTGGATTTCTTTGCGCCACTGGGCAATGAGCGTTTGAGCATAGAGCCGCCGCGGACGATCGGGCGTAATGGGTTGCACCAACGCGATCGCGCTCTGGAGCGTGGGAAGCTGCTTTAGCCTGGCAACCGTCAGCGCCAGTTGAATCTGGAGCAAATCTTGCGTCTGCTGCTCTAGCTGAGGCGTGAGGGCTTTTGTTTGGGCAGCAAGGGGGCTATCTGCCCGAATTTGTCGCACCTGAGAGAGGGGTAGCCAAAGCTGCCAGAATTGCTCAGACGGAGGCTTAATCATCTGGTTGTGGTTGGCTAAGGGTTGGGCACGACCAAGCCAAACCAGATCGCGGACAACGGGCGGCAACGGTAAACTAAAAGGTAGCGCCTGAGCGGTGACGATCGCCCCTGCCAGATTCGACTGCCCTAACTGATCGGTCAGGCGATTGAGTAAAAACTGTCCCCAGGTTTGTATCTCTAACTGGGCAGCACTACGGGCATAGCTAGCCAGAGGTAAGCGCTCTGCCAGGGCAATCGCCTTGCCCACTGCAACCACGTCTTCCGGCGCACTTGTAGCGATCTGACGGGCTTGCTGCAACTGCTGATAAGCAGTACGTTCGGTGATCAACTGCTGCCGCAAGCGACTGAGATTTTGTCGCGCATACTCGTCATCCAACCGGGTCAATGCCTGAATCTGTACCGTAGCCGTTTGCCAGTCTTGCTGCTTTAAGGCTCTCTGAATCGCAGTATTGATCGCCTGTCCACGATTTTGTGCTGTTTGCCAGCCCAACAGTGCTGTTTGCACGTCGGCATGAAGAGAACTGCTAGCCGGAATTTTTTTTGCCAGGGCGATCGCGCCTGCCAGATCGCCTTGACCGACTTTGGTCTCTGCGATCGCTAACAACGACTTTGACCATTCTGTAACATCGCGGTTAGCACGATGACGGAGGGGATGATCGGGTGACCAATTTTTGACCAATGCCAGTCCTGCCAGCAGGGCTTCCACTTTACCCGATCGGGCAGCTTGCTCGGCACAGTAAAGCTGATCGCTATCCGTAGCAGGCGATGGCATGTGACAACTGGGAATGGGCGGTAGCGTCGTCAACCACAAAAACGCTGCTACACCTGTACCACCACAAAACGCTAACAAACACAGCCAAACCAGCGGTGCTGCCAAAAACCGGAGTCCTTGCGTAACTTGACTGGGCACGCGAGGACGGCGTAATGGCTTTACAGTATTGGTTCCGCGCTGTTTTTTAGGAGGGCGATCGCTCTCCTGACTAACCGCTGTTGGCGCTGCTTTGACCGCTGTCTCTGCCGTCTCTGCCACAAGCCTGGACTTGCCTGTTTGAAGACGTAACTTAGCAGCGTGTACCCGCGATCGCTTGACTGCTTTTCCTGCCATAACATCAGCTTCCGCACTCTAAAAATCTAGCGGTTAGCCCAGCACCCCTACTAAAACTAACGCAATCCCATACTGGAGACTACAATCAGCAGCAAGTGGGCACACTTAACACGCAGGCAAAGGGCTACAGCTACTCGCTTTTAACCATTAACCGTTGCTGGAAGTGTCTCTACTGACTGTTTATCAAGTGACTGTTGCTTGAGATCGTAGCCATCCAAAGCTCTAAGCAACTTGTAGCACTCTTGCAGTGTTGGTGGACGATGCCAATATGAACAGTACTGATGTTGAACCGTGCCGATATTGTATTAGCTACAACTTGTTTTGCAGCGATCAGGCAAAAAACTTCTGCAAAACTGCCGCAGTGAAGGCGATCGCCCATACAAAAAAAATTGATCAGTCAACGACTGTTTCGTGTGGGTGAGCGACGGGATAGAGCCGTAGCCATACTGGTTAGAACGGGGTGCAGGGGTAGAACCCCCTTCGGCTTGAGCGTTCAGGAGTTCGGCGAGGCTTACTCGAGCCGTCGAAAGCTGGCTAGGGGCAAAGCCCCCACACCCTCTTTGATCCTAATGTCCTAAGTTCTGTGACAACAGCCATACATGGGTAAGGGGATGAAGCGGTGAAAGAGTGAACAGCATGACAGCATCTGGAGCGCCGAGCCAGCATTGTCTTTTTGCCGTTCACCTTCTGCCTCCTGCCTTGCACAAATGCTTAAGGACGGCTATGTGCTTAAGTCTATCCCGATGGTCGCGGCTACAACATGGGCATGATAGAAGACATTACGGCGTGTCAGCAAACTGAAGCTGTGCTGCAACTAATGCCGTTTTCGATTGGGCCGCTGATCCCCTTTGGCGGATGCAACCAGATGGTTCAGTTGATGCCGTCAACGATGCTGCCTGTCGTACTTTGGGGTGTCTCTGTGCGGCGATCGCCCCTGCGGCAGCCACTTTGAAAGTTTATTTCCCAACCACCCTGAGCAAAAATGAGCGCCAAAATTCTTGTTGTTGAAGATGAACCTATCATCGCGTTAGACCTTCAACAACAGCTTATACAGTTGGGATACACAGTAGTGGCGATCACTGACTGTGCTGAACTAGCGTTGGCAGCCGCAGCACGCTGGCAGCCTGATCTCGCACTGATGGCTCTCCGCCTTCAAGGTGACAAAGACGGCATTGAAACAGCCGCTCTTCTGCGTGAACGCTATGGCATTCCGATTGTTTTTCTCACTGTCTATATGGATGCCGCTACCACCCAGCCAGTGAAGGCTATGGAACCTTACGGTTACATCGTTAAACTATTTGAAACTCATCATCTTACGACTGCCATCGAAATGGCGCTGAACAAACACGAGACGGAAAAAATCATCCAGTCAGCACTTGAAAAAGAAAGAGAACTCAATCGCTTAAAATCTAATTTTATTGAGGTTGTTTCTCATGAATTTCGTAATCCGTTAAATGCAATTCTGCTAGCGCTTGATTTGTTAGAGCGCCATATCAAACCGATAGCGCCCAAAAAAACGCAGATCTATTTACAGCGCGCTAGAGTAGCAATCGATCGCATGAAGCAACTTTTAGAAGAAGTGCTACTGGTGAGCCAAGTTGATGCTGGCAAGCTTGCGTATAACCCAGCGCCTATGCTGTTAGATGCTTTTTGCTGTCAATTAGTTGCAGACTTTCAGCTTGCTGCCGATGCCAAAACTGAGCCGAAACACAGTCTTGTTTTCACCCAAACAGGCAACAACGTTGATCGCAAAGCACTCTACAACCTGGATGAAAATTTGTTGCATCATATTTTGACCAATCTACTTTCAAATGCCATTAAATACTCTCCGCATGGCGGTACGATTAGCCTCAAGCTTGCGTATACAAATGAGTCAATTACGTTTCAAGTTCGTGATTGCGGTATTGGTATTCCCTCAAGCGATTTTGACCAACTTTTCAAGCGCTTTTATCGTGCTAGCAACGCCAAAACGATTCCCGGTACTGGATTAGGGTTGTCGATCGTCAAACAATGTGTTGAAGTTCATCACGGCAACATCACTTTTACCAGCGTGGTTGAAGTTGGCACGACGTTCACTGTCACCATCCCGATCGCCGGTGAAACGTCTCACACTGAGGGGGGCACAGGCTGTCTGGGATGAATGGGCAACAGTACGGTAAATGTAGAACCTTCGCCCAGTTTGCTTTTGACCGAAATAGAGCCGCCACAATGCAGCAGCAGTTGCTGGACGATCGTCAACCCCAACCCAGCCCCACTTGTGGCTTCTAATGATGCTTGCCGGACTCGGTAGAAGCGGTCAAAGATTTTTGGTAGTTCGCTCGAAGCCATGCCAACGCCAGTATCGCGTACCTCCAGGTTGATGTAAGTGCCTTGCGGTTTAGCGCGCACCCACACTTGTCCGCCCGTCGGTGTAAATTTGATGCCGTTATGCAGCAGGTTAATCACAATTTGTTTGAGCCAGTTGGACATACAGGCGATCGCAGGCAAATCTTCTGGCACCGTGTAGGCCAGCCGTACGCCCTTTTCTTCGGCTAGCGGTTGATAGGTGCTAACCACACCAGGGACGATATCAGACATGCGGATCGACTCAAGCGCGGTAGGACTGACCGCCTGGTCAAGCTGCACCAAATCCAGCAGGCTAGTAATTAGGGAACTCTGCCGATCGCACTCTTTTTCAATGAGTTCCATATAACGGTGACGCTGCGGTGGCTTGAGGCTGGGCGAATTAAGCAGCGTGAGAGCCGTTTTGATCGTTGTCAGCGGTGTTCGCAGTTCTTGCCCTACAGTATTGATAAAATCTGCCTTCGATCGCAGCGCGTTGCTCAACTCCTCTTTTTGGATCTGGAGTATTTCTACCAGATCTGCCTGCCGTCGATAGGTGGCATTACGCTGCCAAGCCTCTTCTTGCCGCTGTACCTGCTTCATAAAAAGCTGCCCGCATGTGGCTGGATCGCTTGGAGTCACCACCATCTCATCCATCAGCCTTTGCCATTGTGCAACCGCATCCGGTAAGGGCATCTTCACCGCCGGCTCGTCATTGACGGCAGCAGTCGGTAACGGTGTAGCCGTCGTGGTTTGTGCCTGTGCCAAGCCACTTAATACTTGTGCTGTTAAGCTGGCATCAAAGGATGAGAATACCAGCAGATGCGGTCGGCGCTCCTGGCTCTCGTCGATCGTGCCCGTTGCAGTCGCTTCTGCCAAACCTGCACTGGTCTCTAAAGCACTGTTCCCCAATGTTTTTGCCAGTTGGGCAGAGCGCGGACGGTGCGCCAGGACACATCCCTGAAAGTGTTCTGCCCACACGACCAAAAAGTACTCCCGCCGGAGCTGGCTTTCTGGTGCCAGTAAGAATTCTTGCCAGGTATCGGGCTTGGTCTCAGTGATGCCTGCCAGGAGTGGATCCGTGTCGGCGGTAGGGTCAGCAATCGGGTCGACGATCGGGCTAACCAGGGCAGTCTCCTCTATGCCTTCTTCGCGGGGGTTCTTAAAGAAATACACCGCTTTAGATATGTCTAAGGCGCTATAGCGTGCCAGTTCCGTTTGCCAAACAGCACCCCTGGGTAGCTTTGCCCATACAACAGCAGGCAACTCGTGATCAGTGAGAAGGTCAAGTATGGCGCTGAATGTGGCTTTGAGTGTGGTCGGGCTCACTTGGAGGACTGGCAGCTTAGGGTCAGTCGCAAGCGCTAATTCGTATAGCGATCGATCGGTGGCTGGGGATGGTGGCATGGGTTGCAGGTAGAAACAGAGTGGCAAACTTTAGCGCCTCAACTCTGATCGAACAGTGACCAGGGCAATTTCAGAGCAAGCGGTAATCAAAGCAAGTGACAATTTATTGTAGAGAACCGCAGTGATTCTGCCTCATTCTTTTTTGTGATGCCTTCAACACTACCTAAAGCCTGGGAGCGGGTCGATCGGGTGTCATCGCTCTTGTCTGCTAGTGCTTCATTAACACACCCGTTGAACGTAATTCTATCAACTCTCAACCCAAGTGCCACTGCCCGATTCTGGTTTGACTCGCTCTAGCAGGGCTTCTATAGCCGGAGCCATATTAGTGAGGACGGGGTGCAGGGGTAGAACCCCTGGCTAGGGCGAAGCCCCCACACACCCTTTGATTCCAAGGTTCTAAGCTCTGTGGCGATCGCTAGACTACGGGCGTGTCAGGTGCCAGCGCGTCAGATGGCATCACGATCGCGGTTGCTAAGGCTTCCTGCTGCAGTGCTATCCCGGTAGCGATATTGCTGCTAGCAGTGCTGGGAATGGTCTCAACTGCGGGCAGTGTTTCAAGGATGAGACGGGGCTGGCTCGAACCCGACAGCAACTTTAGCAGTTTTGGCTTAGGGTCGTGTAAGAGGTAAATAAGGCGATCGTCTGTCAGCAAGGCTTCGTCAGCCGGAACGATCTGTAAGCAGCCCTGCCGTTCTAGCAGCAATGGCAAAAGAGTACCGCTTGCAATAAGCGATCGTAAATATGCCTGTTGTGCCTCAACGTCTGTCTCCCGCAGGACAGTTTCACCCAACTTCACAGCACCATCGCTGAGGTAGTCATTCCAGGTTCTCAGTAGGGTGTGTGGCGCAAATGCCTGCTGAACGGTAGGTTCGCTAGTGACACCAGTCCCCGTACTAATCTGTGGATCACGGGGAAAGACTGCCAGCACACGAGGCGGACGAAATTCTTCAGCCGCTTGACACGCAATCACGAGATTCACTGCCCCATTGTTCGTCATGGCGATAAAGGTGCCAACCTGACCAAGACCCGCTTCTTCCAGCACTTCGGCATCCAGGGCACTGCTAATAAAAATGCGCCGTTCCTCCCGTTCTGCCTGCTGTTTTGCTTCTGGCGCAGTATCAATGAAAGTAACGGGTTCATCCCGTTCGTCAAACAGGCGAGCGATTAATAAACTGAGTGGATTACAGCCGACGATTACGGCTCCCGTCGCCTCGTTGGAGGTGATCTGCAGCAGCTTGGCAACCCCCTGCGCGGTGAGGGCTTGCACAAACACGGTCAGGATGATGGTGAGAAAGACCAGTGCTTTGATTGAGTCGCCGCCATTGATACCGTGTTGAGTTAGCGAAAGGGCAAAGAGTGATGCGATCGACGCTGAAACGATGCCTCTTGGTGCAATCCAGCAAACAAACAGCTTCTGCCGCCAGTTTAAGTCGCTTTTCCAGGTGCAGCACCAGACATTCAGCGGTCGCACAATGAACATCAGGCTCAGGACGGTGAACAAACCACCCCAGCCAAGGGCAATGACACCCGCGATCGATAAATCCGCCGCTAGCAAAATAAATAACACCGACACTGCCAAAATCGTGAGCTGACCCTTAAACCGCTTGAGCAAACGTTCTTCTGGCACAGATGAGGCTCGCAATACCATTCCTGCCGCCACGGTTGCCATCAAACCCGACTCACTCTGAAGGCTTTGCGCCAGCCCAAATAGTCCCCATAAGCCTGCCAGCACCAAAAGAGCCTTCAAATCATCTGACAAAAAGCGCGACTGTTTAAGGATGAAGCCGAGGAGCCAGCCGCCAAGGATGCCAATGCTGCCGCCAATGCCTAGCCGAACAACCAGACCACTCGCAATGCGGATTGGATCAGTCTCGCCGTTGAGCAGAATGTTCAGCACCACGACTGCCAAAATTGCGCCGACTGGATCGATCAGCACGCCCTCACCTTCAAGCAATGCCGACACCTGCCGATCGACTTTCACTTGCCGCAGCAGTGGATTAATCACAGTGGGACCCGTCACCACAACGAGCGATCCATAAAGAAATGCGATCGCCCAGGGAAACTCGCTCAACCAATGTGCAGCCATACCGCCACCCAATAGCGTAATCAGCGTGCCAATGGTGACGAGATTGCGTAAACTGCCCGATACCCTGCCCAGATCCCGCAACTCTAGATTGAAGCCACCTTCAAACAAAATCACCGCAACCAACAGCGAGACAATCACATCCAGCCCTACCCCAAGGCGATCGGGATACAGCCACCCAAGGGCACTCGGACCCAGCAAGATGCCAAACAGCAGCAAGAAAACAATGCCAGGAACCTTGAGAAACTCCGCCAGCACCTGTGCCCCAATGCCTGCTATGACGGTCAAAATGATTTGCAGCGTGATGCCTAGCGATGATTCCATAAACGCGATCGCGACAGACGATCGAGTAATGCCAATGCCTCATTGTACTGGCGTGTAGGGTTGCCAAAATTGCAGCGATCGTACTCGATACGTTAGGAGGGAGTAGGGGGAGCCTCAACTCAAAACTTTTTGCCTTCAGCCTTCAGCCTTTAGCCTTTAGCCTTCAGCCTTCAGCCTTTAGCTTTCTCCCTCTTCCCCACTCCCACCCCCTCTGTCATTTGCCACTAAACTGAAGAAAACTGACTCCTAGCCCTTCATGGTTACACTCCAACTGAACCAACTCAGCGTGCCCCCAGGACAGCGCTTGCTGCTACGAGACATTAGCTGGCAAGCGTTTGAAGACATTCTGACAGAACTGGGCGATCGCCGCTCTATACGGTTGGCTTACAGCAACGGAATCTTAGAGATTAGAATGCCGCTACCTGAACATGAAGTAAACAAAGAAATCATTGGTGATATGGTCAAAATCCTCTTGGAGGAGTTAGAGATTGACCGTGAATGCTTTGGTTCCACAACCTTCAAGCGGCAGGACATGGGTTACGGTATTGAACCAGACAACTGCTTCTATATCCAAAATCATGCTCAGATGATTGGCAAAAAGCGGCTGGATCTGTCGATCGACCCGCCACCCGATTTGGCGATTGAAGTAGATGTCACCTCCAAAACGCAAGTGAGCGCTTACGAAGCGTTGGGCGTACCTGAGATCTGGCGTTACGACGATGGCAAACTGCAAATCAATCTTTTGCGCGATGGTGTCTACGTTGAAGTAACCAGCAGCCCAATTTTTCCTGGTTTGCCGATCACTGAAGGTATCGCTCAATTTGTCGCTATGAGCAGTACCGCAGGCACTAGCCCTGCTTTACGAGCCTTTCGGCAATGGGTAAGGACGATCGCTCTATCGCGTTAGCAGCTTCACCGTTGATCTACGCCTTAAGGATGTGTTTGACATTACAGGAGACGCGATCGCTTTCTGTAGTTGTTCTAAAGGATCTGCCATTCTGCTCATGCCTTCCTAAGATAGAAGGTGGAATCGCAAGGCACAATAAGGCGAAGTCATTCCGACCAAGCTCGGCTATCAAGAGGTTAAACAATGGTCGAAGCCCACGAATCACTCGATTACGACTCTTTAGATTATGAATACGCGCTCGATCGCGACTGCACCACACTATCGCGTCACGTCTTGCAGCAACTTCAGAGTTTTTCCGCAGAGGCACAGGATTTAAGTGCATTGATGAACCGCATTGCGCTGGCAGGCAAGCTGATTGCCCGTCGCCTCAGCCGTGCTGGCTTGATGGAAGGGGCACTAGGCTTTACGGGTGATGAGAATGTGCAGGGCGAGTCGGTGAAAAAGATGGATATCTACGCCAACGAGGTGTTTATCTCCGTCTTTAAACAGAGCGGCTTAGTCTGTCGTCTGGCTTCTGAAGAGATGGAGAAGCCGTACTACATTCCCGAAAACTGTCCCTTGGGGCGGTACACGTTACTCTACGACCCGATCGACGGTTCCTCCAATGTCGATATCAACATTAACGTTGGCTCCATCTTTGCCGTTTGCCAGCAGGAAGGAGAAGACCTGGACGGTACAGCAAGTGACCTGTTACGGAATGGACGCAAGCTGCTTGCCGCAGGCTACATTCTCTACGGTCCCAGTACGATGCTGATCTACTCGATCGGCAAAGGCGTTCATGCGTTTACCCTTGATCCCAGCCTGGGTGAGTTTATTCTCTCCAGTGAAAGTATTCAGATGCCTGCTCACGGTCCAATCTACAGCGCCAATGAAGGCAACTTCTGGCAATGGGATGAGTCAATTCGTGATTACATTCGTTACGTTCATCGTCATGAGGGCTATACCGCTCGCTACAGCGGTGCGCTGGTAGGAGACTTCCATCGCATTCTGTTCCAGGGTGGTGTGTTTCTCTATCCCGGTACGGTCAAGAAGCCAGAGGGCAAGCTGCGGCTGCTTTACGAGACGGCTCCACTGGCATTTTTGGCAGAGCAAGCAGGCGGCAGAGCCAGCACTGGCACTCAGGACATTCTGGATGCGGTGCCCGAAAAACTCCACGCCCGGACACCACTCATCATTGGCAGTAAAGAGGATGTGGCGTTAGTGGAGTCGTTTATTCACGAGCGATCGCGTCAGGCGATCGCCGCACATTGATCGGTAGTTTTTGGTTGTTAGTTGTTAGTTGTTAGATAGAAATTTGACGCTGACAGCCAGGAACTTGATTTTAGGAGAAAGGACAATGGTAACGAATCCTCTGTTTGAGATTAAAGAGTTTGGTCAGAGCATCTGGATGGACAATCTGGCGCGGGATTTGATCAAATCTGGCGATCTGAAGAAGTTTATCGAAACCCGTGGACTGCGTGGGCTCACGTCGAATCCAGCGATTTTTGAGAAGGCGATCGCCAACAACGTGATGTATGACGCTGATATCGAAGCGGGGATCAACGCCAAAAAGCCTGTATTGGAGATCTATGAGTCGCTTGTGTTTGATGACATCCGCGATGCCTGCGACATTTTTAAGCCCATCTATGAGGAGTCGGGTGGTTTAGACGGTTATGTCAGCATTGAAGTGCCGCCCGATATTTCGGACGATACTGAGAAAACAATTTCGGAAGCCCGCCGCTATTACACCGAGATTGGCAAAGAAAACGTCATGATCAAGATCCCCGGCACCTCAAAAGGGATTCCTGCCGTAGAGCAAGTCATCAGCGAAGGGATCAACGTCAACGTCACGCTTTTGTTCTCGGTAAATAGCTACGTCGAAACCTTCTGGGCATACATCCGGGGCTTAGAAAAGCGCGTTGAGAACGGTGAAGACATCAGCAAAATTGCGTCTGTTGCCAGCTTCTTCCTCAGCCGGATTGATTCCAACATCGACGCAAAAATCGATGCCAAGCTCAAGCAAGGCGCATCTGAACCCGGTAGCCGCGATCGCCTGCTGCTAATTAAAGGAAAAGTAGCGATCGCTAACGCAAAGATTGCCTACCAGGAGTATAAGAAGATTATTCAGAGCGATCGCTGGAAAGCGCTGAGTGCTAAAGGTGCAAACGTGCAACGCCTCCTCTGGGCAAGCACAGGCACCAAAAACCCTGACTACAGTGATGTGATGTACGTGGATGAACTGATTGGTTCTGATACGGTAAACACATTGCCACCCGCCACGATCGAGGCTTGCGCCGACCACTGCAACGTGGCCGATCGCATTGAAACAGGCGTTGAGGAATCCTACAACCTGATCGAAAGCCTCAAAGACCCCGACATCAACATCAACCTGGATGAAGTCATGGACGAGCTTCTTGCTGACGGCATTGACAAATTCATCCAGCCGTACCAATCGTTGATGAAATCCCTTGAAGACAAGGTAAACCGCTTGGCAGCGGTGTAAGAGTTTTGAGTTTTAAGTTATGAGTTTTGAGTGATCCGGATTCAACTCAAAACTCGTAACTCAAAACTCTTAACTCCATTTTCATCCCTCATCTCTCATCCCTCTCTACTTCTCAACCTATGGTTACTCTGCTCGAAAACCCCCTTCGCATTGGACTCCAGCAAGACCGCATTCCCGAACCGCAGATTCTGATTATCTTTGGTGCCTCTGGTGATCTTACCCAGCGGAAGCTTGTACCTGCGATCTATCAGATGAAGCGAGAGCGTCGGTTGCCGCCAGAACTGACGATCGTCGGCGTTGCCCGTCGCGACTGGAGCCATGACTACTTTCGTGAGCACCTGCGTGAAGGGGTCGAGGAGTTCGGCGGCGGCTTGGGTTCGCAAACAGTCTGGGACGACTTTGCTAAAGGCTTGTTTTACCATCCGGGTGACATTGATAACCAGGGCGACTATCAAAAGCTCAAAACCTTTCTGGCAGACCTTGACCAGCAGCGCGGCACCCGCGGCAATCGCGTCTTCTACCTCTCCGTTGCACCCAAATTCTTTGCAGAAGCCATTCAGCAGCTTGGGTCAGCGGGGATGATTGAAGATCCTAAAAAGCAGCGCCTTGTCATCGAAAAGCCTTTCGGACGCGATCTAAATTCGGCTAAGGCGCTTAATCGAGTCGTTCAGAAAGTCTGCGATGAGCAGCAGGTCTACCGCATCGACCACTACCTGGGCAAGGAGACGGTGCAAAACCTGATGGTGTTCCGCTTTGCCAACGCGATCTTTGAGCCATTGTGGAACCGTCAATTTGTTGATCACATCCAAATCACGGTGGCAGAAACCGTTGGGCTAGAAGGGCGTGCAGGCTATTACGAAACCGCTGGCGCACTGCGCGACATGGTGCAAAACCACCTGATGCAGTTGTTCTGTTTGACCGCAATGGAAGCGCCCAACTCGCTCGAAGCCAACAGCATTCGCAACGAAAAAGTGAAGGTGCTGCAAGCTACCCACCTGGCTGATTTAGAAGTGCTTGGCAATTCAGCCGTGCGTGGTCAGTATACAGAAGGCTGGATGAAGGGTAAGCAAGTACCAGCGTATCGGCAAGAAGAAGGGGCAGCCGCTGAGTCTACTACCCCTACCTATGCAGCACTCAAGCTAACGATCGATAACTGGCGCTGGAAAGGCGTACCGTTCTACTTACGAACGGGTAAGCGGATGCCCAAGAAGGTGTCAGAAATTGCCATCCAGTTCAAAGAAGTGCCGTTTCTGATGTTTCAGTCGGCAGCCAAACAGGCAAACCCCAACGTCTTAACCATGCGGATTCAACCAAACGAGGGGATTGCCCTACGGTTTGAGGTAAAGACACCAGGCACTTCGTTAAGGACGCGATCGGTCGATATGGATTTTCGCTACGATACCGCCTTTGGGCAGGCAAACACTGATGCCTATAGCCGTCTGCTTGTAGACTGTATGCTCGGCGACCAGACCCTCTTTACACGCGGCGATGAAGTCGAAGCCTCCTGGCGCATTCTGACTCCCCTCTTAAACGTTTGGGATGCTCCCGCTCCGCCCGAAAGCATTCCCCTCTACGAAGCTGGCACCTGGGGTCCTGTTGAATCAGAACTGTTGCTCAATGCTGATGGGCGCAACTGGAGAAGACTTTAGGGAAAGGCTAAGGGCTAAAGGCTAAAAGTTTTGAGTTGGTTCTGACCACTAAATACCCCTCACTCCTTACCCCTCACTCCTTACCCCTCACTCCTCTCTAAACAACTAACAACTAACAACGAATCACCAAACCACTGTTATGACCACCACCCCACTTGTTGCCCTTCAACGACCGAAAGACATTTCTCTAGATGAAATTGAGGCAGAGTTAAGTACCATTTGGCATAGTCAGAGTGCAGACTCGCCGAATCAAGGTGCGACTAGAGCCTCGACGTTTAGCATGGTGATCTACGAGCCAGAGGAGTTTCAGCAACTGCTGGCGGCGTTAGGGTTTTATGAAGGTCCGATCGATGGTATTCATGGACCAATGACCAAAGCGGCTGTACAAGATGCTCAGAAGTCTTATGGACTTTCCATTACAGGTCGTGTTGATCCAAAAACACTTGCCAAACTACGGGAAGAATTTGCTAAGAAACCGAGCGATCGCATCAAATTTGATAACCCCAACACACGGGGCTTTAGCATTAGCGATGCGATCGCCGTTCAAAATCCGGGTCGGATTATTACCCTTTGTCCCATTCTGGGCGAAGACCACGGCGTAACGGCTCAAGTTTCTGCCTATTGTCCGGTGCAGCAAGGCAGTGGTAATCACCTGATCTGCTGTGAGTACATCACGCTACGGGGTACTAAAGCAGCGTTAGAGCGCGTCGGTGAGTTGGTGGCATCACTCATGATCCACGACCTCCCTAAGTTTGTTTGGTGGAAGGCAACCCCTAACCCCGATCAAGCGCTTTTCAAAACACTCGCGGAGTCATGCAACTGCCTGATTTTGGATTCCTGTTACTTCAGCGATCCAGAATCTGAGTTTCTTAAGATTCAAGAGTTAATTGATGAGGGCACCTATATCGCCGATCTCAACTGGCATCGCCTGCAACCCTGGCAAGAACTCATGGCAGCCGCGTTTGATCCGCCCGAACGTCGCGCCTCTTTGAGTGAAGCAGACCAACTGGCGATCGACTACGAAAAAGGCAACGCCGCTCAAGCACTCCTGTACCTGGGATGGATCGCCAGTCGGCTTGATTGGCAACCGATCGCCTTTAGCGAATCAGGGGGCGACTATGACCTCAAACACGTCACCTTTAAGGGAGCCAATCAGCGCGAAATTACCGCCGAGTTAGCTGCCATTCCTACCGCCGACTGGGGCGAAATTTTGGGTGATCTCGTTGGTATTCGCATCACGTCCACCAATTTGCAGGCGGATTGCTGCACCATCCTTTGCTCTGAGACTACAGGCTGTATGCGGATGGAAGCAGGCGGCAGTGCCCAGGCATGTCAGACAGAAGTCGTTTCATCGCTCTCTGACCAAAAGGCTGAGTTTCTGTTGAGCCAACAGTTGCAGCGCTGGGGACATGATGTTCTGTACGAAGAAAGTTTGGCAGTCGTTGCCAAAATCCTGAAGCTGCATGGGTAAAACCTTGTTGGTTGCTAGCTGTGTCCGCTCGCGCTCAACGTGGGGTCTGGGGAGTAGTGGAACAGTGAACCGACTTAAGGACGTTCGGAACGGTTGCGAAGCAGATGCCGTTCGCCTCAAGCAAGCAAATCATGTACGGCAAAAGAGTAGCGACTGAGCCAATTGATATGCTCATGACCAAACGGTGAAAGTCTGGCAGCCTCTTGCTCAAGCACGGGATCGCCCTTCGCCATCCCACAACTGATCGTCCCTGTCCTCTACACCAGCAACTAACTGGAGCGATCGCCCGTTTTAACAGTCAACCTTGCCATGAGCGATCGCAAAATCCTCGCATAATGCCCACCCTACGAGAGCGGCGATCGCACTTAAACACGGCGATCAGTACGGAATGTATCCAAAGCGTTTAGCTTTGTTTGAATCCCTTGCAACTTTTGGATCTTATTGGTCATCAACTGTTTGCCGACGACATTAACCGACCATTTATTCGCTAACTTTCCTTGATAATGATTAATCCAAGTAGTAAGTTCACCGGTCACGGTGGGCACATCTGTAAAGAGATTAATAGCCGTGAGGTGTGCGCCCAAAGATGCCTTATACCCTGTTGCATCCGCTACTTGTCGATGCCGTTGCAGACTCGCCAACGTTAAGACATCCAGTGCGTTATAGTAAGCAGCTTGGCGAGCCGTTGGATTGAGTGCCAGATCAATCAACGTTTTTTGGTTGGTGAGTAAGGTTCCATAATTGGGGATGTTTATCCCTGTAACTGGCGCTGGAATCGCATCGAGCTGTCCCTTCCAAAGGGATTGTTTATCTTCCCCAAATACCGTAGTAACCGCATTCATAACTGAACGACCAGCATTTGTCCAAGTATCATGCCAACTTTGCCCCAGTGCACTGCCATACATCTGGAAGTAGTACTCTTGGGTTGCACCAGCCGCAGCACCGCCATTCTCAGCAACTCGGGCATAGTTTTCTAGCGTAATTGAGTCACCTCCACTTTTTGCCACAACTGAGCCATAGTGAGAACTCCAACCTTCACTGGAGGCATTTTTAGATTTACCAGTTTTATACTCAGCTACACGTCCACTGCCATCGGGCATCCCAGTCATGGAAGAACCAAAGATTTGCCCAATCTCTGGCGCTGCATACTGGTTTACGCCCAAGTCTTGCAAAGCGGTTTGCAAGTCACCTGCCATTTGCACGGGTGTTCTTGGATAGCCAGCGATTACCGCACTGTAGGCAGCATCCAGATTATTGGTGACTGGTAGTGGCAGTACGGCTGCCGCGATCGCCCCCCCTGCCGCCACATGAGTCGCTCCGCCATGACGGGCACGAACATAGGGTTCGATCTTGTACTCTAAGCCCAGGTCGGGGCTAGCCACTTTCAAGCTGTTACGCAGATCGAACGCTGTAAACGCCGCCGCTGCTGCCAGTCCTAAGCCGTATTGAGTGTCTACTGCTGTTGCATAAGTACGTTGTACTCCGGGATCGCCCAATCCAGTTTGGGAAAAAGCTACGTCGGCGGACAGCCCGCCTTCTAACCGTAATCGCACATATTTTTTGAGAATCTCAATTGTTACGGTCGGAGCCATGCCGAGATGGTTAGGTACTAACCTGGTTACATCCGCATTCAGTAGAATTGCATTGGCAATTTCAGGGATTTTGGCACTGTTATAAGCAACTTCAACTTGGCTTTGCTGCTGTGGGGTAAGGGCTAGCCCTGCCAAAGGCGCGAGTGAATTGGCATGAGTTCTACGACGATTGCGGGACCTTAAGTAACTTGCTAATGCGGCATCGGTGGTTGCCCAGTAGTTGATGCCCAACGTGGCATTCAGATGCGTTTCAATGTCTTTCCCCGTTTTGATCGCAGGTTCCACAATCTCGCTGTATTGTGAGCTAATGGTGGGGCGTTGGGCAGCGCCGACGGCTGAATTTAGGTTGGCCACCGCTTGAGCGTGGGTCATGCCACCTTTGCGGTCAGTGATATAGCGCGCTACTCGATACTCGGCATCGGCCGGTGGAATCAGCGTATCCTGGCCCACTACTTTGGCTTGTCCACCCAATGTTCCTGATTGCGTGATGCTCTCTGCCACCTGGTTGCAATAATCGTTCATCAAGTCCATGCCAATCCCCGCGCCACCAACCCCAACCACCGCTCGTGGGGTAACTCGTGCTAATTGTTTGCCAGCAAAAACAGGATTTGGCAGGGCAGTATTAAGGGTTAAGGCATTCGGAGTATCAATTTGTAGGCGATAGGGGGATGCTTGCTCTAGTAGACGCGCATTGCTTTGAGCCACGATCACTGGATCAGCAAAAAAGACTTTGGACTGTCGCTGGGTCAGATTGGTCGCTTCGATCGCCAGATTTCCATCCTGAGAGACGCGCAACTGCGGAATTTGAGGGGCACCTACCCCCCCTCCCCCTCCAGGTGCGGCACGCGGCACGTCAATATTGGGAGCCGTATCTGCCAGATTCAGAAAATCAGTTGAGCCAGGACGTTTTTCTTGAGCCTGATAGTGGGCTGGTGTGGCTTCCATTGCACCGGGTGTATGGAGAAAATAGCGTTGTATGACTGGGCTGCGGTGAGAGATTGGCCCAATCGACCGTTGTATATTTTGTATCGCAGGCACTGCCAATTTCGTTTGAATTGGGCAACATTGGGGCGCATGAGAAAACAGGTCAACGTGGGAGAAGTCGTGAAAGCTGGGTTGGAGCTGCGATCGCTGCACCGCGCCGCCATTCTGCTGCACCACATGGGTCAACTCATGGGCGATCAACTCCTGCCCTCCTCGGCTTCCCGGCTCATAGGCTCCCTGCCGAAAGAACACGTCTTGCCCGGTAGTAAACGCTTTCGCCTGAATCGAGCGATTTAATTGATCGGACTGGGTATCGGTGTGGACTTTGACTCTACTAAAATCTGCCCCAAATGCCTGTTCCATGGGTTGCCGGATGGTGTCGGCGAGGGGTTGTCCTCCGTTACGAGCTTGTTGAATCGAGCTTTCTAAGTTTGCACTGGCGGTGACAGCTTCCTCTCCAGTTTGCCGTTGCACCATAGACTTCATTTGCAGTTCTTCTTCCTCTGGCATATCCACGCGCTGGATTTGGTCAGCCATCGGTTTCATTTGCAGTTCTTCTTCCTCTGGCATATCCACGCGCTGGATTTGGTCAGCCAATGGTTTCATCTGGAGTTCTTCGTCGTCGGGTAAAGTTTCCCGTTGAACCGCTAGGTCGGACTGCGATCGCGCTGGTGATGATGGATTCGGGAGCGGGGCGTTGAGACGCTGCACGACTTGTGCCGCCACGCGATCGGCTTCCTGCTCATACACATCGTTGGGCGCACCCACCGTTAGCTTTGGCTGAATGCCGAAGTCAATTGTACGGGGTCCTGGGTCGTGGGCAAACAAATCGACGTGGGAAAAGTCGTGTCTGATAGGTTGCGGCTGGGTTGCCTGGTGCTGGTGCGGATCGCTCCACGATCGCGGCTTTGGTGTGGCGATCACGCGATCGCTCGACTCAGAATGACTGTGGCGCTGATGCGAAGAGCGAGTCTGCATAAGTTTATACCAGGCGTGATAAGGAGGGAGAAGACTAGAGATAGGGCGATCGTGAATCACTTGGTTGCGGCTGACAACTCGACTAAAGTTAGGCTGCACCTGCCTAAACGGTTATTCATCGCCGTGCAATCTCAATCTCTTTACCTGAGTGGAGAAACTATAAACCCTGCTTTGGGCTGTGCTTACGTCACCGTGTTGGTTACATACCAGCCCCTGGAAGGTCAGATAGCTGCCCCTCTAGTTCTTCAACCGCGAAGCCAGTCATGGACTGCCACTCTTCAAGCGTGAATTCGTAGCCATAACTCCTTGCCAACGCCACAAATTGTTCAATGTTTGGTGCCTGGTTAAGCTGTTCGCGGAGGGCAGGATCTGCTTGAGCCGCACGAAAGAGTTGGGTTACCACTTCCTTTGCCATCAGAATGCTCCTTAATCGGATCAGGGTTCAAAGGCAGAATAGCAACTTTTTCTCAGCAACAAGTACTAACTTCTGTCAAGTTTCGGAATGATAGTGATCGCTTTATTCTGCAAGTAGTCACGCTACACTTCGGCGTTGAGCGCTTCGACGTTCAACCCTGAGCCGTGAACTGTTAGCCCCTTGTTTGGTCAGCGATCGCCCAACTCTTATGCAAAAGGTTGCTGCCGTCTTACTCCGTACCTTTCTCCGTCGGTATCCGTTAGCGACACGGATTAATCTGTTTAGCTTTTTGGGGCAGTATGCCTGGCTGAGGGATGTCCTGGCGGAGTTGCGTCCAGAACTCTTTCCGCCACAGCCTGACGTTATTGAAGCAACCGTTGATGAAACAGGTCTCCAAAAACCTGATAGCAGTGTTTTAGGCATTTTAGAACAGTCCGAAATTCGGGGACGCCTTGGCTATTACAAAGCGGAAACTTACCTGGGTGCGCGGGGCAATGGGCATTTGTTTAGCGCGATCGAACTCACATCCAAACGTCCAGTCATTATTAAAGAGTTTCTGCTACCGACTGCAAACTTTACTAAGGTTAATGCTCATCAACGCCAGAACGGCTTTCAGCGGTTAGCAGGCATTCAGTTAGCAGACGGGCGGCGGCAAGATTTTCGGGTGATTCAACCCTTTGAGGCGATCGCCGATACCGCATCGCATGAACGTTGTTTTTTAGTCAGCGATAGTCGGGATGGTGCTCCCACGCTTCGACAACACCTTCAGCGGCATGGAGCGCTGCCCCTCCCGATCGTGCAGAATGTCCTGAGCCAACTTTTGCAAACGCTCGATTTTTTGCATAACCAGAAGTTTAGTTTCCCCGCCGGTGCCGTGCAAAATGGACTGGTGCATGGCAATTTAAGCCTGGATAGTATCTTGTGGACAGAGCAGCAGGCTCAACCGTTCGTCTATCTCTGTGACCTGCGGCTGTGGGAGCAATGGTTTGATCCGGCTGTAAAAGACTTGCAACCGACTCAGGTCACGCCAGAAACACGTCAGCAAGATCTGCGTGCGGTGGGTGAAATCGGCATGACGTTGCTACAGGGCTTGGAAGCACAATCTACCCCGATCGAACCAAATCTACGACAGCTCCTGGATTCGCTCCGTACCGCCAAGTTTGACCAGGCTGAAACGGCTCGTCGAGCGTTGCTCAAATTAACCGCGCGATCGCCGTCTGCCCTTGCGCCCTTGGATGAAAGTGCAGCGCACAGCCAGCCATCAAACCGCTTCTCTGCCGTGCTGCTGCTGTCTCTGGGAGCCTTAGCGATCGGTGCCTTTATGCTGCTGCCCCGCTTGCGGTCTACAGAGGCTCGTCCTTCTTCCATCCCTACTGCCTCTACCTGCTGCCTTGCCGAAGTGAGTGCAATGCCAGAGGGGGACTATACCTACACGGCTGTCCAGCGTGGTACGTGGGCGACCGTACTGCAACAGCGCAATTTGTTACAGCGTGGTAGCGATTTAACTACGACTCTAGCAATGGCACAACCCAAACTTCGGTTGCGGTATATTCCCACCCAGTCGCTCGATCAAGTGCTGTTGCAAGTGCAGTCGGGCGCTGCCGATTTTGCGGTGCTGCCACTGGTTGATGAACTGCCAAGAGACTTACTAGCCCAAGAAATTGCCTATGACGGGTTGGCAACCGTGGTGTCCTTCAGCTACGCCAAACGCCAGCAGGGGCTTCCTGCCGCCTTAAACGGACGGCTCTCGCTCGACCAGGTACAGCAACTTTACACCGGACAAATTGACCAGTGGCAAAGGGTGGGCGGTCCGGCTCTGAGGGTGCAACGCTATGCCTCTAGTAATCCTGAAGCGATCGCCATTTTTGAACGACGGGTACTCAAGGTTCAATCGCTGCAAACAATACCTGCCATCACAAAATTAGCCCCGCTTAACCTCCTGCGACGAGTGATTCGTGATTTTGAGGGGGAGGGCATTGGCAGTATTGGCATGGTTCCCTTGAGCGAAATCTGGGGGCAATGCTCAGTGTATCCCCTGGCACTGAGTCAAAAGGGGCAAGGAGCCGTACAACCGCTGGTGTTAAGCACTGGGCAGGCAATCGAGCCAACGACGGATCTATGTAGTCGCAAAGGAGCCTACGGACCAGCGCCCGATCGCTTTCAAACGGAGCAGTACCCTCTCAGCTATCCCCTGATGGTGGTCTATCCACGCAACAATCGCCGCTCTGCGATCGGTAAAAAATTCGTTGAACTGATGCGCACGATCGAGGGTCAGCGGTTACTCAGGGCATCTGGACTCATTCCGCTCACGCCAGCCATGGCACAGCAACCTGCAACCTCATCTACCCAACGCTAGGTCATCACTCTTACAAGGAGCGTCTCATGATGCAGATTCCTGATACAGCGACACAATCCACTTCTAGCCCCGAAGTCAAGGCAGTTGAGAGCGCCCCAGCACTCCCAGCCTCTAAGGACGATCGTCCTAGCCCCTTACCCTTACCCCAGCCTTCTGGGACACCCTACGCCGTTAGGCTTCTCGCTATCACCAGCACCGTAGGGGTCAGTGCTATTTTACTGGGACAGGGTCTCTGGCAAGCGGATACCAACGCTGCCCGCCTGCCTGCGTCTGAGGATGCGGTCGTGCGTAACTCACTACCTACCCTCCGCGATCGCGTCTCGGTGACAACGCTTCAGTCTGTCGCGATGAGTCTGCCAGAGTCTTTGCCTGCACCCATTAATGCCACTCGTCCAAACCAGTTAAAGCCATCGACTGATTTACCTACCGTTCGCATTAGCCGCGGCTTTGAGAACGCTGGACAACCAGCCCTTACAGCCACACTACCTGCACCACCAGTACCGATACCAACATTACCGACACCGAAAACCTCACCCTCGATCGCGGTGGAGCCTTCCTCCCCAGCACCCAAGCAGCATCCCAGGAAGCAGGCAGACCAGACAGCAACCGTGATTGCGGCCTTACTAGAAGCGCCCAAACCGCGTGCAGTAGAAACACAGACCTTAGAACCGCAGACATTAGAACAGACCGCAACGATCGCACCGCGTACAACGGCACCGACAGCGATAGCCTCGGCTCACAATCCCTCTCAAACCGCCCTGATCGGTGGAAGGGATACCTCTGAACCAGCGGCTCCGACTGGTTTAGCTATTCCCGCAGTCACATCAATGCAGCTTGCCTCTACTATGCGAGTGACCACGATCGAGCAAGCACCGACGTCGGATGAGGGCGTTTACCTCAAACTGCTAACGATCACAGGTAATACCCGCTTTTCCTCAAAGGAACTGGTTGCTGTTGTACAGAAGGCGATCGCCGCCAATATTGAACGGCTGTCTGCCAATGATCAGCCAGTGGTGCGCAGCACCCAGTGGGAGTTACGACAGGCAAGCGAAGCTATTACCCAGTTCTATGCGGCACAGGGTTATACCAACGTGCAGGTTGATGTCTCGACAGCCGCGTTCAACGGTGCCATGCCAGCCATCCGCATTGTAGAGGACACACTAGAGACCAGTCGTTTGTCGCTGCCCTGAGCGCCATGCTGTAAACGGCAGCAGACGTTCCAACAAAGCTCTGGGGAATTAAGGTGGGTGACTGTCCACAACCATTGCATTGCTACACCACATTGTCATTTGCTGAGGAGAATTTGAGGATGAGAACAACTGAGCAAGCACCGTTCTCTCCGCTGACACAGCCGCCTGGAATGACGCTAGCTGTGCCATTACACCCGGCACCAACTCCCATTCCTTTGTCCGATCGACTCAAAGTCGCTGGTTTGATTGCGCTTACAGGGACGTTGGGCATTGGGGTTGTACTGCTTGGGCGCGCACTTTGGCAGGCAGACATCGAAGAAACCCTACTGCCATTACCGGGCGAAACGGAACGGGGCGCTCAACCAACCCCTCTGCGCGATCGTGTGTCGGTGCTAATGCCAACTCCAGCCGCGATCAGTCCACCTGAATCAAGGCTAATGGTTCCATCTAAGAACGATCGTCAACCCCGATCGCAACCCCAAGTGGCAACCGCTCCTGCTGGTTACGGTTTTGGGGCGATCAGTCAGCCAGCCACGATCGTCGCGAACCCAGTGCCAACTACTGCCTCAGCACCCCAGCAGACAGCGGCTCCAGCCCCACAAGCTGCCACTGCGCCATCACCAGCAACGGTTCGCTCAAGGTCGCCTCTGGACATCATTGCAGCGTTACTACAACCGCCGCAGTCTACCACCGCAGGCAACGTGGCAAGCAGCCCACAGCCCAATGCTGTGACGAGTTCATCCAATGCGGGTCGAAACCAACAACCGGGCTTAGCGCCTGTTCCACAACCTGTTCCTGGTTCTGAGGCTGCGATCGCCCCCGTTCAACCAAGTGACAGCAAGCTGGCTACAACGCCTGCATCTGAGGCAATTGCCCCTGTGCAACCCGGTGACAGCACTGCAACCCCTGCTCCAGCAGCGGCTGCGATCGTCCCTGTTCCATCAGGTGGCAACAAACCGACTGCAACGCCAGTGCCTGCATCGGAAACAGCCGCGATCGCCAAGCCGCCCAGCCGCAAGGATGAGATTTACGTCGATCGGCTGCAAATTACAGGCAACACTCGCTTTTCGCAGCAGCAACTAGCGGCAGTCGTGCAAACCGCGATCGCGGGTAGTGCAGCTTCCCCAGCTAATAGCGACCCGACGGTGATTAAGCGCACCTTGACCCCAGCAGAATTGGTGCAGGCAAGCGAAGCGATTACCGAGCTGTATACCAAAAAGGGTTACATCACGTCTGGTGCTTACGTCCCAGCAGAGGTGTTGAACGGTGCAACGCCCGAAATTCGCGTTGTGGAAGGCAAGCTAGAGGCAATTAATGTCGAAGTCTTACCGCCAAAATTTCTGTGGTTTGGACAACCGCTCTCGCAAAATTACGTGCGGGGTCGGCTGTCACAGTCCATTCGCTTGCCGCTCCAGATTAGCCAACTAGCTGATGCCGTCAAATGGCTGGAGCAAGATGCCTTGATTGACAGCATCTCAACCACACTTGCACCCGGAACAACAACGGGCAGAAGCATCCTCAACGTGAAAGTGCAGCAAGCGGTGCCATTCAAAGCAAGTGTCTCGGTTGATAATGGTCGGGCACCCAGCGTCGGGCGCTTACGGCAGCAAATCAGCGTGAGCCAGGCAAATCTACTAGGGTTGGGCGATCGCTTACAGGCGGGCTACAACCGCAGTGAAGGCAGCAATGGTTGGGATGTGGGTTACTCATTACCCATCAATGCCAGCAATGGCACACTAAGTTTTAACTATAGCAGCAATCGCGGACGGGTCATTGAGGCACCGTTTCAAGACCTGGATATCAAATCGCGATCGCAAAATTATGACGTGTCATTCCGGCAACCATTAAAGCAAACCGCAACGGAAGAATTTGCCGTGACGTTACGAGGCACCCACTACCGTAATGAAGGGGTGTTTTTAGAGACGTTTAACGATGGTGTCCCATTACCCTTTCCGGCACAAGGCTCTGATCTCAATGGGGTAACGAGTGTCACAGCGTTGCGGTTTGGTCAAGAATGGCTGAAACGGAGCGATCGGGATGTGATCTCGCTCCAGTCAGAATTTAGCGTCGGTATCAATGCGATCGGTGCAACGATCTTGGACACTCCCCCAGACGGTCGCTTTTTTGCGTGGCAGGGACGCGGCTTTTGGGTTCATTCCTTTGCCCCCGATACCCTCTTTGCCCTCAAAGCGCAGGTGCAGCTTGCCGATCGACCGCTGGTGCCCGTCGAACAAATTAGCCTGGGCGGCATCGACACCGTGCGCGGTTATCGTACCAGTACCCTACTAGCCGACACGGGCTGGTTCGCGTCTGCCGAAGCCTACCTACCCATTTTGCGCGTTCCGAAACTGCGTGGCGTCTTGCAAGTCGTTCCCTTTCTCGATATCGCACAGGGCAAAAATCGCGGCGATGCCCAGCCCAGTCCAAACAAGTTAGCGAGTGTTGGTATTGGCTTGCAGTGGCGGATGGGAGACAAGTTTCGGGCACGGCTAGATTGGGGTGTGCCACTCATCAATGCCACCTCAGACAATGGGCGATCGCTTAAGGAAAATCTCTTTTTCTCGATCGTTTTCACTCCCTGATTTTTCAGTCAGCCGTTTCATGCATGAGAAAGCGCTTCGTACCCCTGCGATCGCATTTAGGAGGCATAACACGATAAATCCCAACCTGATCGTCCTTCTCAACTAGGCTCAAGATCAGACTAAAATGCCTTGAGAGCATAGGATTGAAGTGTGTTACGCTACACTGATTGAACGAAATAGGTTCAGATTGCACCTTGATCATTCACCTCTTGCAGGAAACTGCAACGCCTAACCAAATTGCTGAAATGCTTCAAGCGAATCGCTTTTATATCAAAACAGTTGTAGATATACGCCGTCAAATTTTGGCAGGTGGCGGTGAAATGCACTCTGATTGTGAGGCTGTTTTACTAGACAGCGGCAGTCAGCAAGAAGATATCTGGGGCGCAAGTTGGAACTCGATTTCTCAAGCGATTTTCTACGAATCAATGGTGAATCTTCGCCCACGTCAAAATCGAGCCATGCAAATTCTCGATCCCGCGATTCGTGAGCAAGTGCAACAAATCATCTACAGATTGTTAGGAGGCGTATGAACAACTGGACTGCGGAAGAACTGGCGTTTCGCTGCGATCGCTTGTCTGTACGTCTTGAGAGGTTATCGCAAAACTTTCTACAGATGGCAGCTCTTAGTGCAGAGAGGTCGAATGCTGAAGCGACACTCAAGCTTGTTCGAGAAAATAAAGGATTTCTAGAACTCACGGCGATCGATTTAGATGTAGATGGTGCGTTTGAGCTTGCCCAAATGCAGCGTCAACTATCTCGCTGGCACATTCATTGGTTGGAGACGTGGGCAAATGATTCTGGTCGTCTCGAAATTTCGAGTTTAGCTAAAACTTGGGCGAAGCGGATGCAACAGATGTCAGGAGTTTTAGTTTAGGGCTATCAGCGCGATCGCCTTACCCTCTCTGAGACCTCCTCCCCTCCTCGGTTCACAGCCGATCGCCCAATTTTTCCCTCAACCGTGATCGCACTACGAGGCTGATCTTTTGGCAAGATGATGTTCATCAAGGGCACGGCGTAGCATCATTTTAATCACTGCTTGACGACTAATGTTAAGCTCACTCGCCATTTGGTCAAGTTCGTCGAGCATGGGGCTTGGAAGATCGAGGCTTGCTGGCATAAGATCCTGTCGTCTGCGTGAAGTCATGGGACGGGGGATGCCAACTCTTGTTGTCGTCGAATCAAAATAGAGATCGATGACTTCTTCGCCTGACTTGATCTTTCGCTCCAGTTCTTCAGTAGAAATATTGCTCATAGATCTCGCGTTCCCGCCTGGTACTTTTCCAGTAAGTAATTAACCAAATATACTCTCCTTCGTCATCATAACGAATCTCGTAAATTACTGATATCAGGGTGTTTCCTAGATAGCCAATGGCAATGAATTGTTCCGGATCATGTTGTTTAAGTTGCTCGACGTATTCCCCAGCTAAAACGACGGAGACTTCTTCTAGAGAATACCCTCGATCCTGCTTAAGCAAGTTACTCTTGTTGTTATCCCAGTCAAAGCGCATTTTTGCTTAGCGATCGCTCCTCTTGCTAGGCGAAATGAAATGTTTAGGAATTGGGTAGTCCTAAACAAGTAAGGATGAGTTGTAGTGGTGCACAAAGTACCAGATCGCACCGATGTGATTCTCCAGTTTTTTGGAAAATGATAGGGTCTTGCGCACTAGTCTTGAAACCCGCTGCCGTAAGGTACAGTTAAACCGTTCAATGTAGCTGGTTTTGCCACTTTCTTTGCCGACACTTTGATGCCGCTGGCTGGGGAATACCTCATTGTAAGCTGACCAGAAATCGGTATAGGAGACGGCACACTGTCGATACGCAGCGGGTAAGGCAGCCCACAATCCTTGTGCCCCCTCACGGCTCCGAGCGCCAACATACACCCCAACAATTTCGCGTGTTGCCACATCTAAGGCAAGCCAAATCCACTGCTTGTTCCCTTTGTTGCCGACAAAGGACCACATCTCGTCACACTGAATCGTCAAACGCCCTTTTTTTTAACCCCCACCTCGACCTGTTGGGGCACTGCCTCATATTTGGCATTGACATAGCTTTGCAGCCAAGGCTCTGAAACACCTACGACTCTCGCTATTCCAGCTAAAGGAATCTTCTCCAACAAGAGTTTGTCGATCAAGGTTTTAGTCGCCTGATTAATGCGTTTGGACTGCGGGTCTTGGACAAACTGTCTGCCACACTCGCAGCACTTCAAGTTCTGCTTGCCGTTATGGATTTTGCCATTTTTGACCGTGTGAGTTGATTGACAAGCAGGACACGGTGGTAGATCAATTGACATCAAACAACTGAAGTAATGTTGTCCTATCGATCCTTACATCTTTAGGACTACCAGGAATTGTATGTCCATAACAGCCATTATCAGCAGTCGCCCTTCCCATCTATCCCCCTACCGATCGCCCTCCTTCTGGTTCAACCGCGATCGCACTCGCTCTTTCACCCAATCGCACTTAGCAGTCATAAAGCGATCGCTCCTCCCATCTACCCCATAGCCGATCGCCCAATTTTGCCTTCAACAGCGATCGCTCAGACAAGCGGTGATCGCCCTATAAAAGCCCCTGGATGTTGGGTTTCATACCTCAACCTAACCTACGCGATCGCTGCGAGGTAGACGTGCTCTCCCCGAGACAGTTTCAGTGTCTCGTCGAAAACACCGGGAGAGTGATGTCTGGCAGCGACGATTTTGAAAACATACCATTCGAGATGAGCAAGATCTACAAAAGCATCTAGATTATATCCACTTCAATCCGGTGAAGCATGGGTTGGTGTCGTGCCCACATTTGTGGGAATTTTCCAGTTTTCACAAGTGGGTGAGGCAGGGCAAGTATTTGGGGGATTGGGGTTGTGTTTGCGGGGGAAGGCAGGCTGTGATCCCGGATTTTACAACGATGACGGGATTGATGGGGGAGTAGGGTGGGTATTGCCGATACCTTTGTTGTGTTATCAATTAATGATCAAAATGCCCACCCTATAAGATTGGCGATCGCGCTGTAATGCCTATCGCAGACGGCAAAACCATTACGCCAAAATGGTGGATGGATTAGAACAGGCAATCACCGCACAACGATTAATCCACAATTGGATCAGACCGCATTGGAGTTTAGGACGACAAACGACACCGGCAATGGCGATGGGATTATGCGATCGTCCAGTTCCAATGGAAAAATTTCTGACTCTACGAGGCTTTACAGCTACCACAAACTAGAAGACCAGTGCCGCAATCTCACTCATCAACATCTTTTTTGTAATCCCATTTGTCAAGTTTCTTAGGATTCTGATTTGCAATGCCATTAGGGCGCCCCTTTGGAATAAATCGCTGGTGTGTAAGGTCGCCTTTTTCATCCACAATATACTCAAATACTCCGTCTTGCCCATTCATATTGCCTTCGAGCTGGGTTAAATTCTTTGTCTTTCCATCCCCACCTTTGATTGAGAAATGCTTTCCTTCTTCAGCTACTGTATCCGTAACCCAGGATGCAGCACGATGCTCCGAATCTGGTTTCAAAGCACTTCCTTTTGCTGGTGCTCCTTCTAACTCCTCAGCAGCCAGCCGAGCTTTAAACTTTTCAAATTCAGCAGCGTTATGTGCTGCATTACCAGTTTCTTCAGCAACTTTGCCTGCGTCGCTAACTTTATCAGCAACTTTGCCTGCGTCGCCAACTTTGTCTGCAACATTCGCAACTTTTCCAAGTTTGCTTCCCTTGGCAAGCTTATCCAGACCTTTGGTTCCAGCTAACAAAGAGACAGCCTCAAATGTTCCCCGACCCATAGCCTCACCCGGACGACCATTATTCCACGCTTCAACATAAGGAGCTTTAATTGCCTCCCATACAACTCCTGGATTTTCGGCTACTGTCTGCGTTGTAGTTTTAAGCTTACTCCATGTGGCTTTCGACTCTTCTGGGTTAGTTAGCCATCCACCCGTGAGATCCCAAGCTCCCTCCGCCATTGAGGCTACTCCTGTCACTGCGTCTTTACCGCCTTCGTAAAACCCAGTACCAAAATCGCCCATGTGACCAAAAATAGACTTGGAATTGTCCTCTACAGGAATTTGAGATGACTGCTCTGCATTGGAGCTACCTTCAGTTCCCCCTTCACGGCTTTCTCGATCTACGCTTCCAGGCGCACCACCAGCACCATTGCTATCAACAGCAGCAACAGGTTCTAGATCGGGATTTGTAGGATTGCCTTCAACCACAATTTCTGGCAGAGTGATGACATTAGAATCACTTGTTTCAGATTGTTGGCTACTTAGTGGTTCTGGCTCAGGTATGGATTGGCATACCCCCTCTTCATCGCAAACCTCACTTCGCTGAATGATTTGTGGAGAAGATGATAGCTTAGAAAGCCGCTGTATGGATGCAGAAGCTTGTTCTGCCTGAACTTCATCTGTCTGCTGTACTACATGGGTCAACTCATGAGCTGTCAACGCATCCTTCCCAGGAGCCTTCCCCCCACCAAAGTAAACATCCTGCTTGTGGGTAAACGCCTGAGCATTCAAATCCCGGTTCATCTGCACTGCTTCGTTGTCAGTGTGTACCCGTACCTGACTAAAGTCAGTGCGGAAGCGGGATTCCATAAAGCCTTTTACATCCTGCGGTAAGGGACTGCCGCCACCCTGACTGCTATTCAGCCGACTTTCCAGGTTGCCACCCGCCTGTAAGCTGCCATCAGTTGCCCGTTGCAGGAATGACTTTGTCTGTACAGCCTCCTCCTCTTCCGGCATCTCCTGTCGCTGCAACGGATTTGCCAGCAGTTTCGTCTGTATCTCTTCCTCCTCTGGCATTGCTTCCCGCTGAACCAGGGGCGTGATGGAGGTTGCTAGGGGTTTAGTTTGGAGTTCGTCGTCTTCGGGAGCGGTTTCGCGTTGGATGGGCTGTTGGGTCGCGGAGTCAGGCATACTCATCACCTGCTCAGCGACGCGATCGGCTTCCTGCTCATACACATCATTGGGTTGTCCGATCGTCAGCTTTGTCTGTATGCCCCACCACGGGATCGCTGGCGGGGAGGGGCGATCGGGTGCCTGTAGATTAAACGGTTGCCTGCGCGTGCCTGTGTCAGTCGTTGCTCCTTCTGGCTGGCGTTGCACCACTGACAGACTGACATCGCCGAGCCATTTCGGTTGAACGTCTTCCTCTGCTTCCCCTGTTTCCTCTGCCTCTGCCTCTACGTTTGCCTGCCGCTGTACCCGTGCGTCCGGGTCGGGCATCGTCATGACCTGTTCCGCCACAGCATCTGCTTCTTGCTCAAACGGGTCGTTGGGTTGCCCGATCGTCAATTTTGCTTGCGTATGATGCCACCACGGCAGCGGTGGAGGTGGTTGCCCTGGTGCGTGGAGGCTAAAGGGGAGATAGCCCGCCTGTTCGGCTAGCGGTGAATCTGGCTCAGTTTTTGCCTCTGGACTTGCAACAGGAGACCGAGATACACGTTCTCCCATCGGCACCTCATGGGTACGGCGAGCAAAGGGATTGGTGGGGGAGGCGGCGTGGGCTTGCCCCGGATCGGTCGCCTCAAAGGAGCGGGGTGCCAATGGATGCGCTTTGGGTGTCCCGGTCTTGGGTTGGAGCTTGGAGGCTTGCGTGTCGTGGGTCTGCATGGGCGATCGCAGCGTGAGACTGCTGTATCAATCGGCATCAACCATCTTGATCATGCTAGAGACGCACACACTTGCCTACCGACTTTAGTCAGTTCTTGACGATTTGAACCACTGCGGACTGCTTAAATTGGGGCAAACCCGCATCATCCATCAGGGCTGCCCAGTCTTCGGCAACCGTGCGATCGTTGGGTCGCTGATAGCGCTGTAATGCCAGTAGAGTGACTGTATCCTGCCAGATGCCCTGTTGCGCTAAAACTGCGAGTTTGTCTTTTCCTTGAGTGGCGGGTGGTTTCACCCGCTCGATCCAACTGCTAATAATGACCAGGCGCGATGGCTGGTTCGGATCACAGTTAACGGCTACTTGCCAGCGATACTTTTGCCCGATTTGCAATGTTGGGGTGGAGTCCGGTAAGGCAATGCCAACAATGCCCGACTGACCTGTGAGGTCAAAGTCAACGCTGTACAGTTCTTTGGTATTTGCTTCATCTTTTAAAATAAACTGACCCGTGCTGCCCGGAAGAGCCGGTAGATGCACAAAAAAGGTCGGATGCCCAGATGTCGTTTTGTCTACAGTGGTTTTGTCACCGGCTAGACGTTCCTGGGTTTGGGGTGGCGGCACCAGGGCAACCAGTTGTGGTTGATTGCCACAACTGCCTCGGCTAAACCCACCGATCCGGACGCGAGAAGGACGTACACCCACCCGGAAGTTCAGCCGTCGCCGTGACGATCGCGCGATGCGTGTTTCTTGGGTTGGCTGTGCGATTGCAGTCTCGATGAGATCGACCGTGACGATCGCACTGAATAAAAAGGCAAGGGATACCGCTTTAATGCCTTGAGCTAACCGCATGAATAAAACCTCGTAATGATGAAGCTGGAGCGAATTTACGTCTTTAGCCAAATAGGAGCAGCCTTGAGGTAGGGGCACGCGATCAGATCAAGGTCAGTTAAGGGGAATGATGGCGTTCAGGTGCTTATTTGACACCGAGAAGCGGGGCGTGAATAAATTCCTTCATCTGTGCCTCTGTTAGCAAGGTACGCCAGTCATCTTTCAGTTCTCGATTTTGGGGCTGTTTTAGTTGCAGATTAACGAGAGTAGTGACAGCATCTTGCCAAACACCCAAGCCAGCATATAAAGCAGGTTGATCTTGCTCAGACGCACGCGCCAATTCTTGTACTAGAGGTTTGGGGTTAAACCCTTGGGTTGGTTTAATTTGGGTTGGATCAAGACGCTCCACCCAACCGCCAAGAACGCGATCAGCGCTACGATCGGTAGGCTCACAGCGAATTGCCATTTGCCACACGTATCGTTTACCGACCTTCAGATCTGGCGCTGTTGAAGGCAGACGAACACCCAAAATTCCGGTCTTCCCATTGGATTGAAACTTGGTGATATACAAATCTTTTTTACCAATCGCCTCGTCTTGCAACGTGAATTGGATGGGTGTGTCCTGTGGCACTCCTGCTAAATGTACCCAAAACGTGGGATGGCTTGACAACGTAGCATCCACAGCGCCATGCTTCTCATCAATTTTTTCATCTGCTCGTGGGGGTGGGGCAAAGGCAGTGATCTGGGTCTGATTGTCGCAACTCTTGGGACTGCGGCTAAAACCACCAACCCGAGAGCGAGAGGGGCGTACCCCTACCCGGAAGTTCAGCCGTCGCCGTGACGATCGTGCGATCAGTGTTTCTTGTGTTGGCTGTGCGATCGCGGTCTCCATTAAATCAACCGTGACGATCGCGCCCAATACGAGCACTAGAGAAATCACTTTAATGCCTTTAGATAACCACATGAATAAAACCTCGAAGTGATAAAGCAGAATCGAACATACGTTTTTAGCTGACGGGGAAACAAGCCTTAGGTAGCGGCATCGGAGCTGACAAGCTTAAGGCAAGAGTTAGGGAGTAGTGAGTGTGGTTATTTCACGCCTAGAAAAGGTGCATTTATAAATTCCTTCATCTGCGCTCCTGTTAGTAATCTACTCCAGTCATCCTTTAATTCCTGATTTTGGGGCTGTTTTAGTTGCAGATTAATCAATGTTGTGACAGTATAGCTAAAGCCAGAAGGGTTGCGGCATAGTAGAGACAATCCAGCACAACGTGAAGCCGTCTATGCCTGCCGCCTACAGTGATGATTTACGCGAGAAAGTGGTTGCCGCGATTGACCGCGGTGAACGGAAAAGTCATGTCAGCCAAATGTTCAATCTGAGTCGAGACACGATTGACCGTTGGTTGCAGCGGCGGCAGACAACAGGCAGTGTCAAAGCGGCACAAGGCTACCAACAAGGACATAGTCACCGGATCAAGGACTGGCAGGAGTTTCGCGCCTTCGCTCAAACGCATGGTGCTCGAACCCAAGCCGAGATGGCGCAATTGTGGCAGGCACCGATCAGTCAACGAAGCATGGCACGAGCCTTAGCACGGATTGAGTGGACGCGAAAAAAAAGACCTATGGCTACCGCGAACGCGATGATGCCAGACGTATCGTTTACCTAGCAGGCTTGACAATGATTCCGCCGGCTCAGCGCGTTTACGTCGATGAATCTGGCATGGATGAGCGCGACGACTATGGTTACGGTTGGTGTGAGCGCGGCAAGCGGTTTGAGGCGCTCCGCAGTGGTCGCAGAACCGGACGGGTCAACATGATTGCGGCTTACTGCGAGCACCAATTGAGTGCCCCGTTCACTGTCACCGGGGCGTGTAATCGAGTAGTGTTTGAAACCTGGCTCGAAACTTGTTTGCTGCCCACGCTGGTGCCAGGGCAAGTGGTGATTTTGGATAATGCCACCTTTCATCATGGTGGACGGGTAGCCCAGCTAGTTGCGTCAGTCGGCTGTCGGTTGCTCTACTTACCCCCTTATTCGCCAGACCTCAATCGCATTGAAAAGTGCTGGGCCTGGCTGAAAAGTCGCATTCGCAAACGCCTAACTAGCGCTGCTTCCCTGCGCCACGCCATGGAAGCGATTCTGAAAGATGCCGTGTCCTAACCTTTGTGGCTACAGCTATATCTTGCCAAACGCCTAAGCCAGCATATAAAGCGGGTTGGTCTTGTTCAGAGGCACGCGCTAATTCTTGCAATAACGGTTTAGGATTAAACCCCTGTGTTGGTTTGATTTGGGCTGGATCAAGACGTTGTATCCAACTACCAAGGACTCGATCGGCACTACGGTTGCTGGTCTCACAAATAATCGCCATCTGCCACACATACCGCTTACCGACCTCTAGACCTGGCTTTTCTTTAGGCAAACGGATGCCTAAAACTCCAGACCGCCCACTAGACTCAAAGCGGATGTCGTATAGATCCTTCTCACGGTTACCAAACTGCTCATTTTGCAGCGTAAATTGCATCGGTGTGCCCTGCGGCACTGCCGTTAAATAGACCCAAAAGGTTGGATGACTTAACAGCGTAGTATCAATAGCGCCATCCTTCTGTGCAATTTTTTCGTCCGCTCTGGGGGGTGGTACAAAGGCAGTGATCTGTGTCCGATTGTCACAACTGCTAACACTACGGCTAAACCCACCAATACGGGAAAGGGATGGTCGCACACGCACACGCCAGGAAAGGGAGCGCCGTCTACGTTGAGCCTGGCGTGCTGGGGCAGATGGCACGGTTAAGCTGGGTGAAACATTAATGTGAGCCTGTCCCTTCGTAGGGATGCTTGTAAGAAGGAGTAAGAATGCTAAACCAGGCACAAGTTGCGCGCAGTGTTTCATGATTCGATTAACCTCCCGGTTCAACTGAGTGGATGTTTGGTAGAAGCTGAATGGTGTGGTGTCTTTCTAGAGGAGCGATCGCTGCTGCTCTTGCCAACTCTTGACACAGGTCGCTTGCACTTGATAAGTCTGTCCGGGTTTTAAGGTGACGGTTGCCCCATTAGAAAAGGTGACATTCGTTTGCACCTGGGGGCTAACATCTAGCGAAACCCAGTCACTAAAGGTCTGTTGAGCCGGTAAGGGTGCCGTTGGGCTTAAGGTCACACCACCCTGTCCGGCAATACGGAGTTCACTGTTGACCGTAGCTTTTGCACCCACGGCTTCGCAGGCGCTTTTATTGAGCTGGGAAACATCTGTGAAGACAACTGGCGGTGTAGTAACCCCTCGCGTGACATCAGTCGAGAGCGAGTTGATGTTTACACTGCCGTTAACACCAAAGTCTGAGCTGGCGGTGATATCACTGAGAGGCGTTTGTTTCGGTCGAAATCTCAATCCAATGATCGCATTCGTCGTAATGTCAATCTTGCCACCCTTTCCCCGTACCGCATTCGCTACGATATCGCTGTTTTCAAACGTTTGCCCGATGACGTAGGGTGCTTTGATAGTGATGTTGCCACCATTCGCTTGATTGTTGGCATTGGCTGAAATGAGGCTACCGTTTCTCAGCAACAGTAATCCTCCCGGCGCAACCTCGAGGATAATGTTGGCACCATTTCCAGCCCCAGCAACCGCTTCTAGGGTGCCCCGGTTGAGCCGGAGATCGTTTGTAGTCACACGTAAGTTGCCTGCCTGACCAGTCGGGCTGCTGACACTTGCCCGTGCCCCATTTTGCACGGTGAATTGTCCAGATGTAATGGTTACATCGCCCGCTGTGCCACCCTGTCTAGCTTCTGCCACAATGCCTCCTAGAATGCGGGGCGTACCCTGACTATCCAGCAAGGGGTTCCCGAGACTGTCTCTTAAGGCGTTGGAGGTGCCATTAAGAAGCACTTGTCCGGTTGCAGTTACAGTAACATTCCCAGCGGTGCCGCTGTTGGTGGCAGAGGAAATCAAACTGCTATTCACAGTCAACGTTTGCAGGCCCTGTAACCTGATGTTGGCTGCACTCCCCGCTCCACCCGCATTGGTTTCGGCTGAAATCTGAGCGGCATTGTTCAGCGTCACGGTGCGAGCAGTAATATCGACACTGCCTGCGGTACCAGCACGATTACTGCCTGCGGTACCAGCAGCATTGGTACTGCTAACCGCAACGGCTGCTCCATTGGCAATGCCTAGCGTCGATGTCACGATACTGATGCTGCCTGCATCACCACCGTCTCTGGCGATCGCGGTCACGCCACCCGGTACAGTACCATTGCTTCCTGTAAACGTACCGTCGAGAAGCACTTGTTCAGTTGCATTGACTGTTACACTGCCTGCTGTCCCGCTTTGGGTGGAAGAGGAAATTAGACTGTTGTTGACAGTGAGACTGTTCAACCCGGACAGCGTAATGTTGCCATTTACATCGCTTCTGGGTGCAGAGATGTTGGCTGCGGAGATTTCGGAGTTATTTTGTAGGTCAAGGGATCGGGCATTCAAGGTCACACTCCCTGCCGTCCCTCCCTCTTCATCTGCCCGCACTGCGATGCTTCCATTGTCTAGCTCAATGGTGGTAGCGGGGTTAGCAGTGTCGTTGAGGAGGATGCTGCCCGCAGCACCAGTACTTTCAGTGGAGGCAGAAATCCTGCTGCCATTGCTGACTTGTAAGGTATCCACTCCGCTGAGGGTGATGTTATTACCATCTCCCTCATCTGTTTCAGCGGTGATGCTGGCACCACCCTGGACGGTGAGCTGGCTGGTGGTGACAGCAACTTCTCCAGAGGTGCCGTCGCCATCCCTTGCTCGGGTGGATAATCCCCCTGTGCCACTGATGGTCACAGAATCGGTAGCATTGACGGTAATACTGCCAGCACTTCCCCCATCCCCAGTGGTCGCGGCAGAGACTAAGCTATTGGTCACTAATAGGGTGTTCAAGCCATTGACTTCAATTTCTCCTCCCGCTCCAGAAATAGTAGAGCCAATAATTTGCCCGCCATCTTTTAAGGTAACCTGACCCGCACCCTGACCGTTGATCCTGATGTTGCCCGCGCCACTGCCGGGAGCAGTACTTTGGGCAAAGAGTCCGCTATTGGGGACTTGGTTGGGATTGATGGTATTGCGGCGATCGATGGAGGTTCTTAATGTATATTGCTGAGTACCACCCAAAAAGGTAGGTGTAACAACTGGTTGTCCCGTAACTGGAGCATTGGGATTGCTAGGCGTAATCGCTGTACCAAATGAATAGGGGGCAACTGCAAGAATATATGTACCAGGACGATCGAATCTATAGTCCAAGTAAGAATCGCGTCCGCTAGTACTACCTCTTGCTGCTCCCTCAGCAGAGGAATCATCATTCCTTGCGAGGAAGAAACTTTGGTTTGTTGTCGGATCATATCGAAAGAGAAACAATTCAGTATCGTTGAAACTAGCGCTGTTATCGATGTCGAAAATGGCTCGGTTTCCGGCAGTCAAGCTATCAAACTGATAATAGTCAACCTGTCCAGCATTACCCGTATCTGTGCGATGAGGAACAAGGGTAGAAAAGTCGATCGTGTCCTGGAAAGCCAGAGAAAATCCACCACTGGCATCATTACTGGGAAGCGTAAGACCAGAAGTGCCTGAGATAGTGACATCAGGTGAATTGATCTTAATCTCCCCTGCTGTTCCTCGTCCTTCAGAGGCAGTAACAATCTGACCACCATTCAGCAGTTGTAGTTGATTAACATTGACTTCAATTCCTCGACCTGGCTTGTCACTACGGTTGAGCACACTTAGGAATCCACCCCCTTGAATAACCAAGCTGTTCCCAGGTGCTGTTGCGTTGACGGTAATCGAACCACCTTGACCACTCTTTGCTGTATCTGAGGATGCCAGTAGCCCACTAAAGATGGGTTGGTTGTTTAAACTTGTGGAACCAGAAATTGTTATGTCAGGAGCATTGACAATGACGTTACCTGCATTCCCACCACCATTTGAGAAGTCACCAACACCATTAGTACGAGACTCCACTCTAGCTCCATTAAAAATCGAAATAGTCCCCCCTCCAGTTGTTTGCACAGTAACCCTGCCACCCGTGCCGACACCTGCAGTGCTAGCACTGACTAAGGCAGAATCTTCAAGTTGACTAAGAGGATTAGAATTAGTGAGCAGTATAGAACCACTCTGGGCAGTAAGTTCTACGTTTCCACTTACCGCAGTGGTTGACCCAAAGAAGTTTTGATCTACTGGAGGCAAGATCGATGTTTGAATCCGTCCACCATCAACCAGGATAGAAGTCTGTTCTACTGGCAGAGGTGTTCCTAGACCAGAGGTAACGCTGATATTACCGCTACTCGCTTGTCCAACTGTGGTGGCATTGAGCGAAGCATTGCTGGTTAAATCGAATCGCCCTGTTTGTACGTCAATGTTACCGCCAACACCTAAGGCAGTGGTGCTCGTGGTACTCGTATTGATTCTAGCCCGACTATTCAGAGTCACCGATCCGGCTCGAACCTCAACAGTGCCACCAGCTCCAGACCCACTGGTACTAGCATTAATTTCTGCCTGATTGCTTAGAATAACCGATCCGGCTCGAACCTCAACAGTGCCACCAACTCCAGACCCACTGGTACTAGCATTAATTTCTGCCTGATTGCTTAGAGTAACTGACCCTGCCTGAAGAATGCGAATGTTTCCCCCCCTGCCAGATGATTGAGATTGAGCAAACAAACCACTGTTGAGCCCTTGATTGGGATTGCGATCGGCAAGGTTGAAGTTTGGGATTGGATCGGTAGGCAACACACGGTTTTGCAATGAAACTTGTAACCGATAAGGATCTCCTGTCACTGGAGGGGTTGCTGAAAGATCTGCTGCCACTAGACGGGTTCCTGAAAGAGGCGGTGTGGCTGCAACAGGTGGTGTGGGAGATGAGCTATATCGCCCTACCCCCAAAACATATCGGCCTGCTAAGTTGAAGTTGTAAGATAGGAAAGAATCCCTAATACTGCTACTACCAGTGCCACCCACTCTCCCAACATTGTCATCTATGGGGGAAAAATCATCATTTCTTGCCAGGAGTTGTCCGGTGAGGGCATCAAAGAGAAACAATTCCGTGTCTATAAAAGTATTAGGAACAGAGGATGCAGCATTATCAATATCAAAAATAGCCCGACTTCCATCGCTCTGAATACTGAACGAATAATAGTCAAAGTCGTTGCTATTCCCCAAATCGCGATTGCTGAGATCGTTAGGGTCAACAAGACCGGTTGCGTTTTGGGTGGCATAAATGCTGGTGGTTGCGCCAGCAGGATTTCGCTGCAATGAAATGAAGGGAATATCACCTGGTCCCGAAGCTTCTACATTGTCATCAGCAGCATTATTGAAAGTTGGGAGGGTATCCAGATTGAGCAGAAAATTAGCGGGAGTAGAATCTGAGTTTGTAAATGGCGAGACAGGTGCAGTGGGAGTAACCCGACTACCTGATACAGTGACATTACCTGCTGCATTTACCGTAATGCTACCTGCATTACCAAAACTGGAACTAGTCGTTAGTAGCTGTCCACCACCCGCTAGACCTGAAGCCGGGTCTTCAGACATATTCAGATTGTTGATATAGATGGCAATATTGCCACCATTGGCAGCGCCGGATGTGCGAGCGCTGAGAAAACCACCCTCAACAAGCGTCAGATTACCAACTAAGTTACCTGGAGTGTTGAACGTGATGTTACCCCCAACGCCATCAATGTTGGTGCTGCGAGTATCGGTAGAAATGCCGCTATAGAGTTGCGACGCAGCATCAAAGCCAGAAATCGTAGTGTTATTGGCAACGTTAAGTTGAATGTCGCCTGCCCTGCCACTACCAAATGTGCGGGCTTCTACTCGTCCCCCTTGTCGTAGATTGAGTGTATTGGTGTCGATCGCAATGTTTCCCCCGTTTCCGGTGGCTCCACCCTGGACGTTAGTGCTAATGAGACTGCTGTCGTTGACAGTAAGAGACGTTGCTGCCGTAACAGAAATCGTTCCTCCTGGTGCCGTGTTCGCAGTAGTCGCACTCAAAGCAGAGCTACCGTTTAACGTGACTATGTTGGCAGTAACCTGGATCGGACTGCCGCTAATGGCTGTTGTTGTTCCAGTCGTAGCAGTGGTAACCAGGCTATTGGTGTTGAGAGCAACAGTACCATTGGGGGCAGTTAGGGTAACGCCACCGCCCGGATTGCCCGTGCCGCTCATGCTGGAATCTATCAAGGAGGAACCTAAACTAATCATTCCTTGATTGCCAACGTTCAAGTCAATTCGACCGCCGTTTGCTGAATTGGAAGAGGGAGTTCTGAGCGCAGATTGGGTAATGGTGACAGTGCCAGGAGTCGTAGCGTTACCGGGAGCATTAATTGAAATTTGCCCTCCTACACTGCCATTCGTAAGGCTTGAGCCATTAATAGCTGTTAGCGAACTTTTGTCGATCGTGACTTGTTGAGCGTTGTTTACTGGTTGAGCGTTATTCAGAAAGATTCGCCCAAAATCCCCATTGCTTTCAATGCTGCTGCCATTAGTGATACTGATTTCGTTAGCTGCATCAATAAAAATATCTCCTGCATAACGAGTTCCTAAGTTACTAGCACTGAGACCGACTTGGTCTAGAAGGACTGAACCTGTGGTTGCCGTTAGGCTAATTCTGGCAAAATCAGAATCCACACTGTTCAGATAAGATGCAACAATACTGCCCGATCGCACATCCCCAGTTGTAGCTCTCAGGGATACATTTCCTGCGGTACCAGGGCTGGGCACAAAACTTACATTACTGTTAGGAATAGCAGGATTAATGATGAAACTGCCATCATTACGCGATGTAATTACTCCTCTACTGGTATCAACCGCAGATCCTTCAATGGTGATATTTCCACCTTTGCCCGCGAAGTTACTGACTCCACTAATTCCGGCTGCTAACGTAACAGAACCTCCAGCCGTAATGCTAATATCGCCACTTCTGCCGTTTCTAGCGGCACTGGCAAGACTGACCACATTAGCAGGATTTGCGGTTGGATTGACTGGGGTGGAAAACCCTGTGAGCGTATCAAAGGCTCCGTTAATGGCTAATGCACCTTGGGTTCTGATGGTAATGTCACCCCCGTCTGGATTATTGGCAGCAATCGGATTACGGATGAACCCAACAGGTAGTGTATCGAGCAAATTACGACTGGATACAGCACCGCCGATCGTAATCGAACTGGGTTGGTCAAGATTGCCGATGGTGACATCGCCTGCTCTTTGCAGCACATCTCTACGAACAAACAAGTTGCCTGCAATATTGACCGCATCAGGGGTATTAATTTCGATCGACCCTCCAAAGATGCTGGCATTGTCCAATGTACCGTTAATGTTGATAGGGCCAATTGCTCGTAGAATGACTGGATCAGCAGTAGTGCTATTGTTGTTTGAGGTAGAAATACCCCCATCAACTGTGATACCTCCCCCTGCTCGCAGAATCAAAGCACGTCCGTTAGTAAGAGTAGCAAAGTCTGGATCACCAGCAGGAATTGTGGCAGCCGGGGCTGGTGCGTTAACATCGATATTGACAGCCGTAATATCACCAGTGGCTTCCACTTTGAGGGAGGGACCATTGTATGTTCCCACCGCATAGTTTCCAGCCACAATAAACACTGGATCGATTCGACTAGTGAAGTTAGCGGGGCTACCCCATTGGTCTTGTATCGTGAAGTTGCCGCCACTGCGATAATGGGCATCACTGAAAATGTCACCATTGCTAACCAAACCAGTGTATCCACCACTGACAAAGGAGATGATTGTAGGATGATTCAGGGTGAGGATGTCGATACCCTGGTTGCCTTGAATGGTGAGGTTGCCACCCGATCGCGCTAAAAATGGCTCCGTCACGGTATCCCGAATTTTTACGATATCCGTTGCGTTTAGCGTGAGATTGCCGCCTGCCTGCAATTGCCCTTGTAAATCTAGATTGCCTGCTGCCAGTGTTAGGTCTTGTCCAGCAAACAAATTCCCCCGATTGGTGAGCATCGCCGGGGGATTGGCACCAAATTGCAAGCCGATCGGAAGATTGACTTCCACCAGGGGAACAGCCCGATCGCCCGTGGCGGCAAACTTCTGATTATCGGGAAATTCCAGTGCGTTGGCGGTAGTTGCAAGGAAGGAACCAGACACATCCAACCGGGCATTGGAACCAAAGATAATGCCATTGGGGTTCATGAAAAACAGATTGGCGCTGCCAGCCACGCCCAATAGTCCATCAATGTTGGAAAGGCTGCCACCTGTTACCCGACTAAAAATGTTGCGGATGCTCGTCGGATTGGCAAAATACACCTGCTCGTTGGGGCTAATGTTGAACCGCTCAAAACTATGAAACAGGGCAGAACCACGCCCTGCACCACCAGTGATATCGGTGCGGTTGCCAGTCGTTGACGTGACTGAGTGATTGCCGTTGCCAAGGGTGGTGTCGGGTACCACCTGCGCCTGCGCTCTAGTGGCGAAACTGGCTAACGCAAAAGAGGCAAGTAGCCACAAGCTAACCTTATGAGCACGATCGCGATGTTGCATAAAAATCTCCGCTATAACCAGTTACCAACTAAAATAAACGGTGCCCAAAAGTAAGGATGGCGACGAAATTGTGGGTCATTGAGAATCAACTGTTGTGCTTGTTGCAAAGCTTCAGCCTTCGTCACTGTACGAGTCGCCACTGCTTGATAAAAGCGTTTCATCAACAGGGCGGTGGCGTTGTCGTTGACCTGCCATAAGCTGGCAACCGTACTTCTGGCACCAGATTTCAGCGCAATACCTGCCAAACCGAGGGGCGCACGATCGTCGCCAATAGCCGTTTCACAGGCACTTAAAACCAAGAGCTCAATGGGAGTTGTGCGCGTGTTGTCGCCTGTACCAAGCGCGATCGCCAGGTCGTCAATATTGATCACGCCATCAGACGCAACCAGAAACGTTTGATCGCGGTTGGCGCTAAACTGCCCGTGAGTAGCGAGATGGACAATGGGTGCTTGCGATTTTTGGAGCAATTGTTTGAACTGATCGCGGGTAAAGGCTTTGTTCTGTTCCACCAGCGACGGCTGAATTTCCTTTTGCAGATCTGCCAATTCTGCTTGCACAAACGGCAGTTCTGAGAAGGATTGAGAGCCACCCCCCGGTAAGTTGATGGTGCTTGCTTCTGACAACCCAAAGGCGATACCAGACAGCGATCTTGCCTGCAATGGTTTCGGGTCGGTCAGTTTCAGTCCGGGTGTAGTGGCAATGCTGTATTTTTCAATCAGAAACTGTTCGCCATCAGATAAGGCTGCCATCGGCACACTGCGAAACGCACCATCTAAAACGAACACCAGGGTTTCCACCTGTTGTTGCTTAAGAACTTCGGCGATCGGTCTAATCAGCCAGTTATACAACTGCTCAGACGGTTCTTGAAACTCCAAACTAATCCGATTTCGCAGCCCTTCCTGCAATGCCGTTGCCGTTGCTTTGACGGTTTCTTGGGCGATCGGCTGGCTATATAATTTGGTTTCCTGCCCGGTCACGCTGACGATGATGGCAATCCGCTTGGGCAGAATGAGCGGGTAAATAACGGCTGTTTTGTTGGGTACGGGAATGGTGTCAATTTCCACTTGCGCTTGCAAACAAGACGCACGAAGGTAGTTGTTAATTTCTTCGAGTTGCAGCGATTCAATCACTTCACGGGTTTGCTTCAGCGTGGTGCTGCTGGGTTGTGAGCCATCATCTGGTAACAACAGGCTGACCAACTGGCGATGTACTGGCTCTAGTGTCTCTTGATCAAGTAGCTGTGTTTCTGAAGTGATGCCTAACAAATTGCTCCGCAAGGTACGCAGTGTGTTGACTGCCTGTGTGTAGGAGGCGATCGCGCCCTGACGATCGCCCTGCTGTTCTTGCAACCGTCCTAGTTGGGCTGACCACCGATAAATTTGGGCGATGGCGTTGACCGACTTTGCTGTCAGTAATGCCTGTGCCGTTGTCTTTTGGGCAACTGCGAGCTGTTGGTTTTGTTCCTGTGCCCGTCCTAAATTGCCAAGGGCGTTGGCGAGTAGGTGGGCGTCATGCAGAGTACTTGCCTGATCGACTGCTTTGCCCAGTAGTGGAAGAGTGGTGTTTGCTAACGTCTCTTTGTTCGCAGGCAGCCGCAAGAGACTGTTGGCAAAATTCAAGCGTGCTTCAATGCTGGGGCGATCGGGCGGTAGGTTGAGGAGGATCGGCTGTAAGGTAGTAGCGAGTTGACTGGCTTCTGGCACACGATCAGTGTGGATCAGCAGCGCGAGTTGGTTCAACTCTGCCCGTAATTGGTTCGGTGATGGTTGTGCTGCCGCTTGCTTGTAAAGGGCGATCGCGTTCGTAATGTTGCGCTGGTGTTGCGCCTGCTCCAGTTTTCTGAGGTTGGCAGGGTTGGCGGTTTCGCGGATACGTGTTGCGAGTAGATTCGCTAAAGCCAGTTGACTGGCAGCCATTGCTTGAGGATCTTTGAGGCGTTCGGCGATCGTGAGGCTTTCTTGCGTGACCGTCTGTGCGTCGGACAGGTTGCCGCTTAAGCCAATGGCGGTTCCCAGGCTCCGCAGTCCCCAGGCTTTGGTGCTTGAGTTCGGCTGTTGTCGTAGACGTATCCCTAGAGGCAGCAACACATCCTGGTAAGCACGTTCATAGAGGCCTAACGCTTGTAGCGCCTGTGCCTGACGCAACTGACTTTGCAGTTCCCCGGTGGGATTTTGGGCTTGCTGATACAGCGTGGTGGTTTTTTGCCAGGTTTGTAGGGCGGCTTGAGCCTCTCCTTGTGCCAGTTGCAAGCGTCCCTGCACATTTAGCACCTGAGCCGAAACGGCTATTTTGGCAGGCGTTTGAGCAGCGGTTTGCAAGGTTTGGAGACTCGTCGCGATCGACTGGTTCGCAGCCTGCCAGTTTCCCTGGTCGCTTTCAATGAGGGCAAGATTACTTAACGCGATCGCTTGTGTCAGTGCATCGCCTTGCGCTTGAGACTGCTGCTGTGCTTGTTGGAGGAGGGCTTTCGCTTCGTTCAGTTGACCCGCTTCATAGCGCTGGCGACTCTGCTGAAGCAGCGTATCGATCGCGGGTGTGGCGTGACTGCTCCAGGGATGCAGACTCAGCACGATCGTAAGCAGAAATGCTGCAACCCATAACCAGCGACGACGCAGTAGCATGGAAAACCTTCTTCTGAGCACAAGGACTGGCGGACTATCTCAACTGTCTAGCACCCTTTCTCGTTGCACAATGGACTTTAGTTAGCCCTCACCTTTTACTCTCACGAACTGTGCCCTGCAACCCGCTTTAAAGTACATTTTTTAACGTGTGTAGCAAAAGGCTAAAGGATGAAGGATGAAGGCTAAAGGGTGAAGGCTAAAGGATGAAGGCTAAAGGCTAAAGGCTAAAGGATGAAGGCTAAAGGATGAAGGCTAAAGGATGAAGGCTAAAGGATGAAGGCTAAAGGATGAAGGCTAAAGGATGAAGGCTAAAGGATTAGGGCTAAAGGATGAAGTAGAACCCTTACCAGAAGCAGAACTAGGAACCCTAATCTTGTCCTAACTCTCTCTTCAACTGCCATGGCAGTCCCAAATCAGCAGTCTCAAATCATTTGAGAAAGTGTTCCTCAGGAACTCAATCTCTCAATTCAAATAGGATCGCTATATTCTTTCAACGTAGACCTGGTGCCGCTGGTGGCTGTGCCTCGGTCAAGGCTTGCAGTGCTCGTTGAGCAAGTGGATTTTGAGGATTGAGGCTAAGGGCAGTTTGCAACGCCTGAATGGCTTTGGGATACTGCTGACGTTGTGCCAGTACCAAGCCCAGCCCTGCCCAGGCTTCGGCGTTTGTTTTGTCCAGCACGATCGCCTGTTCGTAGCTGGATTGCGCTTCTGGATATTTCTTTAATGCAACCAGCGCCACGGCGCGATTTTGCCATCCCTGCACCAGTTTAAGATTGACTGCCAGCGATCGATTCGCCGTCTCCAGAGCTGCGTCAAAATTGCCGAGTGTCCATTGCACAACGCTTTGATTCGCCCAGGTGATTGCATCCTGTGGATTGCGGTTGGTGGCTTCGGTGTAAGCAGCCAGCGCCTTTTCGGGTTGGTTCAGCGATCGCAAGATGCGCCCTTGATTCGCCCAGGCACGCGCATCCTCAGGATTGAGCGTGACTGCTTTTTGCACGGATGCCAGCGCCTCTTCATAGCGTTTGAGATACCAGAGCACCACGGCGCGATCGCTCCACGCTTCCCCCCAGTCCGATCGCATTGCTACTGCCCGATTGGCTGCCGCCAGTGCGTCTTCTAGCTTGCCCTGCGTTGCAAGAGCCTGACTCTGCTGGTTCCAGGCTTGCGCTAGATCAGCCGCACTCCAGTCGCCATCACCCTGGATGGCTTTTTGACAGGCAGCCAGTGCCGCCTCGGCTTGCTGCACCTGATTCAGCACGATGCATTGCCCCAAGAGCGCTTGAGCAGACTTCGGCTCTAGCTCTACCGCTCGGTTGTAGGCGATCAACGCTTCGGACGGTCGCTTGAGTTGCCGCAGACTGTGACCTTGCTGCAACCAACTGGGGGCGTGGTTGGGGTCGAGCTGTAGCGCCCGATCGAAGGATTGAACTGCTAACTCTAGCTGACCCAGGAGACGATGAGCAGTGCCACGGGCATACCAGACCTGAAGGGGGGCTTCGGGTCCCCAATTGCCGTTGCCTTGAAGCGCCCGGTCAAACATGGCGATCGCCACTGGCAGTTGCCCTACTTTTACCAGCGCTTCACCGCGATAAAACAACGCTAGCGAATCATTGGGGGTTTGTTGCAGCACACTCTCGTAGACCTTGATGGCGGCTTCGTACACGTCCGGTTGGTTCAAAATGACGCTGCGAGCATGATGAGCAACGACTGCCGAGCGATCGCCCCAGTTGGCATTGACTTGCAGCGCTTTGTCGCAGGCAGCAAGAGCCAGTTCCTTGCGGTTGAGGGCAGTCCAGGCAAGGCATTGATCGGTCAAGACTTGAGCATTTTTGGGCTGCCGTTTAAGGGCTTGATCCAGCGAGGCGATCGCATCGGGATATTGTTTCAGCCCCAGTTGCAGCGCACCATACCGTGCCCAGAGTTGGGCATCACCGGGACGCAGTTCGATCGCGCGTTCACAGGCAACCAGGGCTTCGGCGGGCTTGGTCGTTGACAGCAGGGTACACAACTGAATCCAATAGCTGGGATCTTTTAACCCCGGTAGGCGATCGGCAGCGACCGCAGACGATCGCGCTAGACTCAACCACAGAACGGCAATGAGTCCCCATTCGATCCGTTGTCTACCCCGCCATTGGACTACCATCGGCTTAGTCTCCTCGGTTAAATTGGGGTGCTTGTTCAGACGGTGACAGGCGATCGCTCACGGCTGGAGCGGATGCTGCACCGGGGCTGGGCGCACTACTGGCTGGCGTTGCGGGTGCGGTGGGCGCACTTGGCGCAGGCGAAGCGGGTGTTGCCGATGGACGTTTCTCGGCTGCTTTGACTGCTGCTTCTGCGATCGCGGCGGCATCGGTAGGATTGGGATTGTACACTTCTACTGTGACCGATCGACTCAAGACTTCCCCAGTAAGGGTTTTAACCTGAAGAACGATCGTCGTGCCGCCTTGCGGACTTAAGGGAAACCCAATTTTGCCTGTTAACGGAACGGTACCCGGTGATGGGGTCAGCTCAACGCGGGTCGTGCTCCCTCCCTGCACTCGCCAGCTAATTTGAACGAGGGGCGGCGTTTGCCGCGCTTGCACGGGGATCAGTAGCTTGCTCGGCGCTTCTCGACCGTTGATCTGAAAGCTCAGAATTTGGGGTATTTGCGGCTGAATTTTGATCAGTTCCGTTGTTTTCGGCTTTGGAGCCGTTGCCTCTGATGGCTCCGGTGTCCTGGCATTGCTCAGAGCGTCAGCACTCAGCGCTTGCAGTTCTAACCGATATTCCCCTACGGCTTTCAGCCCTGTTGGCACATTCTGGCAAATGAGGGTCGCCCCGATGCGGCAGAAGGGACGCAAGGCTGCTGGCAATTCACCGACCTTAGCAAATTCATACCAGAGATCACCCACCATCTTGCCATCCTTGTCTCGCCCTACCAGGCGCAAGGCTCGGATGTCTTGTGGCATCGTTACTGCCCAATCCAACCGCACACCGGCTGCATCAGCAACGGGCAACGCTGCCTCAGCAGGTGTCAGGGCACCCGCTACGGCTTCCCGATAAATCAAGGCTTTTGGTATGAGGGCTGTGACGATCGGCAACGGTTTGGCAGCGATTTCTACCGGTGCGGTCTTACGAACAAGCGGGGCTGCTTGCCGCCCTTGAGGGATCAGGCTCAACTCAAACACATACTTGCCGGGTTGAAACGCATCACTGCGAATTTGAGTACAGTTGAGTAGTTTTTTTTGCTGCGTGCAGAAGGGTTGCAACGCTGCTGGCAGTTGTCCGTTGGTGAATTCATACACGAGCGGACCACTCAGCACGTCGCCTTCAGGGCTGTAGCCCGTTAGCTTGAGCGTTTGAATCCGTTCGGGATGCTCAATTTGCCAGCGCACCCGTGCCATATCACCGTTGACTTCGGTATAGCGGCTATCTTCAGCGGCAAACTCCAGTACGGATGGGGGGGTAGGAGCACGAAGAAAGTACCACCAGATGAGGAACGCTAGAGTCCCCACCAGGCCCAACCCCGCTAGTGCTACTAGCAAGAGTTGCCACCAGGGACGGGGCATCCAGGTGACAGTTCCCTGCACTGTTTCAGGGGTAATCGGCTGGCGATCGCCATCAATAAAATCAACCCGAAAGGGATAGACTTTGCCCGTACCGAACCAGGGACGAGTCCACCACCGCTGCGGACGCGCCTCTAAAGGCACTTCAGTAGTTGCCTGGGGTGCAACGATAACCGTCTCGTTGGCTAGTTGATAGGTACAGTCTCCGGGTGGCGACAGGGATTGGAGGTTGACAGACACCTGACGGGACGTATTGCCCAGATTGGCGAACCGGAGTGCAAACTGAGCAGGACGATCGCGTACCTGATCCTGAACTGGCTCCAACTGTGCCTGGACGCGGTAGATGGGTTCAACGCGCAGATACACCAGCGCCAGTAAACCCAGGTCAGGGTCATTTTCAGACGCGAGACGAAAGGTGGGCAGGTACATCCCGGCAAGGGGGAGGGTGGGTGACTGGAGCAAGGCGCGAATGATGCCACGATCGCCAGGGTTGACCCCCAGACTATCATCACCCTGTACCAGTCCTAAGCCACCATAATCGCGGGGATACTCAAGCTGAATGCCCCAATCGACTGGCAAGCCCGTGCATTCCAGGCGAAACCGATCGACTCGCTCAGAGCGATTTTCGACGACCAGTTCGATCGGCACAAGTGTTCCTGGCTGGACGATGACCGGGCGATCGGGGGTCGTATTGGGGCTAAGCGTGAAGGTTGGATCTTGAGTGGTTTCAGCCGTCTCTGGAGCCAGAACTTGCAAACGGCAGCGAGTCGGTGGCAGGTAGTAGTCTGCGTAGGCGTTTTGAGGACGGACTACAACTTCATACTCCAACCACTGCGGGACGGTATCGTCAGGCACCTGCAAGCAAAAGGTCAACTCACCGCTGTTCGCATGGCTCAACGCCAACCATTGCTCTGGTTGGGCACACCACTGACGGAGCAGGGGCGATGCGGCTTCCAATCGCACCTGCACCACTGCATCCTGACCGCCACGGTTAGTGATCGTGACCCCCAGGTAGTGTTTTGCTCCCGGTGTCACCTGGTTGTGATCCCAGGCAGAGACGGTGACCGCTAGCGGTTGGTTGGCGATCGTCCGACTACTGGTTTCCACGGTTTCATTCACAGTCATGATCCACCTCCTGACAGCACGGGGCAGCGATCGTCAGCCCGGTTGCTGCCTGCAAACCGCACCTCGTAAAAGCGAACTTTGCCATCGTCGCCGCCACTCGTCACCCAGATGGCATCACGGGTTTGCACTATATCCACCGCATTGAGGGGCTTACCCAACTGCGCCAGTACTCGTCCATTGACGGCACTAGAGCGGCGGGCACCCTGACCGTCCAGTGACCACAGCTTTACGTCGCCATCGTCCCCAGCGCTTGCCAAAAAGCAACTATCGGCACTGAGCGCTACGGCTCGAACGGGGCTACCCTCATGTCCCAACCAGGGTCGCTCGATGGAAGTACAGCGATCGCGATTTGCCAGACACGCTGCGGTATTCCAGACGCTCAGGTGACCCTTCGTATCGCTGATAGCGAGCAGGTTTGGCTGCTGGTCGGCGGTGCTAAGGCTAGAAATGTAGTCGGTTGAGCCACCGGAGGGATAAGGGATTTCTAAAAATTGCGCTGTTTTTGTTGAAGCTGTTTTTGTTGCATTAGCAGCGTCTTTTTGAGTGGCTAGCAGCAGCAAGCGGTTATAGCGTCCCCCAATCGCCAGATGGCTGTAGTCATTGCCGCTGAGGGCGATCGCTTCGATGGCAAAGCGAACATCGTAGGCGCGTTGCGGTGTCGTCTGCTCCGGCAGGAAACGACTGAGATCCCATTGCAAGACCAACCCGCTACCGTGACCACTGTAGAGCGTCTGGGCATCGCGACTAAACGCCAGCGCAAACACCCGATCGTCTTTATCCGGTGTCAGGCGCGATCGACGACCCGTCAGCAGATTTGCCAGTTGAATTTCGCCATTCTCAAACCCCAGGGCAACCTGATCATTGTTGACCGGACGGTAGCGAACGACTCGCACCGCTTTTGTGAGATTGCCAATCCGGCTTTGCGTACGAAGGTTCTGATTCTGCACTCGCCAACGACGAATGGTTTGATCATCCGAGCCACTCAGTACTTCTGTACCCTGACCGTTGAACTGGACGGAATTGACAGCACCCCGGTGCCCTGGATCGGTTAGCAGTAGCCAGGTTAATGCTCCTAGCCCCAATGTCAGCAGTGCCCCCAACAGTTGCAGCCAGAGGGGAATGACCGGAAACAGATGCACCTGCAACGTCTGAGGGCTATCCTGTAGCGGCACCTGAGCGTCAACCGTCTGAGCCGCCACCTCAAAGCGCCGCAAGCGGCTCCAACCCAACCACGGCAGGCGACGCTGAATCTGAAGTGGAACGACACTGACTCCGAGGGGCAAGTTTGAGGGTAACGGTTCGACTGAGACACCCAACGGTAGGGCGATCGGTTCAGGGTCAAGGGCGGGGGTGCTTCTGCCAGAACCAGCGCCGTCGTTGCGATCGCAGCTCCGTCACCGTTAGCTCGACCAGCGGCTGCACATTACTTAAGTTATCGAACTGGAGCGCAAAGACAGCGGTGCCCTGAGTGGGGTTGAGCCAACGTCCCAGTAGTTCTGGAATCGCCGCCTCTAATGGCTCACAGGTAAAGCGGACAGCCCCCGCAGGCAGCAGGTGGAGTTGCCCCGTCACGGTTACTGTAGGGAATCGCCCCGCCGCTTCCAGAGCGACTGGATACACCTGGCTCAGAGCCAGAATCGGTGGCGGCATTTCACACTCAAAGGTAACGGTTTGAGGTTTGCCAGGTGTCACTAATAACGTTTGCTGAATGCCATCAGGAAACCAGCGATCGGGCAACCCCGCGAGCCGTAGCGTTGCTTCTAAGGGCGATCGGGTTGGGTTATGCACTTGGGCGGCGATCACCAACCGCTCACCGGGACTGGCTTGCTGAACAGGCATAGTCAGGGTCAGGGCAGGCGGCTGTCCCTGGATACCGTCTGCCAGCAGCCGCAACGGTTGGCGATCGTACTGATTCTCTAGTTCCCGTGAGGTGACTTCGACCGTTAAGTCAATCGCACCCCGAAACTGCTGGGCGATCGGTGGCAAGTCAAAGATTTCGATCTGAAAACGGGTGCAGTCGCCGACCGGAATTTTAGATGAAACGGAGGGTGTCAGGCGGTACCAGGGTTTGTTGGTATCGGTCAGTGCGCCTGCTGCTAACAGTTTCAGTTGAAACGAGGCAAAGCGATCGCTGTCATTGTAAACGGTGGCATCAAAGACAGCCACGGCTTGACCTGCACTTAGCGTCACCTGCCGATTGGATAACTCCGTTTTAATTTGCTTCTGCATGGTGGCAGGCTCGCCCATAACCTCACACTCCTTCGTTGACCATTTCGTTGATTATGAGTAGCACTTGCTTGTAAAGGTTGATGGACAGAACGGGGATTACATTGGCTGCACCCGGCGTTGCAGGCTGTCCGTGGTGCTATCCAGGGTGGGAAGCGGTTGCATTGATTGCATCCATTGCTGTCGCTGCGCGGCAAAATGTAAAAGGTTGACCCCCCACTCCTGTGCCGATCGCAGCACTTCACGCGACAACTCCTGGGCGCTCTCTCCTCCCCAGGTACGGCTGATATCGCCGACCACCAACACTAGCCCATCCCAGGTTTTGACCGCGATCGGATGCCCCAAACGGCAGGGTAACTGACCGAAGACAAAGGGCTGACAGCGCAGAGGATGGTCGTCAGGCAGCGTACCCGGTGCCGCCAGCGATCGCCCCAGTTTGAGCGCGATCAGTGCCAACGACTGTTCTAAGTCTGTCAAGCGCTGACTCAGCGCACTCTGATTGGCGGTAATTTCCGCCTTCAGTTGGCTGCCCGTTTGTTCAAACAACTCGCGATCGCGCTCTGCCTCTAATAGCCCCAGGCGCAACTCTCGACCAATATCGAGCAACTCCAGCAGGTTCACCTCGGTAAAGTCAGCCACCACCAGCAGTACGCCACCGTGATCCAGATACGTCTTCAGTCGTTGCAGGGCTGGGTTCGACAGCGTTAGCAAAACGGTGTACGGCAGATAAAGCACCTGGCAAGTGATTAGAGACTCTCGCCCTAGAGCCGTTGCTGCTACCGTTTGGATGGTGGGATTGCCTCGGAGCGCCGGATATAACCCTGTGAGCGATCGCAGCAGCGCGGTTAAGCCGTGTGTCGTTGCCTGATCGGTCGCGCGATCGCTCGTCACCTGCCCAACCTGCACCTGAAATTGAGGATAGGGTAGGGGGTAGCAGCGCCCCCGAAAGTCAAGCTGATTGAGGCTGGGGTAGAACACATCGTCCGGTGCCTGGAGCTGAGTCACACCGCCTTGCAGTTGAATGCGGCAGAGTTCAACATCCCGTGGATCAAGCTGCACTTTTTCCACCAGCCGAAAGGTTTCCGCTACGGTCTTTGCCCCGGCGGCGCGGCGGAGTGTGTCAGGATCAACGTGGCTCACCGCCAGATGCACGCAAAGCGTTTGTCCAGCGCTGGGTTCTGACGCAATCCGAAACTCTTCTGGCTGCTTCACGATGATGGGGTTGCCTTCAATATCAATGGCAACTCCCGGCTGAATTTGCAGCAAGCGTCCATCGGGTTGATCGGGCACGATCGCCACCCCTAAACCGTAAATGATACCGGGTTCATACAAGGCTTGATACTGAAAATTCTGCCGTTGGCGATGATAGTTGTGGGCGTGCTGCCACCGTTCGGCGTTAATTGCCAGCCCATCGCTAATCTGCAATCGCTCAAACTCATTTAAACGCGGATAAGCACGAAAATCAGACATGGACAGGCTCCTCCATCATATTTGCCTCAGCGATCGGTGCCTCAAGGCGGAAAATTTCTAAGTCATAGGTGCAAAAGGCGGGTTTTTCTTGCTCAATAATGGTTCGCACTAACGATTCATCCAGATATTGCCCGACTAAAGGACATAGCTTGACGCTGAAATGAAACGGTTTACCACCACCCAAAATGGCAGTTGGACCCAGCGTAGACTCGCCTAAAACAAAGCCACGCTGAAATGCCTCATGGATTTGAATGGGTTGTTGGTCGGGGTCACGGGTCAGATCGTGCAGCGGCAGCCCTGTATAGAGATGAAGATAAAGCTGTAAACCCCGTCGTGTGCCGCGCCAGCGGTAAATTTGCATCGCCCGCCGAATCAGCGATCGCTGCTGCGCAATGCTCCAATTGGCTTCGTTTTTCCAGCCAACCCATTGGGCTAAAAAAGGCAGCAGGGCTTCGGGTGCTGTCAATGGATCGAGATAAGCCCAGAGCGCTTGCAACGTCTGCACCGCAGGCTCAAACGACTGCTCAAAAATTGCCAGGAAGCGTCCAATAAAGTCAATTTCTCGGTAAACAGCTGGTAGAAATTGAGGATACAGGCTACGCGGTCGTAGAAAGAGGTGAAACGGTTCACTTGCCAGGAGTTCACCCACCTGCCCGTCCTGCGAGCACTCATACACGCGCACCTCGCCCTGGTAGCTGAGCGACAGGCTTTCCTCTGGCTGGAGTGCCTGGTGTGCCTCGAAGAAGGAAGGCTCTGGACAAAAGCGCACCACGGCTTCAATCTCACGCCCCCGTTGGAGTTCTGATCCTTCAGTCCGAAGGGTATACCACGTCTGCGGAATGTTGCCATTGACTTGCAGTTGGTACTCCAAGGGGCGATCGCCGCGATGATCCAGACGAATCAGCAGTTCCCCCACTTCACCGGGACACAGACACAGGCTCGGTAAGCTGACGGTAGTTGTTTCTGCCATCGCACCCCAGGTTGCTAAAATTGCCTCTCCAACGGGGGGTGGATCTAGCACCGACATCGGCAGCAGTTGCAGGCTAAGGGTACGGCGATCGGCGCGCTGGCTCATAGTTAAGCCTCCCCGCCGAGAATTTGAATCCGATGCGCCGACTGACGATAGGTATCCGCCCAGGAACAAATCAACCCGGTTTGCCCTGGATGAATGAACCCGTCCGTCACAAGCTGGCGCTCCCAGCTATTTTCTCGCCGTAGCTGAAACAGTTGGATCGACTCCAGATACTGCACCCCCGGCGTATTTTGAAACAGCCCTACAATATCGGACTGATACAACGGCACACCTAGTCCCCAACCCGCGCGATGCCGTCCGCCCGTCAGCGGATTAAGCCACTGATACAGCGCTTGTGTCAACTGCCGCCGTAGCTCCTCTCGTGCCGTAGCCATTTGATAGTCCGGTTCCGTTCCCAGTACTGCCTGCACCGAGACCCCGACATAATCTGGTTCTCGCAGTTGTGCCTGTGTGCCCAACAGGCAGCGATCGCTCAAAAAACGCTCAATTTCACCCAGTAGGGGCGCGCTCAAGCTAAACGATTCCGGTGCCAGCCCCAGCTCTTGATTCGGGACGCTGACTCGTGGCACGACATAAACGACAACCGTACCCGGCGTATTGCCCACCTGTCGCCGTGGACAGTAGGCTCGTCCTACCGCTCGGCTAGCTTGCATGGTTAACGTTTCAAAGTCTTCTGGCGTAACAGCACGATCGCGGGTTCGCAAAAACCGGGGCACTCGCAGCACGGCTTCTTCCAGGTTCTCTTCGTTCGCACCATCACGGGCTGGGTCATGATTCGTCACCTGTTTGACGTAAGGCAACGCCGTTTTGAGGATGCGGAGTGCATAGCGGGGTACATTGCCACGATCGCCGCCCCCTGTACGGTACGAAACCATGTGCAGCGTTGCGCCTCGTGACGGTACGGCACCATAGTGCCGCCCTAGAGACTCAACCCGCTCCAGTTGGGGTTGTCCGAGCTGATGCCCTTGCCATTGCACCTGCCGCCGAAATTGCACCTCTTCCTGTAAATGCGTTGGTTCGCGCACCAGCGGCCCAAACTGCACTCGACCCGTGCGAGAGTCCAGCGTATAGTGGCGATCGTTGGGGCCAGAATCGGCAAAATTTTCGACTTCCTGCCAGCGTTGGGGTGGCTCCCCAGGCGGAGTAACTTGCAAATATTCGCTCTCCTGCCGTGCCAAAATGCCCTGCGATTGCAGAAAAAAGCTTTGACCGGGAGTGCCATCACTGTCACCGACCAATTCGTTCTGTAACCGCGAACATTCGCTTGCCTGGGTACTGCCGCCGATCGTTTGGGCAAAGAGCGTGGTCAACTGGGGCGATCGACTAAAGCGCTCTGTTTCGGATGGTTGACAGCGGCAGCGTAGCCAGCGTCCGTGATAGCCAATAAAGGTCGTCGGCATCCACACGATCGGCATATGCAAAATAACATCGGCTTCGCTCAAGCCCGCCAACCCACGACGCTCGACATCATCAAAGCTAAAGCCTTTGGTGCCATCATCAATCTCGCGGAGCAAGACCGCCTGCCATTGCGTGCCATCCCAGGCTTCCCACTGGCGTGGCGGATGATTGGGGTTAATGCCCGTTGAGCCAGCCGGTTCGCCCTCGATCGTCAGCATAATAACGTTGCCATCCAGCGGCTCGACCGGATCAAACACCAAATAAAAGCAATCGCCTGTTTGGGGCATCATCTGAAACACAGACTGCTGTCGCCCTGTCCAACGCCATGCTTCATCCCGCGACCACTGATTCGTCAGACAATCGTGCACCTGTTGCGGTTGATCCATCGCCGCCGCTTCGGTCAGAAAATAGCGAATGCGAGGAAACCCTAGCTGTAATACCTGGTCGGTGCTGAAGATGATGGCGGCATCGGTTTCGGTGCGTTCGGTTGCCACTTCTGCGCCAATGGGGATTGCCGGAATCGATCGCTGGGGATCTTGAGACCGGGTGAGATAAAAGGTAAGGGCTGTATGAGCTGGAGCCGGAGGCTGCAACTGAATGCCTAACAGTTCCAGAAACGCAACGTAATTGCGACGGGGCACCTGGTTGAACCGCAGCAGCATTTGATCGGTCAGCCACGCAAACAGTTCAATGAGAGTCACACCCGGATCAGAGGGATTGTGATTCGTCCACTCTGGGCAGTAGCGCGGGATTCGCAGCAGACACTCATCCACCAAATCTTTGAAGGTGCGATCGTCGAGGTCTGATTTCGGTAGCTTTGTTAAAAAGTCAAAATCCACAAGGCTGTCCTACCATACAACATTGAATCTGCGGGCTATTCTGCCAGGTCGCTCGGCACAAGATAAAACGGGTAAACCAAGCTGCGTGAGTCGTGGCTATTGGTCGGGTGATAGATGATGGTAATATCCACTCGCCCCCTCACTGGATCTGGATCGGTGAGAATTTCATCCAGTTCAATGCGCGGTTCCCAGGCTTCTAGCGCTTCTTCGACATAGAGCCGCAGCAGCAACAAGGTCTGCGTATTTAAGGGCGCAAACACTAGCTCTGATAAACGAGAGCCAAAATCAGGACGATACACCCGTTCACCCAGGCTGGTGCGAAGGATCAGGTGAATGGATTCTTCGAGATTTCGCGCTTCGGCACTCAGTTGCAAGTTGCCCTGCACGTTAGTTGTGAGCGGGAAGCCAATGCCGCGTCCAATATGAGAAACCATGCTGCCGTTCAACTCTTAACCAGGAGTATCCCTAATGTATTGAGTCGCTGGTGATAGCGGTATTTGACGAAAGTTAGGGATCGGGAGCTTAATGCGGCGATCGTCCTTCTCCTGTGATCGCATAGTCTCTGCAAAGTGGAATCGCCCCTTCGCCCCAATACCCACGATCGCTCTATACTTTCCTCAAAAGCGATCGCCCCTCCCATCGATCCACCATCGATCGCATCGTGTCTGTACAGCTACTCGCTCTGCACGATCGACCATCGCGGTTAAGGTGGTGGGTTCTCATCAAGACGTATGGGTTTAGATGAAGGGCTGTTTGGAGGAACGCACATTACGAGAACGGCTATTGTACTTTGGTAAAATGGAGAGGCTCAGTAGTTGTTAGATTCTTTTATGCCAGAGGTTTCGAGGTTCTATGCATTGTAATTAAAGTTTTCTTTGGCGACCATCCTCCCCCTCATTTTCATGCTATCTATGGCGAGAATAATGCGTTAGTCAGCATTGAATCGCTTGAAATTATTGAGGGAGATCTGCCGAGTCGGGCACAAAAGCTAGTTCTGGAGTGGGCAACACTATACCAGCAAGATTTGCTACAAATGTGGAATACTCAGGAGTTTCGTAAATTACCTCCGTTGAAGTAAGTTTAAGTTTAGAAGCCGTATGAAGTATCCTCGAATTTATAAAGCCAACGCGATCGACGCGACGACTCTAGTAATTGAATTTACCAATCAAGAGATCAAAAAATATGACATTCGGCATCTTCTAGAGAATCCAATGTTTGCTTTACTTCGACAACCTGCTTTTTTCAAGAATTTTACAGTTGAACCACGGGGCTATGGCATTGTGTGGAATGAAGAAATTGATCTGAGCGAGTATGAGCTTTGGAAAAATGGGGTCTCGCTGACGGAGAGTGAGATCCTGATAAGCGATCGCACTCAGCAGCCATAGAGCGATCGCCCCTCCCATTGATCCACCATCGATCGCATCGTGTTTGTACAGCTACTCGCTCTGCATGATCGACCATCACGGTTGAAATGGTGCATTCTTATCAAAACGTGTGCTTTGAAATGAAAGGCTGTTTGAAGGAAAGCATTCCATCAAGAGTAGCGATCGTACTATTCTCCATAATGAGTCTTGGCACGGTGAATATAGATCAGGTTTTGTTCATCATTAATTGTGTAAATAATTCTGTCTTGATAACTTAAACGAACGGAATAAAAACCAGCCAGATCGCCAACCAGCTTTTTACCAGCATAAGGACTAATGCTGAGGCTCTCTTGAATCAGTGTTTTTAGTTTCTGCTTCAGTTTAGGAGGTAGTTTCGCAACATCTTTTTTGGCTTCCTTAGTAAAGCGGACTTCGTAAGGCATCAACCGATGTCTCCCAACACCTCGTCAAGAGAGTAGGTTTCATTAGCTTTGATCTGCTGAAGAGAGCGTTGAAGACTGTCTCTAAAGCCAGGAATCGACAATAACTCTACCGTTTCTCGTAAACTTTCGTACGCTCTATATGACATTAATACCGCAGACTCTTCGGCAGATTCAATCTCATAGACTTTGTTTCCTTCGGTGACTGCCTTAACCATATTCTCGAAGTCTTCTCTGGCGGCAGCAGCCGTCAATTTTTCCATTTTCTGACCTCTTTGGGGCTAAGCTCACCTGAATTAATTGTAGAGCAGGCGTTGTCAATCGCGATCGCCCTTTCCACCCGATCGCTCTATACTTTCCTCAAAAGCGATCGCCCCTCCCATCGATCCACCATCGATCGCATCGTGTCTGTACAGCTACTCGCTCTGCACGATCGACCATTGCGGTTGAAATGGTGCGTTCTTATCAAGACATGTGCGTTGAGAGGAAGGGGTGTTTGGCGGAACGTACTTTACAAGAGCGGCGACCTTACCACTCAAACGCGCTAGATGCCAAATTAATCAAATAGCAGGTTAAGTTTCCCTCCATATTCCACTCCTGGCACTGCCTCAAGCTCCAAATAAGACTTTTTCGACAAGGGAATTTTAATTCCTATCTTTGGCTTAATTTTAGTTTCTAACTTACCATCAAAAATATTGACGGTTCCTTCTAATTTGCCGCCAAACTTAAGCGTAGAACCCGCTGGCAAGAAGAGACTAGGACTCTTAAGTTTCGCATTAAAAATAGTTAAAGAGATTCCCCCACCAACACTGGCTGTTGTATTTGTAGCTGCATTGGCCTCTTCAGACACTGCACCTAGAACAGTAGCTAATTTAAGCTGTCCAAAACTAAACTTTACTTTACTGGATTTTGCTGTATATAAAGCTCGTGCGTTCAGAGATAGCTCTAAGTTAACTGATTGAGTTGATATGATCTTGCCATCCTTATCTTTTAATTCGATTGGTTTTAATTCAAGTTCATGATCGAAATCCACAACCTTACTTTGGTTTTCATCTTCATCTTCGCGTTGAAGAAATTCTTTTTGCCCTGTCCCTGTCTGTTGAACGACATGAGTTAATTCATGAGCGGTCAACGCATCCTTAGCAGGTGACTTTCCGGCACCAAAGTAAACATCTTGCTTATGCGTAAAGGCTTGAGCACTCAAGTCCTGATTCATCTGCACGGCTTCGTTGCCTGTATGCACTCGTACCTGACTAAAGTCGGCACCGAAGCGGGGTTCCATGAACGATCGCACCTCCTGCGGTAGTGGGTTGCCCCCACCCTGACTACTACTCAGCCGACTTTCGAGATTGCTCCCCGCTTGAAAGCTTGCACCGGGCGATCGCTTCGTTTGCAGTTCTTCCTCTTCGTCGGGCATCGCTTCGCGTTGAATCGAGTTGCCGAGTGATTTCGTCTGAAGTTCTTCCTCTTCTTCGGGTAAGGCTTCGCGTTGAATCGAGTTGCCGAGTGATTTCGTTTGCAGTTCTTCCTCTTCGTCGGGCATCGCTTCGCGTTGAATCGAGTTGCCGAGTGATTTCGTTTGCAGTTCTTCCTCTTCTTCGGGTAAGGCTTCGCGTTGAAGGGAGCCACTCAGCGGCTTGGTTTGCAGTTCCTCTTCTTCTGGTAAAGCCTCGCGCTGGACTAACGGTGTGATGGTTGCTGCCAGGGGTTTAGTTTGCAGTTCTTCGTCTTCTTCTGGCATTGCTTCCCGTTGAACTGCCTGACCCAGCGCTTTAGTTTGTAACGCTTCTTCCTCTTCGGGTAGTCCTTCGCGTTGCACCGCAGGCTGCGTGTCAGGCAGACTCATGACTTGCTCAGCGACCCGATCGGCTTCCTGTTCATACACATCATTCGGCGCACCCACCGTTAGCTTGGGCTGAATGCCGAAGTTAATGGTACGAGTACCTGGGTCGTGGGCAAACAAATCGACGTGGGAGAAGTCGTGTCGGGTGGGTTGGGGGTGGGTCGCTTGTTGCTGGTGCGCGTCGCTCCACGATCGCGGCTTGATGTTAGCGACCAGGCGATCGCTCGACTCAGAGTGGCTGCGGCGCTGAAGGGAAGAACGGGTCTGCATGGGCTACACCGAATGCGAGTAATTGATTTTGGCTCGTTTTTAGGCCTTTAGCAACTCCACCAAAGTTAGGAGAGGAGCAATGAGGACGGGCAACCAGTGGGGAGATCAAGCATTGTAAGCGTCTTCCTCTGGGCGATCGATAACCTGGAATCGGTGCTGACGACAGAGGGGGACTGACACGGGGGGCATGAAGATTTCCTGGATGGCTTTCAGAACCCGGGGAGCGAGAGTGTACTGTTGCGGACAGGACGAGAATATCCCCAGAAGTATCATGGCTGACGGCGATCGCGCTAGCTGCCATTAGAAGCATCAGCCTACAAATTTGGGTTTTTTGTGTGTGTGTGGGCTTCGCCCCCAGCCAGGGGCTTCACCCCTGAACCCCATCCTTCAAAACTTAAATTTATGACCCGTCAAGGTATAGCATCAGACTGAATCACTCAGAAATTCGGCAGACCAAACGCGATCGCAAGACATACCCCCCTTGCGTTGCAGGGCTGATCTATCGAAAAAAGGAAAAGAGCGTTGGGATGTCATGGGCGAGCCGACGTAAGCCCTGGGTGATGGAATCAAAGCCATGCTGCCGAAAGAGATTGAGCGCCATGGTGCGGACAATGGCGAAATTCACTGGGGCATTGCCATCACACAAAGGCGTGCAATCCTCTTTCAAGACCACATCTTTGACCCAATGGAGGCGATTTTCAATGTGCCAATGTTGCCGAATGCGTTGAGCAAAGCCAGCAGCATCCAGCGTCAGTGAACTGATGTAGAACATGGTTTCGGTCCACGGTCGGTTGGCTCTGGTGCCGACCCGCTCCACTCGCACGAGCCGTTGTACACCGACCCACTGCGGATCAAGGTCAGCAACCTGGTCTAAGACACTCACTGTGCGTTGCGTTTGGCGGTCACGGGTCTGTTCCGTTTGCGTGTCTACACTTTGGGCTGGCACTTGCTCAAACTGAGTCTGCAACGGCTCCAATAACTTGGGCTGATTGCCTTTGACTGTGATCAAATAGTCATTACCGCTGTGGATAATCTGCGCCACTGTTTTTTTGGGTGTGCAAGGCATCGAGACTAAAGCACACACCCTGGAGTTGCAGCGTTTCGAGCAGCACTTCAACGGTTTTAATTTCACTAGTTTGATGGTTCCGCATGGGTGCCAAACTCACCACGACACCCTGCGCCACACTGAAGGCTGACACCACACTGACAAAGTCTTGATAGGCTTGGTCATAGTCGCGCACACTGGCTTTGATGCTTTTACCATCGGTCGCCAGGTGTTCACCCGGTGCTGGGACAAAGCGCTCTTGTGCCCACGCATTGAAGGCTTGTGTAAACGACTCAAAATTGACCCGTACCATGATGCGACGGAGGGTCGATAAACTCGGTAGGCGCTGCCTCGGTAAGTCCAACAGCGACAATAACTCCGTTTGATGGCGAGCCACAAAGTCGGCGAGCGGACGATAGCCTGTGCAGCCACTCATCGTGCCCATCACCACCAGCAGCAACACCACCCACAACGGGTACTCCGGTTGCGTACGGAAATCACGAATCGTTTGCAGATGCTCAATCAGGCTCATGCGACCACAGATACTGAGAAACAACCTCTCCATTCTCTATTTTCTACGGCTGATAGATCAGCCCTGCCCTTGCGTTGCACTGCTTGAATAGACTTGATGTCAGGTGCGTTCAGTTCGGTGATGACTTTTGTGCGATCGAGTGAAATGTAAGATTGAATCCACTCAATGCCCTGCTCTACATAACAAGCCAACAGCTGGCGATTGGCTTCATTCCAGTCCTCATCACTGAATGGAGGATAGGTTCCCTCGGCTACTTTAAATAAGGTTGGGTTGCGTTGGAGTTGAATGCCCTCCGGCTTGAGCAAAACACCTGTCTAGGTTCGACTAGAATGCCGCCTGCCTTTACGGTACGCCTCCCTGACTGACTCTGCATCCGGTGCCTCATAAGTGCAAAGCATACAATAGCGATCGCTAGACAACAAGGAGAAACGCCACTTTACGTCTCTTTCCTTTAGGCACGGTGAGACTCGTTGCGCGATCGCATTTAACACTTCCGTCGTCAGCGGTTGTTCAGCATTGGTTTCAACAATAATCAGAGACATCCATCGTTACCTCAGTGGAACACTTAACGATTGTCTAAAGCTTTGCATGAACCAGTGGTGAGCTGCATCTGTTGGACTACCTGATCGACCGCAGTGCGAGCACGAACGCTCAACGGGTGGCGATCGATTTCATCTCCCAATAATTCAAACTGCTTGATTGTCTGTTCTCGTTCGCCCAATGCCAAAAAGCCCCGAATTGACATTGCCCAAGCTAATGTAATCTCGCTAGGGTGTTTGATGATCTGAGCCGCTTGTAGGGCAGCTTCAGAGCGCTGAACAACCCATTGAAGCCGCTTCCATTCCAAATTGACTTCGGCAGCGCCAATCAGTACGTAAGAAAGCATCCGTTTGGCATCGATCTGTTGCAGGGTGGCGATCGCTTGCTCCAGAGCAGCATCGGCTCCAGGCTGCTGACGCTGATAATTTGCCAGGGCGGTCAGTGCAGATGCCATTGTGCCTTCACTGCCCTCGCCGCTGATTTTGGTGGCAACGGTTGCAAGTTCTGTCGAGTAGGCGATCGCCCGTAAGGGATTACCCGCTTCTAGCTCCACCATTGCCAGGTAGCTCAGACAGGCGCATTCCCGCCAGTGGTCTTGCTCGGCTTGAGCCATCTGCCACGCTTGTTTAAGCAGCAGATGTGCTCCGGTAAAATCTGCGGCATGACGACGTACAAAGCCTAAACCGCAGGCAATATCGCTAATTTCCAGACCGACTCTCGCCGCAAGCGATTGGGCTTCCAGTAGCAGCGCTTCTGCCCGATCCATATCGCGCTCAATTTCCGCTAGACACCAGCCGCTGTGTGCTAGTGCGCCATCACAGCGGAACTCGCCGATCGTACTCGTTCTGCGGCTCGCAGGGAGTGCTGATGCACACTGGTCAGATTGCCATAATCGTAGTGCAGCGCAATCAACGCTTCCAGCGCAATTGCTTCTTCGTCCTTGAGATTAAGTGCGATCGCCTCGGCAATGAGTTGGTTCAGCGTGGTTTCAAACTGCGGCATCTGTTCTTTGGTGACCCCTACCAGGACGTAGCACCTGAGCAGCCTGATCTGGAGACGCACCCGCGCAGCACGATCGAGCTGCTGACTGTGCTGCATCCCTTGCTGCGCCAGTTTTGATGCCTCGGCATAGGCAAATAATTTCAGGCAGCGTTCCACCGCTAACAAGGCAGCAGCGGCAGCCAGTTCATGATCGCCCCCTAAAGAGGCATGATGGGTAATATCTCCGGCTAACGCATGATCGGGCGTAGCTTGTTGATTCAGCTTGTGGGCAATCTGCCAATGGATCAAATGACGACGGGGTTCTGAGAGTTGTTGATAGACCACCTGCCGCACGATATCGTGGGCAAAATCATAACCCATTTCATTGCCAATGGATGTGCTGGGGCGAATCATGGCTTGCTGCTCAAGCTGTTCGATCGCCGTTAACAGTTGGGGCAGTGGATAGTCTGCTACCTGAGCCACCATCGTTGGGTTAAAACTTCGTCCTAAGGCGGCTGCCCAGGGTAAAAACTCATGTGCAGCGCTATCTAATTGCTGAAGGCGATCGCTAATCACAACCATCGTTGCTGCTGCTTTGATTGCACATAGCTCCACATTTCATCCATCTCTGCCTCGACCTCTAAAGCCTCTGCGCGACAGAGCCGGACAATGGTTTGATAAGGTTCAAGTGCGACTAGAACCGCTTCATTGACTGCTTGCAGAGGCGGGTCTTTTTTTTAACGCCTCAATCACTGTCGTCGGGCTAATGCCCAGCACACGAGCCGTATCCCGAATGCCACTGCCATTGATCGCCATGTCACTAATTTGTCGCTTCACTTCCGGCAAAGAGCCTTGGTAACTATACTCTCGAATGAAGCGGCTCCGACTGCACTCTGGGTTTTGGCAACGATAGCGCTGTTTGCCTGCGGCGGTAGTCCCATGCTTAATCACATCAATGCCATCACAAGCAGGACAATGAATAGGTTCCAACACCATCGATCCACCCCACAAGATAGGCTGCTGTTCTCAGCACAGCTTATCTGAAGTGAAAACAACACGTCTAGAACATTACCCGGTGATAAACCTGGAGGGCATGAGCGCGATCGCCACTCAACTCGTGCAGCCGCATCAAGGTACAGTAAGTCGCTTCATTAAGCGGGTCAATTTGCAAAAGCTGTTGAGTATAGCTCAGCGCCAAGCGGTAATCTTGCTGTTTTTGTAGCAGATTAATCAATTGTGCTAAGGCTCCCATGTGCATCTGCTGAAGCCGTTCTCGTTCGGGGAGAAGCCACTCGTCATCACAATCTGGCAACAAGGCTCCCTAATACAAGCCTAATGCCTGCTCCAAAGCCGTTCTTGCCTCGTCTTCAGCAGGGGATCGTGCCATCTTGATCGCCTCCTCAAACTGGACAACATCAAGGGCTAGAGGAAGGCTAGGATGCCATTGCAATGTTTTAGCATTGACTCGTAAAATTTGGTCAAAATCAGGCAGGTCACGCCGGAGATAACTCAACTCCTTGCGAAGGTTTGTTCGTGCTTGCGTATCGGTTGAATCTGACCAGAGATATAGCCACAGCCAACAGTGTTAGGACACGGCATCTTTAAGCACGGACTCCATTGCCTGCCGCAGCGAATCTGCTTGGGGTAAGCGCCTGCGAATGCGACTTTTGAGCCACGCCCAACACTTTTCAATCCGGTTAAAATCTGGCGAATAGGGCGGCAAGTACAAGCGGCGGCAACCCGCAGCCTCCATTAAAGCCGCGATGCGTCCGCCATGATGGAAGGTCGCATTATCCCCAATCACAACCTGTCCGGGTTGCAGGGCAGGGATTAAGCAGGTTTCGAGCCAAGTCTCAAAGACGACGCGATTACAAGCACCTTCGATCGTGAACGGAGCTAGGAGTCGCTGTTCGCAATAGGCCGCAATCATGTTGATGCGACCGCTTCTGCGTCCAGACTTGAGTGCTTCCAAGCGCTGACCCCGTGGACTCCAGCCATAGCCGTAGTCGTCGCGTTCGTCCATGCCCGCTTCATCGACATACACCCGTTGTGCCGGGGGAATCGTGGCCAGTTCTTCTAAAAACGCGGCTCGTTTGGCTTCATCGCGCTCACGATAACCGTAAGTCTTTTTTTTCGCGTCCACCCGATGCGTTGCAAAGCGCGACCAATACTGCGAGTGCTGATCTCACCCGCCCACAAGGTTGCCATCTCCCCTTGGGTACGGTCTTCATGAGTCTGCACAAACGCCGTAAATTGTTGCCAATCGGTGATTTTGTTGACGGTGCGATGGGGACGATTGGAGTGGGCTTGATAATCGCCAGTGGCGACCTGCCGCTTGAGCCAGAGGTCAATCGTGTTACGACTGAGTTGAAAGATTTGCGCCGCTTCACGTTTCCGCAGACCATCCAACTGAATCGCGTTGATCACTTTTTGTCGCAAGTCGTAACTATAAGCTTTCCCCATGTTCTGGTGTCCCGATTTAGTTGTCGTCGTGCCCATAGTTTATGTCCTAACAGTCTCGTCCGCTGCTATATTTGACAGACTTTAATGCGTGGCTTGCTCAAACCACACAGTTGCTACGGGAGCATCGCTGGCATGACGTTGATTTGGTGCATTTAATTGAGGAGATTGAGGACTTGGGCAAAAGTGAAAGACGAGCCATTGCCAGTCAACTCACTCATCTTTTACTGCATCTGCTCAAGTGGCAATACCAACCGCAGCGTCGATCGGGCAGTTAGCTCGATTCCATCACGGATGCTCGCACTCAAATTGCCTTGGCGATCGAAGATAGCCTCAGTCTGAGCGCTTATCCTGCCGAACAACTGGAAGCAAGTTACCAACGCGCCCGTCATCAAGCGGTGAAGCAAATCAGTATCGAGCTTTCGTCATTTCCAAACACTTGCCCCTATACGGTAGATCTGGTACTGGCAGAAGACTGGCTACCAGAGTCCTGGTAAACGCCTTGTGTGTCCTAAGCTGGTATTGTCGTTAGCTGTAAGTTTAGAAGTATTATGGCAACCTCCACATCTCAACAATAGTTGATGTCTATTTAGAAGAAGGTGAATTAGAGTTTCAACAGTTGCAACAGTCTTGTAGGGAGAAGAGTCCACTTTTGCACCAAAAATTGAACGCTGCTCAAGTCCAAAAGCAAACTGCCGTATGACAAAGGTTCGCTTTCAAGCCGATGCCGACCTCAAACAAGCGATCGTAATCGGCACAGTCCGCAAACAACCTAACCTGGATTTTCAGTCAGCCAATAAAGCAGGGTTTGAAAGTATAAAAGATCCAGAGGTTTTAGCGATTGCAGCAGGGGATGGCAGGGTGCTTGTCACACACGATCGCAAAACTACGGCAATTGAGTCTGGTCAGTTTTTCTTTTCGCAACCAAGTTCTGGCATTCTGATTGTTTCCCAATGTCTACCCATCAGCGAAGTGATTGACGCACTCATTCTAGTGAGGGAAGCCTCTACTGCTGAGGAATAGATCAATCAGATTATGTCTCTTCCCTGTTGAAAAGCTACGGAAGGTTTGCTGCGCGATCGACCCTCCGTCTCTTACCGTGCATCTCGTTCTAACTGTCCAAGACGCTGTCGTTGTTCGACTGATGCCCTGTTGCTTTTGGCGTAGCAGGGTGACTACTTTGGTGGTGCAAGGGGTGGGCAGGTTTTGTATGCCGGTGACGCTTTATCAAAATTGCATTGATAAATCGTGCTTTTTTGCCAGCTTGGCGGAATTTCTAGAAGGTCGCGGGTACCTGTAATGCCCTGCCCGACAAAGAGCAGGAGCGCGACGCAGTTCAACAAAATATGAGCAGTACGCCAGCGGTTTGCCCGGTCTTCGTAAATATCGCGAACGATCGCCAGCGAAAAAACCATCAGCAGTGCTGCCACTAACCCATAGTAAAAGTGAGACAAATACCAATACTTGTCCAGGCGGTAAACGCCATCCTGAAAACCAAGAACGACTAGTCCAAGCCCAGTCAAAGTAGCAAAAACGCCACGCCAAAGCTTTTCTTGCGCTCGGTATAAAAGGACAAGCGAGGCGATCGTTGCGATATAGAAGAGCACAATCAAAATGACTTGCTGCGGTGCTTTGGCAAAAACCTCTCCCTTCTGAATTTGTTCAAAAATAGGGAAGGTGATGCCAAGAAAGTAGATGCCAACCACAGCACCCGTTAGCCAGCGACCGAGTTGCAGATGCTCTTGCCCAACCGCTGGCGGAATCTTGCTCTTGTTGCCTGCCTTCACGTCTAGACGGCGGACGCGAGTTTGCCATGCCATCCTCACAACCATGCCAATCAGAGGAAACACGACCGTGACCGCGATCGCTGGATGTAGTAAAAGGATAATATCCTCAAGATTGAGATCCATACAGCTTCTCTTAGAGTGAGCATGAACAGCTTGAAATATGCAAATATTTCAGAATGCTAGTAGATTAGCAGGTCAAACTGAGAGTCGGCTGAGTCCAAGTAGCCATTTCCCAAGACACCATCTCAACTACATAGGACTTACGCAAAGATCCCCGACTTCTACGATGGAACCAAGCTTTGTAGCTGAGTTTTAGCCAGAAGTCGGGGATCTAAACACCTTACGTGTAAGTCCTACTCAAAAAGGGCGAACAAGAGTGATCCTGGCTTTAAGCGCTGGCAGATCGCAACGTCTAAGGCTAAGGCACCCTATTCACCCTTTACTGTCTCACCCATCTAAAGCTGCAACTTATACCTTCAGAACCCAGGCACTGCGTGTATCAGCACTGACAAAAGAGGCAGGTATGACCGCAAGGTTAACTCCCAGCGATTTGAAGGCAGCGCGAATCAAAGTAGCGTGAGACGCTTCGGTTGCACCAATGCTGGCGCCTGCGGTAATGAGCGCGGGTGTTTTGAGTTTAGCAGCCTCTTGACCATAGGCGATCGCTGCGTCGGTTTCGAGCGCCAGCGCCAGCTTTGCAATGTTGACATCAGAGTCGAGTGCGCCTTCACCTGCTTTCAGGTAAGACGATAAATCGTACTGCGTTTGGGCTGCAACAGGAGTCCCGCCCAGTTGCTTAATCACCGTTGCCAGAGTATCACGATGTTTTTTATGGTCTGCCTGGTTTGCTAGAGCAACAGCCAGCACAGCTTTACCCACATCTGTGCTGGTCAGCTTAGTAGCAGCAAAACTGTAGGCCCAGATGGCTTGATGCTCATAAAACAGCGCTCCGTTTAGCACCTTGGCGTCATTGATATTGTTCGCATTTTTGGCGTTTTTGCCTGGGGCAGCATCAACCTGCTTCACCATTGCAGGAATGCCGATCGCAGTGGCAGCAGCGCCAACAACGGCTCCTGTCCGCAGCAGATTACGACGCGACCAGCGCTTATTGTGCTGAGCACTTGCTTCAGACAGCATCTTTCTTTCCATATCCATGACGGTGTGTTCTCTTAAGTAATGTACGAATCGGCTTATGTGCGACTGACGCAAGAATGTCTAACGGCAGCCGCCAGCCCGGTTGCCAACAAAGAGTCTGCGACCAGAGCGATCGCCCTGACGTGCCATTAGTCCTTGATTGACGGCAGTAAAAGTGATCCAGCTTGCTCATTCATAGCCAATGCTGCAAACTCAACCCGCGCCTACGTGACCAGATTGACGAATGAGAACTGCATCTAATTATTGATACGTAGTTTCATTAAAGTTGGATCTGTGACATAGCAAAATTGTGCCTAGTGCAGCAGGGGAATGGAAGCGTCACAAAATCTTGATGGAATAAAAGCTAAGTTTGACTCTCCCGCATCTGCTTCCTAACCTACAAAGCTTGAGCGACTAAGGATCGTGAATTTAATCAGGTAGGGTGTGTTAGGCAACGCCGTAACGCACCAAGCGCGTTCCCAGCAGTGCGTTAGTCTCACGTAACGCACCCTACAAATTACAGGTTATTTGATCCACGATCCTCAGGATTCGCCAAGCTCTCTCCGTCAGACAGCAGTCATTGCTGCTCCGGCAACGGCACTAGGGACAGGTAGCCACACGATTGGCAGCGGAGACTCAGGTTGAGTAAAAAACCGCATTATTTGCATAGGCTCAAGCATCCTCATGCGGCGATAGGTTCTGTGAGGCACCTACTCCATGTTCCATTTTTTACGGTTGGTCGAACAACTCTACGTCTTGAGGGGTGAGACACTACAGAACATCCAGCGTATTGCAAGGCACAATGGAGTTGACAGGGAAGGTGTCCCTTTTTGCGGTTTAGTTCTCAACACAACATGGTGCCCCCTCTTCCATCAGGAACGGTGCTGCGCCAGCGGTACCTGATTCAGCAAGTTCTCGGTCAGGGCGGTTTTGGTCGCACCTATCTGGCTCTCGATCAAGAGCGCTTCAACGAACCATGCGTGTTGAAGGAATTTATTGTCGCTTACCATGACGGAGCGTTGATTGAAAAGTCAAAAACGCTCTTCCATCGTGAAGCTAGTACGCTCTATCAAATTCAACACCCTCAAATTCCGCGCTTTTGGGCTGCTTTTGAGAACGAAGAGCGCTTTTTTCTGGTGCAGGATTTTGTGGATGGTCAAACCTATCGCCAATTGTTGAGCGATCGCAAACAAAAAGGGCAAACGTTTTCAGATGCTGAAGTGCTGCACTTTCTCAGCCATTTGCTACCAGTCCTTGCCTACATCCATCACCATGACATTGTTCATCGCGATATTTCCCCTGAGAACGTTATCTTACAAACCCAGACGACGACGCAGCTAGAGCCGACTCAGGCGTTTTCTGAAGCAGGTTTGCCTGTGTTGATTGACTTTGGGGCTGTGAAAGAGGCAACCACCCACTGGCCTTTGATCTCAACACCAACACGGGTTGGTAAAGTAGGCTATGCGCCGCCTGAACAACTACAAACAGGCAGAGTTTACCCCAATAGCGATTTGTATGCTTTAGCCGCAACAGCGCTGGTGTTGTTAACAGGGCAAGAGCCGCAAACGCTGCTGGACAGTCGCACACTAACCTGGAACTGGGAGCCGTACTCCCATATTAATGACGAATTGGCAATGGTGCTGCGGCGAATGTTGGCGGTCTATCCCAGCGATCGCTATCAGACGGCAACGGAGGTTTTACAAGACCTCCAATCGTTTGGAGCAGTACCACTAGAAAGCACACTCTTGCGATCGCCAACCCCTAAGGCAACAGCGCCTAGCCAGCCAGCGATTGTCAATTTTTTGTCGCTGCCGAGCAATCATGCATCACAGGTCGTGCAAACGGCTCAGTCTAAGGCTCAACAAACCACAGCACCCGCTTCGGTGAGGGTTTCGCCATCTAGCTTTACCCCTGTACGCGCTCGGTGGAAGCGCTGGAACAAGGACAAAGTGCGTGCTGGAATGGCAGCGGCATTGCTGGCAAGCCTGGGTGTAGCACTGCCAATCACCTGGCAATTGTGGATGAAAGCACCTGAAACCAGCGGAGAAGTTTGGGTATCGGGCGCAAAATTGCCTCAATCAGAAGCATCTCGCATTATTGATACCCCAGGCATAACCGGTTCAAGCTTAACCATTAAGCCGCCCTTTGAGTCCAACCGCACCGATGGGACTGGTCTGGTTAAAACCAGTAAACCGTTACAGCGCCTTCAGTTTGCTCGCGGCAAGGTGACAACGATTGTTCAAGGCAATTTGCAGGCAACCGAAATGCAGCCATACAGCCTGCAAGCGTTACAAGGTCAGATTATGTCTGTCACGTTGCAAGGTGCGGCGGTAGAGATGAATCTGCTGCGATCGAACCAGGAAGCGATCGATGCGGCGTCGTACCAAACTCGTAGCTGGACTGGGCAGTTGCCTGCCGACGATCGTTACGTGATTCAGGTTTCTGGTACGGGTACTTATACGCTGGATGTGGCCATTACGCCGCTAACACGACCGACGCAAGAGAAGATTCAACGAGTAACCTTTGCCCCTCAAAAAACTGGCACCACTGTCACAGGGCAAGTAGCATCGAATCAGATCCAACGCTACTTACTGAAAGCACAACAGGCGCAGGTACTGGTTGTAAAAGTGCTGGAAGGTAATGTGAACTTCAGTGCGATCGCTCCCAATGGTCAACGCCTTAGCAACAACGCTACTAATATCAAAAGCTGGCAGGGACGCTTACCCCAGGACGGTGATTACATGATTGAAGTCTCTGGCAACGAGCCAGAGGGCTATGCGATCGTGCTTGAGGTTCTTTAAGCTTAAAGTGTTGCTTTAGGGATAGCAGTACAGCAGCTTTGGAGCTACGATCGCGTCGTAGCTATGGCTCAAGTCCTAACCCTATGGCTTCTGAACTAACGTCTCAAGCTGTACTCAATCGGTTGATTGAGCGTCTAGCAATGGGAGCGTCACTAACGCAGGCAGAGTGGCAGCAGCTAGAAGCAGCGGCTTTGCAAGATACAAAGCGAGCAATCGCATTCAACCTCACGCCTGCAACTGTCAGCACGATTTTGCAGGCACGAGCACGCTTGCTTCAGACTGTTTATCCAACCATTGACCAGTTCTGCCAGCGTCATGTGAGCTTAGCTGTGAACGTATGCGAAACCCTCTGGCATCTGTGGCTACCGCTGGCGATGAGGCTAGCAACCCAGCGGCAAACCCTCGATCGCCCTTGGATTCAAGGTATTTTGGGTGGGCAGGGCACAGGCAAAACAACGCTCGGAGCTATCCTGGCGCTGATACTGCAAGCGTGCGGCTACAAAACTATCAGCGTCTCTCTAGATGATTTTTACAAGACCTATGACGAGCGTCTGCGTTTACAGGAGCGTGATCCTCGCTTACTCTGGCGTGGTCCTCCAGGAACCCATGATCTGGAGTTAGGGTTACAGACATTGGATGCCTTACGTCAAGTAACGCCTGAGCGACCGATCGCGCTGCCGCGTTTCGACAAATCATTGCACAATGGCGCGGGTGACAGAACTACTCCGACGTTGCTTTCTGGGGCAGATATCGTCTTGTTTGAAGGCTGGTTTGTGGGCGTTCGTCCAGTTGACCCAGCCGTTTTTGAGCCAGCGATCGCACCCATCACAACAGCCGACGATCGTGCCTTTGCGCGTGATATGAATACACTCCTGTCCGACTATCTGCCCTTATGGGAGCGCTTAGACAGCCTCATTGTGCTGCATCCAGTGGATTATCGTCTGAGTAAGCAGTGGCGCAAGCAAGCAGAACAACAAATGCAAGCCACTGGCAAACCGGGTATGAGCGAGGCTGAAATTGATGTCTTCGTCGATTATTTTTGGAAGGCATTGCATCCCGAACTGCTGATCAAGCCGCTAGTAGTTGAACCTGGCTGGGCAGATCTCGTCATCGATCTTCAGGCAGATCACACGGCAGGGAACGTGTATCGGGGTGGTGAGACCAACATCTAACGTTTGCAAAAGCAATCTGCTTTTGATCCATAGGCGGCTCTGGCACTTTGACGCGGATTAGGCAAACCCGCAAAGGTTGACACAGAAATAATGGCTTTTCATGCCACGACTGCTTCGACTTAAACAAGCTCCCTAGACTGTATAGCCATAGCCATACTAGTTAGGACGGGGTGCAGGGGTGGAACCCCTGGCTGGGGGCGAAGCCCCCCACACCCCCTTTGATCCTAATGTCCTAAGCTCTGTGGCGATAGCTATAAATGCCTTACGAAGACCTACCAGGACTATTGTTCAACCCGGTAGCCCAGTTCAGCAAGACGGGCGCTCGACTGTCGCCATTTCGGTTGTACTTTGACGAATAGTTCTAGATAAACCTTGCCTGCAACTAATTTTTGGATTTGCTGACGTGATGCCGAGCCGATCGCCTTCAGCATTTCGCCCCCCTTCCCAATGAGAATGCCTTTTTGGGACGATCGCTCAATGTAGATGGTGGCGAGGATGCGTGTAATGGTGGGTTCTTCTTCAACGCGATCGATGCCGATCGCCGTTGAGTGGGGCACTTCTTCCCGCGTTAGCAACAGCACCTGCTCTCGAATTAACTCACCCATGATGAAGCGCTCCGGTTGATCCGTGACCAAATCAGGCGGGTAATAGTAAGGACCCGGATCTAAATGCTGAATGAGCTGTTGCTGTAGTGCGTCTAGACCCTCGCCTGTCAGCGCTGAGAATTTGGCAATGCCCCACTGTTGGCTGGCGGCGAGTTCCTGATAGCTGCGATCAAAGGGGTGAGGGGTGAGGGGTGTAGCGTGTTTCCGCGTTGTGGTGGGATGCGGAGTCAGGCTTGTTTCGTCAGCGTTTAATGCCCTACTTTCGACGTCTGACGGCTGATCATCTGCATCCCCTGACCCTTCGCTCTCTTGCGCTTCTACTTCGTCCTGCCCTGGCTGCTGGTCTGCCTTGTTGATGCCCAAGATGATGGGTATTTGGCAATGTGTTAACAGATTAGCGATGAAGCGATCGCCGCCGCCTGCCTCAACGGAGCCGTCCACAACAAACAGCAACACATCCACCGATTGAATAGCAACCTGGGCGTTCTTGACGAGTACTTTGCCTAGCTGGTGGTGCGGCTTGTGAATGCCAGGGGTATCCACAAAAATGAGTTGAGCGGTGGGTGTCGTTAAAATGCCACGTAAGCGGTTGCGAGTCGTTTGCGCTACGGGGGAGGTGATGGCAATCTTCTGCCCCACCAGATAGTTCATCAGGGTTGATTTACCGACATTTGGGCGACCAATAATACCGACAAAACCCGATCGAAAGCCAGGTGGTGAGGCAGGAATGAGTCCAGATCCCGCTTGATTATGGTCGTTAAGCTCATTCATTCAGTCTCCAACCTGTACCTTGTTACTAGAAACACGATCGCTGCTTCGTCTGTTACTTTAGTCTACGCACTAACGCCCATACAGCAGCGCCCAAAACTCAAAACGTTTCCTACCCTCATGACTTTAATCTTGACCAATGACGATGGTGTCGATGCACCGGGCATTCGATCGCTGCTTCAAGCTGTGAGCCAGATTGATAAGCAAACAATTATTGTGGCACCCCAATTGCCTCATTCAGGCTGTGGGCATCAAGTAACGACCACCACACCCATTCACGTGCAGCGGCGATCGACGGTTGAATATGCTGTCAACGGTACTCCAGCAGACTGTACCCGCATAGCCCTTAATCATTTGGCTCCCGATACTCGGTGGGTGTTCTCTGGCATTAACGCTGGCGGCAACTTGGGGGCAGATGTCTACATTTCTGGTACGGTGGCGGCTGTACGAGAAGCAGCGCTCTACCGCATTCCTGGCATCGCAGTATCGCAGTATCGGCAGGGCGGACGGGCGATCGATTGGCACCTTGCTGCACACCTAACAACTCAGGTTCTACTCACCCTTTTTTCGCGTACCTGGGAACCTGGAACGTTTTGGAACGTCAACTTGCCACATCTAGAGGTGTCGGCAGCAATGCCAGAAATGGTTTTTTGCCAGCCTTGTAAGCAGCCGTTGCCCGGAAACTATCGCATTGAAGGTGATTCCTTTCAGTATGCGGGAGAGTACGCCAAACGGCGGCGGGATGCAGGGAGTGATGTGGATGTCTGCTTCTCTGGTCGCATCGCCATTACTCAAATCACACTTTAAGCGGCTTTTTGCTGCCCCGCAGAAAGTCTCTCCGCTGTCTTTAGGAGATTTCTAGTAAACAAACTACCCGCTGTTTTCGACTTCGCTCAACCAGCTTGTACCCTGAGCGGAGTCGAAGGGTAAAATCTTTGCCGGAAATCTCCTTATGAACGAGTGTCTCTACTTTGATGGCAGTAGGCTTGATGGGTTAAAAGTCCGGGTACACAACTTTATTCATTCCTTTCCGCCTTTGTCCTTGACTTTCTAGCATCTTTAACAGAACTTTATTTTTAGATCAGCAAAGATAAATTCACTTTTTTCCAGAAACATATTTTGCCCAGATACCAGTTGTTAAAGACGTTTTCTTTAGGTTAACTACCAATTTGATTGTATTAGCAAGATTTCGAGTCCTACCATGATTCTGATTCGTGAAATTGTCGAATATGCTTTTACAACCGGATGCCTGACGGTCGAAGCAGAAGAGCAACTGCGGCAACTGCTGCGGAAAAAGTATGATGCCAACGACTTTAAAGCGTTTATGCTGCTGCAACAGGCAGCAATGTCTGGTTTAGTTCGGCAAGAATCACGCGAACGGGCGTTGTATGAGTGTGCTGTCTCCAAGCGCGCTGCGTCCGATCGCGCTATTTCAAGCTGTGTTCTGGCAGACCGCACGACCGCCACTCGTAGCATGGCATAACGCGAAAAGCGAGGCGCTATCACTAACGCCTCGACTCAATTTGCTTTGACTAACGTGCTTTGATGACCGATGCCACTATCAGCAGGTTAAGACGCGATGACAGCAGTCCGGCGACCACGAGGGGCTGCCTCTCTTATAGGTGGCTCATTCGGTGTTTGGAGCAGAAACACCAGCAACGGATTGCTTTGCAGATCTCGACGCATCATCCGTTGAATCTCGCGTTCAATCTGTGTTTGTAGACCCACCCAGTCAATTTCAAGCTGTCCATCAGTGCCAACGGGGCGGGCAAATTCTTGCCAGCGATCGCGCAACACACCATTAATCGCCGTTTCAACCGCTGTTTGCAGTTTTGGTCGCTCTAATGATGTCACCACACCGCTCAAATGTACCTGGGGTTTGGCAATCACTGTACCAGCCCAGTCGATCGCCGTAGCCACCGTGACAATACCGTCACCAGCAAGCTGCTGACGTTCGCGTAGCACTTTATTGTTAACTACTCCAGAGCGTGACGTATCAACAAGTTCGATGCCGGATGGCACTTTGCCTGCTACGCGCATGGTGGTTTCAGTTAGTTCAACCACATCGCCGTTGTCAATAATCACCATATTCTCAGCCGGGACACCCACGCTCTGAGCCGTCTGAGAATGTTTGACCAGCATCCGGTGTTCTCCATGGACGGGCAAAAAGAACTTGGGTCGAGTTAAGCCCAGCATGAGCTTTTGGTCTTCCTGGCAACCATGCCCAGACACGTGGATGCCATGTTCCTTGCCGTAGATTACCTTGGCACCCTTCATCATCAGCTTGTCGATCGTGTTCACAACTGCGATCGTGTTGCCAGGAATCGGGTTTGCCGAAAAGACAACTGTATCGCCTTCACGAATTTTGACCTGACGATGCTCACCGTTAGCAATGCGAGTCATTGCTGACATTGGTTCACCCTGTGAGCCCGTGGTGAGGATTAACACGTGCTCATCTGAGAGCTTTTGGAGCACGTGCAGGGGTTGAAATAGGCTGTCTTCGCACTTGATGTAGCCCAGGGTACGAGCATGAGCGATGAGATTCAACATCGATCGCCCAACCACTGACACCACACGCCCATTCTTTTTCGCCAGTTCTAGAATGATGTTGAGGCGGTGGACGGACGAGGCAAACGTCGTGACTAATATCCGTCCCTGCGCTTGAGAGAAAGCGCGATCGAGACCCGGAATCACTGCGCGCTCAGAGGGTGTGCTGCCTGAAACTTCCGAATTGGTCGAATCACTAATGAGACATTGAACGCCTTTCTCGCCGTATTCCGCCAGCCGCTGAAAGTCAAAATACTCACCATCAACAGGAGTGTGATCAACCTTAAAGTCGCCTGTATGGATCACTACGCCTACTGGGGTGCGAATCGCAACAGTAAAGCTATCAGCCATCGAGTGGGTATTGCGAATGAATTCTACGAAAAACGATTTGCCGAGGCGCACTACGTCGCGCGGACCAACCGTTCGCAGTTCTGTTCGTTTTGCAACACCCGCTTCATTCAGCTTGTCCTTCAGTAGCGACATGGCTAAACGAGGACCATAGATGACCGGAATGTCGAATTGTTTGAGATGAAACGCGATACCGCCAATATGGTCTTCGTGACCATGGGTGACAATCATGCCCTTGATTTTGTGGCGGTTCTCTCGCAGATAAGTCATGTCTGGCAGCACAATATTTACGCCGTGCATCCCGTCGGTCGGAAAGGCAAGACCCGCATCAAGCAAAATGATTTCGTCGTCGATCTCAAAGACACAAGTGTTCTTGCCGATCTCATGCAGCCCACCAAGGGGAATAATTTTCAGCGCAGGTGAAGCGTTCTTTTGGGTCATTGGCATCCTTAATTGGAGTGTAAAGAGTAAAAAAATGAGCAGTTGAGAGCGATAAAACGATTGCAACAGCGACCCGGATCAATAACGGTGCTTAAGAATAAAAATTCTTGATAAACGCTTTAGTAGAACTGTTCCAAAGGATCGAATGAAGGCGTTAGTCTGCTCAAACTAGCGCTAGTCATGCAAACGTCTCAGGTGGTAAAAGCCGTTGGTGCAAGTAGTGAACTATTTAGTTGTCGAGAAACTTTGTGTCGCTTCTAGTGACTAGATGAGAGCTAACTCTGTCATCACTGAGGCTAACGTCTCGGTCAATTCAGCCGTGGAATCAACGAGCGGGAGACGGGTAGAACCTACTTGCCAACCTTGTAACCTGAGCGCTGCTTTGACAGGAATTGGGTTAGCTGTGACAAACAAGGCTTTGAACAACGGGAGAAGCTCCAGGTGAATCCTAGTGGCGATCGCGTGCTGACCCGTCTCAAAAGCCTGGATCATCTGCTGGAGCTGTAAACCAACTAGATGACTAGCAACACTGACCACACCTTTACCACCGATTGCTAGCAGCGGTAGAGTAATTGAATCATCTCCAGAGTAGAGTGCAAACTCGGGTGGTGTCAAACGCTGAATCTCACTTGCCTGATCAAGATTCCCAGTTGATTCTTTAATTGCCACAATATTTTCGATTTTGGCAAGACGACCCACTGTTTCAGCCTGCAAATTCTGACCAGTGCGCCCTGGCACATTGTAAAGCATTAACGGCAAGTCTGGTGCAGCTTCCGCAACTGCCTTAAAGTGCTGATACAAACCCTCCTGGGGAGGCTTGTTGTAGTATGGCACAACCTGCAACGAACCATCTAGCCCTAGTTTAGCTGCTTTTTGGGTCGCTGCGATCGCTTCTCGCGTCGAGTTTGACCCTGTACCCGCAATTACCTTCGCGTTGCCTGCCACCGCTTGCCGTACGACTTGAAAGAGTTCGTATTCTTCATCCCAGGTCAGAGTCGGTGATTCGCCAGTTGTACCACAGACGACTAGCGTATCGGTGCCGTGTTCTGCCAGGTAGGACGCTAGCTTGGCGGCGATCGCAAAATCAACGCTCCCGTCCTCCTGGAACGGCGTGATCATTGCAGTTAAAACACGTCCAAAATTCACCACACAGTTACAGTTGTTGGTTGTTAGTTATTGATTGTTAGCCATGTAGCTTAATGCCCAATCAGGAGCAGTTTTTAGCGTTACGCCACAGGTACTGCTTAATAGCTAATCGCTAACAGCTCTAATTTGCAAGCGCGATCGCGGGTCGGACTAAATTTTGCTGCACCAATAGCTCGGCAATCTGCACCGCATTGAGTGCTGCACCCTTCCGAATCTGGTCGCCACAGAGCCAAAGCTCTAGTCCGGCAGCATGGGAGAGATCTTGGCGGATGCGCCCGACAAGCACCTCATCTTTACCACTGGCATCGATCGGCATCGGAAAGTAGTTTGCTTCCCAATCTTCTACCAGCTTAACCCCTGGAGCTTGACTTAGAATAGCTCGTGCTTGTGCCACGTCAAACGGTTGATCAAATTCCAGGTTAAGGGCTTCGGAGTGCGCCCGCAATACGGGAACCCGCACACACGTCGCTGTTATCCGCAGCTCGGGAGCACCAAAGATTTTACGCGTCTCGTTGATCATTTTCATTTCTTCTTCGCAATAGCCCGCCTCAGTCAGTGGGGAGTTGTGCGGAAACAGATTGAACGCCAGTGGGTAGGGAAAAAGCTCTGCGACGGGTTCCTGTCCCTGCAAAATCGCCTGCGTCTGCGTTTTAACTTCCTCCATTGCCCGTGCCCCAGCGCCACTAGCAGACTGATAAGTCGCCGCGACAATACGCCGGATCGGCTGCACTTGATGTAAGGGATAGACGGCAACTGCCATCAAAATCGTTGTGCAGTTGGGGTTTGCAATGATGCCCTGGTGCGCTGCGGCTGCCTGTGGGTTCACCTCTGGCACGACCAGTGGCACAGTCGGGTTCATCCGAAAGGCGCTGGAGTTGTCAATGACAACCGCACCGGCAGCAACCGCTTTAGCTGCCCATGTCTTTGACACCGATGCGCCAGCCGAGGCCAACACTAGGTCAATCTGTTTGAAGCTGTCGTCATTCACGGCTTCAAGCGGCAACTGCTCTCCTTTGAAAGCAAGCGTTCGTCCTGCCGATCGTGCCGATGCCAGCAGCTTTAAGTCTGCCAGGGGAAAGTCTCGCTGCTCTAATAGCTTCAGTAGTTCGGTGCCGACTGCACCTGTTGCCCCCAAAATAGCAACCCGATAGGGATGAACCAACGTAGTCTCCTTGAATAAAAAGTGTGAGCGGTCAGCCGTCAGCCTCATAACTTACATACTAAAAAGCGATCGATCACTCCGTAACTGACATTTAGGACTGACTGCTAACCGCTCTCGTTTGATGGGCATCTAAGCTCTACACATCCATCACACGTTATCAATACAAGCTGCGGTGGCTTCAGTCAGCACTTTTTTCAGCCTGTATTTCATCCAGCATACAATTGACGGCAGTGCTCAAAGGCTGGCGCAATTTTTCGTAAACCCAACGTGAACTCTGTAGCGATCGCTGCCATCTTGCTTCACTCTACCGCCCTAATCGTTAAGATTCTTCTAAACTAAGCGTTAACCCTCTGGCAGAATCAGTTACGATTACTTACTGCGGTGATGTTGAGAATAGCGATCGTCGGCTCTTGAATGTTTGATCTTTGTCTGACGTTGAGTGATTCTGCGACCCTCAAGCCATGCCTGACCGAATCCATCACTAATAGTAATTGTCTGTAGCGAATATACCGATGAAAGTTACCCAGGAAAAACTTCCCGCCAGCCAAATTGGCTTGGAAATTGAAATTACGCCGGAAATGTCTCAAAAGGCGTACGAGCAAGTCATTCAAAAATTTACTCGTACGGCCAATATTCCTGGGTTTCGTAAAGGCAAGGTGCCGCGACAGGTTTTGGTGCAGCGTTTTGGCTCCATGCAGTTGAAAGCAACAGCGCTCGAAGAGTTGATTGACGAAACGCTGAAGCAGGCGATCGAGCAAGAAAAAATCGACGCACTGGGCAACTTTCAACTGCGATCGTCCTTTGAGGAGTTGGTGAGCCAGTTTGCGCCGGGTTCAGCACTCACGTTTTCTGCTTCGGTTGATGTGCAGCCAGAGGTGGCGCTCCAGCAATATACTGACTTTCAGCTTCAGGCAGAAGAAATTAAGCCCGATGCTGAACGAGTCGAGAAGGTGCTCCAGCAATATCAAGAGCAAACCGCAACCCTGATCCCTGTTGAAGGACGGGCTGCCCAATTGGGTGATACGACTGTTATTGACTACAAGGGCGTGCTGGTGAGCGATGACCCCGATGCTGAGCCAGAGCCATTTCCAGGCGGCGAAGCGGAAGACTTTCAGGTAGAGCTAGCCGAAGGGAAGTTCATCGAAGGTTTCATTGACGGCATTGTAGGGATGAACCCAGGCGAGACCAAAGATGTGGCAATCCCGTTCCCAGGCGATTACACGCAGGAAACGTTAGCTGGTCGAGACGCAAACTTTACTATTACTCTGAAAGAGATTAAAGAAAAAGAGCTGCCCGCACTGGATGACGACTTCGCTCAAGAAGTGAGTGAGTTTGAGACACTGGCAGAGCTACGATCGTCGCTTGAAACCCGTTACGTCGAAGAAGCCGACGAGAAAACAAAGGCAAATAAAGAACAGGCCATTCTGGATGAACTGCTGAAGTATATTGAGGTTGAGCTGCCAGAAACCTTGATTGAGCGAGAAATGACCTTTCTCCTTAACCAGACAGCCATGCAGCTTCAAAATCAGGGCATTGATGTCAAGCGGCTGTTTAACCAGGACACCATTCCGATGCTGAAGGAGCGATCGCGCCCTGAAGCCATCGATCGCATTAAGCGCACCCTGGCACTGGGCGAAGTTGCCAAGCGGGAAGCCATCAAGGTTGAGCCGGACGAAATTAAAGCAAAAGTATCTGAATTGATGGCAGAACTGGGCGATCGCGACATTGATCCCGATCGGTTGCAAGCCGTTGTTACAGAAGATTTGCTCAAAGAAAAAATTGTGGACTGGCTGCTTGAGCGGTCTACGGTTGAGCTTGTCCCTGAGGGTACCCTGGCAAAGCCAGAGGATGACGCAGAAGCGGACGACATAGAAGCGGATGATGCCGAAGTCATTGAAACGGCAGCTAACAGCACTATTGATGTCACGCCAGTTGTTGAACCTGAGGCGAGTAGCACCACTGATGTCGTTGACGTAACTGAAACGGAGGCAGCGACTCTAGACGCAGACTTGCCGCCAGCTACTGAAGCCGCCAGTGATGAGGCGATCGCAACCGATGATACGGCTGATGCCGAGAAACCCAAAAAAGCACGTAAGGCAGCAAAAGCAAAAGCAGAATCCTCTGACAGCGAGTAACATTTCGTCTATCCTATGCCGGTAAGATATGTGAGCAGGGCGCTACGCCTTAAAACACCGGGCTACAATAGCAGAGCATTTCGCTCGATGCGCCCACAAGTCACAAGTTAGTTAAGGCATAATGTTTGGATATACGTATGCGATTCCCACAGCAAATCGCTGCTGCCGACTCGCAAACCCGGTCTACAGTGACTTCAGGCGATAACACCCACTATGTTTGTATCCCGTTCCCCTAACTATTCCATCAACAGCTTGAATGCACTGGATGTCACGTCGCTGGGACCCAGCAATGTGGTGCCTATGGTGGTCGAGCAATCCAGTCGCGGTGAACGTGCGTTTGACATCTACTCGCGTCTGCTGAGAGAGCGCATTATCTTCTTAGGCACACCGATCGACGACAACGTTTCTGATTCGATCGTGGCTCAACTACTGTTTTTGGACGCTGAAGATCCAGAAAAAGACATTCAGCTTTATATCAACTCCCCTGGCGGTTCAGTGACCGCAGGCATGGCAATTTACGACACCATGCAGCAAGTACGCTCTGATGTTGTTACTATTTGCTTTGGCTTGGCAGCGAGCATGGGGGCGTTTTTGCTGGCAGCAGGCGCTCCAGGTAAGCGGATGTCTTTGCCAAACTCGCGCATTATGATCCATCAGCCGCTGGGTGGTGCTCAGGGGCAAGCCGTCGACATCGAAATCCAGGCAAAAGAAATTCTTTACCACAAGCGCAAGTTGAGCGAACTGCTGGCGCACCATACGGGACAACCGTTTGAGCGGGTAGAAATGGATACCGAGCGCGACTTTTTCATGTCCGCTGCTGAAGCAAAAGATTATGGGCTGGTTGACCAAGTCATATCCAGACAAAATCTTCCTAAAGCTGGAGAGGCTGTTGCCGCCGTTAACTAAGAGGTAGATATGGCTAACAAGTATGACTCCCATCTCAAATGTTCCTTTTGCGGCAAGTCTCAGGAGCAGGTTCGTAAGCTCATAGCCGGACCGGGAGTTTACATTTGTGATGAATGCGTTGACCTCTGTAACGAGATTCTAGACGAAGAGTTGTTTGATTCCAGCGCCGCGGCACCGCAGCCAGTACCACGGCGGGAACAATCACCTGAAAAACGCAAGGCGCGGTCTGCCTCTCTCTCTCTCAGCCAAATTCCCAAACCGAGGGAGATTAAGAAGTATCTGGATGAGCATGTCATTGGGCAGGATGATGCTAAGAAAGTGTTATCGGTTGCGGTCTACAATCACTACAAGCGTCTGAGCTTTATTCAAGCAAAAGGTAGCACTAAGCCAGCTACTGATGACCTTGTTGAACTGCAAAAGTCAAACATTCTCTTAATTGGACCAACCGGTTGCGGTAAGACGCTCCTCGCTCAAACGCTAGCGGAAATTTTGGATGTACCGTTCGCTGTCGCTGACGCAACGACGCTGACTGAAGCGGGCTACGTGGGCGAAGATGTCGAGAATATTCTGCTGCGGTTGCTGCAAGTTGCCGATCTGGATGTTGAAGAAGCCCAGCGAGGCATTATTTACATTGACGAAATTGATAAGATTGCTCGCAAGAGTGAAAACCCATCGATTACGCGGGATGTCTCCGGCGAAGGTGTGCAGCAAGCACTGCTGAAGATGTTAGAAGGAACTGTTGCCAATGTACCGCCCCAGGGTGGACGCAAGCATCCTTATCAGGATTGCATCCAAATTGATACAGGCAATATCCTCTTTATTTGTGGTGGTGCCTTTGTTGGGTTAGACAAAGCGGTAGAGCAGCGTATTGGGAAGAAGTCGATGGGCTTTATCCAGCCTGGAGAAGCGCAGCCAAAAGATAAACGGACAGCAGACGTATTACGTCACATGGAGCCGGATGATTTGGTTAAGTTCGGTATGATTCCAGAGTTTATTGGGCGGGTGCCCGTGATGGCTGTAGTAAACCCACTGGATGAAGATGCGCTAACAGAGATTCTAACCGAACCCCGCAATGCGCTAGTGAAGCAGTATCAAAAGCTTCTGAAGATGGACAATGTGACGCTGGAGTTCCGGCAGGATGCGGTGCGTGCGATCGCTCAAGAAGCCTACCGTCGCAAAACAGGTGCTCGTGCCCTCCGCAGCATCGTCGAGGAGTTAATGCTAGACGTAATGTACGAATTGCCCTCACGCAAGGATGTCACTCGCTGTAGCATTACGCGCGAGATGGTTGAGAAGCGATCGACCGCAGAACTAATCATCCATCCATCGTCGTTGCCCAAACCGGAATCTGCTTAACAAAACCTGAATCTGCTTAAATAGTTGTGAGTGTTGAGTGATAAGTTCTGCATAAAGGTTGAACTTGGAACTCATCACTTAGAACTTACTCTCAGTAAAAATGTCTTACGTCAGCGTTAACGGTTTTAATCACTACTACGAGTGGATTACAGAGGCAGGTACTGAGGAACCTACTGGTAAACCTGTCTTCGTCTTTGTACATGGTTGGGGCGGCTCTGCTCGCTACTGGGAAAGTACAGCGAGAGAATTTTCCGATCGCTTCGATTGTCTTCTCTACGATATGCGTGGGTTTGGGCGATCGCGCTCCAGTGTTAGTGAACCACCTTTGGCTGAGCCACCGGAAACCGTTGCCGAACTCAGCTACGAGCTAGAAAGCTACGCAGACGATCTAGCTGGGCTTTTGGATGCGCTCGGCTTACAGCGCGTATCCTTAAATGCTCATTCGATGGGTGCGTCGGTTGCTACTTTCTTCCTGAATCTCTATGCCGATCGCGTCGATCGCGCCGTTCTTACCTGTAGCGGCATTTTTGAGTACGACGAAAAAGCCTTTAATGCCTTCTACAAGTTTGGTGGGTACGTCGTCAAATTTCGACCACGCTTGCTGTATGGTCTCCCGTTTATCGATCGGCTATTTATGCAGCGTTTTCTGCACCGTTCTCTGCCGACAGCCATTAGCCGCTCGTTTCTGAACGATTTTTTGATGGCAGACTATGGTGCTGCTTTAGGCACGATTTTTACCTGTGTTAGTAAAAAGGCAACAGAGGTAATGCCACAAGAATTTGCCCGTCTGACTGTGCCGACGTTGCTGATCTCAGGCGAACGTGACATCATCATCCCGGCTGAAATGGGACGGCAAGCTGCTGCTTTAAGCGACAAAATTCAGTACGTCGTAATCCCAGACACGGCTCACTTCCCGATGCTAGAAGATCCATCCACCTATCTTCAGCTTGTTCGAGAATTTTTGGGTGTCAGTACTGCTCAACCGTTTGTAGCAGGGAGTCGGGAGTAAAGAGAGAAGGCAAAAGGTAAAAGGTAAAACAATTCCAAGGCTCAAAAGTTTAGCCTTTAGACTTCCTCCTTTAGCTTTTAGCAGTGGGTAAAATATCATAGCTACCGAAGACTTTTAACGTTTCGGTGTCTTTGGCGAGTTCTGCCAGCGTTGTTTGTACGTCGGGCTTGCGGGCATCGGCTTCCAGGTCAACAAAAAACAAGTAGTCGCCGAGCGATCGCTTCGTTGGGCGTGACTCAATATGGCTCAGGTTAATGCCTCGGCTAGCAAAGACTTGCAACGGTTTAACAAGGGAACCCGGCAAATCGTGAACGGTAAACGCGAGAGACGTATGGCTACCACCCGGAGACGGTTGCTGGCTGAGGATCCAGAAGCGCGTGCAGTTATCGGGATGGTCGTTGATTGAGTCAGCAAGCACAGGTAGGTTATATAGTTCAGCGGCACGAGGGGAAGAAATAGCAGCGCTTGTAGTGTCTTTCCCTAACAATTGCAGTGCTTCAGTCGTCGAATTAGTGGGAATTAACTGGGCTGCGGGCAGAAACGTTTCGAGCCACCCTTGACATTGAGCTAGCGCTTGTGGATGAGAGTAAACTGTCTGGATTGTGTTGATCGCGGCAGCCTGAGACAACAGCGCGTGCGAAATTGGCAAGATTAGCGCCCACTGAATCTGCAAGTTGCCAAACTGCCATAACCCATCTAGCGTGGCAGGAACACTGCCCTCAGTTGAGTTTTCGATCGGCACAACTGCTATATCAGCCTTACCCTCTGCAACGGCTCGTAGTGAAAGAGCAATGCTGGGGTAAGGGCAGAGCAGTGAGTCTTGTCCTGTCGTTACAGTGAGCCAGTTTGCATACTGAAGAGCAGCCGTTTCAGCATTGGTGCCAATGGGTCCTAAGTGTGCGATCGATACTGCCATAGCGTTTCTTCTCTAGTTCTGCCTGCCGTTAAAACTTAGCTTGCCATCAAAATCACCTTTCTAAGTCACAAGACAGGTTGCTTTTAGGATGCGTCAGGCGAACCATAACGCATCAGATCATTGATGGCTAATCGGTTGGGCGATCGCATTATTAAGTTACCTGAACGATGCTACCTAGTAATACTGACCCATTCATTAGTCTTAGCTTCAACTTGTTCTTTCTAATGATGAAAATCAACTGGCTATCAAAACTCACCATAGCAATGATTCTTTTCATGTTTCTCATCCAAAAGAGCATCGCAGCTCAGAATTCTGCGAGAATAGTCTGTTAGAGGAGGAGCGTGAATCTACTGAGGTGGATCTACTGACAAAGGTGCAGTCACATTTCTTCACATTTATTTAAGATCGACAGTAGTTACCTGAATGTTTCTCTACCACCTATCTGTGGCTTGCCAGCTATGTACACACGCTTCGTTGCCTCTCAAGCTGTTGAAATGGCAGTTCCAGAGCAGCCTATTCCAATTCAACACTACTTGCGGCAACCTCAGCGCGTTGTAGCTGCTCTCGCCGCCTCAAGCCAAATTGAGCCGTTTGGTGACGATCGTTTTCGCTTGAAGATGCGCCCGTTGAATTTCATGATGCTGACCATTCAGCCAATTGTGGATTTGCGCGTTTGGGCTGATTCAGACGGTACCGTGTATGTGCAGTCAGTTGGTTGCGAAATTCGGGGTGTTGAGTACATTAATCAGCGCTTTAAGCTCAATCTTGTGGGCAAGCTACAGCCTCAGCAGTTGAACGGCAAAACCGTTTTGAAAGGTAGGGCAGATCTAGAAGTACAGGTTGATGTGCCCCCACCGCTCGACTTTACGCCCAAACCATTTCTAGAAGCGACGGGCAATGGGCTGCTCAAGAGTGTGCTGTTGACTGTAAAGCAACGCCTAATGCATCATCTTTTAGCAGACTACGGCGCGTGGGCGAGTTCAAACCTGGGTCAAACGCCAGCAGTAAAGCCCTCTGTCGTGCCGACAAACAACCCGATCGCCTGACTCTTGCTTTACATTTTACGTTTCACCTTCACCGCTCAAGACGGCACGGGCTAAACGATCGCCGATGTAGCCGTGAAACTCCATGCGTTTGCAAAGCTAGGCGATGGGCAGGCGTACCGTAGCCTTTATTCGCTGCCAGATTGTAGCCAGGGTATTTGACATCCAGACGTGTAATTAACTCGTCACGCCATACCTTGGCGAGAATGCTTGCAGCAGCGATCGCTAGCGATCGCCGATCGCCCTGTACAACGGTTTGCTGCGGTAGCGCCAGTCCTGGAATGCGTTGATTGCCATCAATCAAACAAAGCTCGGGGGTCACTTTTAGCTTGAGTACAGCGCGTTTCATGGCTAGCAACGAGGCTTGCAGAATGTTGAGGCGATCGATTTCCCAGACGGAGGCGTAGCTTATCTGATATGCCAGGGCCTGAGCGCGAATGATCGCTGCTAACAGTAGCCGACGCTCTGGTGATAGCAGCTTACTGTCTGTTACACCCGCTTCAGTCAATAGCGGCACTGCCTCTACTGGCAAAATCACAGCCGCCGCTACTACAGGACCAAAGAGGGCACCCCGCCCCACTTCATCGACACCAGCCACCCGGTCTGACAACACTATGTCATCCAAAACGGGCAGAGCGCTCTGAGACGCTAAAAAGTTTTTTTGTCGCCCCATAAAGAATATTGCAGGGCGATCGATCACACTGCAGAAAACAACATGCATTCTGATTTTTTAACAGGTCGAGCCTTTAACACTCAACCTGGACTCTACATCCCAGCTTTTGCAAATGGGTCAACTTTAACTGGATTCACCACTAATCTGATGTTGTTGCCGAAGAACGGCGGCGACGGCGGCGGGTTACAGGCGCATCATCAGCGTCGATCGACTCATCCGGTGGCTCTACTGCCTCCAGTTCTACACTAACGGTCTCTACACTATCAAATTGAAGGCTGTGAAACGGAGGCACAGTAGCTGGAGGGTCTGACGCTTCCTCAACTTCGATCAAATCTGTGTTCGCTTGTCTGGCGATCGGAACAGTCTCAATCACCCGCTGTTTAGGTTTAGGTGTCGCTACTGGCTCTAACTCAGACACCAGCGTCATTTGCTCTGATTCTGTTTCTGGAGGAGCCTGTCCTGGTAAGACCACTGAGACGATGGCTGCTTTCGGATTTTTTACTTCCTGACCAGAGAGTATCAACGGCGAAATACCCATCCAGGCATAAATATCCTGTTCTGCGGGTGTCATTTCTACAATAACGACTTCTGGTGGCTCTTGTGGCGCTCGTGAAGAATCCCGACGCGATCGACCCCGGCGCTCCTCTACATAACTTAACTCTGGTGGTGCCTCCGGCACATAGGGAGTCTCCAGCGTTGTTCCCAGGTCTTTTGCTGGAACAAGCTCTCGATTAAGCAGCAGTTCGGGTACGCCGTCACGTCCGCCACGCCCCCGACCACCGCGACCTCGAGCCGGACGCTCTGGACGATCAGAGCGTCCGGCATCAGAGCGACTAGCGAATGGTAAGTCTGGAACAGCCGTTGGTTCACCATCGTTTGCTGAATCAAGCTTTAGGGTAGGAGCGCTTTGATAAGACGGACTGCCGCTACGTCCTTCATCACCGGGACGGCGACGGCGGCGGCGACGGTTGTTACCACCCAGCTCTTGATAGCTCGGATGGCTCAGCCCTAGATCCTGAACATCATCACTATCATCCAGGTCTTCGCTACGGTCTTCCCATGTTGGCTCGGGGGCACTGACAACCGTAGGAAGCACTAGATCACGTCCACGTCCACGCCCTGTAATGTTGCGATCGACGGTTCGTGATTCTCGTAGCGCTACGGCTGCTGGACGCTCCACCATATCACCCTCTGCCGTCTCGCTATCCCCTGGTAGATGCACCAGATGACCTAAACCGCCACAGGTAGGACAGGCACGACCAAAAATTTCGTAAATGTTTTTGCCTTGACGCTTGCGCGTTAGCTCGACTAACCCAAGTTCTGTCAATTGAGCAATCTGAGGACGCGACTTATCAGCTCTCAGCGCCTTGTTAAAGTGCTCTAATACTTGCAGTTGATCGCGGCGCTGATCCATATCAATAAAATCGACCACAATGATGCCAGCAATGTTACGCAGTCGCAGTTGGCGAGCAATCTCAGTGGCAGCTTCACAATTTGTCCAAAGCACGGTTTCGCGGGCGGTGGCGGAGCGGGTGAAAGAGCCAGAGTTAACATCAATCACGGTTAATGCTTCCGTACGCTCAATAATGACGTAGCCACCGGAGGGCAAATCAGTTCTTGGTTTGAGCGCTTCTCGGATAGCAGCGTTGATACGGAAGTACTCCATAATTGGGGCACGATCGCGATGGTGATCAATCAGCACGCCCCGAGGTAAATCACCACCGCCCCAATTCGTCAACTGCTGCCGCACACGCTTTAGCCCAGTATGGGAGTCCACCACAATCCGATTGACATCCGCACTGTAAACATCCCGCAGCACCCGCTGAATAAAGTCATCATCCCGATTTAGCAGGGCAGGTGCGCGGGTAGTGGTCGCCTCTTGCAAGACAAGCTCCCACTGCTTTTGCAGCATTTCCAAATCTTCAATAATGGCATCCTCAGGCATATTTTCTGCTTCAGTGCGGACAACAATGCCCATGCCTGCAGGTTTAACCAAAATTGCCAACGCCCGTAACCGATTCCGTTCGTTTTCATTACGAATGCGGCGGGAAAGGTTTACACCTTTGCCATAAGGCATCAGCACTAAGTAACGCCCCGGGAGTGAAACGTTACCTGTCAAACGGGGGCCCTTATTACCCGTCGGCTCCTTCATGATCTGCACCAGCACTTTTTGCTGAGGAGCCAACAGTTCGGTAATGGAGCCCGCCATCCGGCGCAACTTCAACGGACCTAAGTCGGTGACATGAATAAATCCGTTGCGTTCACTATCACCAATGTTTACGAAGGCTGCATCAATACCTGGTAGGACATTCTCAACGATGCCAAGATAAACATCACTTACTTGATGACTACCCGTTGCAACAATCAGTTCTTGAATCTGATCTTCCGAAAAAACGGCAGCAATACGATGCTGCTCTGCGATCACAATTTGTTTGGACATTCAATTTCCTCAAAGGTTGGCGGCAGCAGGAGGATCTAAGTCGGTCATCCTCTAGCTCGTACAAAGATGCCGCTGCATAACGTAAAAGCTCCAAGGCTATGCAACGGCTATAAAAAGATGCCAATCCTGAAACGAGGCGGTCTCTAACAGCCTCACAACGGTTGACTATGGCAAAGACCACTGCATGAATAATCAATCAAACCAGCCAATTACCTTTTCTTGAAAAAAGGTATCGAACTCTGTAAAAGATGGACTAGAAATCTGACAAAGTAGGCTGTGTCCAGCATCAAATGCTGACTTACTTAGCGGTACCCCTAAGAGTCTTCAACCCGCAACAGCCTCTGTTGAGTTGCATTATAGCGTGTACAGATTTCTCTGCGACTAAAATTCAAGAATCGATAAGCTGGCGTAGCAAGAAAAAAGTATGAGACGAATGCTTGAAGCGATAGGTTTTCCTCTCTAAGCATCCAATAGTTTGTACCCTGGACGACTCACCAAAAGGATAAACAGCATCTAGAAACGCCTCAATCCTTTCGGTCTTTAACTCTTTTCGGTGAAACAAGTTCAAGTGAGCGGCAATCCTGAGTGTTCAGGTGTCGCTAAAAGCAGCCGATCGCGGTGTATGTGCAACAGTTGCAGTTCTTGCTGGGATACCTGCTCCAGCATATAAAGGACATGATCGGGGCGGAGTAACGTGCCGTCATTACGGTGACTGCCAAGGTAACGCAGCACGATCGACGTCTCACTGACTAGGGCTTCAATTTTCAAGTCAAACAGGCGATCGCGTAGATTGATGTCCTGCGTTTTGCCTGCTTTGGTCGTGTGCTGAAACCAAAGCGCCTCACTGGCTTGAATGGTGTCTACCCATGCCTGCCAGGTCGATAAAGTAAGCGACTGGATAGCAGCAGGTGCGTCTGACTGCACGATGCCAACCGTAATGCGATACTCTGCCTTCTCCAAAAGCTGAGTTGCCGCTGGCGAGCTGACCGGAACGGTTTCAACGTGATAAATCGGGATTTCAGCCGGAAGTTGCGCCTCCAGCTTTGACCGAAAGAGGGTCAGATCCATTACCTCAGTCAGTTCAAAATCGACAATTTCGCCTGTACTGGTAACACCCAGCGGAAGGGCACTTGCAGGAATAATACGTGGTCCCGGATGAAAACCACCTGTAAAAGTGATTGGTAGGGCGGCTCGTCGTACCACCCGATCGAACAAGCGAATCAAATCAAGATGGCTCACTAATGCCATTTCACCAAGCTTACCTAACCATACCCGTACCCGCTGGGCACGCTGCTGATTCGGTACAAAGTGACCCGCAAAGGCTGGCAGTTCCGGCGGCGCTACTACTACGTTATGCCCAAAGTCAGTGCTACAAACTCCGCAATGAGAGCAGCCGTCAAAGGAGCAGTCTGGTACGGTTGCTGCTTGCAAGGCTCGCTGCAAATCTTCTTTGAGCCACTGCTTATCAATGCCTGTATCAAGATGATCCCACGGGAGAGGAGTATCAAAGGAAGGATAAAGGCTAAAGGCTAAAGGCTCAATGTCTTTTTCATCCTTAAGCCTTAAGCCTTTATCCTTCTCATCAAGACCTTTAGCCTTTGCCTCAAACACATTCCACTCGCCGTTTTCAATTTGACGGTATCTCCAGTCCAGCCCCGATTCAGCGATCGCTTGTGTCCAGGCACTATATGCACGCTCGAGACTTTCCCACCAGGCATCCATCCCTGCACCCAGTTCCCAGGCGCGCTGGATGACAGAGGAGAGGCGGCGATCGCCCCTACCAACAAAATCTTCCATTGCCGAAAGGCGAACATCCGTAAAGTTAACTTTTAAGCCTCGAATGTGGCGAAACTCTTCTCTCAAAAGCCGTTGCTTCCGTGCAAATTCTGCAGCTGCAACAGAATGCCACTGAAAAGGCGTATGCGGCTTGGGCGTGAAGTTAGAAATCGTGATGTTAAAGTGCAGCCGCTTTCTGCCTTTGGCATTGCATTCCTGCTGGAGCCAGCGCACCGTGTCAGCAATGCCCACGACATCGATATCTGTCTCACCTGGCAGACCAATCATGAAATAAAGCTTGACCTTGTCCCAACCTTGCTCCCAGGCAGTTTTAACCCCGCGTAAGAGTTCCTCATTGGTTAAGCCCTTATTGACAATATCTCGCAGTCGCTGTGTACCAGCTTCTGGAGCAAAAGTAAGTCCACCCTGACGGGTGGCACCGAGGATATTGGCAATGGTTTCGTCAAAGCGATCGACCCGTTGGCTGGGCAACGATAGAGAAATATTTTCGTCCTTCAGGCGATTTTTAATTTCCATGCCTACCGCAGGCAGCGCCAGATAATCTGAGCAACTCAACGACAGCAGCGAAAATTCGTTGTAGCCAGTCGCTCGCATTCCTTGCTCGATCGTCTCAACGACTGCGGCCGGTTCGACATCCCGTGCTGGGCGTGTTAGCATTCCTGGCTGGCAAAAGCGACAGCCCCGTGTGCAGCCCCGCCGAATTTCTACGGTTAGGCGATCGTGTACGGTTTCGACGTAGGGCACAAGACCGATCGAGTAAGCTGGCATAGGGTTAGCCACTCGCCGCAAAATGCGCGTTGGCACATCAGGACGATTTGGCTGCACGGAACCATCAGGAGCCATGTCATAAAACTGCGGTACATAAACTCCTGGCACCTGAGCCAGGTCTAGCAACAGTGCCTCCCGGCTTAACCCAGCAGCCTTCCCTTCTTCTAGTACTAGTCCGATTTCTGGCAGTAGCTCCTCGCCATCCCCTAAAGCAATGAAATCAAAGAAGTCAGCGTAGGGTTCTGGGTTAGAAGTCGCCGTTTGCCCACCGGCAAAAATCAGCGGATATGTGACAGGTGCCATCTGCTTGCTGTGTACAGAGGTCGCAGACTCAGAACTTTCCCATACCTGTTGTTCGTTTACCTTAGCCTGTTGGCGTGCTTTCCAGGTTAGGGGAATGCCAGCTAGAGCTAGCATCTCAAGAATATTCGTTGCACCCAGTTCGTAGCTAAGGCTGAAGCCTAAAATGTCAAAGTCAGCCAGCGATCGCCGTGATTCAACTGCAAACAAGGGCGTTTGACTACTTCGCAGCTTGATTGCTAAATCAGAGGCAGGCAGATAAGCACGATCGCACAATTGACGCGGTTGAGCATTGAGGATACTGTACAAAATTATATGCCCGAGATTTGAGGCACCGACTTCATAAATCTCTGGATAAGTAAGAACCCAGCGAACAGTTGCTGCATCCCAGGGTTTATGAACAGCGCCTAGCTCATTACCAAGATACCGAGCTGGCTTCAAAATGTCTGGGGTAAGCAATGCTTCAACAGCAAATGTCATAACGAGGTTCCCTTTTGCGTCCACTGCCTGAACACGCCTTTGGCATTGCTCATTATACCAATGTTATTCAGACCAGCGTTTGTACACACCTCTCCTTTAACTGACAAAGCCAGCAGGCACACCCAGATTTGCTTCCTCCTGCTGGCTATTTAGTGAATGTACGTTAAACGTTACTTATGCAACTGCTTCGCTTAGAGTGTAGCGTCCCTCCAGAATTTCAAAGGCACGATCGAGTTGAGTTAATTCAAAGATAATTCGCACAGAATGCGAGATCGCGCAAAGACTAAAGCGCTTGTTCAAACGTTGTGCCATGCTCAACGCGGACACCAGTGTCATCAAACCTGCACTATCAATTGATTCAACTTGAGCCATATCAATTAATAAACTTGAATGGCGCTCCGATAAGATAGCTGCATTCAGTTGTTGTTGAAAAGCAATAACATTTCCAGCATTCAAGGAACCTAGAGGTTGAAGAATCGCAGTTTGAGAACGAACAAGTACATTCTGCATAAAAAAACCTTAACTGGGAGTAGTAACTAAGAGACATTCAGCTCATGCCCCAACCATAACTGTGGGTTCTTAGTTCTGCCCAATGCTCATCGCTAATTTCGCGGAAACTTTATGCACTACTCCAGGTTATTTAAAGTTTTCAGTAAGTAGTTTCACTCAAAAAGTATACAAAACCACCAAAAATCCTTAACTTAGCGTCAATACGTGTTCAGAACTCTTATCTAAAGCACTGAGGAAAGTAGACGAAGACTGAGTGAAATAGTACAAGCTTCAGCAATACCCGCTTCTCACCTGAATAGCAGCACCCTCATGTGTTACGTCATAGAAACTACAAAGTAAGCAGCGGTGAAATGGAACTCTAAGCTTTAGGTTAGATTGATTTACCTTACGGAAAAATTAGTCTAACACTTAGCTGCCACTTTAAAAGGCATGACGTCGGGAACGAAGAGTATGTGAGGGAAAAAACTCCCTCTACCTTAAAGACTTAACCTGTAGCTAAATTACCTCAAGAATCTCAAAACCTTCTTAAGCAACATAACTCTTACTACTACATAATCCAAGGCATCACAAACATAGAGACCGTGATGCTATCGAATTCGATCGCCAACCTAGGATAATGAATTGTCCAGCGTGTCTTTCAATACCGTTCGGGCTGCAAGATGATTGCGAGTTGATGTAAGAATCTCTGCTTCGCGCTCAAGCCTAGCAGCAGTGTCCTGCATTTCTAGCAATGCCTGCTGCTCTTCTGCTACCCCATACAAGTTACTGGCAATCCAATAAGATAGCTCAATTGGCAACGTTGGCATCGTTTCCGGTAACTCAATCTCTTGCCCAGTAAGCTTTGCTGAGAGGCGAACCACATCTTGAAGTAACTGTGAAACGTTACTTGCTGAAAGCTTCAAATCATGTTCAGGAGGATGATCCTCAATCCATTCAACCAACCCTACTCTGTAAGGTTTTTCACGCACGTATTCTAGAACTCTGAATCGCTGCTGCCCTAGCGTCAACACTTTCATACGATCGTCAGGCAATCGCTGAAACTCAACAATCTCAGCACAGCAACCAATTGCCGCTGGTTTGCCTTGAGCTTGATCCCACATGACGACACCAAAACGCCGATCGCCCTCCAAAATCGTGTTCATCATGATTCGGTAGCGAAACTCAAAAATATGCAATGGAAGGGGTCGCCCTGGAAACAGAACCACTTCTGGCAAAGGAAAAAGAGGGAGTTCTCGAACCGCAATTGATGAAGAAGGTGCCATTATTTATTCAGACGAAGAGACAGTACTTCTTTAAATACTGTACCGCAACTGAACTAAAGAGGGGGAGCAGAGATACGACTTTTGCCAATCAGTAAATGTATAAAATATATCCAAATTAAAATACGAGTGCATAAAAACACTTAAGTATAGAGCGAGCCATGAAAAGCGGGGTAAGCTTTACCTACCCCGCCTCGTTTCTAGAGCTTGACTTCAATATCAACACCAGCAGGCAAATCGAGCTTCATCAGCGCGTCAATTGTTTTTGAGGATGGCTGATAAATATCAATGATACGTTGGTGCGTACGAGTTTCAAAGTGCTCCCGTGAATCCTTGTCCACGTGAGGCGATCGAAGGACACAGTAAATTCGTCGCTTAGTAGGAAGAGGGATCGGACCAACCGCAGTAGCATTCGTACGATTTGCCGTGTCAACAATTTTTTCACACGAGGTATCAAGAAGACGACGATCAAATGCCTTAAGCCGAATACGAATCTTTTGCTGCTGAATAGTTGCCATTGGAATAATGATAAATTTTCAAGGTTCTGGTAAACCGATAGCCTTCAGTAAGCAACTTTTAGCTATCGGTTCGATCAATCAAGTGACACAAACAAAGCCTTAAGCATAATTTGATTGCCTGCAAGTCAGAACGATGAGCAGTCAGTTTAAACCTGAACGTTCATAGCTGACTCACAAACGTCAACTACTTAAGAATCTTAGCAACGACTCCGGCTCCAACCGTGCGGCCGCCTTCGCGGATGGCGAAACGCATACCTTGCTCAATCGCAATTGGGTTGATGAGTTCAACAGTCATTTTGATACGATCGCCTGGCATCACCATTTCTGCCTCGCCACCTTCATCAGTTGTAAAGTCGCTGATCGTACCTGTTACGTCTGTCGTCCGCACATAAAATTGAGGGCGATAGCCAGGAAAGAACGGTGTATGACGACCACCTTCTTCCTTCTTCAAAATATACACCTCAGACTCGAATTTTGTGTGAGGTGTAATCGATTTTGGCTTGGCAATGACCATACCACGCTCAATATCATCTTTTTGCAAACCCCGTAAAAGTACGCCTGCATTATCGCCAGCCATACCTTTCTCAAGGCTCTTCTTGAACATTTCAATACCCGTTACTGTCGTAGAACGAGTGTCACGGATACCAACCAGTTCAACAGTATCGCCAACCTTCACTTCTCCCCGTTCGATCCGACCAGTTGCAACAGTTCCCCGACCTGTAATCGAGAAAACATCTTCAACTGCCATCAAAAACGGCTTATCAATATCACGTTCTGGTGTGGGGATGTACGAATCTACGCTGTCCATCAACTCATAGATTTTGTCAACCCACTCGTTTTCACCACGCTTCGTCTTAGGGCTAGCAGTCATTGCTTCTAGCGCTTGTAGAGCGGACCCAGCTACGATCGGAATATCGTCGCCCGGAAAATCATACGAACTGAGCAATTCACGAACTTCTAATTCAACTAGTTCTAAAAGCTCATCATCATCCACCATGTCCTTCTTGTTCAAGAAGACAACCAACCGTGGAACACCGACCTGCCGAGCTAAAAGAATGTGCTCACGAGTTTGTGGCATCGGACCATCTGCTGCTGACACCACCAAAATGCCACCATCCATTTGTGCTGCACCAGTGATCATATTCTTCACATAGTCAGCATGCCCAGGACAATCAACGTGGGCATAATGCCGATCAGCCGTTTCATACTCAACGTGAGCCGTGTTAATTGTAATGCCCCGCGCTTTTTCTTCCGGTGCAGCATCGATCTCATCATACTTTTTGGCTGCTGCTTGCCCTAATGCCGACAGAGTCATCGTAATTGCAGCAGTTAGCGTCGTCTTGCCATGGTCAACGTGACCAATGGTACCGATGTTAACGTGGGGTTTATTCCGTTCAAACTTTGCACGTGCCATGACTTAGTTATTCCTCTTCCTGATTATGCGTTCCCTTTACTCTTGGCGATGATTGTTTCAGCCACACTGCGAGGAACCTCATCGTAGTGACTAAACTCCATCGTGAATATGCCTCGACCCTGGGTCATTGACCTTATGTCCGTAGCATATCCAAACATTTCTGCCAATGGAACCTTTGTGGTTACTTTGGCAAGTCCCTGCTCGACTTCCTGAGCTTCAATATGACCTCTACGCGAAATCAAATTACCCATGACAGGACCCAGAAAGTCTTCAGGAACCTCAACTTCAACCTTCATCATAGGCTCTAGAAGAACAGGTGAAGCCTTCATCACAGCGCTCTTGATCGCCATTGAACCAGCAATCTTAAACGCCATTTCGGAAGAATCAACATCATGATAGGAGCCATCTACCAGCGTTGCTTTGAGATCAATCACTGGGTAGCCAGCCAGAATACCTGACTCACAAGCTTCCTTCATGCCTTGTTCTGCTGGACCAATGTACTCTTTAGGCACAGTACCGCCAACAATCTTCGAGACGAATTCGAGACCACTACCGGGTTCAGTTGGCTCCAGCTCAATGACTACATGACCATATTGACCTTTGCCACCGCTTTGACGGACAAACCTTCCCTCTGCTTTAACAGAGTTTCGGATTGTCTCCCGATAGGCAACCTGAGGTGCGCCCACATTTGCTTCGACCTTAAACTCTCGCAGCATCCGATCAACCAGAATTTCCAGGTGGAGTTCACCCATGCCTGCAATCACTGTCTGATTTGTTTCTGGATCAACGTTCACTCTAAAGGTGGGATCTTCTTCGGAGAGTGATTGGAGTGCTTTTGATAGCTTCTCCATATCCTGCTTCGTCTTCGGCTCCACGGCAACTGAAATGACTGGCTCCGGTATGAACAAAGATTCTAAGATTACAGGCGAGTCTTCATCACAGATCGTATCACCTGTGAATGTATCCTTAAGCCCTAGAACAGCGCCTAAATCACCCGCTCTCATCTCATCCACTTCAATACGATCGTCAGCCTTCAAAATGATGAGACGGGAAGCCCGCTCTTTCTTGTCTTTAGTAGAGTTTAAGACATAGCTACCTTTCTTCAAGACCCCAGAGTAGACCCGAATAAACGTCAAGCGACCATAAGGATCAGCCATGATTTTGAAAGCTAACGCCGACAATGGCTCCGAGTCATCTGCGTGCCGCTCAACGGTGCCACCACTGGGCAGCAATCCTTGAATAGACGGTACATCAATTGGCGCTGGCAAATAGTCAATAACAGCGTCCAACATCAGTTGAATGCCCTTGTTCTTAAAAGCAGAGCCACAAAGCATTGGTACAATCGTTCCATCAATCGTACCTTTACGCAACGCCGCTTTGATCTCAGACTCAGTGAATTCTTCACCATCCAAGTATTTTGCAGTCAAAGTATCCTCAGTTTCTGCAACAGATTCAACTAATTTGAGGCGATACTCATTAGCCAAAACCTGAACATCCTCAGGAATGCCTGTTTCTTCAATGTCCGTCCCTAAATCGTTGTTGTAGAGAAAAGCACGCATTCGAACTAAATCTACAATGCCCCTCAAATTGCTTTCGCTACCGATAGGAAGTTGCACAGGTACAGCATTCGCTCTCAAGCGATCGCGAATCTGCGCATACACTTTGTAAAAATTTGCTCCCGTACGATCCATCTTATTAACAAAGACAAACCGAGGCACTCTATAGCGATCAGCCTGCCGCCAAACAGTTTCCGATTGGGGTTGCACACCGCCAACGGAACAAAAGACAGCAATTACGCCATCTAAGACACGCATTGAGCGCTCAACCTCAATGGTGAAATCGACGTGACCAGGCGTATCAATAATGTTGATCTGGTGGTCTTGCCAACTTGTGCTGATAGCAGCAGCGGTAATTGTAATGCCACGTTCCCGCTCCTGAGCCATCCAGTCAGTCGTAGCTGTGCCTTCGTGAACTTCACCAATTTTGTGAACCACCCCGGAGTAAAACAGAATGCGCTCGGTAGTCGTAGTTTTGCCAGCATCAATATGGGCTGCAATCCCAATGTTTCGGATTCGTTCAATTGGGATAGTACGTGACATAACTGCCTCCTTTGCCTCTGCCGCAGCTATGACCGCGCTGCCATTCCATAACTAATTTTAGACGCTCCACATGAAACTTAGGGGAGTAATTCCGTGACAAACGCTTAGTAACGGTAGTGAGCAAATGCTTTATTCGCCTCTGCCATACGGTGAGTTTCTTCACGCTTACGAATCGCGCTACCTGTTTCGTTAGCAGCATCCATCAACTCGTTTGCAAGCTTACTTGCCATCGTACGACCAGGTCGTTGACGCGAATACTGGATTAACCACCGCAGTGCAAGCGCAACCCCACGATCAGAACGAACCTCCATAGGCACCTGATAGGTAGCACCCCCAACACGGCGTGCTTTAACTTCAACTAAAGGTGTTGCGTTTTTAACAGCTCGCTCAAATACTTCGATTGGATCAGCACCAGTACGCTGCGCGATTGCTTCAAAAGCGTCATAGATGATATGCGAAGCCACAGATTTTTTTCCATGGTGCATGATACGCCGAACCATCATGCTAACCAATCGAGAATTATGAACCGGATCGGGCGGAACAGGACGTTTCTGTATAGCAGTACGACGAGACATAATGAGCCTTGAAAAGATAAAACGTGTTAGGTCATGAAACAAATTTCGCTGCGAGGAGAAGCCAAAGCAAGCGACAAAGCTGAGTAAACGCTAAATTGTGCCAGCGTTAGCCTCGATCGAGTGGCGACAGCTTGCTTATATGGAACCCCAAAAGCAATGCATCAACCGAACCACTCAAACATAATACTCAATAGCACCAGCTTAATAAAAGCTTACTTTTTCGGGCGCTTGGCACCATATTTAGAACGAGCCTGCTTACGGTCTTTAACCCCTGCGGTGTCCAGCGTTCCACGGATAATGTGGTAGCGCACACCTGGGAGATCTTTCACCCGACCACCCCGAATCATTACGACAGAGTGTTCCTGCAGATTATGACCGATTCCTGGAATATAAGCCGTAACTTCGTATCCAGAAGTCAGACGCACTCTAGCAACTTTGCGAAGCGCGGAGTTAGGCTTTTTAGGCGTTGTCGTGTAAACCCGTGTACAGACACCGCGACGCTGAGGGCAACTCTTCAAAGCAGGCGACTTGGTCTTTTTCTGCGTCTTTTGACGCTCAGTACGAATGAGTTGCTGAATAGTGGGCATGATACAAGACGTATGCGATTCTGTTGGACTAAACGTTTACAAACTCTGATCTTACTAACACACTAGGATTGTGTCAACATAATTTTTTAACCTGCAGTTTCCTATTCTAGCTCGACTTTCATGCAGGTAATAGAGCAATTAGAACATTGCGGTGTCATACTGCTTCACCGAGCAAAAAGGAGTTCCCACAGCCGCAACTCTGAGTTGCGTTTGGGTTGTGAAACCGAAACGCCCCCCCCATCAAGTCTTCGGAGTAATCAATGGTAAGACCATTAACGGCTGTAAGGCTCTTGGCATCAACGACAACCTGAATTCCACTACAGTCGCGCAACTGGTCGTCTGGATGCATAGTTGCATCAAAGGTCATTACGTAAGCTAGCGACAAGCAGCAGCTTGGCTGAACGCTGAGACGAAACCTAAGGTCTGGTTCATTAAGCTTTGCCTTCAGTCGCAGAATTTCACTGACGGCTGCATGACTGAGACTTATCATCAGTTTTGTCAAAAATGGGTACTCTGCAATTACTTTACAGCAGTACAAAGCGACAAGCAGCGGTGGAGGGGCTGATAGAGAAGTAAAAAGCTACGGGGACGCAGTTTACCAGGTACAGCTAATGTCCCGCTATCCTGACCCTTTTTGACCGAGAGAAGAGTCAGGACAACATTTATTGGTTTCCTCTCAGCGGGAGAGGGGGACGGTTCTGACACGTATTCTAGAAATGTTGCACGTCGTGTGATTTTAGTTAAGAGTCGTCTTTACAAGCACTCTGGAAAAATTGCATACGTACGTTGGGTTTTAGAAGCTTGAGGATGTTGAACGAGCCGATCGCAAGTGATTAGCAATTTACTGGGCACGAGCATAATCATCTTGAAAGCGAACAATATCGTCTTCTCCTAAGTACTCTCCATTCTGGACTTCGATTAAGACTAGCGGAATGACACCAGGATTTTCCAGGCGATGGGGAGTACATTGCGGAACATAGGTTGACTGATTGCTGCTTAGAACATGTTCTCGATCGCCACAAACAACTTTTGCTGTTCCTGACACTACAATCCAGTGTTCGCTACGGTGGTGGTGCATTTGAAGGCTGAGACGATGACCGGACTTCACCTCAATGCGCTTAATTTTGTAGCCCCGTCCTTCTTCCAGAATTGTGAAAGAACCCCAGGGTCTCAATTCTGTAGCAGCAACTGTATTTTGACTGCCATTGAGAGGCAAGGCGAGAGAGGGGCTTTGATGGGTTTCTTGAGATTGAATCATAGTGGTTATCTCTTTCAAAAATGTTCTACTAGGGCGGCGACTGGTTGAGGAAGATGACTTGATCCTATTTCGTTTAGCAAGGCGCTATGGACAGAATGGAAGTTGGTGTAGCAAGCTAATTGTGCCGAGAATCAACCTAACAAATTCTTCACGACGGTTCTACCTGTCCAGGTTTAGTTGATTAAATTCACACGTAATCTTTACGTAATAGTGACGCGCTCCAAACTTAGCCTGAGGGAAGAGGGTTTGACAAAGAGACTTAGATGAAACTTGGCTATCCTGCTTTAATGCGTGAGCGATACGCCTGTGTTAACTCTCAGCCTACTCTTTACAAAGCTTGCTCAGGCGCTAAAGCCTAGTTGACGGCTGAAACTTGGGTCACTGAGTATTTTCGCGCACGATCGCGGACTGCAACGTGAGTCTTGAACGCAAGGCTTAACGGCTGGGTTGAACGAAAACACCGATACCATTGTGGACACGGGCGGCGGTACGAGGTAGCCGATCGAGGAGTTGCCCACCCAGGTACAGCGTTGTCGAGCTACCGCCGTCAAGGTTGAGCGCATTGACGGCACCTAACTGCTGCATCATTTGGGCAATGTTAGTCAGCGTGGCACCGCTGCCATCTAAATCGGTATGGACAGCGGCAATGAGCAACTTACCATCAGCAGTTTGCCCGATCGCGCTGCGACTTGCCTTTTCGATCACAAACGCATTGCTGAATTGTTCGGCCCTGGCATCTAGCACGATTTGACGGTTTTGGAGGAGGAGTGGTCCGCCGCCAATGATTTGGTCATAACGGTTGAAGTCGGGGGGCGTAATGGCAGTCTCCAACTGCAACGATGTTCCGGGTGTCAGTGTGGTGGCAGCATTACGATTCGATCGCACCGCTAACAGATACCCAGTAGCAGGAATCGGAACAGCACTGCTGCCAGCGGCACCCAGGGGTTGCTGGCTCACGATCTGGTTGTTTTGTACCGTTACGAGAATTTCGTTGTCTGTGAAAGGGCTATAGCTGCTGCCCCAACCGCTGGTATAGCGGGCAATGCCAGCCTGAACATAGGCGCTGTTGAGATGAGTGAGCGGCAACCGCTGTCCCTTGGAAGTCACAAGAGTTTCTTGAAGGGTGAGGCGAGCGATTTTAGTTTCACCTGTGGCGTTCCAGGCGATCGCGCCACGTCCCAGAATCGGACCAGAGAGCCAGCGTCCATCCAGCCGAACGGCACCTAGGGGCAACTGATTATTGCGATTGAAAAACCCGCTATTAATTGCTGCTGCGACCTGAGCTTGTTGCGCGGTACGAAGCAGGGGAGCCGTGCCCACTAGCGTGCCAGAGTTAGGCAAAATCGGCTTCAGGCTGACTCCGGGTTGACGGGGATCAACCTCCAGCCAGGTCACTGGAAAACGTGTGGCTTCTACAGTAAGCGTTTGGGTACGCCAACGAAGTCCCGGTGCCCAGAGGATATCGCGATCGACAGCGGAATCAGGACGAATATCGACAATCAGGCGATTGGTGTTGGGGAGGCTCCACACGCGAGGGCGCAAAGCACTGGAAAGACTCAGCCGAATCCGCGTTTGATTGGTTCCAGGCTCAATACTGATGGCTTTAAGCCGATTGCCAGCAGCAGGTTTGAAGCTTTGGAGGAGAGTAGCGGGGATCTGAGCATCCAGCGTTAAAACAACCTCCTGGTTCTGTTCATCGACTTGCCAGGGTGTTGAACGATCGAGTTCAATGACCAGGCGATCGCCCCAGGGTTGCTTCCCCTGCCGTAACGCGCTCACCGTGGCTGGTGGTGAGTTGATTTGCAAAACGGCACCATTGACCTGTAGTTGCCAACCCGATCGCTGTGCTAAGTCAGTAATATCAAGATAGCGAAGTGCACCAGTGAATCGTGTTGGAAGGTTTAATGGCGCGGTAATGGGGTCAGAGAACCACTGCACAGGTTGTCTCGTCGCATCAGCGGTGTTGAGTAGTTCGACTCCGATCGCTTGGGAGAGTCCTGCCTCACTGATGCCAAGGCGTTGTCCGCCAGCAGACCACTGCGCCCAAGCAGCAGACAACATACGACCATTGAGTAGAATTTGATTCCCCTGTTGGCTTTGTGCAGGCAAGGATGGGGCTTGACTCACAAGATTGGGTCGGCTTGGTAGGGACTGGTTCTGTGTCGGTTGGTTCTGTAAGGCTTGATTAGGAGCGGTCGTGGCAACAGCATCAAACTGCGGCATGAGACAGCTTAAGGTCAGCAACCCTGCGATTAAAAGGAGGCTTTGGGCGCAGCGCGATCGACCAAATCGATCGCCTGCTGAGCCGACTGATTGCTCGAACCGCTGATTGACATCACGTCTGATCACAATTTTCCTCTGGCAACAGGAGATAGAAGGAAAGGCAAGTTAATTTTATGAACGTAGCAGAAACCGGGCAACGGTTTGAGCAGATTACTGTTTTTTGGTAAATAGTTGTCCCAACCTAACTGACACCACTGTCAGAAAATGATGACTAAGCGAATGGTATCAATGTTGCCAGCCCAGACCGAAGGTTGATCGACTAATCAGCTTCTTTAATTCCGTGTTTGTTGGCATAGTATGCCCAAGTGTCACTGCAGTTACAGAAACAACTCCCACATAGGCAGCTTACAGGCGAGATTCTTTGAATCCACGGCAACAGACTAAAAGGCGCTGCGATCGGTGAGGGATTGCAAGAGCAGGCTATTTCTTATAAAATGCTCGTCCTACAGAATGTGTGCCCAACGCTCGATCGTGGGGTTGTCGTTGTCTAGAAGGTCGCGATCGTGGTCAAAGTTGTAACAAACGCCGTTGGCTCTTGCAGCTAGCATGAAGTGTTGGAGAAAGATATGGCTGCTAACAGGCTGGTAACCAGGCTGTAGTGCTGACCGAACGAAAGGCGATTGGCTAGCCTTCGTGAAACCCATATTCTATGTAGAATCGGATTGACGCGACTGATATGTTCTTGCTGAGTTGGAGCGATTGCCCGTTCTGCTCAATTTTGAAGTTTTATTCTTGATCGCTTGACATTGCTTTCACAACTACAAGTGCCAGATCAGCGCTACGCGCCAGATCAGCGCTGCTGAACATCACACCACCTTTTATCAACAAACGAACCGGGCCATCTCATGGATAGAACAACTGTGAATCACGATCAGAATCAGGGAACGGGTGTGTACGCTGGTCAGCCCTGGTTGGTAGAAGAGCGCGATGCCTGTGGTGTGGGGTTTATTGCCGATCAGCAGGGGCGTGTCAGTCACGCCTTGATCGAAAAAGCGTTGACGGCACTGACCTGTTTGGAGCATCGAGGTGGCTGTAGCGCTGATCAGGATTCTGGAGATGGTGCGGGTTTGATGACAGCGCTGCCCTGGGATTTGTTGCAGCAATGGCTCGCGGCTGAAGGCATTCAAGTCGCTACATCGGCTCAGATGGGTGTGGGGATGGTCTTTCTGCCAGCAACGGTAGAGGCAGCCGCGATCGCCCGTCAGGTAATGGAGCGGATTGCTGTTGAAGAAGGCTTAACCGTTTTAGGGTGGCGGGTGGTTCCCACCCTGCCGGAGCTTCTAGGTAAGCAAGCGCGTGAGAACTTGCCTCAAATTGAGCAGGTTTTGGTGCAGTCTGAACAGCAGGGTGATGCATTGGAGCGACAGCTTTATCTCACTCGTAGACGTGTCCACAATGCCATTCGGGCAGAAGTGACTGTTTCCGCGCTGCAAACCAGGTTTGATGACTTCTATTTCTGTTCGTTTTCAAGCCGCACAATCGTCTACAAAGGCATGGTGCGATCGGCGGTGCTGGGCGACTTCTACACTGACCTGAAGAACCCGGCATATAAGAGCACGTTTGCGGTCTATCATCGTCGCTTTAGTACGAATACGCTGCCGCGCTGGCCGCTCGCACAGCCGATGCGGCTACTGGGTCACAATGGCGAAATCAACACGCTGCTAGGTAATGTTAACTGGATGGTCGCGCGGGATGCCGATCTGGCTCACGCCTGCTGGGGCGATCGCATTGCCGACCTGAAGCCCACCGTGAATCTTGACAACAGCGATTCTGCCAACCTGGATAATGTGTTTGAACTGCTGGTGTGGTCGGGTCGCAGTCCGCAAGAAGCACTGATGATTATGGTGCCAGAAGCGTACCAAAACCAGCCCGATCTCGTAAACCATCCTGAAATTACAGACTTCTACGAATACTACAGCGGTATCCAGGAACCCTGGGATGGTCCCGGCGTTGCTCGTGTTTAGTGACGGTAAGGTGGTGGGTGCGACGCTCGATCGCAATGGTCTCCGTCCTGCTCGCTACAGCATCACGCGCGATGGTTACATTGTGGTTGCCTCTGAAGCCGGAGTCGTGGATCTGCCCGAAGCGGACATTATCGAGAAAGGTCGTCTGGGTCCGGGGCAGATGATCGCGGTCGATCTACAGACGCATGAGATCCAAAAAAACTGGGAAATTAAGCAACGGGTAGCCAGCGCGAAGCCCTACGGTGAGTGGCTCAAGCAAAACCGCTACGATCTTAAGCACGAGCCATTTGCTGAGAACGTGCCCTACATTCCCACTGGAAATCTGTTGCGCTATCAGACTGCCTTTGGCTACACGGCAGAAGACGTGGAGATGATCATCCAGGAAATGGGCGCACAGGGCAAAGAGCCAACCTTCTGCATGGGTGACGATGTACCGCTAGCAGTGCTGTCTGCCAAGCCACGCTTGCTGTACGACTACTTCAAGCAACGCTTTGCTCAGGTGACGAATCCGCCGATCGACCCTCTGCGTGAAAAGCTGGTGATGTCGCTGGCAATCCAACTGGGCGAACGGGGCAATCTGCTGGAAGCTGGCGCAAAGTACGCCCACTTGCTCAAGCTAGAATCCCCTGTGCTAAGCGATGCCGAGCTGGATCAGATTCGCCAATCTGGGTTTGAAACTGCCGAGCTTTCGACACTGTTTGAACTATCGCAAGGACCCGATGGTCTACAGCGTGCGGTGACAGCACTTTGCCAGAAAGCCGCAGAAGCCGTTCGTGCCGGCAAGAAAATCTTGATCTTGAGCGATCGTGCCGTTCAAGCGGGTAGCCCTAGTCTGAGCGAAGATTACACCTACATTCCACCACTACTGGCGATCGGGGCTGTGCATCATCACCTGATTCGTCAGGGCTTGCGGATGAAAGCCTCGCTGATTGCGGACACTGCCCAGTGCTGGAGTACGCACCATTTTGCCTGCCTGATTGGCTACGGCGCGAGCGGCGTTTGTCCCTACCTGGCGCTCGAAACGGTTCGCCAGTGGTGGACTGATCCTAAAACCCAAAGCTTTATGGAACGGGGCAAGCTGAAGGCGATCACTCTGTCTGCGGCTCAAGGCAACTACCGCAAGGCGATCGAAGAGGGGCTGCTCAAAATCCTGTCCAAGATGGGTATTTCACTACTGTCGAGTTACCACGGTGCGCAAATTTTTGAGGCGATCGGCATTGGTGGCGACCTGTTGCATCTAGGTTTTGCAGGCACCGCTTCACGGTTGGGCGGTTTGAGCATCGCTGATCTGGCGCAGGAAGTGGTTTCGTTCCACCAACGTGCGTTTCCAGAACTGCACGCGAAGAAGCTGGAAAACTATGGTTTCGTCAACTATCGTCCCGGCGGCGAATATCACATGAACAGCCCGGAAATGGCGAAGCATCTCCACAAAGCTGTGGCAGACAAGAGCTATGACCACTACACTCTGTACAAAAAATACCTGGAAGAACGCCCTCTGACGGCGTTGCGCGACTTGCTGGATGTGAAAAGCGATCGCCCCTCCATTCCTTTAGACGAGGTGGAACCTGCCAGCGCGATTGTGCAACGCTTCTGCACGGGCGGTATGTCGTTGGGCGCTTTGTCACGCGAGGCGCACGAAACGCTGGCGATCGCCATGAACCGCATTGGCGGCAAATCTAACTCTGGCGAAGGGGGCGAAGATCCCACTCGGTTTCTAGCTCTCGACGATGTGGATGAGAAGGGGCTGTCGCCGCAGTTTCCTCACCTGAAAGGACTGCGGAACGGTGATACCGCTAATTCTGCGATTAAGCAGGTTGCTTCAGGTCGCTTTGGGGTCACGCCAGAGTATCTCATGAGCGCCAACCAGCTTGAAATTAAGATGGCGCAAGGCGCGAAGCCGGGTGAAGGGGGGCAGCTCCCTGGTCCCAAGGTGAGTCCCTATATTGCAATGTTGCGTCGATCGAAACCGGGTGTCACGTTGATTTCCCCACCGCCGCATCACGACATTTACTCGATCGAAGATCTGGCTCAGTTGATCTTTGACCTGCACCAAATTAATCCCGCAGCGCAGGTTTCAGTCAAGCTGGTCGCAGAAGTTGGCATTGGCACGATCGCGGCGGGTGTGGCAAAGGCAAATGCCGACATCATCCAGGTTTCGGGTCACGATGGCGGTACGGGTGCCTCGCCGTTGAGTTCCATCAAACACGCAGGTAGTCCGTGGGAACTGGGCTTGACCGAGGTGCATCGGGTGTTGATGCAGAACCAACTGCGCGATCGCGTTCTGCTACGGGTTGATGGCGGCATTAAAACAGGCTGGGATGTGCTGATGGCAGCGCTGATGGGTGGCGAAGAATTTGGCTTTGGCTCCATTGCGATGATTGCAGAAGGTTGCATCATGGCGCGGATCTGCCACACCAACAACTGTCCGGTAGGGGTTGCCAGCCAGCGCGAAGAGCTACGCAAGCGGTTCCCTGGAATGCCGGAACAGGTAGTCAATTTCTTCTTCTTCATTGCCGAGGAAGCCCGATCGCTGCTGGCAAAGCTAGGTTATCGCTCCCTGCATGACATCATTGGTCGTGCTGACCTGCTGAAGGTGCGGGAGGGCGTAACCATTCCCAAAACCCCTAAGCTGAACCTCGACTGCCTGACGCAACTGCCCGACACGCGGGACGATCGCACCTGGCTAACTCACGAAACCGTCCACAGCAACGGCTCGGTTCTGGATGACCAACTCTTGAGCGATCCAGACATTCAAGCCGCGATAGCGAACCAGACCAGCGTGACCAAAGACCTGGCTGTGGTGAATACCGATCGAACGATCGGTGCACGCATTGCAGGGGCGATCGCACGTCAATACGGCAACAGCGGTTTTGGCGGACAGCTTACGCTTAACTTCAAAGGCAGTGTGGGTCAGAGCTTCGGAGCCTTCAACCTTCCTGGCATCACGCTCAATCTAGAAGGCGAAGCAAACGACTATGTAGGTAAAGGCTTACACGGCGGCGATATCGTGATCGTGCCGCCTGCGGCTGCCACCTATAACCCCTCCGACAACGTCATCATCGGCAATACCTGTCTATATGGTGCAACGGGCGGAACGCTTCTAGCGTATGGTCAGGCAGGTGAACGCTTTGCTGTCCGCAACTCCAAGGCGCAGGCAGTCGTCGAAGGCGCTGGAGATCACTGCTGCGAATACATGACGGGCGGCGTGATTGTCGTACTGGGCAGCACCGGACGCAACGTGGGTGCAGGGATGACGGGTGGCTTGGCGTACTTCCTGGATGAAGACGGCAGCTTCCCCACTAAGGTCAATCCAGAAATTGTGAAAGTCCAGCGGGTGATTGCCTCTGCTGGAGCGCAACAGTTGAAAGAGTTGATTGAGTTGCATGCCGATCGCACCGACAGCCAAAAAGCCAAAAACATCCTGGCGAACTGGTCTGAGTACTTGCCGAAGTTCTGGCAACTGGTGCCACCGTCTGAAAAAGACTCACCCGAAGCCAACCCGGAAGCCGTGACTGAAAAAGTGCTGACTCCAGTGCAGTAGTTCAGTTAGTAGTTTCCATACTATGAAAAAGCATCAGTAGTGATCCTACCAACTCTACTGATGCTTTTTCATAGCATCGAAGGTTTTACAGCGAGGCGTTGTTCTCTGAAAACATTGTGATCAACTAAAGTCTGATGCAACTGAAGCGAAGAAGGTATGAAGCTTCGAGACACTTATACGGAAGGAAGTGATACCACCTTACAGAAGCGAGTTTAATAACTTATTGGGCAGCAGTAAGAAGTAACTGCTATCTTTGAAAAGCAGTTTTACGTTGCGGAGAAGCTATGAGTAAAAGCTCTAGGTGGAATATCTGGGATTTTCATCTCCATACTCCCTGCTCAATACTAAATAACGGTTTCGGAAGTGCAGAGGATTCAGAAACTTGGGATAATTATGTGAGCCAAATCACAGCGAAAACCCAAGAAAAGGGAATTGTCGCACTGGGCATTACTGATTACTTTACAATTGAAGGCGACAAAAAAGTTTTAGGACTGAAAGAGTCCGGTAAATTAGAAAATATATTTATTTTCCCTAATATTGAATTTCGAGTTGATAAAGTTATTTATTCAACCAAGAAGGGAACCGAGCAGTCCAAAAGGCTCAATCTCCATGTGTTAATGTCTCCCGATATATCTCCTCAAGAAATTGAAGAAGGCTTTCTTCATGATTTGGATTTTTGTCATGAACAAACTCCATTTGAGCCGCAGTATACACAAAAGCTAAAGTTACCTAACCTGATTAAATTCGGACGAACTCTTCGAGAGCAAGAATCATCTTTTCAAGGGGAAACTGATATTTCGGTAGGTTGCACAAATGTTGTTGTTAAAGTCGAACAGATTAAAGAACGTCTTGATTCTAGATTTAGAGGCAGATACCTTCTTGTGCTGGCAGATGAAGGTTTGTCGGATATGAGCTGGAGTGGGCAAGACCATGCTGTAAGAAAACAGCTTGTCCAAATGTCACATGCTATCTTTTCTTCAAATCATAGTACTAGAGAGTTTTGCCTTGGAGGTAAGCACTCATCTCCAGAAGAGTTTATTAATGAGTTTAAATCACTAAAGCCTTGCCTTTGGGGTTGTGATTCACACAGTTATGAAGAAAGGTTTTTAGAACCTGATGATAAGCGTTACTGTTGGATAAAAGCTGAAGTTTCATGGGAATGACTTAAGCAAGTTCTGTATGAACCCTGTGAAAGAGTTAAAGTTCAAACAGAAAATCCTGAAACACAAAAAAGTTCTTTTACGTTAGAGAGTTTGAAGATTGAAAGAACAAATCTTAACGACTCACTACTGATTGATGGGTTTTCTGCCCAGCTTAACCCTAATCTAGTGACAATCATTGGTGGACGTGGTTCTGGCAAAACAGCACTGCTTGACATCGTTGCATCGTGTTTTCGAGAAGGTGAAAAACTGCAAAATCTTGAGACATCATTTATTCGTCGTCTTTATACAAAGAAAGGTAAAATCAAACCCTTAACTTCTTCTATTAAAACCACCTTAACCTTTAAATCAGGTGAATCTTATATGGGAGAAGTAGGTTCAAGTGACTTTGTGCCCTTTGAAAGATCTGATGTCCTTTATCTCACCCAAAACCACTTTGAGGAATATTCAGCCAATCCTGGAAAATTAAATTCCCACATTCTTGATTTAGTATTTGAGAATCTTCCTGATCAAATGAAAAAGTATGAGGTTGAAGGACAAAAAATCAAATTAATTGAACAGGAGATTCAAAATATTAATCTCAAAATAGAGCAGTTGGATATTGAGGTTCTTGAAAAAGAAGAGAGCCTTACTAACAAATTGAAAGTGAAAGTAGGAGAAAAAGATGATGTTTCGCTAAGAATCACCTCAATTGAAGAGCAGCAAGGTCAAAGCGATACCATAATTAGGAACCTGACAGACGGATTAGAGGAACTCAAGAAAAGAAAGAAAAATATTGAGGAGATGCTCTCATTGTTTCAACAATTTGAAAGTCAAATTACTAGCTTTGGTTCTTTTTATAATAAATACGTCCTTACATTTAACGAGCAAATAAAAGTGTTCGATGATTCTGAAAACTTAAAGAGTCTGCCAGATGAGATAGCAGGCTTGAGAGAAGCAAAAGATGTTTTATCTAGGAACAAAACGTTTTTGGATGAGGCTAGGGAAAAGAATTGGAATGATGTTTCTATAAAAAATCAAGAGATATCTGAGTTAGAAGGAGTTAGTAGAACAATCGCAGAATTTCGCCGAAAAGTAGCAAATCTGAATGCCGAGATCCAAAAGACCGAACAAGACATCAAGGAAATTGATACCAAGAAGCAACAGAGTATAGATCTTAATGTCAAGCGTTTCCAACTTTATACTGAGATCATGAAAATGATGTCAAATATAAGGTATTTCTTCCAACAAGTGATAGATGAATTTGAGAGTAGCAAAGATGAAATATTAAATAATTTAAAGTTTGTAGCTTTTATTGATATGCGTGGAAAGTCAGAATACATTCAGCAAGTTGCTGATAAGCTAGATAATCGTGCACACTCTCAAGATGACATTAATCGCATTTTCGCTGAGATTTTTGACTCTATGGAGTCTTTGATGAATGCGGATAATAGTGACAATAGTGATGCCTGTATTTTAGTTTCACAGAAAATAGAGAATAAAATTAAAAACTTGCGCTTGAAGCGATCTACAACTGTGTCTGATTACTTCAACACTGTATTCCGACGCTTCTTTGACTTGGGAGTAGAAATAAGCTTTAACGATAAATCTATTGACAGCTTATCAATGGGTGAAAGAGCAATTGTTCTCCTCAAGATTCTACTTGCCCTTGATGACAAGCCTTTACTCATTGATCAGCCTGAAGAACACCTTGATAATCGCTTCATTTTTAACGAGCTTGTTCCTGCTTTTCGTAGCGCCAAAAAAAGGAGGCAGATTATAATTGCTACCCATAATGCTAATCTCGTTGTTAACACTGATGCGGAACAAATTATTGTTGCAGAGTCGCTTGAGGGGACAATCAGATATAGTTGCGGAGCCATTGAAGATCTAGATATTAGACATAAAATCACACAACTTCTTGAGGGAGGTGAGTCAGCTTTTAAGAAGAGAGAAGAAAAATATGGTTATAGATTTTAACTGTAAATCAGGCTGAACATAAGCTCAAAGCCATTACCTTTTTGTGTTGGCTTTCCTAATGTTTAATACCAACCTACGAACTTGTGGTGTTTGCAAATGTAAGATTGCTTGAGTACTACGAGTGGACGTGATCGCCCATCACCATAAACTGGTGTTTTCAAAGGTGCGATCGCCCCAAAAAGAGCGATCGACCGCACCTCATTCAGGCTGAAATCTACACTTTGATGATTGCTCGTTCCTGGTAAAGCTGCACAATGCGATCGACCACTTCGGCAATACTAAGATTGTCCGTCTGGATCTCGATCGCATCTTCTGCTTGGCGTAGGGGAGCCAGCGCACGAGTGCTGTCTTTGAGATCACGATCGTAGATTGCCTGCTCTAGTTCATCCAGGCTAATATCGTCCTTGCCCTGATTTTTCAAGTCTTGCTGCCGTCGGCGTGCCCGTTCTTGTACTGAAGCCGTCAAGAACAGCTTGAGTTCGGCATCAGGAAAGACATACGTGCCAATATCCCGACCATCAATGACAATGCCGCCATTCTTGCCATAGCGACGCTGTTGACGCACCAATTCATTGCGGACAATCGGCTGCGCGGCGATCGCAGAGACCTTTGACGTGACTTCTAGACTCCGAATTGCCTGCGTCACATCCTGACCATTGACCAAGACGCTGATGGCTGCTTGCTTCTCTATAGGCGTTGGCTGAGCGTCAAGCTCAATCTCACACTGGCTAGCCAATTCGGCAATGCTGGGTTCATCGTCAAGAGCAACCCCAGACTCTAACACCAGCCAGGTTAACGCTCGATACATTGCACCTGTGTCCAAATACAGCAGATCGAGCCGTTGGGCAACCTGACGGGAAACAGTCGATTTGCCAGCCCCAGCCGGCCCATCGATCGCCACAATCGGCTTACGGCTCGACAAAAGCATGTTGTCAATCAGGCGAGTCGAACCTAAGCGACCCGCGATCGCCAGTAAGCCAGCGTCCTCAATCATTTCTAAAGGCTCCAACGTGGATGGATGAACTAATTCGATATACTCTCGCGCGATCGCCGTTACAGGTTCTAGTGTTGCCTGCACTGTCTTAAGCAATGCTTCAGCAGAACGTTCGCCTGTCCGAAACACTTGTTCAGCTTGGCTCAGCCCACGATAAAGCGCTGCTGCCTGTACATTCTGTTCTGGAGTCAAATAATGATTCCGCGAACTGTAGGCTAACCCACTCGGTTCACGGACAATGGGGCAACCGACGATTGTCACAGGCAAATTCAAGTCCTCAACGAGTCGCCGAATCATTGCCAACTGTTGCGCGTCTTTCTGCCCAAAATACGCTCGCTGCGGCTGCACAATATTAAGCAGTTTCGTCACGATCGTCGCCACGCCTTGAAAATGCCCCACCCGCGATCGACCACATAAAACAGACAGCATTGCTTCAGGCGGCACTACTTGAGTCGGTGAGGCGTAAGGCGTAAGGCCTAAGGAGTAAGGGCTTTGAGCGTTAAGTTGCGAGTGTTGGGTAGCCTTCGGCATTCCAGAAAGGCGAGGCGTTTCCAAAGGGAATCGTTTGTGTTCTGGCTCCCGCTTCTCAATTCCCGACTCCCGACTCCCGACTCCCATCTCCCCTGCACTGGGCGCAAAAATCACATCGACCCCAGCTTGCTCACACAGAGTTTGATCCTGCTCTAGCGTCCGGGGATACTGCTGAAAATCTTCAGTCGGTCCAAACTGAAGCGGGTTGACAAAAATACTCACTACGACCAGTTTATTCTCTTGCCGCGCCTTTTGGATCAGGCTCAAATGTCCTACGTGAAGTGATCCCATCGTCGGCACTAACCCGATCGAAACACTTGCTGCGGGAAGTGTTTCACCGATGACTGAACGATTAACAAAGGACAGAGGTTGACCGGAGCGATAGCGGTTGAGATAGCAACGCAAGCCAGCAACGGTTTTAAACAGACGCACCGTAACCCCCAAAAATGACTGATATTTGGTTGAGAAGGCAAATGCTTCACATTCCAAAGCTGACCACTGTTAAGCCTATCAACAAGACTGGTGCGGCTGCCACTCAAAATCGTACTGAACGTCTCTGCCTCTTTTGACGAAGCACGTTAGGATGTCGCCTGTAAGCACGTTCTTACATCGCTATGAACTTTCTCACCCAAGTGTTATAGCTATCGCCACAGAGCTTAGGACATTGGGATCAAAGGGGGTGTGGGGGCTTCGCCCCCAGCCAGGGGTTCTACCCCTGCACCCCGTCCTAACTAGTATGGCTACGGCTATACATCTGGTTGGTTCTGGTGCTGCCGCCTTTATCACTGCCCGTAATATGCGCGACCCGTTGACTCGCCCCAATACGTTGGCAAGCTTGCAACTGGCAAAATCTGGATCTGTGCCGTTTTTGGAAACGTTGCGCGATCGTGCGGCTATCGAAGCGGTAAGTCTCCGTCCCTTGTTCAGGATGGTGTGCCAACCGAGAGGTCAGAAGCCCCAGCAGCACTTGCAGCCTAAGGAAGCAGGCAAAAGAGCATCTGTAGGGAGGTTACGTCTAACGTCCCTACAGATAGAAGCTAACTCCTGAAAGCTTTTAGCCATAGGCATCACGCTAAAATGTTGGAGGTGATTCTGATTTCCTTTAACAATGCAAGCTCCTCCACTTTCGCCACCCAAGCCTGGTCAATATTGGCAGTGGCAACAGCAGCCAATTTATTATGTCAAAGCTGGCATCCGTCAAGCAGAACGTCCGCCTCTGTTGCTGATTCATGGTTTCGGTGCGTCTACAGACCACTGGCGCAAGTCGATCGCAGGCTTGAGTGCAGACTTTGAAGTCTGGGCGATCGATCTTCTGGGCTTTGGGCGATCGGCAAAGCCCGATCGTGACTACAGTGGCGATCTATGGCGCGATCAGCTCCACGACTTCATCACGCAAGTCATTGGTCAACCAGTGGTAGTGGTGGGCAACTCCTTGGGCGGCTATGCTGCTCTCTGTGTTGCCGCTCAACGACCAGAATCAGCAGCAGGATTGGTACTGATTAACAGCGCTGGACCGTTTACAGACATTCAGGGCACGACCAAACCTGATCCAGTGCGCGAGGTCATGGGTAAAGTCGCCCAAACGTTGTTTCGTCAGGATTGGGCAAGTTTTCTCTTGTTCCAATACGTGCGTCAAAAAGCACTGATCCGCAAGACGTTGGAGAACGTCTACTTAGATCAAACGGCTGTGACAGAACAGCTCGTTGAGGAAATCTATCAGCCCTCCTGTGATCCAGGTGCGCCCAAGGTATTTGCCTCGGTCTTCCGCACGCCTCAAGGTGAAAAGGTTGATGTGTTACTGGGTCAGCTTACTCGTCCTTTGCTAATGTTGTGGGGCGAAGCTGATCCCTGGATCAACGCTAGAGAGCGGGGCGAAAAATTCCGCCAGTATCATCCGCAATTGACTGAGTACTACCTACGTGCGGGTCACTGCCCCCACGATGAAGTACCTGATCAAGTGAATGAACTGCTGCGATCGTGGGTCAACGCTGGTCTTTAACGAGTCATGCCTACAAGGATGTTAAGCTGATCAGCATTTAAGTTGCATAATTGAGTAATAAAAATGATTAGACTATCCGTGCCATGCCAGCAAAGAGTTTTCTAAGTTCAGAGGAAGTAGATAAATTGCAAAAAGCACTTCGAGAGAGTGAATTAGCCCATGTTCGAGAACGAATTTTAATTCTTTTGCTTCAAAACGATGGTAAAACTCAACGAGGAATTGCCGATTTTTTAGGATGTTCACCTCGAACCGCAGCCTATTGGTGTATGCATGGTGACCCTAACAAACTGGAGAGCTTGCAGAATCGACGAAATCAAGAGAGTCATCGTAAAGCGACTCCTGAATATATCAGATTGTTACTAGAAATAATTGACCAAGAGCCATCAGACCTAGGGTATGAATTTGGACGATGGAGTGGAGAACGTTTAGCAACATACCTGAGCGAGAAAACTGGGATTGAGCTAAGTGGTTCTCAAGTGAGGAGGATTCTGAAGCGAAAAAAGTATCGTTATATCTGGGCTAAATATAGTTTAGCAGAGAAACAGAATCCACTTAAAAGAATTGAGTTCAAAGAGAAATTATTAAAGTACTTAGCAATTGCTAAAGAAGAGCCAAAGCAAATTCAGATATGGTTTTGGGATGAGAGCGGATTTAGTTTACGAGTCATTCGACGGAAAACCTGGGGTAAGAAAGGGCACCGTAAAAAGATTACAGGTCAACGCAGGCAAGGGCGAGTGAATGTCATGGGAGGCATTCGAGAATCAGACCGGAAACGAATTTGCTTTTTTGTTAAAAAGGGAGAGGGGGACATCTTTTATGAACAGTTACAACAGTTCAATGAATTGATTAAGAGTGAATGGGTTTCTCAGGGCAATAGACCTGAAGACTTTCAAGCAAAGGGAGGAAAGATTATCATCATTCTAGATAATGCCAGTTATCACAAACGACTTGATATGCGAGAGAAGATTGCTCAAGAACTTCCCAACATTGTTTTAGAGTTTTTACCTGCCTACAGTCCTGACCTGAATATTATTGAGCTTGTTTGGCATTCTTGTAAGGAACATATTGCTCATCGACTGTTTAAGTCAGTCGATGAATTGAAAGAATTGCTAGAAAGACTGCTAAATCAAGGCGAGTTAATCATCAGATGGAATCGCAAGATAAAGAATAAGGGAAATATGCATATTGCAACTTAAATGCACATTAGCTTATGTGTGAAGTCCTTAGAGGCAATCTTCAATTCTTGATGCCCGTGGTTGCAATGCCTCGGATAAACTGGCGCTGACCGATCAAAAAAAGTAATACGATCGGCAGCGTCGCAATCACAACCGCTGCCATCAGCAACGACCAATCATTGGTAAATTGCTCCTGAAACTCTGCCAGCGCTAGTTGTACAGTTTTTAGTTCTGGACGTGTGGTAAACACTAGCGGTTTAAACAGATCATTCCACTCGCCAATAAAAGTAAAAAGGAAAAGCGTGGTTAACGCTGGTCGTGCCAGCGGCAGCATAATGCGCCACAAAATCTGCAGCCGACTGGCACCATCGAGCGCCGCTGCTTCTTCTAGCTCGATCGGAATAGTCTGGAAGTATTGTCGTAGTAGAAAAATGCCAAAGCCGTTGGCGATCGTTGGCAAAATCAGTGCACCGTAAGTATTGATCAAATGCCCCCACTTTAAGACTAGAAAAATGGGGATCACTAACATCTGGAACGGAATCACTAACGTTGCCAGCATGATCAGTAAAAGTGCTTGCCTGCCACGAAACTGCAAGCGTGCCAGCGCATAGCCTGCCAGCGCAGATGTGACAATTTGCCCACCTGTAACCGCTAGTCCAACAACAGTAGAATTTACGAATGCCAGCAGAAAGCTGCCTTGAAGCCATGCTTGACGATACGCTTGCCAAGACCAACGAGAGACTGTGCCCACCTTTGCAGGCGGCAAAAAAGAAGTCGCTGCCACAATGCCTAACGGCAACAACATGAGCCCAGCACCCAACATCAGCAAAAGGACGTTAACTAAAGCAAAGATGCTGGAACCATTTGCAGTTGTTGAACGGACGGTTTCTGGTGGCATAACGTGAGAGAAGGACATCTGGCACTATGTAGGCGCACAATTTAAGCAGTGCCACCTACGGATTCTCAGCAAATGTGCTTTTTATTGAATCTGCTGTAGGAGGGCGCTGATGGCGACTCTAAATGGTAATTTCCCCATACGGGAACTGAATCTTCAGTTAATTGGTCGATCCCTTACAGGAAAGAGCTAAAGTGAAATAGGCACGAATTTTACACTTTCGTTGCATTACGCCAAATTTCTTACCATAATCGTCCCAACGCCGAATCAGTATCGGCTGCATTCCTAAGGAGACAATAGACTTATGCCGCAGCTTGAGGCAAGTGCAGCAATCGATTTTTACAGTGAAGTCTACAAAGATGCCTACAGCCGCATTAACGCGATCGTGATTGAGGGTGAACAGGAGGCAAACGAAAACTATATCAGGCTGGCTGAATTAATCCCTGATCAGAGTGAACAGTTATTCAGTCTAGCGAAAATGGAGAACCGCCACAAGAAAGGCTTTGAAGCCTGTGGACGCAACCTTAAGGTCACACCCGATCTAGACTTTGCTCGCCAGTTCTTCTCCAAACTACACGAAAATTTCCAGGCTGCTGCTGCCCAGGGCAACATTGTGACCTGCTTACTGATTCAGTCATTGATCATTGAGTGCTTTGCGATCGCCGCCTACAACATCTACATTCCAGTAGCCGACGATTTTGCCCGCAAAATTACCGAAGGTGTGGTTAAAGATGAATACAGCCACCTCAACTTTGGCGAAGAATGGCTAAAAGCTAACTTTGAAACCGCTAAAGCAGAACTGGAAACGGCAAACCGCCAGAATCTTCCTCTAGTCTGGCAAATGCTTAACCAAGTAGAAAAGGATGCTCACGTCTTGGGTATGGAAAAAGAATCACTTGTGGAAGACTTTATGATTCAGTACGGTGAAGCACTGGAAAATATTGGCTTTACCACTCGCGAAATCATGCGGATGTCTGCTCTTGGTCTTTCTGCTGTTTAACATTCCAGCTAATGAACTGGGCTTAAACGCTTTGATCCTACTTATGTATCGGTAAGGTGTTTTTGCTGTGATTCATCTGCTACTTGTTAGCAACGGCAGCAAGCCCTCAATGATCTTGCTTGCTCTAAGCAACAGCAGTTTACGGGAGTTAGTAGCGATCGCTACTAACTCCTATCGTGTAAGTGATTAACTTCATTACTCTTTCAAATCAGTACTGGCTCATATTCGTGAGAATGAGTCAGTTTGGATAGTATCTTCTAATACGCTTAAAAGATACTCATCAAGCTACTTCTATCAAATTCTTAAGTTTTGCAGAGTCGTTCATGTTTGGTTTAATTGGTCATCTCACAAGCCTAGAGCACGCTCAATCAGTTGCCGAAGAATTAGGGTACCCCGAGTACGCTAACCAAGGTCTTGATTTTTGGTGTAGTGCCCCGCCGCAAATCGTTGATACTATCAAGGTTACGAGCCTTACGGGGCAGACTATTGAAGGTCGATACGTCGAATCTTGCTTTTTACCAGAAATGTTAGCCGCCCGTCGGATCAAGGCTGCTACTCGCAAGATCATTAATGCCATGGCGCACGCCCAGAAGCATGGGATCAACATCACGGCACTGGGGGGCTTTTCCTCTATCATCTTTGAAAACTTTAACTTGCAGCAGGTGCGGCAAGTGCGGAATGTGATGCTGGAGTTTGAGCGCTTTACAACTGGGAATACCCATACTGCATACATCATCTGCCGCCAGGTTGAGCAGGCATCACAGGCATTAGGTATTAATCTTTCTACTGCTACAGTTGCTGTTTGTGGCGCAACTGGAGACATTGGTAGCGCGGTTTGTCGCTGGCTCAACACTCGCACAGACGTAGCTGAACTTTTACTGATTGCCCGTAACCAGGAACGCCTACAAGCACTCCAAGACGAATTGGGTCGCGGCAAGATTATGGGTTTGCAAGAAGCCTTGCCTCAAGCCGATATTGTCGTCTGGGTTGCCAGCATGCCGAAAGGTGTAGAGATTGACCCGACGACCTTAAAGCAGCCGTGTTTACTAATTGATGGTGGCTACCCAAAAAATTTGGCAACTAAAGTTCAGGGGACGGGCATTTGTGTCTTAAATGGAGGCATTGTTGAGCATTCTCTGGATATTGACTGGCGCATTATGAACATCGTCAATATGGATATTCCCGCTCGTCAACTTTTTGCCTGTTTCGCCGAGTCCATGCTGCTTGAATTTGAGAAATGGCACACTAACTTTTCCTGGGGGCGAAACCACATCACGGTTGAAAAAATGGAGCAAATTGGGCAAGTCTCTGTGAAGCACGGCTTTAGACCGTTACTTGTCTAGCACGATCGTAGGATTCATCATTAAGCCATAGCTACTTATGACATTTCAAGCCTGGTCAAAAAGTGAGTTAACATTGCTTGTTTTCCCAGGCTAATCTCTTCTCTGGCAGTTTTACGACGCATCTAACGAAAGCTTAGAAAAGAGCAGACATAAGGTGGTGCGAAGTTTGCAATCGTTTAGTCAATGCACGATCGCATCAGCCGATTGTGAAAAGGGTGCTCTCAAACGCTTATGTAAAAGCAACCTTCGCGGTTGCTGAAAAAGCCAGCCACGCCAAAAAGGATCCGTTTGCATAACCCGATACCCTGCCTTATCGTACAGCCGCCTTGCTTGATGGTTGTCTTCCAAGACATGCAGGTAAAGGTCTTGAAAACCGCCTTCTAGAGCGAGCGACTCACAGGCACCTAAGAGTTTTTGTGCCGCACCACGCCTGCGAACATCCGAGTACACAGCCAAATTTGAAAGATATGGGTAGGGAGAACTGCGAAACTGAAACGGGCTGGTTGAACGAAATGTAATCTCCACTGTTCCAATCAGACCCTGTGTCGTACTCGCTTCATTGGTGGATGGCAATGTCACAGCCACAAGACAAACATAATCGGATGCTGAAGACGAGCGCAAGCGATAGCGCAGATCTTCGTATACGCCCACTCGCAAAAGTGGAAGAAACCAGCGCATGAAGCCAACATTCAGATAAAAGCTATCTGAAAGAAGCTCAACAAGAGCGGCCAAATCCTTCAATTGGGCAGCGCGGATCGAGAGACTCAGCGGGTTAGAAGACAATCCGTGCGTTGGTGGCTGACTACAGTTCAAAAGCAAATGTAGAACGAAAAACTTAGCAATAACTACCTTACAGCTAAAAGAATGGGCACTCCTTCGTTTTAAACGCTAAGAAACAGGAGTAGCTTATACTTTTTCTGAATTTTATCTCAGTATGACCTAATTATTAAACTATACAGGCACCACTTACATAGCTATTGCAACTAAAGTCATCGCAATAGCTATGTAAGAAAGATTTCAAACTATTTGCCAATGCGAGGGGGTTCACGAAAGGCGATCGCAAAAAAGAGAACGCCTAGCGCTAACGTAATGATCAAAATGTAAGCAACGCTTTCCATACCAAAAATTCTCAACCTTTTTGCAAAATCAGTCCATTGACCTGACCATAAAAGGGGCTAACAGTCTCTACTTGACGATCGACAACAGTCAATCTTCAGCAGATTCAGTTGTAGCCCCTTAATCTTAGTGAACGCCTAAACGGCTTCTTTGCGGCGAGTACTCTTATCACCAAGCTTCTGATAGAAGCCCCATTCTACCTGCTCTTCAGAGAGATCTGGGTCAACACCTGCAAACACATCCCGGAAGATGGTGCGAGTGCCGTGCCAAATGTGACCAAAGAAGAACAGTAGCGCGAATACTGCATGTCCAAAGGTAAACCAACCACGAGGGCTAGTACGGAATACACCGTCAGAATTCAACGTCTCGCGATCGAACTCAAATGGTTCACCCAGTTGGCTCGCACGTGCGTAGCGCTTCACCGTGGCTGGATCTTTGAACGTTTGACCGTTCAATGCCCCTCCGTAGAAACTTGCTATAACACCGTTTTGCTCAAAGCTGTACTTAGACTCTGCTTTGCGGAACGGAATGTCAGCACGTACGATGCCGTCTTTATCAGTCAGGACAACTGGAAAGTTCTCAAAGAAGTTAGGCAGGCGGCGAACTGATAGCTCTCGCCCTTCGCTATCTTTGAAGACTGGATGACCCAACCAACCCTGAGCAATGCCATCACCTTTATTCATTTGACCCGTGCGGAACAAACCACCCTTCGCAGGGCTATTGCCAACGTAGTCGTAGAAAGCAAGCTTCTCAGGAATTGCTGCATAGGCATCTACCAAGCTGCCTCCGTCAGCGACACTTGTCTGTACGCGACGATCGATCTCTTGCTTAAAGAAACTGCTATCCCACTGATAGCGCGTTGGACCAAACAACTCGATCGGTGTCGTTGCGCTACCAAACCACATCGTGCCAGCAACCACAAACGCGGCAAAAAACACTGCTGCAATACTGCTAGAAAGCACTGTCTCAATGTTCCCCATCCGCAGCGCTTTGTACAAACGCTCTGGTGGACGAACACTCAGGTGAAAAAGACCAGCAATGATACCAACAATGCCTGCGGCAATGTGATGCGCTACAACCCCACCTGGATTAAAAGGATTAAACCCAGCCGGCCCCCATTCAGGCGCTACAGGTTGAACGCTACCAGTAAGACCGTAAGGATCAGATACCCACATACCAGGGCCAAACAGCCCTGTCAGATGGAAGGCACCAAAGCCAAAGCAGAGCAAACCAGACAGAAACAAATGAATGCCAAACATCTTTGGCAAGTCAAGCGCTGGCTCACCAGTACGAGGATCTCTAAAAAGCTCCAGATCCCAATAAACCCAGTGCCAGCAAGCTGCTAGAAACAGCAGACCAGACAGGACAATGTGAGCAGCCGCAACACCCTCAAACGACCAAAAGCCAGGATTGACTCCTGTCTCGCCAGTGATGCTCCAGCCACTCCAAGAGCCTGTAACACCCAACCGTGCCATGAACGGCATAACAAACATCCCTTGACGCCAGATCGGATTTAGAACTGGGTCACTCGGATCGAAGATCGCAAGCTCGTAGAGAGCCATGGAACCTGCCCACCCTGCTACAAGTGCAGTGTGCATCAGGTGCGTTGCGATTAGCCGACCTGGATCATTGATAAGAACAGTATGTACTCGGTACCAGGGTAGTCCCATTGACTACGCTCCTCCTTGTGAATAGCTCTAGTTCGACGTATTCCTAAACATTTTTTAAAGCACCAGACATTTAGTATATCTACCAAGTCTGAGGCTCATTCAACCTCACGCTTCTCAATCTGGCTCTTAATTCGGCGGTCTGACAAGAGCTAGATTGCAGCCCACCAGCGATGTTTGTGAAAATGAAGACGTACAAAGAAGTGTAACCAGTGTGAGAACCGATTGCAAGCAAAAGAGGGTTATGCCAAAGTTTTGAGCAAGTCAGGCATAGTCTTGTAAACTTACGTAACGGCAAGGTGTTGAGGCTATCAAATGTTACCGAAGTTTTAGGGACGTAGAAGAGGTTTAAGACTGGTGTTACCGTTCCCAAACTTTTGGCTCTGAACGTAGATAGCGTACGGTCTCTCTCTTATAAATGTTCTGCTTTTAGCTGAATGCAGACACCAAGTTCAATTGATATGTTCTGCTTACAACCATTCTCCCCGTAATCACCACAGCTACTTTTTGTAAACGGAATCTAAGGCATGACAATTATTAAGTTTTTGAAAGAAGATCGTGAAGTCGTTGTGGCAAATGGTGCAAACCTTAGATTGAAGGCGATCGAGAACCGCATTGACATTTATACCTTTGTAGGGAAAATGACCAACTGTGGTGGCTATGGTCAGTGTGGCACCTGCCTTGTCGAAGTCGTTGAAGGCATGGAGCATCTTTCGCCCCTCACCGAAACGGAAACGGTCAAACTGAAGAAGAAACCTCCTACCTACCGGTTAGCGTGTCAGGCTCTGGTTAATGGCGCTGTAACTGTTAAAACTAAGCCTTCTACAAAATGAAGGCGTTTGACTCGGAGCCCGATCGCCCTAGCTCCGGAAGCCTGTCCGCTTCAGAAACCATAGTGCACGCCTCTTCCAGAATGACTACATTAGGTAGAGCGTTCCTAGCGGATCAACGCACAGCTCATTCACAGTCCTATTTTCAACCAGGAAGATCGCACAGTGGTATCCTGTTAGTGTCGATGCAGCGCTAGTCGGGTAATTTTATGCAAGTCAATGAGTTAGGGTTTATTGCAAGCATCCTATTCGTGCTGGTTCCAGCAGTTTTTCTACTCATCCTCTACATTCAGACGGCAAGCAGAGAAACCAACAAAGACTCTTAAGGGTGCCATCCGGTAGTCTTCAAATTCATTCGCAAAGTGCTAGGAGCAAAAGTTCCTGGCACTTTGCGTTTTGATTGCTGTTGCGACTGCTGTTACAAAGGCAGCGTCGGCTTTTAAGATTGGCTCGATCGCTGGTGCGATCGACTGAGCTTACTGACTCTGTTTATCTCCGGATGTCATTGCTCTAGCATCACAAACAACTGCTGCATGAACACAGGTGCCTAAGAGAGAGTTTCATCATCGCCTGCAAGAGGAATGAAGCTAGCAAAACTTGAAGTTGGGTCTTTAACCGCTGGGTCTTGAAAATTGCTGAGTAACGATTGCAGTTTCATGCGGTGGATGTAGGGCCAGCCACCAGAGGCTTCGATGTCTTTTAGTAAACTGTAGAGCGCCTGACGATTATCAGGTAGAGAATCCTGAAACAGGCTATCCCGGATCTCTTGATGCAAACTTTCCAGCAGCCTCAGTAAAGATAACAGGGCTAAATTATCACCTTGACGGTCACGAGCTACCTGCCGAACAGTCTCAGCAATGGACTGGAGGCTAGCTTCGAGATGCTGTGTCTTAACACAATCGCGATCGCTCATCAAAGTAAATTCCCTAAACACTACCTAATTATCTAGCTAGTATCTGGCATTAGTCCGTCAAGTGCATCACCTGCTATCCTGCCCTTGATATGGTAGTAACTGCAACTGGTGGTAGTAAGTGCAACTGTCAGCGCTAACTTTGTTAGGTAGATCAAGTAAAAGCCACATTGCCGTGTAAAATTCAGAATGAAGTCTTAGTTCAATCATGCCCAAGCACCAAGCATTCAGTGAAGCATAGGTTCGTTTCATCCTGTCTCTTCAAGCTTGGGGAATTGACCCAGAGATGTAGGGGCTGGGTTTTAGTGAGGTTTTCTGCCTGCTGTCACAGTTGTCGCTAAGGCAATGCTCCCGTCTTAATGGGAAAAGCTCATTAAGATTCAGCTTTTGATTTCATTGTCAAAAATATTTACGTTGATATTGAGGTTTTCATGAGGTACCGCGCTTTAACCGTTGCACTTCTGGCATTATGCGTCAGTCTGATGACTGCTTTTTCTACTCCCCCCGCTTTTGCTAGAGAAGCCCTCACGTACGATCAAATTCGAGGTACGGGCTTGGCTAACAGTTGTCCGCAGCTAGAAGCAACATCTCGTGGGTCAATACCGATCGAAGCGGATAAGTCCTACGCACTCACCTCTCTTTGCTTGCAGCCAACGAGTTTTCTTATCAAAGAGGAATCTGCAAACAAACGGCAAAAAGCAGAATTTGTTTCCGCTAAACTAATGACCCGCTACACCTCTACTATTGAATCGGTTGAGGGCAAACTCAGCCTAAACCCCGATGGTAGTCTTACGTTCGTTGAGCAAGATGGCATTGACTTTCAAGCCATTACTGTGCAGCTTCCTGGTGGTGAGCGCGTTCCGTTTTTGTTTACCATCAAGAGCTTAGTTGCTACCACACAACCTGGACTAGGTAGTATCAGTACTGCTACTGATTTTGAAGGATCGTTTAAGGTTCCTTCTTACCGCACGGCGAACTTCCTTGACCCAAAAGGTCGTGGTTTAACGGCTGGTTATGGTAACGCGGTTGGTCTTCCTGCTCAGGGAGATGCTGAAGAATTAGCAAAGGAAAATACAAAGCAGTTTCAACTTGACAAGGGTCGAATTTCGCTCCAGGTTGCCAAGATTGATAATGTAACCGGAGAGATTGCAGGCACCTTCGAGAGTGAACAGCCATCTGAGACAGACATGGGTTCTAAAAAAGCCAGTGATGTCAGAATCAGTGGACTTTTCTACGCTCGTGTTGAGCCAGCAGCGGTGTAGATATCGAAAGTTTCTTCTCGTCTCCGACAATGCTTAGAGTCGATGACGAGGCGATTCTTCACCTCATATTGCTAGTTAATCTACTTTTGAGGGGCTTTGTGCCCCTTTTTTTGATCTTCATACATTACATTTTTCTGCTTAGAGATGGGCTTAACGCGAAATAAGGGATCTGTGTCTACGACCTACAAACCGCGGTAAAAAGTACTCCCGCTTTGCCTTGCCGTAGAATTGACATTGTCTTACGGTTTCAGAGAGCTAGCCATTAACCAATACTCCCATTAGGCAACAATATTACAACTGCCAGTGAAAAACCAGCGAGCAGCCACCTTGCTCCTTACGATCAGATCCGTAAAAATGCCGTTGCTAGGGGTCTGTGTGAACGAATAGTGTTAGGCAAAAGCAGTAGGACGCTAGCGCACCAACTCAGTTTCTTAGAAAAGTTTCTAGTGACTTAGCTAGTGATTTGGATAGTTGGAGCGCCGTTCAACTGAAGTCATTGAGTTTTCTAGTCTGGATGGTCACTTGCTTGCGGAACCCATTCCCAGAATACTTTTTTCAACCTGTGTGCCCTGCTGAAGACCCAATAAGACCGTTTTTGACTTGTCCTGATGTCCCTTGCTCTACCGATTGAAATTCGTCATGCTTACAACAGCAACCCGTGAATTAAAAAGCGAGAGTTTACAACTTTTGCGAGCCTATCAGCAATCGCCCTGTCCTAAGGTGCGAAATCAACTAGTTGAGCTTAATATTGGTTTAGTTAGAAAGGAAGCACACCACTGGATTCACCAGTGCAACGAGGGCTACGAGGATTTGCTACAGGTTGGCTCGATCGGGTTGATTCGTGCGATCGAACGGTTCGATATATCCAAAGGTCATGCCTTTAGTTCCTTTGCCATTCCCTATATACGGGGTGAGATTCAACATTATCTGCGTGATAAAAGCCCGTCTGTTCGGATTCCCCGACGTTGGCAAGCACTTGAGCGGCAAGCAACTCTGGCAGTACGCGATTTGCAGGTTAAGCTGAAGCGCCAACCCATCGACTCAGAAATTGCAGAAGCGATTGATGTCAGCCTGTCTGAGTGGCAAGAAATCAAGTTGGCGTGTCGTAACCGTGCCATGCTCAGTCTGGATGCGCCAGTTCGAGATGAAGATGAAGGAGCATCGTCGTTAGGGGAGTTAGTGCCTGATACCCAATATCGCAGCTTTCAACTGGCGCAAGAAGATCAGTTACGCCTACAGCAGTCGTTGGTGCAACTAGAGAACCGGACTCGCGAGATTTTGGAGTTTGTCTTTCTTCACGACTTGACCCAGAAGGAAACTGCCGAGCGTCTTGGTATTAGTGCCGTTACAGTTTCTCGTCGGGTTAAACAAGGGCTGGAATCGCTTCAAAAATTGATGGTAGGGTCAGACGACTAAAGGTGGCATTCAACTGCACACGGTTTGTCTTTGGCTAGTAGCCTTGCTTCTAAAGGAAGAAAACGAATTGACAACAGCTCAAGTCAACTTTTAGATGCTAGGGCTTTTTACAAAAGAGCCACATTACCTGTCCGATTGCAATCATCCGCAACAAGCTGAGAGAGATACCAGATTTCACTATCCCGTGTAGGAGTTAGGATCTTGGCTTCAAGCGCCTCTTGCTCTGCGTTAAGAGTTATTGAGGAAACACAGGATCAGCGATCGCAATTTCTGTCATCCTAACATTTCCGCACGTTCCGAGCTTCCTGTAGGTCTGTTTCATTCTCTGCTTCCACCACAGTGTGGTTGGCATCGTTATATGACTGTACTCTATACAGTTGTGCTTCTGTCAAAGGACGCGGTTGCAAATGAGTTTGGGTATCTAACCTACTGCCAGATAGCCATCACATTATAGAGAGTGATGTGCCTGTCTGTGATCGTTAACCTACGCTCTGTATGCATAAGTACTACTTCTTCAATCGAGGCTGGAGTTGTTGAACGTCGCCACCTAATCGAAGGTACTGCTAATGCTTGTATCTAGCTAATGAGAAAACCTCGATCGCACCCACTACAGCAAGCATTAGAATGCTGTAGTCGACGCGATCGCTAGTTTTTCTGATGGCAATGTGATTTGTGGAGAGAGACGGTGAGTTAAGTCTGATTGTAAGCGTTCAAGAATTCTTCCCTAGAAACGCCAACTTGTGTGCAGACTGCTCTCAAAGTGCCGCTTTTGATCCTGGAGTGGCTTGGCATAACCAATGGGGTTTCCGTGCCGCCTTCGTTACTTCTCTTCATCACGATGTGCTCACGTTCACGCACTAAGACAAAACCCAGTAACTTAAACGCTGCGATGACTCGACGCTGTGGAGCATCTATTGGAAATTTTGCCATTAAACAGCAATACCTGCCTCAGCGATGAAAACTTCGATGGAAGGTGTATCGTCAAGAATTTCCTTACCAAAGACTTCGATGTAGCAGGCGATCGCCGACTTCACATCGGCTAAAGCCTCTTCGTAAGTATCGCCCTGACCAACAATCGCTCCTACAATCCCAACTGGATAAGCGACGTAGCCATCTGAATGCTTTTCAATGACGATTTTAAATTGCTTCATGGCTTCTCGTAGCAAGAATATTAACGCTTAGTTCTGCCTGAAGGTTAATTGGCTAGACACGTCAATTACCTCTATGTTGCCACACACACCGCGTAACACGGTAATACTGGGAACCTTTATGATCGTACTTACTACAGAAAACTTAGAACATTGAGTCAGAGCGATCGCCCCCTATTCTGTTACCCCGATCGCTTATAATGGAGGGCTTAACGAACACGATGTAGCAAGGGTAGCTGAGATGTTGAGTCGTCATATTGTGCAAAGCAAAATTGCAAGTGCGTTTGCTAGTGATGGAGTGCCAACCGAGACAGCTAGAGACATCGCCTTTCATATGACTGACTGGCTTAGCGATCTGGAAGCCATGACAAAACTATGGGAGCAAGCTGATCAGATGAGTGATGACGAGATCGGGGAGCTTGTTTATGCGTTTCTATGTCATGTACCCGAACACGTAGCGGCTGCTGCCAAACTAAGCGATTGTGGCTCCATCCGGGACATTTTTGACGTAGGTGTCTGCAACCCTGATACTTGAAAGTCTCAAAAGTCATAACCAGAACTTCTGCTGTGATCTGTGCAGGAACGATCTACGCTGGAAAGAGCAGCAGCAAGGAACGCCAATGGTAACGACATCGCCCATCATCTACCCAGAATCAGACGGACTGCCAATGGCAGAGAACACGATCCAGTTTGAGTGGATTGTGTACATCAAAAAAGGACTGGATTGGCTGTTTATTGACGACCCATCGGTTTTCGTTGCAGGCGATTTGCTCTGGTATCCCGTTGAAGGTGACAACAAGTTGCGACAGGCACCCGATGCCATGGTCGTGTTCGATCGACCCAAGGGCGATCGCGCCAGCTACCAGCAATGGCTCGAAAACGATACACCACCGCACGTTGTTTTTGAGGTGATTGCGCCCGGTCATACCATTCCTGAAATGACCCGCAAATTTCAGTTTTACGAGCGCTATGGTGTAGAGGAGTACTATATCTACGACCCCGATCGCGCCAGTCTGGGTGGTTTTCTGCGCCAAGACGATCGCCTGGAAGCGATCGAATCAATGGAAGCATGGGTCAGCCCTCGATTGAACGTCTGTTTTGGCTTAACACCAGACGGCGATCTCGTACTGATTCGCCCCAACGGACAGCCCTTTGAAACCTACGAACAAATTGCCGAGCGAGCCGAACAAGAGCGATCACGGGCAGACCATGAACGCCAACGCGCTGATCAAGAGCGCCAACGTGCCGATGCTGCCGAACGTCGCGCCCAGCAAGCAGAGGCTGAAGTGCAGCGGCTCAAAGCGCAATTACAAGCGCTCGGACATAACCCTAATGATGCGACGAGTTGAGGACTTATCACCATGCAAATGTTAGACCGACCCTTAGACCGCACTGCGGATGATCAATTGACGATCGCCGGACGCACGTTTAAATCACGCTTGATGACAGGCACTGGCAAATATCGCAACTTTGACGAAATGCGCCAGAGTATCGCCGCCAGCGAGTGCGAGATTGTCACCGTTGCCGTGCGACGTGTGCAAACCAATGCCCCCGGTCACGAAGGGCTTGCAGACGCGCTCGATTGGACAAAAATCTGGATGTTGCCCAACACTGCAGGCTGCCAGACCGCAGAGGAAGCCGTGCGTGTGGCTCGTCTGGGTCGCGAAATGGCAAAGCTGCTGGGTCAGGAAGACAACAACTTCGTCAAACTGGAAGTCATTCCCGACTCCAAATATCTGCTGCCTGACCCGATCGGCACCCTTGAAGCGGCTGAAAAACTCGTTAAAGAAGGCTTTGCGGTGTTGCCCTACATCAATGCCGATCCCATACTGGCAAAGCGTTTAGAAGACGTGGGCTGCGTGACAGTCATGCCCCTTGGCTCGCCGATCGGCTCTGGACAAGGGCTAAACAATGCTGCCAATATTCGGATCATTATCGAGAATGCCACGGTGCCAGTTGTGGTCGATGCCGGAATAGGCGTGCCCAGCGAAGCGGCACAGGCAATGGAACTGGGAGCCGATGCGCTGCTGATTAACACCGCGATCGCCCAGGCGCAAAATCCGGCTGGCATGGCACGCGCAATGCACCTAGCCGCGATCGCGGGACGACTCGCCTATCAAGCGGGCCGCATTCCCATCAAAACCTACGCCAGCCCTAGCTCTCCGACAACGGGAACGATTGGTTAAGCCTGTTGAGAGCCAGCCCGCGCGATCGCCAAATCTTTTTAACAGTAGTTTGAGTTATTCCTGATTTTTTGTTACAATTCTTGAAATATTTGAGGATAACTTATGCGTTACACCGTTGAAGAAGGCGGTCGGTTAAATAACTTTGCGGTTGAGCCAAAAATGTATCAAGCCGAGCCACCTACTACTAACCAAAAGCGCAACTACATCATCATGAGTGTTGGAGCCGTCGCGTTGATTGGTGGACTCCTCTTCGTAGCGGCATCTGTGTCGTAACTGCAGCATTTTCTTTGACATCAGCTTTTTGATGGCTTTTTAAGAAAAATCAAACTCTCTAGACGGAAAGATGGAACGCAACCGGGTTGCTTGCTGAATGCAGGTGCCCGTTTTTTTTGGGGACGATTGGCTGACTCAGGGAATGTCAGCCAATCATCCTGAGCGAAGCCCAAGCTGCTGAAAAGAGTTGTATTCGCTCCAATCCCAGACGGCTTCGTACGACCCGGCGTACTATCTGCAATGCAACTCGCTGACTGTTCTCTAACGGCTCCTCCTGCTGGCGATCGCGCACTTCAGGTCTTCTCGGGACAAAATCAAACAGCATACCTGCGCTTGAAGCTGGCACTCAGCCTGGGTCTGCGCCGACAAATTTTTCTGGCAGTCTGTGACGATCTGGCACTGCGTAACCGCATTGCGGCTCGTCTCTATGCCGAACTAGCATATCCGTCGCCCAAACTGTTGGCAACCGAGGTGCCAGCCCCACAAAACGGCTCGGCTAGCGTCATTTCACCACTGGATCATCGCCTGTCGGTGATTGCCGACGATCACGATGCCGCCACACCGCCAAAAGCATTGCGACCATCGCGGTTGCTCTATCCTCGGTTAGTGAGCCTGAACCTCAACCTCAATGAACCAAATCCGATGGTGCAAATCGCTGAGTGGTTGGCTGAGTACCCCCCACCGAAGGGTTGCCAGCCTCGATTGCGATCGCCCGGGTTCCAGATTTTGGGCGTTGAGCGCCTGACACGTCAGCCCGCTCCCGTGCAAAAGCGGTTTTTGCATTCGCTCCAGCAGATTGAGCATTACCTCTCTTGTTTAGAGTCTCCGCTCCTGCTCTGGTTGCCGCGCCCCTGGCTCAATGCAGTGCAACAGTCTGCCCCTGACTTCTGGAATTGGCACACTGCTCTGTTTGAATTTGAGGGCGACCCAACTCCTGTGCGCTCCGTTGCCGTGCGGCTAGTGACTCACAGTGCAGCAGCAGTCCAGATCCAGAGCGTTAGCAGCGAACCCAGCAACCCTTTTGAAGACACAGCACCGCAGGCAGGTGCCCAAAGTCAGGCTGTTGCCAAGCCGATCGATCGCGCCAGTAACGTCACAGAGGCGTTCACCACGACACCCGCCGCAGAATTGTCATCACAAGAAGCATCACAAGAACCACTCAAGGAAACTCTGTGGGATATTCTCAGTTACGATTTGGCGCTGCTGGATGCACCGAAGCAACAGGCATTAGAGCAATTGGCATCCGAGCAAGAGGTGTTATCGCGATCGCAACCGCTAGAGCTGAGCGATCGCGACTCCGCCGCAGTGCCAACGATCGCAACGGCTGATACTGAGCCTGCGATCGTTCAGCCAACGCAGCCGACAAACGAAGCAGCAACGCTCCTGCCAGTGGCTCCTGCGGTAGTACATCCTACGGCAAGCGTCCTACCAGTGGTAGAGCTAACTGATACGCTGACACAGCTACCGACTGCCGATAGCAATACTCCCGACCAAAGTCAGGCAGCACTGGCATTAGCCGATCTCATCTTGGCAGTGATGGCTGAAGAGGTGGGCAAAACGCCTTCGACTCAGAATGCCACTATCATTCAGACCTTGCAGCAGATTGAGCAACTGCATTTGCAACAGGCTCCCAAAGCAACGCTGTTAGCGGCATACCAAAATCTGGGCAATCTTTGCCGCGATCGCATTGAGCAGGGGGAAGCCTCCTCGCAACACTTGCTGCTGACGGTCTGTGTGTATGAGCAAACGCTGCCCTGGCTGGATGAGGCTTCGCTGCTCTGGTCAGACGTGCTGAATGATATTGGCAACCTGTATTGGATGCTGTCGCGGCAAGAGTCTGTGGTGGACGCAAGCCTGACGTATCTGGATCAGGCGATCGCCGCGTATCAGCAGGCATTGGCAAAGACCAATCCCGACACGCGCCCCCACAACTACGCCATGATTCAGAACAACATTGGTTCTGCTTATGGTGATATGGCGCGGTTCCGTACACCCGCCGAAAGTTTGGAGCAGTCTGTGACAGCCTATGAGTTAGCGCTACGCTATCGCCCCCTGCATGACGACCCAGCACGCTATGCCGCCACGCAAAATAATCTCGGTACGGCGTACTGGAATCTGGCACAGCATCAGCAACCCGTGCGACGGCTGAAGCAAGCGATCGCTGCCTATTTCGAGGCATTGCGCTACTACAGCCACCACTGCGAACCCATGCACTATGCCATGATCCAAAACAATCTCGGCACAGCATACTGGAATCTGGCGCAGCAACCCCAGGTAAATCTCGGTGTCGGGACAGCAACCGGCAAAAATCTCTCCGCAGCAGACCTGTTAGAACGGGCGATCGCTGCGTACTGTGCCGCACTGGTTTATCGCACCCTGGAGGTTGCCCCGGCTGCCTATGCCGCCACACAAAACAATCTTGGTACAGCGTACTGGCAGCTTGCCACCCTTCTAGAGAGCCAGCCTGACCAACGCCATGAGCAATTGCAGCAGGCGATCACAGCCTACAAAGCAGCTATCGCTGCTGTAGAACAGTTGGCAACCGCCAGCACCTCTTTGCCCTCACTTTCCTTTGACCCTGCTGCCACCCACAACAACCTGGGACTCGCTCACTACCAACTTGCGATCGCGAAACATCAGATTGACAGCACTGCCCAACGCTCTGTCCATCTAGAAGCAGCCCTATACCATCATCTTCATGCACTACAGGCTTGGCAAACCCAACCAGACCTTTACAAAACCGTGTTTAGCTACGTCATCCAAACCATGCGTGCCTTCCACAGCGAATTTGGCTCCAAAGGGCAAACCCTGGCGTTGTCTAAAGTGCCTGCAAGTTTGTTGCCTGAGGTGTTGAAGCAGCTTTAGAGGAGGCAGAGGGCAGAAGGCAAAGGGCAGAAGGCAAAGGGGGAAGGCAAAAGGGGGAAGGTGCTGATTGGTTCTGGTTGGCGTGAATCCTTTTCCCAGAAGCATTGCGAGGATCAATCATAAATACTTATAATACTTTACATAAAGTTACAGAATCAGGATAACGCCATCATGGTTGGATTCATTAAAGGTCTCTTTGGAGCCAAGCAAACGGCGGAGACAGAATCGACTCCACCACCAGAAGCTGCGCCAAAACAGCCCAAGCCAAGACCCCAGGCTTTTTACCTTGACTCTGGTGATGCCAGAACGTTAGGCGACCTTGACTATATGCAGGCAGCGCGGGAAATTAAGCGATCGTTTCCCAAGACCCTTAATGGTGAGGTGCCAGGTTCCGTCTCGCTTGTGTCTTCTCTGCAACGATCGCTGGCGCAGAAGGGACAAGAGATTGCTGCAAAAAGCATTCAGGCAGGTCTAACATCATCGCAGCAGGCAACCTTTGCGCCGCAGAAAACACCCGTCAGCGGTTGGACAGCGCCGAAGGCTGATAGTGTGCCCAAAGTGAAAGACCCTAAAGAGCGTCGCCGCAATGACACCAACCTGGATATGTTTCGAACCATGGCACGAGATATCCAGAAGTCCAACAGCCGCAAAGATTAACGTTGGCACCTGGACTGTTGCTACCGTGAAGTAATTGATTTTTGCAGGATGAAGAATTTGCTAAAATTGCCATCCTGCATGATTTAAACGGTTGTGAAACGTTCTCAACAGTGGTGGAGGCAATGGTTTCCACATCGTCCTCACTTAGCCTCAGCACCTCGTTGTCGGTGGTTGCTGGCCTATGGCGCGGTGGATGAAGCGGTTAATGCGATCGCGCAGCCAGTAGCTTGGCGTGATGAGCGGCTTGCAATCATGTCTCCTGGCAACAATGCCCCTATCACCATTAGCGAAAGCCAGCGCTTTGTGATTATGGGGGATGTTTGGTTGCCCGATCGCCTGACGCTGATACAGCGATCGGGCATTACGTCCCCTTTTGGAGAGAAGCAATTACAACCCAGTGACGATCGCTGGCTAGTGGCTCAACTGTGGGAGCGTTACGGCACAGCAACCTGGGCACAATTGACCGGAGCCTTTGCGCTAGCAGTGTGGGATTGTGAACGGCAGCAGCTTTATCTGGGGCGCGATCGGGCTGGCATTGATACTCTGTACTACACAACTGACGGTGCAACCCGTTGGATCGCTCCTCAACTGAGCGCGATCGCGCCTTACTGCTCCAGTGATCTCGATTTGGTCACCTTACGCGATTACCTGTGCTGTGCGTTTGTGCCCGGTGCCCGTACCCTATGGCGACAGATACGAGAACTGCGCCCTGGCAAGACTCTGCAACTGCCGGATGGCGATATAACGGCATACTGGCAGCTACAGGAACAGATTACGCATCCCGATCGCCCCTTAGAATGGCATGGCGATCGCCTTCGTACCTTGCTTGAGCAAGTGGTGCAGGAGTATTTGCCAGCAGGAGAACCTGTGGGTGCCTTTCTGTCTGGTGGGCTGGATTCTAGCTGCATCACAGCCCTGGCAGCAAAATTTCATGACGCACCGCTGCACACCTATTCCATTCATTTTGGTGCGGCTTGCCCTAACGAACTGGAGTTTTCTAGCCTGGTTGCTCAGCACTGCCAGACCCAGCACCACACGTTAGAAATTACTTTTGAGGAACTGTGGGCTTACTTGCCAGAAACGATGGCAGCACTGGATGACCCGATCGGCGATCCGCTCACGGTGCCAAACCTCCTGCTGGGTCGGCTAGCAGCCAATTCGGTGCAGACCGTGCTGAATGGAGAAGGCGGCGACCCATGCTTTGGTGGTCCCAAAAATCAGCCGATGCTCATCAATGCGCTCTATAACAACGCTTCTAGTGAGTACACCACCGATCGCACGTCGCCCAATGGCAACCCGAACAGCACGACGCAACAGGAATCACTGCAAGCGTATTTGACCTCATTTCAAAAGTGTGCGACGGATTTACCGCAATTGCTTAAGCCTGATGTTTGGTCAGCCGTGCAGTCGGAAGCGTCTGTCTTTGAGGCAACGTTGTATTCAAACGATCGCTACCTGAATCGACTAATGGCGCTCAATATCCAGTTCAAGGGTGCCGATCAGATTTTAACCAAAGTGCATAATCTGACCTATGCGGCTGGCATCTACGGGCGATCGCCCCTCTTTGACCCCCGTGTCATCGACCTGAGCATGACTATTTCACCCGCTTACAAGCTCTCAGGCGTTCACGAAAAAGCTGTGCTGAAGCAAGCCGTTGCCGATCTGCTGCCAGCCGCCATCCTTCAACGTCCCAAGAGCGGCATGATGGTGCCAGTGCAACTTGGCTTTCGAGAACACTGGCAGCAGCAAGCCCGATCGCTGTTGCTCAGTCGTCAGGCGGCGATCGCGCCTTACCTTAATCAGGCACTCATCCGCAACTGGCTAGACTACAACGGCGACACATGGGGACGCTACGGCGTAAAACTCTGGCTGCTGGCAAGCCTGGAGTACTGGCTGCAAGTAAGGAAGTGAAGGGAAAAGTGCTAATCTGAGAAGTCAGATCGTCAAAGGTAACAGCAACGCACTCGCATTGAACGCGGGTTTCATCGTTGTAAAGCGGTTTTAATGCCTTGCCACACGTTATGAAAAACAGGCAGACAATTCGATCGTCTATCAGCTCTAAAGTTTTCAAGCACGCCTTAAGGTAAAGGCATTGGCAGCGCATCCCTCAATTCCGCCTTTTTTTTGCAAATCGTTACAAATCGCCTCTTCGCAACAGGGTTGGATAGGGCATTCGCCAGGTCAAAGCCCGAGTCTTGCAGATGTCCTGACACAATCAATACTCGGTAGAACGTCTTTGGGGCGGATGGCAATCTGTCTGGTGTGGGCTATATTGTCTAAGGGTGATTAGCATTTGGTCAACACATCCCGATGCCTTAGAAGTAAGCTAGTAGGACAGCGTGAAGATTCAAGCGCATTCAATGAGGCATTGTACCGTTTGGCAGTCGGTGCTTCCTCAACTAACCAAGTGGGTAAGCCTAATCTGAGTTGAAGCTGGACACGACACTGTGCCCGTTATGCAACTCAAACGGAGGAACCAAATTATTGGGGCTAATCTCGGACCTACCGAGAGAGACACCTTCCAGTCTTAGCCCGGCAGCTAACTCCGTCGGCAGTGGGAGGAGAAACCCAAAGCTATTGCTATTAAAGCTATGGTGATTGGAGTCTCCTTATAGATACTGGTAATACGCTTCAGCCGCGTTACCGGCATCTGTTGCCTGACCCACCTCTCGTACACTTTATTCTTGAGAGGTTTTACCGTGAATATTTTGTCTATGCTTGCACGCCTGCAAGATTCTCTGGGCTGCCCTGACCTCACCAAGCAGATGGTGCTGGTGCCATCGACATCATCAGCGCCACGATCGACGAAAGAAGTTAATTTGTTGGTTGGTTATAATGGCTCTCCGCGTAGTCAGACAGCCCTTGATCTAACCTTATGGATTGCTCATCAGACTCGGTTAGCAACGGGTAAACAAGTCGTTGTGCAGGTTGTCTATGTCATCGCGTTGGAAGAAGAATGTCAGCCTCTTTCCTCTCTGCCCGCGCATTTAGTTGATCGAGGCATTGATCAGGCATTGTATCCCAGCGCGATCGGCAGGGGCTATCGTCATACCGAAACAGGTCATCGTTCGTATGGGGCTGTGGCTGAATTACCCGCCCGGGCAACTGCTGCGTGTCAGTTAAACCAGTTTGACCAGGCAGACCTGATTCTTTGGCAGGCTCGTCACATGGCTGACGAATGGCGTGGGTCATTGAAAACCCATCTCCGCTTTGGTTCGGTTGCTACAGAGCTGCGCTGCGTGGCTCAAGCAGAGTCGGCGGCACTACTATTGTTGGGCTGTGAATCGGCAACCCATCCGCTAGTGCAACAATTGGGAAGCGGGTTCCCTTACGCCATTCTCGGCATTCCACCCGCGCCATCTACCCATTAAACGAGCCAGTTACCTAGGCGCGATCGCCCATAATTATCTCACAAAGGGATTTCCAATGTTTCTTTGGGAATCCCTTTTTAGTCAAAGCCAATTATTCTGATCGCTTGGCACGATCGATCTCGCGTTGCAGTTCCTCGATCTGACGGCGCAGTTCATCTACCTCAGCTCTGGACGTTTGCGGTGGGGTTGGTGACGCTGAGGGTACTTCAACTGAGCCTTCTGCTCCGGCACGGGGGTAGTTACCTTGTCGAATCTGCCGATAGTCGTCTGAAACCGACCACGCACGCAAAAAATGCACACGCTCTACAGTAAACGGATGAGTGAGAAAAATGCCCGTAGAGAGATTGTTATACAGCAAGAATTTGTAAACCTGATTTAGCCCATCCTGGTCAAGCTCCTGATAGCGTTCTGATTGTCGGATAAATTCATCCAGACTAATTTCATGGGCATGCTTAGTGCTGCCGCCTGCAATCTTCATCATGCTGTGTAGCACCGGATTCAGGTCATCTGTCACCAAGAGAGCGGCGCGATCGGCAGAGAGTTCTGCTTTGCGCTTCCATTCGGCAAACGCCAGCAGTAGACCTGTTGTGACCAGATTGCTTAATCCAAAGGTGCGCTCTGCCAGCCCAGAAATAATCTGATTCACCCAAAGTGCCATCCGCACCAGTGTGGTATGACCGCACTTGATATGCCCCAGTTCGTGGGCGATCACCGTCCGCAGTTCGTGGTCGTCGAGCAAATCTAGCAGACCGCTGTTGAGCACCATACTTGGAAAATCTTGCCCCAGCGCCAGCGCATTCACAAATGGATCTTGGGAGATAAAGAGCACGGGTTCTGGATGCATATCCAGAGCATGGACGCATTCTCGGAAGATTTGATAAATGTTGGCATATTGGCGCGGTCCCACCTGGATGCTGTTGCCCATCTGATAGACAAACTGCGGACGCTCAGACAGAAACTCGACAAAGGTACGTGCAACCAGATCAAAGCCAGGAACGCTACGAAGCGCTTGTTCGGCTTGGCGATCGAGCGGATGACGAAAGGCTTCGCTGGAAATTCCAGTGTAAGTAGGCATGGGGAAAAGAAAGGATAAGGGATAAGGGCTGAAGGCTAAAGTGACTGGCGGGAGGTGATGACCATAGCACGTGTTTCCGGTTGATCCGTTCGCTTTGCTCCTCAACTGACGTCTTTCTAATTTAGCCTTTACGGCTGCTGTCAATGGCAATGCCGATGTCATCCTGTCTGATCCGGCACGATCGGAGTGTGGCGAGTAATAACAGCATATCGGTGCTTCAGCAATGGTGACAGCACTTTTACGGCAGGCAGAAATGAGCGGTCAGCCAAGCGCGATCGCGGATGAGGGCTACCCTATGGTGCGCATGGCGATCTGACTAAATGGACAGAAATTGCCACAAGAATGGTGCGGGAGTTTACCTGGATTACTGTAGCCGTCTACGATCGTGATAAACAATACGCATCAGCAAGACACAACAATTTGTCAGACTTAAATTTTTAAATAAAGACTTAGGAAAATGCTTTAAGAAACTCTAGATTAAGACAGATTAATAAATGCGAACTTCTTTCTTTTTTCTACTTAACGTTTAGACGTTGTCAGCAAGCTTTAAGAGGCTGCGTGCTGACTGCCTGACACATCTTAATCAATGGAAGGCAGATCAAGGCTTGCAGGATAAGGAACGAATGCGAGTCAACCAAAACTGGTCATAAAAATCTTGCTCAGCCTGCTTCGAGGCAAAACAAGGTTCTGGGTCATGGGGAAGCAATGGGATGGGGCACAGGAGTTGCCGCCCTTTATGGACAACCCCCTGAAGCCAGCGCAAACCCATCTTGAGATAGCTAATACCACGCCGCCAATGCGGGTCAACCTGTTGACGCAACCCAGCGATTTGCACGGACATTCCCTGTGCAGTGGCATAGAGCAGCGCCAGTGCCGCAACCAGATAGAGTCGTTCCAAGGCGGCTTCACAGCGTAACCGAGAATCTTCTAACTCAAACGCCCCTGACTTGCTATCTAAAAATAGCTCTTCAACTTGAAAGCGCAGCGCGTATTGCCACAAAGTTTGCAATGAGGGAGACTCATCGGTGACGACTGCCCAGGCTTCCTTGGCTCCTTTAACCGTCGCCAAGACTAAATTACACCGATAGACTCCATCTGCCCCTAACCGCACCTGACGGTACAACCGCGCTTCGCCCAGGGGTGGATAGAAACTGCCAACCATCCTAGGATACTTGCTAGCACCGTGCAGCCACACATCGCAGGGTAAGCGTAAACAGTAGTGCCATTGACTTGCTTGCAACCACGCCAGCAACGAGTGATTGGCAAAGCCCCGGTCAGCCAACAGCATCACATCCTCATGCTGGCGCAACAACCACCGGGCTTTTCGTAGCAACGGTTGGTACTCCTTAAAGGCAACGCTCGCACTATCATGCTCCAAGACTCGCCACAGCAAGGGTACTGCACGTCCACAACAAACAACGGACAGGTGAATCATGCAATAGCGGTTCCACAAGACGGTGGTATCCAAAGCAAGATACAGACGATGATGGTTCCATCCGCTTAACGCCGCCATCACCAAGGGCACATACAGTCGGCTCACCCGCACCCGCTGATTGTCCAACCACCGTCGCCAGCGGCGCTCTACACTTTGCGCTTGGGTCGCTCGACTGGGCACATACGGTTCCCAGGCTGGCAAACTCAGTTGTCCGCTACAGATTAAGGCACTCACCATCCATGCCAACGCTTTGAGGTGACGTATATCCTGAGCACGGCAGTATTGACGCAGGAAGGCAAATAATTGACCATACAGTTGGGTAGAGGCTGTCATGGGCATGGGGCTATTTGTGTGGTAACTTTAGCCTCTCATACGCTCTACCCTTTTTCCCGCTGCTGCTAGCTTTCACCTACTTCTGTCAGGCAGTCAGGGCTGCGTGTTTGATGCGATCGCAGCCTCCAAACCCAACTAGACCGACTCAATCGTGTGATCTATTTTTCTTGCTAGGCGTACCTTCAAACGGTTGTACACCCGTCTCTGGGTAAGAATTGTCGTTGGGTCCAAAGATTCGTATCAACGCGCCTGAAAAATATTGCACCACGTTATCAAACTGCTTGAAAAGAGACATCACAGTTACCTCAAAAAGACAGATTTTGATACAAGCTCAACAGTGGTAAACCTTTCCTTCTAACACTAGGTATACCAACGCCTTCATTATGATAGAGCTAACAATAAAACAACGGTTTTTGCATCAATTGTTTAAGTTTGCTCGACATAAAAGTAGACGCGCTTAATAACGTTGACTGGAACTCGCCTAACCGCGCGTCCATCGATCGACGACAGATTTTGCACAAGCGGTGAGCGTTCCAGGCACCTCTACTAGGCTCTGCAATGGCTGTCATTTATGAAGGTAGAGAGTCGTACAGGATTCGCGCTTGCTCTTGCTTCGCAAACAACCAAAATCTGTTTGTGGGGCTGCAAAGCTCTTAAGTAGAGACTTTCAAAGGTAAAGGAAAGGCAAGAAAGAGTGATGGGACGAAAGCGGGTCTAGATTTAAAGGTGCTTGTAAGGTGGAGCGATCGAGCGGATGGCTCCTTAACTTACGTCTTTCTAATTTGGCTGTTCGCTTTTTGCAAGACTTCTGGTCTTTTGTATCCTATTAGCCTGTTTCAGAACAGCAACTCACCCATAATCATCGCAACCTTTACTAAAACAAGGCTATGACTCGCTTACGCTTTCCTCGGTCAGTCATCTTGTCCACCACGATCGCGACCCTGACGCTTCTGTTGAGTTCAGCGATCGTTGCTCAAGCGTGTCCCCTGGCAGATGGTGGGATAAGTTTAAGTCAAACCTTGCGCCAACCCGATATGAGCGATCGTTCGGCTGTTGTAAGCCCGTCAGGTAGCCCAAATCGACAAGCGTTTGGTTATATGGACATTGCAAGTCTGGGAGGGATTGTGGGACTGTTTGCGATCGCTCTCCTTTACAAGGTGCATCGTTCCCACGCGCTTGCGCCTGCTGAAGCCGAATTTCTCAATCGGTTTCCTCAATTTGAACATCCTGAGCTTGCGTTGACCATAGTTCCTTCAGAGGCGTTACCGTCTTATTTTGAGCGGGAGCCGATTGCAGTGCGCTAGCGATCGGGCAAGGGCGTACAGTACGTCCCTTTAAGTTTTTCATGTATTTCTCCTTGGTTGTGTGCGGAAATGACCCTTTGACAGCAATGTCAGGGGTCTTTTTATTTGGGGTTGCAGCGGTTGAGTTTTTGCGGGTCAGCCGAACAGTGTAGGGTGTAAGAAGTGATGACGGATGAGAGAGGGCTAAGGGATGAAGCGACTGATTACGCCTGGACGACTGGTGATGCCACTGGTTTGCCTGACCATGCTGTTAGTCAGCAGTCAGAGTGGAGGAGCTTTTCCCTATCCCGATCGTGCCAAAAAGGGCATGGTGGTTTCGGCACACCCGTTAGCGAGTGAAGCGGGTCTCACGATGATGCAAAAAGGTGGCAATGCGATCGATGCAGCCGTGGCAACGACTCTGGCAATTTCAGTTGTGGAACCAGCCTCAGCCGGTATCGGTGGCGGTGGCTTTTTGCTGTTGCGGTTGGGTCAGACGGGTGAAGTGAAGGCGCTTGATTTTCGTGAACGGGCACCCCTGGCAGCGACCCGCACGCTGTATCTGGATGCTCAAGGAAAAGTTCGCCCCAATGCCAGCACCGATGGCTACTTGGCAGTAGGTGTACCAGGCACGATCGCGGGGCTGTATGAGGTGCAGAGCCGCTATGGCAAACTACCCTGGAAGACTGTGGTGGCTCCGGCTACACAATTGGCAGCGAAGGGTTTTCCAGTGAGTTGGCGCTTGGCAGCGGCGATCGCTCAGCAAAAGACCCTTCAGCAAAATCCTGCTGCTCGTCAGATTTTTACCCGTAATGGTGTGCCACTAGAAGCAGGCGCTCGTTTGGTGCAAGCAGATTTAGCGCAAACGCTGACCCAAGTAGCAGCGGATCCTCAGAATTTTTACACAGGCAAACTGGCAGAAACGATCGCCCGTGACATGGCTACCAATAAGGGTTTGATTACGCTGGCTGACCTGAAGCGCTACCGTCCCATTTGGCGCGATCCGGTCTGCGGCAACTTTCAAGCCGCGCGTGTTTGCTCAATGCCGCCGCCGTCTTCGGGTGGTGTGCATCTGCTGCAAATTCTTAACCTTTTAGGTGCTACAGATCTCAAGGCGATGGGGTGGCACAGTCCCGATGCACTGCATTTATTGGTAGAAGCCATGCGGATTGCCTATGCCGATCGCGCGGTGTATCTAGGCGACCCTGATTTTGTCAAGGTGCCCGTTGCAGCCTTGATCAGCCCTGCCTATGCCAAACAGCGCCGTCAGGATATCGACCTGCAAAGAGCGAGACCGTCCAGCCAGGTGCAGGCGGCTCAACCAGAAACCCTGAAGCGGCTGAGTAAAGAATCGAACGACACCAGCCATCTCAGTGTGGTGGATAGCGCAGGCAATGCCGTGAGTCTCACCTTCACGGTCAACCTGGGCTTTGGTGCTAGCGTGGTGGTGCCGGGTACAGGGATCATTCTCAACAACGAAATGGATGATTTTGCGATCGCTCCTGGTGTGCCCAATGCCTTTGGTCTGGTCGGCGGCGATGCCAATGCGATCGCCCCAGGCAAAACGCCACTGTCTAGCATGACACCCACGATCGTCACCGAAAATGGTCAACTTCGACTCGTGGTAGGCGCTCCTGGTGGCAGCACCATCATTACCACTGTCCTGCAAGTTGTGCTGAATGTGTTGGTCTACGATATGGATGCTAGACGTGCGATCGCGGCTCCGCGTCTGCATCACCAGTGGTTGCCCGATCAGCTTCGAGTCGAACGCAACGGTCTTGACCGCCTTACCCTGGACAACCTGCGCCAGCGAGGGCACACCATTACAGAAGGTAATACGTGGGGTAATGCCCAGGCGATCATTCGTGCTTCTGATGGCACACTCGAAGGGGCAGCCGACCCACGGGGCGAGGGATCTGCGTATGGTTTCTAATTAATCAACAACCCGTAAAAGACCTCGGCGCAGACGATCGAAGACTTCATTCAGCAATTTCTGTTCATCACGGCTCAACTTTGCTAATGAAACCAGCAACCGTTGATCAAGGCGGGTAATGCAGCGAGAGGTCAGAATGCGGTTCACAACATCTTGGATGGATGGGGACAACACTTGGGCTTCCATAGTTTTTGGGGGCAACTCGATACTGATCAGTATGCGGCTGTCTTTGGGTTTGCCTGGTGATTGAGCAGAGTTCTCCCGCGTGATAATTTTGCGATCGCACCGTGATCCAGATCAGTTTGCTGTCGTTGTCAGAGCCTCCCGACTATCCAATAGCGTTGTGACGGCATTTACCACTCGTTGTGTTGCTCCAGTAAGGAACGCACGATCGAGCGTTTCGGGTGTATCGCTGGGCTGGTGGTAATACCAATTCTCTAAAGACCAGCTACAGATAGTGCCTCTAAAATAGAGTGCCATCCGACAAGGGAAGCAATGACTTCCTTAGTCATCACTTCTAACCTCGCTCGCATCAACAACCGCAACGCATCGAGGTTCTTCGGCAACTGCCAGCGCAACCCTAATTTGAAATGCTGCCACACACGCTCAATGGGATTCGTTTCTGGTGAGTGGGACGGTTGAAACAGCAAGATGATATTGGGCGGAATCTGCAAGCGTTTGGCGCGGTGTGCCCCCGCTTGATCGACTTGCATGATCACAATGCTGTCCTTGTAGCGCTCACTCACTAAGTTCAAGAACACTTGGAAGCAATCGCTGTTGAGATGAGTGAACTCATAGAAGAAGTGCTCGCCCGTGCTCGGTTCCACCACCCCATACAGATAGGTGGTACTTGAACTGCCACTGCACCTTACCTTTGGGCTTGATGCCTTTGGTCGTGATCTTGCGCCCACTGATAGTTTTGAGCCCAAGGCGCGTCTCATCCTGGCAGAAGAAGCGTACTTGTCCGCTCAGTCCCAGCACGGCTACGGCATACCAAGCCAGCATCGCCAGGTTCTCAGCGAGTTTTTTTATATGCCTCTACTTTGACCGCTGTGGTCTCTGTACTCACGGGTCTAGCAACTTTAGGCGCGGCTTTGAGGCGGTAATGCACCAACTGATGCACCGTTTTATAAGGGGCAGTGATGCCGAGTTGCGTCTCTAGCCACTGGCAAATCTCGCCGTAGCTGTTGAAGCCCTCATTTTGGTGCAACCGTTGGTTGAGCGCCGCCTGTGCCCACTGGGGAATGCTCTGCCGTCGCCCCGTACGGGGCGTATGGGTGAGCATGGCTGTCAGACCGCCGGTGCGATAGAGGCGGAGCCACTCCTGTACAGTGACGCGATGCCGACCGAGCAGGGTCGCCGCAGACTGCACCGTGGTGGCTTGACCAGTTTTAAGCAGATAAAGCAGTTGAATACGTTCTTTGTCAGAAGCGGTCTTTTGGCTTCTGAGCCGTTGTTTTAGGTCTGCTTCCGTTTCGGTGATATCGAGTTTGTAAACGCCTGCCATAAATGCTGCTTGAACCCAATAGCTACTTTATAGCATCTGTAGCCCTATCTTGAGGAATTGGTATTAAGCATTCCAGGACTGTCATGCCATGAAAGCAAGAACCCCTAACCAGGAAGTTGAAAGGCTCGAAGCACTCAGGGCATACAACATTTTGGATACCCCTTCTGAGCAAGTCTATGATGACATCACAGCGCTAGCGGCTTTTATCTGTGATGTACCGATCGCTCTGATTAGCTTGGTCGATGTCGATCGCCAGTGGTTTAAGTCGAAAGTGGGGCTAAGCGTTGACGAAACTCCTCGTGATGTTTCGTTCTGTGCCCACGCGATTTTAAGCAAAGACACGATGGTTGTGAACGATGCTCTCAACGATGAGCGTTTTGCCACTAATCCGTTGGTTAGCTGTGCGCCAAAGGTGCGTTTCTATGCAGGCGTACCGCTGACGACACCGGATGAGCAAGAGATCGGCACGTTATGTGTGATTGACCACCAGCCTAAAGAATTATCCGAAGCACAAAAGAAAACATTAGAAGCACTTGCCCGCCAAGTAGTAATGCAGTTGGAACTACAGCGCGTGTCTTCACAACTAGCAAAAGCGTTGAACACGATCGAACTGATGGAAGGGTTGATTCCCATTTGTTCTTACTGTAAAGGTATTCGTGACGATCAGGGCTATTGGTCGAGTGTCGAGAAGTTCATCGAAAAGTTTTCAGACGTAGAGTTTACGCATGGTGTTTGCAATACCTGTATGCGAAGCCATTTCCCAGAAGTAGCTGAGGTTTTGCTGACCAGAAGTGATGCTAAAAATGATTCAGAAAATGACTCTGAATCCCAGGATGAGTTGTTAGGCTAATCTTGACATCAAGCCCAGATTCATACGTTTTCGCTACACGATTAAAGCGATTTTTCGACTAGCGATCGCAATCTAGTCATCAACAAAGGCTTTTAGTGCGTAGTCGTATGCACTGTGGGCACGATCGTCACCCAAAACCGACAAAGATCCCCGACTTCTTTGTTTAGTCCTGATTGCTTGGTTAAGCCTGATGTAGAAGTCGGGGATCTAGCAAGATGGGCAGTGATCGCGGTCACCCACGCAAGTAGATGTAATCTATGCTACCTCTCGTGGAATTGCTACATAACTAACAGCTAACGTGTAGTGATTTCATGAAGTTCAGAGGACGCGATCGTGATCTTGCTGATTTTTAGGGGAAACATGAGTAAGGCGCAACAACTCACCCTAATAAAAACAGGATTGATCGTATGTCAGTGCAGACTCCTTCTAAAGAAACATCGGCTACGACGAAAACTCAAGAGACAACTCGCCTGCTTTTGGCTTTGTGGGAGTTAGGTGCAGACAAAATAGCTTTACAAAAGGGGAAACTGCCCGATCGTGCCAAAAAAGCTGCACCGTTCAAGCAATTAGTGGAAGAGGGCGCGATTAAGGTCGAAAAGCAAAAGTCATCCTCGCTGGTATCGCTGGAAGCAAAAGGTGTAGAGCAACTGACTGAAGAACTTAAAACAGTTGATTTTAAGCTGGACGGTGCAACAACAGGCGCATGGATGGCGAGAGGTTTGTTGAAATGGCTTCAGCAGATGGAGACCGTAACAACGATCGCATCCACAAATGGCAAGGCTACAAAAGACACGATCGCATCCTACGACGAATTTAAGACCGTTGCGCTGGAAGTTTACGATCGTCTCAATCGTGAGTACAACCTGGACAACTTAGTACCGATTTATCGTATTCGTCGCGAGATTGGCGATCGGGTTTCTCGCTCTCAGTTCAACGAGTGGATGTTGGAACTGCAAGCAAGTGACATTCTTCAGCTAATTGGTGGAGAAATGCCAAGCCTAACTCCTGATAAGGCTGAAGACTCTATAGAAACGAAGCTTGGTGGCGCACGATACTACGCAAAGCTACTGTAGAAAATCAATTCTTTGACTTACACCGAATAATTTGTAAATTTCTACTTTTTGTAACGAAGCAATCATGAACACTGCCGCCCAGCTATCTTCTCCGATCAACGAAGTTAACGCTGCTCTTCTTGAGCACAATCCCTTTGCTCAACCGCCCATTCTTGTAGCCAATCACGTTTGGGGAAAAGGATTTCCTGATGTTGAATCCTTAAATGCTCATGCTTCTGGCGCTGTCTTTAAAGCATTAGAAGAAGTTCGTGCTGATCTTTATTCAAAAACCTCAATCTTGATTACTGCTCAAGACGGGACTGGAAAAACTCACATTATTAGCCGAGTCCGTCGTCATCTTCAAAATCAAGGCAGTGCCTTGTTTGTCTATGCCACCAAGTTTGATGATCTCAATCGAGCCAAGCAAGGGTTCCAACAAATCTTAGCTGATAGCCTAAGCAACATTGGTAGAAAAGGGATGACGCAGTGGCAGGAATTAGCGACAGCAATGGCAAATGATGCTATTAAATCGGCTAATCTACAGGCTCAATTTTTACCTATTGAGCATTTGGTTAATAAGTTTGAGAATGCTGACGAGGAACAGGCTAGAAAATGGGTTAATCAACTAACAAAAGCATTTCGCAGAGCTAAGGATGTCAAAGATCCAGATGTTGTACGGGCTATCTTTTGGACATTAAGAGATGACGAGGCTTCATACGCGTCCAATTGGTTGGGTGGAAAAGAGTTAGCTCAATATAAAGCAAATGAACTGAGTCTGCCAAATCAAAACCGATCTTTTGACACTGTTCTTCAAATTCTAGCTTTAATTAGCGAATACAACGAGTTAGTAATTTGCTTTGATGAGCTAGATAACCATGAGTGTAATGATGCTGGTTTACACAAGTCTCAGGTTATTGCTGGCTTGGTCAAAGAATTGTTTGAGAATCTTCGTCGAGGTGTCATTCTTACAGTAATGATGCCAGGTATATGGAACGAGAAAGTTAAACAATTGCCTCCTGGTGTACTGAGCAGAATAACCGCTTGTGGAGAGCCATACGATCTTAAATATATGGATGGTGACTCTATCATTGAGTTAGTTATGTGTTTCCTCAAGGAGTTCTATGAGGAAAAAGAATTAGTTCCTCCCCATTCGCTCTACCCGTTTAATGAGAACCAGTTGAGAGAGCTAGGTAGAGAGAAATTAACTGTTAGACGGGTTCTTATGTGGTGTAAGGATAACTGCAAACCTCCAATTACTGAGGAACCAGACCAGCCTTCTTTACCTGTCAGTTTAACTTTGGAAATCGCAGATCCGGTTGAAGTAGCTTTTCGAAACGAAATGGGCGAGGACATCAGTAGACATTTAGATGATAATAATATGATCGCAAACGCTCTTCTGTTTAGCTTTGAAATGTTGACTGGGCAAACAGTAGAGGGCGTAGCAATCAAGGAGGTTACTACTAAGGTTAAACAGCGGGGAGGGCGCGATCCATATCTCAACTTTAAAGTCCTTGGAGAGGAAGATGGAAAAGATGTAAGCATTGGTATAGCAGTCCTTCAACATGATGGTGGTGGTGGATTAGGAGCAGGGTTCAAGCGATTAATAGACGAAGATGGTCTTTTTGGATTAACCCGTGGTTGTTTGATTCGTTCTGAAAGCAAATCAATTACTCCTTTCTTGAAAAAGAAATATCTTAAACCCTTAATTTATGATAAGGGTGGGGAATTTATAGCGCTAAAGGAGGAAGAAATTAAACCTCTAGTTGCTATCCGGTCTGTGTATCAAAAAAGTGAAGTAGATTATGGGCTGACTGAAGTGCAAATCCGCGATTTTATCTTTAATACAGGGATTGAAAATTTGCTGGGAGTACACAACCCTTTGCTTAAAGAGATTCTAAGCGATCCATCATGCAAAGTACCATTCCTTCAAGACGAACCAGAGGCATCGATTGCTGAGATAACGGAAGATAATAGTTCTGAAGAACTTAGTCAATCTGAAAAAGGCGAATTAGCGGGGTTAGCTCTTAATGTCTGAAACAATTCTTGTTGATAGAGCTTTGTGCTTACCTGCTCTAGACGTTGAAGCACTAATTCGTGGGCGAATAGTTGCAGCTATCCCTAAGATATTCATTGAGAGAGAATGGACATTTGCCATTCTCTCTGTTGCTGCTTCAGCTAATTATCTCCCTGTTGATCGGCATTACCATCCTGATTTCTTAGCAGCTACTAAGCCTGTACTAACTCAATTAAAGCCTAATACGATAACGATCAAAGCTTGGGGAAAATGTGAATCCTGTATTTTACTGCATGAGCTTGAAGAAATAAATGTTTTATCTCAATTAACTGCTTGGTCTCCCTTAGCTCTAAAGGATGTATTGCAGCAACGGCAACATCTTTTTCTAGCTTGCTTGAGAATTTATCAGTTATCTGAAGCAATTGAGATAACAGCCGAGAGCTTTGATTTTGAGAAGGCTGGAAAGTTTGTGAGTCTACTCTCACTAAATTTACCAGAGTATATACCTGCCCCAATAGCTGTAAGTACTTCTTCACCTGTACTAAGTGATGCTGTTTTCATTCAACGAAAACAGCAATTAGAAAATCGTAAGTTACCGCTTCATCCTCAATTAGAGAAGTTACATGACTCAATCGCTGAATTAGCTATAGCTAATTCAGCAGCCAAAGCACTTGAACAAGACATAAAAGCTTTTTTAGAATGGATTGATCAAACAGAAATAAATAAAAACAATCCTGGTTTGATATGGATTGATACAATTACTAGCTTGGGAAATCGTAGTAAAGAACTAGATGAAGGTAAGAGCAATTATCAGGCTGGCACAGATTTTGAAAATATAGTGCAGCGTAGCCTTACTTTTCTAGGCTTTACAGTCGATCAAGCATATAGAGGCGGTGCTGGCGGTTTAGATCTTTTCTGTTCAAGCCCTTATCCACTTGTTGGTGAATGTAAAGCAGGTAAAAAAATCCGCAGCGGCACAACGGAGGAATTAGTTAAACTTGGAGGTATGCGTCTAGGTACAAATCGGTTTCTAACATCAGCCAAGTTAATTATTGGTCCTGGGAACTCTACACCGGATGTTTTAACAGCAGCAGCAGAATGGAAAGTCAGTATCATTAATCCTATGAGCTTACAAAAATTAGTTGAGTTAAAAGCAAAACATCCAGGCTCGATTAATTTGATTGAGTTAAAGAAATACTTAGAGCCTGGTCAAATCGATCATAAGATTGATGAATATGTTGAAAATGTTTTGAAAGAAATAAGACTACGAGCCTATATTACTCAGATTCTTAAAAAGCATTTAGACCAAGTTAAAGAGGCAGATGTAGATGCTAATACTTTGTTTGGTGTTTATTGCGGATCTAATCCTCCACAAGTTCTGACACGGCAGGCTTTTTATAAAATACTAATCGAACTATCATCACCTTTAGCATGTTACTTAGGGCAAAATAAGGAAACAGATCGCTTTTACTTTCTGCGTGATTTGATAGTGGATTAAACAGGCAACGTGCGAACCCCTCTACGATCGCTTCTGTAGTCTACGGTTTGTTAAGATCAAGCGCACCAGTGACCTGCTGTAGGAAATAAGCGGACGGCGATCGCGCCTCTTCCAAACACAGTGGAGTATCGCGGATCAACGTTTTGCTCAAGCGTTAGTTACTTTTGTTCAAGCATTCATAAGGAATGCTTAAGCATTTGCAGCAATTACTTAAGCAGTTGTTGCAATTGTTTTAACGTTTGTAGCTTTGACTCCAATGTTTACTACAAACGTTTGAGCCTTTATAAGGAACACTTAAGCGTTTGCAGTAATTACTTAAGCAGTCGTTGCTTTTACTCTTTGTGCTTAAGTAACGCTAAAGCGTTAGCAACAATGGCTCAAACATTGCCTTATTTTTTGACGGTGTTTCGCAGTGATCGATTGCCAAAACAACAAGAGCGATCGCCTCTACTTTCTGCGTGCTTTGCTGGTGGATTAAACAAGCAACGTGTTTTCAATCCGGTAGCTGCATCCGGCTTAACAGCCGACGGGCAACATTAAACAAGACAAAGCCAATCACAATTATCATCAGGATATCAGTCCACACTCCTGCCCAGCCAATCCCTCGCACAAACGCATCACGAGTGACAATAATGAAATAGCGAGCCGGAACAATATTAGGCAACAAAGACATCGGGAACGGAATATTGCTTAAGGGATAAATGAAGCCAGAGAGCAAAAATGCCGTTAAAAAACCGACTAAAGAAACACCTTGCACTGCTGCATTCTGATTGCCGCTACGCACACCTAGAAGCAGCCCAAATATAACAGCAACACTGAGATAAATGGGTGTGCCAATGAGTAGAGGCGTTGGATCGCCCGCAAAGCCAAGACGAAAAATGAGTGACCCTAAACCCATAACGCCCAAGGCTTGAATAAGACTAACGACTAAATACGCTAATGCTTTACCTAACAACAATTCAGAAGCCGTAAGACTGGAGGCATACACTTGCAAAATTGTGCCTTTTTCTTTCTCACGCACCATCGCGATCGCAGACAATAAGGACGGAAAAATCCATAAAACTACTGCATAGACTCCTGGCACAATATAAAGCGATTCTTTTCGCCCAGGATTAAACCAGAGCCGAATCCGTGCTTGAATTTGTTGCGTATTAGACACCAAACCATCCGCTCTGAGAAAGAAGTTTGTCGTCGCCTGAATGCTGTTTTTAATGACTCGTGCATTGTTTCCATCGGTGCCATCGACCAAGACCTGTACAGAAGTTTGTTTATCAGCTTTAAGACGGCGGCTGAAGTCAGGTGGAATAATGACAGCGGCTTTTGCAAAGCCTTTATCGATCGCATCTTTAACTGGATCATTACCCGACCAGCGGACTGGTTGAAACTGATTGGTTGCAAACAGCCGTTCAATATATGTTCGGCTTAGATTACTTTGGTCAAAATCTTGCACAACTAAAGGAATGTTTTTCGACTCTAAACGAATGGCAAACCCAAAAATGAGCAACGTGATCAAAGGCAACACAAACGCCAAGGCTAACGTAAGGCGATCGCGCCGAAACTGCGCCAATTCTTTTACACACTGAGCGAGAATGCGCTTCATTTGGAAGAGAAGAGAAAGAGTTTTGAGTTTTGAGTTAAGAGTTTTGAGTTATGGAAAGGAGCAAGAGAGTTTTGAGTTTTGAGTTTTGAGTTTCAAGTTTTGAGTTGTGGAAAGGAGCAAGAGAGTTTTGAGTTTTGAGTTTCAAGTTTTGAGTTGTGGAAAGGAGCAAGAGAGTTTTGAGTTTTGAGTTGTGGAAAGGAGCAAGAGAGTTTTGAGTTGGGAAGAATAGGTGAATAAGGTTTTGGGTTTGGGTAATGGCAGAGAGTTTGATTCAAAAGAAGAGCTTTGAGTTTTCGCTGGAAGTTATTCGACTTTATAAGAGGCTTCAAAGGCAGCGAGAGTTTGTTTTATCGAATCAGTTGTTGAGAAGTGGAACGAGCATTGGTGCGAATGTTGAAGAAGCGAGTGCTGGTCAAAGTCGAAAGGACTTTGTAGCAAAGATGTGTATTGCCGCAAAAGAGGCGAGAGAAACACGCTACTGGCTGCGTTTGTTGCAAGCCTCCCAGTTGGTAGAAGTGAATGTGAGCGAAGAACTGAGCCACACTGAAGAACTAATTCGTATACTAACCTCCATTATTAAAACAACCCGCGAAACCCTTTAACCTGGTTGACTGACAAATCTTGCAAAGATCACGCTTTCCCGCCCTGCACTGGAAGTACGGGCTAAGAGCAGGAAGTCTTCTTCAGAGGACTGTAAGAGACTTTCAACCCGTTTCAACGGGTTTCACCTGTTAGCCCGGATTTTAATCACGGGCGGGTGAGCAACGAAGCGATCAGCCTTCCAGAACTTTTGTCAGTCAATCAGCTCTTTAACTCAAAACTCAAAACTCAAAACTCAAAACTAATTTCCCGCTCTCTGAACAGTACCGATAAACGCATCTTCCAGCGAGTATGGAATCGAGCGTAACGAGTAGATATTGATGTGATGCGATTCAAGGATGTGACGCAATTGAGGCACTTCACGATCGGGGTCATCGACTACAACATGGAGACGATCGGCAAAAATGGAGACGCGCCAGGGTTCAAGCGTTTGCTTCAGCAGATCCGATGCAACTTGATTGCGATCGGGCGTGATTTCAATGAGCTTGCCAGGTTGAGCAGCTTTGATTTGGCTAGGTGACCCTTCGATCACGGTTTCGCCAGCGACGAGAACGCTCATGCGGTTGCACTGTTCGGCTTCTTCGAGATAATGCGTTGTCACCAGCACCGCCGTACCCTTCCGCGCAAAGTCATTAATTAAGCGCCAAAACTGCCGTCGTGCCAGCGGGTCAACTCCTGACGTTGGTTCATCGAGGAAGAGGATCTCCGGTTCGTGCATGACTGAGGCACCAAACGCCACGCGCTGTTTCCAGCCGCCAGGGAGTTGTCCGGTGAGCAAGTTCTCCTGCCCCTGAAGACCACAAATGGCGATGACCCAAGCGATTTTTTCGCGGCGATCGCGTTGAGGAATGCTGTACACTCCCGCGTAGAATTCCAGGTTCTCGGCGATCGTCAAATCATCGTAGAGCGTGAACTTCTGGCTCATGTAGCCGATGCGTCGCCGTAGCGCACCACTTCGCAAATTTCCCGTTTCGCCACCGAGGGCGATGTCACCGGAACTGGCTTCTAGCAAGCCGCAGAGCATTTTAATAGTGGTTGTCTTTCCGGCTCCGTTGGCACCGAGCAGCCCAAAGATATCGCCATAGCGCACGTCTACGTTGACATTCTTCACGGCTTGAAAGGTGCCAAACATCCGGTTAAGATTGCGCGCGTAAATGGCGGCATCGGTTGGCACTCCTTGCTGAGCGGATGGTCTGGAACGACGCACCGATCGCGGAAACTCAATAAACGGTGGTTCCAAACCCTGCTGCCGTAGGCGAGTGACAAACACATTCTCTAGCGTGGGTTGGGTCAGGTCAATGCTGTCGAGCGGCAAATGCTCCTGGTTTAAGAAATGGCGGACTTGAGTTTCACCTGCCTGAGCATCACTGACAAGAATATCCAGGCGATCGCCAAAGGTTTGTACGTCCCGAATGGCAGTCGAGCCTCCAGATTCGGTGACTTGAGTTTCGAGCGATCGTTCAACAGCCTGTAGCTGGCTGGTGCGAACCTCCAGACGATGGAGTCCCAGGCTCTCTTTGAGTTCGGCTGGTGTACCAATCTGTTGAATTTGCCCTTCATACATTAGCGCCACGCGGTTACAGCGCTCGGCTTCATCCAGATACGGTGTCGCAACGACGATCGTCACGCCTTCACTGGCAAGCGCCGCCAGCACATCCCAGAACTCACGTCGCGAAACGGGATCAACACCCGTCGTCGGTTCGTCCAGCAGCAAGACTTCTGGTTTATAAATGAGGGCGCAGCAGAGCGCTAATTTTTGCTTCATCCCGCCCGATAACTGCCCTGCAAGGTGGCTACCAAAGCGTTCTAGATTCATCAACCGCAAATATTTGGCACGGCGATCGGCAAAGTCGCGATCGCTCACACTCCGCAGACCCGCAATGTAGCGCAGGTTTTCGTCAATACTCAAATCCAGGTAAAGGGAAAACTGCTGGGTCAAATAGCCAATGCCCAAACGCGCCTTGCGGGGTGCCTGTCCCAAGACTTGAATGGTGCCTGCGGTGGCTTCCATAATGCCACCAAGAATATGGAAGGTCGTCGTTTTACCAGCGCCATCGGGTCCAATCAGCCCAAACACCTCGCCAGCTTGCACGCTAAAGTCAATGCCCCGCACAGCAGCCAGCTTGCCGTAGCGTTTGTGCAGTCCCTCGACCTGGATAACGGGGGCGGTGGAGGAGTGAGGGGGTGAGGGGGTGAGGGAATGAGGACGTTGGAGGCATAGTTGGTTCGCAATTCCCAGAAGCTAGCTTTTTCAGTACATCCTCATCTAGAGGTTGAAACGTAAGCGTTAAGCAATCAAACGGCATTTCACCTTAAAAGCAGCTACGTTTGAATGAACAACACACCTCACGCCGCTCCTCCTACTCCAGCACAATCTCTGCATCAGCAGGCATTCCGGGTTTGGCATAACCGCCAGGATTATCGATCGTGATCTTGATGCCCACAACTTGCTTCACGCGATCGTCGCGAAAGTAAGTGTTTTCTGGAGTAAAGGAAGCCTGGGGGTCGATCGCCGCCACTCTCGCCTCCAGCGGACGTTTTGGGTCAGAGTCAAGAAATACACGCGCTTTTTGACCCACTCGAATTTTGCCAATGTTTCCTTCTGGCACAAAGCCCCGCAGATAGACCGAGTTGAGATCCAGCAGCGACAGCACGGTTTGCCCATTAGTGACAACGGCTCCCGGTTCTTTGCTGCGTGCCGTGACCACGCCATTGATGGGGCTGGTGATGTTGAGATAGTCAATCTGCGCCTGCACTTGTTTTTGAGCTTCCTGCGCGTTTTTAATCTCGGCTGCTGCGACTTTTAGCTGTGCTTGGGCACTTTGGCGTTGGCGTAAGAGTGCGCCCAGTTGGGCATCGCGAATCGCCGGATTGATGCGGTAGCTTTGCGCCAATGCCAAGCCACCAGCAGCGGCATCAATTTGTTTCTGGGCTGCTTCAACGTTAGCGAGGGCGTTTTGGTAGGACGTTTCTTGCTGGTCGTACTGTTCTCTGGGGACAGCGCCTTCTTGCACCAGTAGAGCATAGCGATCGCGGGTCACTTTTGCCAGATTCAACTGTGTCTTTGCCTGCTTCAGTTGCGCTTCTAGCGATGCCACGCTGGATGCCGCCTGGTATACCCGACCCTGGCTATCCTGTTGTGACTGCAACACGTTGAGCTGCGATTCGCGAATCTGATTTTCGATGACTGCAATTTGGAGCTGTGCCTGCTGTGCCTGCTGTTGCGCCGCAGTTACCTTTGCTGCTGCACCCCGTAGCTGTGCCTGCACCTCCGTATCACTAATGCGAACAAGTAGCTGACCCTGCTTAACCAAATCACCCTCTCGCACCGCGATCGTATCGACCCGTCCACCCGTTTTTGCGCCCACATCCGTTTCGTAGCCTTCGATGCGCCCACTCAGACGCAAATCCTGGTTCGCTGGCTGCGATAGAAAATACCAGAGAGCAAGGCTGATGCCCGCGATCGCAGCGACTCCAACAGGAAGCAACAGCCGAGACTTGAGTTGCCGCCGTTTTGCTGGCTCGCCAGACGGGCGATCGCTTGATTCTGGACGACTCTGAGCCATAGTTACCGATCTGAACTGGGCAAGGGATCAATCCGCCTGTAAACGAAGCTGCCAATCATAATGTTTACGATCGCGATCGCCATCCTGCAAAAAGCGCCATCCTAAAGATTTAACAGCCGACCCAACCCCCCAGGCAGCGGCAGGATGATCAGCACCAACAAGCCCAGCGCCAAGATGCCCCACAGGTCACGGCGGCTATCCAACTCGGTGACATCGTTGAGCGCAGGTTCATCAGTCGCAGGCATGAGAAATAACAAAACCGCCCAAACAAAGAGATGGGGTTGTACCAGCGAGAGCACCAGTAGCAGCAACCGAGAAATTTGCCCGATCGCCGTACCTGCCCGTTGCCCAAACATCGCATGGACAATATGACCACCGTCAAGCTGCCCCACCGGCATGAGATTAAACGCCGTGACAATCAGCCCCAGACAACCTGCAACGGCGACTGGATGAAGGTCAAGACCCGAACCCGTCGTCAGCGCACCGCCCAACGCTAGCTTGCTCAACAGCGCCAGCAGTAAGGAAAAGTTAGGACTCAAAGCCTGGAAGTTGAACACTTCGACCTTCTCAGGCAGCCGTACCACTTCTGAATGTGCCAAGCCCCAAAGCAACAACGGCAGCGCGACGACAAAGCCTGAAAGTGGACCGGCAATGCCCACGTCAAATAGCGCACGACGATTCGGGATGGGCGATCGCATTTGAATAAACGCGCCAAACGTACCAAAGGGGAATAAAGGAATGGGGATGACCGGAATAAAATACGGCAACGTTGCTTGAATCTTGTACCGCCGAGCCGTGAGATAGTGCCCCAGTTCATGAACACCCAAAATGGTCATGAGCGCGAGCGCATAGGGCAAGCCCGTCACCAGGGTTGCGGGTGAAAGCTGAACCGCCGGCTTCTCCAGATCTAGCCATGCCAACGTGGTTGTAAAAAAGGTAGCAAGAAACAAGCCGATCGCCAGAAACGGTCGAGCTGCTGTCTCCTTGCGCGGTTTGACACCCGGTAGCCCATTGGCATCAGCCGCACCTTGCGCTTGGGGATTGGGCACCAGCACAAAAAATGGTTTCTGATTGGCACCCTCTTGAAACACAACGTAGAAGCGATCGCCAAACTGTTCTGCCACATTTTCCTGAATCGTTTGGTACGCCACTTCTGGCTTACTCCGCAACTGCCCCCGGCACACGATCGCTTGCGGACGATATTCCACGTTTTGCAGATAGTAGACCGACCAGGGAAAACAGTTTTGCAGGCTTGTTTCTTCTGCTTTGTCGATCGGGCGTGGCAGTACTGGAGTGGTCACCGTTTCCTTCGTCACCTCGGCTGCTTGCACGTCCCCCTCGGCGACCGATGAATTAACAGGCGGTGGCGACAGGCGACTCCGCTGGATCAAAAACCAATACAGCAGCAAGCAAACAGCCGACAAAAGCAGTACAGCCTGTGATGGCATTGGTTTTCCCTTTGCCAAAACCCAGCCACTCGACACGATCGCGGGAGCCATTGCCACCAACCACAGCAGCCAAACAGGTGATCGAGTCACACCAGCCACTCGCTGCACGATAAAGTAGGTGATGAGTCCCAGGAGGACTAGCAGAAGTAACGGATTCATGGGTCTAGTCTCATCGGTCTGGAGGATATATGGTCTGAAAACAATGCTGATAGTCCGAATAAAAGGCTAGAAGCGATGTAGTATGACCACCTTAACGATGCCATAGTGTCCGTTGAAGACATACACTTCACTACCGCTAGTATCTAGAACTCACCCAGTTTAAAAGCCCAGCGGCAAAAAGGCGAACGAAATGCAGAATTTGACCAGATTTCTGTCTCCCAAGCTCCGTTCAAATTAGTTTTTCCAGGGCAGTTTTCCTTTAAATTTGCACGCTTCAGTGCGATCGAACTAACCGTGTCATCCAACCCATTGAGCGATTCTCCGCCCTCCTCGACTTCACAGACAGCGCTTGACTCAGCCCCCGCTGCGGCAAAGCAACCCCGCCTGCTGCTGCACCCACCCCAGGGCGATCGTCCTTCCATCTATGCCTTCCCCCCCAACCGAGACACCCTAGGCGGAACCGCTTATCTTATTGTAGAAGCAGTCAACATCCTCGTGGACTGTCCTGCCTGGGATCATGCCAATCGCACTTTTCTAGAAGCACAAGGCGGCGTAGACTGGCTCTTCCTCACCCATCGCGGCGGCATTGGCAAAGCCCGCGACATTCAGCAAGCCTTTGGTTGCCCGATCGTCATTCAGGAGCAAGAAGCCTACCTTCTTCCAGGCTTGACCGTCACACCCTTTGAGCAAACGTTAACACTAACGCCCCAGAGCCACGCCATCTGGACTTCAGGACATTCTCCTGGTTCTGCCTGCCTGTATCACAGTCAATTTGGTGGCGTACTTTTCTCAGGTCGGCATCTGCTGCCCACACCTCAAGATAAGCTGCTGCCTATCAAAACACCCAAGACCTTTCACTGGCGCAGACAATTGCAAAGCGTTCAGAAGTTGACTGAACAATTCACGCCAGAGACGCTACAAATCATTTGCCCTGGCGCGAATACAGGCTTTTTGCGCGGCAAGTATCTGGTAGAGAATGCGTATGAGAAATTGGGGATGAAGGATGAGGGCTGAGGGATGAGGGATGAAGGCAGAAGGCAGAAGGCTAAGGGCTAAAGGCTAAAGGCTGAACGCTGATTGCTCAAAACTCAAAACTCAAAACTCAAAACTCAAAACTCAAAACTCAAAACTCAAAACCTCCCCCTCCCCTCCCCTCTCTCCTCCCTCGCTATAGATAATTCCCCCTCCAGTCCGTTAAACTCTCTAGCATCGCCCAAGGAGCCATTGCTGATGACCTACGACGTAAGCCAGTGGTTGACTGAAATCAAAACGTTACGGCAACAGTTGGCAACTGCCCAGCAGGATCGCGAACAGGCGTATAGCAGTGCGGCAAACTGGCAACGGTTGTATGAAACCGAAGCGCAGCAGCGTCGGACTGAGGCGAATTTGGCAAGTCAGACAATCGCCCAGTTGAAGCAAGAGATCCAGCAGTTAAAGGGTAATGCGTCCGTCGCAACAGCGCAGCCAGCGGACGCAACAACGATCCGAGTCGAGGTCGAAAAACTGCAAACGATCGCCGAACTGCAGGACAGGCTGATTGAGTCTTTAGTGGTGCGCGATCAGTTAACTCAGGCACTCCAAACAGAACAGACAAACCACGCTCAAACGCGCCAGGGCTTGACGACAGCACTAGGAGACGCGATCGATATGCTCTCAAAGAATAAAGCTTAAAGCTGAAGGCTCAAATTTCTCGTCCTTACTAATGGTGCGCTAGTCTGCATCCTTCACGCACCCGCGCAAGCAGAAATCACGCTTTGTTAAGAATTTGATTGTCCACGCGATCGGACTACAGGCAACGGGCACTCTCTCACCATAGAGCGTCATGGGTTGACATTGCCCCAAGAGGTTAAAGCACCTCTCTCCCATACAGATGCAGCCACTGCTAGTAATCGGTTGATATCCTTCGCCGAGACACATCTGCAATTTTAAGGATAGAGGAATTTTCGATGCACGACTTTACACCAGTGACGGTCAGCCGTCACTCTTCCCTTGAAGAACGCCAATTTGCACTGACGCAAATCTATCGCCAAGTTTTGGAGCGGCAACTCTATACAGTAGAGCGTCAAAGCGTGGCAGCACTAGAAAAAGACTTTCTGAAAGACAAAATTGGCGTGCGCCGTTTTTTGAAACAGTTTGCCTGCACTGACATTTATCGTCACCAGTATTACGACAAGCTCTCGAATGTCAAGTTCATGGATGTCTGCTTCAAGCATTTTCTGGGACGCGCGATCGCAGACCACGAGGAAATGAAGGTTTACAACGAGATTTTGCTGAAGCAAGGCTATGGTGGCTTAGTTACAGCCATACTGGATTCCGAAGAATACCGCAAAGCCTTTGGCTGTTTCACTGTGCCCCATCCGCGTGAACAGACCTTTTACCGATCGCCCGAAGTCTTTTTGGAATCAAAATTCCTCAACGAAGAACACTTTGGTCAACGTGGGCACTTCATTCCCACCATGTATTGGCGGCAACTTGGCTTGCTGTGTAAAAACGGCGTTTGTAGCCGTCCTGAAGCAGAGCATGAGTCTACAGCCAATGCCGCAGACCGAGAAGGGACAAACACGATCGAAGCCCTGCTGCATCTGCTCAAGCCAGACGATGTGAGCAAAGCCAAAGCCTTGCTCACCAAACTCTCACCAGAAGAACGACAAGCCTTGCTAGCCTTACGTTAGAGCGTTTTCTAAAGGTGTTAACCTGGCACTGTTCGTTGCTACGGCGATCGTGTTTCGACGGCGATCGGCTGGTAAGGGTTCCGTGGCTTTGAGCGCAGTCATTTGCAACACGCCTCCAAAAGGGGAAAAGCCACTTCGGGATACTGCTATCAGGTCTTTGAATGCCAGGTTAAAAAAACTAGCAAAGAGAAAGAGTAAATGGGACATGACGATGCCATGCCCCATTTGTTGTTGAGAGTAATCTGGATACCGCCAACTTAGCCAACCGTAACGGGCTAAATACAGGTGGCGCGCTCTAGCTCTCATCTTTCTTTACTTTTCTTAAACATTCGCCGATCAAAAAGGGAGATTCAAACCGTTATCGTCGTTACAGTTTGTCATCAAAGAGTGTTGTGACGTGCGGATGCCGCAGCTACGCTTTTTTCAGTGAAGCTGCCCATGCCGATGGCAATTCAGCCTTACACAATTTTTAACAAACATCGATCTAACGGCATAGTATAAACATAGAGGTTGAGAAAGTTACTAGAAAAAGGATGCGGTTTATACAAGCATCCAGATGAGTGAAATTTCTCAACTGTTTAAGAAATGTAATTTTTTCCCGCTTCTTTCTTGAAAGAGCAGGAAGCATTTCGTCGGTCTCCATCCGCTAGTTTTGCCCTCTTTCTGATCAGTCAGAAGTCTTGAGCTTAACTTGGTCTGGTTGTGACCTGAGCCATCCTCGACTAAACCCATTAGGAGATTGAAGTTTATGTTGGACGCATTTGCAAAAGTGGTTTCCCAGGCTGATGCACGGGGTGATTACCTCAGCACCGCACAGTTGGATGCCCTCAGCGCTATGGTCGCAGACGGTAACAAGCGCATGGACACCGTGAACCGCATTACCGGCAATTCGTCTGCAATCGTTGCAAACGCGGCTCGTGCACTGTTTGCAGAACAGCCTGGTCTAATTGCTCCTGGTGGCAATGCTTACACCAACCGTCGTATGGCAGCTTGCTTGCGCGATATGGAAATTATCCTCCGCTACATCACCTATGCAATCTTTTCGGGTGATGCCAGCATCCTCGACGATCGCTGCCTCAATGGTTTGCGCGAAACCTACCAGGCGCTGGGCGTTCCTGGTGGTTCCGTTGCGGCTGGTGTACACAAGATGAAAGATGCGGCACTGGCACTCGCAGGCGACCAAAATGGCGTTACCAAGGGCGACTGCTCCAGCCTGATGAGTGAAGTTGGTAGCTACTTTGACAAAGCTGCTGCTGCAGTTGCTTAGTCCAGTACACAGCCTTTTTTCGATGAGCCTCTGAATCGCGATCGTCATCAGAGGCAAATGCAAGACAAGCCTAATTTTGGAGATTATTGAACGATGAAGACCCCTTTAACCGAAGCAGTCGCTGCTGCTGATTCCCAAGGACGCTTTCTTAGCTCCACCGAACTTCAAAGCGCGTTTGGTCGTTTCCGTCAGGCTTCCGCCGGTCTAGAAGCTGCTAAAGCGTTGACCTCGAAAGCATCCTCATTGTCTTCTGGTGCTGCGAATGCGGTGTACAGCAAGTTTCCTTACACCACCCAAATGCAAGGTCCTAACTACGCAGCTGACCAACGTGGTAAAGACAAGTGCGTGCGTGACATTGGCTACTACCTCCGCATGGTTACCTACTGTCTGGTTGTGGGTGGCACAGGTCCCATGGATGACTATTTGATTGCTGGTGTTGCTGAAATCAACCGCACCTTTGACCTGGCTCCTAGCTGGTATATTGAAGCACTGAAGTACATCAAGGCTAACCACGGTTTGAGTGGCGATCCTGCTGTTGAAGCAAACTCCTACCTCGACTACGCTATCAATGCGTTGAGCTAGTTTCTAGTGCTTTTGCCCGGAGGAATGTGCAGTAACCAACTGTTGTTGGCGATTGTTCATTTCTCCGGGCATTATTTTTTTAAAGTGAGCGACTAAGACGCTCTTTCGCCGACCTTTCGCTTCGATCGCTATGGATGATGAGTCTGTTATAAAAAGTGATAGTTCACTCACTGTGGAACAGGCGATCGCTAATTTGCAAGGCGAAGATTTGGGCTTGCGAATCTATGCCGCGTGGTGGATTGGTCGGTTTAGGGTCAACAACCCAGAAGCCATTACCGTGTTGATTGCGGCTCTGGATGACGAGGACGATCGGACGACGGTTGGTGGCTATCCGTTACGGCGCAATGCAGCGAGGGCACTGGGCAAGCTTGGCGATCGTCGTGCTGTGCCAGCGCTAGTGAGAGCTTTAGAATGTTCTGATTTCTATGTGCGAGAAGCAGCCGCACAGGCGTTAGAGACGTTGGGCGACGTGTCGTGTCTGCCCCGTTTGATCGAGTTATTGAACAATCAGGTGCCTGGAACGCTGCCAGCGCTAGAGCCACCCCAACTGATACAACCATTTGAAGCCATTCTGGAGGCGTTGGGCACTCTGGGCGCGATCGCGGCTGTTCCGGTTATCCTGCCGTTTTTAGAGCATGAGATTCCCCGGATTCAATATGCCGCTGCACGAGCCATGTATCAACTTTCTCCGAGTCCTGAGCTTGCTAGCCAGTATGGCGATCGTCTGGTGCAGGCGCTCTCGAACAAGGAATTGCAGCTCCGCCGCACCGTGCTAACAGATTTGGGCGCGATCGGGTATTTGCCTGCTGCCGATGCGATCGCGCAAACCCCAGCAGAAAATAGTCTGAAGCTGATTGCCCTCAAAGGCGTGTTGGAAAAGCAACTCCTGCATACTGCCCCACCGCACTTATCGGACGGAGCCATTAAAGTCATGACCTTGATGGACGAATTGCTGTAAGAGCCCACCGTTAATGGCGTTCCTCAACTTAGGACAATTGGCACCCTAGTCGTCGGTGCTTTTTTGTTGCTCGAAGCAGCAATGTCTTGCAGAAAGAGCGAGAATGAAATCAGCAGACTCTATGGCTCCTTGTCTCCGTCATGACTGATCACCTTTCCACCTTGATTCAGGCTGTAGAAGACGCCGATTCTTCTTACCGTTTGCTAACAGCCGTACAAGCGCTGGCAGCAGCCCGTCTAGAAGGAGCCATTCCCACGCTGATCGGTGCTCTAAGCTACAACAATCCGGGGGCAGCAGTAGCAGCAGTGGATGGGCTAATTCAACTGGGCGAACCCTCCATACCTGCCCTTTTGGAGCAACTAGATCTTCACAATTACACTGCTCGAGCCTGGGCAATTCGTGCGCTGGCAGGCATTGGCGATCCGCGAGGCTTAGTTACCTTGCTAGGAGTAGCAACGGCTGACTTTTCACCTAGCGTGCGACGGGCAGCCGCTAGAGGACTGGGGATGATGAAGTGGCAATGGTTCCCAGATGATTTGTTAGAAATTGCTCAGGAAGAAGCACTAGAAGCCCTGCTGTTTGTCGCGCAACAGGATGAAGAATGGGTGGTGCGCTATGCCGCCATCATGGGTTTACAAGCTCTGGCAAATGCGATCGCCGCAACGCATCCAGAGTGGCGATCGCACATTCAGTCGCACCTTGAGCAGCTTGCCGCCAACGATGACAACTGGGCAGTGCGCGCACGCATCTGGATGGCACAGCAGCACCTCCAAACAGAAGCAACGCACACACCAACCGTTGTGGCGCAGTCCTCACCGCTGTCTGCAACCGATTGGCAGACGATTTTAGAGAAACTGTACGATCGCAAAAAGCAAGAGCAGCTTGTGTTAGCAGAAGGCGATCCACGTCGCTATCGTGACTTGGCAGCGTCTATGGCTCAACCGTCGGACGGTGTTTAGATCTAACTCAGCATACGGTTGGTCTCCCAGCTCAAGGGTTTTTCATGCAATGCGATGCCATTATCCTATGGAGGGTGTCAGTAGGATGATTTGCTGTCGCTGGAGCGATCGCACATCTTCTAGCGTCGCTCCGCTCAACGGCAACAGTGCCTCAACCGTTTTTTGCTGGGTTTGGTTGCCATCGCAGGCTAGTAAAAACTTCCACGCGGCATCCGGCAGATCAACCACCTGATAATCGTAATTAAAAAATTGCCGACTCTCGCGCCACCCCTGAATGCAAGGGCTTGGTTCTGGTTGTGCTGCCAGTAGTGCTGCGTCGCTTGACCAATCTTGACGGGGTATGGGAGCACGCGCCAAAAAGAATTCGTAGTGAGTGATTGCCTGTGGATCGAGCAACTCAATCAGGCGATAGCGCTCACGATCGCTCAATGCGTGTGATCGCTGCATCAGTGCGGGTGCGCTAGCCAGCAGGCGTTCCAAAGCCCAAACCTGAGGATTGGAAAAGCCAATAAACTCCAATCCAGACGCATCAATTAACTCAAACACCGTCTGGATGTTGTAATCAATCTCTTGCGGATGCACATACATATCCGCAAAGTAAGCATCCCGCTGATTTTCCCAAGACCAACGTTCCTCTTCTCGTTTGCGGAGTCGATTATCTTCTGGCAACGCCGCAAATAATTGTCGCCCGACCGAAACACCATCGGTATAATCGCCCCGCTGGTCTCCTTGCAACAGCGCGATCGCCTCTTGCATCAGCTTAATTTCCCACCGTCCCAACTCGCCGTACACAAAAATGTGCAGCAAGCCCCCTGGCGCCAGCTTTTTTGCCAATGCCTGAATGCCGCGAATAGGATCGGGCGTATGATGCAGCACTCCCACACAATTGATGAGGTCAAATTCTCCAGGCAATTGTTCGGCATCAAACAAACTGAGGTGATGAAACTCTACCCGCGTTGCCTTCGACTTGTGACAACGCTCTTTTGCCACCGCCAGCGCTCCAGCGCTCAGGTCAATACCCACCACACTAGCTTCTGGATTGAGATGCACCAGATACTCGGTTCCCACACCCGTCCCACAGCCTGCATCCAAAATCCGCGCCGTTTGATGGGCAGGCTTTTGTCCTGTGCAGAAGTTGTAGGCTGACAGCCAGTTCCAGCGCCAGTTATAGCCCGGAGGCGGTTCATCCAATAATGGTTCGGGTGGAAAAGGATAGGTGTTGTAGAGTTTGGCAACAGCGGCGCTAATGGCTTGAGAATCGGGCATGGCTGGCTTGCTTAACGGTTGGATGGATCAATAAACCTAATCACCATTGTCCCAAACTATCGGTTGATAGCAGCAGTGCCCTGCAAGAATTAAAGAACGATCGCGCTACTCACGATCCCTAAAGCTCCGAATCCACGCTTGCTTATGATGGTGGATTTAATCAAACCGAATCTTTGCGTCGGCTATTTAAAGCCGTTCCGGCATAGTAGAGAATAGAGCTTTTACGGTTCTATCCTTAGGAATGAGAATGCAACAACACCGAATTTTGTAGGACGTGTATAGCCTTCGGCATGGCTTCGCTAAAGGCTTTAGGCATCATGCATCAACGTTTGGAGTTGATGCGTGACGCTATGCTTTTCTGGTATGCCGAAACGGCTATACGGCATCCTATGCAGAATTACAGGTTCTTCAATCCACGATCCCTGCCAAAAACGAGCGAGCTTGACCGAGAGTAGCTAACCGTTCATAGATTTTAAGCTTGTGCCACTTCCCCATCATCCCTCAAACCACTGCTAGCACTAGATCCTAACAGAAGCTCCGTATCTGGCTACTTACGGCGAGGTCGTTGATTCCATTGAAGCACTGTTAGCAGAGTAGCGATCGAACCATTGCTGATAAAGCTGCTCTTGTTCAGCATCTTCTACCAATATTTTGATTTGCACCCGTTGATGACCGAGATTGGGTTGAGCAGCGGCGATCGTTCCTAAAAATTGGCTTGCTGCTTTAATCGAGGTAAATTCGCCACTGATGGTTGGTTGTGAAGACACAGACTGCGTTGCTAATTCAACGCTATCAAAGTCAGGCGTTCCTAAGTCGATCGTAGCAAGCGGTTGATCGGAGCCAACTTGCTCAACAATTAACTTTTCACGACGTACCGGGACTTCAATAATCTGCGTTTCAATCTCTTTGCGAACGATGACTTCACCAACTTTGCGTCGTTTGCGATCGACAATTAAACGTTCTTCTAAAAGCTGAACAACAACTTCTTCCGCCACCTTTGACGTAGCACGCGGTTGCAGTTGCTCTAAAGCCATTACTTCCTGACGATCATAGGTTTCTGCCAGCGATCGATCCATTGCTAAGTCTGGCTGACTGCTGCCACCCTGTTCCACGATCGTTTCATTCATTTGAGTTGGAGAAGGCTGTGAAGGCGTAACGGTTGAGCGACCCAGAAGTGGTGTCACCGCTTTCACTGGTTTCCTTTTTAACTCCTCTCTAAAATCAAGTGGAGCAGATGCCTCTAAAGGTGCAGAAGCTTCTAGCGGCATAGAATCTAAAAACGTTGGAGGCTGAGGCTTATGATTAGAGTTTTCAGTTGCCATAATGATTCCAAAAATTATTTTTGCTTAGGAAAATTAAAGTTGAAGAAAGTGCAGGTAAAGCATCATTTATCTCTACCTGCACAATGCATTCTCAATTCATGTGTGAAGCCAACGCTTCTGTAGCGGTCGGTTTAGCGTCGCTGATTTGACTGTTGACCAGGCGTTTGATCGACTACGGGACGACCTTGAGTATCAACATCCAACTCTTCACGACGAAGCTGCTCTTCTGCTTCAACCGTGTCGTGATCGATCTCTTTGCGGATGCTAACGTTCTCGCGTACGATCGTTTCTTTATGGATATCGGGAACTTCTTCGTAAACTTCCATGCGGGCAACTTCACCTTCACGGAAGTCAGCAGTAGCAGCGTCAACTGGCGTGCCAACGTTAGCGCCTGCTGTCCGCTCGATCACGATCCGTTCCTTCTCAATCGGTACAGAAACACGTGCAGTTTCAGTTTCTACGCGCTTACCAATTGCAACCTCTCCGGTTTTTTGACGCATTTTATTGGCAATCAACCGTTCTTGATACAGTTTGATGTTTTGGTGATCACGCTCGTTCAAATCATAAAGATCTGGATCGCGATCGTAGCTGTAAGCATCGCGGCTTTGAGTCGCACCGTGAGCCGATTGCTCTAACGGCGTGTTACCGATTGCAGCCGAACGATCAACAGCAGTGCCGCCAGCAGCAGTAGCCCCGGAGCGGTAAGTTCCACGCACCTGCTCTTCGTGGTCGTAATCAACAGTTGAGTTCTCGTCAAATTCAGGCAACCCTTCAACTTGAGATCGACTCAGGTTGTCGGCATAAATCCGATGCTCTGGGTAAGCAATCCGAGCACGACCGATCGGAAGAAGTACTTTTTTGCCGAAGACCCAAATGCCTGTATTAATTACCAGATAGCGGAAGTTGCCAGTTTCATCAACCAAAAGGTTATCAACTGAGCCAACTTTTTCGTTGCCGCTATAAAGGTCAAAACTCAAAAAGTCTTGATTATCAAAATGATTGCGATAATCTGGATCGAAATCTTTGATTTTGTAGAGAGCCATGTTCTTTTCCCTTGTCTTGATGTGTGAGTATTGAAGCAGGATGAACGTTCTTAACAAACTATAGAAAGACATCTTTTCGCCTACCTCTTCCTAAAAGGAGATTTGAAGCTTTAGCAATCTTTTTGTAAAGCTTCTGAAGCGGCAGAATTATACAGCTACAGAATAAAACGGATGAACAAATGTCTCTTTTTCTCTAAGCACATGAACAAAAGCAACCAATGCGAAAGATTGCCCTGCTAAATGAAGCAAACGAAGCTAAGATAGGTGCCTTCAATTTCTTTTATAGCTTTCGATCTACGTATATCTTTTTTGAAATAGAGCGTTTAAGCACTAGGTTTATTGTTGAGTACGCTAAAGACAAAAACAGTAGAGGTAGTTCGTTTGCAATGTGCTCATACGTTAACAAGTAAACGCTATAAACCTTTCTGACAGATTATGCCTGTAGATAGGGGTGAGATCATCAAACGTGACCTAAGCTTCCTACATATCTCCTGCTTAAATTAATTCCTATTGATGCAGGAGCAGACGTAATTAAGTGGAGGTACAAATCATGGCATATGCAGATAGACCGATTAACAGTGTGGCAGAGCGCTCCAATATAATCCCTGTCGCTGATTACCACGATCGTGTGCGTTGGGGTCCCATCATTGCGGGTCTGGTCGTTGCTCTCAGCACACAGCTAGTTTTGAGTGCGTTAGGTGCTGCGATCGGCTTGTCCAGTATTTCTGGTTCAGGGTCTCCCCGTAGTGATGCTGGCGATGTCGGCTCTGCCGTGGGGATTTGGGCAATTATTAGTTTGCTGATTTCACTCTTTTTAGGCGGTTGGACGACGACTCGCGCTTGCGGACCCATGAATCGCAGCACAGGCTTGCTCAATGGCGCTATTCTTTGGGCAACCACCCTGGCAATCAGTGCGTGGCTGCTTTCTAGCGGTGTTGCAGGTGCTTTTGGTATTGCAGCATCTAACGCTGGCGAAGTGATCAATCAAGCGCAGCAAAGTACTGGTGGTCTTCCTAATCCAACAGCTACTCCAGGTGTTACAGCTCAACAAACACGTGACATTGCTGGCGATGCCGCCAAAGTTGGTTGGTCGTTTGCGATCGGCTCCTTGTTAGGGCTGGCATCCGCTCTGATGGGCGCATCGGTTGGCACTCGTAGTCCTCGCACTCATACGACGACTGTGCAGCAGTAAGACTATTTGTTGAAAGCCTGCTGATGAGTGTTTTAACAGTGTGATTACAACATTGCTAGACATTTTTAGCAGCGATGCAGTCAGTCAGTTAACGCAAGCACACAGGCTGTACTTTAGCAGTGCTTCAAACGTAGGCATTTGCTCTATCTACAGCCTTTAAAACAAACGGTTTTGCTCACACCCAACTTTACAATCCTTCGACAGAGAGACACTCATGGTAGCTACATTGAACGATATGAAACGGGCTGCGATCGGTCAGCAGCTTGCTGGCATCAAGGCAGTTCAAGAGCTGCTGATTCGTAACGAACAAACGTTGATTCCTGAAATTGCTGATACTGAGATTCGCGATCGCTTTCAGCATATGCTTGACGACGATCAAAAAAACTTGGGCGTTCTAGACACAGTGATTGTCCAGTATGGCAATAAAGAAGAACCCAAAGAGACAGTCGTTGAATTGGTTGAAAAAGTAAAACAGTTGACCGAAGGTTCAGAACTGTCTCTGTACGAAAAAGTGTTTCAGCATGAGTTGCTCAAGCATCAGCAAACGATGAGTGGGTTGTTAGTACACAAGGCAGCACAAAAGGTGGGTGCTGATGTCCAAGCGGCGATCGCTCCCCTGAATACAGTTAACTTTGAGAACCGTGCTCACCAAGAGCAACTAAAGGGTGTGCTTGAAGTCTTGGGTGTCCGTGAGTTGACGGGACAGGAAGCTGACCAAGGACTATGGGCACGGGTGCAAGATGCAGTAGCAGCCGTCACGGGCATCGCTGGCAGCGTCGTCACTCAAAACTCTGACAAGTCTGATATGAACGTTCAAGATGTGATTCGTATGGATCACCAGAAGGTCAATATCCTCTTTACTGAACTCAATCAGTCCAACGATCCGCAGAAGATTCAAGAATACTTTGGGCAAATCTACAAAGACTTGACTGTTCATGCCAAAGCCGAAGAGCAAGTTGTTTATCCTGCTGTGCGATCGTTTTATGGCGATGCTGACACTCAGGAGCTGTACGATGAACAAGCTCAAATGACAGTGTTGTTAGACGAAATCAAGTCGATTGCTCCTACCGCCTCTGAGTTTAAGACTAAAGTCAATCAACTCAAAGATATGGTGATGGATCACGTCCGCCAAGAAGAAAGCACCATGTTTGACGCTATTCGTAATCACTGTAGCAGTGAACAAACCGAACAAATGGCAACCCAATTTAAGGCAGCAAAAAGCCAGCTTCAAGATCAGCTCAAGGCTTCTATGCACTAAGCCTTACTGCTTGGTTATGACCTAATGGGTGACGGGGGCGAACATCAGTTCGCCCCTTTCTTTTGCAAATTTCTACCCTTTAGTTTGAGTTTACGCAAGAGTAGCCGCTAATCTTTTCTTAACCATTGCTTCTGTTCCTCATCGGCAAGCGATCGCCCAATCTAACTTTGGGTTGTTTGTTTATCCTTGAAAGTTTATTACTATAGGTTCTACTCTAATTGCCCTGCCTCTAGAAGGTTTGAGTAAATGGTTATAAGGTGAAGGGGATAGCGATGCTACTGCGGTGCTCAACCCTGGTCTATGACTTCTGACCCTTTTTTACAGCAAGCAATGTTTGAATTGACTGGCGACCCAGTTGAGGCACCCTTTCCGATCGTGGGAGTAGCCGCTTCGGCAGGCGGCTTAGAAGCCTTTACTCAGTTACTCCGCCATCTACCCACCGATACGGGGATGGCATTCGTGCTGATTCAGCATTTAGACCCCGCTCGCAAAAGTCTGCTGAGTGAAATTCTTGCTAGAACCACATCAATGCCCGTGCGCGAGGTGCAGCAAGACATGAGGGTGGAGCCAAATGAGGTCTATGTGATTCCGCCCAACACTAAAATGGGTTTGTCTGAGGGGATGCTGCAACTGTCACCCCGCGAGAAGGTGTTTGGCAAATATATGCCGGGAGATGCTTTTTTTTGCGTCGCTGGCGGTCGATCGCGGGCACAAGGCGATCGCGGTTGTGCTGTCGGGGTCGGATGGCGATGGTTCCCTGGGGCTAAAGGCAATCAAGGCCGTGGGCGGCGTGACCTTTGCTCAGTGTGAAGACACCGCCCAATTTGACAGTATGCCTAACACGGCAGTAGCCACTGGAAATGTTGATTTTGTGCTGCCACCCGCCCAAATCGCCGAAGAACTGGCAAACCTGAGCCACAATCCACTGTTGGTTCGCTCCCTACCGTCGATCGCCACTGAGGCAGCGCCAGAAGCGAGAGATGCGCTGGCGACGATTTTTTCTCTGCTGCGATCGACGACAGGGGTTGACTTTAGCCGCTACAAGCCCAATACGATCGATCGCCGCATTCAGCGACGGATGATGCTCTACAAGCTGGAACAGTTGGACGACTATGTCCAGTATCTGCAAGAGCATTCGGCTGAAGTGAAGGCGCTGTACGAAGAAATCCTGATCCATGTCACCAGCTTTTTCCGCGATCCAGAAGTATTTGAGATGCTGAAAGAGCGCGTCTTTCCAACCATCACGGCAAACAAGTCGATCGACACGCCGATTCGGATCTGGGTGGCGGGCTGCTCGACGGGCGAGGAAGTCTACTCGATCGCCATCTGCCTGCTGGAATTTTTGGCTGATCAAGTTGTGCAGCCACCGATCCAGATTTTTGCAACGGATATCAGCGAGGTGGCGATCGACAAAGCCAGAGCCGGGCTTTATGCCGAGAATCAGATGATGGACGTGTCTGCCGAGCGCCGCCGTCGCTTTTTTCATGGGCTGGAGGGAAACCGCTTTCAAATTAGTAAGGCAGTGCGCGAACTTTGTGTGTTTGCCCGCCAAAATTTGGGCAGCGATCCGCCGTTTTCGAGTCTCGATCTAATTAGCTGCCGCAATCTGCTGATCTATTTAGGCGATGCACTGCAAAAGCGGGTGATACCCATCTTCCATTACAGCCTCAACCCCACGGGTTTTCTGCTACTGGGCACAGCCGAAAGCATTGGTAATGCGTCAGACCTGTTTACGTTAGTCGAGAAAAAGCAGCGGCTGTATGCTAAGGAGATGACGGCGACGCGCCCCACTTTTTCGTCTGTCCCCAGCACTTACCCGATCGCTCAAGTCAGAGATCGACCAGTCACGTCTGCTCCGACCGAAGCGTTTGACCTCCAAAAAAAGGTCGATCAACTGATTGCCAACCACTATGCCCCGGTGGGAGCGGTACTGGACAATCAAATGCAGGTGTTGCAATTGCGGGGCAACATCGATCGCTACCTGAAACTCGTCTCTGGAGTAGTAAACCTCAACATCTTTAACCTGGTGCGGGAGGGGTTGCTGGTCGAGCTACGGGCTGCCGTGTATCAAGCCCAACGGCAAGAGATGCCGGTGATCCAAAACGGACTCCGCCTGGAAGAGGGCGATTTATCCAGGGTGGTGAATCTTCAGGTGCTTCCATTTAAGGTGCCCGTCACGGGCGAGCGTCGCTTTTTGGTACTGTTTGAAGACGCGCCGCCGCCCACCATCCACCCTAGCCCCGTTGATCCAGCCCAATCTGAGGGAGATTTGGAGCCGGAGAATGCTCAACTCAGGCAAGAACTTGCCGCTGCTACTCAAGAACGCGCTGCCACTCAAGAGTATTTACAGGCAATTATTCAAGAGCAGGAGCATACGAATCAGGATCTCAAAGTTGCCAACGAAGAAATTTTGTCGAGCAATGAAGAGCTGCAAAGCACTAATGAGGAGCTAGAAACGGCAAAAGAAGAAATTCAAGCCACCAACGAAGAACTGAGCACCACGAATGAAGAACTCCGCAGCCGCAATGTGGAAGTGCACCAGGTCAATAATGATCTAACCAATTTGCTTGCCAGCATCAATATCCCGATTTTGATGTTGACCAACGATTTACGCATTCGTCGGTTTACGCCCGTGGCGCAGCGCTTATTCAACTTTATTCCCGCCGATGCCGGCCGACCCTTGAGCAATATCCGAGCCAACTTCAATATTCCAGACTTAGAGCCGCTGATTTTAGACGTGCTGGAAACGTTGAGCGTCAAGGAACTGGACGTGCAAACCCAGGAAGGGCATTGGTACAATCTCCGCATTCGTCCCTACTGTACTACCGAAAACCAGATTGATGGCGTGGTGTTGGTGCTGCTGGATATTGATGCGTTAAAGCGCAGTGCCGACGTGCTAGAAGCTGCCCGCAACTATGCAGAAGCGATCGTCGAAACCGTGCAGGTGCCGTTGATTGTGCTGGATGCTGATCTCCGGGTCAACAAAGCCAATCGCTCGTTTTATGTCACGTTTCAGGTAGAACCGAATGACACTGACCAGGCGCTGATCTTTGATTTGGGCAATGGGCAGTGGAACATCCCCGCACTGCGATCGCTGCTGGAAACGATTGTCACCAACGGTACGGCGGTTCAGAACTATGAAGTCGAGCATCGGTTTGAGCAGATTGGGCAGAAAGCTATGCTGCTGAATGCTTACAAACTGCAACGAGAAGACAACGCTGACATGATTTTGCTGTCGATCGAAGACATTACCGAGCGTCAGCAGTTTGAAACCGAGCGATCGCACCTTCTGACTCAGGAACAGTCTGCCCGTCAAGAAGCAGAGGGGGTAAACCGGGCGAAAGACGAGTTTTTGTCGAACCTGTCGCACGAACTCCGCAACCCGTTGAATAGCCTGCTGGGCTGGACGGAACTGCTGCGTAGACAGCAGCTAGACGAGGCAACCACCATACGTGCCCTAGAGGTGATTGAGCGGAGTGCCAGGGCACAAGCTCAACTGATTGAGGATATGCTGGATCTGTCTCGGGTTACCAGCGGTAAGCTCCATCTCAAGACCCGACCACTGGATCTGGTCTCCGTCGTCGCTGCCGCGATCGAATCCGTCCAACTCGCCGCAGACGCAAAAGCCCTGCAACTGTTGCCGCAGTTGACCTCTGCAACCATCGTGGGCGATGTCGATCGCTTGCAGCAAGTGTTGTGGAATCTGCTGTCTAACGCGATCAAGTTCACGCCCGCAGGGGGACGGGTGAAAATCACGCTGGAACCAGTGGAAACTCACGCCGAGATTCGCGTTAGCGATACCGGACAAGGCATTCAAGCCGAGCTGCTACCTTATATTTTCGATCGCTTTCGTCAGGGCGATTCTAGTACGACAAAAGCGAACCAGGGCTTGGGCTTGGGCTTGGCGATCGTCCATCACATTGTAGAACTGCACGGCGGTACCGTGCGAGCCGAGAGTCCTGGTGAAGGGCAAGGCACCACCATGATCGTAAGACTGCCGCTACAATCTGTGCCGCCAGCCTTGACGCTGACAGATAATCTGGAACCCACAGCAGCAGAGGCGTTAGCAACCACCAGTCAAACGAGTCCCTCGCTCGAAGGCTTACACATCCTGATAGTGGATGATGAGGTTGACAGCCTGGACTTGAATCGGTGGCTACTGGAAGCCGCTGGTGCAGAAGTGGTTGGGGTCGTTTCGGCAAGGGAGGCAATGGCGGCGCTGAGAGAGTCCCCTGGCAAATATGATGCGCTCCTGTCCGACATCGGTATGCCAGACGAAGATGGGCTGACGCTGATTCGACAGGTGAGAGCACTGGATGTGGCAGCAGGGGGACAGATTCCAGCAGCAGCAGTCACTGCCTATGTCAGCGATCAAGAGCGACAGCGGGCGATCGATGCTGGCTTTCAAAGGCACCTGGCTAAACCTGTTGACTCAGTGCAATTGATTTGGCTAGTAGCGAACCTGGTTGGACGCACGAGAAACTGAACAATGTCCCAATCCCCATAGGGATGGGCAGTCTAACAGCGAGTTTGGGTACTGCAACAGCAAACGAATCCGCTACCCCAATCGCAGCAAGCACTGTTGTTTAAACGGCTCTGATGATGATTGCTGCTGTAGAACGATCGCTGTTTAACCTAAACAATGCCTCTTGATAGCAAACATTCACCTGGAACTCTTTGCTTTAGCGCTGTGAGGATCTGTACGTTAATAGACTGCGTTACCGATCGTTAGGCATCTTGCACTCACTTTTTGAGCTGCTGAATCATTAACGCATTTGCATTTTAGTAATGCACCTTACAGGCGTAGCGCTGTTAAGAATACACTTTTGCTATGTAGCAGAAACTTTCTGCGTATCGACCTTAACTGGTTAGGATTGTGGATTTAATCAAACCGAATCTTTGCGTCGGCTGTGTAAAGCCGTTCCGGCATAGCAAGCAAAGCGCTGCGTCACGCATCGTCTCCGAGGCTTTTGATGCGTGACGGCTACTGCCTCACACAGCCGACAAAAGCTGATCTGATTTATAGCTATCGCCACAGAGCTTAGGACATTGGGAGCAAAGGGGGTGTGGGGGCTTCGCCCCCAGCCAGGGGTTCCACCCCTGCACCCCGTCCTCACTAGTATGGCTACGGCTATCATTCTCATTCCTTGGTATAGGCAGAAAGTTTCTGTAGTGATAAACCGATCGCGCTAGGCGTAAACGTTAGAACGGCTAACGGTTGCCAACGCTTCAACCAAACTGCGAACAGCCGCAATCATAGCGACTTCGCTATTAAGTTGGTTGATGGCAGAACCAACGCCGATACCCGCAGCACCAGCGGCGATCGCCAGTGGAGCCGTCACATTTGACAGACCAGAGGCGCACAACACTGGCACGTTAACGGCACGAGAAATTTCATAGGCGGCAGCTAAAGTCGGAGCCGCTTTTTCGATCAGTCCCAGAGTGCCAGCATGGATGGGTTGGCTGCTGGTGCCGCCTTCGGTTTGGATAATATCGGCTCCGGCTTGGACTAAGGCTTCTGCCAGTTGTACCTGTTTGTCGAGGGTCAGAATGTGCGGCACGGTGACAGAGAGCGTGATACTGGGCAGCAGTGCGCGAGTCACATGGGTTAATGCCAGCACTTCATCCGCTTCAAAGCGACGACCTTGCGCGTAGAAGCTGTCAAAGTTACCGATTTCGATCAGGTTGGCTCCCGCATCGACCGAGATCGCAAACTTTTCTGGTTCTACAGCCGAGACGCAAATAGGTAAAGCGGTCAGTTGTTTGGCTAACCGCACCAGGTTTGGATCAGCAGCGATGTCTACAAATGTGGCACCACCGCGATCGGCAGCGTTGACAGTAGCCGCCACACGAGCAGCATCAAAATTGTGCAGACCGCTAATAATTTTTAGCGCGTGTCCATTAGCCAGAGCAGTCTGTAGCGTGGGATGAATTGTCATGGTGCTTTTTCTAGTAATTCGTACTGTCCATTCTGCCACCCAATGCCAAGAGATTCTAGAGGGGGCGAGTAGTCTGCAAAAGCTCGCTATGAAGACAAGCCTGCTCTGGTCTAAAAAACATCAGTGTAGAAAAGTGGATTGAATCAGTTTTAACTTGATCGATCATTATTACCAGCTTTGCTACGGTTCTCAGTCTTGCAGCGCCCATTTTTCTAACGGATTCACTCCAAGGGAAGAGTAAGCATTGGACGGGTCTTGCTACTTTTGACAGTAATGTCGTGGAGTTAACAACTGGTCGTATGACTCAAACACCAAATATTCCCCCAGTGATTGAAAGTGATGAGCGCGAGTACCGCGATAGCGGTGTTCCGAGCACTGTCGCGATCGCGGGTCATCCGTTGCACCCGTTGCTTGTGACCTTCCCGATCGCCTTTTTAACAGGTGTATTGGGTACAGATGTCGGTTATTGGCTGACTGGCGATCCCTTTTGGGCACGTGCCTCCTTCTGGCTGCTGGGCGCAGGTATTGCTACCGGCATTGTGGCAGCGCTAACAGGGATGATGGATTTCTTGAAGATCGATCGGGTGCGAGAACATCAAGCCGGATGGGTACACATGGTTGGTAACGTTGCCGTTTTGGTCTTATCGTTAATTAGCTTTGTACTACGATGGGGCAACCAAACAGGAGCCATATTGCCAACGGGGCTAGTGCTGTCGCTGTTTGTGGCAACACTCATTGGTATTACAGGTTGGTACGGTGCCGAACTGATTTACCGTCATAAAGTTGCGGTAATTGGCTATGGTCCTAATCACCGACCTTAAATGAGTGTCAATCGTCATTTCAAGCTGTTGACTGGATCTTTTGCATCCTTGCTCGAACCGCCCTCATCCTCGCTCTAGCCTAAATTGAGAGAACTAGAATTAGATTTCTCTCTAATCCTGAGGCTGTTTGAGGGATGAGGGTAGGCGCGTTTTGTCAATGAGGATTTTAAGCCAATTGCACTCTTGCAGCCATAACCTAGTGTTTACCCAATCATCAGGCATCAGTCGTTATGCCGAGCTGACGATTAGGTTTAAAGGACGAAGGCGGGGCACCTTCGTTAGTTTCGTTTAGGCACCTAAACGCACATCTCGTTCAATAGTGATGCCACGGCTCTGCATAGTCTGGGCAAATAAATCTGTAGGCAAAACCTCTTCGATCGCCCAGACACCTGGTTTGTTGAGCTTGCCTGATAACAATAATTCAGTCACGCTGCCTGTACCATAGCCAGCCGCGATCGCCGTATTGTCATGCACTAATGTGGCGTAGCTCTTTGCAGGCTTACCGTCTTTCTGCCCGCTGACTTCTACTCGAATAGCCACGCCAATGCCGCTAAAGCGATCGGTTACATCCGTCATAAAGTGGCTCACATAGGACAGAAATTCGATCACAGCACGAGTTTTTAGCAAGCGAGGATGCCACCAGCGAGCGACACTCCAGGTGAGAAAGTTGTAGAAATCAGGCACAGTGCCAAACTTAGTAATCACTGTTTTTACAGGAAAGGCGCTGGGAATCGTGAAAGCTTCTGGCACATCAAACCAATACACACCCACGCGACCGTAGGGTGGAGGAAATTCGATGACCTCGCGATCGCTGTAGGGCTTCACGAATTGCCATTGCCCTTTGAGCCATGCCTGAAACGGGCGCTGCAAGGCGAGAAACGTTGTTCGCATCACTGTCACGCCTGCGCCACCAGAGCCAGCAACTACATAGCTGAGATGCACCGTATCAGCCGTATCCAGTTGCTCGATGCTCTGCCGCACCATGCTGTTAGAAATGCCAGGAAAAATGCCCGTGTTGACGATCGCCGTAATGCCCGCTGCTGCTGCTGCCTCCCGATAAGCGATCGCGGTGCGCGTGTAAGAGGGATGATCACTCACATCCACATAATTCACACCCGCAGCAATACAGGCTTCTAGCACTCTGCCATCCCGCTGGTGAAAGGGTCCTGCACAATGCACCACCACATTGCGACTCTGGCGATCGTCCGTTTGCAAAGCTTGAATGGCGGTTGTGAGGGTGTCGCGATCGTCCAAGTCCAAGACTAAAAGTTGTATCCGTTCGCTGCCGTTCGCAATTTGCTTAGAATGCTGGCTACGTCTGGTGATCGTTATTTTGGCATTAGTATTTGCAAGCAGATCAGCCGCAACCTGGCTACCAATGCGCCCCTGACCACCCAGGATTAAAACTCGATTTGTCATTGCTAAACTTAAAAAATGATCATGCTTTAGAACTGCAACGGCTTCAAGTTGTCACAGTTCTGTTTCATTAAGGTTGATTGAGGCGAAAAACGGATTGAACGGTTGATTTGATGGACTCTTTTGCATCACGTAGCGTTTGCACAAACGGCTGTTGTGTTTGCATAAACACACGAGCACAGTTGCGTCCTGGCATCCCTGAAATGGAACCACCGGGATGAGTTCCGGCTCCGGTGAGAAACAGCCCATCAATCGGTGTTTTGTAGTTGGCAATTTCGGGCAAGGGGCGGAAAAATACCATTTGATCGAGCGTCATATCAATGTGGTAGTAGTTGCCATTCACTGCGCCCAGTCGTTCGCCCAACTCAGCGGGGCTTTCCACACGCCGCCCGATCGTGGCTGTTTTCACATTGGGCGCATAGTCTGCCAATTTATCAATCACGCGATCGGCGACTTTGTTTTTCAGTTCATCCGTCCAGCCTGTCCCGTGCTGTCCTGTGCCTTCAAGACCAGCAATCTTATACGGCGCAAAGAACTCAATCCAAACGGTATGTTTGCCATCAGGAGCCATTGTGGGGTCGAGCATCGTCGGCTGCACTAAATAGAAGGATGGATCAGCATCAGGAATATTGCCGATCGACGGCTCACTATGGGCAATTTCCACCTGTCGCACCGAATCAGCAATCAGCACCGAGCCGATAAGATACTCATCCCGATGATTATGATGCTCAAACCGCAGCGGCTCATCCATTGCCAGATCAATCTTGAGAATGGTTTCATTATTGTTGACAATGCGTCGCTGCAACCGTTCGCGTAGTTCAGGATCAGCCGCATCCAAATCGGCAGGATCAACCATGTGCACCATCAAGCGTTGGGCATCAATGTTAGAAATCACACCTTTGGTCGCGCGATATTCTGTCCCATTTGCCACCCTCACACCGACTGCTCGCCCATCATCCACCAAAATCTTCTCAACGTGCTGTTCTGTCAAAATGTCGCCTCCCGACGCTTTGACTAAACGAAGCAATGCGTCTACTAGCGCCCCCGTACCGCCTTTGGGTCTTGCCATGCCAGGGTTGTGCCGCATTGCCATCATGATGGCTCCAATACCCAGCATTTTTTGAGACGGTGGTGCCCCTAATTCAGACGACAACCGAGCTAGAGGGGCTTTCAAAAATTCTGAGTCAAACCACTCGTTAAGAATATCCTCCGCACTAGTCAACATGGTGCGAATGAAATCCAGCGTTTTATCGGTCGAACCAATCATGGAAAACAAATCCTTGATTTTGGCAATATCGTAGTTGCCAGCAATATCAATCAAGGATTTTGGCGGCGCATTGAAAACGGGAATCATTGCCCCGATCGCTCGCTGCCAGTAAGCTGTAAATTCAGCATATTTTTTCGCGTCACGTGGACTGAACTGCTCAATTTCAGCACAGGTTTTTTCGACTGATCGATGTCCCAAAAAGTACTTGCCATCAGGATTGGGGCAAAAAACGACTGGATCGCAGAACAAATACTCCAGCCCATACTTCGTTAGCTCCAGTTCTTCGACCACAGGACCAAGGTGGATGAATTCATGGTCGATCGCGCATAGGTTGAACTTAAAGTCAGGTAACTCTGGCATCACGGCTTCGGTTGTTGCAGCGCCACCCGGTACCGATCGCTTCTCCAGCAATAGCACTCGGTATCCTGCTTTGAGCAAGTAAGCCGCACACACTAACCCGTTGTGACCGGCGCCAATGATTACCACATCATATTCCTGCATCCGCACGACTCCCGAAGCTTATATCTTTAAGCTTAGGGTAGAGGACGATATAGAACCGAGCCATCAACCTAATTGTTGATCTTCAAGCTTGGGGCTGGCGATTAAAAGCGTGTCTACAACACCGAAGTCTGCCTAAGTCCTAAGGACTGGCTTTGCCAACGCAGACTAGCAGCAACAAAGGCTTGAGAACTTGCCGCTGCAGCTTGTAGCCCTTTGGGCATGGCTACGTTAGTGCTCCTGTAGCGACGGTTTGAGCTGCCAAGCGCAGGGATATGTCAGGCAGTCAGGTAAGCCAGTCGTCGTCTCTGCTCTATCACCCTTGACTGTGGGTTTTACAACGCGATCAGCTTGCCTTCATCGACCAAATTAAAACACCTTCCAACGTGCTGTTCTATTTTTTGTTGGGCGGGGAATTCTGTGTTAAAGGTCATTTACTGGGAGGTCTTTATGTCGAGTGTTGGCTTAAATAAATGGATCGTCAGTGGCAATTTGGCAGCAGATGCAGAAATCAAAACCGTCGATCTCCGCAGTGGCGAAAAAGCAAAAGTTGCCAAAGCGACTCTATACGTTCGCAAAACGCGGCATCGTGACGAATCCTTCACCGTCTCGCTAAATATTTGGGAAAGCTCCGTCGCTTGGCGAAAACTGTCGTTTCTCAAAAAAGGCTCGCTCATCATCTGCACAGGTAGCGTTGAGCCAGCGCCCTATGTTTCTAACAGTGACAACAAGCCACGTGCTGGTTTAGAAATGTCTGTTCTGGATATTGATCTGGATATTATTCGTGGTCTCGATGATGAAAGTCAGACTGAAGATAATGCCACTGCTGCATCTAACGTTACTGAACCCACACCCAAGCGGAAAGGAAAAGCGCCTGTGACCGTCTAAAGGGAAGTAAAGACGTAAAGGGTAGGAAATAAGTAGGTAGCCACAATTACTTGTCAAAGAGGGGTTTGGGGGCTTTGCCCCCAGGCAGAGGGTTCTACCCCCTCCACCCCCGGAGTCAGCTTCAGTTTAATGACGCCCAGTTACTTAGAGGGTAAGCAGTAGGGCGTAAAAACTCAAACTCCTTGCCGCTCCTGTCCTCACCTGCTCTGCCAAATTAGCAAAACTCTGTTCCGTAATTGATTAAGATAGACACAGATGCGTTTGGCTAGTTGTCTCTATCGAAACGGTTTACGGAAATCTCCAGGGTTTAAAAACCAGTCAGATCAAGCAGTTGCAGCGGTTGTATCATCAGCGGCTACCAGGCGATCGCATCACTACGCCTGAGTTTGCCCAACGGTTAGCAGCAGTGAGTACCGAGTTGAATCAACCTGTTTGCGCTTATGTTAATCGGCGTGGTCAGGTAATGCGAGTGGGTGTGGGCACGCCGCGTCAAACGCAGATTCCACCGCTAGAACTGCCCCGTTATGGTGCCGAGCGGCTCTGCGGGATTCGTTGTCTTTCGACTCAGTTGAAGTTTGAACCGCCGAGTGATTCTGCCCTCACAGCAATGGCAATGCAACGGCTGGATGCCTTAGTGACGCTCACTCTTACTGGTGGTGGTTTTGAGCGTCGGGGTGGTGGCGCAACGGGCTATGTCAAAGAAGCTTATTTGTCGCATCTTGTCCCCCATCCTGAGACCGCTTGGACTGTTTCTCCACCTCTGAGCCTGGACATCCTGACCAATCAAGACTTTCTCAACTTGGTTGAAGGACTGGAAGAAGAGTTCCGGCGAGACTATACGGCACGGCAAGTCGATCGCGACCATGACCAGGTGCTGCTCGTCGGGTTGATGACTGATAACCGAGCCGCGCAGCGCTTTAAGGATGGGCTAACCGAGCTAGAGCGATTGGTTGAAACAGCCGGTGGCACAGTACTGCAAACGCTTCAGCAAAAGCGACCTCATCCTCATCATCAAACAGTGGTTGGTGAAGGGAAGGTACAAGAGATCGCGCTGGCGGCACAAACGGCTGGAGCAAACTTGATTGTGTTTGATCGCGATCTTTCACCCGCGCAGGTGCGGAATTTGGAAACCTTGATCGGCATTCGAGTCGTCGATCGCACCGAAGTGATTCTTGATATCTTTGCCCAACGTGCGCGATCCGGGGCTGGGAAGCTTCAGGTCGAACTGGCGCAGCTGGAATATATGCTGCCGCGCTTGACCGGGCGAGGGCAGGCAATGTCTAGGCTGGGTGGTGGCATTGGCACACGAGGTCCAGGAGAAACGAAGCTAGAAACCGAGCGACGATCGATTCAGCGGCGAATCACACGTTTGCAGCAAGAAGTCAACCAGCTACAGGCTCATCGCGCACGGATGAGGCAACGGCGACAGCATGAAGAAGTGCCCTCGATCGCCGTCGTTGGCTATACGAACGCGGGCAAATCCACCTTGCTAAACGTCTTAACAAATGCCGAAGTCTATGCCGCCGATCAACTGTTTGCAACCTTAGACCCCACCACACGACGGTTGGTCGTACCCGATGCGGTGACAGAAGAACCGCTCGCACTCCTTCTTACCGATACGGTCGGCTTTATCCATGACCTGCCGCCCTCGCTGATGGATGCGTTTCGCGCCACGCTGGAGGAGGTGACGGAAGCGGACGCGCTACTGCATGTGGTGGATCTGTCTCATCCCGCATGGCAAAGCCAAATTCGAGCGGTGATGAAAATTCTGTCAGAAATGCCAATCTCGCCTGGTCCAGCCTTGGTAGCGTTCAACAAAATTGACCAAGTGGATGGCGACACCCTGGAACTAGCGCGCGAAGAATACCCACAGGCAATCTTTATTTCAGCGAGTGAGCGGTTGGGTCTAGAAACCCTGCGCCGCAAGTTGGCTCAACTGGTGCATTATGCAGTTTCTTCATAACACCAGGGTGTGACTATAAATAGACAAGTTGCAGTGTTTAAGCCTCTTGTTCCATGCAATCGCTTATACTGTGTAGTCTTGAGTTGTAGTATTTCTTATGACAAGTGAAGTGAAGGCGGTTTCGGGGAACGGCATTCCTGTAGTGGGTAATGATATCGACACCGATCGCATTATTCCCGCCCGTTTTTTGCGCTGCGTGACGTTTGATGGGCTAGGTGCCGAAGTGTTTGCCGACGATCGCACCCAGGCAAAGGGGCAGCATCCCTTTGATCTGCCGCAGTATCAGGGCGCGAAGATTCTCGTTGTCAATAACAACTTTGGCTGTGGGTCGTCGCGTGAACACGCACCCCAAGCGATCGCCAAATGGGGCATTCAGGCGATCGTGGGTGAAAGCTTTGCCGAAATCTTTTTTGGGAACTGTGTGGCAATGGGCATTCCCTGCGTAACGGCTACGCCTGAAGCGGTGAAACAGTTGCAGGATGCGATCGCGGTAACCCCTGATCGGCCTGTCACCATCAATTTAGAAACGTTGACCGTACAGTACGGCGATGTTGCAGTGCCCGTAGTGATCGGTGAAGGCGTACGTCAAATGATGATCAGCGGCACTTGGGATGCCTGTGGGCAGTTGGTTGCACAAGCCGAGCAAGTAAAAGCAACGGCAGCGCACTTACCTTACGTTGCGTGGAGCAAAGCTAGCTAAAGCAATCCTAGACTAAGGTCAAAATTCGCGTCGGGAGAAGACAAAGGTAGCGATCGTCAGCAGCACGACGATGTAAAGAATCCCATAGAGCGCATTCTCTAACAGGGTAGTGAGTCCGGGCAGTTGACCATACACTGCCTGGTTTTTCAGATCCAACCGCGCCAGATCGGGAAGCACCAAATAAAGGCTTTGGGTCATATTTTCAATGGCTGAGTTTTCGCTGAGAGTTCCCAGCGTCACCAAATCGCGGCTAAAGCTGCCCATACAATAAACCGCAAAGGTGAGCAGCGTTGCCAGTAGCGAACTGGTAAACACGCCAAACGCGATCGCCACAGCGGTAATCAGCGAAAGCTGGAGAAACAAATAGAGCGATGAAACAAGGATGCTGCCCGCAGGAAAGGAAACGCGACCAAAGACCAGGATCGCCATATAGATCGCTGTCATTGCTGCTACTAACACCGCCAGTACTGCCGACAAGCCCAGATGCTTGCCTACAATAAATTCGGTACGGCTAATTGGTTTGGCAAGCAGCGCCAGCACAGTACGCTTCTCAATCTCTTTATTGATCAACCCCGTCCCCACAAAAACTGCAATGACCAGTCCCAATAAGCTCATCGCTGCCAGACCCACGTCTAGCAAGATTTTGTTTTCGGTTGAGGCGGCAATCTCCGGCAGCAGGCGCACACAGGCGACAAGAAACAGCGCAAACAAGCCAATAAGATAGAGGACGCGATCGCGCATAACCTCACGGAACACATTTGTCGTCATTACCAACGTTCTAGCCGCATTCATACTTCGTTCTTAAACTCATGCTGGTTGTAAACTTGTCAAAACCCTTTCTAACGAGGGCTTCTATGACATCACGACAGATTTTTGCGCCCGTGCTGCCAATGGGCAAGGGATCGATCAATGCTGGCGCACGTCTTCACCCCTTCACGTCTTCACCCCTTCACGTCTTCACTCCCTCACCCCTTCACTCATCCGTTTCCCATCCTCTGGTTGCCCTGCAGTCGGTGCCGTCACCGCATCACACGTTACTCTAGCAATCTGAGTAGACGCAACGGTACGGGCAATCGATCGCCGCGTATCAGGCACACGTGTGAGTTGACAGGACTTCATCAAATGATACCCAGAGCCGTCAGCCGATGGTCCCTGCCAGACTGCCATCATCTGCATCTGGTACTCTGTTCTCGGCAACACTCGACCCTGTAAATGCCACAGATCATTTTCCTTCACCGACGAGATGCGGGTCATCACCACTTCTTCTAACTGCTGCACCTGCGGCTCTAGCTCTAGCAACCACCGCTCGACCTGTGACCACGATCGCCCGTCCAACTGTTCTTTCAAAACAGTCTCCGCCTGCTCCAAAATCGTCACACCCCGCGAGGACGCAGCATTGTTTGCAAACCTGACAACAAACGCACTTTTACTTAAATCTTCAGTTAAAAGGCTGGGGTAATCTAGCAGCCAGGATTGCGTTAGAAAGAAAAGCTGAAACCAACAGCTCAAAAGAAGATTAGCAAGCAATAAAATTACGATATCTTGACGTGCTGGCGGGTCAGGCGTTTTGTACTTGGGACCGATCGCAATAAACTTTGGCAAGGATGCAATGATGGCTGAAATCGGTGGCCAGGAAAGCAAGGCGATGCGAGTCCGCTCCTCCTCCGGCAAACCGGAAAAAAGCAAGATACAAATTAATGCGCCTGTAATCCAGGGTGCCAGATACAAACCACCGATCGTTAGCCCTTTTTTGATATCCAGCGTCAGGTCAAAAACTTTGAACTTTTCTTCATGCATAAACCAGTGAATACCTGGAATCAGAAAAAACCAGGCACAAGTGGCAATAAAACCCTGAATCCATTCGCTAACAGGTAAAAGCGACATCGCCCAGGAAAAAATGCTGATCCAGAGCAACGTTTGCCAGGAGTCTGGCTTCGGTGGTGTAAGCGTCTTACGTAACTGCTTAAAGATCTCATCAATACTCAGAATGGATAAGATAACTTTTCCAATTGCAAGTTTAAAACCTAAATTCACAATAAGGAAAATCAATACGCCGAGCCAAAACAATGTTTGCCAGGAGAATAAACTCGTGGGAATTAAAACAGTTATCAACTGTCCTAAGAAATCTAAAAAATTTGCCATTCTAGTTAACGCTATCTAACGAGGAAGGTAAGATTGTTCAACCAGACGCAAGAAAAGTAGCAGCAAAATAGCGCTAAAGCTAGAAGCATTAGCAACCAGTACAGCATAGACTTTGCTATTGTTGCGAAACCCTAGTAGCTGACTTTGACGACCCCGAAAGCGCATCGGTCTTTCTTCGACTTTGACTTTTGGCTTAGGATCTTTTTCGAGAAGCAAATCTAAAAAATCTAGACCTTTAAGCTTGACAAAAAAGGTGCCTAAAAACATACCGAGTGCACAAAACACCAGCACTGGAGCCACATTAAGTAACATAGGGTCTGCATAAAAATGCTCAAAAAAGATAAAGCTAATAAGCTGAACGCGCCACTCTAACGGCAACAATGGTTGGCTTAAAAAGAAACACATCCAGCCAACCAACGTGGAGAGCAGATTGACGCTGATGGCGTATTGCATACTGGTTTGGTAATCCAGACTCAAGGTTCTGCGTAAAACATACGCTTCGATCGCGATCGCAATCAGCAAAAATAAGCATTGAAACACCACGGCTCGTAGTGGCAGGATATCAAAAAACATCGCTCCTTTCCTTCAAAGGTTGACCAGGCGGCTCATGCGGAATGAATGAGTACCAGTATTTTAGCCGTGACTGCTGGCGATACGGACCGCTAGAACAATAATTTTGCTGCCATCTGAATGCGATCGCAGGGAGAAATTGATCGGGGCAACCCTGGTAAATGGACGATCGTCTGTTCCGAAAACAGCCCTTCTGCGAGCTTTTGTCCCGCCTCAAAGCGATTATGGACAATGTAGTGTTGCGCCATGCCCCTGTCATTCAGCGTTGCTGCTAGCCGTTGCGCTTCGGCTGTGATTGCCGCTTGCGACTGAATCACGCCGACAAACTCAGTGTATTTTGGATCTTTCAGCTTTTTCTGAGCCTGCATCACCCGTTGCCGTAGCGTCCGCAGCCGTCCAATTAAATCAGTGCGTCCCAGCACATCCTGGTACTTGATCCACAGCTTAAAGATCCAGGCAAGCCAGTCACCCATTGCCGAGGGCATTTCCAAAAAGCGCAGTAAATGTCCTGTGGGAGCCGTATCCAGCACAATCAAATCTTGTGCTTTGGATTCCAGCAATTCCATCACTGTGACCAGCGACAGCATCTCATCAATGCCCGGTAGCGCCTGCGCCACAATTTTGCGCCACGCTTCGGGACCATAGGCAAGCTTGAGCGTGGTCTCGCCATCACCCGTTTCGCCGCTCATCATCTCTGCCAGTTCCCACAGGTAGTCTTGCCGAAACTGATCGAGCACCTGTTCGGCATCCACTTCTTGCCCACTCAAGTTTGGTGTCAGCGCGATCGGTTCATGTCCTAACACCTGCCCCAAGGCATCGCCGAGCGAATGGGCGGGATCGATCGAAATCACCCGAATCTTACGATCGCTATAACGCTCTGCCATCCCCCACGCGATCGCCGCTGCCACTGTTGTTTTGCCCACACCGCCCTTACCACCGACCAAAATCAGTTGCCGTCCCGCTGCTATAAAATCGCCAAAACCAGGCAGAATCCTCTCTGGCATTTGTATCGGCGGTGCCGTAATGATGGCTGACTCTACCGTTGCTGGCTGAATCTGCGCAAAAAGATGATCCAGCGCGATCGTCCCCGCTGGCTCTTGCGCTTGCTGCGGTACCGCAAAAATTGGCTTCTGATCCGCCAAGGCAATGAATTTAGACAGAAGTTGCTGCTGTTCAGCGAGGCGATCGAGGAGGGCGGGGGATGAAGGATGAAGGATGAAGGATGAAGGATGAAAAGATTCTGGGCTGCTGACCGCTGCTCCACCTGCTTCTAACGCCTCTCCCCTCTCCCCTCTTCCCTCTCCCTCTACTAACCGATTCACAAACACGCCACCAACGGGAATTTTCAAAGTTTCTAACGCTGTTAGAAAGCGTTGAGTTTCTAACAGGCTCATCGGTTCGGCGATCGCCACCACTAAACAAGCACTGGCATCCTGATTCTGAAGTAGCTGCCGTCCACCGACAAGGTCTGCTTTCATGTCTTGCAAAAACGCATCGGCATGGTCGGCGGTGTAGCGTCCGGTAAAAGATTGGCTTATGACGCGGTGCTTTTCTTGAAAGAGTTCCAACGCACTTAGAAACTCATCCAAAAAATCCATTAAGCCGAAGAGATTGAGCGTATGCCCACTGGGAGCCATATCGACGACAACGCGATCGGCTTCGTGTTCACGCAGCAGGCGCTGGATTTCCAAAATGCCCATCAGTTCATCCAGCCCAGGCCAACTCAGATCCCAAACGGGTGTCAGGTCTTCGTTTTCGACAAAGCTACCCCGTTCGACCAGTAGCTCTAACACATTGCCGTAATCGCTTTTGAACGTTTGTAGGAGAGTTTCTGCGTCAAGCGATCGCACCTTAAGGTTTGGCAGATCTGCTGCAGGCTGGGGATCGTCTGTAACCGTCATTTGCAGGACATCACCTAAGGAGTGTGCTGGGTCGGTTGACAGCAGCAAAATTGACTCATTAGGAAATTGCTGCGCCCACTGTCGTGCAAAGCCACAGGCAAGGGTCGTTTTGCCTACCCCACCTTTACCGCTAAACATTGCCAGATGGAGAGAGTCGAACTGATTCATGGTTTTGGGAATACTGGGTCAACGTCATGGCTGTGGCGACATCAGCACTACTTAGTGCTATCCACAGACTACCCATATTGAGACAGCAGCTATCCTGCAACGGCAGAACGAGGATTGATGAGCGATTTATTTAAAGGCTTTGAGCAACTGCTTGAGTTAGCAAAAGTTTTGGAAGAAAAGGCAGAGAAGGGCGAACTGAAAACCGACTTTCAGATTAATGCCCGTAGTCTGAGTAGTATTCCCCGACAAGGCAATATTCCCAGTGGCATGGGGGTGAGTCGGATGCGATCGGATGCAGGGAGAACAGGGGACGCAACGGCGGCACCAGAGGTCATTGTGACACCGCCTCCCAGCGATCGTGATGCCAGTGAGGGTGAAACATCGGCTCCGCTCAACGATGTGGGCGGACTGTCTGACGTGCTGAAAGAACTGCGGGAACTGGTGGAAATGCCGCTGAAGCGCCCCGATCTGTTGGCAAAGCTAGGGCTAGAGCCGCCGCGTGGTGTGCTGTTGGTGGGTCCGCCAGGAACCGGCAAAACGCTTACAGCGCGAGGCTTGGCGCAAGAATTAGGCGTGAACTATATTGCGATCGTTGGGCCCGAAGTGATGGGCAAATACTATGGGGAAGCAGAGGCACGACTGCGTGGCATTTTTGAGAAAGCAACCAAAGCGGCTCCCTGCATTGTGTTTATTGATGAAATTGACAGCCTTGCGCCCGATCGCAGCAAAGTGGAAGGCGAAGTCGAAAAGCGACTGGTGGCACAACTGCTGGGCTTGATGGATGGCTTTGCTCAAACGAAGGGCGTAATCATTCTGGCAGCGACCAATCGTCCTGATCATCTTGATCCAGCGCTGCGTCGTCCCGGTCGGTTCGATCGCGAAGTGCAGTTTCGGGTGCCCGATCGCAATGGTCGCCTGGAAATTCTCACCATTCTCACCCGCACCATGCCACTGGATGAGTCGGTGGCTTTGGCGATCGTGGCTGATTTAACCGTGGGTATGGTGGGTGCCGATCTCAAAGCGGTCTGTCAAAAAGCTGCTTATAGCGCTCTACGTCGTCAGGTGCCCTCGCTACAAGGAGCCATTCCAGACGACATGACGCTGAACCAGTCAGATTTTCTGCAAGCGCTCAAAGACGTGAAACCATCGGTGCTGCGATCGGTTGAAGTGGAGTCACCTAACGTACCGTGGGATCAAATCGGTGGATTGGAAGCAATCAAGCACACGCTGCAAGAATCGGTGGAAGGAGCCTTGCTGTATCCCGAACTCTACCAGCGCACCGGAGCTAAAGCGCCACGCGGCATCTTACTGTGGGGGCCGCCGGGAACCGGCAAAACCCTGCTGGCAAAAGCGGTCGCTTCGCAGGCAAGAGCCAACTTCATCGCCGTGAATGGTCCCGAATTGTTAAGCCGCTGGGTAGGGGCTGCTGAACAAGAAGTGCGTGAGTTATTTGCGAAAGCGCGTCAGGCGGCTCCGTGCGTAGTCTTCATTGACGAAATTGATACGCTGGTGCCTGTGCGCGGCAAATTCAACGGTGATTCAGGCGTGAGCGATCGCGTAGTTGGGCAACTCCTGACTGAACTCGATGGACTTCAGGGCTGTCTCAATGTCTTGCTAATTGGTGCGACCAACCGACCAGATGCGATCGATCCCGCCCTTCTCCGCGCTGGACGGTTAGACCTTCAACTTAAAGTCGATTTGCCCGATCTACCCACACGGCTGGCAATTTTGCAGGTTCATAACGACGATCGTCCTCTGGCATCCGTCGATCTAACGCAGTGGGCAACCCAAACTGATGGTTGGAACGGAGCAGATCTGGCGCTCCTTAGCAACCAGGCAGCGTTAGAAGCCATTCGGCGTTACCGAGCCGCAGGTTCTACCGATGCGTCCACTATCCAGATATTTACGGATGACTTCCTGGCAGCTTACCAACTATTGTCAGATCAACGTCGGTTGGTCTAGTGTTCCTCGTTGACGGCTTCACGGGCATTCCCTTGATTCTGGCTTGATTTGAGTCAAGGGAACTGCTCTTCAGCAGTTGGTTTGCACTTCATCCTTTCACTTTTGTTACCAATGCTTTCTGGACAGACACCCGATCCCATTCGTCAACACGCGCTTGCTGCGTTAACCGCTACATTTATGACGCAAGGGCATCCAACAGAGTACGCCAAGCAGATGGCGACGGCGGCTATCTTTCAAACTGACCTGGAGCTACGTAACGCGCAATTAACATGCTTATTAGGATGGGTGAAGCAAGAGCACAGTGACATTTATCCAGACGCGCTTGCCCTGCTTGAAAGCACCCGCGAAGAATTTGAACGACGGATCCAGATTGGCGGTTAGTTCTTAAAGATTGGGGTTACCCATAGCGGTCTTTGGGCGCTAAGGCGGCAGGTGGAATTAAATCTAAGATGGTTGCAGGTTGGGTTGAAGCATGAAACCCAACGTCCGCATGGGTGACGCGATCGCTTTTCTAGGATGCCGGAACGGCTTTACCCATCCTACAAATGATTAAGGCTCCCTACTTAGAGCGATGCTTAGCATGATGAGCCGCTGTAAAGAAGATGTTCTTTAAACGAGCTGAAAGCAATTTATGCCTGAAGTATTCTATTCAGTAGTCTCAGGTACACTTCAATCCTTCGATTGCTACTAGTCTTACTTCAGACATCCTTCAAGATGGCATTTATATTAGTTGTCAATTTCATACTAGTAGCAGCGAGTTCTACCAATGATTTTGACTTTCGCTAATTGCAGCATTTGTAGCCACTGAGCTGAGCATGAGTCCGGCTTAATCACTTACTTAGGGATTAAATAAACATGGCAGATCCGCAAGAAGCTCTCCGGATCAAAAAGCGTTTGGAAGCTTTGAAGAAAGGGGGCGTACATCGGGTTAAGGATCGAGAACCAATGCCATCGGTTGTCCATATTGTGGGCATTGGCAAAGCTGGTGCCGCTTTTATTACTCAAACTATTCAACAGTTTCCAGATGATTTTTTAGCTGATAGTCGCAAGCGTTTTACGGCACTGGCTGTTGATATTGGCGATCAAGCTTTAGCGCCAGTTCGTGAAGCGGCAGAAACGTTGCCGAGCGATCGCGCCCATATCAAAACTGTGGCGCTCGAAGTGCCTACCCGCGATGAGTTATTTGGCTCACTGCGACGGTATCGCGAGTACCTGAAGCTGGAATATCCTCGCTATTATTGGAACCCTAACTACGAACCCTGGTTGCCCGATAGCATTGAGATTCCGCAGGCGGGAGAGCCGTTTCCGCGAGCGCTTTCTAAAGCTATTTATGGCAAGGCGTACTACGAGGGCGAAAAAATTCTTGACAAGGAGCTAGAAGCGTTTGCCAAGAGTGTCGATGCTACCGCTTGCCAATCGATCGTCTGCGTTGTGTTTGGCTTAGCCGATGGCACAGGCAGCGGCATTGTCGTTGATCTTGCTCGTCACCTGTCGAACGTAAAGTTCGGTCGTCGTGCCCTTGTTCTCGGCATCGGCATTGCACCCTCTGAAGGTGATACACCGTCGAGCCAAGATCCTAGCCTCTTCCCAGTGCTAAACGAACTGGATTGTATGTTGGATCAAGAGAAAAACCAGGGCGTGGTGCAGGTTTGGGGCGATCTCTATCGCAACCCTTTCACGGCTGGGTTCTGGATCGTACCGCAGAAGCCTATCTATGAGGAAACTCACGACGTGGCAACAACCAGTCAGAAGGTTTATGCCGAACTCGCGTCGTTTATCACTCGCAATCAAGGGCTAGAAATTTACGAGTCGTTGCGACTTCTGAACTGGGTCGGTGCGCCGCCATCACAGCACATGGCAGCCCGGAGCCAGTATGGTGCGCGTTGGGCACACATCTTTGGGTTCACAACCATCGACAAAATTCCGACTGCGGATCAATTGCCCAGGCAGCTTGGCATTATTGATGGTACGTTCCAGCCAGATTTCTTTGAAGTGCGCGTTTCGGCTCCTGAGGGGGCGGCGATCGATGCCCCCCTGGCTGATCTTGCTAGCAAAATGAATGCCTCATTCACACCCATTCTGGAACCTGAAATCATCCGGTCTGGCACAACGGACGAAACCTACGTGCAGTTCATCCTTCCTGGTGCCAGCAAGATCAATCTGGAGTTGTTTATTGACGCTCGGCTTGCTTACGACGAGCAAACCTGGGATGAAAAGCTGTTGCAACATTCCTGGCTGCTGGAGTTGGGAGTCATGCTCTCAGAACCAGCGATCCGGTTTGAAGGGATGGCGGGCGAATGCCTTTGGGGCTGCGCATGTTGGGTGGTCGTCCCCTACAGCGCGATTCGTGGCGAAGACTTAGAAGGTCTTCGCGAGAAGCTTGAGCAAGTCGTCAAAGTGTAAGCAAAGGAATTTCTATGCCATTGGATTGGTCGATCGTCAGTCAGAGATACGCAGATGGCGCTCAAGTCCCCACAGTTGCAGGCGGGAAAATCTTGCAGGTCACGGGGGTGGATGAGGAAAAAATTCACATCAAATCGCCGCTCTGGGTTGCCAGCCTAAGCCGCCAAAATCTTGAGAAAGGAGTGGAACTGATTGAGGAGGGGGTGATCGATCGCCAACCTGGTCAATTCGTCGAAGACTACAAAATTTATGTTGCCGACGAACGCGCTACGTCAGCCGCCCACATTCTTAAAGATTTAGGATTTCTGACTGAGGACAAGGGGTATTACCCAACGTGTTGAGAAATAGCGGTCAGCATTCAGCGGTCAGCTTTAAACCCAGTGCTGATAGCTGGACTTCAGGGTATAGCTTGCCTCACTTGCATGGTTGTTGTCACCGTTCAATTCAATCAACCCAAGCTGATAGCTAATCGCTGATAACTGATAGCTAACAAACAGTTTTCAATCTACACAAACGAGGAAATTGAGTCATGTCAAAGTCCATGTATCATAGTGCGTCCGGTTCGCAGTCGCCCCACTGCATCCACTTCTTAGGGATTGGCAAGACAGGCGCGAATATGTTGGATTCCATGCTGCGTCAAGGCGATCTGGAAGATCAATTGGCAGATCCTCGCGCTCGGTTCACGGCGTTGCTGGTAGATATTGGCGAACAGGATATGTACCAGGCAAAGGATTATGCGGAGGGCTTCCTGAAGCGGCTTGAAGAAAGCGGCATTCCTTCCAGTCGTGCCCAAATTCGGTTCGCAGCTTTGGAAGTGCCTACTCGTGATGAACTGTTTACCTCACTGCGTCGCTACCGCGAATTCTTGAAGCTGGAATATCCCCGTTATTACTGGAATCCTAACTACGAACCCTGGTTGCCGGATAATGTGGAAATCCCTAAAGCGGGCGAATACTTCCCACGCGCCATCTCAAAAGCCATCTACGGCAAGGCTTACTACGATGGCGATCGTCCCTTAGAAAAGGAACTAGACGATTTCGCTAAAAGCATTGATGCCACCAAACTTCCATCAATGGTGCTGTGCTGCTTTGCGATCGGTGATGGTACAGGCAGTGGCATTGTCGTTGACTTGGCGCGTCATCTGTCGAACGTCAAGCTTGGACGACGCATTCCCGTCATCGGCGTTGGTCAGTTGCCTTGTACTGGCGACCCGGAAACCTCCAGAGATGGTAGTTTCTTCGCCACGATGAATGAACTCGACTGCATGTTGGATGAAGACAAAAATGCGGGTGTGACAACCGTCTGGGGCGACCTTTATCGCAACCCCTTTACAGGTGGGTTCTTTGCCCTGGCAACCGAAAACTCCTATCAGCGCCTGACAAAATATACCGGTACAGGGGTGCCAAGCGAACGCGATCGGATGCGCGTGCAAGTGACCCATAAATTTGTTGCGGATGCCTTCATGCGCATTGCGCTGGATGACTACGGTCGCACGATCTTTAAAGCACTGCGCCTGGTTGGACAAACCACGGCACCGCACGAAGCCATCAGTACCAAAGCACGTAGCTGGACGCTGTATGATGTCGCCAAGTTCACCCATCCTGCAGTGCAAGTGTTGCCTGGTGAGCCATTGAGCAAGTGGCGCAGCGTCATTAGTGAATGGATTGGACACATTCCCGACTATGCAGGGCTAAAACCAGGCTTCAAGACTGATTACGCCGAGTGTATTGTGCATGCACCACGGGAAATGTGGAACGAAAAACTAGATAACAAGTTCAAGGAAGTTGTCTCCACCTTCTTGGTAGAGTCAGAAGATTCTTCGATGAACGTTACCCACCGAGAGTTCTTCGATCACTTGACTGCGTTTGCCGACATCATGCTGCCAGGGGTGGCGAAGGTCGATTTCCTCGCCTTCTACGAAAGTCGTGACAAGTACGATACCCTGACCTGGGATCAAAAACTGCTCCACCACTCCTGGCTGATGGATTTGGGCGTCATGATGTCTGAGCCTGCAATTCGCTTTGAAGGCATGGCAGGAGAATGTCTCTGGGGCTGTGCGTGCTGGATTGTCGTGCCTTACGACCAACTCCGAGGCGATAGCGTTGTACCCGATAACCGACGCGACATCTTAGAAGCAGGCATTGCGGCAATGACCAAAACAGTGGTCTCAATTCCATCGGATGCTGAAGCAGTCAAAGCCATCTAGTTAAGCAGCAAAGATCCTCAACGTCTTGAAGACGTTGAGGATCTAATTATTTAGGAGAGAAAGCACTGATGGTCACGCAACAGCTACCGACGAAGCCGAAGACCAAAATTCCGGTTACGGTCGTCACGGGCTTTTTGGGTTCTGGCAAAACGACGCTCATCAATTACATCTTGAAAGAGCAACACGATCGCAAAGTTGCGGTCATTGTCAACGAGTTTGGCGAAATTGGCATTGATGGTCAATTAATGATCTCAGATGAAAACGAACAGCTAGTTGAGTTCAACAATGGTTGTCTTTGCTGCACGGTGCGCGGCGATCTGGTACGGACGCTAGAGGGGCTAACCCAGCGCACCGAACAATTGGATGCTGTGTTGATTGAAACGACGGGGTTGGCTGACCCCGCACCCGTTGCATCAACCTTTATCGTGTCGGATGAAATCAAGCCTAAGTTCACACTGGATTCATTTGTCACGGTTGTGGATGCCCACAATTTGGAGCAAAACTTGCTTGATAGCCATGAGGCGCAAGAGCAAGTGGCGTTTGCCGATATTATTTTAATCAACAAAACAGACCTGGTTTCGTCTGAGGCATTGGTCAAGATTGAGAAACGGCTACGATCGCTCAACCCCATCGCTAAGATTTACGACACAACCTTTGGCGCGATCGATCTGTCATTAATCCTTGATGTCAAAGCGTTTGAACTCGAAGCTAAGTTAGAAGTTGATCCAGAATTTTTAGACGACCTCGAACACGAACATGATGCCAGTGTGGGTTCTTTTGCCTTGACCTCTGAAAAGCCCATTGATATCAATCGCTTCATGCTGTGGATGAATGATCTTGCCCAGGCAAAAGGTGAAGATCTCTACCGCACCAAAGGGTTGTTTTACGCCCAGGGGTTTGCCGAACGGATGCTGTTTCAAAGTGTGCGCATGTTAACGTCGTTACAGCGCGATCGCCTCTGGAAGCCCGATGAAACCAAACACAATCAGTTTGTTGTGATTGGTCGCAATCTCGATCGCAATGAGTTTGTTGAAGGGTTCGCCAAGTGCGAAATCTCGAAATAATGACAACATTAAACCCATCCTAAACCTCCCAGGTCTCGAAAACCTCGGAAGTTTGAAGCTAGTGTTCTATCAAGAATTTTTTGATGGGTTGAAAAACCTCAAAAAACACACCCTGTCGACTTCCCAGCTTTGGTTTACCCCTTACTAAAAGTTGACAGACTACTAGAGATCTATAGCAACCGAAGGGTTGGTGAGGACGGGCTGCTACATCAGGAGGAGGTGAGTGATTGGGTAGTGGGAGAGAGTTGATCACAAATGAGAACGAGTTGTTTTTGCAGGGCGTAGAGAAAACTCGTCAGGGTGATCATGCTGGTGCTGTGCGGATCTTTGATCAAGTGTTGCAACTTAATCTAGAGGATGCAAATGCTTATGGTCATCGGTGCGTGGCACGTTATCAGCTGGGCGACAACCAGGGCGCGATCGCCGATTGTCAGCAGGCACTAATCCTCTACCTTGCGCAGGGAAAAACCAGAGAGCATCACTATGCACTAAAAATGCTGCAAAAACTTCAGCCGTAACAACTGAGGCAGACAACCCTCTGAAACGTTTCTAAGATCTGCCTGATCGCGTATGCTGAGTCTCACGACTTGGTTCTGGCGGGAAGCCGTCAGAGGTAACAGGGAAAGTGTAGTGAAACTCTACCGCTGTCCCGCAACTGTGAGGAAGTTTTGAGTTTTGGTTTTGAGTTTTGAGTTGAATGATCTGGACACATCTCATCTCTGCCGATTTGTCTGATTCTGGTGTAAGCGTCTCGCTTACGTGGGCAAAATGCCCTCACTCAGAAAGGCATCGCCGAGCTTGATCCGAATTATTAACTTAAAACTCAAAATTTAGAACTCATCACTCTCAAGCCAGAACACCTGCCGAGCCATTTAAAAACACCGTCTTATCTGCGAGGTACAGGATGAAGACACGCTACCGGAAATGGATCAGCCTGGGATTAATGGCTGGTTTGAGTTGTTATTTGCTGCTGGGTTCTGCCCAGCCAGCCTACGCCATGCACATTGCAGAAGGATTCTTGCCTGTACAGTGGGCAATATTTTGGTGGGCTGTGTCGCTACCGTTTTTTCTATTAGGGCTACGATCGCTCACTCGTATCACAAAGCAAAATCCTGAGTTAAAGCTGTTGTTGGCATTAGCAGGCGCATTCACATTTGTTCTGTCTGCTTTAAAGATTCCCTCTGTCACAGGAAGTTCGTCGCATCCGACCGGGACTGGATTAGGCACTATTTTGTTTGGTCCACTGACCATGACGGTGCTAGGGACTCTGGTGCTTATCTTTCAAGCTATCTTACTCGCGCATGGTGGCATTACAACGTTGGGCGCAAACGTTTTTTCAATGGCGATCGTCGGGCCATTCATCGCCTATGTGGTTTACAACACGGTGATCAAAACGGGTAAGCAAACGCTGGCAGTGTTTCTGGCTGCCACCCTGGAAAACTTATTAACCTATTTGGTGACTGCTATTCAACTAGCATTGGCGTTTCCCGCTATGCAGGGCGGCTTCCTTGCTTCATTCATCAAATTTTCAAGCATTTTCGCGGTCACACAAATTCCCTTAGCAATTACAGAAGGATTGCTAACGGTGCTGGTTTGGGGTTGGCTGCAACAATATGGCAAGCAAGAATTGCAAACGCTTAAACTTTTGGAACAAGAGTCTTAACGATGCCTAAATTATCTAATAGCTGGTGGTTCATGATTGGAGCCATTGCCTTATCATTTGTGCCGCTTTTGGTACTTCAAGGCAACGAGTTTGGTGCAACCGATGGCAACTTTACAGCTGCGATCGAGAAAGATCATCCAAACTATAAGCCCTGGTTTGAACCCATCATTAAAGATTCTGGGCCTGAAGTGCAAACGTTTTTATTTGCGGCTCAAGCGGGTGTAGGCGCGGGCATAACGGGCTATATTCTGGGGCTGTATAAAGGACGATCGGAGCGACGCAAAAAAGACGAGCAAGGTTGAGCGATGCAGCAACACATTTTGTTTGTCTGTACGAGCTGTGAGAGTGCCCACCGCACCAAGCAGGCAGTGCGTGTGAGTGGGGGGCAGCGCCTTTTAGAGCAGTTGCGATCGCAGCACAATGACTCGCTGCTGCAAGAAGAACTTTCCATCCAGCCCGTTGAGTGCCTGTCGGCGTGTGAGCAACCCTGCGCGATCGCCCTTATTGCGACCGACAAACCCACCTATCTATACGGCAACTTGCCCATAGAAGCAGAACAGCTAGAGACAACGGCTAGTTCTATACTGGCGTTTGCGAAACAATATCACGCTAAAGCAGACGGTAGTATCTCCTACCTTAAGTGCCCCGAACTATTGAAAAAGCGAGTCCTGGCAAAGATTCCACCATTGCCTGGAAATGTTTCGCACATGGAAAATTGCCTTATGTAGGGACTTTACATATAACATCCCTACAATCAACCCAATAGTTCATGGCTCTGCAAATTGATACCCTCGCATACACTAATCGGCTGCGGCAGTTACCACCGGAACATAAGCTGCTGTTTGCGATCGCCCTTTTGCTGATCACTTACTGCACTAGTGTTTCCATCCAACTTGCGATCGCGGTTTGGCTCAGTGTGTGGACTGTGGTTTATGCCAAAATTCCGGCTTCCATCTATGTTCGGCTGCTCTTGATTCCCATTGGTTTCTGGTTGACCAGTTTGCCCGCTTTTATCATCAGTGGTGTGGGTGTAGAGCATCTGGCATCTGTGCAGACGGATGTCTGGCAGGGCATTACCTGGGGCAACGTTTACCTGTATCTCAGTAGGCATGGCATACAGCAAGCAGGGGCATTGGCGGCACGGGCGATCGCTTCCACTGCCTGCATCTATTTCATCATGCTCACAATCCCTTTTACGGAACTGCTGGCTATCCTGCGCCGCTTCGGATGTCCCACTTTGCTGACCGAACTGCTGTTGTTGATGTATCGCTTTATCTTTGTACTGTTGCGGACTGCCAGTGAAATTTGGACGGCGCAACAAGCACGCGGCGGCTACCGCACCTGGCGACTGTGGATGAAAAGCCTGGGGCTATTGGTCGGTCAATTGCTCCGCTGCACGCTCGAAAACTACCGTCAGGTGTCTCAAGCTTTAGACTCGCGCGGCTTTACAGGCGACATTCGCGTTTGGCATTCCCGTCGCTACAAAGCCTCTAAACGCTATAGTCTAGAAGCACTATTTGGCTGCGCGGTTTTGGTGGCGCTTACGGGATGGCAGTATGTTGTTGGAGTTTGAGCAAGTTGGTTACACCTATGTAGGGAGTCCTCAGCCTGCCCTTCAAGGTCTCACACTTCACATTCCAACTGGCAAACGCTGTGCGCTTATTGGGCAGAATGGGTGCGGTAAAACGACGCTGTTTCTGCTGGCAAATGGATTGTATAAGCCGCAGCAGGGGATGGTGCGCTGGCAAGGGAAGCCATTACAGTACGACCGCGCCTCACTGATGGCACTGCGACAGCAAGTAGGACTGGTGTTTCAAGATCCTGAACAACAGTTGGTCGCGTCTACGGTGGAAGAAGATATTTCCTATGGATTGTGCAATCTCGGCTTACCAGAAGCAGAAATCGCACAGCGAGTTGGAGAAGCGATCGCCGCGTTTGGGCTGACCGAATTGGTGGATCGTCCGGTGCATCATCTCAGCCTGGGACAAAAGAAGCGCGTCTCACTGGCAGATGTAATGGTTATGCAGCCTGAACTGCTGTTGCTGGATGAACCCACTGCCTACCTCGATCGCCTGCACACTCGCGATTTAATGGTCAAGCTCAAACAAATCTGGGCAGCAGGCACAACCATTCTGATGGCAACCCACGATTTAGATCTGGTCTACAGTTGGGCAGACTGGGTGTTTGTGGTCGATCGAGGAAAATTGGTGCTCGAAGGCGTTCCTCAAGACGTGTTTGCCCACCGCGATTTTCTGGAAAAGCTGCATCTGGGTGTGCCTCAGGTCTTTGAAGTGCTCGATCGTGTGGAAGCCGCTTTGTCTGCTCAGGCAGAACTTCACGCCACCACCTTTAACCCCTTGCGTCAGCGCATTCTCAACGAATTTAGGCAAGGATGAACCCGGCGATCGCCATAGAGATAACCGCGATCGCGCCACCAATGATCCAGCGTTGACGGCGTTGCTGCACTACCAGTGCTTCCTTCCGCTGCAATTGAATCATCGCCTCGTCTAGCAACGCTGGTGACAGGTTAAGTTCCCGCAAAATTCTTGCACCTGTCCACGATCGAGTTCATCCTGTTGCCGTTGCGAGAGCCGTTCTATAGCCACAGCCATACTGATTAGGACGGGGTGCAGGGGTGGAACCCCTGGCTGGGGGCAACGCCCCCACACCCCCTTTGATCCCAATGTCCTAAGCTCTGTGGCGACAGCTATACCTCGCCAACTAGCTTCGTTAATTGTTGCGGTGTCAGTCGGTTTTCCATAAGTTTGGTAGGGGAGAGAGTTTTGAGTTTTGAGTTTTCTGATGCCTGTTTTAGCCGTTAGCCTTCTGCCTCCTGCCTTCCGCCTTCTGCCTTCAGACGTGCCAACACCTGAGCCTTACTGAGTTCACGGGTCAGACGCTGTGCTTGATGTTTATAGAGCGGCATCGGCAACGTGCCGGGGAGTTGGTTCATGCAATCGCGTGCCACATTGATACTACAGCCGGAGACACGCGCGATCGTGGTGGCACCATCAAACACAGCGTCTCTAGAAAGGGCTTTGTCGATGCACACGTACCAGTCACGAGGAAGCATTTCGCCGCGTTCGATCTGCTGCAAGCTGTTGATGGTTGCCAGCACCACGAGGCGATCGCCTGCTTCCAGCCTGGTATCATCCGATGGCATCAAGCGTACAGACTCAAGCGTCGATCGCTGATGCAAAAGGGGCACTGCACCGTAGCCGTAAGCCACTTCAGCCAATAGCTGCCCGTGTAGATGATCACCGGATTCAACCGTGTATTCTGTCGCCAAAACCGTTTGTTCGTTGAGGCGAATCAGATTGAGCACCTTTTCACCAAAGGCGGCGGCAACAAAGGCTTCTGCTGCCAGATCGTAGGCACAGAGCACTTTGGCATAGGGCAGCAGGCGATCGATGTTGGCGCTAAACCGTGAGTCAAACGTCCGGATAACCAGTGCACAGTGAGGATTGGCAGCGTGTACCATTAACCCCAGTTCTAGGTTTGCCATCTCGTCATCCGTTGCCAGCACCACACTTTTTGCGGTTGCCAAATTGACTTTCGACAGCGTATTGGTGAGTTCATTCACGACTAACGGCATTTGAGGCAAGATACCTGGTTCCACTGGTTGGTTGCTCACTCCCACTAGCGGTTGCTTGATCTGCTGTAAAAAAGTGGCAACACGCCGTCCCACACGCCCCAAACCAATCAATACCACATGGTCTTGCTGTGGCATGGGCGGTCGTTTCTTTGGCAATTGGAACTTGGCAGCTAAGAGTGTTTCGGTCAATAGTGCGTAGAGCACCGCGATCGAAGCTGTACCCGCCATCATGTAGCTCAAGTTCATCAGCCGCATCCACATAGGGATGGGGTCTTGGGCGTTAAGAATGCCAAACACAGTGTCGTAGGAGCCAAGCAGCATTACGCCTGCGGTGTAGAACGCCTTCAGCAGGCTCACTCCAGGCTGAGTTAGCTTAAAAATCACTGTGCCCATCAGCAAAAGCAAGAGCATGGTGCTACCGACAAGGATGGCAACTCGTTTGGTTTGCTGTTGTGCTGTGGATCGCCAGAACGTCAGTAGGGCTTGCCGCCAGTAGCGACCAGACAAAAGCTGGTGTCGTCTTTGCCAGACTCGATCGACCCACCGTTTTGGGCGATCGGCTGAAGTCGTGGCTGTTGCTGCAAGGTCAACTAAACTTCCGGTCACTTCGACATAGGCAACCAGGTCACCTGTTTGCACTCTGGCATCTGGCTCCCACTGATGAAATTCAGTCGGTAAAAGCTTGTCGCCAGGAATGTGGCTGAGTAGCCGTCGCGTTGAGGTGTTGAGTTCATGCAGCAGACGCACATCGCGCCAGCGGTGATCAGCACCAATAGGCACCTTAACGACGCGCAGAAGGTGTTCGCCAAGATGGATAAAACCTCGAATTTCACTTGCCAGCGCCGCGATCGCAAAAGCAGGGGCAGGCAGTTGGGCTGCCTCAAACGCCACAAAATTACCCAGATTCTGACTGAGCAGCGCATTCAAATTTTGCTTTGTCGATCGCACCACTAACCGCGCCTCAGGGTTAAGCAACCGAATAGCAAAGGCGGCTTCAATATTTACACGTTCATCACTTGTGACCAGTAAGACCGCTCTGCACTCGCGAATCCTCGCTTCTGCCAAAGCATCTGGCTGGCGGCAATCACCAATGACTAAGTCATCCAGCAACGTCGGCAGTTGAGAACTTTCCCAGCTTTCAGGCTCAGGAACGGTGATTGCGCTGACAGACACCCCAAATTCCTTGAGCACGATCGCGGAGTACTGCCCCAGGCTGCCCAAGCCGCACACCAAAAAGCGAGACGGTTTAGGCAGATGAGCGTCCGACTGACGATCGCTCATCTCAGCCGTAGTCATGCTTAATTGAAGGTCTGTTTCCGATGGCACCATAGCAAACGTTAAGTAAATGAGGGGCAACTCACCACTACTATGACTAAGAACAACCTAAATGCCCACAATTTAGTAGGCAGAAGATGGAAGGCTAAAGGCTAAGAGGTTGTTTGAGAAGTGTCTGGCGGTTAAAACCGCGACGACATAGACAAAGTCTGCCGCCGCGGACTACAGAAAGAAAGGTGTGCAAACTGATTGAAAAGTGGCTCCCAGGCTCTCATTTAACCCCCTGACCGCTCATGAACCCATCACCCATCATCAGCTTTGGCAGCATCAATATGGATCTGGTTGCCAGAACCCCATCGCTACCTGTTCCTGGCGAAACGCTGCTTGGCTACAGTTTTGCTACTGTTCCCGGTGGCAAGGGCGCAAATCAGGCTGTAGCAGTGGCACGGCTCAATATCCCAACCGTCATGATTGGTCGCGTTGGTAATGATAGTTTTGGGCAGGAGCTACTCTCCAGCCTCCGATCGGCTGGTGTTAAGACAGAGGACGTTTTAGCGGATGAATCCCACCATTCCGGTGTGGCAATCATTGCGGTGGACGATCGCAGTGAAAATCACATCATTGTGATTCCAGGGGCAAACGGAACGGTGGGTGCTGTGGATGTCGATCGCCTGATCCATCATCTACCCGGAGCCTCCGCCCTCCTGTTGCAGCTTGAAATTCCGTTATCGGCTGTAGTCGCAGCCGCACAAGCCGCTCACCATACAGGCGTAAGAGTGATTTTAGATCCCGCGCCTGCACGAGCAGATCTGCCGACTGACCTCTATGCACTGATTACCATCATCACGCCCAATGCGATCGAAGCTACGCAATTGGTGGGGTTTCCAGTCCACGATCGCGATACTGCTGCCCAGGCTGCCACCATCTTGCAGCAACGAGGCGTTGAAACAGTGGTGATCAAGCTAGGCGCAACCGGAGTTTTCTGCGCGACACCGCAGGAATCATTCTTTGTACCAGCGTTCAAAGTAGAGGCAGTCGATACCGTTGCGGCTGGTGATGCCTTTAACGGTGGGCTTGCCACCGCCTTAGCAGAAGGATTATCGCTTCGAGAGGCGATCGTCTGGGGTGCAGCAACCGGGGCACTATCCGCAACGAAAGCAGGCGCACAGTCATCCTTACCCGATCGCGCCACCGTGGAGGCATTTCTTAGAGAACGCGATCGCTCGATCGTAGACCAACCCTGTTAGCTCAATTTAGCTGGCCTTTATCCATTTTGAAGGGAAGGAAAGGTATCAAAATCAGGAAAGCGTTATTTGATGTCTCCTCATGAGCTTGCTACCGAAAGAGTTAAGACCCTGGCTTTCGGCGTTTGCCCCGTTATTTTCCAAACCCGTTTGAGCATCGGCGTTTGTACTGCTTGTGGGTGCCCTTATCGCACCCGGTAAACGCACCGTCAATGCCATTTTATCGGTGATGGAAAGGCGGCATGAGTCCCATCAGAACTACCATCGCGTCTTGAATCGGGCGCTTTGGTCGAGTCGTCAGGCCAGTCGCATCCTGTGACAGCAATGGGTCACAGTTTTTACCCCTACAAGAGTGGTGGTGAGGCAATTGAGCCAGCCTTGAGCCGTCAGATTTTGCGGGTGTATGATCTGTGCCCCACAACGGTACGATTAAAGGCGACAACAGTGAATAACAATAATCACTCGATTCAAGGAGCCTTTAGAATGACGCTTGTAAAACGTTGTGCTGCCGAGTTTCTCGGTACATTCTGGTTAGTCTTTGGCGGTTGCGGTAGCGCCGTACTGGCAGCAGCTTACACCGCAGATACGACAAAAATTGGCGAAAATACCTCTTTCCCCCTTGGCATTGGTTTAGTAGGTGTGTCCCTTGCATTTGGTCTGACGGTACTCACAATGGCGTTTGCAGTGGGTGGCATTTCGGGTGGGCACTTCAATCCGGCGGTGTCGTTTGGCTTGTTCGTCTCGAAGCGGTTTCGGGGCGGGGCAGATTTGCTCGGCTACATTGTGGCACAAACTTTAGGCGGCATCGCTGCTGCGGGAGTGTTGCTTCTAACAGCCTCAAGTAAAGCGGGCTTTAGCTTAGCGGGATCGAATCCGTTAGCAACGAATGGCTTTGGGACGCATTCTCCGGGAGGGTACCCGATGGGAGTTTGCTTCATGATTGAAGTGCTGCTGACGTTTTTCTTCTTGCTGGTGATTTTAGGTTCAACCGATCGACGTGCGGCAGGTTCGTTTGCACCGGTTTCGATCGGACTTGCATTAACCTTGATTCACTTGATTAGCATTCCGATTACTAATACATCAGTCAATCCGGCACGCAGCTTAGGCCCAGCTCTTTGGGTGGGTGGTGAACTGCTCGGACAGGTTTGGTTGTTTTGGGTGGCGCCGATTCTAGGCGCGGTAATTGCCGGTTTTGTCTACAATGCTCTGTTTGGTGAGTCAGAAGTGTCTGAATTAGAGCGGATGCGCGAAACCGTCTAAACCCTCCTTTGTCACTCTCGCTGAAGCGAATGCTGAAACCCAGCCACCGCGCGATCGACTCTACACGAAAAGCCTGTTCTCCTGCTGCGATCAATCAAGAAGCTCGCTATTTTCGTGCGCTGGAGCGATCGCAGCGATGGCTGCGACGGTTAGTTTTTGCTTCAAGTCAGCCACTGAAGTTCACCTAGGTACACCTGTGTACCCTTCAGTGGCTGATGCGCTAATCAACCCTAAAACTTCTCGATCGAGAAACTACTCAGGAAACTTATGATGAAATCTTTCTTACTGCCAGGTCTTAGTGTTCTCTTAATCGGATTATCTGCTTGCTCCGAATCATCGAATGCTGGCAATGCTGCACCACCGACCGCTGTTGCGGCCTCTCCTACTGCGTCGGCAAACCCTCAATCGCCATCCACTCCGGTGATTACCGCTTCGACTCAAGCCCGTTCTAGTGCGGATTTAACTCAGCTTTTTAGCCGAGTTTGGCGAGTGACAAAAGCCCCTACTACTCCTGCGCCCGGCAGCATTTACGTCTTCCTGCCCAATGGAACGCTGCTGCAAACCTCTTGTCGTGAGCCGTACCGAATTGCAAGGTGGAAAGTTGATAAAGCTGCACCTCGCATTTTACGGGTGACGGAAGATGGGCGGCAAGCTTATACCGCGAGAATCACGGGATTAACTAGCACGACGCTGCAACTTCAGCGTAGCCTAGACCGCAGCAATGAAAACCAAGCGCTAACCCTCACAGCCGTGGAGCAAGAATTCGTCTGTCCTGATTTACCTCGATAACTCACCATCAACCATTCTCAAACTTTTGCACATCAACAATAATGAATACTAGAAATTGGTCAATTGCACTGGTCTCTTCCGCGATCGCACTCGTTGCGGCAGTTTCTCCAGCATTATCAGAAACTGTAGAAATCACAGCGAACGATATCAATGTGCGATCGGGTGCTGGCATCAACTACGGTGTCATCACGGTCTGGAATAAGGGCGTTCGAGGCAATCGAATTAAGCAAGAAAAGAACTGGTCATACATTGTCACAGGTCCGGTTGAAGACTGGGTGTCTTCTTTGTATGTCAAACCTGTCGCAACTTCGGGCAATGGATCAACACAGCCGACTTACGAAGCGACCGGTGCGATTGATAATGCAAGATACAAAGGGAAAGGAGTTGCAGAAGCAAAAGTTGTCGGCAACAATGCAACAGTGCGAGTTTTTTCTCAGGGCGAAAATGTGCGACTCTTTTCAACGATTTACTATGGCAAGATCTACAGCAATTCTGGGAGTCTGATCAAAATCAGCCTCAATGCCTTTGAATCGACCAGAATAGGAATCAAGTTCTCGACGACCGGAGAATGTCAGCTTTCACTAAACAATCGGCAAATCAAATCGCTTGTTTGTCAAGCGGCGGGCGTTGATCATGGGAGAACAGTATTTACGGGAGATAAACGATGAAGACCGCTCCTCAAGCAATGCCTGTTCAATCTACAGCAAGAAGGCGCGCCTACGAAGCGATTGCAGGAACGTTGGTGTGGTTAGCATTAATTCTTCAGCTCTACCTGACCATCAATCTCTCGATCGACCGAGGTGTAGGACTGTGGGTTGGCATTGCCCGCTACTTTGGCTACTTCACAATCCTGACAAACATTCTGGTCGCGTTAGCTTTCACAGTCCCTTTAGTGCGTCCAAGAACTCGTTGGGGACAATTCTTCTCACAGCCCCCTGTCAGAAGTGCGATCGCGGTCTACATCGCAGTGGTTGGCATCGCTTACTCGCTATTACTAAGGCAGATCTGGAACCCGCAGGGTTGGCAGCTTGTGGCAGATAGAATGCTACATGATGTCTCTCCAATCTTGTACATTGTGTTTTGGTTTTTGTTCGTGCCGAAAGCAGCCTTGCGGTGGCGTCATTTGCCTACTTGGTTAATTTATCCACTTGTTTACTTGATTGTTGCACTGATTCGCGGAGCAATCTTTAAATGGTATCCCTACCCATTTCTAGAAGTTGATCAACTTGGCTATCCGCAAGTGTTTCTGAATGTGGTAATGCTATTTGTTGGGTTTTGCGTTATGAGTGCGGTCTTGATTGGCATTGCCCGACTTGTGGGGCGAAGGTCGCCCGCGCAGGATTACGGGGTTCAATGAGTAGTCGTACAGAAACTCACGCTGTGCGATTCGTTGAAGCATGACTCACGGTCAAAGCCCATGCATAGTGCTTCCAGCCTGGTGGTATCGCTCAATAGTACACATTCAGGGCTGAAGAGAACAAGACCGACACCGAACGCTTGAAGCTAGCTTCGATCGCTACCTTACAAAACCACTTAACGTTGAAGAACTCATCAGTACATTGCTCGATGTACTTCAAGAGGCAAGGTAGGCGTTTCCGTCGCTTTTAAACAAAGAACAACACATCACTTTGCGACTTGGCAAACATTGTAGGTCAATCATAGAAGAGCTTTCAGGCTGAGGATTGGTTTTAACCCAACAGTAACGGGAACGCCGACTTCGGAACAAAGATAATGTGATATTTGCAATCCCACTTGCTATGAAAAAGGCTTCCTCCTGGCTGGGTTGCCTCTGTTCAAGCGTTCCCAGTCCCTCTGGCATCGCGAGAGCGCCAAAAGTTCGGAAGCCCCATCATTGGTTAGCATTTGATCATCGAAGCGTGCCAACCTTGCTACTCGTAGAGCCAAACCCGCAGTAGCGATAGTAACTGTTCCATATCAACTGGTTTGGTGATGTAGTCAGAAGCTCCAGCTTCGATGCATTTTTCGCGATCGCCCTTCATTGCTTTGGCTGTTAGGGCAATCATAGGTAGCTGGTGGAACGGTTCTAACTGACGAATCGCACGCATCGTTTCGTAGCCATCCATCTCTGGCATCATGACATCCATTAACACGAGGTGAATATGAGGGTCGTTCTGCAACATGGTAATGCCGTCACGTCCATTCTCAGCGTAGGTCACTTGCATCTGATACCGTTCCAACATACTGGTGAGCGCGAAAATATTACGCACGTCATCATCAATAATGAGCACCTTCTTGCCGACTAAGGCTGGATCAACTTGCTGTAGTTGCTCCAGCATCAGCCGCTGTGGAGCGGGCAAGTTTTCTTGGACTCGATGTAAGAATAAGGCGGTTTCTTCTAGCAGTCGTTCGGGCGATCGCACATCTTTGACAATAATCGTGTCGGAGATTCGTCGCAGTTCAGTTTCTTCATGAGCGGTCAGTTCTTTGCCGGTGTAAATGATGATGGGTAAGTAGCGCAGTTCCGGTTCCTGCTTAATCTGTTCGATTAGTTCAAGACCCGTCATATCGGGCAGCCCCAGATCGAGAACGACGCAATCAAACGGTTCTGTACGAAGGACTTCCAGGGCTTCTGCACCCGTACCAACTGCCGTACTTCTCACATCACTATTGCCAATCAACTCGACGATGCTATGACGTTGTGTTTCATCATCTTCAACAATCAGTAGATGTTTCACCGAACGTTCTACAAAGCCCTTAATGTCGTTGAGAGCTTGTGAGAGCGCTTCGCTGTTGGCAGGCTTTTGCATAAAGGCGATCGCACCAAGCTGTAGGCTGCGCTTCCGTCCTTCTTCAACGGACATCATATGCACAGGGATATGTCGCGTAGCAGGGTTATGCTTGAGCCGATCTAACACTGCCCACCCCGTCATCACAGGCAGGCAAACATCTAGCATGATGGCGGTTGGCTTCAGTTCTTGCGCCATTGCTATGCCCACATCGCTACGCACTGCGACTAGCCCCTTAAAGCCTTGCTGTCGTGCCATGTCTAGAAGGATCTGGGCAAAGGCAAGATCATCTTCGATGATCAGAAGTACGCTGTCGTCGGGTTGAATGGTATCGCGATCGTCGTCGATCGCGGGTTCAGCAAGCAGTGCTGAGAAAAGCGGGTCGTCTAGTGGCACTGTAGACGGCTGACTACTGGTAAGCCGTTGCGTGGAGTACCATGACGAGTGTCCCTCAAAGCGTTCAGGCTGCTTCCTAAACCCTGACAGCCCAGTTTGGGGATAGTCGAACAGTTCACTGCGGTTGTCGGTTGCAGCATAGGACAGCGGTAAGTAAAGGGTAAACGTGCTCCCTTGTCCTAGCTCACTTTCTAGCCGAATTTCACCACCCAATAGTTGAGCAATCTCGCGGCTAATCGACAACCCTAAGCCCGTACCACCGTATTTGCGAGAGGTTGTGCCATCTGCCTGCTGAAAGGCTTCAAAAATGACTCGCTGCTTTGCTACAGGAATGCCTACGCCCGTATCGCGCACTGCAAAGGCAATAACTGTGTCTGCCTGATTGAGCAGTTTTTGGTCTTGACTCCAACCATCATGTGCAACGCTAACCTGTAAGTTGACATCTCCTTGCTCAGTAAACTTAAACGCATTTGCCAGCAAGTTCTTCAGCACCTGCTCAAGGCGCTTTGAATCGGTATACATCATGCGGGGCAAGGACTCTTCAAGCTGAATATGAAAGTCTAACCGTTTAGTGTGGGCGAGTTGGCGGAACGTGCGCTCCATGTGGTTACGAAGGTCGGTAAAGAGAGTTTGGTCAATCTCCACCGACATAGTGCCCGACTCAATTTTTGCCAGATCCAGAATGTCGTTAATGAGTGTGAGCAGGTCGCCGCCAGAAGCATGAATGGTACGGGCATACTCGACTTGTTTCGTGGTCAAGTTGCCATCCGTGTTGTCGCCCAGAAGCTGCGCCAGGATCAATAAACTGTTGAGCGGGGTGCGTAGCTCATGGGACATATTCGCCAGAAACTCAGACTTATATTTGGAGGTCATTGCCAACTGTGCGGCTTTTTCTTCCAAAGACTGTCGGGCTTGCTCGATCTCACGGTTCTTGCGCTCTACTTCCTGGTTTTGCAGAACCAGAAGCTCGGCTTTCTCTTCTAGCTCTTCGTTGGTCTGCTGGAGCTGGTCTTGCTGGTTTTTCAGCAGTTCTTCGGATGCGGTCAGGGATTGCGCCTGTTGCTCCAGTCGCTGGTTGGTTTCGGTCAACTCCTTTTGCTGGGTTTGCAGTTCTTCTGCTAGCGATTGCGATTGTTTCAGCAGTTCTTCCGTCCGCATACTGGCGGCGATCGTGTTGAGGACGATCGCGATACTCTCCGTCAGTTGATCAAAGAACGTGAGATGGATTTCACTGAAACGGCGGAAGGATGCCAGTTCAACAACTGCCGTCACTTGTCCTTCAAACAGCACAGGTAAGACAACCGCATTGAGTGGCGTTGCTTCGCCCAAACCGGAGCTGATCTTGATGTAGTCGCTGGGCACTTCGGTAATGAGAATCCGCTCCTTTTCCAACGCGCACTGACCGACCAAGCCTTCGCCCAGATGGAACTGGTTCGCCAGGTGCTTGCGCTCCCGATACGCATAGGTGCTGAGCAGTTTCAGGTAAGGAGGATGCAACTCGCTGGTTTCCATCATGTAGAAGACCCCGTGCTGCGCCGAAACCAGCGGAGCCAGTTCCGATAGGATCAGCTTGGAAACAGCTTCCAGATCGCGTTGCCCCTGTAGCATCCGTGTGAATTTTGCCAGGTTGGTTTTGAGCCAGTCTTGCTCAGTGTTCTTCTGAGTCGTCTCCCGCAGGTTGGCAATCATCTGGTTGATGTTGTCTTTCAGGATGGCGACTTCCCCTTCTGCCGCCACGGAGATCGATCGGGTCAGGTCGCCCTTCGTCACCGCCGTTGCCACCTCTGCAATCTCCCGCACCTGGGTTGTAAGGTTTGCTGCCAGCTCGTTCACGTTGTCCGTCAAGTCACGCCAGGTTCCGGATGCACCAGGCACTTTCGCTTGGCCGCCTAGCTTTCCTTCAATCCCCACCTCACGGGCGACCGTTGTCACCTGGTCGGCAAAGGTTGCCAGCGTATCAATCATCTCGTTGATGGTATCGGCCAGGGTTTCAATCTCACCCTTCGCCTCCAGCATCAGCTTTCGCTTTAGATCCCCGTTTGCCACTGCCGTCACCACTTTCGCGATGCCTCGCACCTGCGCCGTGAGATTACCTGCCATAAAGTTCACTGAGTCGGTCAGGTCTTTCCAGGTGCCTGCCACACCTCGCACCTCCGCCTGTCCTCCCAGAATGCCCTCGGTGCCTACTTCCTTTGCTACCCGCGTCACCTCAGAAGCAAAAGAGTTAAGCTGATCCACCATCACGTTAATGGTGTCTTTCAGGTCGAGAATTTCGCCCTTCACATCCACGGTGATTTTCTTCGACAAGTCGCCGTTTGCCACAGCCTTTGTCACTTCAGCAATATTCCGCACCTGTGCTGTCAGGTTGCCTGCCATCGAGTTTACGTTGTCGGTCAGGTCTTTCCAGGTACCTGCCACGCCCCGGACATAGGCTTGCACACCGAGTTTCCCTTCTGTCCCCACTTCCCGCGCGACTCTGGTGACTTCAGACGCAAAGGAACTGAGCTGATCCACCATCGTGTTGATCGTGTTTTTCAGCTCCAGAATTTCACCCTTCACATCCACCGTAATCTTCTTGGACAGATCGCCGTTGGCTACAGCGGTCGTCACTTCGGCGATGTTCCGCACCTGCGCGGTCAAGCTGCCTGCCATGAAGTTTACCGAGTCGGTCAGGTCTTTCCAGGTGCCTGCTACACCTTTTACTTCTGCCTGTACACCCAGCTTGCCTTCGGTGCCCACTTCCCGCGCCACCCGTGTCACTTCAGAGGCGAAAGAATTCAACTGATCCACCATCGTATTGACGGTGTTTTTCAGCTCCAGAATTTCGCCCTTCACATCCACCGTGATTTTTTTGGAGAGGTCGCCGTTTGCCACAGCCGTTGTGACGGCAGCAATGTTTCGCACCTGCGCTGTGAGTGAGCCTGCCATAAAGTTCACCGAGTCGGTCAAGTCCTTCCAGGTGCCTGCGACACCTCGCACATCGGCTTGCACACCCAGTCGCCCTTCGGAACCCACTTCCCGCGCGACCCGCGTTACCTCAGAGGCAAAGGAACTGAGTTGATCCACCATGACGTTGATGGTGTCTTTTAGCTCCAGGATTTCGCCTTTCACCTGTACGGTGATTTTCTTAGAGAGGTCGCCGTTGGCTACAGCGGTCGTCACTTCGGCAATGTTCCGCACCTGCGCGGTCAGGTTGCCTGCCATCGAGTTCACGCTGTCGGTCAGGTCTTTCCAGGTGCCCGCTACGCCTCGTACTTCCGCCTGCACACCGAGCTTCCCTTCCGTCCCCACTTCTCGCGCCACCCTGGTTACTTCGGAGGCGAAGGAACTGAGCTGATCGACCATGACGTTGATGGTGTCCTTCAGCTCCAGGATTTCGCCCTTCACATCCACCGTAATTTTTTTGGAGAGGTCGCCGTTGGCTACAGCGGTCGTCACTTCGGCAATGTTCCGCACCTGCGCGGTCAGGTTGCCTGCCATTGAGTTCACGCTGTCGGTCAGGTCTTTCCAGGTGCCTGCTACACCTTTGACATCCGCCTGTACGCCGAGCTTCCCTTCGGAACCCACTTCCCGCGCGACCCGCGTCACCTCTGAGGCGAAGGAGTTGAGCTGATCCACCATGACGTTGATGGTGTCTTTTAGCTCTAGGATTTCGCCCTTCACATCCACCGTAATTTTCTTCGACAAGTCGCCGTTGGCTACAGCGGTTGTCACTTCGGCAATGTTCCGCACTTGCGCGGTTAAGCTGCCCGCCATGAAGTTCACGGAGTCGGTGAGATCTTTCCAGGTGCCTGCTACGCCTTTTACATCGGCTTGTCCACCCAGTTTGCCTTCGGAACCTACTTCCCGTGCAACCCGCGTCACCTCAGAGGCAAAGGAGTTGAGCTGATCCACCATGATGTTGATGGTGTTCTTTAGCTCCAGGATTTCACCTTTTACGTCTACCGTGATTTTCTTGGAGAGGTCGCCGTTGGCGATCGCTGTTGCTACTTCGGCAATATTTCGCACCTGTCCGGTCAGGTTGCCTGCCATTGAGTTCACATTATCGGTCAGGTCTTTCCAGGTGCCTGCCACACCTTTCACCTCGGCTTGCACACCCAGCTTTCCTTCGGAGCCCACTTCTCGCGCGACCCGCGTCACTTCCGAGGCGAAGGAGTTGAGCTGATCAACCATCGTGTTGATGGTATTTTTCAGCTCCAGGATTTCGCCCTTCACATCCACCGTAATTTTTTTGGACAAATCGCCATTGGCTACCGCAGTTGTCACTTCGGCAATGTTTCGCACCTGTGCCGTCAAGCTGCCGGCCATGAAGTTTACTGAGTCAGTGAGGTCTTTCCAGGTACCTGCAACGCCTCGCACTTCCGCCTGTCCACCCAGCTTGCCATCTGCGCCCACTTCCCGCGCCACCCGCGTTACTTCTGAGGCGAAAGAGTTGAGCTGATCCACCATGATGTTGACGGTGTTCTTTAGCTCTAGAATTTCACCTTTCACATCCACCGTGATCTTTTTGGAGAGGTCGCCGTTGGCTACAGCGGTCGTCACTTCAGCAATGTTCCGCACCTGCGCGGTCAGGTTGCCTGCCATGAGGTTTACACTATCCGTCAGGTCTTTCCAGGTGCCTGCTACACCTTTGACTTCTGCCTGTACGCCCAGCTTGCCTTCTGTCCCTACTTCCCGCGCGACCCGTGTCACTTCAGAGGCGAAAGAGTTAAGCTGATCCACCATGACGTTGATGGTGTCTTTTAGCTCCAGGATTTCGCCTTTTACATCCACCGTGATTTTTTTGGAGAGGTCGCCATTGGCTACCGCGGTCGTCACTTCGGCGATGTTCCGCACCTGTGCCGTCAGGTTGCCTGCCATCGAGTTCACGCTATCGGTCAGGTCTTTCCAGGTACCCGCTACGCCCTTTACTTCCGCCTGTACGCCCAGTTTGCCTTCTGTCCCCACTTCCCGCGCTACTCTGGTTACCTCAGAGGCGAAGGAGTTGAGCTGATCCACCATCGTGTTGACAATCCGCGCAGTTTGAAGAAACTCCCCTTGCAGCGCTCTGCCATCAATTTCGGTGGCGATCGTTTGCGATAGATCACCATTTGCGACGGCTCGAATCACTCGTGCTGTTTCTGCCGTTGGCTGTACCAGATCGGTAATCAGGGTGTTGACTGAATTCACACTGGCTCTCCAAGAGCCTTTAGCACTACCTAAGGAAGCGCGTTCGTTGATCTTGCCTTCTTTCCCAACCACCGTACCAATGTGCTCTAGCTCACTGGTCAGCCGCTCATTCATCTCAATAATGTCGTTGAGCGTGTCAGCAATTTTGCCTGCAATGCCCGTCTGATCGATCGACATGCGAACTGCAAAATTGCCCTTTTTAATCTCTGTCAGAACATTTAAAAGCTGCTTGGGATCGAGATTATCGATGTTAGCTGACACTTGTGCAGTTGACATGACTTGAATGCTTCTAGAAGGTGCGGTGGTGCTTAACAGGGGGCAAAACGTTTCTATCGATCGGTAGAGCAACGCCTCGATCCGAGTACAACTTCGGAAAGATAATCACCGTCCATTATGGATAAGCAAGATACTTGAACGGGTCTATCTTAAGATAGATGGCATTTAGACGTTCGCTAAAAGCCGTAATAGCCTCACGCGCTTTGCCTATGCTGAGCAGTCCCTCAACTTGAAGGCAGGTGTCAGTTGGGGGTGGTCAAGCGTCGCTATCCAACTTACTATGAAGTTCCTATCAAGCTGCCAGACAAACTTGACACGTAGCATGGATGACGTAAAGGCAAATCTAGACGCTTTAATTGAGGTCGTTGTTAAGGCTGTCGTTAGCGCTTATCAGACCCAGGAGCTTGAAAACGCACTGGTAATCCGTGATGAGTTGCAGCGACTACCCAATGACATGACCACAGAAGTGATCAATGGGGTCATTCTCAGTTTGGTGCAGACTAATCCTGACCTTTGTCGCTGGTTCATTCTTGATGTTTTTCTTTGCGAAGCCAATCCGGAGGGAAAAGCGGATGTGGCAGAACGCATTAATCTCCTTATGGCTGATCTAAATACCCAGCAGGATGTCTAAGTTTGTCGATCGTTCCTGAGTGACCGCCAACCAAGACAAAAGGCTTTGCACCATCTCTCATCGGTGCCATTTAGCCGTCTTGCCCATCCCATCCCAACGCTCTTTTCCTTTTTTCAATCGATCCGCCTTTGCCTAAAAGGCCGGGTCTCAAGCGCTCAACGGCTGTCCACAGGCAGTTTCTTTGAGCCGACAAATGTCTCTAATTCATCGCTGGCTACTGAAAGGGCAAAAGCAAAAACTTTGTTACGGTTTAATGCCAAATTTTAGTTTAATTTTTGAAGCTGAATTAGGCGCTTTGTAGCTGACAAAGAATCTTGCAACATTGAATCTATAGATATGCTGTTAGAAGCTGTTCAAGCAAATTCTGGGTGCAAAAACACAAAATTGGGTTTATTGCTTTAATTCAGTTGTGCCTTTGTCGCTACCTTTGCGATCGCTCACTAACAAGTGTGCTTGATGGTGAAGCCATTGAAGAGCAGCAAGAAAGCATAAAGGGCACAATGGCTCAGAAGACATGAATTTGTGGTCGATCGCCGATTTAAACAGAGAATTTAAAAGGGAGCACGTTTATGGCTATTGCTACGATTAATCCGGCAACCGGAGAAACAGTGAAAGTGTTTGAGGCGCTAACACCGCCACAAATTGAGCAAGCGTTAGCGCTGGCGCAACAGACGTTTGAGCAGTATCGGCATACCACTTTTGAGCAGCGATCGCAGTGGCTTCAGGCTGCCGCTCAGATCTTAGAGGCAGAAGAAGAGACGTTTGCTAAAGTGATGACCCTGGAGATGGGCAAACTACTGCAAGCCGCGATCGGTGAAGTGAAAAAATGTGCGGCTGTGTGCCGTTTCTATGCCGATCACGCGGCTGAGTTTCTGGCTGATGTGCCCGTGCAAACTGATGCCAGTCTTAGCCTTGTGCGCTATCAGCCGATCGGCGCGGTCTTAGCCGTCATGCCGTGGAACTTTCCCTTCTGGCAGGTGTTTCGCTTTGCGGCTCCAGCGCTGATGGCAGGCAATGTGGGCTTGCTTAAACACGCTTCTAATGTACCTCAGTGTGCGCTGGCGATCGAGTCTATTCTTCATCGGGCAGGCTTTCCAAAGGGCGCATTTCAAACGTTGTTGATTGGGGCAGATCAGGTTGCAGGTCTGGTCATGGACGATCGTGTGAAAGCTGCTACTCTCACAGGCAGCGAACCCGCAGGCGCAAGTCTGGCAGCCATAGCCGGAAAGCAGATTAAAAAAGTTGTGCTGGAGCTGGGCGGTAGCGATCCCTTTATCGTGCTAGCCAGTGCTGATCTAGAGGCTGCGATCGCCACTGCGGTGACAGCGCGGATGCTTAACAGTGGACAGTCTTGCATTGCTGCCAAGCGCTTTATTGTGGCAGACACCCTCTATAACGAGTTTGAGACACGACTGGTTGAGAAATACCAGGCGCTTAAAGTCGGCAACCCCATGCTGCCTGATACTGACATTGGACCCCTCGCAACGCCCGGTATTCTTAAAGACCTGGATCAGCAGGTGCAGACCGCCATCCAGCAAGGTGCGCGAGTGCTGATTGGTGGTAAACCGCTGGGTGGTGCTGGTAACTTCTATCCGCCAACGATTTTGACAGAGATTCCACTAGATAGCTCCACGGCTCAAGAGGAATTGTTTGGTCCTGTTGCCATGCTCTTTCGTGTGGCGAACCTGGATAAGGCAATCCAACTTGCTAACAGTACTCCGTTTGGTTTGGGAGCAAGCGCCTGGACAACTGATCAGGCAGAGCAAGACCGCTTGACGCATGAACTGGAAGCTGGCTCAGTCTTTATCAACAGCATGGTCAAATCGGATCCACGCTTGCCGTTTGGTGGCATTAAGCGATCGGGCTTTGGACGCGAACTCAGCCGTCAAGGTATCCATGAGTTTGTCAACATCAAAACTGTCTGGGTGAAGTAGGTGGGGAGGGTGAAGGAATGAAAGGGTGAGGGAGTGAAAGGGTGAGGGAGTGAGGGGGTGAGGGAGTGAAAGGGTGGAAGGGTGATGCTCTATGACCCTTTCTGGTTCCTGGCTGCTAAAACAAATGTCAGCGATGCCCAACATTTCTCCTTTGATAACTGTGTTCTTTGTAACAGAATGAAAGGGCGATCGTTTGAAACGTGTTAAGAAAGGGGTTAGGGGCGATCGCTGTTCTAGTAGACGAGTGTAGTGATCGATCGACAAGGGTTGGCGATCGGTGAAGCGATACGTTGAGAGCGCGTAATGATTCGGTGAAGGGCATACTTAGTTTTTGTGATGAGGGCAAAGGATCATGGGCGAGATGAATACTGCTGAACTGTTAGTGCGCTGCCTGGAGAACGAAGGTGTGCGTTACATCTTTGGCTTGCCAGGAGAAGAAAACCTGCACGTGCTGGAAGCCCTGAAGCACTCATCGATTCAATTTATTACGACTCGCCATGAACAGGGGGCTGCGTTTATGGCAGATGTCTACGGACGGCTAACCGGTAAGCCAGGAGTGTGTCTTTCGACATTGGGACCCGGAGCAACCAATTTAATGACAGGCGTTGCCGATGCAAACCTCGATCGTGCGCCCCTCGTTGCGATCACAGGACAGGTGGGCACCGATCGCATGCACATTGAATCACACCAATACCTCGATCTGGTGGCAATGTTTGCTCCTGTGACTAAATGGAACGCTCAAATCGTGCGCCCCAGCAACACGCCAGAGATTGTGCGCAAGGCATTTAAAATTGCCCAGACAGAGAAACCAGGAGCCGTTCACATTGACTTGCCAGAAAATATTGCAGCGATGACTGCGCCTGGAAAACCCCTTGTGAAGGACAACAAAGAAAAAACCTATGCCTCATTTCAAAGCATTGAAAAGGCAGCAGACTTTATTTCTCAGGCTGAGAATCCGCTGATCCTTGTTGGCAATGGTGCCATTCGGGCGAATGCTAGCGAGATTCTCACTGAATTTGCGACACGGCTGAATATTCCAGTTGCTAACAGCTTTATGGGCAAAGGTGTCATTCGCTACACCCATCCGCTGGCACTGTGGGCAGTCGGCTTGCAGCAGCGTGACTATATTAGCTGTGGGTTCGATCGCGCTGATCTCATTATTTGTGTTGGCTATGACCTGATCGAGTATTCGCCCAAAAAGTGGAATCCCGATGGCTCTATTCCCATCATCCATATTGGAGCAATGCCAGCCGAGGTCGATAGCAGCTACATTCCTGCTGCCGAAGTGGTCGGCGATATTTCAGATTCCCTGAGAGAGATTTTATATCGTGCCGATCGTACCAATAAGCCAGATCCCCATGCGTTAGAGCTGCGTACCGACATCCGCAACGATTACGTGCAATATGCGAAGGATGATGGTTTTCCCATCAAACCGCAAAAGGTCATCTACGATCTGCGGCAGGTCATGGCACCCGACGATATCGTCATTTCTGATGTCGGCGCCCATAAGATGTGGATGGCACGGCACTACCACTGTGAGCAACCCAACACCTGCATCATTTCTAACGGCTTTGCAGCAATGGGCATTGCCATTCCAGGGGCGATCGCCGCTAAACTGGTGCATCCCGAACGGCGGATCGTTGCGGTCACGGGCGATGGTGGCTTTATGATGAACTGCCAGGAACTCGAAACAGCGCTGCGGATTGGCACGCCATTTGTCACCCTGATCTTTAATGACGGTGGCTACGGCTTGATTGAATGGAAACAGCAAAATCAGTTTGGTAGCTCTGCCTTTATTAAATTTGGTAATCCCGACTTCGTAAAATTTGCCGAAAGCATGGGCTTAAAAGGCTACCGCGTCGAATCGTGCCTGGATCTAATTCCCATTCTTAAAGAGGCACTAGAACAGGATGTGCCTACGGTTATTGACTGCCCTGTAGATTATCGAGAAAACCTCCGCTTTACTCAGCGTGCTGGTGATTTAAGCTGCCCGATCTGAGAGCCAGTACATTTAATTGGTCAGATCAAATTGCAGAATAGCTCACCTACTGCAAAAGTGAGCAGTGATTTTTTGCAAACGCTGTCAGTTCCCAATGCCTTCGCAGCAGGAACTTAGAGACTCTGTATGCGTCTACTTTGCCAACAGGGAATGGTCGATCGCAGTCCTGATCCACTGCATAGCACTCGATCGACTGCAATTAAATCGACTGCAATTAACGTGATGGCTAACTAGAAGGCTAAAGGCAATGAGTACAACAAAAGTTTTGGGCTTGGCTGGAGTGGCAATGGCAACGTTCATCACTTCAGTAGCGCAGCCTGCAATGGCGCAACGAGTCTGCATTGAGTCTGAGTCAAATGGCAGAATTGTTTGTGGCAGAGTTGTCAACGATTCTCGTTACAACAACCGTAATGATGATCGCTACAACGATCGCTACGACAGCCGTTACAACAACCGTGGTAATGACATCAGCAATTTTGATGAGCGCTTCTATTTGATGGCTTATCCAGACGTGAGAGCCGCGATCGAGCGTAGACAAGTGAGAGATGCCTACACACACTATCAACGTGCTGGGCGGTTCGAGGGTCGCTTTCCACGCTTTAATGAGGCGAGCTACCTGGCGAGAAACCCTGATGTCGCAGAGGCTGTCAGGCGAAGAAGTGTTCGCAGCGGCTACGACCATTGGCTCAGAGTTGGGCGTTTTGAGGATCGCAAACTTTAGATAATGTCCTGCTATCGGCTCTTTCCGGCTGTAGTAGCTGTGATACAAGGTTCCACTCTTTCATGCGTTCTCTGCTACCTACTTCATAAACCAGTTTGGCTTTTTGGAGCTTGAAGAGTAGCATGGCATCTATGCATGAGGTTTGAGAACTTTGTGCGGCACTGCTGCTTATGTTTTACGTATGACTAGAGATCCAGGAACACCCGATCGTACGCCGTTGGGGCGATCGCCAAACCCTAGAGATGAAACGTTGCCAAGGCGGTCAGCGTCTCAACGTGTGCCTGTGACTTCAGTGTCTCAGCCACGTTCTCAGACCAATGGAGCCGCCACACCCGACCGATCGCGTGTGATGCCACCGCCACCGCCTAAACCGTCTCAACAGCCAAAGCCACGATCGGTTGATTTAACCGATCAAGAGCGTTTGCCGTTGGGACGTAGAGCGAGGCGAGCCAGATTGCCGCGCCGCTGGCTGCGCTGGCTTCACAACTGGAAGTTATGGCTTTTGGTAACGGGCATTGGTTCTGTGGGTACAGGGCTGCTGGCGCTAGCGTTACTGCTGCAAATGCCTGGGTTGCCCAACTGCCCAGCGATTTTTTGGCCTCTGGCTTCGGCATCCTTGCGCTTTGAATGTGCACGGCTGGCAGCCAGCAAGCAGACCTCAAATGATTTACTGGAGGCGATCGCCCTCATTGATTCACTGCCTAATGACCACCCTTTGCGAGAGGAAGCCGACCGCCTGGTGGAGCTATGGTCGTTAGAAGTATTGAAACTGGCAGAAGCAGACTTCAATGCAGGCAAGTTGAACGAGGCGATCGCATCCGCCCGACGGCTACCGCCTAAGGTGTCTGCCTACAAGCTGGTGGAAGAGCGGGTACAACGCTGGCAAACCATTTGGTCTAAAGCAGAGGCACTTTACCGTAAAGCTGAAGAGTCCCTACGTGAACTCGACTGGCGAGAGGCGTTTTCTTCTGCTGTGCGCTTGCTGGAAGTGGAGAACACGTTCTGGCAAACGACCAAGTACAACGAGCTAACAGGCAAAATTAATGGTTCGCGGGATGATGGCAATACGTTAGGCAAAGCACAACGGCTCGCCGATCAGGGTGGACTCACCAATTTGCTAGCAGCCATCAAGCTGGCACAGTCGATTAAGCCGACGAGCTATGTGCATCAAGCAGCTCAGAAGGCGATCGAAGAGTTTGGGCAGAAAATGGTTGTACTGGCACAGACGATGCTCGATCGACGCGATTTGCAAGGCGCTTTAAATGTGCTGGACAAGATTCCTGCCATCGCTAATCTAAACGAGCAAGTGAAAGACATGACCGTCTTAGCCAATGCTCAGTCTCAGGTTTGGTTAAATACTGTAGTGGATATTGAGGAAGCGATTTCTCAGGCGCAGCGCATTCAACCTAATCGCCCACTTTATCGCAAGGCACAGCAATTGATTGTCCGCTGGCAGCTTGAGATTGAAGCGATCGCACAACTGGAAAAAGCACGGATTCTTTCGCAACCTGGCACCATTAACGATCTAGCAGCTGCGATCGCCGAAGCCTCTACCATTTCCCGTTCCAATCCGCGTTGGGACGAAGTGCAGCAGCAGATTCAAACCTGGACAGCGCAAATTCAAACTGTTGAAGACCGCCCCATTCTTGATCAGGCAGAACAAATCGCCGCGCAGGGCGATCTGGTGTCGTTACAAGCAGCCGTGGCTCAAGCTAACCAAATTGCTCAGGGACGCGCACTTTATAAAGAAGCGCAAGGCAAAGCTCGTACCTGGACAGGGCAGGTGCAGCAGATTCAGGATCAGCCATTACTCGATCGCGCCAGAGACTTTGCGAATGCTGGCGATCTAGTTTCTGCTGTGCGAACCGCCGAGCAAATTGGGGCAGGGCGATCGCTCTATGCCGATGCTCAGGGAGATGTGAAGCAATGGCGCAGTCAGCTACGTGCTCAGGAAATTCAGGTACAAGCGCAGCAAAATCTTCAGTCTGCTCGTCAGTTAGCCAATACAGGCTCTCTAGACGGGTTAGCAAATGCCATCCGCACTGCCGATCAGGTGCCTGCTAGCAGTGCGCTACGAGCGGAGGCTGACAATGCCATTAATGAATGGAGTGCTCAACTGTTACAGGTAGCAAGAAGTCAGGCAGTCTATGACGTGCTAGGCGCGATCGCGGTTGCCCAAAAAATCCCTTCCCGCTCTAGCCTTTACGCTGAAGCACAGCAAGAAATTCAAGCCTGGAAGAACACGATCGGGCAGTAAAACGAATAAACCTTACTTAATTTTTATTGCTTCTTCAATTTTCATTGTTTCTTTTGTATTCGCTAAAACTAGCTTCACTTTTTCAGTTTTTGTGGGTTGAATAAGGTAGATGCCTGACTTGAAGTTAATGTAGGGTTAAGCCGGAGTTGCTGACAATCTATTTTTCAAAAAGAAAATACTGTTGTCTTAAAAGTCACATTTTTGTGTACTGATGCATTACAATCCACCCTTTTTTAATTGCTATGATAACTACGAGCATTTCAGACGTTTCCGCAGTACCGCTTGCATGTACGCTATCGCTAGAGTCAACCTTACAAGCTTTATATCTCTATCATTGCCAAATTGAAACACACCATTTGGGTGAGGCTTTAGTCAAGCTCTTTGACGATAATCCGCTTTTGCCTGGAGTCGTCTTGCTCGAAGCGGGACAGTTTTATGGCATGATTTCTCGCCGTTGTTTTCTAGAGTTGATCAGCCGTCCCTACGGACGCGAAATCTTTATCCGTCGATCGTTGCGGGTGCTTCATCAATTTGCTCACGCTCATGTCCTGTTGCTACCTGTTGACACAACGGTGGTTAAAGCGACTCAACAGTTACTCCAACGATCGTCTGATCAACTGTATGAACCGATCGTTGTACAACTAGATGAATGTACTTATCATCTTCTAGATATGCATCATCTGCTCATCGCCAGTTCTCAGATTCATGAATTGACCACTCGCCTTCTTAGTGAACAAACTCAGGCAAAACTCATTCAGACTGAGAAAATGACTAGCTTGGGGGAAATGGTGGCAGGTGTAGCGCATGAAATCCTCAATCCGGTTAACTTCATTCTGGGAAATGTTAACTATCTATCTACCTATAGCAATGATTTGTTTCAACTGCTAGCTGCGTATGAATCTGACGATGAGCGATCGCTAGTAGCGATCGAGTCCATTAAAAAGGACATTGAGTTTGATTTCCTCTCAACGGATCTGCCCCAGGTAATAGCAAGCATACAAATGGGAGCAGAACGGCTGCAAAAAATTGTCGGTGCGCTACGTAATTTCTCTCACGTTGATGAAGCGAAAAAACGCCCGGTTGATCTGCATAATTCGCTTGATAATACTTTGATCATTCTTAACAGTCGATTAAAGAATGTGATTAAAGTCGTGAAGCATTATGGAGAAATCCCCTTAATAAGTGGCTACGAAGGACAACTTGGTCAGGTATTCATGAACTTGATCAGTAATGCGATCGATGTCCTTTTAGAGGTGGCTGATACGTCCTTTCCTGCTGATTGGGAACCGTGTATTGAGATTGCAACCACACTGTTACAAAAGGGTGATGTCAACAATTATTCGCAGTGGGTCGCCGTTTACATTACAGATAATGGTTCTGGCATTCCACCTGAGTTACAAGCACGAATTTTTGATCTTTTCTTCACCACCAAGGCGGTCGGTAAAGGTACAGGGTTAGGCTTGGCGATTAGTCACCAAATTGTAACTGAAAAACATCATGGGCAACTAAACGTGCAGTCTCAACTGGCTGGTGGCACAACTTTTGAGGTTTTACTGCCACTGCCCTAACGTACTAGTAAAGCGCTCTTACTGCCCTTAGTGTGACGCTCACTTTTGTTTCTCAAACTGTAAAATTTCAGGGCTTCCCTTGCCCTTTGTCCTGCATCGTTATACTGCTGGCTTTTATCGCTTTAACAGTATTTGAAGTTGCTGCGTTTGCCGAAGCGATTGAAAGTGGCTATCTCCTTTTGCAAGGGCACGATAAAGAGAAGGATTCAGCTTAATTGCCCGTTGAAGGTAGCTCATTGCAAGCGGCGTGTCGCCCTTCAGCGCATAGCAACGGGCTTTGCTGTACCAGGCATCAGGGTTGTTTGGTTTGCATTGTAATGATTGATCGAAACTGGCGATCGCCTCATCATAATGCCCTGTTTAAGTCAGTACAGTGCCTCGGTAATTCCAGGCGTAGTAGCAAAAGGGGTTGATAGCAAGCGTTTTGTCTAGACTGGCAAGTGCTAGATGAGGCTGATCCAGGCTGGTCAGAACTTTGCTGCGGCTGTACCAGGCTTTGTAATCGTCGGCTTTGGACTCTAAGACACGATCGAAGCTAGCAAGCGCTTCTTCATAGCGGTGCAGGCGCGCTAACGCATTACCCTGGTTGTAACGAGCTTTAAGGTCAGTAGGGGCAAGCCTCAGGGTTTTGTTGAAGCTAATGAGCGCCTCTTCATAGCTCCCTAATTTTGCTAAAGCAATGCCCTTGCCATGCAATGCCAGCACAAACTCAGGGTGAATGCTCAACGCCTGCTCAAAGCTAGCCAATGCTTCTTTATAACGGCTCAAGTTTTCGAGCGCATAGCCACGGTTTGTCCACACCTCATAAAGGTCAGACTGGGTGGCTAAAACCTTGTCGTAGCCTGCGATCGCCCCTTCATAATGTCCCAAACTGTAGAGAATATTGCCATGACTGTACCAGGCAGCAGAGTTCACATCATGATCCATAAACGCTTTAGCCCCAAGAACTCCTGTTCCTAGAGTTGCCAAATAACGGGCAAATTCTCTCACGCTAGTCTAAGTTTTCGTGAATTTATACTCACAGTTTGTAAAGTGTCAGTCTTTTACCGTTTTCCATGAAAAAAAGTAATGACGTGCTGGAAGAATGGCTGTCAGCAAACAATCTTAAACGGCTTTCCACAGTCCATTTTACCCTGCGATTATTGATCGCGCATCGCTAAAAACCTTACATCAGGTGGCGGTTGACGGCAACCTGCTGCCTATGGTGATGGCATTGTGGTGCAGTGAGATCAGCATCTAAGCGTGAAAAGTTTTCTATGCATTCTGCTCTCACGGTCTGTTTGCTGTCACGTTGCGCTAGAAGCTAAGATGCGCAGCTAACTATTTACTGCGATCGCTCCAACGGGTTTTGATTGTGTGACGCGGAACTGATCGTTTGCTCAAGCCTGCGTTGCCTGGTCTCCAGACGTTTCGCACTATTAATCCAGGCTAAAATGTTCTTCTTCGATGAGTTGTTAAACGCTTCAAAGTTACTATTTGCGACTTCGTTTGCGTTCAGGGCTTGCTGCAAATCGATGGGAATGATTAGCGCTTCGATCGCATCCAACGTTTGCCATGAGCCATCTTGCTTTGCAGTTTCAATTTTCTTCAGCCCTCTTTCGGTCATTAATTCGTGTTCAAGCAGTTGTTCGATATATTGCTTATTTAACTTTGACCAGACGCTTTTGGGTTTTCGTGGTGTAAAGATCTGTTTGTAACGGTACTCATCCAATGATTTAACCTTACTGTCAATCCAGCCAAAACATAGGGCTTCTTTGACTGCCTCACTATATTGCACGCTAGGCTGACCCGCTTTGACCTTGTAGTAAATCAACCAGATACCGATCGCAGTGCGATGGTTCGCTTCCAACCATTGCCGCCATGCCTGGCGATCGATCGCATAAATCGTTTCTAACTGATCGTCAAATTTTGGCATGACAAATGTTCCATGACCGCTTTGCGGGCACTTCTCTAGCAACAACCAATTGCCTAACTATATGATCCGTGGCAGTGACTAAAAGGCTGCTTCCGTTACGGACGGATGATCATCATAGAGAGATTCTTCGCCCATGCGTTCTTCAGCAATTCTACCTTGGCTAGCGTTAGGGCGGCGCAAGAACTGTAGCGATTGGTTCTTATCAAGCGCGAGTGCGCGCCGGCTCTGGGCATCAGGAAAGTTAGGCTTAATTTCCAGTGCTTTATCGTAGCTGGCGACAGCAGCTTCATAGTTGCCTAAATGACCCAACGCTGAACCTCGACTGTACCAGGCAGAGTAAAAACCAGGATCGATGCTAAGTGCCCGATCGTAGCTTTTGATCGCTGCTTCATTTTGTCCCAGGTGACCTAGAGCGACACCGCGACAGTACCAGGCTTCAGCCATATCTGGTTGAAACTGCACAGCCTTGTCGTAGCTGGCGATCGCCTCAGCATAGAGACCCAACTTACGAAAAGCAGAGCCACGGCTGAACCAGGCTTTGGCAAAACTGGGGTTTAGCTTGATTGCCCGATCATAGCTAGCGATCGCCTCGCGGTAGCTACCAGACTTATATAAGGCGCTGCCCCAGTTGTACCAGGCTTCACGCAAATTTGGCTTCAAGTCTAGCGCTTTACGATAGCTGGCGATCGCTTCACCGTAGCGCCCCAGAGCGTCAAAAGCATTTCCCTGGTTGTACCACGCTTCGTAAAGAGTGGTGTTGATCGTCAGCGCTTTGTTGTAGCTATCGATCGCTTCTTCGTGTCGCCCCAATTTATGTAATACGTTGCCCCGGTTGTACCAGACTCCGTACCATTCGGGTTTAATCGTTAGAACGCGCTCGTAGCTAGCCAGTGCTTCCTGGAAGCGCCCCAGTTGATTGAGCGTGTTAGCGCGGTTATACCAGGCATGAGAATAGTGCGGTCTATAGTTGATTGCCTGATCATAGCTGTCAATCGCGGCTTGGTAGCGCCCCAATTTGTAGCACATAATCCCCCGGTTGTACCAGGATTTTGCGTAATCTGGCTCAAACTCCAGGGTCTTTTCGTAACTTTTGAGTGCCGCTTCATAACAGCCCGACTTATCGAGAGCATTACCGCGGTTGTGCCATGCCTGGTGGAAGTCTGGCTTGAGCTTGATGGCTTTGTCGTAGCTGGCGATCGCCTCTTCATAGCTATGCAAGTTGTAAAGCGCCATGCCACGACTATTTAAGGCTTCTGGATAGTTCGGCTTCAGATCCAGTGCTTGATTGAAGCTTGCAATGGCATCCTCATAGCGCCCCAGCTCAGACAGGGTGATGCCACGGGTATGCCAGATGTCATGCCAGTCAGGATGAAGCTGTAAAACTCGATCGAGGTTAAGGAGAGCATCTTCAAAAGCCCCCGCTCGGTTGAGCTGTAACCCTTGCTGCAAGAAAAATTCTGCTTCTGCGTCCAAAGGCTGGGACATATCAATTACTCAACAGGGAATAAGCATGGACAGGAGCGGGGGACAGTGACATCACACTAACCTACTTCGCCACGAGCGCTAAAACTGTGTATGCAAAAGCAGTAGCGTGGTGTACAAGAGCAATGTCGTCCCACTAACAACCTTACCGAACTAAAAGACTACTGACACTATGGAACAAACAGAGTCCTAACATTAACGCTGTGGTGCCAAACAGCGATAAAACCAAGCCGCTATGACACTCAGCACAAAAGTAGCTGAATTGCAGCTAGATGTTTAGAATTGTAGCCTGAGTTGGAGGAGGCTGGTCTAAATTTCCTCCGCCCTGGGGGATATTGTGATGCTAGGCTGCGATCGCTGTCTCAACTAAGGTATAAAAAATGAGGCACTGTTAGGAAGTGCTTCCAGAGAGATTACCTTTGCTTTCTCGATGATTCATGAAAGCAAAAGTAATCAAAGGTGCGTTGAGACAGCTAGTGAACTGGTCTCATAGAGAACAAATTGCTGAATAAGTAGCATATGGATAGTCGCTATGAAAGTCTTATTCCTTCAGGGCAAAACCATAAAAAAGTCTCATATGCGCTGTAGGGAGAATAGCGTCAATGGGTGACCTCAAAAATAACGGTGAAATCAACTGACGCTTCTATCCTAAACTATAAAGAAATGTGTACTTCCCGGGGAGGATGTGACTACAACCATATTCCCGTATTAAAAAGATAAAGCTTTTGGAGCACGGCTAGCAGTAGAAGGGATTGTATAGTAAGCGCTACTTATGTGTTAAACCAGGCTATTGCTACTGGCTAGTTTATTTTTAAGCCAATGTCAGCCATAAGGGTGGTGCGCTTATTTGTGTACTTTTAGTGAGCTATTTGTTTTGGGTGCCGCTGGCAATGAAGGTTTGCTGTCAGTATAGCTGTAAAGAATAAAGGTTAAGTTCATTGCTCTTGCGTCGTGAATTGCTTACAAATGCTCCTGTTTTTATTCCTGTCAGTAGAAGAGATTTGAGACGTTCATGACTAACTCAAAGATGCCTCGATCGCAGCGTCTAGCCTGGCTTGAAGGAATTCGCATCTTGGCAGCCGTTTTATTGCTGCTTTATCACTCTCAGTTATTGTTTACGGGCTACGCCTATACACCACAGCCAACGGGATTAGCGGATAACCTACGGCAATTGGTTACTCCCGTAGAAGGGGCAAACGATCCAGGCTTACTACTGCGACTGCTTGCCATTCCAGCCTGGTTTGGCTTTCAGTTTGTTGACGTGTTTGTGCTGATCAGCGGCTTTAGTTTAGTGCTTTCGCTAAAAGGGCAACCCCTAGAAGTCGGCAAGTTTCTCAAGCGCCGCGTCTTACGAATTTTGTGGCCGTTCTGGACGGTGGCATGGCTCTCGTATCCCATACTGTGGGCGATCGGAGTTGCAACACACAGCTACATACCCAGTTTATGGCATACCTTTGCTGGAGCGACGTTTCCACTGCTCTTTGACTATGGCGGCGAGCTGCTTTTGGCAACGAGTGGTCCCTGGTGGTTTGTGCCCCTTATTCTAAGTTTTACGCTGCTGTTTCCGTTTCTGTGGTATCTCCAACAGCGTTGGGGCGCAGCAAACCTACTCTTGGTAAGTACGCTGTTAACGGTGGCATATCGCGCTGTGGCGATTTATAAGTTTGGGGGGCATCCAACCTATGTGATTCTGGATACGCCAACTGATTGGCATCCCTTCCTCATTTTCCTTTCTAAGCTCAGTACGTTTGTGCTGGGTATGGTAATAGCGCAGCTTTACACCCAGGGAAAGGGTCCACTTTTCTGGCGATCGCATCGAGCTTTGCTGCTAGGTGTACCGATTTACGTACTGGGGTTTGTATGTCAGTTTTATACAGTTGGTTGGGTGTTCGTCGATTTGTTGCTACCGATCGGTCTCACCCTTTGCGGCATGGTGTTGTTTCGCGCGATCGCCCAGCCCCAAACGGTAAAGCAAGTGCTGCTATGGCTCGGTGCTCATAGCTATGCCTACTTTTTGATCCATAATTTTGTGGTCGATCGCACCATCCGGTTAGTCGTGCAGGATGATCTGGCGTTGTATTATTGGCTGCTGCCTTTAATGGTGTTTGGCACGCTGCTGCTAGCAGTGATAGCGGATTATGCCAGTCCCTTAATTCAGAGATTGGTCTTGGGGCTATTACGCGATTTTGACTATGTTTTGACCCCTACTAAAGCGCAGTCTCGTCGAAGTTGGATTCCGCGTCTAGGCGATGCGGTAATCTACCAGAGTAAAGTTGGTTGGACAGTGTTGAAAGTTGAGAAACTACTGGACGAACGGGAATTTTTCTTGTGTCAAATCAGTGATGGACAACGATCACTGTGGGTGAATGAAAACGATCTGGAGCCTGCCGTAAAGTTGTCGTCTTTAGAGGAAGTCAGTAGAAACTCGTCTTTCTTTTAGGTAAAGCAACTGCTTGCCAAGATTTGACACACCGAACCCTAATGATTGGAGGATGGCTAAAGTGAGGAAGTGGACGGGCGATATTCCTAAAGTGGTTTATACCCATGTTTTGTTGATCGGTGTTCCCACAATTTTTTACTATTGCTTGCGTGTAGGCGGCATGCCGCTGATCAGAATTCACATGGCGATCGCCGCGTTTTTTCTCCTCAGCTCACTCATTATTTTTTTGGAAGCAACTAATGCGGTGTTTCGACGCTTTGCCGTCAAAAAGAACCGCCCTGCTGCCAATCGTTTGGCTCAGTTGAAGCAGTCTGCCAAGTCAGCCTTGGGTGTGGGCGGTAACAAGAGCCAACCGCCGACAGAACCTCTACCACGCTGCTCTTTTCTGGTAGCGGCTTATCTGCCGAACGAGCAAGATATTATCCTCGACACGCTCAAGCATATTCTTAAGACGGTGCAGCGATCGACAGACGGGTTAGAGGTGATTCTGGCTTACAATACGCCCATCGATTTGTCGATCGAAGATGACTTGCGACGGTTAGCGTTGATGCACCCAGAGTTGCAGTTGTTGCGGGTTGAAGGCAGCCACTCCAAAGCCGAAAACCTAAATGCAGCGCTGCATATCGTGACAGGTGAAATCACCTGTATCCTCGATGCTGACCACCTTCCAGCAGCCGACTGTTTTGTGCGCGCTTGGCGTTGGTTAGAGCATGATTATGATGTGGTACAGGGGCGCAACATTATTCGCAACCACCGCCACAGCTTGCTCACGCTTAATATTGCGATCGAATTTGAAACGCTTTACGGTGTCAGTCATGCGGCAAAATCATTTTTGACTGACTCCAGCATTTTTGGTGGCTCAAACGGCTATTGGCGCACCGAAGTCTTGCAGCAAATTCGCTTTAACCCGGCAATGCTGACAGAAGATATTGATGCGTCGATGAGAACGCTGTTGAGCGGCTATCGTATCCTGCACGATCGCAGTATTGTCACCACTGAATTGGCTCCTGCTGACTTTAATTCCTTTTGGTTTCAGCGTAAGCGCTGGGCGCAGGGTTGGCTTGAGGTCAGCTTCAAGTATCAGCGTCGAGTCTGGAAGTCTGCTCACTTTACCCTATGGCAAAAAATTTATTGGACGTATCTGCTTTACTTCTGCGTCCTTTATTCGCTGATTGCACTTCAGATTCTGCCGCTACTCTTGAGCTTATTTCTGTATCAGGGCGATCTTTCTGCTTCAGAAAACCCCTTCCTTTGGCTGAGTACGGTCATTACGTTTTCTAGTGGTCTCTATCAAACGCTGGTCACCATGAAAGTCGCAGCCGTACGCTACCCAGTGTTCTACTTCTTGCAGCACGCCGTTACGATCTTCTTGTACACCATCTTGAAAAATATGATTGCTGTGGTTGGTCTTTATGACCATTTGCATGGGCAGAACAAATGGGTGGTTACGCCACGGGGGATCAAGCAAAAACGTCGTACTCTGGCTGTTCGCAAAACGCCTGTGTTGGCTCCGAGCGCAGCAGGGGTAGGTTCGGCAAAGTAGGATAAACTATCCCGCTTGAGGTGGTAATGAGAACGCACAAGCGGTTCTACTGTTCTTCTAGTAGCCGATCGCCTTGAGATTGTGTCAGGATCAGGTGTTACTCAAAGCGGGTCTGTCATGTTGGTGCAAACGTCTGTTTCTTCGTTGCCATTTTTAGGGTCGGATGTCGCGGCGACTTACGACAACGCTAAGGTTGTGATTCTGCCCATTCCTTACGAGGCGACCACAACCTATCGTCGTGGCTGTGAGCATGGCCCCGATGCCATTCTTAATGCGTCACAGCAGGTCGAGTATTACGACGAAGAACTCGATCGCGAACTGTGGGAGGTAGGCATTTACACAGAGGAAGCGATCGCGGATACCCGCAACGCTCAGAAAGTCTCGTCTGAAGCAATGCTCCGTGTCACCCAAGAGACGGTTTACAAGCTTGCGTCAGATGGCAAATTTGTCATCTCGCTGGGCGGCGAACACAGCATCACAACGGGCATTGTCGAGGCGTATCGGCAGGCAAACCCAGGAGAAGCCTTTACAGTGGTACAGGTGGATGCTCATGGCGATTTGCGTCACGAATACGAAGGCTCGATTCACAACCATGCTTGCGTCATGCGGCGAGTGGTGGACATGGGTTTGCCAACGTTGCAGGTGGGTATTCGCAGCATTTGTAAAGAAGAAGCCGATTTGATTAAAGATAAGCAGCTTGCTGTTTTCCGCGCACGCGAAATTGTTGTTCAGCCAGACTGGATCGATCGCGCGATTGCTAGCATCAAAACTAAGAAGGTCTTCATCACGATCGACCTGGATGGCATCGATCCCACGTTGATTCCCGGTGTCGGCACCCCCGAACCCGGCGGCTTAAACTGGTATAACCTGCTCACCTTTATTCAGCGCATCTTTGCAGCTCATGATGTGATCGGCTGCGATGTCATGGAGCTTGCTCCCATTACTGATTCTGTTGTCTCAGAGTTTACGGCAGCTAAACTGGTCTATAAACTAATTGGGTATCAGGCGATCGCGCAAGGCTGGGGATAGTTATTCGTTTCTAGTCGTTAGCTTTGAGAGGAAGTCAAAACTTTAGGAAGAAGGAGGGGTTAGGGAAAGCAGATGTGCAATGCAAAACTTTCTCGCCTCCTCCAACCCCTCTTTCTTTGCTAACAACTCAAGACTAATCTTTAATAAGGTCTCCGCCCTCTCTCCTCTACCAAGATTCATTGCATGGAAAAAATGAGTACTGTGATTGGCTGCTATGCTCCTGACTTTGAGATCCCAGGCATTGATGGCTCTGTCCATCATCTAGCACGGTATCTCGAACGCTTCCGCGCTGTGGGCGTTGTGTTCATGTGTAATCACTGCCCTTACGTGCATCGGCATCTCGATCGCCTCAAGCAGATTCAGGCAGAGTTTCAAAACCAGGGCGCAACTTTAATTGGCATCAATGCAAACGATGCCGATCGCTACCCCGACGACAGCTTTGACAACATGAAGCAGTTTGCCGCTGCTAATCAACTAAACTTTCCCTACCTGCGGGATGTAACACAAGACGTTGCTCAAAGCTTTGGCGCTGAAAAAACGCCTCACATCTTTTTATTGAATCAAAATGGCGTGCTGTGTTATAGCGGTTCGGTGGATGACAGCCCAAACGATCCTGATACTGTGCAGGTACAGTATCTGCGCGACGCGATCGCCCAAATTTTGAGCAATGCCCCCATTGCGCCAACTGCCACGCAGCCTGTAGGTTGTTCGGTCAAATGGCGTGCTTAGATGAGCGCGACAGCTAAGTTACCCTCCTCACCCCGACAGGTTTGTAGAAGCGCTTTAGACCTTTCTATTGCCCTCTCCTGCTCTAAGAGGGCACTTGTTGCACGTTAGTCTTTTTAGCCTTCAAGCTGATAGTCGCCTGTTTTGCCGCCCGTTTTACTCAATAGGTGAATATTTTCGATTTGCATTGATTTTTCGAGTGCTTTTGCCATGTCATAAAGAGTTAAAGCAGCGATCGAGACAGCCGTGAGCGCTTCCATTTCTACCCCCGTTTCAGCCTTCGTCCTTACGGTCGCCTGGATGCGATAGCCCGGCAGATTTGGTTCTGGCAGGACTAGCACCTCAACTTTGTGCAGCGGTAGGGGATGGCACAGGGGAATCAGTTGAGCCGTTTGCTTGGCTGCCATGATGCCTGCAAGTCTTGCTGTACCCAGTACATCCCCTTTCGGTGCATTGCCTGACTCTATTGCCATAAAGGTTGTAGGCAGCATTCGCACCTGCCCAACCGCGATCGCTTCTCGAACGGTCTGCTGTTTGGTAGAAACATCGACCATCCGCGCTTGCCCCTGAGAATCTAGATGCGTGAGCGCCTGATTGGCAGGGAAAGGAGGAATATCCGAGAAATTTTGTGTCATTGCCATAGTGTATGATAACATTGTGATCTTACAGGGGCTTGTAGCTCAGTGGACTAGAGCACGCGGCTACGAACCGCGGTGTCGGGGGTTCGAATCCCTCCTAGCCCGTCTCTTAATTAGTTCCCGTGTCATTCTAATACGATGGTCACGGCGAGTTTTTAATGCTCACTTGCTTTTGATGATGGCAGCTTGCTGTGTAGTGGCATGATGTTTCATGTTTTCGTCTATGGCACGCTAAAGCCAGGTGAAAGTAATCACCGCCTTTGTGCAACTAGCGTGTTAGAAGCGCGTCCTACGATCGCGCAGACACCTACTTATCTTGCCGTTTGGCTACCCTTCTATAGCGCTTAGTGCTACGACGCTGGGTGGCAGTACTGTTCATGGAATCCTTTTGGGCGTTGCTGTATGCAAGTATGATTTACCCTTATCCCCTTTCTTGAATGCCCTTCGGGCTATACCCTTCTCCCAAAGGAGAAGGGAGCTAGAAGTCCTGTTCCCTCTCCTTTGGGGCGAGGGCTAGGGAGAGGGCGAATCTCGGCATTCATACCTCGATTCAGCAACGCCTCCTTTTGTCCTTTGCAAAGGCAAGTATTCTGGACGTTCTAGATGTGTATGAGCAACATGACCTAAAGGGTTTCATCGTCATGCTCCCTCTTTGATATTTATAGAGCACTAATACGATCGCACACAAATAAAAACATACGACCAGTCTCAACCCTTTGTAGGGCTTGCCTAGTCGTATGTCATGTCACAAGAGCAAATTTAGCGGCTAGATGGTGCTTATCTGCCAAGTGATTGCTGGAGTAGCCAGAACAACATTATGCCAAGCCACCATCAACGCTAAACTAACCAGTGACGCTGGCTGTCGGGGCGAACGTTTAAACGTTGCAACGACGCAGCCGAGGCTCGATTAAACACTAACGGGTACTTGAGTCAGAAGTTGCAGGAATAGCCGCACCCTTATGAGGAGCATTGGGCATCACAACAGGCGTTTTGGGAATATCCACTAACGGCTTATCAAGTGCGACTAATAAGACCTCGTTAGCATTTCCTTGAGGACGATTGACTGCTGTTGGCTGCTGCGTCTCATTCGCAAGCTGAGGGATAGTAGACTGCTGACCGGGTAGTATGCTACTTACCAGTGCACCAACAAACAGAGCGGCGATCGCAGCACCACCCCAGAGAAGAGAAAACTTTGGCTTTTGGTCTACACGAGCCAGCACCTGACTCACCACCTGTTCTGTTGCCTGAGGCGATGAAACAGTTACGGGCAAACCTTGCAGCCCTTGACGCAGTTTTAGCAAGCGAGCATGAAGGCGCTGTACGGTTGGTTCATGATCTAACCAAGCCTCTACTTGCTTGCGCTCGGCTGCGGTCACTTCTCCATCCAGGTAAGCACTGAGCAGCTCAAACCGATCGCGCTGCATCAAATTGGGTGAGTATGAAGACGAATTTTGACCATTCATGGGAGGCGGCTGACGGTGATTATTTGGAGGATCGAAGTTAGAGGACATTGCGGCACCACGTCGTGTGTTGAGAGAACGCACCAAGAAACTGAGAAATCAAAAGGGAGTAGGGATGAGCGTAGAACGGACTACCAAAAATCGTATGCTACCTAATCATCAGTAAACATCAAGTGTCAAGATTAGGCGATAGTCTTGATGAAAAAATGTTGACTATCATCCGTTGCCATCCAAATAGCTTTGAAGTTGAGACTGTAGACGCAAGCGCGCTCGGGCAATTCTTGATTTTACAGTTCCTAGTGAAACACCAGTGATTTCAGCAATCTCTTCGTAGGCCATGCCTTGAATTTCACGTAGCACGATCGTCGTGCGGAAGACTTCTGGCAAGTCAGCGATCGCCAACTGTAGCTGGTCATAAAACTCTTGTGTGGTCAATGCCTCATCTGGTCCCGGTGTATCAGAGGCAATTTCCCAAGCCATGTCACCATCCTCGACAGCCAACCGGGCATCGAGCGATAATGGCTGGCTGTTGCGCTTGCGTTTACGCAACTCGTCATAGAAGAGATTGGTGGCAATGCGGCTTAACCACCCCCGGAACTTCATTGGCTCCTGCAAACGCTTAATATGCCGATAGACTCTAATCCACACTTCTTGCACCAGATCCGAGCGATCCTGCCAGTCAGGAGCCAGATGGTAAAGTACCCGTTCAACATGAGACTGATGACGACGGAGCAGTTCTGCGAAAACAGCCTTGTCTGGGCTATGCCCAAGCTGACATTGCAAAACCAGGTCAATATTAGAAAGTTTTTCGGCTGGTAGTAATGGCTCGACTGCCTTGGGCAATGACCAGGAGGCAATGACGGACTGGTTCATGGACTGCTTCGTTTTTAGACATTCCACAATTAAAGACCGTTTTGCTCTAGCTAAAGTTCCCACACTGAGCGTAGAGCTGTACGCGATTGCACCATGTTTTTACTGGAACAAGCTGCGTAGAAAAGGGTTGTTATGCAATGCCTGAGCAACATAAACAGAATTGGAGCCTGCCTGAGCACTAACCATCGGCTGACTCGTAGAAGGCGCACCCAGACCGATAAAGACATTAAGCGAGAACGTGATTGTGCCAGCTAGGAGTAATTTCTCAAACATAGTTTCTCCTCTTGATTCAAACCACACCACATGGTTCATGGACAAAACTCAAAGTTCAGTTACAGCAAGCTTCACTAGAATTCCAGAAGCCTCTTACATCCCTTCACGAAATCTCTATCCATAATGTGCCCATTTTGCTGAAAGAATCTGTCTTGAACAATCAAGCGAAGATAAAGTCTACTCATAAAATTTTCTAGACTAGAGTGATCTATCTGGATTGTGAGGAAGGATTCTACTGGAATCCTTCCTCACAAAGCCGCTCAAGCCCACAACTGATTTAGGATTGCTATGGAGTGCTTGTGTAGCGATCGCCACAGCGCTTAGGACATTGGGATCAAAGGGGGTGTGAGCTTCGCCCCCAGCCAGCTTTCAACGGCTCGATGAGCCTCGCCGCACTCCTGAGCGCTCAAGCCGACGGAGTTTCTACCCCTGCACCCCGTCAACCAATATGGCTACAGCTGTAAAAGACAAAGCGCTTAAGGTAAACAAGTACTCCTTGATCTCGTTTAAGGTGTCACAGCTTGGCATTGCCGGACTTAAGTAATCCGAGTAGATTGAAGGTGAGGCTATCAAGCGTTAAACAATGACTGCAACTGTTCGAGACGATCGCCTTTCGCGGAGCGTGATGTTTATTTGTGTCGGTGCTGCCTTAGTGCTGCTGGGTATTCAGTGGCGCGCCTGGTCAGCCGATGCTCAAAGCACATCAAGCCTTAGCAGAAATGTCTCTACAAAGGTTAAACAAGCCTCCAGCACTGGCAAGAATGCCATGAACGCAAAGGTATCCAGTACTGATGCCACTGCACTGGCGAAAAAAGATGTGAAGCTGATCGTTGACCTGAGCGATCGCCAAGTGTCTGTATATCAAGCGCAGGCATTGGTAACGCGCTATTCGATCGCGATCGGGCAACCAGGTTGGGAGACACCAAGTGGCTCTTTCAAGGTATTGGAAATGCAGCGTGATCCCAAATGGCAGCACCCCATTACAGGTGAAATAGTACTAGCCGGATCAGGTAACCCGTTGGGCAAGCGCTGGATTGGTTTTTTGTATGCTGGACGTACGCATATCGGCTTCCACGGTACAGATCAGGAAGACTTGATTGGGCAGGCAGTGTCTCATGGCTGTATCCGTATGCGCAATCAAGATGTGGTAGCGCTGTATGAGAAAGTTTCGCCGGGAACAACAGTAGACGTGCGTCCATAAGTTCGCTGATTCGACGATCGGCTTACCATCGGTTTATGTCTGTAGTAGGCGGTAAAGGATTCCGGTCATGCCTAAAGACCCTTCTCCCTAAGGAGAAGGGTAAGGGTAGGGGCACGTTAGCTGCACATCATGTGACGTGGCTTAACTCGGTGCTCCTGGCTGTGGCTCGAAGCTAGGGGCATAGGCTTGCAGCAATGCACTTACTTGAGTCAAGATTTCGTCGCCAGAGTTTTTGCCAATTGCCTGCCGTTCTGGGAAGAATTCGGGACGATCGAGGTTACGAGCGATCGCTTCGCCGACCTGCTGAGCAATTAAGCCCTGTAGTTCTTCTTTCGCTCGCTGCCGCTGATAGGTTGCTCCTTCTTCTGTTGTGGCATAGAGAGGAAGCAAACGGTTCAGCGCGTAGGCGGCAATATCGCCTAGATCTAGGGTCCGATCGCTCGTTGCCTCAATCTCAGCCACGCGAGCGATTGCCTCCGTAAGTACCAGTTCTTCCATCACGTTAATAAATTGCTTGCGAGGAACTGCCACCACTTCCCCGGTCAAGAGTGCCCCCATCAGTCGATCGAGGGACATATACTCCTCGATCGACAGTTCCGACGCTGTATCACAAATCCTGCCAACTTCAGCTTCCATCGCTGGAGTTAGGTAGCCATCTTGCAGCGCCTGCTCCACGATTTTTTCAATGCTCATAATGCCTCTAAACTCCGCAGCGCCGTTTTTCGACGATTAGCTTTGCATAATCTTGCCCCAGAATACCCATTCAGTATCAACTTAATTAAACTTTCAAACAGTAAAGTTATTCAAACCCTCGATTTCGCCATGGCACTGGGTCAACTGATTGACCGTTCACATATAAACCCCAGTGGAGATGTGGACCTGTGACAGCGCCTGTAGCGCCTAAGGTGCCAATTATTTGACCGGCTTTAACCATGTCACCATTTTTGACTGTGATCCGGCTCAAATGCAAAAAGATACTTTCTACACCCTGTCCGTGGTCAATCCCTACACAATTGCCGTGGATGACAAACCCCTTTGCCTCTTGCCCCACTAAGGCGACTCGTCCAGCAGCGGGCGCGATAATCGGTGAGCCTACAGCTCCTGCGTAATCGACACCACGATGGTAGTAGTCATTGGCAAATTTGCCGTTGTAGTAACGACGCACGCCATAAACTGTTGTGATGGGTCCATTATTCGGTTTTAGGAAAGCGCCACTCCACATTTTTTGAGGTGTAACGATTTTCTTGAAGGCATCGACGCGATCGAACTCAAAGTCTGACAAATCTTGATCTTTACTAGGCGGCAACCAGATGGACTGGGTAGGAAATTTGCGCCCCCGGAGCTGTAATGCCAGTTCTTTGGTTTCGTTGCTGTCGCTGACCCGCAGCTTCAGTGTGCCGGGTTTATCAAGTGGGGTCGTTGGCAGCAGCGCCCGAAATCGATCGTTGCCGACTGGGAAAGTAGGATAAGTACGGTTGCCCAGGCTGACTGTTGGCGCTGTGCTGGCAGTTGTAGACTCAATGGTGACTGTGATCGTATCACCAAGTTGAGCCGGGCTTGGCGACACCTTTGCTAGCAGCGCCATAGCAGGGTTGATGAATGCCAGCATTAGGGTGCCGATCGCTAGTGCAACTACGGCTATCCACCTGACGGTTTGAGAGCTGTACCGTTGTCTTGTCGCAGCTTTATGGCGACGCATTAGGATCAGCCCCAGCCGAACTGTGAGTATTTGCCACACTTGACGCACATGATGAAAAATAGGCATACCGTCAGTTCCGTTTCGTTTGCATGACTGGCAGCTAGAATAACGTTCCTTTGCTTTTGTTTCTATAGCTGCAGTACTTAGTCAGGATTAAAAGTAAAACAGAAAAATGAGGCTGGTTTCTTAAAGCCGACGGCTTTAAGGATAGAGCCAAAGATAAAGCAAGAGGCAAGGGCTAAAACATGCTGTGCTTCATTCAGCGCTGCTTTGTTAAGCGATCGTGCGCAAATTTCGCCTCCTAACGTCCACCGCTCGTCCAAAAAAGTTTGTATTCTGATGAGAGAGGACGATACGTTTTTTAACATTTACTTAAGCTGCCGTGCAAGAAGATTTCAGACTAATTGTTGATTTGGTTACAGTGCTGGCGGCGGCAGCAGCAGGCGGTATTTTGGCGGCGCTGTTGCGACAGCCAATCCTGCTGGGCTATCTGTTAGCAGGCATGATTGTTGGTCCAGCCGGATTAGGGTTGATTAAAGAACTCATTCAGGTCGAAACGTTGGCGCAGTTTGGCGTAGCGTTTCTGCTGTTTGCGCTAGGCGTGGAATTTTCTTTCTCAGAGCTTAGAAAGGTAAAGGGTATTAGCCTTGGCGGCGGCGGCTTGCAGATTGTGCTGACGATCGTGGTTACAGCTGTGGTCTCAGTGGGTATGGGTTGGGTCACATCACCAGCTCAGGGAGTGTTTTTGGGTGCGACGCTGTCTCTCTCCTCAACGGCTGTGGTGCTGAAGTGCTTGATGGAACGCAACGAGACAGCAACACCTCATGGACAAGTGATGTTAGGCATCCTGGTTGTGCAAGATTTGGCGCTGGGGGTCATGCTGGCAGTGTTGCCTGCCCTTGACAAGCCTATAGAAGAAATTGGTATGGCGATCGGTTGGGCACTGTTGCAAACGGGGCTTTTGGGCTTAGGTGCAGTGATTGCAGGCATCTGGGTCATTCCACCACTATTACGCTTGCTGGCACGCACCGAAAGTAAGGAACTATTTCTGTTGGGTGTGGTTGCTATTTGCCTGGGCATTGCGCTGTTGACAGAGCATCTAGGGCTGTCGATCGAAATGGGTGCGTTTGTTGCGGGGTTAATGATTTCGGAGGTTGAATATGCGGACCAAACGCTGAATTACGTTGAACCCCTACGCGACATTTTTGCTTGCCTCTTCTTCGCCACGATCGGGATGCTGATTGATCCCATTTTTCTGTGGCACAACCTGGAGCTGATTTTAGGGTTAGTAGCGCTGGTCTTTGTCGGCAAGTTTCTGATTATTACGCCGTTAGTGATTCTCTTCCGCTATCCGCTTAAAACGGCTTTGATCACTGGTTTGGGGCTCGCACAAATTGGGGAGTTCTCTTTTGTGCTGGCTAGCGAAGGTCTATCACTAGGGTTGGTTTCACGCCGCGTCTACCTACTGGTATTGGGCACAACCGCCGTGACCTTAGTGTTGACCCCTTTCATTCTGCGCTTGATCCCTCAGCTTTTTATCTGGGCAGAATCACTTCCCTGGCTCAAAGGGTATCTAGAGCGTACAGACGTTGCCCTTGCGGTTGCCGACGACTTGCCAGCGCAGAACCATGTTGTTGTCTGTGGCTATGGGCAAGTGGGGCGCAATATTGTGAAACTTTTGCACGAACACAGCTATCCCGTCATTGTGATTGACCAGTCTGAAGGTTGCATTCAAGCGTTACGAGAGGCTAGCATTCCCTACGTTTACGGCAATGCTGCTAGTCTGCATGTGCTAGAGAAGGCTGGTGTGCAGACGGCGCAAGGCATGGCGATCGCCCTACCTGACCCGATGAGTACCCGGCTTTGCCTCAAACGCTCTTTGGAGCTCGCTCCTGAATTAGATGTTGTCGTGCGGGCAACTCAGGATAAAGATTTGGAACTGCTTTACCAACTGGGTGCCAAAGAAGTGGTGCAACCAGACTTTGAAGCAAGTTTAGAGCTATCCTCTCATTTGCTAACTGGCATTGGCATACCGCTACCTGTCATTCAGCGGGAGGTGCGGCAGATTCGCAGTTCTCACTACCTGGGGTTGCGATCGGAAAAGCCATCTTCGCAGGTCTCGCGGGAACTTAAAGAAGCAACCCAGGACATGAACAATCGGTGGTACTCCCTCCCAACCAATTCGCCACTGATTGGCATGACGGTAGAAGAAACTGACTTGCGTCGCTTGACGGGGGTCAGTTTGATGGCAATTCAGCGAGCGGATGGTGAAGAACTAGACTACCCCAATGCTAAAACTGACCTTCAAGCCGGCGATCGACTATTGGTCGTGGGAGAAACGACCGAGCTTGCAGCCTTCGATGAACTAGCTAAAGGAGAAGCCGCCGTTCCCACCGAAAACGCTTCTTGTCAATGGCTGCTGGTGCCTGAAACGAGCCTTGTTGTTGGCAAAACTCTTTCAGAGCTACATATCCGACGACAATTTGGTGTTTTGATTCAGGCGATTCGTCGAGAAGGAAAATTCATTCGCTTCCCGAATGGCAATAGCGATTTACAGGCGGGCGATCGTCTCTTACTTTGCGGCGGTTTCTACGCGCTTAGCCAAGCCAGTCGATGGATTATGCCAATAGTGGAACCTGTGCCGCCGTTACCGATGACTGCCACCGTTTCAGTCAGTGAAATGCTTCGAGAAGCACCGTCACTAGAAAGTGAGAGTTAACACGTTGTACAAATAATGTTTTTCGGAAAGCGTTATTTATAACTTTCGGGCACGTTTGCCTAAATGGGTTGCCCGGGATTCGAACCCGGGACCAGTCGGTTAAAAGCCGAATGCTCTACCACTGAGCTAGCAACCCGTGAGTGTCTGTAAACTTGAACACCGCTGACAAAGGTAACACAGATTCGGTTGCACTTGCTATAGATTGTTTCTTTTTAGGCAAAAACGCCAACACTTTTGGCACAAGCGAAATGAGTTCTAGCGCTGTAATGACGGAGATGAGTGCAGTACAGGCTTTGATTGTCCCCGCTACACAGTACGTTGGATGCCAGATTGTCTAGATATCCATGATGTGCCCAGCACCGCAGGCAATGATGAAGGCACCAAACAGCCAAAAAATCCAGTTAAAGGGATTGTCTTTGCTTGTAGAAACAAAGTAAATCAGCGTCACAGGAATGGAGAAATAAGCAAGCGCGATCGCTGATTACGTGAAGCCAGACTAATTCAAGTTGCCAAAGGTAGCAGTGTCCATGTGCAACAAACCCTTGTGGCTTCAGAAGACTGTGTAGTGCTTCTAGGGCATAAGTAGCTCCAAACGGGGCGCACGGTTGATTGGTCAGCCCTGGTATGAAAGCCTTGCGCCAATGGCTTTCCACGCCATCAGCGGTAGAATGCCCAAATTTGGTGTACTGTCATCAGGCTTATGCTACGTCAGACCGCGTGGACGCTAAGGGCAAGTAACGCTAGAGAAATAATTCAAGCTATAGGCAGAATGACTGTTAAGGTGAAAGGCGGTATGGTCAGTATGCTCTGGCGCTTAAGTCTGAAGCTTAGAAGCAATTGATCGCCTCAGTTATGAGGATTGCTAGAGGATTAGCCCTGTGCGTGGTTAGGAAAAGGTGCGTTGAGAAAGGAGGCTGGGAACAGTTTTGACGGTGCGCCGCTTTTGGCTAAGCTGGTTTTGTTCGGTCAAATTGATGCTGCGAATAGGTGCCGTTAGCCATGATTGGATTAATTGGCAAGGTTTTGGCTTTCTCTACGGTGCTATCGATCGCCATTAAGTATGCTGCTCCAGCGCTGCCCCTTGCTCCGACAACAACGAACGCACTCCTTGCCATCTGGCTACCTGCCACGATCGCGGTTTTTGCCCTCGGTTGGCGTTGGCAGCAAGGGCTCAAAGGGTTCAGAACGATCGCCAGCCGGACGGATAAAGTTTGACAGATGAGGATGAAGGATGAGCGGCAGCTCGGGGTTGGCTGCCTTCGCTCGCTGATCGCGAACAATTTTATGCCCCTTTCATTGGGAGTAAGTAGTGAAATTGGGTCAATGGATTGGTTTTTTAGCGCTAGTGGTCTGCCTGTACATCCTCTGGGAAATTCGACAGGTTTTGCTGCTGGTGTTTGCGGCGGTTGTGCTGGCAAATAGCTTAAATTTGCTGTCACAACGCTTTCAGGAAACAGGAATGCGGCGATCGGGCGCAGTCTTGCTCTCCGTTGGTTGCTTTGTTGCTGTCCTGGTTGGCTTTTTTCTGCTGATTGTGCCATCGTTCGCTAATCAGTTTCAGGAGTTGATTGTGCTGGTGCCAGCGGGGGTCGATCGACTGAATGGCTGGATGAACGGGCTAATCCGCATGGTGCCAAGTACGTTCAGCCCCTTGCTGCCTACCCTCGACAGTCTGGGCGCACAAATTCAGCCGTATATCAATCGCCTACTGGGTAGTTCGTTTGCTTTCTTCTCTAGTTCACTGGGAGCGGTCGTTAACATCTTGCTGGTGTTGATTTTAGGACTGATGCTGTTGATCAATCCCACAGCCTATCGACGTGGCTTCATCCGTCTGTTCCCAGCGTTCTATCGTCAGCGAATCGATTACATTCTCAAGGAGTGCGAGTCTTCACTGGGTCGATGGATCGTTGGTGCGTTGATCAGCATGAGTGTCGTTGCCGTCCTCAGCAGTACCGGGCTGGCGTTGCTGGGGGTTAAAGCTGCGTTAGCACAGGGCATTTTAGCGGGTTTACTCAACTTCATTCCCAACATTGGTCCAACCTTAAGCGTCGTCTTGCCGATGGCAACCGCGTTGCTGGACTCGCCGCTCACATCACTACTGGTTCTTGCCTTGTATATCGCCATTCAGCAGTTTGAAAGTAATTTGCTGACTCCGTTTGTCATGGCGCAGCAGGTTTCCTTATTGCCTGCTGCCAGCTTGCTAGCCCAGGTCTTTTTTGCCACAGTTTTTGGTTTTTTGGGCTTGGCGCTGGCACTACCGCTTACAGTCGTCAGCCAGATCTGGATTCGTCGGGTGTTGATCGAAGACGTAATGGATCAATGGGGCGTAAAGCATCAAAAGCGCCTGTCTCCTTCGTTACAGGGTCAGCAGTCAACCGATGATTACGATCCACCTGTGATTACCGAAACCGTATTACATCCCCGTCCTCTACCGACTGACGAAGCGGCACTCAAACCCGCAGAAGATACGCCGATCGACAACGATTAGGCGGCATTGGCAGTCCAGCAGCACACTCAAGCTATCCTGAATTTTACTGAGATCTCATGTCTAAACTTCAAGCGCTCATTTTTGATGTTGATGGTACGTTGGCAGACACCGAGCGAGATGGGCATCGCGTTGCCTTTAATCGGGCGTTTGCTGATGCGGGTCTAGACTGGGAGTGGTCAGTTGAGCGCTATGGTGAACTGCTAGCCGTAACGGGCGGCAAAGAGCGGATTCAACAGTACTTAACGACTGATTATCCAGACTTTGAGCCACCGATCGATCGCCGTGAGTGGATCGCAGGCTTACACAAAGCAAAAACAGCGCACTATACGCAGCTCATTGCGGAGAATGTGGTGCCGCTGCGCCCTGGTGTCAAACGGCTGCTCCAGGAAGCGCGAGACGCTGGACTAAGGCTGGCGATCGCCACCACCACCACACCTGCAAACGTAACGGCGCTTCTACAAACAGCGCTTGGTGCCGATAGCCTTGACTGGTTTGAGGTCATTGCCGCCGGTGACATTGTGCCTGCCAAAAAGCCCGCACCCGATATTTACGACTATGCGCTCAAAGCAATGCAGCTTGAACCCCAGGTTTGTTTGGCTTTTGAAGACTCCCACGCAGGCTTGCAGTCAGCGAGGCAGGCAAATCTAGCCACCGTGATTACAGTGAATGACTATACCCAGAAGCAAGACTTTACAGGCGCGTCGCTAGTCGTTAATCATCTGGGAGAGCCAGATCTACCGTTTGAGGTCTTAGCAGGGGAGACGGGCGGCGGCAGCTTTTTTGACATCAAACTCGCGCACTATCTCCACGATCTACGGCACTCATCCGGGGCTTCTACCACCTGAATCCTTGTACAATGAGCGGTGTAGCGTGAGCAAACGTCGACATTCATCTGTCGGCTCAATGCTAATCGCCGCACACTACTGTTTGAACAGGAGGATCATTTTGAAGGAAATTTTAGTCAGCCTGGGCGTTATGGTTGCCTGTGTGGTCGTGCTGGTTGTGTCTCAAGTAGGCGGCAAGCAAGATGCCGCGCTAGCACAGCCTCTGCAAGTAAAGCAGACCAGCGAACTGGTCGCATCCCAGGTGCCAGCCACGACTGTTAACCCTCAGAACAGTGCTTTGACGGCACCCACGCTGGTAGCTGAGGCAACGGCTCCAGCAAAAAAGAAACTCGGAGAAAAATCTGTGATTACAACGCTTTCTGGTCTTAAGTATGTCGATTTAGTGGAAGGGACGGGCGACTCACCAACGTCTGGTCAAACCGTCACTGTGCATTACACTGGCACGCTGGAAGATGGCACGAAGTTTGATAGCTCGCGCGATCGCAACCAACCATTCAAATTCAAAATCGGTGTAGGACAAGTGATTAAAGGCTGGGACGAAGGCGTTGGCAGCATGAAAGTCGGCGGTCGTCGTCAGCTCACCATTCCTTCCGAATTGGGCTACGGTGCGCGTGGGGCAGGTGGTGTCATTCCTCCCAACGCAACCCTTTTGTTCGACGTTGAGCTGTTAGAGGTCAAATAACAGTTTCAGTAGAACCTTAATAGTAAGTCTGAGAACTTTTGAAGCCGTTAGCGTTTAGTGCATCCCATTTTGTACTGAGTGCTGACGGCTTTCCCATTACGGCTGATGGTGTTCGTGCCAGTGTCGGGCGATATCCAGGCGGCGGCAGAGCCAAACACGATCGTGCTTTTGTACGTAATCTAGAAATCTGGCTAACGATGCAGCGCGTCCTGGTCGCCCGACGAGACGGCAATGCAGCCCCACGCTCATCATTTTTGGTGCGGTGTCACCCTCGGCATAGAGTACATCAAAGGCATCGCGCAGGTAGGCAAAAAACTGATCGCCTGAGTTGAAGCCCTGAACGCTGGCGAAGCGCATATCGTTGTTATCCAGCGTGTAGGGAATGACCAGGTGGGGCTTGCCATAGTCATGCACCCAGTAGGGCAAGTCATCACCGTAACTATCGGCATCGTAGAGAAAATTGCCTTCTTCGACGACCAGTCGGCGCGTATGAGGGCTGGTTCTGCCCGTATACCAACCGACGGGACGATCGCCCGTGACCTTTGTATGTAGCGCGATCGCTTGCTGCAAATGCTCCCGTTCTGCCGCTTCACCAAAATATTTGTAGTCAATCCAGCGATAGCCGTGGCTGGCAATTTCCCACTCTGCTTCTAGCATGGCAGCCACCGCTTCGGGGTTGCGCTCCAGTGCCATTGCCACACCATAGACCGTGACCGGAATCCCGCGCTGCGTAAACATGCGATGCAGCCGCCAAAAGCCCGATCGGCTACCGTACTCGTAACATGACTCCATATTCATATGTCGGATGCCATGCAGGGGCACCGCGCCGACAATCTCAGACAAAAACGTTTCTGAGGCATCATCACCATGCAGAATGCAGGTTTCGCCCCCTTCTTCGTAGTTGATAACAAACTGCACGGCAACCCGCGCCTGCTTTTGCCATTTAGGATCAGGCGTGTGTCGTCCGTAGCCCACCATGTCGCGGGGATAGTCTGGCATAGAGAAGGTTAAACGAGAACGTGTCTGAATGATCTAAAGCTGAAGTGCTTTGGGTGCGAGTGTACCGCGATCGACCGTGCCAAACTGCATCACAAGACGCACGTTTGCTTGCGAAGTTATGTCTTGATTTATGTCTATCAACCTTCAGCTTTAAACTCAATGCTGACGGCTCATCACTGAGTGCGAACAAGCATGGCAAGATTGGAGTAACTGAAGTCTCTCTGGAGGCGTTATGACTCTCACTGTTAAGGATCTGGAAAAGATACAGGAGCAAATCCCTGACCACCGTTTGGAGCTGGTGGATGGAGAAGTTATTGTTATGAGTCCATCAGGCTACGAATCCGACGAGGTTGCTACAAGAATGGCAGCTAAGATGTTTAATTGGGTGGACGATCGTCGCTTAGGACGGATCACTGGGTCGAGTGCTGGATTTAATTTGCCAAACGCTGATACTCGTGCGCCTGATGTGTCGTTTGTGCAGGCAGAGCGGCTGCGCCGTAGCCCTCGTAGTTTTGCAGAACTGGCTCCTGATTTGATGGTAGAAGTGAAGTCGCCTACGGACAGCCTGACGAAACTGCGAGAAAAAATTGACGTGTTTTTAGAGGCAGGCACAAAAGTTGGAATTCTCATCAATCCAGAGCAGCGCTGGGTTGAGGTGCGGCGATCGCTCCAAACACCGATCACCTTGCAGGATGGCGATGTGTTAACCGTTCCCGATTTACTCCCTGGCTGGGAATTGCTGCTGAGTGAACTGTGGTCGCCAGAGTTTGATTGAGCGTTTGACTACCCAACAGGGTGAGGGGAGAATGACCTGACCAGATCGCCTGTGCAGAGGAAGGTGTCGATCGCCTACAGCCAGTATCTTGAAAGCATCGATCAAGTACTTCAAGTACAAATGGTCTAAGACCTGGCAGGGGGCTGCTGGGTCTTTTCTTTGGCAGGTTAATTGGTTTCAGGCATCTGTCAGTAGCGCCGCCAGCCGTAAGCGGGCAATCTGAATAATTTCAGCCAGCGCTTGATTGACTTCAACGTCGGGCGTATGGTGCAAGCGTCGATCGAACGCTTCTAAAATACTGGCTTTGGTGTGCTGTTTGACAGTGATGATAAACGGGAAGCCAAATTTTTCTTGATAGGCTTGGTTGAGCGCATGGAGGCGATCGTATTCCTCTGCCATGAGTTGATCTAACCCTGCGCCTGCCTGCTCTTGCACCGAGGCTTCTGCCATTTTTGCCTTGCTGCCTAAGTCTGGATGTGCTCGAATCAACGTCAGTCGTTCAGCCTGCGTCATTGCGTTCACGACATTGACCATCGCCTCATACAGGTCTGTGCTATCTGTAAAGGGTCGCTGTGCCCATGCCTCACGGGCGATCGTCGGTGTCGCCTCAAACACGGCTCCCAGCGTTGCTACAAAAGCATCCTGACTCATTTGATTTAGTTGGGCGATCGAGTATGACATTGGCAGTAGAAGCACGACATGATGCAACAAAAAACAATGCTTAGGAAAGCACCAAAAAATTGTACCGCTTCCAAAATGGGAATAACAATCAGGTCAATTAGAGTGGAGTCAATGGATTGCCAGACATTTTTGCAACGGGTGCCTAGCCACTACTATCAATGGGGGCAAGCCTCTGTGCAGTTAAAGTCCGATCGCTTTCAGACTGTGTTGCCATTCGTTTGGGGTAAGAAGCTGTTTGGAGACAGCACGTAGCAGCACAAAGGCGCGTCGGGTTGCTCCTTTGGACGACGATACAACCTGCGTCACTGCCCTCCAAGCCTTTTAGCGGCAAGCGGTATGAATAGGCAAGGAATGAAGGGCTAGCAGTCGAAGTATCTGGCAAATATTTAATAAAGCTAAATTATTGCTACCAACAAGTTTAATTAGGCTGAGAATAGTTGCGGGTGTAGCTACATAGTGACAAATAGCACAATTTCAATCAACGCAGTTTTGCTCCAGAATGGCATCGCAACCAAGAGCCACAAAAGACGGCTGCGCTTGGATTAAGAACGTGTTGGAAACCTCCTGTGCCGCTTTGGAGTCTTCAAGATCTAGATCTGCTGCATCCTACCGTTCTATGACGCATGAAATTTAAAGCATCGCTTCTAATCACAGCTAGTTTCATGACCCTTGTTCTGCTTGCGATCGGCTTATTGCGTTCCACATCTCAGCCGACTGTTGATATCGCAACACCTAATATGCTGGCACTGATCGACCCTTTACAACAGCCTCCGCTCCTGCCATCAGCGCCATCTGTCAGTACCCCTGATGCCGCAGAGGCGCTACTCGATCGCCCGCTTCAGCCTACTGCACCAGCTAAAGGAACGCTCAAACATCAGCTCTCGTTAGGCAAGTCCATCGATCGTGTGAAGCAGATTGATCAAACGCTGTCGCAACTTCATCCACCGCCAAAGAATCAGGCAGCATCCGGGGCACGAGCTGCTGCTGGCGGTAACAGCGGGAATTTAGCCATCCAAACGTTAACGATGCGTCAGCGGCTTGGTTCCATCACTGGAACCTTAAAAAAACAAGATTACGAAATTAAAAAACTGTCTTTTGAGCTTGCACAGAAGCAGTTTCAGGACAACGAAATTTCTAAAGCGCGCCTTGACCAGCAGCAAGCTAGCTATCAAAAATCGGCTCGCGACCTCAAAACGTTCTTAAATTCCTCTAGAATTGCTGACTAGCAATTCTAGAAAGCATTCACAACTTGTTATGGGCATACACGCTGCTGAAAGAAACCTCCCAGCCCAGGCTCCGGAGCAGGTTTTGGGCATTGATCTGGGCGGCAGCGCCATCAAACTTGGACGGTTTAGCCACGAGGGCAATTGTTTGCAGTCGTTGACTGTGCCGACACCCCAACCCGCCACACCAGATGCGGTCTTGGCTGCTATCGTCGAGGCGATCGAGCTGGTTGACCCCAAGCGACAGGCAGGTGCGATCGGGGTCGGTACACCCGGTCCTACAGATGCCACCGGACGCATTGCACGCATTGCTATTAACCTCCCCGACTGGCGTGATATTCCGCTGGCAGAGTGGCTGGAAGTAAAAACAGGTTGCCCAACCACGATCGCCAACGATGCCAACTGTGCAGGCTTGGGTGAGGCATGGCTTGGAGCGGGTCGTTGGTATCGCCACTCCATCCTGCTTACTCTGGGTACGGGAGTGGGTGGCGCAATCATCCTCGATGGCAGGCTGTTTACAGGGCATCACGGTGCGGCGGGTGAATTAGGCTTGATTACCATCAACGCTGATGGCCCCGCTTGCAACAGTGGCAATTGTGGTTCCCTAGAGCAGTACGCCTCAGTGCAGGCAATTAGACGACGCACTGGTATGGAGCCAGACAAGTTGAGCCAATTAGCAGCAGCCGGCGATGCCAAGGCGGTGGCATTCTGGCATGACTATGGACGCGATCTGGGTGCCGGACTCGCCAGCCTGATCTATGTGCTGACCCCCGAAGCGATCGTGATTGGAGGTGGTATCAGCGCCAGTGCTGATCTGTTTTTTCCGGCGGTGCTAGCCGAAATTGAACGGCGCGTGCTGCCGATCTCTCGCTCTGGTCTGCAACTGCTGCGCGCAGAATTAGGCAATCGGGCAGGTATGGTCGGTGCTGCACGACTAGCATGGCAAAAACAGTTGGAGGGCTGAAAAGCAGTTGAATATTAGCGATCAGCCGTTAGCGATCGCTTAAAAGCTGCCTACTGACGGCTTAATACACGCCTAGTTTCGCTAACACCGATCGCGTCGAAACGATATGCCGATCGAGTCCAAGCTGCTTCGGTTCTACCCCTAACGCCAGCGCGATCAGTTGAGGCAAATGCAGCACCGGCAGCCCCAGCTTTTGACCGATCACTTTTTCGACTTCAGGCTGGCGAGAATCCAAGTTCAGATGGCAGAGAGGACAGGGCGTAACGATGCAATCCGCACCTTGCGCGATCGCCTCCTGAATGTGCATTCCTGCCATCTTGAACGACTGATCAGTGGCATAGCTGGAGAGGGGCCACCCACAGCATTGCGTCCGTCCACGGTAGTCAACGGGTGTAGCGCCGATCGTGCGAAACACATTTTCCATCGACTGCGGATTGAACGGGTCGTCAAAGGGCAGATGATCTTGAGCGCGTAGTAAATAGCAGCCGTAGAAGGCAGCGCACTTCAGTCCTTCTAGCTTGCGGGTTACTTTCTGTGCCAGTGCGTCTAAGCCATAATCACCCACGATCGCCCATAGCAAATGCGTTACATCTGTACTGCCTTTATAGGGGGAACAACCTTCCTGCTGGAGCAACCCGTTGATGCGATCGACATAGGCAGGATCACTCGTCTGACGTTCCTTAAGACGCTCGTCTACGTGTCCAATTACGCCCTGACAAGTGCTGCAATGAGTCAGCAGCGGCAAATTCAGCGACTCTGCCAGCGCGATATTGCGGGCATTAACTGTATCTTCCAAGAACTGCGAATCTTCCTTAAAAGTGCCAGAACCACAGCACGACGCTTTTTTAAGCTCGACAAGTTCAATGCCCAATGCCTGAGTCAGCGCTTGTGTTGATTGGTACAGCTCTCGGCAGGCTCCTTGAGCAACACAACCGGGAAAGTAAGCGTATTTGAGCGGTAACGATGCCATTTTGTTTGGAGAATGGGGATTGGAGCGTCGGAAGTAGGGTCGGGAGCAAGGATCGGGAGCGTGCGGAGAGTCACAGCCTCTCAATCAAACCGGACGAGCGATCGACCAAACCAGACAAGCCATAAAGATATTGTGCCTCTTCTTGACGATCGTTGCCTGCATCAAAAAAACTGAAGAAGCTGTCTCAGTATGCCCTTAATCGCGGTCAGTGCGGCTTTTCAACGCTACGATTTGCCTGTTCTCTAGCCGCTGACTGTTGTGCCTTTACTTCTAGAGTCAGTGAGGAAAGCGTCTAGGAATGATTCGGACGATCGCGCTTTCAGATAAGATCAGGAAATGCTTGTAATTGCCAAAGTGGGTAGTGTGAGTCTTAAACCGCTCAAATTGCCAACCACCAAGCGTTCAAGCATTTTGAAAAGTATAACCGTTGCCGCTGCATTGATTGAGGAAGCTTATGACCACCGAGACAGAAATTTTTGAGAAAGTCCAGAAGATTGTAGCTGAACAGCTAGGCGTTGAAGTCAGTGAAGTCAAGCCAGAAGCCAGCTTTGCCAACGATCTGGGAGCCGATTCCCTCGATACCGTTGAGTTGGTCATGGCGCTGGAAGAAGAATTCGATATCGAAATTCCTGACGAAGCGGCAGAAGAGATTGCAACTGTGAAGTCTGCTGTAGACTACATCAACACCAAAGTGTCAGCATCAGCTTAAATACAGGTGAGCAGTGAACAGGTCGGCAGTGAATCGGAAACAGTGGACAGTAAGGCTTTGTTCTTAGTCGTTAATTGATTAAGATCGACTGCTAATTGACTGCTGCAAACTATTCACTGAAAACTAACTGCAAACTGTTCACTGCACACTGAAGCCTTTCACTGTTTTTGTGTTCCTTTGTTCTGCATTCTGGGTATCGACCCCTATCGTTGAAGCCATGACAAATAGTGACCGTAAGCGCGTTGTTGTTACAGGACTCGGCGCGATTACACCAATTGGAAATACCTTAACTGCCTACTGGGACGGCTTGTTGAGCGGACAGAACGGCATTGGTCCCATTACGCTTTTTGATGCGTCTCGGCACGACTGCCGCATCGCTGGAGAGGTGAAAGGGTTCGATCCGCACGCCTATATGGAGCGGAAGGAAGCCAAGCGGATGGATCGGTTCGCCCAGTTTGGTGTCGCTGCCAGTAAGCAGGCGATCGCCGATGCCCAGTTTGTCATCAACGATCTGAATGCAGAACAAGTCGGCGTTTTAATCGGCACTGGCATTGGCGGGCTGAAAGTGCTGGAAGACCAGCAAGAGATTAACCTGACGAAGGGACCCGATCGCTGTAGCCCCTTCATGATTCCGATGATGATTGCCAATATGGCAGCGGGTTTAACCGCCATTCATACGGGCGCAAAGGGACCTAATTCTTGCTCTGTCACTGCTTGTGCTGCGGGATCAAATGCGATCGGTGATGCCTTTCGATTAGTGCAGAACGGCTACGCTCAGGCAATGATTTGTGGCGGTACTGAAGCCGCCGTTACGACTCTTTCTGTTGCGGGTTTTGCTGCCTGTAAAGCGATGTCGACCCGCAACGACGATCCAGCCCACGCTAGTCGTCCGTTCGACAAAAATCGAGACGGCTTTGTGCTGGGTGAGGGCAGCGGCATTTTGATTCTCGAAGAATTGGAACACGCTCTGGCAAGAGGTGCCCGCATCTACGCCGAAATTGTTGGCTATGGTGCTACCTGCGATGCGTATCACATTACTTCCCCTGTTCCAGGAGGTGAAGGTGCTGCAAGAGCGATTTCGCTAGCGCTGAAAGATGCCAAACTCACGCCTGATCAAGTGAGCTATATCAATGCCCACGGCACCAGTACGCCAGCTAACGACTCAACCGAGACGGCAGCGATGAAAAAGGCGCTGGGTGAACACGCTTACAAAATTACCGTCAGCTCGACCAAATCCATGACGGGACACCTGCTGGGAGGTTCTGGTGGCATTGAAGCGGTGGCGGCAGTGATGGCAGTGGCAAACGATCGTGTCCCGCCTACCATCAATCTCGACAATCCCGATCCCGATTGTGACCTGGACTACGTGCCCCATCACAGCCGTGAGCAGATAGTAAACGTAGCGCTGTCCAACTCCTTTGGGTTCGGTGGACATAACGTAACGCTGGCATTCAAAAAATATCAGTAGTCACTTTATTGGTAATCTTTGCCTTAGCTCCATTGCACCTTCGTGCCCGTTTGCCTCACATTGCCCCATTCAGGATCTAACCCATGACGACAACGACGACCCGCTTTCCGATCGACCTCGGTGCCTATAAGCCGCTGACGCTAGACCCTGCCAACAAAACCCTGACCGCAGAACAGCGCGAAACCCTCAAAGCCAACATTCAGCTTTGCCGGGATGCGATTATCTTTTTCACCGCTACAGGTGCGGCAAGAGGCGTAGGCGGTCACACAGGCGGACCTTACGACACGGTGCCCGAAGTCATGATTCTGGATGCACTGTTCCGGAGCGCTCCTGATCAGTTTGTGCCAATCTTCTTCGACGAAGCAGGGCATCGCGTGGCAACCCAGTACCTCATGGCAACCCTTCACGGTGACTTGCCTGCGGAACAGCTAGCTCACTACCGGGAAGCAAATTCTCACCTGCCTGGACACCCCGAATTAGGGCTAACCCCTGGTGTGAAGTTTAGCTCTGGTCGTCTCGGTCATATGTGGCCCTACGTGAATGGCGTGGCAATGGCAAACCCCGGCAAGACCGTCTTTTGCCTCGGTTCGGATGGCTCTCAGCAAGAAGGCAACGATGCGGAAGCGGCACGGTTAGCAGTTGCCCAACACCTCAATGTCAAGCTGATTATCGACGACAACGATGTGACGATCGCCGGACACCCCTCCAAATACCTCCCTGGCTTTACGGTTGCTAAAACGCTGGCAGGTCATGGACTCAAGGTTTTGGAAGGCGATGGCGAAGATCTGGACGATCTCTACGCTCGCATTGTCGAAGCAGTGACCACACCTGGACCGATCGCAGTGGTCAACAAGCGCCCTATGTCGGTTGGCATTGAGGGATTGGAAGGTTCCACTCACGGGCATGACGTGATCTCGGTCAAGCTGGCGATCGCCTACCTGGAAAAGCGCGGTTTAACGGCAGCAGTAGACTTTTTGAAGGCGATCGAAGCCCCCCAAAATCCCAACAAGTATCTTGGTGTCAGTGAGAAATGGGACTCCAACCGCAATGTCTTTGGTGATGCGGTGAATGCTGTATTGGACGAAATGAGCGAAGCCGATCGCAAAGCCAAAGTACTCGTCATTGACAGCGACCTGGAAGGCTCCTGCGGGCTGAAAAAAATCCACGATGCTCACCCCGAAGTCTTCATCCCCTCCGGCATTATGGAGCGGGGCAACATTTCCGCGGCGGCTGGCTTTGGCATGGAAAAAGGCAAGCAGGGCATCTTCGCTACCTTCGCTGCCTTTTTAGAGATGTGCATCTCCGAAATCACGATGGCGCGGTTGAACTACTCCAACCTGCTCTGCCACTTCTCCCACTCCGGCATTGACGATATGGCAGACAACACCTGCCACTTCGGCATCAACAACTTCTACGCCGATAACGGTTTGGATGATGGCTACGAAACCCGCCTCTACTTCCCCGCTGATGCAGGGCAAATGAAAGCGGTCGTCAAAGCCGTTTTCCACGAACCAGGGCTGCGGTTCATTTTCTCGACCCGCTCCAAAACTCCACTGATTCTCGACGCGGCTGGCAAGGATTTGTACAGCGATGGCTACACCTTTGTCCCTGGCAAAGATGAAGTGGTGCGAGAAGGCACCGCTGGCTACATCGTTAGCTTTGGCGACGGACTGTATCGCGCTCTCGATGCTGTACATCGCTTGAAGCAAGAAGGCATCGACGTTGGTTTGATCAACAAGCCAACGCTGAATGTGGTGGATGAAGCGACGATCGCTAAAATCGGCGCAACTCCCTTCGTGCTAGTAGTGGAAGCCTTTAACCGCAAAACAGGCTTGGGTAGTCGCTTTGGCACCTGGCTACTAGAGCGCGGTTTAACTCCCAAATACGCCCACCTCGGCACCCACAAAGAAGGCTCTGGCGGTCTGTGGGAACAGTACCCCCATCAAGGACTCGACCCCGACAGCATCATCGCTAAAGTCAAAGAACTGGTTGGCTAACTGAAACCCCTGAACCAAAACCTCGGAGGTTTGAGCCACTACGTTGGTTGAGATGTCTGGCTCCTGGTTAAAACCTCCGAGGTTGGCGTAAGTAATAATGGACTGAGCGCTGTGGTCAACCACCCAATGCTCAGTCCATTGTTTTTGGTTAGCCGCTCCTGTCGATAACTCAACCTACAAGTCTTTTTCCTTGGTTTGAAATTATTGACAGGTTTTCAGAAGGGAAGAATAAATGCATTGGCAGATTAGGAACGATACTACAACCGCTGTCAATCTACAGCTTGATGATATTTTTTTACTATGGCTTGTCAATAAGGGTCAAAGCTGATTGACTGACAAAACTCTTGAAACCTCGATTCTTGCGTAGGTTGGGTTAGCGATAGCGTAACCCAACAAAAAACAGGCTGTTGTTGGGTTTCACGCTGTTCAACCCAACCGACGAAAAAAGATTTGTCAGTCAACCAGGGGTCAAAGTCCTGTCATTAAAAATTTCTTGTTCTATAAAAATACAAAGTTGCATAGCGATAGCCAAAGAGTATGGCTCAGTGAGTTGCGTAAAATAATGGAATTGCACCGATTTGATGCCAGAAAGCATTACTTGAGAGGTAATAAACTTCCCAAAGATCCTCAATTACGTGAACAAGTTCTTTCTGAATTAGCCGATCGCTATTTAGATAAGCTGCATCCAGACTGGTCTCTCATGAAAGATTTAGAGGCTTTACTTGAACTTGCCCTTTCCACTGAGAGCGTAATTCACTGTGAATAGCAATTGCGCTAAGTAGGGTGGGCAGTGCCCACCCTACTACTAGACCGTAGGCACAGTATTTTGTTAAGTTAAACAACTTCATTTTGTGGGCACCCTTGATCTAGTCGCTCCCTAGCAAAAAGTGAACAACATGAAGCTGAATCTTAACTATAAAGAGATGCTAGTCTTGCAATACAGTGAGCGCAGAGATCTGCCGTCTAAACCCGGTATTTACTATGTAGGTAATCATGATTGCCCAGTAACGTATGTCGGTCTTACACGGAACTTGAAAAATCGACACGCATAAGCTAATGTGCATTTAAGTTGCAATATGCATATTTCCCTTATTCTTTATCTTGCGATTCCATCTGATGATTAACTCGCCTTGATTTAGCAGTCTTTCTAGCAATTCTTTCAATTCATCGACTGACTTAAACAGTCGATGAGCAATATGTTCCTTACAAGAATGCCAAACAAGCTCAATAATATTCAGGTCAGGACTGTAGGCAGGTAAAAACTCTAAAACAATGTTGGGAAGTTCTTGAGCAATCTTCTCTCGCATATCAAGTCGTTTGTGATAACTGGCATTATCTAGAATGATGATAATCTTTCCTCCCTTTGCTTGAAAGTCTTCAGGTCTATTGCCCTGAGAAACCCATTCACTCTTAATCAATTCATTGAACTGTTGTAACTGTTCATAAAAGATGTCCCCCTCTCCCTTTTTAACAAAAAAGCAAATTCGTTTCCGGTCTGATTCTCGAATGCCTCCCATGACATTCACTCGCCCTTGCCTGCGTTGACCTGTAATCTTTTTACGGTGCCCTTTCTTACCCCAGGTTTTCCGTCGAATGACTCGTAAACTAAATCCGCTCTCATCCCAAAACCATATCTGAATTTGCTTTGGCTCTTCTTTAGCAATTGCTAAGTACTTTAATAATTTCTCTTTGAACTCAATTCTTTTAAGTGGATTCTGTTTCTCTGCTAAACTATATTTAGCCCAGATATAACGATACTTTTTTCGCTTCAGAATCCTCCTCACTTGAGAACCACTTAGCTCAATCCCAGTTTTCTCGCTCAGGTATGTTGCTAAACGTTCTCCACTCCATCGTCCAAATTCATACCCTAGGTCTGATGGCTCTTGGTCAATTATTTCTAGTAACAATCTGATATATTCAGGAGTCGCTTTACGATGACTCTCTTGATTTCGTCGATTCTGCAAGCTCTCCAGTTTGTTAGGGTCACCATGCATACACCAATAGGCTGCGGTTCGAGGTGAACATCCTAAAAAATCGGCAATTCCTCGTTGAGTTTTACCATCGTTTTGAAGCAAAAGAATTAAAATTCGTTCTCGAACATGGGCTAATTCACTCTCTCGAAGTGCTTTTTGCAATTTATCTACTTCCTCTGAACTTAGAAAACTCTTTGCTGGCATGGCACGGATAGTCTAATCATTTTTATTACTCAATTATGCAACTTAAATGCTGATCAGCTTATCATCATCGTCAAGTCCAGTTTGAAGAGATGAAATGCGCTGTGATTCGTTATAGAACGCTGTCAGATGAAATGCTGCAAGAAATCACAAATCTAGAGAGAACCTTGATCAGGTTAGAGAAACAGGCAATTCAGTTTTATAAACCACCTTTGAATGGCACGCCTGTCCCAGGTCAATCAATTTCTATAATCTGTGGTACAGGTCTACTGGTTCAGTATAGGTGAGAGTGAGATCATCTTTTTTAGATTGGGTTTAGTGCAATTGCCCTGCCAAGCAAGATGTAATGCTGTTAAGCCTTACGGGTGTTAGGTTAGAGAATTAAAGTGCCGTTTCATGAGTCCTGAATACCGTATGTCTTCAGCTACCATCACAACGATCGCTCATGACTATCACGACAAAACGACTCTTACTGCAAGACTTTCTCAAGCTGCCGCAGATTTCACTTGTCTACAGTATCAATTAAAGAAATAGTCGTAATTACTTTCTAATCACTCTCAAAAACCATTTGAGATAACAGAATAATTCCTACTTCCGTATCAGTTGGCTTGCCGATGCCGAGGAAATGACCCTCTTCGTGGAAGACGCAGAGCGATCGCTGAAGTGGATCAACCGCATAGACCTGGGTACTGTCTTCATCCTTGTGTCCCTCTGCCTCTGCGTCTTCCACACTTTTCCATTGGTCATCAGCGGTAGGATAAATCGCAATGCGCTGACCCTGGCACCAACGACGGGCGATCGCCGTCGATAACGAAATTTTGCTGAGATGGGTTAAAGCGGCTTCTGGCGCGATCGGCTGAAAAATTCCTTGCGCTTGTTGAGCTTCCAGTACCTCAAACGTCAGGCTGTCTGTCAGCTCAAAGCCGCTGCTGCTGGTGCGTATAAGCGCCGCTAAGGTGCCACCCGTTTGCAACACATTGCCCAGGTCACGCGCGATCGACCGAATATACGTACCGGGACCACAAGCGATCGCTAGATCCAGTTCAGGAAAGTCGCCCGATCGCCAGTCCAGCACTTCAAGGCTGAACACATTCACCGTACGGGCTTTAGCCGCGATCGTTTCACCTGCCCGCGCCAAATCATACAGCCGCTTACCCTGTACCTGAATGGCGCTGTAGTTAGGTGGAACCTGTTGGATAGTGCCTTGAAACTGCTGGAGCGCCTCTTTTACTGTCGCTAAATCAAGCGCTGCAACGGGTTGAGACAGCAATGTTTCACCTTCCAAGTCATCAGTGGTTGTGCTCATTCCTAGCCGCACCGTGGCTCGATACGCCTTATCCTGCCGCAGAAATTGCAGTAGGCGGGTCGCTTTGCCAAGGGCGATCGGCAACACCCCGATCGCGGCTGGATCGAGTGTGCCTGCGTGTCCAACGCGCTTCATCTGTAAAAGCCGCCGCACTTTGGCAACACAGTCGTGAGACGTAAACCCCGCAGGTTTATTGAGATTAAGAAAACCATGCATAGCAGGGAAAGCTGATTGGGTCTTGTTCATGAATGATTGGGAGCTGCAACGGTTCCCCCCATCGAGTTTTTACGCGACCGTACACTTTATCCAGCCTATAGCAAAAGGATGAAGGATGAAGGGTAAGGATGAATCGAAGTCCTTGCTCCGCAGACGATCGTCCCATTCAGCGCCAGCAAAAAGGCACGAAGCGAGAAATCATGATCCCAGTGTTGGCGCTATTATTCGCATCGCCTGAGGGGTGTCACCCACTAAAGGAAAGTACGTGTTCTTAGCCAAAATCAGGATCGCATCAACCCTCACTGGCAGGAAACGTTTTGACTAAGATTGTCCCCGTCCAACTCGATAACGGCACCGTGCTTTACATTGAGGCGCAGGACGATGCTGAAACCTCCTCGATCGCGCCACAGGCTCCCGTTGAAGAAGGCGAGCAGCGGCGAGGCGGCGCAAAAGGCATGGGCGATCCTCGAATGCCGTTTCGCCCCACCCCTACCCAATCAATGGAAATGGTGCAAAACACCATCCGCACCTACACCGTTTATTGCCTGAATGCATTCAAAAACTGCGCCGCAGCCAACGTTGATGAAGTCACGCTAGAGTTTGGTGTGAATCTCAGCGCCGATGCTGGTATTCCCTACATTGCCAGCGGCAAAGCGCAAAGCAACCTCAAAATTACCGTCAAGTGTTCGTACAACAAACCAGGCAGCGAAGAAAGCAAGGGTGCAGCGATCGATCCAGTGATGACAAGCAACGGGCAGCCATTGGTTGTAGGTGGGCAGTGAGCGAGGGGATGAAGGATGAAGGATAAAGGATGAAGGATGAGGGATGAAGCTTTCAACTCAAAACTCAAAACTCAAAACTCAAAACTCCCCCGCTCCTCTACACCACAAAGCTTGTCTCCTCTCCCTGTGCCGCTTGCCAACTACGAGCATCAAAGTACAGGTCTTCTAACGAGATGCTGTAGAGGGATTCTTTCAGCTTTTGGTGGAGCCGATTCCAGACGGTGAATGTGACCCAATCTTCTGCCTGTGAGCCGTCGGGGGAGTGTCGGGGGAGTGGGTCAATGCTTTCACCAACCGCTTCTAGAATTTGTCCTAACGAAATGCTGGCGGGCGATCGTGCGAGTTGATAGCCACCCTGTACACCGCGTATGGACTGCACCAAGCCAGCACGTCGCAGTTCAATCAACAGCTTTTCGAGATAGGGTGCGGGTAGATCCTGACGTTGCGCGATCGCCTTTACTGACGCTGGACCATAGGCTGGTTGCAAGGTCAGGTCGAGGAGGGCTTTGACGCTGTAATGTCCGCGAGTCGTTAGTTTCATTAAGGGCAGCAGGCAGAAGAGCGGATACAGGCGATCGCTTTGAAATTGCCATCGATTACTGGTCAGTGCAAACTGGGTTCTACCACTTAAACCGCTAATTAAACGTTGAGCGATCGCAAGCGTTAGCAAAGGGTAGGAATGGTGAGAGCAGTGTCATCCTAAGCGTAACAGGTGCTTTTACAGCCGCAACTTCAGCAATTGGCTGACTACAACGCTGGAAACTCAGGCAAACTTGAGATGGTTCCTTGTTTACGGTTTGTTCATGCCCATTCGCCAATCCAAGCTGTTATCCTGGTTGCCTGCTTTAAACTATCAGGTTTGGGTTTTAGCGGCAGGACGGCTGCTCTCTCAGACGGGAACAGGCTTCACGCTGTTCTACGCGCCGATCTTTTTTGTTAATCAGGTGGGCTTATCGGCAACACAGGTTGGCGTTGGCTTGGGTAGTGCATCGATTTCGGGTGTAGTCGGGCGTTTGTTGGGTGGGTCGTTTGCCGATTCGCCATTTTGGGGACGACGACGAACGCTGCTGCTATCGGCGATCGTGTCAGCGATCGCCTCTATTGCCCTCGCCATCTCCAACGATTTCCCTATCTTCGTAGCAGGCAATCTGCTGATGGGGCTGGGGATAGGACTGTATTGGCCCGCTAACGAGGCAATGGTTGCTGATTTGACGACACCCGCACAGCGCAATGAGGCTTTCGCCTTAACGCGCCTTAGCGATAGCCTGGGCTTAGGTCTAGGCGTTGTGCTGGGTGGCTTATTAGTCGGCACAACGGGCGCGTATCGAGCCTTGTTTGTCGTTGATGCGATCTCGTTTGTAGTGCTGTTTGCTGTGGTATATTGGGCGATCGCCGAATCACACAAACCGACAGGCGACCATAAAGCCGTCAGGGATTGGCAACAGGCATTGCGCGATCGCCGTTTGCTCACCTATGCCGTGGCGAATGTGCTGTTTACAACCTATCTGGTGCAGATCAACAGTACGATGCCGCTGTACTTCACCAATTTCCTGTCTGGTTTGCCCAATGGCTTTTCACCACCCACGTTAAGCGCGCTATTCACCTGGCATATGGTTGTGGCTGTTGTTTGCCAATTACCCGCTGTGCGAGTGCTCAACCGCTTTAGCCGCGCTCAGGGACTCATGCTATCCGCTGTTCTGTGGGGAGTAGGGTTTGTGCTGGTATGGGTGACGGGGGTTGTCTCTTCACATCATCTGCTTTGGGCGATCGTGGCGCTGGGTGTGCTGGCGCTGGCAACGGTTGCCTATATGCCATCAGCCTCGTCAATCACAGTCGAGATGGCACCAGAGTCGCTACGCGGCGTATATCTGGCGGTCAATTCGCAGTGTTGGGCGATCGGTGCGTTTATTGGTCCACCGTTAGGCGGTTGGGCGCTGGATCAGCCAGCGTCTGTTGCCCACGCCTTATGGATTGGGTTAGCGTTCAGTGTCGGCATGACGATTCTGGTTTTGCAACGGCTCGATCGCATGATGAAACCACTCAGGCAGTGAGATCCCCGACTTCTTGAAGAAGTCGGGGATCTGTTCAACGCCGTCGCTCTTGGAGTTTCTGATACACCATTCTCAGATCGACATTGTGATGCGCCAATGCTACAAGGCTGTGGTAAAACAAATCCGCCACTTCACCCGCGATCGCGTCGGGATCATCGTCTTTACACGCCATGACGACTTCTACCGCTTCTTCGCCAATTTTTTTGAGAATTTTGTTATCCCCCTCTGCCAACAGTTTTGAGGTGTAGGAACTGTCGGACGGGCGATCGCGGCGATCACAGATCACGTCAAACACCTGCGACAGCATATCTGCTGGCGGCGGCACGATTGAGTCATTCACGCGATGAAAGCAACTCCGCTCTCCGGTATGACAGGCAATTTCACCAATCTGCTCGACACTAATAAGCAGAGCATCACTATCGCAGTCGTAACGAATGGCGTGCATTTTCTGAAAGTGCCCAGAGGTCTCGCCTTTGTGCCAGAATGCCTGACGCGATCGACTCCAGAACCAGGTTTCGCCCGTGTCCAGCGTTTTCTGCAACGATTCCCGGTTCATCCATGCCATCATCAACACGGTGCCGTCCAGGTAATCTTGTACAATTGCCGGAACCAACCCGCGATCGTCGTAACGGATCGCGTCTACCGGAATCGCTTGCTGTAAATTCATTGCCTCAATCGTCCTAGAGTCGGTGTCTTCATCTTACCGACTGGCGGTCGCTTCCCAATCATGCACGTCAAAGTTCCACCCATTAAATGCCAGGGCATTAAAACAAAGCTGGTGCCCTTCATCCTAAGCCAAATTCAATGGGTCGAAGCAGCACCATCGAAGTGGATTGAACCCTTTCTAGGGTCGGGTGTGGTGGCATTTAATCTGGCACCCAAACGTGCCCTTTTGACTGATACAAATCACCATCTGATTGCCTTTTATCAAGGCATTCAAACTGATGCTATTAACCGAAAAATAGTAGCCGAATTTCTCCAGGATCAGGGCAGTCAGCTTCTTAAAATGGGAGCCGATTATTATTACGAAGTGCGCGATCGTTTCAATCGATCGGCTTCCCCTCTGGACTTTCTCTTCCTCAATCGCTCCTGTTTTAATGGTGTCATGCGGTTCAACAGCAAGGGTGGATTCAACGTGCCATTCTGCCGTAAACCGCAGCGCTTTTCGCAAAGCTACATTACTAAAATTGCCAATCAGGTTGATTGGGTTGCGAAACAGATAGCAGGCAAAGACTGGGAATTTCGCGTCGCAGATTGGCAGGAAACTTTAGCGGCAGCAAAACCGAATGATTTTGTCTACCTTGATCCACCCTACATTGGTCGCCATACCGATTACTACAACGCCTGGAAGCAAGCAGAAGCGGAAAAACTAGCGGTTGTGACAAAGCAACTGCCCTGCGATTTTGCAGTATCCATGTGGCTCGAAAATCAGTACCGTCGGAATAGCCATATCCAGGAATGCTGGTCAGATTTAGAAATGCGCGTTTGCCAGCATTTTTATCACGTTGGGTCTAAAGAAAATTTGCGGGGCGCGATCGCAGAAGCCTTACTCATCAAGCCCGGTTTCTCCGTCAGTGTTAATCAGCCATCACCAGCAGAGGTAGGGGCGATCGCAGCACCACTCTATCCCAGCTAAAATCAGAGCATTCCAGTTGCGTTTGGTTAGGCTATGGTCACGACTCCAAATTCGCCAGTTATACAAACGACGATCGGGCAAGCAGCACCGCCGATCGTGACCTGGGAAGCCTTACCCGACGACGTTCCTCTAAACGATGAACCTGTGGAAAATACTGGTCAACCGTTGCTGGCAGGAGCACTCCGCGAGTCGCTTGAATTGGTGGGATTTATTCAACCAGAAATGTTGATTGCGTCTAATTTTGGGCTGTGTGCCACGGTGAATGGGAATCTAGTGATTAAAGCACCTGATTGGGTCTATGTGCCGTCAGTGCAGTCGCTAGAGGTAGCAGCAGACCGTAGAAGCTATACGCCGATGTTGCAAGGTGCTGTCCCTCTTATGGTCATGGAGTTTTTATCCCATCAAGACGGTGGTGAATACTCGGTCAAACGCACCTTTCCGCCTGGAAAATGGTTTTTCTACGAACAAATTCTAAGCATTCCGTTTTACGTTATCTTTGAGCCAGCCGAGGGACTGCTGGAGGTGTACCAGTTGACGGCAGGACGATATGAATTGCAAACTCCTACCCCAGAGAATCGTTTTTGGATGGCTGATATGGGACTATCTCTAGGTCTATGGCAGGGCACCAAAGAAGAACGCACTGGCTACTGGCTACGCTGGTGGGATACAGCAGGAAACTTGCTACCGTGGGCAGTTGAACAAATTGAACAGGAACGTCAACGGGCAGAACAAGAACGTCAACGGGCAGAACAGGAACGTCAACGAGCAGAAAAACTAGAGACCTATCTGCGATCGCAGGGGGTTGATCCAAATTCTCTCTAAACAACACCTCTTTAACACATCTTTGTGACATCAACAGCTAAGATAGGACTGTTAAGGCTTCTTTACTAGACTTGGCACGAGTTTTTGAAAAAGCTTGTTTGGGAAAGCTGTTTGAAGCAGTGCTTAACGCTATTGCCGCATGCTGCATAGTCGGCTCAACAACAGTTCGTTTAAGCGTTCTCATCCCACGTTCAGCGCTCATAGCTCCCTAATTTCCCGTCTCACGTCCCTCTCGATATTCTCTCCCTACGGAACCCGTTATGACTCTTCCTATTCGCAACGTTGCGATCATTGCTCACGTTGACCACGGCAAAACTACTCTTGTCGATGCATTACTGAAACAAGCAGGTACCTTCCGTGAAGGCGAAGAGGTTCCAGACTGCGTGATGGACTCTAACGACCTGGAGCGGGAGCGGGGCATCACCATTTTGTCGAAAAACACAGCGGTACGCTACAAAGACACGCTGATCAATATTGTTGATACACCGGGTCACGCGGATTTTGGCGGCGAAGTCGAGCGAGTGCTGGGTATGGTCGATGGCTGTCTGCTGATTGTGGATGCCAACGAAGGTCCTATGCCACAGACGCGCTTTGTACTGAAAAAGGCTTTGGAGAAGGGCTTGCGTCCGATCGTACTAGTGAACAAGATTGATCGCGAACGCGCCAATCCCCATACTGCCGTTGATAAGGTGCTGGATCTATTCCTGGAACTGGGTGCAGACGACGATCAGTGCGAGTTTCCTTACCTGTTTGCTTCCGGTCTTGCTGGCTTTGCGAAAGATAAGCTCGAAGACGAGTCCACGGACATGAAGCCACTGTTTGATGCGTTTTTGCGCCATGTTCCACCTCCAGTTGGCGATCCAGAAAAGCCGTTGCAGCTACAGGTGACAACGCTTGATTATTCAGACTACCTGGGTCGCATTATCATTGGCAAAATTCACAACGGTACGATCCGATCGGGTCAACAAGCGGCTCTGGTGACAGAGAGTGGCGCGATCGTTAAAACCAAAGTTTCTAAGCTCATGGGCTTTGAGGGTCTGAAGCGGATTGAGATTGAGTCAGCTTCGGCAGGCAATCTTGTCGCAGTTGCGGGCTTTGCCAACGCTAACATTGGCGAAACAATTACAGACCCCAACGACCCACAGGCGTTACCGCTCATTAAGGTCGATGAACCAACCTTGCAGATGACGTTTCAGGTGAACGACTCGCCGTTCGCCGGTCAGGAAGGCAAACTGGTCACATCCCGTCAGGTGCGCGATCGACTCTTCCGCGAACTGGAAACCAACGTTGCCTTGCGTGTCGAAGAAACGGACTCGCCCGATAAGTTTCTGGTGTCTGGACGTGGTGAACTGCACCTGGGCATTTTGATTGAAACCATGCGGCGAGAAGGCTATGAGTTTCAAGTATCGCAGCCACAGGTGATTTACCGCGAAGTTAACGGTCAACCCCGTGAACCGTTTGAAACACTGGTGCTGGATATCCCCGAAGAAGCCGTTGGTAGCTGTATTGAGCGACTTGGTCAACGCAAAGGCGAAATGCAAGATATGCAAGTAGGCGTTGCCAATCGGACACAACTGGAATTTGTTGTTCCTGCACGAGGATTAATTGGTTTCCGGGGCGAATTTATGCGCCTGACTCGTGGTGCTGGCATCATGAACCACAGCTTCCTGGAGTACCGTGCCATTAGTGGCGAGATTGAAACTCGGCGCAACGGTGTGCTGATTTCCTTCGAGGAAGGGGTTTCTACCGTTTATGCCATGCAGAATGCTGAAGACCGGGGCGTTTTCTTTATTACTCCCGGTACTCGCGTTTATAAAGGCATGATTGTGGGTGAACATAACCGCAACCAGGATCTTGAACTCAACATCTGCAAGAGCAAACAGCTAACCAACCATCGGGCCTCTGGTGGTGAAGAGTTGGTGCAACTGCAAGCCCCAGTCGAGATGAGCCTTGAGCGCGCGTTAGAGTACATCGGTTCTGATGAACTGCTCGAAATTACGCCGCAATCCATCCGCTTGCGGAAAGTCGATAAAGCGAAAAAGATGGCGGGCAGAAAATAAGGCGAACGCGCTTGTTTAAATCTGCCTAGAAGAACGAAAGGGCTAAGGAGTTACTTCTCTTTAGCCCTTTCGTCTTTCTACCGTTCTGCCTATGCGTGATTAAATTCCCGATTAGACGATCGCGCTGGGTCAAAGCCCTCATTTCGCACTCGTCGCCGCAGATCACCCGCATCCGGTGAGACTCTCACGGCATCATCAGGGCTAATTTTGCCCAGCAGCACGAGGTCGCAAAGTGCCTGGTTCATCACCTGCATCCCCTGATTAGTATCTGTTTCCATAAGTTGGAAGGCATCTGTTTCTTGACCTTTCAGCAAATAATCTTGCATCGCTGGCGTGTTGATCAAGATTTCGTGGACAGCCGTCCGTCGCCCATCGGTAGTAGGGATTAACTGCTGCGCCACGATCGACACTAACGATTCGGTAATTTGGATCCGCATGGCTGGCTGTTCATCTGGGTTGTAGATGTTAAGCAGACGGTTAAGGGTATTAATCGCACTCCGGGTATGCAGGGTTCCCAAAACTAAGTGCCCCGTTTGCGCGGCTTTCAGTGCAGTCTCAACCGTTGTCCGATCGCGCATTTCCCCAATCAGAATGACATCGGGATCTTCCCGCAAGACAGCTCGCAACGCCTGATTAAATTCAAAAGTATGCAGCCCCACTTCCCGCTGGCTAATCAAACACTTCTGCGATGGATGGACATACTCAATTGGGTCTTCAATAGTGACAACGTGCCTGGTCATGGTTTCATTCAAGTGCCGCAACATTGCCGCCAGGGTGGTTGACTTACCAGAACCCGTTGGCCCCGTAACGAGAATCAAGCCCTGCGGTTGGCTGACTAGATCTTTAAGTACTTCTGGCAACCCCAAGCCATCAACCGACGGCACCTCTAGCGAAATCAGGCGCAACACGATCGCGCCACCCGTCAACGTTTCAAAGCAGTTAACCCGGCAACGTAGAAAGCCCGGATAAAAAATGGCAGTATCTAATTCTTTGCTTTGTTCAAACTCTTTCTGCTGCTTGTCCGATAGAATCTCTGCTAAATATTGTTCAAACAGTTCAGGAGTAACTTTTTGTTGATCCCGTGGCTGCACCATCTGCCCCCGGATACGAAAGCGTGGCAACTCGCCGATGCGAATATGAATATCAGAAGCCTGCCTTGCATGGGCATCCCGAACCATCTGTTCGATGGAACTAGTCACTTTAGCGCGACCTTGCACAGCCATCGAAAGAGGCGGCGGCGGCGGTGCAGCAGATGGTTGATCCTGAGGGCGAGGTGCGGGTGAGGCAGACATTAGTATCTCTCTGTTAGGTCGTTTGTAAGGCAAAGCCATTCAATTGGCATAGGCTAGTTCGATCAATCGCAGAATGGGTAGACTAGCGTTATACAACTAGCATCATCTGCTGAAAATAACTAGAAATATATCGACACGCCTGGTAAATCTTTATTTATTGTACCGAGGAACATCATAGTAAACTGCTTTTTTAGGACTTCGATCGCTCAACAGGTTTACTTAACTTGCAATAAACCCTGACAACAACAGGGATTAAACTGTTACAAACATTGTTTTAAAAACTTTATTGCCGCTAGTCAACGTTGTAGATGCCTCCAGATAGCTTCTTAAAGCAGCGTTCATGAGAACGAGTTCATCTTTGAAGGGGATAGGAGAAGCGCTCAGTGACTCAAATCACAAGCAATGATCGCTGAGATACATACCTGCAACGCTTCCTAAATCGGTATAGCTTAACGCTTTAGTTTGTTGTTTAACTTTCGTGTGTCTAGCGTAGCAATTTTGATGAGTATTGCAAAACGAATCGCTGACTGGCTAGAAAATCACTGGGTTACGCCCGCGTATAGTGGTTGGCTGTTAGGAGGACTGGGACTCTTCTTCTTTATTTCAGCGACGAATACATTAGCGGGTTGGCTCTATGTCATTAGTGGGATCAGTTTTGCACTACTGGCGATCGCAGCGTTCTTACCGGAACGGATGCTACGCGGTATCCAGATTCAGCGTTGCCCCATTACTCCGGTTACAGTAGGGGATCAACTGACGGTTGAACTGATATTAGCAAATAAGACAAAGCAACCAAAGACGCTCATTCAGATACAGGATCAGTTACCGTTTGTGTTAGCTTCCCCTGCGTCAGCCGCGATCGAAACGATTGCGCCACACAGCAGCTATCACTGGGTTTACCAGCAAACAGTGGAGCGACGTGGCATTTATCGCTGGCATACTGTGAACCTGAGGACAGCCGCTCCGCTAGGACTCTTTTGGTGTCGTCGATCGCACACTGCCGCCGCGATCGCGGTCGTCTATCCCACTGTTTTACCGCTGGCTCAATGCCCGTTGGTGGATGCACTCGGACGGGATGCCAGCTTGCAGTTTACCCACGATCGCCATGCCCAGTCTGCCAGTGACGGACTTACGCGATCGCTTCGTCCTTACCGCTGGGGTGATCCTATCCGTTTTGTCCACTGGCGTACGAGTGCCCGTTATGGTGAACTGCGGGTGCGTGAGCTAGAAACGTTTATTAGTGGGCAGGAACTCATCATCTGCCTGGACAGCGCTAGGCTCTGGCAGCAGGTGCCTCATGCCTCCGGCGCGATCGAGCCGTTTGAGCAAGCAGTTGTCGCGGCAGCGTCTCTCTACTTTTATGCAACTCGCTGCAATCTCAGCGTCAGGCTGTGGACGGCAGGTACTGGACTCGTTCAGGGTAGCCAAGCCGTCCTCGAAGCGCTGGCAGTCGTTCAGGCGGGTGAAGACGTTCGTGCAGAGCAATTGCCCGATGCGCCATTGCTTTGGCTGACCCAGAATCCAGTTGGACTAACAACCTTGCCCTCTGGTAGTCGCTGGCTTTTGTGGACAACGGCTCAACTGGAACCACCGGTTGCCAGTAGTCCTGGTCTTTTGATCCAAGCAGACCAACCGTTACAGCTTCAGCTTCAAAGGTCGTTAGAGAAGCAGTTGCAGGCAGAGTGAACCCCAGGACGCTTGGCGCAACCTGGCATTAAGCTATTAGCCATCACCTGATAAAAGTTCAAGCCATCAGTGAAAGGGGACGATTAATGCGGCATGACCCTAAAACGTGCCAAAGTACCCTCATATAAAAGCGTAGTTGAAAGCAATGTACGTACTCATTGGTGGAGCAGGGTTAGTCGGCTTAGGTTTGGCGCAGCGGTTGGTCGATCTGGGGCATACCGTAGCGCTGATTGACATTGATCCGATCGCCTGTCGTTATGCTCGTGAACAGCTAGGAGTAATGGCGTTTGAGGGTAGCGCGGTCAATACAGAAGTGCTGCTCGAAGCCGGTATTCGTAAGGCAGATGCACTGGCAGCCGTGTTGCGAAATGATGCTTTAAACCTGGCTATGATTATGCTGGCAAAGCACAACGGCGTGCATCATATCCTCGCCAGAATGCGGCACCGCGACTTTGCAGAGCCTTACCGCATTGCCGGAGCAACACACGTGGTCAACGCGATCGACTTGGCGGTTTCGACCATGGCAAACGCGATCGAATATCCCCAGGTGGAATCAATGATGCACTTCGAGCAAGGGCAGATTGAGGTGCTGAAGCTAGCCGTGCCAGGAAACTGCAACGTGGTCAATCGCAGCGTGGCAGAGATCGCACAAGATCGGCGCTTTCCTTCTGGTTCACTCATCATCGGCTACCAACCACATCCACAGATGGCGCTGGCAATTCCCAATGGCAACACCGTGCTGGAAGCTGATTCAACCATTCTGGTTGTTACCAAACCTGGCTCCATGCGCGAGATGATTGACTTTATTGAAGGGTGAAAGTGACCGATCGTAGTGGTTCTTTGTTACTGTCAAAGCACTATTTGTTAAGGCAAAAAGCTGGTTGACTGACAAATCTTTTAGCAATCACCTGTCCCGCCCTGCACTGAAAGTGCGCGCTAACAGAAGTAAGTCCTCTAAAGAGGACTACAAGGGGTTTCAACCCGTTTTAAAGGGTTTTGCACTTGTTAGCCCGGATTTTAATCACGGGCGGGTCAGCAACGAAGCAAGCAGCTTTTCAAGACTTTTGTCAGTCAATCAGGGCAAAAAGTTCTCTGACTTGAGGCACCAGTGACACAAAAGTTGTTATTCTTCGAACTTTGGGTAGTCCTAAACAAGTAAGGATGAGTTGTAGTGGTGCACAAAGTACCAGATCGCACCGATGTGATTCTCCAGTTTTTTGGAAAATGATAGGGTCTTGCGCACTAGTCTTGAAACCCGCTGCCGTAAGGTACAGTTAAACCGCTGGTTGACTGACAAATCTTTTTTCGTCGGTTGGGTTGAACAGCGTGAAACCCAACAACAGCCTGTTTTTTGTTGGGTTACGCTATCGCTAACCCAACCTACGCAAGAATCGAGGTTTCAAGAGTTTTGTCAGTCAATCAGGTTAAACCGTTCAATGTAGCTGGTTTTGCCACTTTCTTTGCCGACACTTTGATGCCGCTGGCTGGGGAATACCTCATTGTAAGCTGACCAGAAATCGGTATAGGAGACGGCACACTGTCGATACACAGCGGGTAAGGCAGCCCACAATCCTTGTGCCCCCTCACGGCTCCGAGCGCCAACATACACCCCAACAATTTCGCGTGTTGCCACATCTAAGGCAAGCCAAATCCACTGCTTGTTCCCTTTGTTGCCGACAAAGGACCACATCTCGTCACACTGAATCGTCAAACGCCCTTTTTTTTTAACCCCCACCTCGACCTGTTGGGGCACTGCCTCATATTTGGCATTGACATAGCTTTGCAGCCAAGGCTCTGAAACACCTACGACTCTCGCTATTCCAGCTAAAGGAATCTTCTCCAACAAGAGTTTGTCGATCAAGGTTTTAGTCGCCTGATCAATGCGTTTGGACTGCGGGTCTTGGACAAACTGTCTGCCACACTCGCGGCACTTCAAGTTCTGCTTGCCGTTATGGATTTTGCCATTTTTGACCGTGTGAGTTGATTGACAAGCAGGACACGGTGGTAGATCAATTGACATCAAACAACTGAAGTAATGTTGTCCTATCGATCCTTACATCTTTAGGACTACCGAACTTTGAAACATGTGGCTTAGAGATCACTGCTAAGACTTGTTGCTAGTGATAAAGACGCTCTTCAAGCCAGACTTGCACTTCTGCCTCAGATTCTAAATAGGCTGTACGACCGGTAAGCGGGTCGTAAACTTGCCACCAGGATTGCCCTGCTTGATCCAATGTACGCCGAATTTCTGGCTCAGAATGAGCTGACAGGTAAGGTTGAAACCGGACGGGTTGGTTGAGGAAGCTCCAGCACTTGCGCCAAATGTTAGCAGTGGTCGTCGCTCGCACACACGTCAACGTGAGCCGTTGCTCCAAATATTCCACCTGATACTCGTGATCAAGCTTTCTGGCACGCTGATCTAACCGCGATCGCCAGTGCCGATCTAAAGCAGCGACCAGCGGCGAGTAAATCGTTTGTGGTGCTGCCACCTGAGCAGGAAGCAGTTCTAATTCTTTGTATTGTTCCCATTGCGTTTTCATTATGACGCTCCATGTGCTCTCTAAAGGAATGAAGCGCGTTCCTTCGGGTGTTGCCCCTACTTCCGTCCCTCCCTAACGGCAATAGCAGTCAGCCTTATCTCTTAGGGTTAATCCCACAGTGCTTTGAGCTTGCTATACAACTTACCTAACGATTGAATTTAAAGGGGTAATAGAGAGAGATGAACGACTTCTAGTAATGTTTTCTGCCGGAGTGTTAAGAGGAATAAACAATGTCTTGTATTCCTAACATTTCGTCTTACCTAACTACAATCAGTGTATTCAGCGACCTTGATAGTTTTCTTCAATCCACAGGCGCATTTCCGCTTCAGAATCGGCGTAAACAAATTCTCCAGTCTGCGGATTCGAGGCAACCCACCAGCGATCGCGACCATCCACCACTTCACACACTTGTAGTGACGATCCACCAAACAATAGGTGTGAAAGCTGCTGTACAGTCCTCTGCCACCACTTCTTTGGTGCTAGTGCCAGGTCTCGTTGCGCTGGCGTAACCTGCTGCTGCTCTTGCTCTAAAAGTGCTACCAAGCGGGCGTTATCAGCGGCTCTTGCTACCTCCAAACGGTGAGCAAGCGATGCCATGATGCTATCTTGATGTCTGTTTAAACTGCGATCGTGAGTCTGTAGTGCGTTAGTCATCGAAAGTGCCTCAGCCGTATGAAAGTTGCTACGGATCTTCTCTCCGCATCTACAACTATAAGATTTTTTCTGTATTGAGTGCTACGGTTTCAACGTTTGTTGACATGTCTAGAAACTGACTGAGTTGGAGACAGAGTAAATATGAGACGGAAGAGCCAGCAGTTGGCAGGCAATTTTTTTCGCCCGTACAATTCAGCACTTTGTCAAGAATCTTGTGAAAGATTTATTGTCTAGAAAAAGCTCAAAATAATGCTTGCTTAGCCAAAGTAAAATTAGTGGACTACTAGGCGAACGAATATAGATCTGGTACGGTTTTGAAGAAAATCTTGGAGAAGGAAACGGAATGGGGGCACTGAAGGGACGTGACTTGCTCAGTCTGGCGGATTTAACAGCAGAGGAACTCCAGGATATTCTGCATTTGGCAACCCAGTTAAAAACGGGAACCCTCAAACCAAGGTGCGAAAAAATTCTGGGGCTGCTGTTTTATAAAGCGTCTACTCGCACTCGCGTTAGCTTTTCAGCCGCTATGTATCAACTGGGTGGTCAAGTACTGGACTTAAACCCCAATGTGACGCAAGTCGGTCGGGGTGAGCCATTGTCCGATACAGCGCGGGTACTCGATCGCTACCTTGATATTCTCGCCGTCCGCACCTTCGACCAGCATGACCTGGAAGCCTTTGCTAGCTACGCCAAAATTCCCATCATTAATGCGCTCACCGATTTGGAGCATCCCTGTCAGGTGCTTGCTGATTTACAGACCATGCAAGAGTCTTTCAGTGCTCTCAATGGTTTGACGCTAGCGTATCTAGGTGATGGAAACAATATGGCGCATTCGCTCATGCTGGGCTGTGCCTTAGCAGGCGTCAACGTGCGGATTGCTTCCCCGCCAGCATATCGTCCTCTCGATCAGGTTGTGCAGAAGGCGCAAGCGATCGCCAACGGTAAAACCGAAGTTATTGTAACGGTCGATCCGATCGCAGCAGTTAAAGACGCACAAGTCATCTACACCGATGTCTGGGCAAGTATGGGGCAAGAAGCCCTGGCAGAAACTCGTATTCCCATCTTTCAGCCTTATCAGGTAAGTGAACTGCTCCTGAGTCATGCCGATCAGGCAGCGATCGTGCTCCACTGTTTGCCGGCTCATCGCGGCGAAGAAATTACGGATGCAGTACTGGAAGGACCACAGTCTCGCGTCTGGGATCAAGCAGAAAACCGGATGCATGCGCAGAAAGCACTACTTGCTAGTCTGCTAGGGGCAGTATAGAAGGTCGTATCGGTCAGCCATTCATAAACAGTAGTTGGCTGGTACGGATGTGCGCCATTTTTTTACAGGTACTAAATTCGCAATGATCGGACGGCTCGTTGTAGTGAAAGCGAGGAATGTTGGTAACACCAGCGTTTTCTTGGTGGCGCTTAGACCAGCTTAACTGGCTACTTCAATCGATTGAAACTGCGGCGGTGGGGCGATCGCACAGGCTCGTCACAAAAAACATCTCATTTTGTAAAATGCTTTGCACTTTAAAGCATTAACCGCTATCTATAGTAGGAACACTGAGAGGGTAATACTACAGGCAGCGTCCTCTCAGCTTTAACCAGGAGCTTGATTGGATAGTTTGCCTCTTACCTGAGCGCGATCAGTTCTGTCTAGCGGCTCCCTGTCCTATCAGCTTTCTCCAGCCGTCAAACCATTAGCCACAGAGAAATAATAATGAGTTACCAACAACAACTGACCCCCTGGGTCGTTCACAAGCTGCTGCCGAACTTAAAGCATCTCACAATTACGCGGTTTCGTCGTCGTCCCGATGCTGAAGCCTATCTTAAGGTCTTAGTCCAGTCTCAACCGTCTGCTCAGTTTACGATCACCTTTGAGTCTGGAGAGAATAGCCTTGCCATTCAAGCTGAATCGTAACCATACCCTGCAGCATGTTGGAGTGTGGTGTTGAAACAATTGAATAATCGATGCGAATGCCGTGTGCGATCAACGGTTCGCTTCCGCTGTTGTATCGCCTACCTGTGTCAAAATAAAGACCATTATTGGTGGTGGTTATGGCAGCACGGTTGGATGAGCAAGACAGCAATCCCGCTCTCGGTAATTTGATCGCCCAGCAGATTGCCGAGAGTTCTCAACAGCGTCTTACCTTTGCCACGTATATGGATTTGGCATTGTACCAGCCACAGTATGGGTACTATGCAACCAATGCTGCTGCGATCGGCGCTAAAGGTGACTTTTTTACCTCACCTCATCTGGGTGCTGACTTTGGCGAATTGCTAGCCGAGCAGTTTGTCCAGATGTGGGAGCTGATGCAATGTCCGACTCCTTTTACATTGGTCGAAATGGGTGCAGGGCAAGGACTACTAGCTGTGGACATCCTCCGCTATTTGCAGCGTCGCCATCCGACTTTTGTACGATCGCTCGAATACATCATTATCGAACGTGCCGCCGCACTGATTGCCGAACAAAAACGGCAGGCAGCATCGTTAAAAGATCTCGACACACAGCTACGCTGGAGCAGCCTTGAAGCCTTACCGTCCCACTCTATCGTCGGCTGTTTTTTTTCCAACGAACTGATTGATGCGCTGCCAGTGCACCAAATTTTCTTACGGTCAGGACGGTTAAAGGAGGTTTACGTTACCACTAATCCAGCCGCCACCGGTCAGAGCGAGAGCGGCTCCCCTCAGTTTGGCGAGGTGATTGGTGAACTCTCGACTCCACAGTTAGCGACCTACTTTGAACGTGTTGGCATTGATTTAACTGCTAAATCATATCCCGATGGCTATCGTAGTGAAGTTAACCTGGCAGCGATCGATTGGCTCCAAACGGTTGCCGATCGCCTCCAGCGGGGATACATTCTGACGATCGACTATGGGTATGCCAGCACTCGCTACTATAGCCCTACGCGAGCCCAAGGCACGCTGCAATGCTACTACCAGCATACGCACCATTCAGACCCTTACATTCACGTTGGGCGGCAAGACATCACAGCTCACGTTGATTTCACTGCTTTAGAGCGGCAGGGTGAAGAGTCTGGGCTAAAGCGACTTGGCTTCACTCAGCAAAGCCTCTTTCTGATGGCACTAGGGTTAGGCGATCGCATAGTAGCACTGAGTCAGTCTACCGCTAGCACGGTGCAGGGTATTCAAGCAGCGCTGCGGCAACGGGATGCCCTACACCTTCTGATCAATCCAATGGGCTTAGGAAACTTTGGTGTACTAGTACAAGCCAAGGGGCCTACCAGTTCCGAAAGTGTCCATTCACTTAAAGGCCTGACCTTGCCATCAAGCTAAATTGAGCTAGGTAAGTGATACGGACAACGGCTGAACTCAAGCTAAGTAACTGGTGGGATAGGGCGATAGCATAAAAGCCTGAGTTAGCTGTACATAAGCTGGTACAGCTATTACTTCACACTAGATAAATACAATCAGAATCAATGCAGCGAATCGAGCTAAATCGCCATTTATAGATTGCTTCTGCTAGCTTGCGGCTCGCCCTACAGCTGATGCCTTGCCCTAGTTGCCTGCTGTAATTGCTCTGGGAGAGTTTTCTAGGACATCAAGGCGCACTGGCGCAACACCAGATTGGATCAGTCCCAATATACGAGCAGCACCAGCCGATAAGTCAATGACACGATCGCCAGAAAAAGGACCTCTGTCGTTGATTCTGACTACTACTGATTGACCGTTATTGATATTGGTCACTACTACTTTCGTGCCAAAAGGCAACGTGCGGTGTGCGGCTGTCATGGCATTTTGATTGAAACGTTCGCCACTGGCGCTAGGATTACCGTGGAAGCCTGGACCATACCACGAAGCCATACCGCTTAGTTTTTGTCGAATGGCACCCACGGCAACTTGCGACCAGTTGTTTGGCTTTCCAGTCACGCTGTTTAGAGGAGAAGCATTGCCAAGCAACCGTCTAAGGCGATTAGTTGCTTGAAGCGCATCTTTCTCCAGGCTGCGGGTTGTATCTGGTAACACCGTATTGGCATCAATAACAGCAATCAGAGTTTTGTCTGCTTTGATGGCATATCGCTCGTCTGTAGCAGTCGCTTTGCTCGACCGGGCATTCCAGCTAACGGTGATGGTGCTAGCATCCACTCCATCTCGGTTGAGTTGATTGATTTTGGCAGCGATCGCGGCAGCTCTTAGCACCGGATCACTCTGGGCGGCATTGGCACCTGCCTGCGCTGCTTCGCTAGATTGAGCAGCTTCTGGTGCGGCTAAGGATTTGTCAGCACTGTTGAGAGACTTGGCAGTTGCGATCGCGTTCTCGGTAGCGTCGGCTTGCCGACTTCCCATTTTAACGGATGCTGCTTTGACCGTTGCTGCAGAGTCATTACCAGAAGCAGTCAACGTCAGGACAGGTATGTTGCGAACATAGAGGGTTGCTGCTTTGCGCCCTGCCAGGTCATGTGCCTGTACTTTGGCGATCGCTTCACGTTCAGCGCTGGCAGCAGTTGTTCCTTGAGGCTGTTCACCGAGCTTTACAACTGCACTGGTAAGCGTTACATCTGGTATCGACGTTTGGTTGAAAGCGGTTACTTCACCAGTTTTAAGCACTGTTTGAGAGGGCTGTTGATCCGCTTCGACCGCAGCGTTGGCTGGGGCTGGTTCAGCAGTCACAGCTTGGGTAGAAGCATGGTCAAGGTTCGCTTCCGTAGCCGACTCAACTGTGCTGATTGGGTTGGCGCTGCGAGCCAGCGGTGTACCCAGGGTTGCCATAAACAGGGTGGCAGTTAAACCACTAAGAACTTTTTGATTCATACATCCGTGTGTGAAGGGCAAGGTCAGACGAGATTAGAGCGAGTCGAAAGTCTCCTAAATTGACACGTCTTGTAGCTCGTACTCGTTTCGTATTCACTCCTGGGTTCAGAACTGCAACAGACTATCACGAAGTTTTTGCTTTGGGGATCAGGGATCCAACAGAGACACTTGCGGCATGACAACTACTGCATAGGTAAAAAAACCGTGTAGGCAAGTGTTGCAGGATGTTTCGCTGCCTGACATCTCTTTGAGTACTTCATCAAAACTTCACGTTAACTTTATAAAAAGGTGACCTAAATCACCCGACGGAAGGATGATGTCGTAGAAGGTGAAGGATTTTACTTCTAGTGCCTAAAGAGTTGACGCTTTAGAGGTCATATAGCTGTTGTTTAGGTTGTGCAGAGAGCGATCGTTATGGTACGGCTGTACGATACGGAGCGATCGCTGCGCTAGACAATGTTTGCAACCTTTGTTCCAGTGCTGCAAAAGTATTGATCAGTCAGTAGCCACAATTAATTGTAAAAGAGGGGTTTGGGGGCTTTGCCCCAGGCAGGGGGTTCTACCCCCTCTACCCCCGAAGTCATCTTTAATTTAATGACGCCCGGTTACTCAGTAGTCTGGGTAAGATCTCCCTGGTCGCTGAAGAAGTCTTAACCCAAGGCAGACATGAGCCTGAGTGCGATCGGCACTAATGACCTGCAGCCAGTCTGTATCAAAATAGGCTTGAGCGTTTGCTTGTATAACCGTTACGCTTTTGCTGGCAGCAATATTTCTGATTAATTTGGGCGTTATAGGTTCATTAACGCTAGGAAGAGGAGCCGTTTGCCTACACCGCGTTAGGTTAAAGAGGCGATCGCTGTATTTCTGCTGTATCGGTGATCACCCTAGTTAGCAAAGCGTGCCAAATGTTAGGCTCTAGAGATGTGGTAACGCTGCACCTGAGAGGGCAACCTTAACTATAGAGGGGGCTGCCTAGCTACCGATCACCTACAGCCTGCCGCTGCTCAACCTTGATTGCACTGAATCAGATCGCATTTAACTAAAACGTCCCTATGACTGCGCTGTCTTCTGAATGGCAACATCATTTTGTTGAAACAAATCGCATTCGCCTGCACTGCGTGATACAGGGAGAGGGAGATTTAGTTGTTCTTCTGCATGGATTTCCCGAATTTTGGTATTCCTGGCGCTTTCAAATTCCAGCGCTAGCCCGCTATTTCAAGGTTGTAGTCCCTGATCTGCGAGGCTATAACGAATCGGATAAGCCAGCTAATGGCTATGACCTGGACACTCTTAGCGCTGATATTCAGGGTTTGATTGAAGGGTTGGGCTATACACGCGCCCATATTGTGGGTCATGACTGGGGCGGCACGATCGCGTGGCATTTGGCACAAAAATTTCCTCAGTATCTTAACCGTCTGGCAATTTTAAGCGCCGCGCCGCCTCAGCGCTTTCTGCAAGAGATGGTGAGCAACCTGGATCAACTCCGCCGCAGCTGGTACGTGCTTGCGTTTCAGGTTCCTGGCGTTCCAGAATGGCTGATCCAGCAAAATTTGAAGGAATTTCTGAGAAACTTGCTGCAAGGGCAGGCAATTCGGAAAGGAGCCTTCTCTGACGAAGAAACAAGGCTGTATCAATTAGCTCTAGAGAAACCGGGGGCATTGTCTGCTGCCTTGAGCTACTATCGCCAGATGCTCTCACCCTGGAATTGGCTGAAGGACGTTGGACGAACTCCCGCTCTCGTCACTGCGCCGACGTTAGTTCTGTGGGGAGAAGAAGATTCGCTCTTAAGCCAGAATTTAATTAAAGAGCTAGATCAACTAGTTCAGGCTCCGTTTCGGTTGACGCTTGTGCCTCATTGTGGGCATTGGATTCAGCAGGAAGCGCCACAGACAGTCAACCGCGAGTTGTTGACCTTTTTGCGGCAATAAGAGGCTAGACGATCGAGTCACTGCTGTTGTGTTCCCACGTTGACAGTTGTGTTGGATCGACCGTTGGTAAGCTTGTCTCTTCGTTCCTGTTGTACGTGGGTCAAACTCTCATAGTATTTGGGTGGGCTGAGTCTATGTATAACGAGGGCAGAAAGCCTACAACGGCACAGTTACTCACTGTGCTGGTGCAGGCAACGGCTGAATTAGCCCAATCGAGTCAACCGCAAAAATAAGCGATCGAGCAACTAACTCAGTCGAATCAACCGCAAAAACAAGCGATCGAGCAGGGTTTCAATTAGCAAAACCAGAAGATCAACCTGTTGACTGATCAGATTGGACACCTGACAGAGGTTGTGACGACAGGATTTGTTGAACTGAAGGAGTTAACGCAGCAACAATCTGATACGGCAAAACGGCAAGAGTAAAATATCACTCGCCTTGTAAGGATTGTCGAGACGTTGATTCAGCAACGTGCTTGAGGATGTCCTGGTTGTTCAATCAGTTCGACATTAAACACCTCAGCAAAAGCGATCGCCACCTGATCTCTCACGGTCTCAAACTGAATGGCTGGTCTAAATTGTGCCAGAGAGCCAACCATTTTATCGGGAATGCCACAGGGAACAATGCGATCGAAGCCGCTCAGGTCAGGGCAAATGTTGAGCGCAAAGCCATGCATCGTGATCCAGCGACTAACTTTGATGCCGATCGCCGCAACTTTGCGATCGTCTACCCATACTCCGGTTAAGCCTGGTAGTCGTTCTCCTTGTAGCCCATAGAGAGCTAACACGCGGATGATGACCGCTTCCAACTGGCGTAGATACCAGTGCAAATCTTTTTGATAGTAGGTCAGATTGAGAATGGGGTAGCCAACGAGTTGTCCGGGACAGTGATAGGTTACTTCGCCGCCCCGCTCGACGCGATGCACGTCCCATGCAGTCTGGGCGGGGTCAAACTTAAGAAAGGCAGGGCTAGCACCTTGACCCAATGTATAGGTGGGCGGATGTTCAAGCAGCAGCAGTGCATCATCAAGCTGAGGCGTTTGGCGACGATCGTCTACCAGCGATCGCTGCCATGCCCATGCCGTTGTGTACGGCACAATAGTTTTTTTGTACAGAAGACAATGGCGACGGCTGAAGGGTTGCCTTGAAGAAACCATCGCTGGCTCAGATTGGATCACTGGTTTAAATTCACGCAAAAAACAAGGGGGTTGTAACGTAACTTTGCCTTAAAGGACGCACGTTCTAATCAAGAATTATCACAGGTTGCAAAACATTCTAAAGGCTACTGTTGTGCAGAACACAAAGTGCTAGGGTGAAAGCATAACCCACTCTTTCAGGGGAGGAAGCTCGTTTATGAAGCTTGTTATCCAGGGCAAAAACATCGAAATTACTGACTCATTGCGTGAGTATGTAACAACCAAGATCGAAAAGGCGGTCAGCCATTATCAAAACTTAACGACTGAAGTGGATGTCCATTTGTCAGTCGCTAAAAATCCACGGATCAACTCTAAGCAGACAGCTGAAGTTACGATCTACGTTAATGGTTCGATCGTTCGCGCTGAAGAAGGTAGCGAGAGCCTATACGCCAGTATCGATTTAGTTGCTGACAAGATTAGTCGCCAGCTTCGTAAATATAAGGAGAAACGACAGGCACAGAGCCAAGCCCCTGTGAAAACAGCAGAGGCTTTGAGTGAACAGCCAGTAATCGCCGATCTATTGCAAGATCGATTGCCAGAACTGCCGGGTCAGGTTGTGCGAACGAAATATTTTGCGATGCCTCCCATGACTCCACAAGAGGCGCTAGAACACTTAGAGCTGGTTGACCATGACTTCTATATGTTCCTGAACAGCGAAACGGGAGAAATCAACGTCATTTACGAGCGGAATCATGGTGGCTATGGCGTGATTCAGCCTCGTAAGGGTAATGGGCATACGCACAACGGCAAGAATGGCAAGACAGCTCACGCTAATGATGCAGACGATGAGCAAGCACATGACTATGTGCCTCAAGCCAGCTTGATTTAGGCGTTTTGCTGCCATCTGAGTAAAAACTGAGCCTTATTTGAACCACTTAACGGTTTCTGACTACGGTTTGATCATCATGTGATCAGGGTTAGAAGTCAGTCCGTTAAGTGGTTTTTTCATTCAGGAATGTTATGCAGCACTGGGTCTACAGGTATAGCGATCGCCACAGCGCTTAAGACATTGGGATCAAAGGGTGTTTGGGCTCCGCCCCAGCCAGCTTTCGACTTGAGCGCTCAAGCCGAAGGAGATTCTACCCCAGCACCCCGTCCTAACTAGTATGGCTACGGCTATAGACAGAAAGAACTTAATGAGTTCAGTGGTCTAATAGGCAATGCTTAAACGGCTATCGCTTGAGCAAGACCATGCAAATGCAAGTCTTTTTGTTGCCACACCTGACCATCGAGCGCCATTTGCTCAATTAAGCTGGCAAGCCGTAACGCTTTGAGCGCCTGTTCGCCACCAACCGATGGCTGACTGCCGCCCCGGACACAGCCAACAAAATGTTCCAACTCAGCGTTAAGTGGTTCGATATTGCTGGTGTAAACCTTTTCAATGAGACCATCTTGCCGATACAACACCTGACCGTGATCGGTGATGCAGTTAGCAGTCGTGCGCCGATGAATCAAAATCTCATTATTGAGAAAATCGGCTTCAGTAAGGGAGTTCTTACAGTGAGCAGCAATGCGGCGAATTTTGCGGTGCGTTACCTTGCTAGAGGTCAGCGTCGCCACAATGCCATTAGCAAAGCCGAGTGTGGCAGTTACGTAGTCTAAAAAGCCAGAGTCAGAGGCGCGGCTACCGCTGGCTGTGAGCTTGACCACTGGAGACGCTGCTAGCTCTAACATGAGGTCAATGTCATGGATCATGAGATCCAGCACGACAGAGACATCATTGGCACGATCGGCATAGGGACTCATCCGATGCGCTTCGACTGCCAGCAGTTCTTCAGTTTTAAGAATTTTATTCAGTTCTTGAAACGCGGGGTTGAACCGCTCAATATGCCCAACTTGCAGAATACATTGAGACTCTGCTGCTGCATTGACCAAGGATTCGGCTTCGGCAATGCTGGCAGCGATCGGTTTCTCAATCAATACGTGTATACCGGCTTGAAGGCAGGTCATGCCAACCGAATGATGTAAGCGAGTTGGTACAGCGACACATACTGCGTCAACGTGTAACAACAGATCACGATAATCTTCAAAAAAACGAACTCGATATTTACTAGCAGTATCAATGCCACGTTCGACGTTAACATCTGATACACCCACCAACTCAACATCCTTGAGCATACTCAAGACGCGAGTGTGATGCTGACCCATATTACCGACACCGACTACGCCGACCCGAATCGGTTCGGGATGACTTCTCTGGGACTGTGCGCTCGCAAGTTGAGCGTTTGCCATCTGAACACCTGAACAACCCGACGAAATGCTATTTGGCACTTCTATACTCTCCTCCACCACCGAGAAAATGACTAATAAACGATTTAAAGCCGTGTTAGCCACCAAGATGGTAGCATAGCGCCTCTATTTGTGAAGAATTTCAAAGGCGTGTCAAGGTTCCCCATTTTGTTGTGATTTTGCTTGCAAACTCCTTTCAGCAATATTTTGCCTCTGTTTCTTTTGAAGATTTTGCACAGCCTCGAATTAGGGGCTAAGGAATGCTAGAAAATAGGGAACTCTTTTAATATCATCCACCTGTTCTTTCGGATACCTGTACGCGCTGATGAAACGCTTTTCACCTCAGTTTGATCGTCACTCAATCCGGCAGTATGGTACGGCTGGAGTGATGGGTCTGCTCCTCGTTGTCGGCGGATTGGCGTTAAAGCCTGCCCCCCGATCGATCGCCAATACACCTCAAGTGCTAGGAGACAGCGATCGTCCACAGAGTCAGGCAAAAGCTATTTCGAGAGCTACACAGCGTCAAGAGCAAAGCCGTCAAATTCGCCCTGAGAACTTTAGTCTCGATCGCTATCCGGTTACCAACCAAAACGAAAAACATTGGCGCAATTTGCTCTGGACGACCGCAGTTGTACAGCCACAGGAAGCGTTTGCGGCTGAGGCGATCGAGCAAATTCTCTCGCTGGCAACCCGCCCAGGGCTATCAGATGCTCAGAAGCGCACGATCGATATGGCAGCGCGAGTCGGGACACAACTGTACTTAAGCGATCCCGCCCAGTATGCCCAGATTGGTGAGCAGTTTCGACAGACGCTCGACCGTAGCCCTGATCCCGAATGGGTTGCCATGTCGCTCTCTGGTCTAGCAAACGGCGGACTGTCGCCAGAGCAGATTCAACCGCTTGTCGGACGGGTCAAAGCACGGTTTCCAAAGTGGGCAGCTAATGTCTCCTTACAGACAACCCTGCGCGAAATGGCAGAGTTGATTTCACCCAGCACATTGCCGCCCTTGAAAGATTTGCTGAACTGGGAAATTGCACCGAAACAGGCACATTTATACGTCCTCTGTCAGCGCGATCGGACGGTGCTATGTCAAACCGTGCTCAAAGACCGCAATGGTGAGTTTGTCCGCCAGTCAACGGGGCAGCTTTGGTCAGTGCCACTACTGCTGCGATCGATTCATAGCTTAAGCTCAAACTTTGTCCGTGGCGAAACCCCACAAGGTGTTTACCGGATGGAAGGTGAAGTGTCTCAGCCCGATGATGAATTTTTTAGGGCATACGGTCAGTTTCCGCTGGTGAATCTGTTCGTGCCCTTTGAGCCGGGTGCAAAGCAGTTTTTACCTGGAACAGCAGGACCGTTCAAGGGCAGCCTGGACACCTACAAACGTTTACTGCCTCGCTCCTGGCGTAACTATTGGGGCATTCAGGAAAGCTTCTGGGCAGGCAAAGCAGGGCGATCGCTCTTCCGTATTCACGGTACAGGCGAATCGCCAGACTTTTTCAGTGGCAAAGACAAAAACCCCGATACCTACAACTGGAACCCGACCATCGGCTGTTTATCGGCTCTGGAGCTGTATAACGAGCAAGGGCAGCTACTCCAGGCAGATATGCCCAAAATTTTGAAGGCATTGCAAATTGTTGGTGGCAAGAAGTTCGCAGGCTACATGGTTGTGGTTGATTTGCCAGGGAGCGCACGGACACCAGTCGCGATGGAAACGATCGAAAGCGCCTTACGCAATGACAAACTCTCGTTAGGCAAACAACCAGTGAAGGTCTCGACATCAGTGGTTCAGGTGGCAAAACCACAGCCTGCTAACCCTCAGTCTCAAGCCGCGAAATCCCCTGTCGAAGCGATCGCGATCGCCCCCTCAGACAACCCCTCTGCCCCTGCTGCTGATCTGCCCTCAGTCGCGCTGCCCGATCAGCCAGAGATTAATCCCAGCATACGACCGTTGCCAATGGCGTATTAAGGGGAAAGGCTAAAAGCTAAAAGCTAAATCAACTTCAAACTCAAAACACCCTTACCCCTTCACCCTATAATGGGCTTTCTAAGTTTTCCTACAAGGTGGGTGAATTGACGGTATCGGTAGCATCTCTTTGGGTCAGCACTGGTGATTGGTGGGGGTTGAGTTGGCGGTTGGGGTTGGCAGCGCTACTAGGTGGAGCGATCGGTGTCAATCGACAAATGGCTGGCAAGGCGGGTGGATTGAGAACACATATGCTGGTGAGCCTGGGTGCGGCATTGTTTCTTGTGATTCCTATAGTGATCGATCCCACTGCCCATTCAGAGGCGATCAGCCGATCGATTCAAGGCGTTGCAACAGGAATTGGCTTTTTGGGCGCAGGTGAAATTGTGCATCAATCGCGGGCACCATCTGGTAAAGCAGAAGTGAAAGGTTTAACGTCCGCTGCGGCTATCTGGGTAACGGCAGCGCTAGGGATGCTTGCCGGCGCTGGTCTATGGCAAGCTAGCTTGATTGGGATGCTGCTGACACTGTTAATTTTGGGCGGTGCAAAGTGGCTCGAAACATTTATACCTGTAAAGCGTAAAGAAGAGTGAGGGCATTAGCTTTAATGTCCTCACTGCGGCTAATCTCCTCAAAATCTCCCCATGCTTCGCAAACCCTTCCCCTGGGATCACCCCAGTTCTGCATTGATTGGTGATCGCTGGATTGATCGCCTGTGGCTGCTGAGTCTTTTGCTGGCAGCAGGCGTGTTGTATGGCATCAATCTGGGTAGTTTGCCCTTGCGGGATTGGGATGAAGGAACTGTAGCTCAGGTGGCACGGGATATCTGGCGATCGTCGCCTGGGTCGTGGGTCTGGTTGCATCCGACGATCGCGGGCGAGCCGTATCTCAACAAACCGCCCTTAATCCACTGGCTGATCGCGTTAGCGTTCCAAGTGGGTGGCATGAATGAGTGGACGGCACGTTTGCCCGGAGCCATGCTCACTGCCATCTCCGTACCCCTGCTGTATAGTCTGAGCCGAGAGTTATTTGCCCGTCGCACACCAGCAATCTTTGCAGCGCTGACCTACTTAACGCTACTGCCAGTGGTACGGCACGGACGCTTGGCAATGCTGGATGGAGCAGTGCTGTGCTTCGGTCTGCTGCTGATCTTTTGCGTCTTGCGATCGCGGCGAGATTTGCGCTGGGGTTTGGGTGTAGGCATTGCGTTTGGGCTACTTTGCTTGACGAAAGGCATCGTGGCGCTGCTGCTGGGCGCGATCGCGATCGCGTTTGTTGCCTGGGATACGCCTCGTCTACTGACGGGTGGCTATGTCTGGAGTGGTGTACTGCTAGGCAGTATCCCCGTCGTCGCCTGGTACTGGGCGCAATGGCAGCATTATGGACAGGCGTTTGTGAATGTAAGCCTGTGGAACCAAGCGCTCGATCGCGTGGTGGTGTCAGTCGAGGGAAATCGGGGTGCGCCCTGGTACTATGTGCTAGAAATCCTGAAATATAGTCTGCCCTGGCTCGTGTTTTTCCCTCAAGGTTGCCGACTGGCATGGGAGCACCGTAACTTGAGTTGGGCAAAGCTGATGCTGCTCTGGGCGGCAGGCTATCTACTCATTATTTCTGTTATGAGTACAAAACTGCCCTGGTATGTGTTGCCTGTTTATCCAGCCTTCGCGCTGGCAGTGGGAGCCTACCTCGCCGAAATTTGGCGACCCTCAGATTGGGTTGATACACGATCGAGTGGCGCACAGTCGAGCAATGCACATGCCGACAGCACAACGCCAGCAAAGCGTTACCGCTACCCGATCGCCTGGGTCATTCTATTTAGCCTGGTTGCGATCGCAGGCTGGCTCGGCAGCGTTTACTTCAGCCCAATCGGTTCTGCTCCGCAGGCAGGCTTACCGCTCATTTTAGGAGCCGTTGCACTGACCATGACAGTGGCGATCGTGCTCATCATGCAGCAAAATTCGCAATTTATCCTGGTGTTGTTTTGGGGCATGTATGTCTCGCTGGTGCTGTTTGTGGCATCCCCTTACTGGGTGTGGGAACTGGATGAATCCTATCCCGTTAAGCCCGTTGCCACGCTGGTGCGCGAAAATACTCCGCCCAACGCCACCGTTTGGACGCTGTATCCCCATAGTCGTCCCTCGCTCAACTTTTACAGCGATCGACGGATCGTACAATCTCTTGCTAGTCCCAAGCAGCTTCCCGTGCCACTGCAAGACTACTGGCAAAACGACCCGCGCCCCTACCTGTTGGTCGAGCAAGCTGCCCTCGCACAACTGACCTTACCGTCCGTGCAGCCGTTAGGGTCTGCGGCAGGCTGGGTGTTGCTGACCCGCCAGCCCAATATTGCAGAGAGGAAGCAGGGCACCGTTGCGCCTCTACGATCGCCATAAGGTGTGTTCACCGTTGCCCATAGCCAGTGATAAGCAAACCTCGATCGTAGGCGGCATAGTGCTATGAACAGTTTGCTTGGCAACGCTGGCTGCTGGTACATTGCCCAACAAATTGCACAGACGACTGAGCAAGCTAAACCCGTTTTGCATACACTTTTCCCAGAACCATACAGTGCACGTTGAACCGTGAACGTTGAACCTACACGAGTGCTTATTTTAGGCGGCACAGGCGATGCAGCCGCACTTGCTGCCCAACTCTCGGTTTTGCCAGGAGTGGAAATCACCACCGCTTTGGCTGGACGAACACAGCAACCGTCTGCGATCGCTGGAACAGTCCGTACTGGCGGCTTTGGCGGCTCTGATGGCTTGCTTGCTTATCTTAACCAGCAGCGAATGAGTCTCTTGATTGATGCCACGCATCCCTTCGCCGCCCAGATGTCCTGGAATGCGGTAACAGCAGCAGTTGAGGCGCACGTTCCTCATCTCATGCTGGTGCGACCAGAATGGGAGAAAGTTGCGGGCGATCGCTGGCTTGACGTCGAGAGCGTTGAAGCCGCCGCCCAAGCCATACCGCTCAAGGCTAGGCGAATCTTTCTCACCATCGGCAGGCAGCAGCTTGCGCCTTTTGTACCGTTGACAAAGCATTGGTTTCTAATGCGATCGATTGATCCACCAGCGGACGTGGTACTGCCAAACGGTAAATTGCTGCTCGATCGCGGTCCCTTTACGCTAGAAAATGAGGTCGCGCTTTTGAAACAGCACAGGATTGAGGCGATCGTCAGTAAAAACAGTGGTGGTGATGCAACCTACGCCAAAATTGTGGCAGCGAGAGAGTTAGAGCTACCGATCGTGATGGTGCAACGTCCCGTGATGCCATCTGGCGAACGAGTCTCAGATGTTGCCAGTGCAGTGGAGTGGGTGAAGCGCATCGCTGGTCGTTGCTAGGGCTTGATCACGATCCACTGTGTAATCGGTGCAAGCGATCGCCAGCCCAAAAACTTGCCGATAGGTTCAGCTCGTTGAATGGCAATGCGAGTAAGGTTTCCACCTACATTTTCCTGCCACTGAAAGAGAAGGCGTTCACCTTCGATCGTGACCACATTCGCCACTAGGCGACCGCCTTGCGGTAATGCCTCCCAACACGTTTCGATCATGCCGTCTGCCGTGATGCCACCGCCAATAAAGATCGCATTGGGACTAGGTAAAGCGTTGAGCGCTTCGGGCGCTTTGCCATTAACGATCTGTAGTCCGGGTGTGCCGAGCGCCGCCGCATTATCAGCAATATATTGGGTGCGGGCTTTCTCGATGGCGATCGCACGACAACGGGGATGGCTCCGCATCCATTCAATGGCGATTGACCCGCAGCCTGCGCCTACATCCCACAACAGTTCTCCTGGTGTAGGCGCAAGCGCCGATAACGTAATGGCTCGCACTTCGCGTTTGGTCAGTTGTCCATCGTGGTGATAGGCATCATCTGGCAGTCCTGGTGTTCGTGGTAGAGGCGTGATGTCTGGATTCGCGAGGCATTCGACGGCGATCGCGTTGAGATCGGCTAAGTCAGTTTCGTGCCATGTCGATGCAATGCCTGTGACGTACCGTTCGTAACTGCCACCAATCCGTTCTAAAACCGTCATTAAGCTGTTGCCAAAGCCGCGCTGAGTCAGCAATGCAGCGACGATCGCGGGTGTTTGCTGACCTTCACTCAAAATTAAAAGTTTGGCTCCAGGATAGAGATAGGAGTGCAGCAACGCAGGCGGACGATTGCACAGGCTGACCGTTTCAACATCCGTAAGAGACCACCCCAAACGAGCGCAGGCAAGGCTAAAGGTGGATGGTGCTGGAAGGATGGTCATTTCCGCCAGGGGAATGTGACGAAGTAGCGTGACTCCAATGCCGTAGCACAGCGGATCACCACTCGCCAGCACACAGACGGCTTGCCCACGACGACGCAGAATTTCCTCGATCGATTCACGCAATGGCGATGTCCAGACCAAGCGTTCTCGATCGTCGGTGGGCAGCATCGCCAGATGGCGATCGCCACCCACTAAAACCTCAGCGCAATCAATGAGAGAACGAGCGATCGGGCTTAAGCCTTCTAACCCATCCTCACCAATCCCTACCACTGAGAGCCACTTCTGAGTCATATATCGTTTAATCATTCTTGTGTAGGGACATTACATGTAACGTCCCTACACACGCGGCGTTACAAAAAATGGCATCTCACGTTTCGATTGCTTTCTCATGCTAAGTTACTGAAGCCTAACGTCGGGAAAGTCCGGTGTGATTCCGGTACTGTGCCGCAACTGTGATGAAGCATTTTGAATGCTTTCAAGTCAGAATGCCGACTGGGTGGTATCTGCGGGATGCCTTTATTGTCTACTCCCTGCGTCGCACAGGGAAGGAGTAAGAGTCTTGTCATCAAAATTCGCACCATCAACATTTGCGACATGTCCCGGTTTGTTCCAGCCGTCCGCCGCACAAGATGGTCTACTTTATCGCTTGAGAATACCAGGCGGTTTGCTAAATGTGGCGCAGTGTGAGGCGATCGCAGACCTTGCCGAGCAGTCTGGTAGTGGTTACATAGAGGTGACGAATCGCGCCAATGTGCAAATCCGTGGGCTTCAAGCCAGCCTTGCCCCGGATCGCTTGGCTCGCTTACAAGCAGTGGAGCTAGCTTCGCAGATCGCCGCTGTAGACTCACTTCGCAACATCATGGCTAGCCCTACGGCAGGCATCGATCGCCAACAATTGCTGGACACACGACCGTTTGTCGCTGCCTGGAACCGCCATCTCACGACTCGTCCTGATTTTGCAGTGCTATCACCCAAATTTAGCGTGTGCTTTGACGGTGGCGAAGCGGTTTCAGTCCGCGATCGCCCTAACGACATCAGCCTGGTAGCAGCGGCGATCGGTGATGATGTCTTGTTCCGCCTCCATCTCAATCTGGGTGGACGTGGAGAGGCACCCCGTGATGTCGGAGTGCTGATCAAACCGCAAGCAAGTTTGCAAGTCTTGACGGCGATCGCAGAGGTTTATTGCGATTATACAAAGCAAACATCAGGTAAAACAGAACAAAAAAAGCCGCGCTTAAGAGAGTTTTTGCGGGATGGGGGAGTAGAACTATTTCTACACAAAGTTGCCGATCGACTCCCCTTTTCCTTGCCGCAAAGTGAAAAGTCTACTCCTGTCTTACGGACAAATAACTATCAGCATCTGGGCGTTCATTCGCAACGACAGCCTGGATTTTCCTACATTGGTGTAGTGCTTCCCCTAGGTCGTTTGGAAACGCAACAATTACGAGGGTTAGCCACACTTGCAGCGAACTATGGCAAGGGTATGCTTCGCTTAACACCCTGGCAAACAGTGCTGCTTGCAGATCTTCCAGCGGCAAAAATTGTCGCGGTACAGCAGGAAATTGAACAGCTTGGACTGCACACATCTGCAAGCCACCCTCATGGCGCGATCGTGGCGTGTTCTGGAACAACAGGCTGCAAGTCATCGGCTACCAATACACAAGCAGATGCGCTAACATTGGCAACCTATTTAGAACAACAGATTGCGCTTGATTGCCCGATTAATATTCATCTTAGCGGCTGTGAAAAATCCTGTGCCCAGCATCATGCTAGCGATATTGCAGTGCTTGGCGTGACTCAAAACGGTCATGAAGCTTATCACGTTTATGTTGGCGATGCTTTAGACGAGGATGATACAAAGTTTGGTCGATCGCTCTACCAAAACTATCCTTCTGCACAGTTGCCTGCGTTGATTGAGCGGTTGCTACAAGTTTACCAAACACGATCGCGCCACCATGAAACCTTCAGAACCTTTGTCAATCGACACACGTTCGCTGAACTGAAGCAGTTGCTTGATGCTTCCCCAGATCGTTGCTTGGTGGGAGTTGGACAAAGCTGATGGCAATGAAATTGGAGACGATCGTACCGTTTGGGCGATCGCTGGATGAATACATCAAAATGTTCAACCTGACGGATACTGATTTAAGTAAGCACATTCTTGGTGTGGGAGATGGTCCAGCCAGCTTCAATGCTGAAGCAACAAAATTAGGCTATGCTGTTACGTCGATTGACCCCATTTATCAATTTAGCGTTTCTGAGGTCTTGTCTCGTTTTAATGCTGTGGTTGATGACATCATTGAGCAAATTAAAGCCTCACCAAATGATTGGGTTTGGACATATCATCAGTCACCTGATGACTTGCGCAACAATCGAGTTCGCACCATTCATACGTTTGTAAATGATTATGATATTGGCAAAGCAGAAGGACGGTATCGCATTGATTCACTGCCCAATTTAGAGCTTCCCGATCGAACGTATGATCTAGCACTTTGCTCACACCTCTTATTCTTATACTCGGAACAGCTCAACTATCAATTTCATCTAGATTCAATTCAGGAAATGCTAAGAGTCAGTCAGGAAGTGCGTATTTTCCCGTTGTTAACGCTAATGCGGCAGCGATCGCCCCACCTTGATCCAATCTTACAAACCTTAGCTGATCAAGGGCATAGTCTAGCCATTAAAAAAGTGCCTTACGAATTACAAAAAGGCGGTAATGAAATGCTAGTAATTACAACAAAACGTGAGCATGATTGATTACATTCGGGATGGCAACGAGATTTATCAAAACTCTTTTGCCATCATTCGAGCAGAGGCAAATTTTTCACGTCTGCCCGCAGCGCTAGAGACTGTAGCAGTGCGGCTGATCCATGCTTGTGGCATGACCGATATTGTGCAGGATTTAGCGTTTTCTGTTGATGCAGCAGAGGCTGGACGATCGGCACTCATTAACGGTGCGCCCATCCTCTGTGACGCTCAAATGGTGGCGAATGGGGTCACTCGTCACCGGCTGCCTGCGAATAACGCGGTGCTTTGTACGTTGAATGATCCGCAAGTGCCCACGATCGCCCAAACTCTGCAAAACACGCGATCGGCGGCAGCGCTGGAACTGTGGAAGCCTCACCTGGCAGGGGCAGTGGTGGCGATCGGCAATGCCCCCACCGCTCTCTTTCGCTTGCTGGAACTGCTGGATGACGGTGCGCCAAAACCAGCGCTGATTTTGGGCTTTCCCGTCGGCTTTGTCGGTGCCGCCGAATCCAAAGCGGCTCTTGCAGAAAACAGTAGAGGCGTTCCCTTTTTGACCATTCAGGGTCGTCGGGGTGGCAGTGCAATGGCAGCCGCAGCCGTGAATGCGTTAGCAAAGGAGAATGAATTATGACGGAAGCAGCAATGGGGAATGGGGAGTGGGGAGTAGGAAATAGGGATAGGAAACAAGAGGGGGCAGGGGAAGCAGAGGAAGCGATTCAATCAAAACTCAAAACTCACATACCCGACACCCAACACCCAACACCCGGAAAACTCTACGGTTTGGGCATCGGTCCTGGCGATCCGGAGCTGCTGACGCTCAAGGCGCATCGCATTTTGACTTCAGTGCCTGTGATCGCCTATCCCATGATGGAAAGTGGCAAAGTGCTGGCGCGGGCGATCGTCGCTGACTTCATCCAACCACATCAAATCGAAGTGCCCATGCCGCTGCCGTTTAGCGTGGAGCGATCGTCGCAGCCCTACTATGACACTGGCGCTGAGACCATTGCCCAGCACCTGACCGAAGGACGGGATGTTGCGGTGCTGTGTGAAGGCGATCCCATGCTGTACGGCTCGTTTATGTACATCTTCAATCGTCTTGCCGGACGCTTTGAGACAGAGGTAGTGCCGGGGATTTCTTCGACCTTTGCTAGTGCTGCCATGCTGGGTGCGCCGTTGACCTATCGCAATGATGTGTTGAGTATCATGCCTGCCACTTTAGATGAAGCGACCCTGCGCGATCGCCTTGCTGTTGCCGATGCTGCCATCATCATCAAGTTGGGCAGACATTTTGCTAAAGTTCGCACCATTCTGGACGAGTTAGGCTTACTGTCACGGGCGCTGTACATCGAGCGCGCGACCATGCCAAACCAGCAAATTCGCCCGATCGCGGACATGAATCCGGCTGACGTACCCTACTGGGCGCTGATTCTCATCCCCAGCCAAACGCGACCACAATGAAATCACCCGTTGTCATCATTCTCAGCGAAACGAGTGTAGCGATCGCGCGGCAAATCCAGACAGCCTTACCCAGCACGACCATCTACGGCTTCGCTGGACGCGCTCAGTCTGTCGATGTGTCCTACACCAAATTTGGCGACACGGTACGAGACCTCTTCAGCAATGGCACACCGATCGTTGGCATCTGTGCAGCGGGGATTTTGATCCGATCGCTGGCATCCCTGCTCACCGACAAACGAGCCGAACCCCCTGTTATTGCCATTGCGGAAGATGGCAGCGCCGTTGTACCGCTGCTGGGTGGCTTGACAGGCGCAAACGAACTGGCAACCGCGATCGCCCATGCCCTGAGCACCAAAGCTGCCATTACCGCCACCGGACAACTACGCTTCAATGTGGTCTTGGAAGCGCCACCACCTGGCTATCGGCTCACCAATCCCGACCATGCCAAAGCCTTCACCTCTGATCTCATTGCTGGAGCCACCGTGAAACTCATGGGTGATGCGCCCTGGCTGAGTCAGAGCAATCTTCCGTTTGCGTCGGACGGAACCCATACCCTTGAAGTCACCGATCGCCCGCTCGCAGGCAGTGCAACCCATCTCGTCTATCAACCCGTTGCGGTTTCGGGCAAGCTGGCGATCGTGGGTACAGGTCCCGGAGCCGCTGAGTGGATGTCACCCGAAGCCAAAGCCATTCTGCAAGCCGCGACAGATTTGGTCGGCTACAAAACCTATTTAGATTTAGTCGGCACGTTTGCTCAGGGAAAACGGCACGAATCGGATAATCGCGTCGAACTCGATCGCGCCCGTCAAGCACTGGATCTTGCCGCCGAAGGACGATCGGTCGTCGTTGTTTCCTCCGGCGATCCTGGCATTTACGCGATGGCAGCCGCCGTGTTTGAAGTGATCGATCGTGAAGCAAATCCTGCTTGGCAAGCGATTGACATTCACGTCGCGCCTGGGATTTCCGCCATGCAAGCAGCAGCAGCAGCGATCGGCGCACCACTGGGGCACGACTTCTGCGCCATTTCCCTGTCGGATCTTCTCAAACCCTGGTCAGTGATAGAACAACGCATTGCCTTAGCCGCTCAAGCTGATTTTGCGATGGCGTTCTACAATCCCGTCTCGAAGCAGCGGACGTGGCAACTAGATAAAGCAAAAGAGATTTTACTGAACTGGCGATCGCCTGCAACGCCCGTCGTCCTGGCGCGGAATTTGGGGCGATCGGGTCAGTCTATTCACGTTAAGCCCCTCGCAGACCTCACCGCAAGCGATGCCGATATGCGAACAGTGCTGCTCATTGGTTCCAGCAAAACGCGCACCATCGAGCGATCGGATGGCAATGTTTGGGTCTACACACCACGACATTATGAGGGATGAGGGATGAGGGATGAGGGATGAGGGATGAGGGATGAGGGATGAGGGATGAGTTTAAGGTCGGAGTATCGAGCCTGGAACTCGGAAGTTCGAGCTTTAAGGTCGGAGTATCGAGCTTGGAACTCGGAAGTTCGAGCTTTGAGGTCGGAGTGTCGAGCTTAGAACTCGGAAGTTCGAGCTTTGAGGTCGGAGTGTCGAGCTTTGAGGCCGGAAGATTCTGCTTTAAGGTCGGAGTGTCGAGCCTGGAACTCGGAAGTTCGAGCTTTGAGGTCGGAGTGTCGAGCTTAGAACTCGAAAGGTCAAGCTTTGAGGTCAAAAGTTCGAGCTTTGAGGTCGGAGTGTCGAGTCTGGAACCCAGACTATCCTGCCTAAACTTGCAAGCCTTCCTCCCTTATCCCTCATACTTCCTCCCTTATCCCTCATACTTCCTCCCTTATCCCTCATACTTCCTCCCTCATTCCTCATACTTCCTCCCTCATTCCTCATACTTCCTCCCTCATCCTTTTCTTCTGCCCGCTGCCCCCCTTCTTCCCTTGCCTCCCCCAAGCCCCTTGAGAATTGCTATACGATCAGAAGACTGATAGGGCAAAATGGTAGGGTAACGCTATCAACTCCAGGAGAACTGCTGAGTTTTGAGGATGTTTTATGTCTAAGGGTCTTGCTAGTCGTCGTCGCACCGCTCCCTGGATTCATCGCTGGTCGCGTCCATTGATCGGCGGGATTGCTATTCTTGGCGCGCTTAACACAGCCTATATCACCATCACTAAACTTACTAATACCGCTACTGCTTGCCCTACAGGCGGTTGCGAACAGGTACTTTCTAGCCCTTACGCGACAGTCTTTGGGTTGCCACTGGCGCTGTTTGGCTTGGTAGCATACATCAGCATGGCAATCTTTGCACTTGCTCCGTTGGCGATTCAAGGCGACCAGCAAAAAGAACTGCGATCGAACCTGGAAAACTGGACCTGGTTTCTGCTGTTTCTTGGATCAACTGCCATGTTGATCTTCAGCGGCTACCTTATGACCATCATGTTCACCAAGTTTGTGGCACCCTTTGGCATCAAAGCCATTTGCTACTACTGCATCGCCTCAGCAGTCTTTGCAGCCAGCCTTTTTGTGCTGACGCTTTTAGGGCGCGTCTGGGACGATATCGGTCAGCTTCTATTCTCAGGGCTGATTGTTGGGGTTGTAACGCTAGTGGCTACGCTGGCAATTTATGCGCCTGTAGGTAAGCCTGTTGCAGATGCTTACAACATTGCGTCTGCTAGTGGGCAAGTGTTTGCCACTATTAAAGACACGTCTGGCGAATCAGAAATCCAGCTTGCCCGCCACCTCAAGCAAACTGGCGCAAAAATGTACAGCGCCTACTGGTGTCCTCACTGTTCACAACAGAAAAAGCTCTTTGGGGTTGCAGCACTGAATGATCTGCCCTATGTTGAGTGCGCCCCAGATGGCAAAGATAGCCAAACGGCTGTTTGCCAAACTATAGCGGCTAAAGCCGAGAAACAAACGGGTCAAGGATTTGGTTTCCCGACCTGGGAGATCAACGGTAAGTTCTACCCTGGACAGCAAACCTTACAAGAACTAGCTGAAGCGTCTGGCTACAAAGGACCGCGCAACTTTAAGAACAGTTTGTAGTGGTTATTGGCTAGTTGTTAAAGAAAAACAGCTCTTTACCAAGAACTAACCATTAATGCTGTCTCAATCCACTCGTTCGAGCTGCCAGAGGATCTGATTACCTTCGCGTCGGACGCGAGATACCACCCAGTTGCGCCAGACCCAGTTGTCACCCCGACTGGTAACGGCGCTGGCGTTGACATCCATCAGGTCAGCCAATTCCGAGCTAGTAATTAAGTAGCCCTTGCTCGAAAATTCGTCAGCGAAATGTAACGTGTCTACCAGATCACGCAGTTGTGCCACTCTAATTTCGCGCGGCAGGTTATCGATCGCCTCAGTCTGAGCGTGCGAATGAGCATCCATCGTGGAATTCACTACCTTATAGATACTGCTTTTATGCTTGCCAATGAAAATTAATAGTGACGAGCGTTCAAAATTTGAATGAACAATCTAGCTTCGGTGCAAACTCCAGTCTTAAAATATTGCAACGAATCAGAAGCTTTTGTCTAAAACCGTTAGGCAACAATACCACTATTCACCAAAAACGTTTTTGGTGAATTTTCTCAACAGACCTTTCAGGTTTTTGCCTATCAGAGTGTCCGCTGCCATTCTGGTAGCTGTTTGAGGTCAGGCACTTTACTGAGAGAAAACGCACGGGCGATCGTGTCACAACGTTCATTACCGACATTTCCCGTATGTCCACGCACATAGCGCCATTGGATTTGCTTGGTATTAAGCGCATCTAACTGTTGCCATAGTTCAGGGTTCAGTACCAGTTTGCCGGTCGAAGTTTTCCAGCCTTTTTTCTTCCAGCCGTGGATCCATTGCGTGATGCCATTTTTAACGTATTCACTATCCGTATAAAGTTCGATCGACTCTGTATAGCCAACGTCTTTGAGAAACTGAAGCGCCGCGATCGCTGCCTGCATCTCCATCCGATTATTGGTCGTGTGTGCCTCGGCTCCACCCAGCTCATGCACCGAGCCGTCGGCGAAGTAAACAACTGTGCCCCAACCGCCCGGACCAGGATTGCCAGAACACGCGCCATCAGTATAAATTGCTTGAATTTTTGGGCAGACAGCCATGAGTATGCGATTATCAAATGACTCCTCAGGTTAGCATATAGACGCTCATGGTAAGGCGTTCAACCGTTAGCTTGGGTTTGTAATCATCCTGTCTCGAAACCGTCTAAGCACAACTACGTCAACGTAGTCTTGATCAAGTGTTTTTTAGTATAGACAGCAAGAATAGTTCATATGTTCGCAGCGGCTGTCGCTTACGCTAGAGAATAGAACGTTGCTGTAGACCGATGACCTATCAACCGCTACACCATAAATATCGTCCACAGACCTTTGGTGATCTGGTCGGGCAAGAGGCGATCGCTACCACACTCACAAACGCTCTCCACCAGCAACGGATTGCACCGGCTTACCTCTTTACTGGTGCACGGGGCACGGGCAAAACGTCCAGTGCGCGGATTCTGGCAAAGTCACTCAATTGTTTGGCATATGAGGTGCCAACAGAGCAACCCTGTGGTGTCTGCGAAGTGTGCCAGTCGATCGCCAGAGGCTCGGCGTTGGACGTAATTGAAATCGACGCTGCCAGCAACACAGGAGTAGACAATATGCGAGAGCTGATTGAGCGATCGCAGTTTGCACCTGTGCAATGCCGCTACAAAGTATATGTGGTGGATGAATGCCATATGCTCAGCACCGCAGCGTTTAATGCGCTGCTGAAGACTCTTGAGGAGCCGCCCAACCGCGTCGTGTTTGTGCTGGCAACAACTGATCCCCAACGGGTGCTACCAACCATTATTTCACGCTGTCAACGATTTGATTTTCGGCGCATTCCGCTGGCAGCGATCGTGCAGCATCTGACCACAATCGCGGCTCAAGAAGCCATTGCCATCACCCATGAGGCAGTCACACTGGTTGCCCAGATCTCTCAGGGAGGGCTGCGCGATGCCGAAAGCTTGCTGGATCAACTTAGTCTGCTGGAAGGTGAGGTGTCCGTTGATAAAGTCTGGGATCTGGTTGGGTCGGTGCCAGAACGCGACTTGATGGACTTGCTGGAGGCTATCGCGCAAGACAACCCCGAAACCTTGCTCGATAGCGTCCGGCGGCTGATGGATCGGGGGCGCGAACCGCTAATTGTGCTGCAAAACCTTGCCAGCTTTTATCGAGATCTGCTGATTGCTAAAACGGCACCAGCCCGTAATGATCTGGTCGCACTGACACCACCGACATGGGCGGCTCTTTGTAGCTTTGCCCAAGCCCTGGATGTGCCAGCTATCCTGTCGGGACAGCAACAGCTTCGCAGCAGCGAGGATCAAATCAAAAGCACGACACAACCAAGGCTCTGGCTCGAAGTCACGTTGATGGGGCTATTGCCATCGGCGATCGGTAGTCAGCGATCGACCGCGAGTGGGCAAGCGAGTCCGTCGCAGGCGGCTAATGGGGGAGCAGCGGTACGTCCACCTATACCGACAGCAACACCTTCACAGGCTGAGGCGATCGCGCCAGATGTAGCAACCGAAGTACCTGCGATCGAGCCTCTGTCAGTCAGCCGCCCCGTTGAGGTAGCAGCAGCATTACCCACTGCCACGAGTCAACCAGCCAGTGATCAGGGCAGCGATCTTAGCGAAACCTGGCAGCAAATTCTAAGCCACATTGACTTGAAGGGCACCCGCGCCATGCTGAGCGTGAATTGCCACTTACTGAACCAGACTGATCATGAAATTCTGGTCGCTGTGAAGGCTCAAAGTATGATCAAGATGATCACGGGCATGATTCCGCAGCTTGAAAAAGCGGCTGCCAAAGCGTTTAAGACAAAAGTTAAAGTTGCACTTCAGGTTGTAGAAGCGACACCGCAAGCAGCTCAAACAACCTATCCACCAGAAACGGTCGATCGCCCACCGTCGTCTAACACCGATCGCACCGCACGAGTCAACGAACCAACGTTTGATCAAGCAAGCAGTTTCTCTCAGCAGACCAAAGCTAGCGCAGACTCTCCACCGAAACCCACTAACCCTGTTGCTGAAGGATCTGTTAGTGATTCCCCCCCAGCGTCTACGCCCGATCGCTGGCAGCAAGAAGACGAAGTAACCCTTGCTGCCAGACAACTAGCTGATTTTTTTGGCGGCAGAGTGGTCGATATGAGCGATGGCGACACAATAGCAGAAGCGCCAAAGCTAGCCGAAATTGATGCAGCGAGCCTTCAAGCCAGTGCGGCACCAGCACCAGACGAAGATCTAGACTCCGATGATGACGTACCGTTCTAACAGTAGAGCCAATCTATCAGCCTAAGAAAATAGAATATCTAGCAACCGAAGGGTTGACTAGGACGGGGAGCAGGGGTGGAACCCATAACTGGGTGCTTCGCCCCTACTCCCCCATTGTCTCGACCCTCTCGATCGTTGCGATGAATTGGTTATTTTGCAGTGCCAATCGTCGCCTAAGGCTGATTGAAATCGACGCTTCGGGCTTTCGGTACAAACTATTAAGTGCCCATTGCAAATAAGGTGTACAGGGTAGCCCGATGAGGCTATTTATAGACAGCGTTTGAAGTGTGGGTGAAGCTATCCGTGTTTAAGTTACAAGGCTTCAAAAGAGCGGTACGGCTACAAACACAGTAATGCCAGATCAGAGTTGTACTTGCAATTGGTCTGTCCACACTGAAGTTTAGACTAACGACAGCGGAATGAGCCCAACCCCTCACCGGAATTGAGTAGCGCAGAAAAAGCAAGGACATTAGAGGTTAAGCAGACTTTTTGGCACTTGTTTTGGGTTTGGTGAATCGCTTTTTGACGGTTGGATAACGAATGCGACGGGTACGCGGTCGCCCTGGAGTCCAACCGGGAGACTTTCCACGGGGTTTGGGCGCGGGCGCAGGTGAACCAATCACGACTAAAACTTGTGCAAAGGCGTTCGCAACGCGACCGGGAGAGCGGTCAGGGGAAGCTTTTTGCCAAGGGAGTGGGGAGTCTTGAACCTGAGGACGGGCTAACCAAAGTTGCCAGGTGAGCAAGGGCATCAAATCACTCCAGCGTTGGGATTGCTCGGGGGTTGCCAACTGGGGTAGAGTCCAATGCAAGCGTTGTTTGGCGAAGCGATACCAATGATCGATCGCGAAGCGCCGCAAGTATTGCTGCCAAAGCGTGGTCAATGACGGTGGGTCTTGTCCCACCCAGATGAGCCACAGGGGTTTGGGGGCAGTGTGCGCGGTGGAGTCGAGTCGTTCTACTTGAATCAAACAGACCACCTGTCTGGCAGCCTGCCGCAGATGCAAGGAGTGCCAGAGGCGTAAGCGCCATCGCCCCAACTTCTCATCCTCGACTTCGATGTCCGCATCCGGTTGCCACCAACTCGCCGAGTCGTTGAGTTTGAACTTGTCGCCATGCACTCGCGGTCGTCCAGTGCCAATATAGGCAGGCGGTGAACCATACAGCACGCGATTCGAGCGCAAGCGAATTAATTTATCACAGGCAATGTCCGCCGTTTGTTTGAGAAACGGGGCACAGCCATACTCTGCATCCCATAACGACAACGCACGAGTCGGCAATTTCTGACACACCTGGCGTAATTGATTGACGCCCTTGGCGATAGGACTTTCGGCACTGGTGATCCGCTCATGCAGCAACGGCAACGCCCAACTGCCTTGCCTCTCTGGAATCCAGGCAATCGTACTATAGCCCTGCCCCAACGTCACAGGCTGGGCTCCACTCATGGGCGTTGCCTGATGTTCGTAGGTGCGCTCGCGTAGGGTGGGAGCCTGTAATCGTGACCAGGCGGTATGGTCTCCCGCTAAGACAATCTGCTGGTCTGTCTCAATTTGCGCGCTATACAGATCCAGCAGTTGCAGGCGCGGGGGCGCACTATCCTGTAATGCCTCGTACAAACTTGACCACCTGCGCCGAAACACAGGTGATAACGAGAGTTCGGCAAACGAGTACACGCTCCGACTCACCAAAACCGCATCCATCAGGTCGAATAGGGCATCTCGACCCTTGCCGATGAGGGTATAGACTTGGTGCCGAAACGTCCGAAGCTTGTCAAAATGACTCATGGTCGAAGAGTTTGATATGTTCTTGACCATTAGGCGGTCAGAATCATCTATCTGACCGCTTTTCTCCACCGATTAGTCTAAACTCCAGTCCACAGGTGAAGCAATGAAACGACCCTGATGTGCTTCGATCGACAAGAACTAACCGTACATCAACATTTCGCTATACTCGCTTACCCAATAGTGCCGAAAACCGCTCATCGTGGCGCAAAATATCGAAATCGGAGTTGGTTTGAGCGATTGCACGATACTCGTTAGGGTCTAGCTCCAATGCCTGCTGTAAGTTCTCAAACGCTAAATCAAAGTTGCCTTGTAAGGCATAACAGCACGCCTTGTTGTAGAGAGAATATGGGCTATTAGGCTTAAGTGTCAGAGCTTTGTCGTAGCTCGTAATGGCTGCTTCCAGGAAACCCAGATGATAGAGAGCATTACCGCGATTAGTCCAAGCTTCTTCAAAATCGGGTCTAAACTCCAGAGCTTTGTCGTAGCTGGCAACGACTTTTTCGATGCGATCGAGCCTACGCAGTGCGAGGGCGCGATTATACCAAGCCCAGTAGTAGTCTGGCTTGAACTCGATCGCACGGTCGTAACTCAAAATGGCATCATCATACCGTTCCAGGTTGCGGAGTGAAATGCCTCGATTGTACCAAGCCCAGTAATAGCTCGGTCTAAACTTAATTGCCTGGTCATAGCTAGCGATCGCCGCTTCATATTGTTTTAAGTCGTCCAGTGCACTACCCCGATTGTTCCAGGCTTCTGGAAAACCTGGTTCATAATCAAGTGCCTGATCGTAGCTAGCGATCGCCGCCTCATACCGCCCCAGATGATATAAGGCATTGCCACGGTTGTACCAGGCATCGGGATAATCGGGCTGAAGCTGTAACGTACGATCGTAGCTGCTAACCGCTGCACTAAAGTCTCTCTGTTTATTTAGATACAGCCCTTTCTGGAAAAAGAAGGCAGCTTCTACATCCTGAATATGGCTCATAAGTTCAGTATCTCAATGGTTTCTTGTGCTTAATATGCCCAATACGGATAGCAGAGAAACAAGTTTGAAACATCAGTCTTAAAAATTGTTTAACGCTTTGCTTAAAGCTTATGTAAACAGAGACTTTGCTAACGGCAGAGGAGGAGTTCTCTGTAGTTAACAGAGAGGCACCTACAGTTGAAATGACCTTAAGAGCAACAGCAGCCTGTCCAACTCAGAAGCGCTTTCGGTTACTTAATCTGTAACGATTCGAGGTTTTCATTTCAGTAAAGGCATAATAGCAGCCATCCAACGTTCTTTACCAAAGGCTATAGATGCTGTTATGGAATGATGCCCGCGCGTATCAAATTCTCTTCCTGACGCTCTTTCTGATGATTGGGCTAGGCACACGTGATTGGACGTTGCAACCGGGCATGATTGCCGTAGCGATCGCAACCTGTGTGCTTACCCAATGGGTAATGTTAGCGGCTAGCGGTCAACGGTCAGCAGTTGGCGGTCAGGAAGCAGAAGGCAGAAGGCAGGAGACAGAGAAAGAAAAAGAAAAAGGAGTGGAAAGTCGGGAGTGGGTAAGATTTAAAGCTTTTAGCCTATTCCTTCGGAGAAGCAAGCTACATCCCTTAGCCTTTAGCCTTCATCCTTCATCCCTCATCTTGCATCCCTCCTTCCGCTCCTCTCTTCCCAGTGCCCTTGTTACGTCGCTGGGGCTGAGCATTCTGATTCGCGCTGATCATTACAGCACAATGATTTTGGCGTGTGTGGCGGCGATCGCCAGCAAGTTCCTCATTCGGGTGCAAGGGAAGCATGTCTTTAACCCTGGCAACTTTGGCATTGTGGCAGCGCTTACGTTTACTTCAGATGCCTGGATATCGCCAGGGCAGTGGGGCGAAGAAGGCTGGTACGCGCTGATGTTTTTAAGCTGCGGTGGCTTGGTAGTGCAACGAGTCGGACGTTGGGATACGACGATCGCGTTTTTAGGTAGCTATGCCGTCCTTGAGGCAGTTCGCAACGTTTTGCTGGGCTGGACGTGGGATGTGTGGGCGCATCGCTTAATGAGTGGTTCGTTGTTAATGTTTTCCCTCTTTATGATCACTGACCCGCGTACGATTCCTAATGCTCGGATGGGACGGCTACTTTGGGCAGTGGCGATCGCCCTTCTCACTTTTTTCCTTCGCAATTACCTGTTCCTTTCAACGGCGGTCTTTTGGGCACTTTTTACGCTGGCACCGTTGAGCCTTTTGTTTGATGCTGTCTTTCCAGGCGATCGCTTTGTCTGGAGCGATAGTGCAGGAGAGGCAGAGGGAGCAAGAGAAGTAGAGGGGCGAGAAATGACGGCACTGGTCACGTAAAGCTCGTCATTCTGGGCAGCTATTAGCTATCAGCCATCAGCTATCAGCCATCAGCTAGTGCTGAGAACCAAAACTCAAAACTCTCTTACTGCCTCCTGCCTTCTGACTCCTTTCCAACAACTCAAAACTCAAAACTCAAAACTCAAAACTCAAAACTCAAAACTCAAAACTCAAAACTCAAAACTATGATCATGAAACCTTTTCGTCTTCTCATTACTTTATTTTTTACCTGTCTGGTTTGTCTGTTGGTGGCTCCCAAAGCGTGGGCATTTTGCGGCTTTTATGTAGCCAAGGCAGATACCAAACTCTATAACCAGGCATCGCAGGTGGCGATCGCCCGCGCGGGTAAGCGCACTGTGCTAACGATGGCAAATGACTATCAGGGCGAGGTTAAGGATTTTGCGATCGTCGTGCCCGTCCCTGTAGTGCTGCGGAAGGATCAGATCAAGGTGGCTGACCCCAAAATTATTGAGCGGTTGGATGCCTTCAGTGCGCCACGGTTGGTCGAGTACTTTGACGAAGATCCGTGTGATCAAGGGGGTTACCCTCGGTCTGCTTTGGCTCCCTCTGCTGCGTCATCAGGCATGGCTCAAGAGTCGAACAGAGCACGTAAAGATTCGCTGGGTGTCACCGTAGAAGCCCGTTATACGATCGGTGAATACGACATTCTGCTCTTAAGTGCCAAGGAATCGGATGGACTGCAAACCTGGCTGACCCAAAACGGCTACAAAATTCCGAGAGGCGCAAATCAACTGCTGAAGCCGTACATTCGGCAAAAGCTGAAGTTTTTTGTAGCGAAGGTCAATCTGGCTGAATACGACAAAACGGGCTATCAATCGCTGCGCCCACTCCAAATTGCCTACGAGTCGCCACGCTTTATGTTGCCGATTCGGTTAGGAATGATCAACGCGAACGCAGCGCAGGATTTGCTGATCTACGTGCTGTCACCCGAAGGACAAACAGAAGTCACGAACTACCGCACGGTTAAAGTGCCATCTGAAACAGAGATTCCGGTGTTTGTCAAAAATGAGTTTAGCGATTTTTACAGGGCGATGTTCCAGACGGCATACGATCGCGAAGACCGCAAAGTTGCCTTTATGGAATATGCCTGGGATATGTCAAACTGTGATCCCTGTTCGGCAGAACCATTGTCACAAGCCGAACTGAAGCAGGCTGGTGTGTTCTGGCTTGACAATGCTGATAGTGAGGCGAGTCCCCAACCGTTAGGCGGGTTTCGTCCACGTCGTCCCTCCTCTAATGTTTTTATTACTCGTTTGCACGTCCGCTATACCCGCGATAAGTTCCCCGAAGACCTGGTGTTTCAGGAAACAGGCAACCGCAATCTGTTTCAGGGTCGCTATGTGCTGCGTCATGCCTTTACAGGTGCACCAAAATGTCAGGCAGCGTATCGGTACCGCCGATCGCTCCCTCGGCAGTTTGAACAACAGGCACAAAATCTGGCGCGTCTGACCGGATGGAACATTCAAGACATTCGTAAAAAGCTGCCGCAGCTACAAGGCGATGCACGTCCCTTTTGGCAACAATTGCTCTCTAGTTTGATCGGTCAATAGCGCCGATCGCCCAATGCCCCTATCAAAAAGCGCTGTATGTCTTTCGATAGGGGATGACGCAGTTACAAGATGAAGGCAAAATAAGAATGTTGCAACTCAGCGAACCGGATAGTTATGGATAGTTTGAACGATCTGCTTCAGAAAACGCTCTATTTTGGGGCTGGGTTGGCGGCATATACGATCGAAAAAATCGAGCATCTGGATGAAAGCGTTTCAGCCGTACAGGCTGAATTGCAGCAAACAGTGGAGGAGCTGATTGCACGCGGCGAACAGGTGATGACGCAAACCCAACAATCGTCTGATACGCCCGATTGGCAAGTTGCGCCCCTGCGTCGCCGCCTGGTAATGCTGCTCAATAGTAACGAATCGCTGGCAACACATTTAGTGGAACAAGCACAAGACACCTATCCCGATCGCTCCTTAATGTGGATCTACGAGAAAGTCATTCACGATTTAGAGCGCGATCGAGGCTTATAAGTAACTAGGCGTCATTAAACCAAAGATCATTTCGGGGGTGGAGGGGGTAGAACCCTCTGTCTAGGGGCAAAGCCCCCAAACCCCTCTTTGATCATTGCTTGTGGCTACCTACTTAGTTACATCTGAGACGCTTCGGTGACGCTTCTCAGATAACGCGTGATTGAAGTTGATTGTGGCAGATACAGTCTACGCCTCGAGCTGAAACCGAGCGAAGGCAATACGGCTGTTGCTTGAAAGTTGAACCCACTTGCGCGATCGTCAGTCAAACACCAACCTGTAGTCAGCTGCTTCAGCAGAGAGCTGATCGCTTGAAAATTCTCTGCCTAAAGCTATGCTGTGAAAAGCATAAAAGGGACCAGGGAGCACTATGACGGTAGATGTACGGAAGTTTTTTCAGGCGACGAATCCTAGCCGGACACTGGTGGCAGGCGATCCAGAGGATCAGAAAGTCTATATTGACTTTTCCTCAGTGCGGGGCGGCAAGATTATTGAGGAATTAAAGACTAACATCACCTTTTTTTCGCCAGATGAGCCGACCTGTGTGCTATTTACAGGACACATTGGCTGCGGCAAATCCACGGAGTTGCTGAAGCTGAAGGCAGAGTTGGAGGAAGAGGGCTTTCATGTCGTTTACTTTGAATCGAGTGAAGACCTGGAAATGGCAGATGTGGATATTGGAGATGTCTTACTGGCGATCGCTAAACGGATCAGCGAAAGTCTGGAACAAGCCAACGTCAGCCCTCAGGCAAAAGGCTTTCGTGCCCTGCTGGATAACACGATCAAAGTCTTAACAACGGAAGTTGATGTGAAGGCGAAAGCCAAACTGCCCGGACTAGAAGCAGGCATCAGCAGCAAGGGTGAGTTGTCATTGTCAGCCGGCATCGCTGAACTGACGGTTGTAGCAAAAAATAATCAGGGCTTACGGGAGCGGTTGAATCAGTACCTGGGTCCGCAGAAGAACAAACTGCTGGATGCCATTAATAAGGAGCTACTGGAGCCTGCGATCGCTCAACTCAAGCAGCAGGGCAAAAAGGGGTTAGTCGCGATCGTCGATAATCTCGATCGAGTTGACAATCGAGCCAAGTCCTTTGGTCGTCCGCAACAGGAATATTTGTTCATCGACCAGAGCGAATGTCTGACACGCCTGAACTGCCATGTGGTTTACACAATGCCCCTGGCGCTCAAGTTCTCCAACGAGTACGGGATGCTGACCCAGCGTTATGAGGAACCGAAAGTGCTGCCGATGGTGCCAGTGCTCTTTCAGGATGGCAGTACCTGTGAAGAAGGGTTGATGCTGTTGCAGCAAATGCTGTTAGCCCGCGCCTTTCCAGACTTGGCAGCAGATCAACGGTTAGAGAAAGTCACAGAGATTTTTGAACAGCCAGAGACTCTGAAGCGACTCTGTTTTGCCAGCGGTGGGCATGTGCGCGATCTGCTGCGGCTGCTGAATGACTGGATCAAAAAAAGTAGACAGTTGCCGCTACCTGCCGCCACCCTAGAAGAAGTCATTCGTGCTCGACGTAACGAGATGGCGCTGCCCGTTTCCGATGAAGAGTGGGAGTTACTGCGGCAGGTGCGGCAACGTAAGAAGGTAAGCGGCGATCAGGGCTATCAGACGCTGATTCGCAGTCGCCTGGTCTTTGAGTACCGCGATCGTGGCGAATCCTGGTTTGACGTAAACCCCATTTTGGCCGAGGCAAGAGAGTTGCAGGTGGACGGATAAAGGGGATGAGGGGTAGAGGAGGCAGGAAAGTTGTCTATGCTCCAGGCTAAGATACGCAAAGACACAAACGATGGATCATAGTTTAGTCGTTATTGCCCCCGACACTGAATGGTCGAACATAACTCTACTTTTGCACAACATTCTTTTACGATTGCGATCGCATGAAACGAAGTAACACCTGAGCCACAAAACGCTGTCTATGGTTGCCCCTGACGTTGAAGAAATTATCACTCACAACCAGGATGCTCTGGAAGAATTGGCATGGGCGATCGAGTCCTCTCAGGGACAGTTTTCTCTAACGCTGGCACGCTGCAATTACGTCAGTTTGCGTAGGCAGTTAGTCACCCAGATCCAGAAAACTTGCACCGTCAAACTGCTCGTTACCCCTCTGCGACAGACGAGTCAATCGCTCTACGCACGACTACGAGAATTAACCGACGCTACACCTGTTGAAGCACTCATGGTGCTGGGGTTAGAATCTGTTAACGCCTTAGAGGATATGCTGCCAGCGGTCAACTCGGTACGGGAAGAATTTCGTAAGAACCTTCCCTTCCCCATCGTGTTTTGGACAACAGATGAGGTCCATAGCAATCTGGTACAACTGGCACCCGACTTTGAAAGCTGGGCAACGACGACCGCTTTTACCCTGCCACCAAATGCTTTGCTGGATGCCCTGCGAGATGCCAGCGATCGCCTCTTCTCCACCCTCCTCACCCCTGAGTCCCACCACTCCTTCCGCCGCCTCTTAGAGAATCTGGACTTAGGCTTCCTGCAACGCTCCGAAGTCGAAGCCGCCATGCGAGACGTACACAAAAACGGACAACCCCTTGCTCCCGATCTGCAAGCCACTCTCGACTTCCTGCGAGGCTTGAATGCTCCTACCAATCAAGAGGCGTTAGAGCATTTTCAGCACAGTTTAGAGTATTGGCAGCAAATAGCTTCACACCCTACATCTCCCACCGTTCGACTGAGCGCTTACGCCGAAGCCTCACACCCAACACCCCACCTCATCTCCGGTCTCCTCCTCTACTTTGTCGGACGCTCGCTCTACAACCTTTGCAATGAGAACAAGTATCGTCAGAAAAACTGGGAACCGCCAAGGCAACCGCTGCAAGATTGCCTGATGGTCTTTGAGCAGGCAAACCGTCCCGATCTGGTTGCCAAAGCGATTACCCAACTGGAGCGGGTGCTAAATCAGTTGCAAGCGTGGGAGAAGTTAGAAGCCCTGGCACAGAAGTCGCTCCCCCTACAGCAGACCTACAACAATCGTGCTCGACAGGCGCAAGATTATCGTTATCTGGCGCTGACAGCAATACAGCGGAAACAGAGTGCAGACGCAAAGCGCTATGCTGAACAGGCTTTAGAGATGATTGAGCAAGTGTCAGAAGATCAGCGCTATCGCGGGCTGTATCTGTTGACATTGGCAGAAGCAACCAAACTGACAGGGCAACGGGATGTAGCTCTGGCTCGGTTGAATGAAGCGCGAACACTCGGTGATCAAGGCATTCCACGGGTCTATATCGCCATCCTGGAAGAACTGCGAACCTATTACATCGAGCAAAAAGACTATCTGGAAGCCTTCCACCTCAAGCAGGAATGCCTGTCAGTGGAGCAGCAGTATCAGCTACGGGCCTTTGTAGGAGCGGGACGACTGCGCGCCCAACGTCAGGATCAGGAAGCGCTGCGGTTGCAAAGTGCCGTAGGAACGGAGGATCGTTCATCCCTACCATCGACAACTCTACCTGCTGGCATTGCTTCCTGGCAACGGCAACGCGACGTGAAGCAACTGGTAGAACGCATCGGACGCAACGACTGCAAACTGATTGTGATTCACGGCTACTCTGGTGTGGGCAAAAGTTCCCTGATCAGTGCTGGGCTTGTGCCTACCCTGGAACAGAAGGCGATCGGCCTTCAGCCTAACCTGCCCGTAGTGGTACGAAAGTACACCGACTGGACAGAGGAACTGGGACGGCGGATGGCAGAAATTTTGGGAGAGAGGGACGCTGGGGGAAAGAGGGAGGCAGAGGAAGAAAGGGACGGTGAGACAGTGATCGAAACCGACTCCCGACTCCCGACTCCCGACTCGCTCATTTCCCAACTGCGCCACAACGAACAGCGCCACCTCCGCACGATTCTCATCTTTGACCAGTTCGAGGAATTCTTCTTTGTCTACCCTACACCGGCACTGCGTCGTCCGTTTTTTGCCTTCCTGGGTCAGTGTCTGCAACTCCTGTCAGTGAAAGTGGTATTGCCGCTGCGGGAGGACTACCTGTATTACCTGCTGGAATTCAACCGCATCCCCGAAATTAGCGCTACGGGCATTGATGTGTTAAGCCGCAATGTCCTTTATCCCCTTGGCAACTTTGCACCCGAGGATGCCAGAGTGATTATCCAGGAGTTGACGGAGCAAGCACACTTTTACCTAGAACCGTCACTGGTCGAAGCACTGGTGACAGATCTGACAGATGAAAACGGCGAAGTGCGTCCGATCGAACTCCAGATTGTGGGCGCACAGTTACAGACGGATGATATCTGTGAACTGGAGACCTATCGTGCACTGCGGGACGCTGGCAAACTCGCGAAGGAGGTGCTGGTTGGGCGCTACCTGGCAGAGGTGGTTGCCGATTGTGGCGCCGAGAACCAACGTCCAGCAGAACTGGTGCTGTACCTGCTGACGGATGAAAACAATACCCGCCCGCTGAAAACCCGCACAGAACTGGTCGAAGACATGGGTGAGGAAACTGCCAAGCTCGATTTTGTGCTGGAAATTCTGGTGCGATCGGGCTTGGTGATGCTGTTGCCAGAAGTCCCCGCCGATCGCTACCAACTGGTGCATGATTATCTCGTCTCTTATATCCGTCAGGAGCAGGGAACAAACTTATTAGAAGAACTCGACAAGGAACGAACCCAGCGCAAACTCAGTGAAGCCCGGTTAAGTCGCTTACAACAAACTAGCCAGATCATTACTGAAGCACGGCAAAAAGCCAGATTTGAACCACGCTACAAGCAACGACAGTACTGGATCAATTGGCAATTTATGCTTGCAGCCTTTGGTACAGCCGGCTTAGTACTTACTCTGCGGTTACTTGGGGTGCTAGAAGTCTTTGAGTTAGCTGCTCTGGATCAGCTCTTTCTTCTCCGCCCGAAGGAAGCATCCGACTCCCGTATCGTCATTGTGACGATCGATGAAGCCGATTTGCAACAGCAGCAGCAATGGCCGATGTCAGATGCTACACTCGCCCGGTTGCTAGACAAGATCCGACAGCAAAAGCCGGCGGCGATCGGACTGGGACTCTATCGAGATTTTTCGTTTGAACCAGGGCATCAGCAATTGCAAAAAATCTTCGAGACTACACCTAATTTGATTGGAATACAGAAGGTCAGTAGCGGCGGCGAGTATCCAGTTGACGCACCTCTAATACTGAAACAGCGCGATCAGGTAGGGTCAAACAATTTTCTGCTAGACAGGGATGGCAAAATCCGGCGGGGTCTCCTGTATTTAAGCGATTCTAATAACGAAAATATTTTTAGTCTTTCATTCAAGTTGGCAGAGCTTTACCTCCGATCGAAGCGGGTTGAGCCAACCCTGACAAAGGACAACCAGGTACAGATTGGAGCCGCGATTTTTCCTGCCTTTGAATCTAACGATGGAGGGTATGCCCAAGCAGATTCGGGCGGCTATCAGGTGATTCTTAACTATCGGGGGGGCATTGAAGCGTTCCCAACGATCTCCATGACTGACACTTTTGAAGGTCAGATTCCACCCGATTTGATGCGCGATCGCATTGTCTTGATTGGGGCAACAGCAAGTAGCCTGAAAGACCAATTTTACACGTCAATCAATGGTGGATTATTTTCTCCACCGAAGACAACACCAGGAACCGTAATTCATGCCAACCTCACCAGCCAGCTTCTTACTGCGGCATTGAATGATCGTCCTAATATCCGTGTTTGGTCTAATCCTTTAGAAGGGCTGTGGATTGCTATATGCTGCTTGATTGTTGCGATGCTAAGCTGGAAGATGCGTTCTGCTCCACAGGTCGTACTTGTAACATTCTTAGCGATAACTGGCACTATCACTGTTTGCTATCTAGCCCTCCTGCAAGGTTGGTGGTTGCCTTTAGTGCCTTTAATGCTCGCCCTCCCAACCGTTTCTTTGTTGAGTGCCGTTCTATCGAATCAGAATTTTGCGCTCGAATCACTCCGTCGTAGTTTGCAATTAACGATCGACGCATACCGGGAAGATCCCATCTCGGCTCGTCTAGCAATCGAAATCTTTCTCATCACTGGTGATGAAAACGTTGCATCTAGAGAAGTCTCAGCAATGGCAATTGTAGCCCTCCAAAACTGCTATAGCCTCAAGGCAATTGCTAGCGTAGCGTCCCAATTGTCATGGATTCCTGCCCCACCTCCAGCTACTCTCAACTCTGAATTTCTTCAGTTTTTAGACGTGAGCCAACATATACAGCTTGCCTTGACTAATAGCTCTTCCTCAAGTTCAAGCAATCAGTTGATTGAATCGTCTATCGCTACTCTGCGACAGCTTCAAGGGAATCTTCTTCGCAACAGAGGCAAGCCCAATACGAAAGCCTTAAGGGAAATTGCTGAGCAATGGCTTACCGTTCTGAGTAAGACAAAGCAAGTAAGGAATGCAGATGCAAAAAACAACGAGGGAAGTAAAAAACAGTGATTTCTGAAAATCCCATTCTTCAAACAGCTCAGCAACCGAAATGGGAAGCCTGGAACGATCACTTCACCATTTAGCACGTCTTGAGGCTGCAGGAAGCGAGCGGGAACAGTGTTCTGGTAAACCAACACATACTTCTCACCGGGATGAATGGCTCAGAACAGGAAAGTGCCCTTCTCAAAATATTCCACAGTTTCTACATAGATTTGCTAAAGTGTATTGTTGAAAAAAAGAATTTTAACTGTCAGATCAGGAAAGCTTGGAAAGAAGCTACTCGGAGGACGCTTTAAGTCCTTGAGACAATTCTTGGCAACAAAGGCGACCTTGAGCGATCGCTTAATTAAGGCGTCCTGCAAAACATTAGAGCTCGACCAGTCACGATCGCCATTTTTGATTGCAGCTAAGCCATGGTATCAAATGCCAACCAATGGTGATGCTTCCGAACTTTTGGTGCTCTCGCGATGCCAGAAGGACTGGGAACGCTTGAACAGAGGCAACCCAGCCAAGGAGAAAGCCTTTGCCCAGTAATACCAATTCTCTAAAGACCAGCTACAGATAGTGCCTCTAAAATAGAGTGCCATCCGACAAGGGAAGCAATGACTTCCTTAGTCATCACTTCTAACCTCGCTCGCATCAACAACCGCAACGCATCGAGGTTCTTCGGCAACTGCCAGCGCAACCCTAATTTGAAATGCTGCCACACACGCTCAATGGGATTCGTTTCTGGTGAGTGGGACGGTTGAAACAGCAAGATGATATTGGGCGGAATCTGCAAGCGTTTGGCGCGGTGTGCCCCCGCTTGATCGACTTGCATGATCACAATGCTGTCCTTGTAGCGCTCACTCACTAAGTTCAAGAACACTTGGAAGCAATCGCTGTTGAGATGAGTGAACTCATAGAAGAAGTGCTCGCCCGTGCTCGGTTCCACCACCCCATACAGATAGGTGGCCTTGAACTGCCACTGCACCTTACCTTTGGGCTTGATGCCTTTAGCCGTGATCTTGCGCCCACTGATAGTTTTGAGCCCAAGGCGCGTCTCATCCTGGCAGAAGAAGCGTACTTGTCCGCTCAGTCCCAGCACGGCTACGGCATACCAAGCCAGCATCGCCAGGTTCTCAGCGAGTTTTTTATATGCCTCTACTTTGACCGCTGTGGTCTCTGTACTCACGGGTCTAGCAACTTTAGGCGCGGCTTTGAGGCGGTAATGCACCAACTGATGCACCGTTTTATAAGGGGCAGTGATGCCGAGTTGCGTCTCTAGCCACTGGCAAATCTCGCCGTAGCTGTTGAAGCCCTCATTTTGGTGCAACCGTTGGTTGAGCGCCGCCTGTGCCCACTGGGGAATGCTCTGCCGTCGCCCCGTACGGGGCGTATGGGTGAGCATGGCTGTCAGACCGCCGGTGCGATAGAGGCGGAGCCACTCCTGTACAGTGACGCGATGCCGACCGAGCAGGGTCGCCGCAGACTGCACCGTGGTGGCTTGACCAGTTTTAAGCAGATAAAGCAGTTGAATACGTTCTTTGTCAGAAGCGGTCTTTTGGCTTCTGAGCCGTTGTTTTAGGTCTGCTTCCGTTTCGGTGATATCGAGTTTGTAAACGCCTGCCATAAATGCTGCTTGAACCCAATAGCTACTTTATAGCATCTGTAGCCCTATCTTGAGGAATTGGTATAAGGCTAAACTTGCTCGTCCGTACCTTTGCCGTTTCAGCAGCTTCGATCGGGGAGGTAACCCTTCGACTGGTTTCTAACGCACGTTTGACAGCTTGCTTTCATAGCCGCAAAGCCATCCAAAAGGCCTGCTGCCAACCCTGGCAAGAGTTTGAGCGAGCGTTTCAGAGCTCCAGCAGCCAGGTTGCCAACCCGTAGCTTGGTTGATGCCGGAGCCGTCCTCAGACCGTATTGGCGACGTTGACGTCGCCAATACGGTCTGGAGGCTGTGCCATTAGCCGAGGCAGCACGACTGTCTGCTTGGGTACATGCTGTTCCAACCGCTTCCCAAGCAGACAGCGGTCTTGACAAACCGTCAAAGGTGGAGCCTGTGGGTCACTACTTGGGCTGGGCTTGAAGCCGCACAACCGCGTGGCAGAGGCAAGCCCTGAACCTGACGCCGTTGAATAATGTAACGCGTCAATGTCCGTTCTCTGCCCTTAAAGTCTTGCTTCTGTGGTTATACTGATTCTTCAAGATTGGGCTACAGATGGTATAAAGTAGCTGTCAGGTTCAAGCAACAGACATGGCAGGCGTTTCCAAACTCGAGATCACTGAAACAGAAGCAGACCGCAAGCCATGTCTGAGAACTCAAAAGACTAAGGGACTTCCAAAATTTAAATGTCCCAAAATGCCGAAAAATTCAAGCAGTTGACTGTCTTTCGGTTTGGGACTGGGACGATTACTTCCCTGGAAATCCCTAAGTCATGAAATCTTTTCTAGCAGCAAGCGGTCAATCATGACAGTGCTGTCTTTTTTCCGAGGTTGCCACTGTGGCTTTTCCACAAATTGACGACCACAATCGCGGCATTTATAGTTTTGTTTGCCGCGTCGGGTCGTGCCATTTTTCATGATGTCTTCTGAGCCACAGTTGGGACAACGCAGAAAGGGAGGGAACGTTGACATAAGGACAGGAGAAGAACAGCACCATCTATTTCCCTTTATCCTTTACAAAAGAGTACTAGCCGCTTTTGTGAGTCCGTATGATGTTTAAGTTCTTAGCCCATCACATTTATTTAAGTGAGGTCACAACAAAATAGTGGTGTAGTCTGCGCAGACTACACCACTATTTAACTAAAAATCAACCTGGCACTGAGCTATTTTTGCAGGGAGCTGCCCCCCAACTATCTTTGCCGCTGTAATGTTTCACACCTGAGTTCGGGATGGGTCAGGGTGGGACCACTACGCCATAAGCACCAGGAAAGGATGCGTACTCAAACAGAAACCTTAAAGGCTGCATAGCAACTTGTTTTTTTCATTCACCAACGTTTGAGGTCAAGCCCTCGGTCTATTAGTACGGCTCGACTGCATACATTACTGTACTTCCATCTACCGCCTATCAACGGGTGTTCTGCCCGTGACCTTACTGGGTTAACCCATGAGAGCACTCATCTTGAGGTGGGCTTCCCACTTAGATGCTTTCAGCGGTTATCCGCTCCGCACATAGCTACCCAGCGTTTACCGTTGGCACGATAACTGGTACACCAGCGGTGCGTTCCTCCCGGTCCTCTCGTACTAAGGAGGAATCCTCTCAATGCTCTTACGCCTGCACCGGATATGGACCGAACTGTCTCACGACGTTCTGAACCCAGCTCACGTACCGCTTTAATGGGCGAACAGCCCAACCCTTGGGACGTACTACCGCCCCAGGTTGCGATGAGCCGACATCGAGGTGCCAAACCTCCCCGTCGATGTGAACTCTTGGGGGAGATCAGCCTGTTATCCCTAGAGTAACTTTTATCCGTTTAGCGACGTACTCTTCCACGCGGTGCCGTCGGATCACTAAAGCCGACTTTCGTCCCTGTTCGACTTGTTGGTCTCACAGTCAAGCTCTCTTCTGCCTTTACACTCTACGGCTGATTTCCAACCAGCCTGAGAGAACCTTTGCGCGCCTCCGTTACTTTTTAGGAGGCGACCGCCCCAGTCAAACTGCCTACCTGAAACTGTTCCTCAACCAGATCATGGTTCAAGGTTAGAATTCTAGCCTTGCTAGAGTGGTATCTCACCGTTGGCTCCAGTGTCCCCACAAGGACACTCTCATAGCCTCCCACCTATCCTGCGCAAGCAAAGCCCGAACCCAATCTCAGGCTACAGTAAAGCTTCATAGGGTCTTTCTGTCCAGGTGCAGGTAGTCCGTATCTTCACAGACAATCCTATTTCGCCGAGCCTCTCTCCGAGACAGCATCCAGATCGTTACGCCTTTCGTGCGGGTCGGAACTTACCCGACAAGGAATTTCGCTACCTTAGGACCGTTATAGTTACGGCCGCCGTTCACCGGGGCTTCAGTCGCCAGCTTCGCTTGCGCTAACCGACTTCCTTAACCTTCCGGCACTGGGCAGGCGTCAGCCCCCATACATCGTCTTGCGACTTAGCGGAGACCTGTGTTTTTGGTAAACAGTCGCCTGGATCTCTTCACTGCGACCACCTCGCGGTGGCACCCCTTCTCCCGAAGTTACGGGGCCATTTTGCCGAGTTCCTTAGAGAGAGTTATCTCGCGCCCTTTAGTATTCTCAACTTTCCCACCTGTGTCGGTTTAGGGTACGGGTCATTCTGGCTTAACGTGTTTAGAGCTTTTCTTGGAAGCTTGACATCAACTACTTCAGGAACGTATTCCCTCGTACTCACGCCTCAGCTCAAGTTGTTTTCACCAACTCTCAACACCTCGGACGCTTGAACCGGTAACCAACATCCGGCTAGTTTAGCCTTCTCCGTCCCTCTGCACAAACCAAAACAAGTACTGGAATATTAACCAGTTGTCCATCGACTACGCCTTTCGGCCTCGCCTTAGGTCCCGACTAACCCTCCGCGGACGAGCCTTCCGGAGGAAACCTTGGGATTTCAGGGCATTGGATTCTCACCAATGTTTGCGCTACTCAAGCCGACATTCTCACTTCTGCTTCGTCCACACCTGCTCTCGCTGATGCTTCTAACTACAACAGAACGCTCCCCTACCGATATTTGCATATCCCACAGCTTCGGTACATCATTTAGCCCCGTTCATTTTCGGCGCAGGAGCGCTTGACCAGTGAGCTATTACGCACTCTTTTAAGGTTGGCTGCTTCTAGGCAAACCTCCTGGTTGTCTTTGCACTCCCACCTCCTTAATCACTGAATGATGATTTGGGGACCTTAGCTGGTGGTCTGGGCTGTTTCCCTCTTGACGATGAAGCTTATCCCCCACCGTCTCACTGGCAATGTGTGCACTGGGTATTCAGAGTTTGACTCGATTTGGTACCGCTCTCGCAGCCCGCACCGAATCAGTGCTTTACCCCCCAGCTATAATCATTGCCGCTGCGCCTCAACACATTTCGGGGAGAACCAGCTAGCTCCGGGTTCGATTGGCATTTCACCCCTAACCACACCTCATCCGCTGATTTTTCAACATCAGTCGGTTCGGACCTCCACTTGGTGTTACCCAAGCTTCATCCTGGACATGGTTAGATCACCCGGGTTCGGGTCTATAAACACTGACTAACGCCCTATTCAGACTCGCTTTCGCTTTGACTTCGCCATTCCCGGCTTAATCTGCCAGTGCCTATAAGTCGCCGGCTCATTCTTCAACAGGCACACCGTCACACGTTAAATCGTGCTTCGATTGCTTGTAAGCTGATGGTTTCATGTTCTATTTCACTCCCCTCCCGGGGTTCTTTTCACCGTTCCCTCGCGGTACTGGTTCACTATCGGTCACACAGGAGTATTTAGCCTTACGAGGTGGTCCTCGCGGATTCAATCGGGATTTCACGTGCCCCGACCTACTCGGGATCCAGCTAGTAGCGTTAAGTTTTCGACTACAGGATTTTCACCTTCTCTGATGCAGTATTCAGCTGCTTCGTCTAACCGCTCGCGTCCATGTCGCTGTCCCACAACCCCAGTCTGCATGCAAACTGGTTTAGGCTCTTCCCGCTTCGCTCGCCGCTACTAAGGGAATCACGTTTGTTTTCTCTTCCTACAGCTACTAAGATGTTTCAATTCGCTGCGTTCGCTCTTGCTACCCTATAGATTCAGGTAGCAGTATGTAGGGTTGCCCCATTCGGAAACCCCCGGATCAATGCCTGCTTCCAACTCCCCGGGGCATATCGTCGGTAACCACGTCCTTCTTCGCCTCTGTGTGCCTAGGTATCCACCATCAGCCCTTTGTAGCTTGACCACTATCAATTACATTGGTGTCTGTGACTACAATCTTTAACTTTTGCCGTCTGTGTAAAACAGTGCGAACACCATTCAACAAAGGCAAAGAACTAAAAATTGTTCTACCTGACAAGTTACTATGCAGTTTTCAAGGTTCTGGCTGGAACTAAATCCAGCAGGCTCTCTAGTTCAAAAACTAGACAAGTTGCTGAAATTAACTCACATTCGCTAACGGTCTTAACTAAATAACCCAGTGGAGGTTAACGGACTCGAACCGTTGACATCCTGCTTGCAAAGCAGGCGCTCTACCAACTGAGCTAAACCCCCAGATGAAGCCCTTAGTACTAGGTTCCCAACCCTTAGCCTTCAATCAAGACTAAAAGCTAACAACTTCTAACTAACAACTTCTAAGGTGGGCCATCCTGGACTCGAACCAGGGACCTCACCCTTATCAGGGGTGCGCTCTAACCACCTGAGCTAATAGCCCATAAACCAAACCTAGCTAGTTTGAAAGCCAACACTTAATCTTGAACGACCTTGGGATGACCAACATTGGCTCTAATCGCAAATTGCTTTCGAACATCAATGCGGGTAGGTCTCCCTAAAAGGAGGTGATCCAGCCACACCTTCCGGTACGGCTACCTTGTTACGACTTCACCCCAGTCATCAGCCCTGCCTTCGGCATCCTCCTCCGCAAGCGGTTGGAGTAACGACTTCGGGCGTGACTCAACTCCCATGGTGTGACGGGCGGTGTGTACAAGGCCCGGGAACGTATTCACCCCAGTATGCTGACCTGGGATTACTAGCGATTCCTCCTTCATGCAGGCGAGTTGCAGCCTGCAATCTGAACTGAGCCTCGGTTTATGGGATTAGCTTGCTATCGCTAGCTCGCAACCCTTTGTCCGAAGCATTGTAGTACGTGTGTAGCCCAGGACGTAAGGGGCATGCTGACTTGACGTCATCCCCACCTTCCTCCGGTTTGTCACCGGCAGTCTCTCTAGAGTGCCCAACTGAATGCTGGCAACTAAAAACGAGGGTTGCGCTCGTTGCGGGACTTAACCCAACATCTCACGACACGAGCTGACGACAGCCATGCACCACCTGTGTTCGCGCTCCCGAAGGCACTCCCGACTTTCACCGGGATTCGCGACATGTCAAGCCCTGGTAAGGTTCTTCGCGTTGCATCGAATTAAACCACATACTCCACCGCTTGTGCGGACTCCGTCAATTCCTTTGAGTTTCACACTTGCGTGCATACTCCCCAGGCGGGATACTTAACGCGTTAGCTACGGCACTGCCCGGGTCGATACGGGCAACACCTAGTATCCATCGTTTACAGCTAGGACTACAGGGGTATCTAATCCCTTTCGCTCCCCTAGCTTTCGTCCATGAGTGTCAGTGATGGCCCAGTAGCGCGCTTTCGCCGCTGGTGTTCTTCCCAATATCTACGCATTTCACCGCTACACTGGGAATTCCCGCTACCCCTACCACACTCTAGTCTCACAGTTTCCACTGCCTGTACGAGGTTAAGCCTCGCGCTTTAACAGCAGACTTGTAAAACCACCTGCGGACGCTTTACGCCCAATAAATCCGGATAACGCTTGCATCCTCCGTATTACCGCGGCTGCTGGCACGGAGTTAGCCGATGCTGATTCATCAGGTACCGTCAGATCTTCTTCCCTGATAAAAGAGGTTTACAACCCAAGAGCCTTCCTCCCTCACGCGGTCTTGCTCCGTCAGGCTTGCGCCCATTGCGGAAAATTCCCCACTGCTGCCTCCCGTAGGAGTCTGGGCCGTGTCTCAGTCCCAGTGTGGCTGATCATCCTCTCAGACCAGCTACTGATCGTCGCCTTGGTGAACCATTACTCCACCAACTAGCTAATCAGACGCGAGCTCATCCTCAGGCACTAAAGCTTTCACCTCTCGGCACATTGGGTATTAGCAGTCGTTTCCAACTGTTGTCCCCAACCTGAAGGCAGATTCTCACGCGTTACTCACCCGTCCGCCACTAAACTCCGAAGAGTTCCGTTCGACTTGCATGTGTTAAGCAGACCGCCAGCGTTCATCCTGAGCCAGGATCAAACTCTCCATGTTGTTCAAACAAGAAGAACCCTTGAGGCTCAAATCAAGATCAGCACATCAACCAAAATTAATGCCCGACCTCTCGTTATCTCATCTCTAAGAATAAATTCCTAGAAAACACTTTCTTTCACAAGTATTAAGTGCTATTCTGGCTTCCAAACTATTTAATTCTCTAGGTTCGGGCGGTTCAGTTTCGCTTCACTCTTGCGTCGCTTGCCTCACCGCTTATCTAACGTAACAGGAGAAGAAAGAGCTGTCAAGCAGTAGAGGGAAAGAAAATTTGGTTTGGTCGAGGTTAAGCCCAGTAACCCCATCTGAGCAAGAATAGGTGGGTATCTCGATCTATCGTTTTGGGAAAAAGGTGATGTACTTTCAATCGGTGATTGCTGCGTTAAGTAAGTTCTGGAGCGATCGCGGGTGTCTCATCGTTCAGCCTTACGACACGGAGAAAGGGGCGGGAACGATGAGCCCACATACTTTTTTACGAGCGATTGGTCCTGAGCCGTGGTCTGTGGCTTATGTAGAGCCATGCAGACGACCGACAGATGGACGCTATGGGGAAAATCCAAATCGGTACCAACACTATTACCAGTATCAAGTCTTGGTTAAGCCGTCGCCAAGCAACATTCAGGATATGTATCTTGATTCACTGAGAGTGCTAGGGATTCAGCCGGAAAACCATGATGTTCGTTTTGTGGAAGATAACTGGGAATCGCCAACTTTAGGAGCGTGGGGCGTGGGTTGGGAAGTTTGGCTGGACGGGATGGAAGTCACGCAATTCACTTACTTCCAGCAATGTGGTGGGATTGACTGCCGCCCAGTAGCGATTGAGATCACCTATGGACTGGAGCGATTGACAATGTACCTCCAGAATGTAAACGCATTTACAAAGATTCAGTGGAATGAGGCTGTAACCTACGGTGATGTGCATCTTCAGGGAGAGATTGAGCAGTCAGTCTACAACTTTGATGCCTCTAACCCAGAAATGCTGCTTACGCTCTTTAATCTGTATGAGCAAGAGGCAAGGCAATTGGTAGAAAGGGCGTTAGTCTCGCCTAGCCTTGACTATGTGCTGAAGTGTTCACACACGTTTAATTTGCTAGATGCGCGGGGTGTGATTTCGGTAACGGAGCGAACGCGCTACATTGGTCGGATTCGGAACTTAGCGCGGCAGGTAGCGCAGCTTTATTTGCAGCAGCGAGAGGCGTTGGGCTTTCCGTTGCTCAAGGGTGAAAAGGTTGAAGCAATCTAGGACACAGCTTAGGGTTTCCAGGTAGCGCTAACTGCTTGAAGCCTCTGTGTTGACATTAAAGCTTCTGCTGGTCTCGAATACAGCTTGAGTACGCAACTAGCTTTTTCCACAAAAATTTGGTTGGAATGATCGTCTTTACCGAGAGTGCCAGAGATAGTCAGCAATCGGGCGATCGCTCTGCCTTTCAGTCACATCGGTGTTGAGTAAGAGTGTAATTTGCTTAAGCGGCTGTGATCGGGTTGCCTGCATTCGTCGGCTGACTCGTACCGGAATGCCATCGCCATAGATAACATGTCCCTGCCCCACCAGCACAACGACAAGCGTTTCTGGCTGTTTTTGTAACGTGTAGGCAATACGGTCAGCCATCGTTTCGTCCCATAGGACTTGCGCTTGAAAGAAGCGCTCAAAGCTGCCGCTCACACTCTTGCCATGATAGCTTTCAGCATAAATTTTCTGAAGGCGATCGCGATAAGAATCAGGACCGAGGACGATCGTTGAGCGGGGTGGAATAAAGCGCCGTTCTACCAGTGTCAAGCTTTCTAACCCACTGCGGGAGGTTTTGCGGGTGACTTCTGTAGGCGTATTAAGGGCTACTACAGGCAGTCCCTTAGCTTTTGCAAAACGGAGTATTGGCGCGTAAAAGTCCCAACTATAGCCCCAGCGTTTCTGGTATTGGCTCTGGTCTTGCAATGCCGCTTCGGTTAAGCCACCCATAAGATACTGGTTCAAAACCGCTTGATAGGGACGCTGAAACATTTCCATGCCGATCGCCAGTTTGGGGCGTAACTGATGCAGGGCTTGGACGATTGCAAGCTGGGCTTGATGATCTGCCAGACGATCGTGCGTTTCGCCCAAATAAACAACATCCGCTTGTGCCAGTTTTTGCAGCACGGCTGTAGGGTCTTCAGGCTGTTGCCGTAAAAGGTTAAACGCTGATACTACGGTTGCCTGAGCAGTATCAGGTGCGGCAGCAGACAATACGGCGGCAGTCGGCGCAGCACAAAACAACGAAAGGCTCAGCAAGCACATTCCCAATTGAGCAGCGTGGCGGGTTGTGACTAATGGCATAACGCTATAAATCGGCAGCTTTTTGACACAAGAAAAGCAAGTAATTCTTCGTAACCTTCGTTAACATGGCACCCTCTTCCCATAAATGAATGGCGATCGCTCAGTAATTTCGCGAAGAAACGAAAAGAGCTTGAGTGAAGGTTCAGTGATTGCGACAGTGGTTTCTACAACTCCACTGCTTATTCTGAGATCGGAAGCCAAAACCCATGTCGAACCATATTACGGGGAGAAGGGAGGCGTACCAAGTTCCATCTATCTGTTAAAGGTAAAAATCATGGCTGTTGAAAAAGTAAACTCCTCCTCTAGCTTGGCTGAAGTCGTTGATCGCATTTTGGACAAAGGTATCGTCATTGATGCTTGGGTTCGTGTGTCTTTAGTGGGTATTGAACTGCTATCGATCGAAGCTCGCATCGTCATTGCCTCTGTCGAAACCTACTTGAAGTATGCCGAAGCAGTTGGTTTAACCGCTCAAGCCGCAGTTCCTGCTGCTTAGTGACTTCAACTGTTTGTCAACGTCGATGGTTTCACTATGGACGATCGACGTTCAAGCTTACGTCCAACAAACCGCAAGTTTGCTGGCTGCTGGGAAGCCCCTCGGTTTCCCAGCTTACTTGTTAGTCAATCATTCCCCATCATAACGGGGAGGAGTTTTAACAATGTCTTTAAAGAATGCCTGGAAGCAAGAGCAGCAGCAGCGCCAGCAGGAAGTTACGCAGCGCCAGCAGGAAGTCTCTGCTTCCTTAGCAGCAACTCGGCAAGAGCGCCAAGCCAAAGCAGTCCAACTGCGTCACAAACTTAGCCTCTTTCGTGAGGCGTTAGGGAGCCAAAACACAGCACGCTGCACTGAGCTACAGCAGTTTTGCCAGCGCTTGCATTTAGAAACGCAATCATTTTTGGCAGCAGCAGGCGATCGACGCTACGTACAAGCCACCCAACTAGCCGCAGAACTCCAGCTCTTTGTGCAAATGCTCCAACAGCAAACAGCCGCATCGCTTACAGAGACGCAAGCTGAACGAGCGGTTGCCGTACCACAGTTAAAACAAGAGTTGGTTACGTTTGTTAGTGATTTGCGTTCAGACGTGCAGAGCTACCTGATTGAACTCGAAGCCGTTCGTGAAAATCAAGCTGTGCACTTGAACCAAGCACTCATTGAAGAACGGGCAAAGCGCGAAGCTGAAACACAAGCATTATTTCAGCACCTTGCAGTCTTTCGAGCCGAACTGCGACGGTTTTCCCAGGATTTACACCATACTGTTTGGGGCGGCGAGGGCGCTGCTAGTGTCGAAACCGCTGCGGCAAAGCTGCCAGCAGTCGCACAAGCCTCTGCTAAAAATGGGAACCAGCTTACGGGTCGCGTCACAGCGTTACCGCATGAATTTATAGCTGTCACGGCAACCATAGGAGCACAGCACAGCAGTGCCGTTGCTGTTGCGCTCCCAGAAAAAGTGATGAAGGCAGCACAGGAGGCGATCGCCCCCGAGCAGGATGTTTATGCCTACATCCAGAACGTGCAAGGCGCAAGACTGACAGAAATTGAAAGAGCGCTTGATCTGAGCCGTTTCCAAGCTGTAGATGCTCTACGATCACTAATCAAAAAAGGCTTAATTACCCAGCGCGATCGCATCTATCTTGCTCAAGGACATCTTGCCCGTACGTGAAGAGGAGGCAGGGAAGAGGAAGCCATGCAGCGCTGAGCGCATCTAGCCTCAGTAACTCATTACTTTACACACTCTCATACCCTACCCCCCCTCATATCGCCCCCCACTCAGAGGTTAAACCGTGACGACTATACTTCGAGCCAGCCCCCGTCGATTTGTCAGCACTCCTGCCGTTGAACGAGTCGCGAGCCGTGCCCTGCGCTATCTACAATCTGGTTATTCTGTCCATTTGCGTGGTCCTGCTGGGACAGGTAAAACAACGTTGGCATTGCATTTAGCTGATCTGCTTGCCCGCCCACTCATGTTGATTTTTGGTGATGACGAGTTCAAAACATCTGACCTGATCGGCAATCAGTCGGGTTATACGCGCAAGCGAGTGGTTGATAACTACATTCACAGCGTTGTCAAAGTCGAAGATGAAGTGCGGCAAAACTGGGCTGATTCTCGCCTCACGCTTGCCTGCCGAGACGGTTTCACGCTGGTGTATGACGAGTTTAACCGTTCGCGGCCAGAGGTCAACAACGTCTTGCTGTCAGCGTTGGAGGAAAAACTGCTGGTATTGCCACCGAGCAATAGCCGCAGCGAGTACGTTCGGGTCAGTCCTCATTTTCGTGCCATTTTCACATCCAACCCAGAAGAATATTGTGGTGTTCATGCGACGCAAGATGCTTTGATGGATCGGCTGGTAACCATCAGTATGCCTGAGCCGGATGAGCTGACGCAGCAAGAAATTTTGGTACAGAAAACAGAGGTCGATCGTGCCAGTGCGCTGCTCATCGTGCGTCTAGTCAAAGAATTTCGTATCCGCACAAACAATGAGAAAGCTTCTGGTTTGCGGTCTTGCCTGATGTTGGGCAAAGTTTGCCATGACCATGAGATTTTGGCAACGCCTGGAAACGCTGATTTCCGCGATCTTTGTTCCGATGTCCTCCTCTCTCGCTCCAGTTTGCCTTTAAAGGAAGCAACCCAAATTCTGTGGGAACTGCTGAATGAAATGATCAGCATGAGTCTAGTCGAAGCAGAACTGGGTGAGACAGAGCAGAGTGCTTCACCTGAAGATCGGGCTGTTGGCTCATCTGATGTGGCGATCGCTCAAGCCACCACTATTGCAGAAGATCTGAAAGCGCTTATGGATGAAATCGAAGCGCCGATCGTGACTGCAACGGAAGAGCTGACGGGGAGCCTGAATGAAGTGCCGATCATGTCGACGACATCCGAGTCAGTAGCACCCATTTCAGAAGCAGTAAGCGAAGCGAGCATTCCCGCCATAGAAGAAGTCATTCCCTACGAACAGGAAATTCTTGCTTATCTCAAGCAAGTCAATGGGGCGCGGCTGTCTCAAATTGAGCAAGCCCTGGCGCTGGATCGCTTCCGCACAGTGGATGTTTTACGCTTGCTTGCAGAAAAGGGTAGCGTCCTGCTACGCGATCGACTCTATCTTCCTTCAGAGGCTTAAGCTATGACCGCCGCAATACCGACAAGAAGCTATCTCAACCCACCATCGTCTACTAAAGATTCAGCGCGATCGATTTCGACTTCAACCTCAGGCTCAACGCTGGCAGATGTGCTGGAACGAGTGTTAGATAAAGGTATTGTCATTGCTGGCGATATCTCCGTTTCCGTTGCCACGACAGAACTGCTGACCATCCGCATTCGTCTGCTGATTGCCTCGGTTGATAAAGCAAGAGAAATGGGCATCAACTGGTGGGAAAATAATCCTCACTTTAGCGCCCAATCTCAAAGTCTAATTGAGGCGAACCAGCAATTGATGCAGCGAGTAGAGAGCCTGGAAACCGAATTGCGATCGCTCCGCCCAGCGACTGCCAGTCAAGCAGTACCAACAGCTCAAGCCTAGCTCCATCCAATCTGCATATTAGAAGCCGGGATTTTTTAATAGCAGGTGGTTGTTTAAATGCGATCGACTAGCTTAGAAGCCCGGTTTTTTGGTTGTCGATCGCAAAATCAAGCAAGATAGAAGCAAGCAACTATATTTGGAAACTGCGTGACCGCTTCTGATCTTCCTATTCAGACTATTGCCGCTTCGCCTAAAGCTAGTAAGGATGCTGGCTTAGCTCCTCTTCTGCTCACCGTTGTGGAACTGGTGCGTCAACTGATGGAGGCACAGGTCATCCGGCGCATGGAAACAGGCGACCTAAGTGATGAAGACCTCGAACGTGCTGCCGAAAGCCTCCGCAAACTAGAAGAGCAAGTCATCGAAATTTGCAGCATTTTCGAGATTGATCCCGCCGATCTGAACATTGATCTGGGTGAAGTTGGCACGCTGTTACCAAAAGCAGGTGGCTACTATCCCGGTGAAAGCACCGCCCATCCAACTATTTTGGAACTCCTCGATCGCCTCCTGAACACAGGCGTTGTTCTGCAAGGAAACGTTGATCTGGGCTTGGCAAACATCGACCTGATTCATGCAAAATTGCAATTAGTTTTGACGGCAAAACCAATTTAGAGCGCAGGCGTTAGGGGGCGTGGTTGGAAAGGGAACTATAGAGATGAACGTTGATCGTCACACGTGCGATCAACCGCAGCATTCCCAACCCTCGTATACCTGCCCCCGTTATGACCAGACTCTATCTTTACGGCATTTTTCCTACCCCCGGTCCACAAAATTTGCAGCTTGAAGGTCTCGATAAGCAACCTGTGCAGACGCAGGTTGTGGATGATTTCACCTTTTTATATTCCGAAGCGCAACAAGACCGCTACCTGGCAAGCCGACGCAATTTGTTAGGGCATGAAAAAGTACTGGAACAAGCGATGGAGGTTGGTTATCGGACGCTCTTGCCGCTTCAGTTTGGGTTAGTAATTGACGATTGGGCAACCGTGACGCAGCAGTTAACCGCGCCCTACAGTCAGGGCTTGGAGAAACTGTTTGCCAAGCTCGACGGACAGCGCGAAGTCGGCGTGAAGGTGTTTTGGGAAGCCGATCGCGAACTGCAAATGCTGCTGGCAGAGAATGAGTCGCTGAGAGAAAAGCGAGACAGCATGGAAGGGCGAACACTGGGCATGGATGAGGTTGTAGCGATCGGACAAGCGATCGAACGTACCATGACAGACCGCAAACAGAGTATTATCACCACTTTTCAAGAGACGCTCAACCCACTAGCGGGCGATCGGGTTGAAAACGACACGCTTACTGAAGCCATGATTTACAACGCCGCTTACCTGATTCCGTGGGACGCAGAACCCCATTTCAGCACCCAGGTTGAGACGTTAGACAGCCACTTCGACGGTCGCCTCAAAATTCGCTACAACAACTTCACGGCACCATTTAACTTTGCCCAACTCGATCGGCTGGAGTAAGTGTAGTTAGAAATAACAGAAGCTAGAAGCCAAGTCTTGAACGGCTAAAAGCTAAAGGCTAAACCAACTCAAAACTCAGAATTTCATCTTTTATCCTTTATCCTTTTCCCTGCCCTTATGCTCTTCAAACTCCTCTTTGCCCCCGTTACAGGTATCGGCTGGATCGCTGAACAAATTCAACAGCGTGCCGATGCTGAATTTGATGCTACAGAAAATCTTGGTAAACGACTTTTGGCGTTGCAACTTGCCTTTGACATGGGTGACATCCCCGAAGACGAGTTTGAAGTTCAAGAAGAAGAATTACTGTTAGCAATTCAGGCGCTCGAAGATAGCCTGCGTGCTGAGGCAGAAATGGAAGCGGCAGAAGCAGCAGAAATAGAAGCAGCAGCAGCAATAGAAGTGGCAGCACAACAACTGACTGAAGATGTTTAGACGAAGGCCTTAAATGAAGTATGGGCAAGACTCAATCATTTAGTTGTCAGCCGTTAATAGTGGTCAGCTATTTTGCCTTACAAAAATTTTGAATTTTGGGTGAAGAAGGAGCAAGCGATCGTGCGCCTGCCTATACTTGACCTAAAGTAGCATTCGGTTTAAACCGCTGCTTCGACTAAAACCAAAGCAATGGGAAAAGCTACGCTAACCCTAATGGTTCTTACGCTGTCTGCGGGAATATTGTTCATTTAGAGCTACACAGAGAGCGTGTTTGTTCTCAATCCGTTAATTGATACCCGTCTGCCACAAGGCTTTACACAAACAGGGTTTGATCGCATTCAGCCTGGAATGACTAAGACGGAAGTTTTACAGCTGGTTCCACTGCCAGAGCACAAAAAATTAGAGGCAACGGCTTGGGGCTATGGAAGCGATGGAGCTTGCGTTTTTTGGGATTTTGCCTGGTTTCAGTTAATGATTCAGTTTGATCAAAACGGCAGAGTGATCAAAAAAAACGCAAACCGCTTTCTACGATTGGGCTGTATAGCGCAGCGTTAATCGACTAAGTTTGTGCTTGCTGCTTGCTTTCTGCTCTTTAATACTCAAGCACAAAGGTGTTTAAATCATTTGTCGCAGGTACTTTGGTGCTGGCGATCGTGGCTGGTTCTACAGGAGCCGCATCGCGCAACTGGTGAGCGCTCTTTTCAAGCGCATCAATTTCAACATCAAGTACTGTCAGGCGGTTTTGGATGCAATCGCGCCGTTCTTCTAACGCTTGAAACTCCTTCTGGAGGCGTGTCTTCTCATTTACCAGCTTATAAATATCTAAATAGGCGGCTGCCTCCGTCTTCTGACGCGGCATTGTACTAATGGGGCGGGTATGGGTACGTGTCTGGTGAGGGCGCATCGGTCTTTTTAGTACTGTGCTTTTAGGATACCCATCATTGGTAGTTGCTAACGTGATGACGTGCGGCACTAAAGGCGAAGAAAAAGCAGAGAGCCATTAGCCCTCTGCTACATTCAGTTTATTTAGGCTCTGCTAAAAAGCCTTACATCAGCGCGTCTTCAGCGTGGGTTTGGATGGTGCAGTTTGAGGTTGGATAAGCGTAACAGGTCAGGACATTGCCAGCCGCAATCTGGTCATCATCCAAGAAGGATTGATCAGATTGGTCAACTGTTCCTTGCAGTAGTTTGCCATTGCAAGAAGAACAAGCACCCGCCCGGCAAGAATAGGGTAAATCCAGCCCGTTATCTTCAGCGGCATCAAGAATATATTGATCGTCAGGCACATCAATGGTAGTGTCTAAGCCTTCTGCTTCATTGACGAGTCTGACTTGATAAGTTGCCATGTCGTAATCCTTTGATTGGTCTTTAAATTGAAATGACGATCGCTGTTGCCCAACAATCCCTTTTGTAGTCTGCCTTGAATGGTGTACCAGTAGCAATCAATCTGTAGATGGAGCGTGCAGTTAAACGAAACGGGTCAGTTGCACGCGGTAGCGATCCTTTTTGGTCACAGCGATCTCGCCGACTTCGACACGACCTTTACCCCGAATGGCAATCAAGTCATTGGCTTTCACAGCATGGCTTGCGCTGGTAATTTCCTTCCAGTTAACGCGCACATCACCACCATTAATCAGATCTGCCATTTTGTTGCGCGACATACCAAAGCCAGCCGAGGCGATCGCGTCTAGTCGCAGTGAGGCTTCTACGGTCGTCAGCTCTTTCTTTTTAGGTTCGCGTACTTTGAGTTCTGCCAAATCAAGGCGACGGGTTTTTACAGGCACCGATCGCACCTGGGTTAAATGCAGTTCTAGAAATTCGACCAGTTCTGGCACCGCGATCGTCTGTGCGCCACGTTCGCCCAGCACAATAATATCGCCGACCTTCTCTCGGACTAAGCCAGTGCCCAGAAGCGCACCCAAAAAATCACGATGGCTTGCCTGGTCAAACAGAAAGTTTCCAGCAATTTCCAGCGCCGCAATGGCAACATGGGTCGTGTCTAGGGGCATTTCCGTGCGTGCGATCGCGAGCCGCTGCCGTTCTGCCTGCGGGTAACCACCCCATGCCACAAACTGCACCTCTGCTAAACGGCTAAAGATCTGCTGGATATCAGCAATCTCAGGCGGCGATAGAAAATCAGTTTGCACCACATCCCAGGTTTTGATCGCCTGGTCTGCCTGATCGATCGCCCGCGCTACGACCTCTCGGTTCTCAATGCCTTTTAATAATTCTTCCCTGGGCAACATAGTAGCTTCGATCGCGAAAAGTCTATTCTAACGAGTGACAGCAGGCATAACTGCTTACTAGGTCGTCAGCGCTTTGAAACTATACTATTGTGCAGATTTTATGGCTGGCTAAATTCGTTAGAACCAAAGGTAAGCTATCCCTTACTTTTAATCACTAAATGCGGCTTAAAGCTCAAAAACGCTCCCTTGAAAAACATATCAAAGCGGTTGTTACTGCCGACCCGATCGCGTCTGCCGAGGCGATCGGCTTGCGTTATGTCACCGATGATATACCGGGGATACAGCGAAAACGCTCTGGCAAAAAAGGATTTACTTACATTGATACCAACGGCGATCGTCTTCGTGATCCAGAGGAGATCCGTCGCATTGACGCACTAGCAATTCCACCCGCCTACAAAAATGTGTGGATTTGTCCCTTTGCCAATGGACATTTGCAGGCAACCGGGCGAGATGCAAAAGGGCGCAAGCAATACCGTTATCATCCGTTGTGGCGATCGATCCGCGACCAAAGCAAATTCACTCGGATGCTAGTGTTTAGCCAATCGTTACCGCAAATTCGGCAACGCTTAGAGCATGATTTATCCCTACCTGGGCTACCAAAGGAAAAAGTGCTAGCGGCAATTCTTCGCTTAATGGAACTGACTCGCGTTCGCGTTGGCAATGAAGAATACGCCCGTTCTAATCAATCCTATGGTTTGACCACACTGCGCGATGAGCACGTTGATATTACAGGCTCCAAAATGCAATTTCACTTTCGGGGCAAGAGCGGCGTTGAACATGAGATTGAGCTGGCTGATAAACGCCTCGCTAAAATTGTCAAGCGCTGTCAGGATATTCCCGGTCAGGAGCTCTTTCAGTACCGTGATGCGGCTGGAGAATATCAGGCGATCGACTCTGGCGATGTCAACGCTTATTTGAGAGCCATTACTGAACAAGACTTTACAGCAAAGGATTTCCGTACGTGGGCTGGCACCGTACTAGCCGCCGCAGAACTGGCAGATATCGGCACGTTTACATCCGAAACGGGTGCGAAAAAGAACATTGTACAGGCAATTAAAACGGTCGCCTCTTACCTGCGAAATCGCCCTGCAACCTGTCGGAAATACTATATTCATCCAGCGATATTAAACGCATACATGGATGAGTCCTTGCATCAGATTATGAAGGAACACGCGGCAACGATCGTTGAACAGAGCCATACGCTTAAACCTGAAGAATTAGCCGTTGTCGTCATGCTAGAGCAACAGTTAATGCAGGAGTTACAGCAAAAAGTAGTGGCTTGAGCGCTAGCAAATATCACGCCTCCCTCAAGAACGGCAAGATGAAAGACGCTAATTCAGCCGCATACTTTTGTGGCAAGGCGTGATCAGCACCAGGAATAATTGCCAGTTTGGCATCTGGGATTTGGTTAGCATAGGTCTGTGAGTGCCAGAGAGGAATCGTTTCGTCACGATCGCCCGTGATCACCAGCGTTGGCGCTTGCAAACGATGAATGTCTTGCTCTACCGTGTCGATCGCGTCTTCAGGTCGCAAGCGATCGAGCAAAAAGGAGCAAGCCGCCGGTTGTGCCATCAGTTCTCGCCGAAACCAGGCGATCTGCTCTACGGCTGGACGCTGCCCGATGAGAGCGGCGATCGGTTTTGCCAAAGTCAGCGCCCAATCAACAGCCGGAGTGCGCCAGAGTAATGGACGCAAGTGATCGTACCGTCCACAAAAGCTATCGTCGCGAATGCCAGCAGGAGCCGCCAGCAAAAGCCCTTTGACCGCGGCTGGATATGCCAGCGCATAGGCAGCACCTACCCAGCCGCCAAAGGAATGCCCCAGGATGTAGCAAGACTCAATGTTTAAGTCTGCTAACATCTGATGCACAAACGCTACTTCTTGAGCAATGTCATAACGAATGGGCGGCTTGGCAGAGTCGCCAAACCCTAACAGATCGAGACCAATACAGCGAACGTGTGGGTCTAACCGCTCCATCAGTGGCAGCCAATTTGTGGCATCGCCCAAAAAGCCGTGGAGCATCAGAAGCGGCGTACCGTTGCCGTGCTCCAGGTAGGCGGCTGTGTGAGAAGCCTGACCAGGTATCAGATCCGATCGCAGGGTGAGAATTTGCTTTTTGTGCAATTACGTATGAACCAGGAGATATTGACCATTCCCATTGTATTCGCCCTCGCACGTTGCAAAAATCGTCCCTAGCAGCAGCATATAAAAGCGCCAAATTCGTCGGAATTTAGCATAGTCCATGCCGTAGTCTAGATGCTTCACAAGCTCCTGACTGTCGTCAAAGCGCTGCAACCAATCTGTTAACGTCTTGTGGTAATTAGAGCCATTGATATACCACCGATCAATTGTTTTCAGATCCCGGTTGTGGTTTGGCACCGCATCATGATTCCAATAGCGACCATGTGGAAAAATATATCTGTGCGTAAAACCAGACGACATATTGTTAGGAATGCGCACCGTAATGATGTGAATAAAAACCTTGCCACCGCTCTTCAGCAAGGATGCCAATTTCTGAAACGCATTGGTCATATTACCAACATGACAAAAGACCCCGATCGACAGAATCTTGTCGAACTTTTCGTTAAACTGAACCTCATTCAAATCACCTTCACACAACGTAAAGCGACCAGAGCTTAAATAGCTCTTAGGGTCTTGCATCTTTTGACGCATATACTCACACTGTTCATGACTCAAATTCAATCCGGTGAAGCGTACGTTGGGAAACTTAGAAAGAATGTAGTTAGATACGCAGCCCCAGCCACAACCAAAATCTAAAATGTTGTCGCCATCTTCAATTCCTAAACGCTCAATCACCTGATCGATCATGTGCTTTTGCGATTCTTCTAAATCAACAGCGCCGCGTTCCCATAAGCCCATGCTGTATTTGGGATAAATCACCTCCCAATCGCCCAACATTTGATTTAACATTGCTTGAGGACGATCGTATTGAACCTTCATCAGTTCGCGTGATCCTTCAGCAATATGGTCAGTTTCATTCAGCACCCACTGATAAGGAGCCAGCAGACCGGGGCAATGTTGAAACAGCAGAGGCATGGAGGTATTAATCATCGATCGCACCACCGAATCTGGCACTTCTAAACCGTCAATATAGGCTTCTGCTAGTGCCATTTGAACAGCGTTAACGGCTCTTGCAGCCCCTCGTGTGGCTTTATAAGCGATCGGCGTTTTAAGATTGATGTCGCCTGTGATGGGAAGATGCTTTTGAAGCGTCGGCAGTGTGTTTGTAGCAGTCATTTGAGCTTATCTCCACTTTAGATAGGGGATGCAACCATAGGTAAGGCGCAGCAAGGAAATAGCACTTGCCAGCGGTTAAAGCATGGATACCTTGGTTAGGGCGCGATCAGAAAGATGAAAAAATCGTATCGCGCACTACTTAGATTTTGTAAAGGACTGTAACAAGCGATCGTTCCTCTGTCTGCCGCTTTGTTTAGCCGTCGGACTAGCTAGAAACAGTAGCCGCCAACATTGGAAATTGCTCCAACAAAAGATATTTCATCTTTCGAGAAAATTATAGTCATCCTCAAGCATTTTGCAACCCTACAGAAGGCTTAGATTGATGTCTTGATTTCACTAACAAGCGCTAAGTTTTGATAGCTACGGTCTTTCGCGCGATCAATAAGTTCTGTTTCGGACGGCACTCGAACTTTTGACGCTAAGTTAAAAAACTCAAGCAATTTAATCAACGCGAAGGTGGGATCTGGCAAATAGACGACTTGCCCCGCTTGCAAAGTAATGCCGTGTCGAGCGGACGACTGAAACGCATGATGCAGATTATGCCAGCCTTCACCTAAGGCAACAATCGCGACGAACCAATTATTACGGCTATGATCGTTCGTGATAAACGGTTGATCCCCCACTCTATGCGTTAGTGAGTTAACCGAGGCAACACCGTGAAAGAGAACGGTTGTGCTGAGGAAAAAAGCAGCAAGGTATTCCATACTGCCCAGGAAATAGGAAAGCATACCAAGGGCAAGGGTGGGAACAAAGTGCAGTCGATCGATCAGCCTCATCACAACATCATTTTCAACATCAGGGGGCAACTTTGCAGGCAAAAATTCTGAAGAGAAGAGCCACCCCACTTGAGACCACCAAAAGCCTCTTGCACCGTTGAAGGGTTGATACGGTGAGTGTGGATCGTGATGCTGGTCAGAGAATTGATGATGCCTTGTATGGTGAGCTTTCCACCAACTCGGTCCCATTTGACCAGCGGCGGCGGCTACAATGCTACCCAGCCACAATACGGGTGCTGGCGCTTGATAGCTCTTGTGCGTTAACAACCTGTGATAGATGCCAGTCGTGGCAAACATGCGAGTGACGTAGAGTAGCACTGCCCAGGCGATCGCGCCCCAAGATAAACCAGTAAACAGTACGAGTAATGCCCCAAAATGACTCACCACGATCAACGTAGGACCGATGATGTAAGAAACAACGGTGAGTTGCGAGTACGGCTTCATTAAGCGTTTAGATTCCTTAAAGCGGTGAACGAAAAAGGCAAGATAGTAATCGAACTGGTCTCAACTATGATGTCGGCTTATACTCTGCTCCATAGTGACGTAAAAAAAGTCAAACTAGAAGTAGCAGAATGCCACTGCTACCGTGAACTCGATTCACTGACTTCTGGCAGCAAAAGGAGCTAAATCTAGTTCAACCATTCTTATGATTGAAATACTGGCTGTGCTTTCTGCATCTGCCGCAGGAGGTATGAGAATTGCGCTCCCGCTGCTCTTAATTGGCTTGCTATACGGGGGCAACCTTTGGTCGCAAGTGCCCTTGCTGTCTCGCCTTTCACCGCCAGTCGTGCTAGGAGTACTGGTCAGTTGGTCTTTGGTAGAAATTTTTGCGTCGAAAGATCGGCTAGGGCAACGATCGCTTCATCTTGTGCAACTCTTGTTCAGCCCCTTAGTGGGTGCCATTATGGGCATGGCAGTCGCTCAGGCAGCGGGCATTCCGACCTGGCTAGTGTGGTTGCTTGGCGGCATTGGCGGACTAGTCGCGTTGGTACTGCAACTGGTACAAGTCGGTTGGTTTTACCGCTTGCAGAAAATTCCTCTTTGGGTCGTCTTCGCGCAGGATGCCCTCTGCTTCGTACTGGTGCTGTTTGCGCTGGATGCACCACGGCAAGGCGGTTTGATTGCGCTGCTGCTGCTATGGTTGGCAATTCGTAGCTCTAAAGAGTGGCGGCGCTGGTATCTCGATCAAACGGGAGGCGATCGCACACGCCCAAGACGTTACAAGCAAGATCCAGATTAGAGAACGCGATCGCGCCTAGCCCCTTTTCTCCAAAAGATCCTCAGGTCGCTCCTTAAACCCTGTCCTTGCAGCAGACTTCTACTGAACAGCTCATAGAACTGGGGCAGGGGTCACTTGACTGCCATGCCAATCGCAAAGCAAACAGCAGCCAGTTGTTCACTGACTGCTGTTTGAAGTTAAGGGCACTTTATGCCAATTTGTAGAAGAGCGGCTTAAACAAGCTTATGGCTCGATCGAGCGATCGCTGGGGGTTGGTGGTAGCTGGTGCGTTGGGCGATCCGCGATTGTCGCATCATCCTCTTTCACAACTTCCGAAGCGCGGTGTAGTAGGGCACTCAGCAGCTTGCGAACTTCGCGCTCACGACGAGCAAGAGCGCCTCCGGCTTCACTAATTTGCTGTTCAAGCTGTGCAAACTTATGATCTGCCTGACTTTTAGCAGCTTCAGCTTTGGGGCGCGCCTGACTATACCAATGCTGGGCATCATCTAAATGGCCTTGCGCCTGATCGTAGTAAGACTCAGACCGGGCAGCTAACGTGGCACGTAAGAGGGCAGCTTGAGCTTGCAATTGGGCATAACGCTTTTTCAGCAACGCTGCTTCTTCGCTGTTCTGAAAGGTGCCAACGGCATCTTCAATCATTGCCTTGACTTTCGTAGGCGCTGTACTGGCAGCATCTTGAATACCTTCTAAGCCGATCGTAATCTCCTGCTCTAACTCATCTTGTTGTGCCGAAAGTTTTGTTTGCAACCGCTTCACTTCAGCTTCCGTTTCGGCAATTTTTTGCTGGCGGGCACTGCTGATACCATCCACAATACCTTCGATCGACGCTTCAATTTCTTCTTTAGTTTCTTTGCCGTTTTCTTGCAAACCTGCGATCGCAGAGGAAAAAACGTCTTTTATAACCGAGCGAAAATCACGGGAGCCTTCTTGAACTTCATGAGTGACTTGCGAAACAGCCGCACGAATAATTTCACGCACACGATCGGTGCGTAGTTTGCCAACTTCTTTGACTTGCTTTAGATCAGTTGAAAGCTTTTCTTTAACTGGAGTAGACATCGTTACAAACTCCTGGGTTGAGACAGATTGATCAGTCAGAATTAAATGTGATTCAGCTTTAAATGTTTTATCAACCTTGCCAAAAAGCTGCGTCTAGAAACAATTTATGATTAATCATCATCTGACTGCTCTTTTCTATTCTGCCAAAGGCGATCGTAAGTAGCGTCCCTCTTGAGGTAGGAAAACCACCCACAATTAGTCGTAAAACCCGAAAGCAGTTGCGCTCTAGAGTAAGCGTCCTCATTCTTTCCCTTACTATTGGCAGAGAAGAGCTTCGTCCGAAAGGGTAGAGCCGCCATCTCAACCAGCTTTAGTTTAGTTACATCCAACGACAATTTAGCAAGGCAAGCAACAAAAACGCGGAGCAGGGTTGATAATGCCTCCCTTTCTCCGCGTTTTCAACTCTGCGTACCAGTTTAGATGTGACTGAATGCAGCTACTAGCTACCTGTAACCTAGAAGCGATAGCCAACACCAGCTTGGAAGCTTAGAGCATCAGCAGAACTGTTCTTGTAGGCATCAATACCCCATTTAGCATCACCATAGACAACAACGTTTTTGCCAATTCCTGCTTCAGCACCAGCAGTAAGAACGGGAGCATTTTTGTTGCCAAGAGGACTAGGCTTACCTTCTTTATCGGCAAAGGAGTAACCAGCCCCAGCATAGATATTAGCGTTGTCAGAGACAGGCAAATCATACGTGAGAAGGGGCATAATCGCTGCACTTTCATCGCTAAACAAGACAGCACCACGAACAGAAACAGGTGCATTAGGAACAGCGAAGCGACCTTGAATATTGCCGCCTAAGGTCGCAGCATCACCATTTTGTCCACCGTTGGTTACACCAGCAGAAACACCGGCACCAATGTAACTATCATTGAACGTGATGGGTCGAGCAGAGGCACCCCCAGCTGAAAGGATAGCGGGTACGATCGCCAAAGCAGCGAGTACAATGATGCGGGCAGGCAGAGCGTTACGAAAAATGGCTGAAAAGGTTTGAGCGCGTTGCATAGTAGAGTTCCTCACAGGGTTAAAGTTTGTTTGACTCAGTTAGATCTAAAGTCGAAAAATGCGTCGAAAAGGTTCCAGAGATGACAGGTAACAAGCGGCTTTATAAAATTGCAGAATAGACAGTGCGACCACAACTTTGCTATCAAAGTGAAACGATAGAAAGTACCCTATTAAAAGAGTAATCTCCTTCATCCAAAAAGCCCAAATAGACTTACTCTTCTTTTTTAGGTATAGCGTTTCGTCTTGATTAAGCAATGCTTAAAAGGGTCTGTTGTGCAACTGTCACAGATAGCTTGGAGAAGAAAGAGCGATCGCATTGCTAATAGAAATTCACTCAATCGCATGGCTCATCCCGATGGACGTAGCGATCATATCGAGAGAATGCTATTGCACTCGCCTTGCTATTGCCTGGTGTCCAAAGCGGTGCTTAATCAAGCAGCAAGGCCAAGTAGCAGCTATAGAGTTAGACAGCAAAAAGAGAGTTATGGGTCAAACCATTTGCTAATACGCCTGTGCCTGGGCTGTGAAGCGAAGCAGCAGTGATTACATGACGTATGGGCTAGCAAAAGTTCCTGCTTCGGTTGAGAGGCAATGACACGGGCATGAGGGCGCGGCTTATCACATGCAGCAGAACCGACTCGGTGCTGACCAACGGTATCACTACCCGAACGCCATTAAACACTTTGCGTCTCAAGCGGCATCACAACTGTAAAGGTAGAGCCCACGCCAACTTGTGAGGTTAGGCTAATCTCACCTTGCAGCAGTTTTACCAGGCGGGCAACGATCGCTAAACCCAAGCCCGTGCTGTTGGGAAGCCGCTCAGCTTCAGGCAACAGCACCTGAAAGAACGGTTCAAAGATGCGAGCCTGATTATCCTCAGCAACACCAATGCCCGTATCGCTCACAGCGATCGACCACCAACCCTCTGAGAGTACCCGACAATGTAGAGTCACGGTGCCCTCCTCAGTGTAGCGAATCGCATTACTCATCAGGTTGACCAAAATTTGTTGCAGCCGCAGCGGATCCGTAACAACGTGATTCGGTGCCCGATCATCGTCTAGTAGAAGCTGTAAGCCACTGGATGCAGTCAGAGGTTGTATGACTTCAATCACTGTTTGAATGATGCTGCGGACATTAGTTGGCTCTAAGCGGAGCGTCATCTGACCCGACTCGTACTGCGAAAGCTCTAAGGTGTCGTTAATCAGGCGCAAAAGCTGACGACTGTTTCTCACTACGCGCTCAATATGCTCCAGGCTATTGAGCGAGTCGCGCATGGCTGGCTGGCGCTGCTGCCGCAAAAAAAGTTCTGAGTAGCCGATGATGGATGTTAAGGGGGTTTTTAGCTCGTGGGCAAGGACGGACAAATTCTCCTGGCTAGAATGTACCAGACGATCGAGTTCTTGATTTGTGAGCAGCAACTGTCCCCGCAGCTTCTCCATCTCTTGCAGGCGTTCAGCAACATAGCTTTTAAAGCACTGGGCGATCGCGCCATCTACCACCGCATCAATCAGAGCAACTGCCCGTAGCACCTCTTCAGCCGTACGCTGGAGCAGATCAGCACGGAGAACATGAATAATTTGCGTGCGTAGCAGATGATACTCGCGTGCAATTTCAGTAGGGTCAAAGCCTTGTCCCGCTCGAAGGGCACCATGCTGAAGACTCGCCTTGATAATCGTCTCGACATCATTTGCTTGCTTGTCTGCTAGCACGGTCGCGAGAGCCGCAAGAATATGAGGAATATGGTCACGAATCGCAATGGGCGAAAGTTGCTCAGCGCTTTTAATCTGTTGATCATGAAGCACTGCCTCAACCCACTGATCAGTAATCGCTTGCGATCGCTCCGTTAGCAAGGCGCTCAAATCAGGGGCAGATGATAACTGAGAAAGTGTCATACAGACTCCCATTAAACGCTAATCCTGCTTTACCGAACGATCTCCCTAGCAATCGACCGACAATGGCTCTGCCTTAAGATAGACAACTATTCTATCTCAAGGCAGATGAGTTCCGCTTGACACCAGAGAATGCACGGAAGTAGCGAGAGAAAATAGGCAGTTAAAGGCTTTTACAGTCGGCTTTCAAGGGCTTCATACCCGTGCTGAGAGAAAGAGGGAACGCAATAAGCGTTAGAACCGCAAGTGAAAAGAAGCAAAACTAGTAGTCAGCCGCCGAACAGAGAAGCTAACCGCAACGATGGCAACCCAAATTCTTGCTGTGATCCGGTTGACGCTGCAACTTATGCGTGATTATAAGAAGCGATCGCATGACGTTGCGCGTCCTTACCAGCATCCTCAATTAACTTGTCAATTAACTTGTCTTGTACTTCTGTAACGTGACCAATGCTGGCTTCGCTCGTTTTGCCAAACGCTTCTACCTCTTTATCGTGTGCTTCAGACTCTTCAGCATGATTCATTGGCACTTCCACTCAGTTCTCTAACACTTCACATGGCTATTGTGCTCGCCACATTAAAATACTTCACTTCAACGAACCATGATTGTAGAGGCATCATACTTATGGTTGAATTTTTATAGACACCATCATCGCCATCGAGACCTTTGTAGCATCAGTCTCTATCTTTAGATAGTGCTAGAAGTAATCGTGAAACTGTTACGGTCAATTGATTAATCTGTAAATCTGTCTCAAGCTATAGATCCCAATCTGGGCTTGCACCGGGCTACAGCTTTGGAGTCAGCGTTCTTCATGCCAGCCAATGACTCCACTCGACCCTAATTTACTTAATTTAGAAGATATTGAGGTTCAGTTGCTGTTAGAGGGGGTGTACCGTTATTACGGTTTCGACTTTCGAGATTATGCACCGTCATCAATGAAGCGACGCATTCGCAAATTCTTGACTACAGAAGCACTTACAACGGTTTCAGCCTTGCAAGATAGACTCTTGCATGATGTCGCCTGTTTAGAGCGATTCTTACTAGGGCTAACGGTTAACGTGACTTCAATGTTTCGTGATCCGAGCTTTTTTTTGGCTTTTAGAGAAAAAATAGTCCCACTCTTACGCACTTACCCGTTTATTCGCATTTGGCACGCGGGCTGCTCAACCGGACAAGAAGTTTATTCCTTAGCCATCTTGTTGCAAGAGGAAGGCTTATTTCACCGTTGCCGCTTTTATGCAACCGATACAAACGAACTAGTTTTACAGAAGGCAAAACAGGGTATTTACCCGATCGACCTGATGCAAGAGTACACACAGCTTTACTTGAAAGCAGGCGGCAAACGATCGTTCTCGGAATACTATACGGCTGGTTACGGTAACGCGATTTTTCGCGCGTCGCTAAAGGAAAACGTTGTTTTTTCCCAGCACAATCTGGCAACCGATCGTTCCTTTAATGAGTTCCACGTCATCCTCTGTCGCAATGTTTTGATTTATTTCAATCGCACGTTGCAACAACGGGTACACCAACTGTTTTACGATAGTCTTTGTTCTTTTGGGGTGCTGGGGCTAGGGCAGCGAGAATCACTGAAGCTAACGCCCCATGAACAATGTTATGAAGAAATTGCGAAGGGAGAGCGGCTCTACCGGAGGCTCAACTGATGCCTTTTGAGTTGCTTGTGATTGGTACATCGTTGGGTGGCTTTACGGCACTCAAAGTGTTGCTTAGCGGTTTGGTTCCATCATTTCCACTGGCGATCGCGGTCGTACAGCATCGCCACAAAGAGTCTGGCAGCATGATGAGTCGTTCGATGCAGCAGTACATTAAATTACCCATGCACGAGGCGGAAGATAAAGACGAACTGTTGCCAGGGCACGTCTACGTGGCTCCAACCAATTACCACTTACTGGTTGAGCGCGGCTACTTGACGCTTTCGGTGGATGAACCTGTCTGCTTTGCGCGTCCGTCGATTGATGTTCTGTTTGAGTCAGCAGCAGATGTTTACACAAATCGGACGATCGGTGTCATTTTAACTGGGGCAAATCATGATGGTGTTAACGGGCTGGCGCGCATTAAAGCCTGTGGTGGGCTGGCAATCGTTCAAGATCCGGCAACGGCTGAAACAAGAACGATGCCACAAGCTGCGATCGACGCAATCAAGGTTGATGCTATTTTGCCGCTCTCAGACATCGCGCCCTATTTAGTCAATTTGTTATGTCGATCGAGGAGTTAATGCTATGTCGTGTCAAGTTAACATTCTTCTCGTTGATGACCACCCAGAAAATCTGCTGGCGCTAGAAGCAATTTTAGGCAGTTTGGACGCGAATCTGGTTAGGGCAAACTCTGGTCCGGAAGCATTGCGATGTCTGCTTAACCAGGATTTTGCAGTCATTTTGCTGGATGTGCAAATGCCAGGTATGGACGGTTTTGAAACGGCAACACTCATCCGCAATCGAGAGCGATCGCGCCAAACCCCAATCATTTTTCTGACTGCCTTTGGCACCAATGACCAACTGATGTTTAAGGGGTATTCTTTAGGTGCAGTGGATTATCTGCTAAAGCCGATCGATGCCGGTATTTTGACCTCTAAAATCACGGTTTTTGTTGATCTGTTCAAAAAAACTGAAGCAGTGAAGCAGCAAGCCAACCAACTTGCCGCCATTAATACTGAACTGAGCGAAAGTGAAGAACGCTTTCGTTCTCTTAGTGTTTGTTCGCCTGCGGGCATCTTTTTGACGGATACTGCTGGAGCCTGTACCTACACCAATCCGCGCTTCCACGCGATCGCAGGCTGCACGCTTGAAGAAACATTGGGCGATCGCTGGTTTCAGCGGCTTCATCCAGACGATCGCGATTGGGTCTCTAGCGAGTGGCAGTCTTATATCAGCGGACAAGCAGCCGATTATGCTATGGAATACCGCTTCCAGCACCGTGACGGCACGATTCGCTGGGTGTCGGCTCGTTCCTCACCCCTTTTTTCTGACCTATGCGAACTCACAGGCTATGTCGGCACGATCGAAGATCTCACCGAGCGTAAGCAGGTAGAAGAAGCCCGTGCCCAAGTGATTCAAGAGCAGATCGCACGGCGAGAAGCAGAGGCAGCAAACCGCATGAAAGATGAGTTTCTGGCAGTGCTGTCGCATGAATTGCGTACCCCGCTGAACTCGATACTAGGCTGGTCACGGTTACTACGGGGTCAGCAACTAGACGAGGAGACAATCACCCGTGCGCTGGAGACGATCGAACGTAATGCGCTGGCGCAAGCACAGCTTGTTAATGACATTTTGGATGTCTCGCAAATTGTGCGTGGCAAGCTGCGGCTGAAATGCTACGCGCTAAATCCACTTTTTGTTGTAGAGGCGGCGATCGAGTCGGTGCGCCCTATGGCTGTGGTCAAAGATATCCAACTTCAGTCAGAGCTAGATAGTACCGTTGGGCAAGTCTGGGGCGACTCTGTGCGTTTGCAGCAAGTGGTATGGAATTTGCTAACCAATGCAATTAAATTTACGCCTGCAAATGGCACGATCACGGTGCAGTTGATGACCGTATCGCAAACTGTCGCAGGGGAGCAACGGTGCTTTGTTCAGATTCAGGTGAGCGATACAGGCATGGGCATCGAACCCGCTTTTTTGCCGCATGTGTTTGATCGCTTCCGGCAGGCAGATAGCACGACCACTCGGCCTCATAATGGACTGGGGTTAGGACTAGCGATCGTCCATCACCTCATAGACCAGCATGGTGGCAGCGTGCAGGCAGAAAGCCTTGGTATCGATCAAGGAGCCACATTCACCGTGAGCCTGCCGCTTCTAGACTCACAAAAAGAAAGCTCACTGACAGAAAAGAATGGGCAAGTGTCAGACATTGAGCCAGAAAAACCCAGGCTAGAGGGAAACAGTAAGGCTTCAGCTAGCGATACTGCATCATCGCCTACGGCTGCGCTCGCCCATCCATCTCTACAGACTTCATCCCGACATTCATAAAGTCAGCATTGAGCGATCGTCATCAAGCATTCAGCCCATAGACGCGATAGCCACTATCAGCAAGCAGAGCATAGTCTACCTGACTGGGGGCATATAGGCGGTAGAGCCAACCATACGACATAATAGATTGCACGTTATCAGCCGGGTGAGAGTAGTCATAGGAGCCAGTTACGGGGTTGGCTCCATCCTGGGATTGTAGTGCCACGTTATTGCCACCATTGGCTGTCTTAGCGTACTCGCCCTTAAAAACAGCCGTTTGCGGCGTAGTACGGTCTTGCAAGTTGTAACCAGTCCAGTTCAGCCCTACCAAGCCGAGTACGTGCCCAAGCTCGTGCGTTACGACCTGATAAAGCAACCAACCAGAGGGGTCATTAGCAGCCGAAAAGCTAGCCGGATTAATCGCAATTTGTCCTACCCGTGGCATCAGTTCTGGAGAAGAAATCCAGCCACCGAACTGGTAATCGGGTCCGCCGATCGCCGGTTCGGCGCTGCCACTACTTTGGTAAGGGTTGACAAAAACCAGAAGGTCATCAACATAGCGTTTGCTGGTGAAGCTGTAGGTGCGTGCTCCAAAGCTCTCGAGTTTGCCGATCGTGCTGTCGAGTTGAAAATCAGTCCACTCATTAGCGATTTTCGTTGCCCAGTCATCAGCAGCTTTTTGAGCGATCGCTCGGTTCTGAGGTGTCCAAAAGCCAGACGAGTCATTGCGAAAATCTAAATCCAGGTTGAAGCGATTGGGATTAGGAGCATAGGTATTCGTCACTTTTCCCAGTTCGTAGGTAGCGCTACCCGTAAAGCCACCGCTGAGGGTATAACTGACCGTGTTGCCCAACACGCGATCGGCGCTAGAGTTATCAGCTTCAGCAAGGAACGAAACAGTCCGTGCTGTTTGCCAGTCTTGTGGCGTAAAAGTAATTGTATTTTGCGAACCATTCGCAACGCTGCCATCACCATCAACCACTACAAACGTGCCCGTCGCAAGCGTGAGAGTCACATTTGCAGTCGGCGCTTGCGTCAGCTGAATTTTAAACGTTCCAGCATCACCTTCTTGCCCACTAAAAGAGCGATCGCTGATTTTGACGAGGCTTGAAGTGAGCAAAGTATCCTGCAAGCCGGTGCGCCAGTTGGCATCGCGTACCGAAACCAGTGAAGGGATCTGGCTGACATCGTACGTCAGATTATTCAGCAGCCAGGTAAAATTCTCACCGGAAGTGGCGTGACGCCACAGCAGATCGGTCTTACCGTCACCATTAAGATCTTCGGCACCCTGAATTTGCCAATTTAAGTCACTCAGTGTTGGCAAAAAAGTTGTGCTGGCGATCGTTGTACCCTTCATTGTCCAGACAAAATTCTCGCCTGACAGGTAGTTACGCCATAAAATATCGGACTGCCCATCTTGATTAAAATCGGCGGCTGCCTGCATTCTCAGGTTGCCCCCAACCACCGTAGGGAGAAATGTGGAAGTACTGAGGGTAGCGCCATTCAGCGCCCAGACTGCATTCTCACCAGTCGCATAGTTGCGCCACAGCAGATCGGTCTTACCATCGCCCGTAAAGTCAGCCGTGCCCTGAATTTGCCAGTTTAGATCAGCAACCGTAGGCAACAGAAGCAAGCTTGAACGCAGCGTTATGCCATCCATTTCCCAGATGACATTTTGCCCAGTGGCGTAATTGCGCCACACAATGTCCGTTTTGCCATCGCCTGTAAAATCACTCGCTCCTTGCATGCGCCAATTAGAATCGTTAACAGGAGTCAAATAAGTGCTGGAAGCGAGCGTAGTACCGTTCATGTACCACACAGCATTTTGCCCTGTAGCGCCATTGCGCCAGAGCAAATCAGTTTTGCCGTCCCCGTTGAAATCGACATCAACCCTCGATCGCACTGGCAGCGCCGTAGCGGGGGCTGGTGCCGGAAGCACGGGCAGCAAGGCTGACTCATCAACGCTAGAGCTTGAAGGATTGGCACTGCTAAAGTTGGTGTCTAGGGCGTTAGCAACGCGCTCCAACCGTAGCGGGTGCTGGGTGGTTAGCGATGTCCCTCTGAAGTTCTGACTAAATGATGGCCTTAAACCAGACAGGCTGCTGTCACAATCGGCGAACATTGGATAACGCAAAAATTATTGTTTCACTTTATACCGTTTTTACTTGTTAGTGTGCAATTTCGCTTAGATTGCAGCGCGATTTCTGCTCCAGCTTAAACCTTTAGTAAAGGCGATCAAGAACGCTGTAAAGCGTGCTAGGCATAAGGATGGCTCTAATGCGGATCAATCATACGCTTTTAATCACAGGGACAATCCTTTCAGTACAGTCCCTAGTGCCACGTATCATTCACGCTGTGTAAGCAATGTAATGCTGCAACATAGTCTGTAGAAGCGAACGATGGTTCACCTCTGGAAGCGCTCTGTTGCTAGCAGAAAGCAAGACATAGCAACGGTCGAGATGGTTGAGACAAAAAGGGCGTGGGGAGTTTGCCCCAGCCAGCTTTCGACCTGAGCGCTCAAACCGAAGGAGTTTCCACTCCTGCGACCTGTCTTAACCAGCGCTTCGGTTGCTATAGTCTAAAAGAATAAATACAAATTACACGGTAAAGAGTAAAAGTTAAAAATCGGCAAAAAACAATGGGTCACAGCAGTCGAAGAGAAGGTGAAGACAGGCATAAACCTTGAAACGTCCTTTACATAAGGGCTTCTATTCATCTCTTATCCCTCAGCCCTCAGCCTTCAGCCCTTATCCTTCAGCCTTCAGCCTTTTGCTATGGGGCCTTTTGTTGCCGTTGCGATCGAATAAACAGCGTCCCAAACGCCCAACGTGCTGGAGCACTCAACGTCAATTTTTTCTTGCCAACTAACGGTCGGTCGCTAATGGCTGCTTACCGCTGACTGTCATCGGCTGTATCAGCCTTCAGCAAATAATTTTGCATGAACAACACTGTGGCATAGAACTGGAAATCGACATTCTTTTTCTTGGCAAAGCCGTGCCCTTCATCCTTTGCGATTAAAGACCAGACAGGTACATCGTTCTGCCGTACGGTGGCGACAATCTGTGTCGCTTCGTTCAACGGTACGCGAGGATCGTTCTGACCATGAATGACAAAGAGCGGCTTTTTGATCGTTTCGGCGTTGTTCAGGGGTGAGATTTTGAGCAGAAACTCACGCATTTTGGGGTCGCGTTCATCGCCATATTCCACTCGTCGCAAATCTCGGCGATAACTTTCGGTGCGCTCTAAAAACGAGACGAAGTTGGAGATACCAACGATGTCGATCGCCGCCCGAATGCGATCGCTGTAATGAGTTGCCACTGCCAGAGACATATAGCCGCCGTAGCTGCCGCCTGTGACTAAAATGCGATCGGCATCTAGCGTCGGCTGCGTGGCGATCCAGTCCAGCAGCGCCCCAATATCCTTCACCGAATCTTCGCGCAAGTAACCATTGTCTAGCTTCAAAAAGGTTTTGCCATAGCCAGACGAACCGCGCACATTGGGAAAGAGCAGCGCCACGCCCAGTTCATTGAGATAAAAGTTGTTACGCCCCAGAAAACCCGGACGGTATTGTCCCTCTGGTCCGCCGTGAATGTTGATGACAACCGGGCGCTTGCCAGTAAAACGAGCGGGTGGGCGGTACAGAAAGCCAGAAATCGTCTTGTTGTCAAAGCTTTGCCAGCGCACTAATTCTGGTGCCGCAAACGTAGCAGTGTTTAGCCCACCCGTTTCGCTTTCAGTCCAGCGCTCTACTGTGTTAGTTGTCACGTTTAACGAGTAAACATCCGCCGTCGATCGTGCCGAAGTTAGCGTTAAGCCTAAATCCTGATTGTTGGGATGCCAGGACAAACGGGTAATAGCGCCCAGCGGTAAGGTTGGCAACGGCAGTGTTTTTTGGGTTGTCGTTTCCAGCAGATGCAGCACGCTGGCTCCGTCTTCGTTGGTGACAAACGCAAGCCGTTTACCATCACGGGACAACTCAAAGTCTTCTACATCCCACGGAATCTGGCTGGTCAGGTTGGTATAGCGGTTGCTGGCAAAGTCAAGATAGGCAAGACGCTGAAATTCCGAGCCGCGATCGCTGATCACATACAACCCCTTGCCATCTTTGCTAAAAACGCCGCCACCATAGGCAACAGGTTCCTGCCCTGGCACAGTGAGCAGTTTTTTTGCGCCAGTGGTTGTGTCTAACAGCCAGAGGTTGCTTTCGTTGATAGACAGGAATTCCAGCACTAAAAGCTGGCGATCGTCCGGCGACCAATCCAGCGGATACCAGCCGCCACCTGCCACTTCCGCTAGCAGACGATCAGACGCTGGCGTTTGCGGATCAATGATGTACAGGTCAGTGTCTGCACCATTACGGCGGGTAGACGTATACGCCATGCGATCACCCGCTTGCGACCACACGCCACGACTATTTTTAGACTTACCATCCGTGAGCAGCGTGACGTCTCCGGTAGCAATGTCATAGCGATAGTTTTGGCTAAACTCATTGCCGCCCACATCACGGCTAAACACAAAGTAGTTGCCTTCAGTAGGCTGGTAGCTTGCTCCAGAGGGTGCCTCGGCAAAGAACGTTAACTGCTTGCGTGCGCCCAGGGGAAACTGCACAGCATGAATCTGGGGAACATCACCAAAGCGCGTGCTGATTAGCATTTCTCGCCGGGTCGGATGCCAGCTTGAAAGCCCAGCAGATCGAAACTCAGTGTAGCGGTTGACGGTTTCCACCAGCGCTGACGGAATCGCAGGAATACCCTCTGTAACCAAGTTTTCGTTAGGGGCGACAGTTGCCGCTTGAGCAAGGGGCATGGGCATCAGGCTGAAAACAGCTACCAGAATGACGGTAAAAAGCGATCGCACCAGTTGCATCAGACGATTTCACCAAACATTGAGCAGTTGGGTAATATTGACCGCACCTCAAGGCAAGCAGCGCTGAAGTCACGTTTCAAACAAAAAAGCTGAACGACCAATCGTGCTGCATTCTCAACTACTTTACACCCTGCAACGTTCGGCTGAGCGCTCACGTTAAAGCCCCAAGCCTACCGCCTAACCTAACGCCTATAGCGATACATAGCTTAAACCCAGTTGACACCGCGCAACCATTTCCACACGCCTGTGCCGCGCCTCACCAACACACCGTGACTCTGTTCCTTGGCGATCGTCATCAGTTCATCTGTCGTAAAGCTATAGCCCAATTGCTCTGTGATCTTCAAAAAATCATCTGGGTTTGTCACCCCTTCAAACCGATCGCGTAACGTTTCATCAGAAGCAACCGCCTCAAGAAACCGATTTGCACTTTCTGTAGACATGACCCAACTCCTTTCGCTATGGCACCGCAAACCAATTTCACGATGATGCTTACCGTTCATATTGCCCTCATTTTCGCTCACATTAGCGTCGGCGACTGAAGAATAGGGCAACGCACGGTAAAACTGTTGGAACAACAGGATGAGAAGCCGTACAAAACGTCAGCATACAGACAAATCAGTCTATACGGCTACGACCTGTCCGCAAAACTGATAGGAATAGTAAGGCTAAACTCAGTGCCTTCATTAGGTGTTGAGACATAGCTAAGATGACCATTGTGCTTTTGTACAACGATTTGGTAACTGGTAGCAAGCCCTAAGCCAGTGCCTTGACCAACAGGCTTCGTCGTAAAAAAAGGTTCAAACAAGTGCGCCTTGGCTGACTCTAAAATACCAATACCATTGTCTTGAATACGAAGTGTAACAGTCTGTGCTTGATTCAACTCTGTACACAGCCAAATCGTTGGCGTTTGCTCAAGCACTTGTTTGGGCGCTGTAGACGAATGGAATTTACGTTCTAAAGCATCGATCGCATTATTTAATAAGTTGAGAAAGACCTGATTTAGTTCACCGACATAACATGTCACTGGTGGTATTTCACCATAGTTTCGTACGATTTCGATTGTAGGCATATCTGCTTTACTAGCAAGCCGATGACCTAACAACAACACGGTACTATCTAACCCTTCATGAAAATCGATCGCTTTGATATCCGATTCGCCCAAACGAGAAAAAATTCGTAGCGCCAAGACAATCGAGCTAACCCGTTTTGCCCCTACACGCATCGATCGAATAATGTTTTGAAGATCAGCAGTAATAAAGTCCAGGTCAGTTTCTTCCAGAAGCGTTTGCATTGCTGGCGATGGCTCTGGATATTCCTGCCGATAAGAATTAATTAGCTGAAGCAATTTCTCGATATATTCATGAGCCGGATTAAGATTACCGACAATAAAGTTAATGGGATTGTTCAACTCATGGCAAACACCAGCAACCAACTGTTCCAGACTAAGCATTTTCTCTTTGCGAATAAGTTGAGCTTGCATTTGCTTTAGATCAAGCAATGCCTGTTGCACCTGGTTATTTTTTGCCTGTAGCTGTGATTGCAGTTCTTGAATCTTAAGATGAGTTTGAATACGTACTAAAACATCTTCAAATTGAAATGGTTTTGTAATAAAATCGATCGCTCCCACCTGAAAGGCTTTGACTTTATCAGTCACTTCATCTAAAGCACTCAAGAAGATAACAGGCACCGTAGCTGTTTTTTCATGAGCTTTAAGCTGTTTGCAAACTTCAAACCCGTCCATCTCAGGCATATTGACATCCAACAGAATCAAATTTGGAGGAGTCGTTTGAGCAGACATCAATGCCATTTTGCCGTTAAGCGCTTTACGAACCTGATAACCTTGTTGCGCCAACATCGCCGAAAGAAAACGAATATTTTCTGCGGTATCATCAACAACGAGAATATCAGCAGTGTTTGAGGTAACTTGGCTGTAGTTAGATTGCATGGCGCTATTCTTCTTTTGCAAGGATGCTTATTCTCATTTATTTGAAAAGATGCTTTAGCACAATCAGCATTGAGCCTCTAAAAAGATATGGTTTCTGACTACAAGCATGATCCATATATGTTAGTCAGGCATAGTAATGATCAAACTTGCAATAACGCATTGTAGTGGGGCACAAAGACCCAGACGGCTCCAATGTGATTGCTCAACTTGTTAGCAAAGAACAAGGTTTGCCGCACCAAACGCCCGACTCGCTGCCGCACTGTGTGGTTAAACCGTTTAATCTAGCGGGTCTGTCCCGTTTCTTTGCCGACGGCTCGATGGCGGTAGCTCGATATCACTGGCACATAGGCTGACCAGAAAGCGGTAGAGCAAACCGCACACTGGCGATAGATGGCAATAGACGGGTGGTAAGGTCTGCCAAGCGTTCCTTCAATTTTCAATCAACGCTCGCGTTGCCTGGTCAATCGGCTGACGGCTCGGAGACGCGACGAATTGCCGCTTACAGCCCTAGCACCGGAACTGCTGCTTGCCATAGTGGGTGTGACCTTATTGCACAATTTGCAAGAAGTGACACTGACGACAAGGCATAAGAGACTCTGCTGATCAGCCTACCCGTCTAGCTTACAGCTCTATCATTACTATACGGCACTACCTAGTTTCTTAACAAATCGACATCGTCAGGCGCACTTTCAAGTGCTTCCTTGAAAACCTCAAAGGCTTCTTTGTCTCAATTAGTTTTTGCTAGAGCTTTACCATATTGCCTCAACACTTCTATGCTTCTAGAAGCCATAGCAAAGGCTTGCTGAAAGACTGCTATCGCCTCCTCATACCTCCTAGATGATAATGCGAGTCAGCAGAGATAATGCCTGATTGAGGTTATGCCGTCTGCTCTCTCGACCATCACTCCCCATAGAGTTCTTTCAAATATGCCTGGATGTTGACTTCCAGATCCAGCAGTGCATCATCCAGGGATTCGTATTCATCCTCACCTTCCCACGGCATCCCGCCCATGTCGATCGCTCGTACAAATGAGGTTAAGGAACCATCTGAATCATTGCCAATTTCGATCGTGCCTTGATGTTCGTAGACCCAGCGGGCAATATTGGGATATTTAGCTTCAAAAGTTCTCTTTGTCATCGCTTCAAATTTAAGCTGGGATGCAGCTAGAACACTACCTGAGGGCAAGTGTAAAAGAAAATGTTAATTGAGAACCTTACATCACAATATAGATGATTCAGACTGTGTTTCCGCCATCTGAACAAGCGATCCAAGCATTCTGCGATCGCTGGCAAATTACTGGACTTGACCGCTCTGTCTCTATCCTATGTGACGATTTTCGCCTCAATAGTGACTTTTTTTTTGCAATCGTTGTCCTAAAAGCATTTGGTTCCTTCGACAACATTTGACTGCGAAACCGTTATGGCTCCAGCAGTCAACGTAAAGTTTCCTAAAAAGTTTTCTAAGTAGCGGTATTACCTGTTGTAGCAACTTGCTGTTAAGCACTTGAGCAGAATTAATTACACATATCATTCGATTTGATATAGCCTGAAATAACTAGGGTAAGAGGCACCCAAAACAGCAGGAGAGTGAGAGAGCAATGCGCTTAGTCAGAGATTTAAGTCTGGAGACGCAAAAGATACTCAAGCGAATTTATCAAGACAGTCAACATCATCTTGTCAGGCAACGAGCCCAATGCATCTTATTGAGCTTTCAAGGCTGGAGCCTGTCGCAATTAAGGCAGTTGTACGGCATTAGTCGCAAAACCCTGTACACTTGGCTCACGCGCTGGGAAGATGAACGGCTAGTAGGGTTATATGACCGCGCTGGCAGAGGCAGAAAAGCCAAGTTAAATGACGCGCAGAAACAACAGGTACGAGCGTGGGTGCAAGCCGAGCCTAAAAATCTCAAAAAAGTTTTGAGTCAAGTTGAAGCAGCCTGGGGAATTCGTATCAGTAAAGACACGCTCAAGCGAGTGCTGAAACAGTTTGAGATGCGCTGGCTGAGAATGAAAAGAGGATTGGCTGGCAAGCCTGATAGTTGGGAGTTAGAGGTCAAGCTAGAACGATTAAAGCAACTGAAGGAACAGGAGAAGCAAGGAGAAATTAGCCTGAGATATTTAGATGAAGCAGGCTTTTCGCTCGTGCCTTCAGTTCCCTATGGTTGGCAAGACAAGGGCAGCAGAATCACGCTTAAAAGTCAGAGCAGTCAGCGATTAAACGTTTTGGGTCTCCTCAATACTCAGAATGAATTGGTTGCCGAGGTTTATCTAGGAACGACTCGCAGTGAGCGAGTGATTCGCTTCCTGGATCAATTCAGTCAAACTCTAGAGCAGACAACCGTAGTTGTCCTGGACCAAGCCTCGATTCATACCAGTGAGGCGATGATTGAGAAATTAGAAGAGTGGCGAAAAAACAAACTGGAACTCTTTTGGCTACCGACTTACTCGCCCCAATTCAACTTGATTGAAACTCTGTGGCGCTTCATGAAATACGAATGGATAGAAGTGGCTGCGTATCAAGATTGGAAAAGTTTAATCGCGTATGTCAAAAAAGTGCTAGGCAAGGTAGGAACTGAATATGCAATCAATTTTGCATAAGTGCTTAGCCCTGTAAACCATGCATCAGGAGTCGTTTTTATGCCCCCCTTCTCCAACCCAGTCACGATCGGCGTTGCCTGCTTGTCGTTAGGTTTTACCTCTAGTCTCCTAATTAGCAAAACTCAGGCTCAAGTGCCTTCTACTGGCACCTTTACAGCAACGCAAGCCTGCCCTGCAACGCAAGCCGTCGACGGTAAAAATCCTGGCAACATTAAGCTAGCCGTCGGCACTCTTTATAGGGCTGAAGGTTTTAATAGTCCGCAGCGTCAGTTTGTCTTGCTGAGGGTGCCCCAGGCTACACCCGATCGACGCTGGGTAAAAGCGACCTGTGGTGATTTTCAAGCCTCTGGAGCCGTGAACCCATCACCCACGCCGTCGCCAACTTTGTCACCGACGCCCAGCCCAACGAGCCAACCAGCATCACTCCTGCCGTTCTTTGATACAGAAGATAACCGTGTTTCAGTCGATTTTCCAAGCGGTGCTCAGAAAGACATTTCGCCACCGCCACCGGAGTTAGAGACGTTCGATCGAAAGATTCTGGCACTCTGCGGAGCCGAGTTTAATGCGCCTGTTAGTGATGTTAAGTTCCGGCAGTTGATGACGTTTTACCCGGATGTGGTGCGCGACCTCCAGCAGGTGACAGACGGAGAGCTAAAGCCCAAGCGTCGCTCCGACAGTCAATTTTTGGATGATTTAACTGCCATTTGGTTTGAGCAGAAGGGCTTTAAGCATATTTTCTGCGGTGAGCAGGATGGCAAGAGCATTGGCGGACTCCATTTTGTTGGTCGTTATCTGGAGTTTCAGCAGAACGGTGTTGCTGGACGCATTCTTCGTACTGGCAACGGCAGAAAGGCAACGCAAGAAGTAGTAGATGGTGAAATTTATACGTTTGGTGTGGCGATCGTGCAAAACGGTCGAGTGATTGCAGACAATCCCATCAAAGGCTATCCCTATACGCTCAATGCCCAGGAAATGCTGCTGGAAGCGACACGCGGGTTTAAGTTATTTAAATCTACTTCCAAAGAGTCCAAGGGTTGCCTCCTGACGATCGCAGTACCGGGCACTACGCCCCATCAAGCCGTCTTTGTCAAAAAGGCGGGTGCTATCCGCACGTTTTATCCCGATGCTACGCCCGACACCACCCGCAACGGCTCGTGCGACCAACCCACCCGGTAAGAAGCAATGCGAAACAAAAAAACGAATGGCGCGATCTCAGTACAGGCGATCGCTGGCTCCTATGTGGTTCTGTTAGGGATTGATCTGGCAGAGTCGAGTTGCGCAGGTGTGCTGGGGTTTGCGATCGAGCGCCTTGACCACACCGAAGACGAGCGCTACTGGCTCAAAGGCTTTCGCACCTTTGAAGAAACCGATCCTAGCTTGCCCCCTGGTAGCCTGGTGTCGTCGTTAGAACATCCCATTCAGGCATTCTTGTGGGGTGACTTCACTGCCAAACCAGCCCATGACTACACTTACCGCGTGGTCGCACTGCGTGGCAAACCCAAAAAGTTGGAGCAAGGCGAAACGGTCGCAGTCAAAATTACGACTGAAGATGAAGCAACAGGCAATCATGCGGTTTACTTCAATCGAGGTGTGGCAGGGTCGCAAGCTTATGCTCGTAAGTTCCAAAATCTGCCGCCCGACAAAGTGCCCAAAGGTCGTGCCTGGGCGTGGCTCTCTCGTGGGTTAGTCGAAGCACTACTGAACTTTATTCAGCAGGCGAAGGGTAGCCAATACGAACTACGGGCAGCGCTGTATGAGTTCCACTATCTGCCCGTACTACAAGCCTTTGGAGCCGCACAAAAAACGGGAGCCACTGTCAAAATTATCTTTGATGCGAAACCGAATGGGCAGAATTACCCCAAACGGGCAAACGAGGCTGCGATCGCCAATGCCAACATCGAAGCCCTCATGCTTCCTCGCCAAGCGAACCCCAGCTATATTGCCCACAACAAGTTCATTGTCTTGCTCAAAGATGGCAAGCCCCTTCAGGTCTGGACAGGTTCTACCAACATCACCGATGGCGGCATCTTTGGGCACTCCAATGTCGGACATATTGTGCGCGATCCCGCTGTTGCTGCCAGCTACCTTGCCTATTGGGAGGCGTTGAGCCAAGATCCCACGGCTGCCAAGCTGCGTCCCTGGACTGAGCAGCAAACGCCCGTACCGAAGGGTTTACCACCCGACGCAACGACGACGATCTTTAGTCCCCGTCGGTCGCTGGCAGCATTGGAATGGTACGCCGATCGCATGGAAGCAACGCATACGGCTGTTTTTCTCGCTGCTGCCTTTGGCGTGAATGATCGATTGGCAACAGTGCTGTCAGCCGACAAAGATTATTTGCGCTATGTCTTACTCGAAAAAGAAGGTGGCAATATTGAAACCTTGCGGCGTGATCCTGATACTCGCATTGCCGTGGGTGCAGTGAAAAAAGACGGTACCTTCGATCGCTTTCTACAAGAAAAGACCACCAACCTCAACACCCACGTCCGCTACATCCACACAAAATATATGCTGATCGATCCTCTCAGCGATGACCCGCTTGTGATTACAGGTTCCGCCAACTTTAGCAATGCCTCAACCAAAAACAATGACGAAAATATGCTGGTAATTCGGGGCGATCGACGTGTAGCCGATATCTACCTGGGTGAATTCATGCGGCTGTTCAACCATTACTACTCTCGCTATGTAACGACTGTGCAAGCAGCACCAAAGGAAGCGAAGGCAGTGTATCTAACACCTGATGATTCCTGGCTCACAGGCTATTACGAACCTGATTCACCAAAACAAAAAGAACGTCTATATTTCGTCAGTTGAGACGGTCTCAAAAAGTAGGGATGCTGATTGACTGACAAAACTCTTGAAACCTCGATTCTTGCGTAGGTTGGGTTAGCGATAGCGTAACCCAACAAAAAACAGGCTGTTGTTGGGTTTCACGCTGTTCAACCCAACCGACGAAAAAAGATTTGTCAGTCAACCAGGTAGGGACGTGACATAGAACGTCCCCACTGCAAGTTTGCTACGCTGATAGGCATTGGCAGTAGAACAGGTGTTAGTCATGGCTTCGGCTCAAGTGTTTTCAGCTCAAGACCCAGCGATCGCACTGCCAGACCCAGAGGTGCTGCTGCCGCCCTGTGACTTATACAGTGATGAACCACCGTTGGAAACTGACCTTCACTTTCAGCAGATCGTACTGTTTTTAGACTGCCTCAACTGGCTGTGGCGCGATCGCACCGATTTTTACGCCAGTGCCAACAGCACCATTTACTTTAGCGAGAAGCAACTCCGCAGTCGCGATTTTCGTGGACCCGATTTTTTTGTCGTTTTGGGCGTAGAACGCAGACCCCGCAAAAGCTGGGTCGTCTGGGCAGAAGATGGCAGAACACCGAACGTGATCATTGAAGTGTTGTCAGACAGTACCGCAGCGATCGACAGAGGCTTGAAGAAACAGCTTTACCAGGATGTGCTCAAAGTGTACGACTACTTCTGGTTTGATCCCGATAGCCTTGAATTTGCAGGCTTTGCTCTGGTGAACGGTCAATATCAGTCGCTTCAGCCGAATGCTCAGGGGCAACTTTGGAGCCAGCAGCTACAGCTATTTTTGGGTCTTCACGAACGCAAACTACGCTACTTTACGCCTGAAGGTGAACTGCTGCCTTCACCGACTGAAGCTGCCTTAGCCTCACAACAGCGTGCGGAACAAGAAAAGCAACGTGCCGATCGCTTGGCTGCCAAACTGCGCGAACTCAATGTCGATCCAGAGAGTCTCTAAGGACAGGGCGATCGCCTGCTCGTTTTAGCCTTCATCCCTTATCCTTCTTCCCTATGTCCGACCCTTACTCTCAACCAAACCGTGAATGGTGGGCACAGCGCTGGATCGATGTGCTGGAGTCCTTCGGCTGGGTACGACGTTTAGCACGGGCACGCACCTACGCCCGTGAAGGTAACGTCCTCAGTATCGACTTTAAGGGCGCCAAAGTAGCCGCTAGAGTTCAGGGCACGGCACCCGATCCCTACAAGGTCTCTCTATCGCTCGATCCTTTTGAGGATGATCAATGGGGGTACGTCATTGAGTCGATGGCGCAACGAGCGATTTTTTCTGCCAAATTGCTGGCAGGAGAAATGCCCCAAAACATTGAGGAAGTGTTTACAGCCAATGGGTTGAGTCTGTTTCCGTTTACCAAATTCGATATTCACAGCAAATGCTCCTGCCCCGATCCGGCTAACCCGTGTAAGCACATTGGGGCTGTGTATTACTTACTGGGCGATCGCTTTAGCGAAGATCCGTTCGTCTTGTTTCAGCTCCGCGGTCGTGCTAAAGAGCAGATTATTGAAGCCTTGCGGCAAATTCGGAGTGCAGGCAGTAGTAATAGTGGGATCGCAGAAACATCTGAAGACTCAGCAGATGTCAGCCCAGCAGAACCCACAGTAGGGTTAGGTGTGCCGCTGGCGATCGATCAGTTCTGGCATTACACAGAACAGTTAGAGTCATCGTTGGTCGTCATTGCGCCGCCACCCACGAGTGAAACGGTGTTAGATGTCTTGGGTGCCATACCGTTCAAAGCGGAAGTGGCTTCAGACGGTGCGATCGCCCCATCAGACGCACTAGCAGCAATGGACTACCTGAAAACTGTGTATCAGGCAGCAAGCCAGCAGGCAATTCTAGCAGCGATGAATACAGACGGAACCGTGTGACGATCAGGTGCGAGTGAGGGTTGAGTCTGTAGGAATGCAGAGCAAGTTATCGCCTTGCGTGCTGATCATGCCGCGTTGGCGAAGTTTGCCCATGAGACGGGTGACAGTGACGCGAGTTGAACCGATCGCGCTACCAATCTGGGCATGAGTTAAGGGAAACGGCAAGCAATAACCTTGTTCGCTCGGTTCACCATATTCTTCAATCAGCAAGGTCAGAAAACCCAGCAGACGGTCGATCGTGCGGCGTTGCCCCAGCGTACTGAGCCAGAGGAGCTTACGTTGGTGCTGATAGCGAAACGCATCCAGCACTTCACGACGAAAGTGGGGCCAGTTATCGAGATCATGCCAGTACATCCACAGCACCGATGTCTGGTCAACATGGGCATAGCTTTGCAGCGTAAACGGTGACTGGGCGACGATCTCAAAGGGTTGCCCTGCACCAACAAAGCCTAAAAAAGCTTCTTCTGGACTAATGCGTGGTAAGCGTGAGGCACTGCTGCCAGCAGCATTAACTTGAGCACTACCAACCAGCCGTACCGCGCCCCGCTGCACTAAGTAAACCAGTCCAGGCCTAGTGGGCAGCTTCTCATCTTTGGCAAAGGTGCGAATGCGGTAATGCTCTTGAGACCAATCAATGATCCGTTGCCAGGTAAGAAACGGACGCGCTGCCTCAGAATTAGATGTTAGTGAGTACATAGGCTATGGAGGCTGTGGGACTTTCTAAGGGCAGTAGGGAAGCTATTAAGAATCATTCCTACAACCAGGACATTAGACTCTACGACTAAAGCCGAGTTCAGGGCATTGCAACAAAAAGGTAGCATCAATCTACCTTCACGTTTCACTTACAAGTCTATGTCAACACAGTAGTCCCATTAGTTAAACTAATAGTGCTACGTCCGATACAGATGGAAGGTAGCGATCGCGGATACCGCTCAGGATGCGTAAACAAAACGGTTGCGGAGCTATTCCTATTGTGTTTATCAAAGCATATTAGTCTCAGACCGGAAGCAGCGTAATAACTGACGCGAAGTAGCGGTTGAGCGAGAGACACCTAGCACAAGATTGCGTTAGCTTCCTGCTATGTTATCACTGTTACGAATGAGACTGCGCCATGCGGTTGATCGACACCTTAGCGATTGCCAAAACAATGTAGCAATAACGATCGTCGATCGCGTCACAACAGAGCAGGGAGTGCGGTCAAGCCTTGAGCAAATTGTACGAGCGATACCGCTCAAGCGTGCCAGCAAAGCCATACCATTTGTTTATGTCTGCGCGATCGCCCATCGTTTGGCTACTCCATCTCAGCCCGCAGCACTGATCGCCACCCAATTAGTTGAGAGGCTATTGCAGCCGCTTCCCCTGCCGGAGGAAGCCCCTCTGTCAGGCATTGTGGTGCAAGCAACCGCTACAGGCTGGCTGCAATTTGAGCTAAGTGATCGAGCGATCGCGGCATGGCTTGACCGTCTCCTTGCTAACGCGCTGCCCCAGCAGCTATCGGTGTCTCTTACTTCACAGGAGCGGCAGATGTTGCTGCCAACGGCAGCAGTCTTTGAAGTGCAGTATGCTCATGCCCGTTGTTGCTCACTCTTACGACTGGCTCACAGTGAGGGCTTAATCACGCTAGACAGGCTTGATGTAGCGCCCCTTGTCTGGCGCATTGTCGACCCACCGTCCATATCCTGGCTGACCGCTAATGCCCAGCTTTGCCTGAACCATCCCGCCGATCGAAGCTTGCTTGGTCATTTGATAGAGGCACTAGATTGCTTGTCTGACGAATCGCCGCACCGCACGCGGCAAAGCTTACGATCAGCGCAGGCGATCGCGCAAGCCATGCAGTCATTCCATCGTGTGCATCCACTCTGGCGTAAAACCGGAACAGAGCCGCACTTGGTGGTGGCACAGCTAGGATTATTACTGGCAACCCAACGCATTCTGTCTTTACTCCTGGCAAACGGGCTAGATCTTCACCCTGTAGAAGAGCTTTAAAGGCAGGCTAGGCGCACGTCATCAGAATTTTTTGCTGCTGAGCAAATTTGACATAGGTTTTTCTGATCACTTTTTTGGTAGACAAACCTGTTGCAGTCAGCTATATTCTTGAGTGTGTGAGGAGCGAACCAGCAAGAGCACCGAGACGAAACACGGCAAGTCGTCGGTGCTCTTTCTGATTTTAAAGTCGGTTGCTTTTAACGCGATTTTTAGCAATCATCCTCCAACCACCAGTCTTTAGAGCTTGCACGATCGCGGCATCAGCATTTTGAGAATGTTTGCTCCAGCGTTTCTTTAGAGTAAAAATTCCTCAATCGCCGCAGCGGAGCCATCCTCCTCAACATCAGGGGCAACCCAGGTTGCCAACGCTTTGACGGCATCTGGCGCATTACCCATTGCAACGCCAATGCCAGCGTACTCAATCATCTCCACATCGTTGAAATTGTCGCCGATCGCCATCACGTTTTCTGCCTTTAGCCCTAAATATTCTTCTGCAAGATAGCGAACAGCCGTACCTTTGCTGACCAACGGGTTCGTTGCTTCAAAGAACGTTGCGACAGATTTTGTCAGATAGAGTTCGGCGGGTGTGTAGCGACTCTGCAAACTGCCCAACAGAGTAGTGATTAAAGCTGTGTCGTCGCTCAGCGCCAAAACTTTTGTTGGCTCGGCTGTCAGTGCTGTACGTAAGTCACCAACGGGAATTGGCTGTACGCCAGAGCGTTTAGCATACTCCTTTGTCTCTGGAGTCAGTTCACGCACGTAGAGCTGGTCGTTGATGTAGAAATGCACTGAAAGCAACGATCGCAAGGCTGGCTGCTCAAAGTAATCTAAAAGCTGTAGCACCAGTGACTTCGGCACCGTCCAATGACGATGAATCGTTTGCGTTGCTGGCTCTTGAATCCATGCGCCTTGATATGCCATCAGCGGCAGAGTCGAACCAACTGCTTCATAGAAGCGTAACGCCGCACAATACATACGCCCAGTGGCGATCGCCACATTGATCCCCTTTGCCTGCGCTGCCCGAATGGCTTGTATCACGGGCTGACGAATCTCGTTTTCAACACCCGCGATCGTGCCATCGATATCTAGCACAAGAACTTTGATGTCTGCGGGGCACGATCGGTTTTGCATGAAGGGGTGATGGGGTGATAGGGGTGATGGGGTAAGGAGGTGGAGGAGTAAAGAGGTGAAGGGGTAAAGAGATGAAGGAGTGGAACGGAAGGAGGTATTGAGTTACTTTAGCCTTTAGCCTTTAGCCTTCTGCCTTCCGCCTCAGTTAATAAGTTTTTCCAGCGTTAGCCTGGTAGCTTTCGTTCATTACCAGATTAACCGCTGATAATGTGAAAGCAAATCTCATAGTAGCTTGTAAGCTATGGCTGAGGCACAGGGTCGTCGTCGGGCAAGTCGTCAGGTCTTATTAGCGTCGCTTTGGCTAGCGCTACTGATTTTAGTTGTAAAAGTGTGGATTGGCTGGGCAACGCAATCATTGAGCTTGCTGGCTGAGTCGCTACAAACGTTGGTGAATGGGTTTAGCATCCTTCTGAGCACGATCGCGATTACGTCGCGCTATCCTGCCAGTCGAGAGGTTGGAGGGCACGGCAAAGTAGAGTCAGTGCTGGCGCTCTTGCTGGCTGCGTTGATGGGGTTTGCCTGTCTGAGCTTGCTGGTAGTATCGGTGCAGCAATTAGAGGCGATCGCGCAGGAGGCTAGCTGGTTGCCTGTGCGGGTAAACTCGCCATTGCTTCAGCTTTTGGGCGTAGTTATAGCGACCAATTTCTGCCTCGCCTGTTTTCAGCGCTACGAAGCAGGGCTGTTGGAGAACAGTGCCCTACGTTTTAGTGCAGGTCATTTGTTTCAAGATACGTGGTTAATGCTGCCAGTGCTGGCTGGCTTAGTCGGTGTCGGGCGTGGCTACCTTTGGCTTGACCCAGTACTAGCAATGCTGCTGGTGCTGGCAGCAATCTGTAACTGTTGGCGCGTTTTTAATTGGCAGTTGCCATCAGTCATGCGGCAAATCGCGATCGCACCCGAAGCATTAGCCCAAACCATCCATCAGGTAGAGGGGATCACGCACTGCTATGGCATCCAGTCTCGCGGCGTAGTGGGTCGTCATGTCTTTGTGGAAATGCGGCTGATTCTGCACCCAGAGTGCCTGAGCATCGCTCGTAGCATTGCTGAACGAGTAGAGCGGGCGATCCGCGATCGCTATGGTCCCGTTAAGGTAGTGATTTATATTGATAGCGATCGTCCAAAGAGTGATTAAACTCTGACTCCTGACCGCTTCCGACCATAAGGGTACCAGAGTTTTACCTGCACTACCATTGTCAAGACTCCTTCATGAAGGCAGGCGGAAGGTAACGTCCAGACCGCCTACTGCTTCACCAGCACGCCGAGTTCGCGTTGTATCGGCAGCACGTCTAACGTATCTTGCTGCGAGCAATAGGTCAGGTCTTCGGTAATGCCCAGCTTTAGAAGCCGTTTGCCGTGGGTTGAGTGATGGAAGAGCCCCAACAGATTGTCTTGCCATTGGCGGTAAAGGCTAACAGCCGCGATCGTTTCATCATTACCAGCCAAATGTTCAAGGGAGGCACCAAGTTCAGCTTGCAGGCTATGGGCGATAGCGCCTGCACACACCGTATCTTCTAGGGAATAGCTACCTTCCCAGCCCGACCCAACAATCCAGACAACATCCGGCTGCTGTTGGACAAGGTGCTGCACTACAGCACGACGGTTGATTAACGCAGCGGCCAGCACGGTAGGAGCCGCTTCAATGCGTTGCAGCGCCCGTGTGCCGTTTGTGGTGCTGATAAACAGACGACGACCACTCACTCGCTCTGGCGTACAGTCAAGGGGTGAATTGCCAAAGTCAAAGCCTTCTACTTGTGACCCGCCCCGTTCGCCAGCACGAATCCGTTTGTCGGGTGCCCACGTTTCGCTGACAGCCAGCAGCTTGTCTAAATCGCTGAATGCCTGAACGGCCTCTGCGCCCGACCCTAACGCCGTTGCGATCGTGCTGGTGGCTCGCAAGACATCAACAGCGATGGCGCAGTCAGCGATCGTTGTAGTCGGCGTTAGTTCAGGCGTGTGAAAAACAAACAGTTTCATAAGGGTTCCGTACAGTGCAAAGAAATAACAGACGAAAACAAGACTGCTAAGAACAACAGAATTATTCTTAATAAAAAATTTAGATGTTCTGCATTACTGATAATAGATGAAAGCTTAAGCACTTATGCTCCTGGCTCTGACATTGGCAATTATGACCTTTGTGGTTTTGGCAGGTGTGATCAAGCGAAGATAGCCAAAGCCCAGTCATCTTTTTGACTACCAGTGCTGCCTTTATGCCAAACGCCCAGTTGTTTTTGCTGAACGATCGACGATCGACTGTCTTCTGATGGAAGCGTTCTGCTGCTAAGTAACCGTATGGGCTGCTTGCATGTCTCCCCGCTCCATACCTAAAATAAGCCAAATTTGTAAAAAACCGTCATCAAACGGCTCGCACCGGAGGAACTATGACAGCTCGCCCCATTATTCTCGGCATCGTTGGCGATAGCGCTGCTGGTAAGACGACGTTGACTAAAGGGATTGCTCAATTCCTCGGTCCTGAGAACGTAACCGTCATTTGCACGGATGACTACCACCGCTACGATCGCAAACAGCGTGCCGAGCTTGGCATCACAGCCTTGCATCCAGACTGCAACTATCTGGATATTATGCAGCAGCATCTGTCACAACTTCGTACTGGACAGCCGATTCTTAAACCCATCTATAACCATAAGACCGGAACGTTCGATCCACCAGAATATATTAAGCCCAACAAGTTTGTAGTTGCAGAAGGTTTGTTAGGTTACGCTACACGAGGTGCCCGCGAAGCCTTCGACGTTAAAGTCTACCTTGCCCCGCCTGAAGCACTACGGGCACAGTGGAAAATCAAGCGAGACACCCAAAAACGCGGCTATTCTGAAGAGCAAGTGCGGGCAGAAATGGTCAAGCGCGAACCTGACTCCGAAGATTATATTCGACCGCAACGACAGTGGGCAGATTTGGTGGTCAGCTTTTATCCCGCGCCTGAGACAGGTGACCGAGGTAACGGGCATCTTAATGTGCGTCTGGTACTGCGACCCAACATTCCACATCCTGACTTAACTCAGGTCGTGAGTACCGACACTGTCCATTCGGACTCCGCCATCCGGCTGGGACTCGATCGCGATATGGGCAAACCCGTGGATGTGCTAGAAATTGACGGTCATGCGACCAGTGATCAGGTGACAAAGCTAGAGCGCTTTATCTGTAGCGACATCCCAAACTTAATTGATGCCTGCGATCGTGATATTAACCCTGAACTAGGTGCAGTGACAGGGACTACAGGCGAAACGCTCCAAAGTTACCCTCTAGCAATCACACAACTACTGATTGCCTACCATATGTTGAAAGCCATGAACTTTCATTGAACAACAGCCACAGGTATTTACTACCGCATGGGCTAAGGGGCTGGGGATTCTGTACCTGCCCCACACTAAATCTTGCTTAGCAAAGCAAATCAAGCGGTAGCATCGCTATGTTGCAGCAAACTGCTAGATATTTCTGTACGAACGACAATTTTTGCAGGCACGCCTACTGCTACAGAGTACGCTGGCACATCACTAAGTAGGACTGCATTAGCACCAATTTTGGCATGGCTACCGATCGTTACGGGACGAACGATTTTCGCGCCAGCGCCAAGATCAACATGGCCGCCGATCGTCACACCACCGACAATAGTTACCTGCTGAAGAATCAGACAATTTGGACCAATCACTGCCTCTGGATGAATCACAACTCCGTTTGGATGGGGTAGCAGCAACCCTCCTTGAATCTGGCAGTTTAGAGGAATATCCGCGGCTGTAATCACACTCCAGAACCGATGCGTTAAGACGTGCCACCGAGTAAGCAAGCGACCCACTAGACCGCCCTGCTTCTGCCAGTATTGATAGCGACGAATTGACTTAAGGAGTTGTTGTCCTGGAGACCACCAGCGTAGACATTGTTCACGGCTCCAATCTGGCTCTAACGCAGAAATCTCTAGAAACATCATAAATTTTGCAGGGAAGGACTCTTCTGTATCTATACCCGGACAGAACAAAGAAGAGCAATAACCTCTAACCAAATTTTAATGAACTTACTAGTTTAGGGCTGTTGTATGAAAGTTGTATATTTAAAGGCCTGTACGTACGGCTAAACCTGAAAACTTGTTTCAAATCAGCGTTGATGGCAGTCAGCCCTACAGTACTGGACAGTCGATCAGAATTTCTCTCTGCTGCAACTAGCCTCTCTAGTTTGCCCCGTCTTCTCCCGAACTCTTATTTCTAGGAAAAGCTAGATATTGATCACTCCTGTGAGCAATGGGGATCAATGTCTTTCAATGAGGCTTGATAAGCTCCTGCTAGATGATCGGCTTTACGTTAGTCTGAGCGATCGACAAGGTCAAACAAAATGTACACCCCCGACCCAATTCACTTTCGACCCAAATGTGCCCGCCGTGCTGCTGCACGATCGTCCGACAAATTGCCAAACCTAAGCCTGTACCACCCTTTTGTTGAGCATCTGCTGCTTCTACCTGCTGAAAGCGGTCAAAAACTGCCTGAAGTTTGTCAGAGGGAATGCCCCGTCCTTCATCTTTAACGCGAATCAGAAGGTAAGGTGCGCGGTGATGACTTTCTTCGACTAGGGGGTGTGGTCGTTCTGCAACTCGGCTCTTTGGTTCTAGGGTGCTTCCGTACTCTTGCCTTCCAGTAGGGAACTCAGCGCTTAACCAAATGCTACCGTTTGATGGCGAAAATTTGATGGCATTGCTGAGTAAATTGATCAGTACTTGCAGTAGGCGATCGGGATCACCCCAAACGCTTGCATTAATAGAATGCACTGCTAGAGTAATCGATCGCTCATCAGCCATTGTCTGCATGACCTGGTTGACTGACAAAACTTATTGAACAAAGCAGCAGGTTTTGACCGTAAATTCCCGTTTCAAGCGTTGCTCCTCCTTCTTCTTCGATGCTGATGCAGGTTCCGGATCTGCCTTTCCACTCAGGGAGACCGTTGCGAACAATTTCCAGCCCTGATACAGAACACCCTTGAGCCAATTCCAACCAATCCTGAAATAGCTGTTACCGCGTTGCCAGTGCGGGTCTACCCACCGCCGCTTACCTGTGGCAACGACTTGCTGTCCCTGAACCGTCAGCAAGAGCGTGGCGACCGCCATCACCAGACACAAGCGTGAGAGGGCAGGAACTGAGCGAATTTCAGAACGCTCCAATTGGAACCCGTTGGATTTTTCATCTAGCAGTTCTTCTTCAATTTGAAACCGCTCGCCGTATTGGCGAAATGTCTGTAGGGTCGTGGGTTCATCAGAAACCACCATCCATACTTGACGACTCTGCGCATCTCGCGCCAATGCCAGGTGTACCCCGTCCAGTCTCTGGGTTTTGGTCAATCCCACCCCTTGCAAAAGAATCGCCTCCCCCAACCCCAGATGATACTGATTGAGTTGTATCCAGCCTTTGTTTGGACGGTCAATCCAACTGTTGCTTTTGACCCGAATCCGAAAATGCCAGCCTAATTCATCCCGCAGATACCGCATCAGGTCAGTGTCGGCAAAGCCCCGGTCTGCCAGAAAACACACTGAAGTTCCAGCAGGCAGAAGCCGTGCGGCTCGCTTCAGCATCGGCTGGTAGACCTCAAACTGGATGCTACTGCTGTTGTGCCGCAGCACCCGAAAGACCAACGGAACCGCTCGTCCCCGATACTGCACCGACACGCGCACCAAGCAATACTCATCCCACAGCATTGAGGTGTCTTCAATCACGTTGATGACAGCTTCGTTCCAATGCGTCAGCGCTTGAGCGATTAAGCTGCTGTAGAGCCTCTGGGTATTAATGCGAGGATTGTGCAGCCAACGGCTAAAGCGTCGTTGGTAGCTCTGAGCAAACTTGGCACGACTTTTGACATAGACTCGCCATTTGCTCAAGTTGATGCACTCACTGCAAATCAGTCCGATGACCATCCAGATCAAGGTTTGCAGATGGCGCTGGTCTGCCCAGGCAGACGATTGACGCAATAGAGTTTGCAGTTGATCATAGAAACGGGAGGTTCGCATGGTTATCTGTGGAGCGTGGTAACTGTCACAGTAAACCGAAAAACCCCTATTACCAAGGGTTGAGCCTCCCCCCACTTCAACTTCTGTCAGTCAATCAGCTGCATGACTGTTACTGCCTGCTCCAAGAGATCAGCAATCTGACAGTCCTGCTGGGATAAACTGACCAAGCCTGACTCAATGCGCTCCAGATCAAGGAGGTCGTTGGTCAAACGCATGAGGCGGTTTGTGTTGTTGGCGGCAATGTCGAGCAGTCGTTGTCCTTTATCTGGTAATACGCCTAGCTTGCCAGTCTGCAGCAGCTTTAAGGCACCTTGAATTGATGTGAGCGGTGTGCGGAGTTCATGGCTGACTAGCGCCACCAATTCACTTTTCATTTGCTCAATGAGATAGCGCTCTGTAATGTCATTGAGAATCAACAAGACGCCGTCTAAGGGCTGGGTTTTGCTTCTGCTGGTGCCAGCGAGCGGTTGATAAAACAGCGGTTCTAACTTTAGTTCTAGCCAGCGCTCACTGTGATGTTGCTCATGCACACTTGCTGGCTTCTGTGCCTTCAGACTTTGTAGATCTGCCTGCCACTGAGCCGCAGAAAGCCATTCAGGTATTAAATGATTGTCAAGGCGATCGCCCACCTTGATCTGCAACAAAGCCGCCGCTACAGGATTGCAAAACCAAACGAGTCCATCCAGATCGGCAGCGAGCAAGCCGCTGGAAAGACTACGAGCGATCGCAGCCTGAGCCGATTGCGATCGCCCCAGTTGCTCTGCCAAAACTGCAAGTTGACTTGCCTGGTGAACTAAGACTGGCTGCTGCAAGTATGCGGTTGCCAGCCGCTGCGACAATCTGTTGTCAAGCACTACTTCGGGAGTGTATGCCTGCCAGAGATGTTTGACTTGCCGTTGCAGCAAAGCACTGATCCGTAGTTGCTCACAGAGTAGAACCGTGACTACTGTTGCAGCAAAAAGTGCCAACGGTGAAGCAACTGGCAACCAGTAGCCAGCCCAAAGCGCTAACACACACATGCTCACCCAGACGAGGCTCAACCCTAACCAACTTGCTAGCCGAAGCCTCAATCGCCAATGGCTCAAAAAGAAGCTAAAGCCAGGTCCGCCACCCAGCAGGATGATCAGCAGCCAATAAGTGGGGGAAAGGTGGAGCGGGTTTTGTTGCAGTAGATTACTGACAACAGCCGCATGAAGGTAAATGCCACTCGTGGATGGATTGCTGTTAAAAGGAGTAGCTAGCGGATCAAAGCCCGTTGCCGTCAAGCCAACTAAAACAATTTTGTCCTTAAAGGCTTGAGGCGGTACATGCCCTCTTAATACCTGAACAAAGGAGTAAGATGCTGCCTGCTGCACCGGACCAGGCCAATTAATCCATAGAGGGAGTTTGAGATCAGGTAAGTCCACTGGAGCTTGGACTAAGCCATACGCTTGCACGACTGCAACACCGAACGCTGTCTGATCGCGTACCTGGGGCTCAATTTGTCGCGTGAAATTACCCGAATTTTCATGTTTAAGGATGTGCCCAACCGCGATCGCCGACTCCTGTAACAGTGGGGTTGGCACTAACGGTATACCCGTGTCATCCCAGGCTTGAGCTGCTACCACACGCCCATGCTCTTGCATCGCCAACGCCAGTTGTGCATCTTCAGCGCTTGGTTCAGACCACAAAATATCAAAGGCAACAACGCTCGCGTCCGCCTTAGTCAAGGCATTCAGCAGTTGGGCATAGCGTTGTCGCGACCAGGGAAAGCGACCCAGTGCCTTCAAGCTAGCATCGTCGATCGCCACTACTACCACTCGCGTATCCCAGGCGATTGCTCCCCGGAGGCGAAATAACGCCTGATAGGAAAGCTGTTCCAGGGGCGACCAGATGTTCAACTTAAGCAGCAGTGCGACGACCAGAGCGGTGCCACTACCGGGCAGTAGTCGCCAGCCTAACTCACCAAATTGCCAATTCATAGACCTGCTTTTTGCCTAATGGCGTTGTCGCCACTGCCTGTACACGTGCTTGAGAGGTAATGGGTAAGGTCAGGTCAAACCGACTGTCGCGATCGGTAAGCTGTTGAATTTCTAGCCAACGGTTTACGCTCACTGGGGCAGTATTTGCACTCACCGCAGCGACCGAGACGGACAGAACGATCCCTAACGTGAAGACGATCGTCCGGGGAAACAAAATGTTACCGATCGGCTCAAGCCGAGAGAGACGTTTACGCTTCGACTTTAGCATTAGACACTTCCACCATACGTTTATTTGGTAGCGCTTTTTCGTAAAGGATAGAAGAAAATAGAGAAAAGGCAGTTTCAAGTGAGCCGAAAGCCAGGATGAAACCTTACTTAATTTGTCCGAGTTGCGGGTCGGATGACATCATGAAAAATGGCACCACTCGTCGTGGTAAACAGAATCATAAATGTCGAGACTGCGGTCGTCAGTTTGTGGAAAACCCCCAGTGGCAACCGAAGGCGCAAGAGACCTGTGCCTTGATTGATCGCCTACTGCTCGAACGGATTCCCTTAGCGGGGATTGCCAGAGTCTTGCACCTGTCGGAAAGCTGGTTGCAGCAGTACGTCAATCAGTGCTATGAGCAGGTGGCCCAACAAGCCGAGGTGCTGCCGAAAACGACTGCTCGGTTGACGGTACAAATGGATGAGTTGTGGTCCTTTGTGGATGAGAAAGGCAACAAACAATGGGTCTGGTTAGCGCTGGATGTGGCGACCCGGGAAATCATTGGGTGTCATGTGGGTGATCGGTCGGCACAAGCGGCGCAAGCGTTGTGGGACTCCCTCCCTCGACGTTATCGACAATATGCTCGCCTTTACACGGGACCATTGGGAAGCCTATGCCTGTGTCCTACCGAGTAAACGGCATTTTGCAGTGGATAAAGCTTCTGGGTTGACCAGCTATATTGAGCGGTTGAATAATACATTGCGACAACGCATTTCACGGTTAGTCCGCCAGAGTTTATCGTTCTCGAAGAAGTTAGAGAATCACATTGGCGCGATTTGGAACTTCATTCATCACTACAATCAAAAGCTTCGAGAGAACCTGCAACGGGAGCAAAGAGCTTCTTTTTCTCCATCCTTTACATAATGGCACTACCGTTTATTTAAGCTGTGCCGACTCCAGTGCAGTCATTGAACATGATTAATTTGGCAATGTTAGTTAGTACAAACTAATTGCTACAGGCTTGGCAACCGTGCTTAAACAATGCTTAACAGACAAAGTTTCCGTACAAAAAGACTCAGTAGCTGGAGCGTCGTCGATCGCGAAGCGTCTCTAGACGGAGAAAAATTAGGTTTGGATACGGTCGTCAGGCTTTTGACATCAGGCTAATAATCACACAGAGAGAGGCTAAAAAATCCGCCTTAACACGGAGGAAAGGCAAAAGTCATTCTATCTATCTGCCTAGCTTTCCCCATTTCTTTGTCAGTTAATCATCTAAGCATGATGACGTAAACCTTCTAAGTAGGTAGCCACAATTAATTGTCAAACAGGGGTTTGGGGGCTTTGCCCCCAGGCAGGGGGTTCTATTCCCTCCGCCCCCGCAGTCATCTTCAGTTTAATGACGCCCAGTTACTTAAACCACCAGCATTCTGACAACAAGGAGACCGTTTTAGAGGCGTGACACAACCCTTTCACGCGGGTGCATCCCAGTTTTTCAAATTCGCCCTCAGCCCTCAGCCCCCAACTCCCTTCTCCCAGAGCGGGAAAAGGGGAGCCAATGCAAAGGCCCTCTCCCAGGACGGGAGAGGGCTTAAAGTCTTGCGGCACCCAAGAAAAGGGAAAGGGCTACAAAAGTGGGATGCACTCATTTCACGCACTCTAAACAGAGTGGGTTCTGCATTGAGGAATTTTGAGTTTCCTTAGGGGTCTATCTCGCTAACACCAGAACGCGTTCCTGTAGACCGCCGCCCTCAGAGGACTGTTGATCGGTCTTAACGTTGGAACTTGTTGCTGTGGATGAAATATGGCTCTTGGTTCTTGGTTTCGTCTCTTTTGCCGCGTTCCATAACTTGTTAGGAGACCGCATGCAAACCCAGAGTGCATACCCTTGAAGCGACCAAGTAATCACTGTGCGGATACCTCGTTCTGCTAATGCCCAGCCCAGAGAGTAAACTTTTTGACGCTGGTCAAACGTAAACGTACGCACTTGGCGAAACAGTTCATTGGAGCAACGCATCCCATTTTGAAGTTTGCCGTTAGCCCAAAATTTGAATAATGAAACAAGTTTTTCGTTGACCAGGAGTGGTTCCATGGTTGTAGCTCATGCTAAGCGTGTGCTGATTCAGGAGGGAATACCTTTTGTGTTAAGGGTGCACCAAGGGCTGAACTACTCTGAATCTAAAACTAAAAGGTGAGGAACTTGAGAAGAAAGATGGTTTCTAAGCCGAAGCAATGCATTGTTTTTAAGCGCCGTTCTCAAAGGCTGCTAAATGGCTGTGTCAGTAGCTTCAGTTTGGGGTGAGCAAGTTGTGTTTGATGAGAGCACCTGCCGCTTCACCATTGATCGGTTTTGAGAAGAAAAAGCCTTGAGCATATTCACACCGGAGCGCCTTAAGCTGCATCAGCTGTTTGTGTGTTTCTACACCCTCTGCAACAACGCTAATACCCAGGTTCCAAGCGAGCTGAATGATTGTGCGGACAATTTCCAACTGCTCCAAGTCAACATCGACCCGATTGATAAATGAGCGATCGATCTTCAGTGTATCGATGGGAAAGCGGTGCAAGTAAGCTAGAGAAGAATAGCCAGTACCAAAATCATCAATATAGATCTGGACACCCAAAGCTTTGATCTGCTGTAGCATTGTGGCAGCAACTTCAGGGCTTTCCATAATGGCACTCTCAGTGATTTCTAGTCTAAGACTATGTGGGTTTAGCCCGCTTTCCTGAAGGCTCTGTTGTACCTGTTCAACCAGATCCGGTTGGGAAAACTGTTGCGCTGAGAGGTTCACGCTGACTGTTAGCGGCGGTTCCATCGGCATTTGTCTTTGCCAGAGACAGAGTTGCCGACACGCTTCGCGCAAAACCCATTGACCAATCGGGTTAATCAACCCAGTTTCTTCTGCTAGCGTGATGAACTTCAGCGGTGATAGCAGTCCGTTTTCTGGATGCTGCCAGCGGATTAAGGCTTCAAAGCCAGCGTTTTTTTGAGTTTCGACCGAAACGATCGGCTGATAGTAAAGTCGAAATTCCTGACGTTCCAAGGCGAGTCGGAGATCCCTTTCGAGCCGTAACCGAGAAGTTGCTTCCAGCCGCACACCGATATCAAAAATTTCATAACGGGCTTTACCCAAGGCTTTTGCCTGGTACATGGCTGTATCAGCATCATGCAGGAGATCTTCAGCGCGATCGTATCCTGTTTGGTTCCAGGCAATGCCAATGCTAGCCGTCACAAAAATATCTTGATCGTTCAAGTTAAAGGGAGTGGTTAACGCTTGTTGAATGTTCTCTGCAGCGGTAACTGCAATGCTCATCGCCGGAACATCGCGTAGTAAAATTGCAAACTTGTCTGCTTGCAGGCGAGCGATCGCGCCCGTGGCTGGTAAAGTAGCGGCTAAACGTTCAGCAATCCTCATCAACAATTGATTGCCCATGCCATAACCCAAACTGTCATTGATGATCTGAAACCGATCTAGATCAACCAAAAGCACGGCAATAAGTGGTGCTGTTTGTGGCTGGTTTTCAGTTAAGAGTGGTGCAAAGGCTTGGTTGAGCCAACTGAGAAATAAGGATTGAGTCGGTAAGCCCGTCAAACTGTCGTAATAAGCCTGACGACGCCAAAGGCTCAACGGTAACAACCTCTGTGTACTGAGATCGGAGTCATTACCTGCGACTTGTGGTGTGGTCAGACTGTTAGTTAGTTCTGGTTCGCGCTCTAACACCTCAACAAGATGCATTAGCCGATCGGTATTGCTTAAGGCAATCTCTAACATCCGTTGACCTCTTTCAGGTAACGTTCCTAGCATACCGGTCATCAATAACCCCAGTGCTGCCCGAATGGAGGTGAGGGGAGTGCGGAGTTCGTAGCTCACCAAAGCAGCTATATCATTGAGATCTTGAGAGCATGGCTCGGCTAGGGGTGCGTAGGCTTCACATTTAGGGATGTCATTTGTGGTCTGTTCTTGCATCTTGTCATTTGGATAAAGAACTGTTACTTCAACCGAGGCTCAAACGTAAAGAGCAGAAACAGAACGTTAGGCAACCGTAAATTTACAGCCATAGCCACTAGTGTTAGGACGGGGTGCAGGGGTAACCCCCTTAGCTGCGGGCTTAGCCCACACACACCCTTTGATCCCAACGTCTTAAGCACTGTAGCAACAACTCTATCCTCACAATATGAAGAACTTGGGAGGGTAACAAGGCTAAAGGTCAAGTAGTCATAAATTCCAACCGAGTACTGCGGCGACCTGATCTGCTAATGTTACGGAATTAAACGGTTTACTAAGCACGGCCATAACACCTAAGTCAGCAAAGTAGCGCTGGTCAGACGCTTGCGCTTTAGCCGTTAACAGAATAACTGGTATTTGAGCCGTGGCGGGATTAGCCTGCAACTTTTGAAAGGTAGCAGGACCATCCATATCCGGTAGCATGACATCAAGCAAGATCGCATCGGGTTGTTCAGCTTCAGCCATGGTGATGCCTTCGCTACCAGAGGCGGCTGTAGAAACATTCCATCCTCCCATAATCTCCAAGCTGGTCTGAGCGACCTCTCGAATATCATCCTCGTCGTCAATGATTAAAACGCGCTTTACTGTCATCGATCGTATCCTCGCTAATAGTTTGTTCTAGCCGATCAAAAATTGCCTTTGGTCACGGTATCTCAGACGTTCTGAGCGCTAGCTTTAACGTCAATGTCTCCTTATCGTTGCTGCAAACGGGTGTGGCTCTTTGTCGTAGCCTCCTCTCTTACAGGAGAAGAGAGCGAGACCATTCCCTCGCATTTGAGGGAATGGTCTTTAGCATCAGCGCTCAGTCGAATGGTGACGAAGGAGGGAAGCTATCTGCTTCTAACAACGCCGACTCCTAAAGTACGTACGGTGACCGATCGCTCACCGCACTTGTTTGTATTGGCAACGTTACATGGAACGTGCTTCCTTCACCCAAGACACTCTCTGCCCAGATCTGACCGCCATGTTGTTTGACAATGTTTTGACAAATTGCTAGACCCAAGCCAGTGCCACCGCTCTGACGAGCATCAGACGCATCAACCTGTTGAAAGCGTCCGAAGATGATCTCTAGTTTGTCGGCTGGGATGCCGCGTCCCTGGTCTTTCACGGTTAGTAGTAGAGTGTCGGGTGCTAACGATCGAAGGGCAGAGCGTTGACTATTGAGTGCGTCGTTCGTGATTGTGCCTTGGTGAGTTGGGTCAGTCAGCATCGTCACGTTTTGGCTGTTCATGCCTGCTGTCAGCTTTCCCCAATCGTCCCTTTGGATCAAAGTAGCCGTTAACCAAACTGTTGTACCGCCTGGGGAGAATTTGATCGCGTTATCGAGCAAATGGGTGAGGACTTGTATCAGGCGATCGCGATCGGCATGAAGTTGAGCGGAGACGGTAGAAACAGAGAGTACAATGCCCGCTTTTGCAGCCATTAATTGCCGCTCTATTACCACCTGCTGTATCAGATGAGTAACAGCGACAGTTTGCTTGGTTAAGGGGAATTGACCCGAGTCTAACCGTTCAAAATCGAGAATGTTGTTGATTAATTTGCCCAGGCGATCGGCACTATCGAGAGCAATCTCTAACATCCGCAATCCTTTAGCCGAAAGGCTACCAAGCTGTCCGGTTTGCAGCAGACTGAGGGAGCCTTTGAGTGATGTTAAGGGGGTTCTCAACTCATGGCTGACAATGGAAATAAATTCATCCTTCATGCGTTCTATTGCACGGCGATCGCTGATATCGCGAGCAATAATTGAAGCCCCAGTCTTCTTGCCCGCTGCATCCCGAACGGGAGAAATCGTCAACGCGACATCAATCCATTTGCCATCTTTGCGGCTCTGCTGCGTTTCACAATTGTTTAAGTACTGGGCTGGATTCTCATCAGCAATCATTTCTAGCCATTCGTTTGAGTGTGCTGAGACGGCTAGAAGCACGATCGCGGCTTGCCCCCTGGCTTCTTCAGCCGAGTAGCCATAGATTTTTGTGGCACCAGCATTCCAGCTTGTAATTTTGCCGTCTAACGCGACACCGATGATGGCATCACAAGAAGATTCAACGATCGCCGCTAATTGAAACCGCGCTTCTTCTGCTTGCTTGCGATCGCTGATATCGCGAACCATAACCAGCACCTCATCTTCCCCGCTGACAACAATGCGAGCTTCTTCAGTACAGGCTTTGTCATCTCGGAGTAGCTGAAATTCATGGACTTGCGTCTCACCCGTTTGCAATGCTTGCTGCGTGTAATGAAGGCGTTGCTGCGCGATGGCGGGCGGCATGACCGCATGAATGTTTCTGCCCTGCATCTCACCCTGTGGTTTTAAGGTTGTGAAACTTTTAGCAGGGATAAAATCCAGGTACGTGCCATCTTTCGCCATCCGAATCATCAAGTCTGGAATGGCTTCAACCAGTGCACGATTGGTTGCCTCACTTTTGCGAAGGGCGTTTTCTGCCTGCTTGCGCTCAGTAATGTCAATGCCTGTGCTGATGACATATTCAACCGCACCATCATCGCCCAACAGGGCGGTGTTTGACCAGGCAATGAGCCGTTGCTTACCCGTCTTCGTCACCCAGGCGTTTTCATAGGTATTGGGAAACTGCCCTGCTTTCAAATCTGCAAAAATTGCTTTGACAGGCTCCACGTCTTGCGGCAGCAAAAGCATATCCCAAAAAAGTTTATGCCTGATTTCGGCGAAGGAATGCCCAGTTGTTTGTTCGCAGTTTCGGTTGAAGCGGACAATGCGTCCCTGGGCATCAAGGACAACGACTAAGGCACCAACCTGGTTGACTGACAAATCTTTTTTCGTCGGTTGGGTTGAACAGCGTGAAACCCAACAACAGCCTGTTTTTTGTTGGGTTACGCTATCGCTAACCCAACCTACGCAAGAATCGAGGTTTCAAGAGTTTTGTCAGTCAATCAGGGCACCAACAGTATCCAAGACAGCAGCGGTGAAATCACGCTCTTGCTCCAGCGTATCTTCCGCATGGTAGCGTTTCTTGAGTTCAGCGTAACCCAGGTAGAAAAGTACTGAAAACAGCGTAAAGCCCAAGAACGTAGCTGTTAAAAAAACAACTTTCAAATCAGGATTAATTGGTTGAGCGATCGGCGACCAGGGCGGCTGAAGGAGGTCGATCGCGCTTTGATAAAAGATTAGATTCAGCACGATCAATCCAACGGCAAGGAGCACGAACCCAACGGCTCCACCAGCGAATCCTTTACGTTTTCGTACGGGTTGTTTTGCCTCAACCGCCGATCGTTCTAAAACGGCAAGATTGCGGCGTAGTTCAAGCTGCTTCACGACCTGGCGTGCCAGGATCTCCAATCCTTCAATTTGCTCTGGGTTAAGTATGCGAGGCACGCGATCGATCACACAAAGTGTTCCCAGTGTATGACCTTCTAGGGTAATTAAAGGCACACCCGCATAAAACCGGATATGAGGTTCAGCCGTAACCAGTAGATTATCAGTGAACCGTTGATCGGCGGCGGCATCGGGAACAATTAAAATATCTGGTTGGAGAATAGCATGGGCACAAAAAGCTATTTCACGCGGCGTTTCACCAACTTCTATGCCTACCTTTGACTTAAACCATTGTCGATCGGCGTCAACTAAACTCACCAGCGCTATAGGAACGTCACAAAGATGAGTAGCGAGACGAGTGATATCGTCGAATGCAGGCTCAGCCGGTGTATTAAGAATTTGGCACTGGTGCAATGCAGCCAGTCTGGCTAACTCGTTTGTTGGTAGTGGAGCCTGAGTCATGGACTTGCTAGACCTTAGTGGTATGGCTACAGGAGCTAAAAGGCTACTTTGGACGCAGTTTGAGTGAAGCTAGCATAATGCAGTCAGTTGTGAAGTCCCAGACGGCTTACAACCTTTTTTTTGCCAGCGTTGGTAGTTCAAGGCAGACCTAACCTGTTTCAATCTAAACTCAAACTGTGAGGAACTCGGAAAGGCTAATACCCAGGCAAAAAGTGCTAGTTACAGTTTTCCCCGCTCGCTCTCCAGGACTAAGAGCCTTTCGACTTCGCGTTCGACTGAGCGCTCACGCCAAAGTCTCAATGCAGCTTATCAATCATTACGCTTAGCTACTTCACCGATCGCTGACTGCTGATAGAAGATTGTGGCTGCTTCGTTTGAACGTTGCCATCGCTTCTCATTGGCTTCTGGCAGTCGAAGCGAACGTGAGGACATAAACCTTGAAACTTCCTTTGAGCAAGGGCTTCTATTTATCCCTTATCCTTCATCCTTTTGCTATATCTAAGGGCTGCTGCCCTCATGCCGTAGCCGACGAGTGCGCTTCAAGCGATTACAAATGCGGGCAACTAGCTCTGGAGCCACGATCGGTTTGCCTATATAGTCATCAGCTCCAGCCTCAAAGATTTGATGGAGCGTAGCCGCATCCGTTTTGGCGGTAAGAAACAGCACAGGCAACCAGCCCCAACGAGTATCGTCACGCAGCGTGCTGCACAGTTTGATGCCATCAATCCGGGGCATTTCAATGTCGAGGATGACAAGATCGGGTGCGACAGTGGGCAGCATTTCCCAAAAGTGCTGCGGATCGTCCAGAGGCGTAACTTGAAAGCCCCAGGGTTCCAGTACCGTTTGCAGTACCGTCAGGATTAAAGGATCATCATCGATCGCTAAAATGCTTGCCTCTGTTACTTGACACGGCTTGCTGGGCGGATGCGTTGTGGCTGTCGTTGTGAGTGCTGCCACTGTCGGTTCACTGCTCGGCTCTGAGGGCTGGGAAACACTGTCTACAGACGCTCGTAAACGGGTGATGAGTGCTAGTAGATCGGTTGACTGTGCTTTTTTTAGCGCTTCTTTAGCGTGCAAAAGCGTCTCAATCTGTCGTGCTAGCTGAGAACCTTCGTCGGCACCAAACGTGCCTAAAGATCCTGCGAGCTTGTGAGCTTCTTGCCTTGCCTGTTCGTGCAGTGTGTTGTCAAGCTGATTCGCCTGTAGCGCCTGGGCTGCCTGTTCTAAAACGGTGATGCGATCGAGCGCCTTGCCTTGAGCACGCTGCCAAATTTTTGCTACCGCAGCCTGGATCTGTTGCTGTCGCTGGCTCTCTGTTGCTGCTAAGGCTGGTGTTAAAGACTGGGCTTGCGTTTGGGCTTGCGTTTGAGCATACGACTGATTCAGGCGATACCCCAAACCATAAACTGTCTCAACTAAATCGGCGGCTCCCACTGCTTTTAGCCGCTGCCGTAGTCCTTTGATGTGGGTCTTCACCGTATCCTCGCCTGGCGGATCGTCGTCCAACGACCAGAGCTGATCCAAAATCGCACTACGGCTGTAAACTCGCTGATTATTTCGCAAGAATAGTTCTAGCAGCGCATATTCTTTGGGCGTGAGACGTAACGGTGCGCGATCGTAGGTTACTTCGCAACTACCAGGGTCAAGACGCAACTTGCCCCACTCCAGCACTGAAGAGACAACCACCGTGCCTCGTCGGAGTAGCGCCCGCATTCTCGCCGTTAGCTCTTGCAGATCGATCGGCTTCACCACATAATCATCAGCGCCTGCATCTAAACCCATCACCTTGTCGTTACTGGTATCTCTAGCCGTCAGCAGCAGTACGGGCACTTGTTTACCCTGGGCACGCAACTGGCGACAAAAACGAATGCCATCTAGTTTGGGCAGCATCACATCTAGCAAAATCAAGTCATACGTCAAGCTTTCGGCTAGTGCCCATCCTGCTTGACCATCGGCAGCCGTATCAACGACATAATGTTGCTCAGTCAGAGTCGTTCTGAGCAATTCGGCAAGGTGCTCATCATCATCTACTAACAGAATTCTCATTTCAAACGTGGCTTGAGGCTTAAAAGGATCCTATGGCTGACTGCTGCTGCATGAATCCTGAGAGCGATCGTCCTCAACAATCATCACATAGACAGCAACAGAGGCAGTTCATGAAACTAACCCTTAGTATCAGAGCGCTTTTGTAAGGGCTGCAATACGGGCTGCAATCTTCTAAAGATGCCCAAACTGCCACAAGCTGTAACAAAAACGGTGCCATTGTCAGTGGTTACCGCAAGAAACTGAGTGGTTTAGGTGATGTTTGATCCTGGCATCCCTTTTTTAGGAACGGCTCGATGAGGCTCAAAGACAAATAACCTTGCCGTCTTTCCGAGTTCCTCACCTTGTCGGTCTAATTTTGTAATCAAGCGCCTCAATACCCCATTCAAGGCGTGTGATTGAAATCATGGCTACATCCACCTCCGCAATAACAAGCACTGTAACGGGTTTAACCAGGCAGCAACGGCAGCAGAGCACGGGTCAGTTGTCATCGCACCAGCAGCAAGATTTCCGACAAGAAGGAACGAGTATGGCTAACGGTAAAGCATCTCCAGATCACATTTCCATCACAGAATTTAATGCTGCAAAGCAGGTTCATTTTTTTGATGGCTTGAGGACTATTCGTTTTAGTGGGCAACTGTCGCTAAAAGGCCCCTTGGGAAGTGTCTGGACGTTTTACTTTTACCTGGGTCGTATTTTGTATGCCACTGGCGGCACCCATCCAGTGAGACGGTGGATGCGAAATTTAACCGCTTACTGCCCTCAACTCAATATCGCTCAGTTCAAAGCCATGAGCGAGCTTGCTAGCCCTGCCGTAGAAGCCATGAAGGTTTGTTGGGAGTATCAGGCGTTGTGTTCCTGGGTAGATCAACAAAAAATTACCCGTGAGCAAGCCTCGAAGGTGGTTTGGGCTGTTGTTTCTGAAGTGCTATTTGATGTCACTCAGGCAAATGAAATCATCTATTTGGTGGAGTCGAGCAATTCTGTTTTTACGCCTTTAATCTTATTTGATGCTGAAAGACTGATTGCCGATGTGCAACAGAAGTGGCAACTCTGGCAGCAAGCAAAGGTTGTCGATCGCTCCCCCAATCGAGCGCCCGTCATTCAACAGCCAGAGCGACTACAGCAGCAAATCTCGGCAGCTTCGTATCAAACACTCGCGACCTTATTAAACGGTAAGCGCACGCTGAGAGATTTAGCGATGAAGCGGCAACGCGATGTCGCAGAGGTTACCCGTTCTCTCTTACCTTACATTCAAGCTGGCTTTGTCAAACTCGTAGATGTTCCTGATTTTCCTGCACCGTTTGCGGGTCTACCGACTGCGGCGACACCAATTTCTACGGTGGGTGCCGCTGCAACGGCGATGGAGAGCTTGCTGGTTGCCTGTGTGGATGATAGTCCGGCTGTTTGCCGTGTGATGGAAACAATCCTCACTCAGTCTGGCTATCGCTTTGTAGGGGTGCAGGACTCGCTACGGGCGATCGCCACGCTGTTAACCCGCAAACCCGATTTGATCTTTCTCGATCTGGTGATGCCAAACACCAATGGCTATGAAATTTGTAGCCAGTTGCGGAAGGTGTCTGCTTTCCGCGATACGCCGATCGTCATCCTTACGGGCAATGACGGCATCGTCGATCGAGTGCGTGCCAAGATGGTCGGCGCGTCTGATTTTCTTGGCAAACCAGTGAATGCCGACACTGTGTTGGCGGTGGCTCACAAGCACCTCAAGCACTTGCAGCAAAACAGTTCTCTGATCGTCGGTTAGTCGTGTGGTTCCTCGCTGTGTTTGGGCTTCATTTCGGTTGGTTGTGTGTTTCAGGTTGATGTTGTCGGTTTAAGTGCGATCGCTATTTTTTAAGGAGATGAATGCCATGAGTACTGCGTTAGTGATTGAAGATTCTTTGACCGAGATGGAAATTCTGACCGCTTGCCTCCAACGGGGTGGTTTTAATGTTGCGACGGCTACTAGTGGCGAAGAGGCCTTAACCAAAATTAGCAACGCCAAGCCAGATGTCATTATCTTAGATGTGGTTTTGCCTGGTTGCAGTGGCTTTGAGCTGTGCCGTGAGTTGAAAGCCGATGCTCTAACTAACAAGATTCCTGTCGTAATGTGTTCAACCAAAAGCACCGATATGGACAAGTTTTGGGGCATGAAGCAAGGAGCCGATGCTTACATCACAAAACCGATCGATCAGGAAGAACTCGTTCGCACCGTTAAGCAATTAATCAAAGGCTAAAGCAACCCTGTATTCGGTGCTCTAAGGATAACCATGCTACCTGAGTCTCTACTTGAAACAACCCGTTTCGATCCGCTTCACTCACCTGATGAAACCGCTAAAGGAGTTGGTCAACAGTTCTTACGATTCCATCTGGAACCAGCCACTACGGCATTATTGCCTGTGAACCAATTGACCGAAGTGCTAACCATTGCGATCGGGCAGATTATCCCCATCCCACATTTGCCGGCCTGTGTGATGGGTGTGCACAACTGGCGCGGCGAGATTTTGTGGATGGTGGATTTGGGTCATTTGATCGGATTAACACCCTTGCACCAGCAGGCATTGAGCGGTTCCACTTACACGGCTGTCGTGATTCACCCTTCAGCGACGACCCGACAAACTAGCAGCAAGATTCACGCTAGCAAAACGCTGGGTTTGGTGGTTCACCGAGTAGAAGACATGGAATGGTGTCATCCAGATTTAATTCAATCGCCTCCTGCCTCTGCCATTTCACCCGCCTTAGCACCATTTTTGCGGGGTCACTGGTTGAACGCTCAGGCAGAACTTGCTCTCGTTTTAGAGGGTGATGCGATCGTTCAATCATTCTCCAACTAGCCCAACTATCGCTATCACCATAGAGCTAGGACATTGGGATCAAAGGGTGTGTGGGAGCTTCGCCCCCAGCCAGGGGTTCCACCCCTGCACCCCGTCCTAACCAGTGTGGCTACGGCTATCAAACTTCAAGACAGCCTCTCTGCATCATTGAATTTTAAGGACATCAGCTCATGCTAGATCAACGCCCAACCGCCTCTGCTGCCAACGGTAAAGTGCCAACATCGTTAGACGACTCGCTCCTAACCTCCCAGCCTCAGCCACTAGAGCCAGCGCCGGCATCACCTAACGCTAAGGTGACTGCTGTTTGGTGGCAGCAGTTTAATCAGAGTTGGGATAACCTTAGTATTCGACTCAAACTGACGTTGCTGTTGGTAGCGGCGGCAGCAGTGCCTGCCGTCATTGTGACAGAGGGTATTGGTCGGATTGCTCAGACTAGCCTAATTAATGGGTTGCAAGCAGGGTTGCAACGCGGGATGGACACGTTAGATGAGGGCATCCGCAGCGCTCAAGAAGACAGTAAAGTGGGTGCAAATACGATCGGTCACCTGGTGGAAACAGCCGCTATTGATTTAAGCAATCCTAAGGAGGTTGCTGCTAATCGATCGCGGCTGCAATACTTCATCGCGGATGCAAACATTCTGGAGGCAGGAGGGCAACAAAGCTTTGTTGTGTTGACCGACGCTCAAGGGCGAGTTGTGGCTCAAAACAACCAGATTCTGACAGGAAATTTTGCTAGCTATCCAGCCCTGCCCAACGACAGCAGTGCTCCGGCTCCAGCAACTTTTCGCCCCGTGACAGTGCCAGTCGGAGCATCACTCGCCGATCTGTCCATCTTCAAAGAGTCGCTGAGTCGCAACAAGCTGCTAGATGGCGTAGAGCTATTAAAAAGCGACCAACTCAAACGTCTGGGTCTGGCAGAACAAGCAGCAATTAATGTGCGACCGCAAGACACAAAAGGCTTAGCAGAAGCTAAACAGCCTGCTCCAGAAGGCACCTATGACATTGACCAGGGCAAGATCGGTTTGGTTGCGATGGCGGTCCACCCCTTGTCTGTGAGGGGGCGCGTTGTTGGTAGTGCGATCGTCGGTCGAGTTTTGAATCGTGACTTCGGCGTGGTGGATCGCGTTAAACAGACCGCTGGTGTTGCCACTGCCACCCTCTTTGCTCAGGATTGGCGCGTTAGTACCAATGTGCCTTACGGCGACAAAAATACCCGTGCGATCGGCACTCGTGCGTCACGAGAAGTTGCCGAGCAGGTGCTTGCTCAAGGAAAAACCTTTACGGGTCGGGCAAACATTGTCGGTGATACCTACCTCACACTCTACAAGCCGTTATACGACCATCGCCAAACATTGAACCCAGCCCAAGCTAAGCCGATCGGCATTTTGTACGTTGGCGACCCTGAAAGCAAAGTGAATCAGGTGTTGCAAAAGCAGCAGTTGATTGGTTATGGCATTGGTGTCGGCTCCCTGGCATTAGCAGGTTTATTTGCGGTGGGCGTTGCTGGCACGTTCTCACGTCCATTGAAACGGTTGGCTCGCTTTGCCCAGCAGGTGGGAGAAGGAAATTCCGGTGTGCGGTTAGACGCAACGGAACGTCAAGACGAAATTGGCATTCTTGCCCGCGAATTGAATCAGATGACAGTCAGTATTGAAACCAACCTGGAAGCAGCCCGCTATCAGGAAGAACTACGGAGTCAAGACGCGCTTCAACAACGACAAGGCAAGGAAGCACTCCAAAAACGCGCCATGGAATTACTGATTGAAGTTGACCCGGTGAGTAAAGGTGACCTGACCACCCGCGCCAAAGTGACAGAGGATGAAATCGGGACGATCGCCGACTCTTACAACGCTACAGTTGGCAGCTTGCGGAAAATTGTAACCCAGGTGCAGGCAGCCGCCCAGCAAGTAGCGGCAACGGCGGGAAGCAGTGAAGATTCGGTACAAGTGCTATCGAGCGAAGCGTTGCAGCAGGTAAAGGAAATTACGATCGCCCTCGATCGCATTCAAGAAATGTCTCTCTCAATCCAAGCCGTTGCTGCTAACGCGGAGCAAGCCGAAGCAACCGTACAACAAGCGGCAAAAACGGTAGAAGAGGGCGATGCCGCCATGAACCGCACCGTTGATGGCATCATGGCGATTCGAGAAACAGTGGCAGAAACGTCTAAAAAAGTGAAGCGGTTGGGTGAATCGTCCCAGAAGATTTCTAAAGTCGTGAACCTCATTGGTTCCTTTGCCGCTCAGACCAACCTGCTGGCGTTGAATGCCTCCATTGAAGCTGCCCGTGCTGGTGAAGAAGGTCGTGGTTTTGCAGTCGTTGCTGATGAGGTGCGATCGCTGGCTCGTCAATCTGCCGCAGCCACGGCTGAAATCGAAAAGCTGGTCGCTGACATTCAAACAGAAACCAACGATGTGGTCGCCGCGATGGAAGCAGGTACAGAGCAGGTTGTAACTGGAACCAAACTGGTGGATGAAACACGTCAGAGTTTGAACAAAATCACTGCTGCCAGTGCCCAGATTAGTGCCCTGGTGGACGCGATCGCCCAGGCAACCGTCACCCAATCCCAGGCATCTGAGGCAGTGTCCCAAACCATGAACGATGTCGCAGCCAGCGCCAACAAAACATCCACCGGAGCGGCTGAGGTCTCCACTTCGTTCAAAGACCTCCTGGCAGTCGCTCAAGCGCTACAAGCTAACGTCGGTCAGTTCAAAGTGAGCTAACGGCTTGCATTGCCAAAGAGACCAGGGCGTAAAGACTTAAAAATTTCTACGCCCTCTCTCCTCTCTCCTCTCCCCTCTCCCCTCTCTCCATTCCCCCCAAGATTATGGCGATCGACTCTGACATTCGCGATCAGGCGTACCAGTTTTTCATTCAGGAAGCGCCTGAGCTACTGCAAGTAATCGAAACCGAACTGCTAACGCTTAGACAAGAGCGCAGTACAGCAAAGATTCACAGCATGATGCGGGCGGCTCATTCCATCAAAGGGGGCGCTGCCTGTGTGGGGCTGGAAACCATCAAAATGGTGGCTCACCGTCTTGAAGATATTTTCAAAGCGCTACACCACGATGAGTTAGAGATTGATGACGCACTCGAAAGCGGTTTACTCCAAGCATATGACTGTCTTCGCCTGCCGCTCTTAGAAGCGATCGCGACGGGAGGAGAACCGGATGCCGAACAAACGATTATTCTGGTAAAACCTGTGTTTGCTCAGCTTGAGGCACAACTGCAAGATTATTTGGGAGCCAGTGCCAACCTACCTAGCTCTATTGAACTGGGGGTGGATATTGCGGCATCCATTTTTGAGGTGGATGTGGCAGAGGGCATAGAACGGATGAAACGGGTGTTAGCGCGTCGTCAAACGCAGGAGATGGCAGCCGAACTTCACGCCCAGGCGGAAGTGTTTGCAGGCATTGCAGAACTACTGAGCCTACCGGGCTTTGGCTCGATCGCGACAACCGTTCTGGCAGCGCTAGCCGCCCATCCCGATCGAGCGCTAGACATTGCTCCACTGGCATTAACAGATTTTCAGGTTGCCCAACTAGAGGTCTTGGCAGGCGATCGCACTCAAGGCGGAGCACCATCCTCAGCCCTGATCCAGTTTGCGATTGCAGCTCCCATCTCAACGGATCCATCGCCCACATTTCTTGAAGAGCTCAATCTTGTTTTAGATGATGTTGTTTTAGATGATGTTGTTTTAGATGATCTTGCTTTAGATGATCTTGCTTTAGACACTGGGCTAGAAGACATGGCTACCTTGTCAATACTGGATGAGCTTTGGGGCAAGACAGCCGTTATTCAGTCTGATGCTGACTCTGTTACCGCCACCTTAGATCATGTTTGGAGTGATGCTCCGGCTGCAACCGAATTCGCTTTTCTAGACTCTTTCGGGATCGATGAACTTGAGACCGATGCACTGAATGGGAACGCTTTCCCAGTGATGCCTACAGCGATCCCATTGATGTCTACAGCGGTCGCAGAGCAGATGTTTGTCGATCACGGGCTTGAAAATCAGGCGATCGCACCAATCAAGCGACCCGCCGTTACAGAGGAGCCACAGCATCTAACTGATCCACTGGATGCCGTATTCGCGCTTGATGATATTTTTGGTGATTTAACGATCGATGAGCGTGCGGATTCAGTTCTACCAGTGGTAGAAGAGTCGCAACCAGAATCTGAGGCAAGATCTCAGACCAGGGGCGATCGTGTGCAAGCGTTGATGGAATCCCTCACGCAAGACTTCGATCGCTTGCCAACGGTTGAGGCAATCCCGTCCCATCCTGTGTTGTCTGCCGCCAGTCCTGTCGAGACGGCGATCGCAGCCGCCAGTTCGATTCCAGCGGATTATAAGCAGTATCAGAAGCCAGCAGCAGGCACAACCGCACCGTCCGAAGCCGTAAACCAGCTTTCGGTACGGGTGAACCTCGATCGTCTGGAGCGGATGAATAACCTTGTTGGTGAGCTTGCCATTAACCGTAACGGGCTATCGCTGCAAAACGAACAGCTACAAACGGCGGTTCAGGAATTGTTGCGTCGGTTTGCCAAGTTTCAAGCGATGGGAACCCAGTTGCGCGATCTATCCGACCAGATGTTAATAGCGCCCGATCGTCACAGTCCCTGGAGCGTTCCCCAACCCAGAAGCACTTCACCTGGCAGCATGAACGGACTAGGACAGCGAACTGCCCGCTCTGCCAATGAACAGCGCGGGTTCCATTCCTCAGACTTCGATTCACTAGAGCTGGACAGCTACAGCGATCTCCATCTACTTCTGCAAACCACATTGGAAGAAGTTGCCCAATTAGAAGAAACGGTTGGTGACATTGCGCTGTTGAGTAGCCAGTCCAATCAAACGTTGGAAGGGCAACGTCAGAAACTCAACCACTTACGCGATGACCTGATGTGGGCGAGGATGCTGCCTCTCAGCGAAGTACTCAATCGGTTTCCACGCACCTTGCGCGATTTAGCGACCAAACATGGCAAACCGACTAATCTGAAGCTGAGTGGTACGGGTGTCTTAATTGACAAGGCAGTGCTAGAAAAACTCCAAGATCCGTTACTACACCTGCTCCGCAATGCGTTTGATCATGGCATTGAGCCGCCTGAACTACGGTTGCAACAAGGCAAACCGAAACAGGGTCGGATCGAGATTCGGGCATACCACCGGGGCAGCCAAACCATTATTGAAATGCGGGATGATGGACGCGGTATTAACCTGGAACAGATTCGCCAGCAGGCGATCGCAATGGGCTACTTTACAGCGAAACAAGCTGCTGGTATTGCCAATGACCGTCTTTTGAATTTGCTGTTTGAACCCGGTTTTTCGACTGCCAGCGAGGTCAGTGATCTATCCGGTCGGGGCGTGGGTTTAAATGTAGTACGGACTCAACTGCAAGCACTTAAAGGGATGGTCACCGTTGCTTCCGAACCAGGACAAGGCACCACATTCACGCTGCGAATTCCACTTACGCTCACGATCGCCAAGCTATTGGTTTGTCTGGTTGGGTCAACAGCCGTCGCGTTACCATCCGACAGTATTGAAGAGATCTTAATTCCCAAAGCCGATCAAATTAAACAGTCCAACGGGCAAGCGTTTCTCCATTGGCGTGACCAACTCGTGCCAGTACAACCCTTATCTGGTCTGTTAGATTACGCCTATCCCTTACCCGAAAGCCTTCCTAGCCAGGTGTTAGTAGCCGTGCCAACACCGGATACGTGGGCAGCTCCGCTACTGCTGCTGCGTCAGGGTCATCAAATGCTAGCGCTCGAAATCGATCGCCTGGTGACAGAGCAAGAGTTAGTCATTAAACCGTTTGGAGCCGCGATCGCCCCACCGAACTATATTTACGGCTGCACTATCTTGGGCGATGGGAGTCTGGTGCCAGTCATTGATGGCATGGCTTTGTTTGCTCAGTTTATCAATCCCACCGAAAGCAATAAAGCTCCTGCACCGTCTATCCCTATGCCCGTTCCAACATCTGACACCGTTGATGTCCAGCAAAAGACCGCTACGCCCCTAGCTAAGACACCAACCCTTCTGATTGTGGATGACTCGATCGCACTGCGCCAAACTCTGGCATTGACGTTGCAAAAAGCAGGTTATCGGGTCTTACAAGCCCGTGATGGTCGAGAGGCGATCGAGCAACTTCAGCAAAATGGAGCCATTCAACTGGTCATTTGCGATATTGAAATGCCGAATATGAATGGCTTTGAATTTCTCAGCCAGCGCCGTCAAGACCCGCAACTTGCAGCCATTCCCGTTGCCATGTTGACCTCTCGTGGCAGTGACAAACATCGACGGTTAGCCATGCACCTGGGAGCCAGCACCTATACAACCAAGCCCTATCTTGAGCGTGAATTTCTCACCATGCTCACCCAGATCTTGAAGCCTGTAGAGCAACCCGCAATGGCTATCGCAACGTGAATTAGAGGAACGAACCATGAATCATTTAGTGAATGCGTCTACAACTGACATTCGGCAAGCAAAGACAACCGTAACAGTGCCGATTCTGAAAGCGATCGCTTGCAACATTGGGCATCTCAATCTGGCAATTCGGATTGAATCGGTTTATAAAATTCTGAAGCAAACACCTGTTTACAGCAGTGGCTTAAATAGCGTTGGCATTGCCCACATGGGCGATCGCGAAGTGACTGTGTTCGATTTAGAGCGGCACTTGTTTCAAACTAGCAGCCTGGATACGGCTCAAAATGGCTACCTTGTGGTCGTTCGCAATGCCACTAATGAATTGCGTGGCATCCCAGTTGCAACGCTTCCCACCTTGATCGATATCCCCTTACCAACGCTGCGGCTCTTGCCAGAGTCTTACCGCCACAGCGACACACTAGGCATTGCTAGCCATGTTGCCATTGTTCCAGAGTCAGAAGGCTTGCTAACCCTGTTTTTACTCGACCTGAACTTCGCCTTGCCGAGCAGGGAAGAAGCGTCGTAAGTGAACAAAAAATTTCGTTAAGGAGCGTAGCAACACGATCGCGCGTCACTACAGTCATATAGCCATAGTCATACTGGTAAGAACGGGGTGCAGCGGTAGAGGATCCCCTTCGGCTTGAGCGCTCAGGAGTTCGGCGAGGCTCACTCGAGCCGTCGAAAGCTGGCTAGGGGCGAAGCCCCCACCCCCCTTTGATCCCAATGTCCTAAACTCTGTGGCGATAGCCATAACAGCCAGGTTTCCTTTAGGATGAAAAGTATTCACGGCAAGGAAACAGAATTTGTGACAGAGCCTCACGAAAGCAAGGCAGTGATGGTGCCGGATGTACTGCTGCCTCTAGCGCGAACCCCCCTTTTTGATCTTGGGATCAGCCTCAAAGCGCGCATGACCGGATTTTCTGGTTGGGAAATGCCTGTGCAGTATGGCGGCATTACCCACGAGCATCAGGCAGTGCGATCGACGGCTGGCATGTTTGATATTTCGCACATGGGCAAGTTTGTGTTGACAGGCGATCGCTTGGTAGACCAACTCCAACGACTGGTGCCCTCTGACCTGAGCCGTTTACAGCCCGGTCAGGCACAATACACAGTGCTGCTCAATGACCAAGCAGGTATTGTCGATGACCTGATTTTTTACTATCAGGGATTGGATAATGCGGGGCAACAGCGCTGGTTGGCGATCGTCAACGCTGGGACGACGCTCAAGGACAAGACCTGGATGCTGGAGCATCTTGATCAGAGTCGGCTGACGTTTCAGGATGTCTCCCCAACGCAGGTGCTCCTGGCAGTGCAGGGACCGGATGCCGTGAAGCAATTACAAGCCTTTGTACAGTCTGATCTAGCCCCCGTGCCAGCGTTTGGTCATTTGGAAAGCAACGTCTTAGGGCAATCGGGGTTTTTGGCACGCACAGGTTACACGGGCGAGGATGGCTTTGAAGTCATGGTGGAGCCGTCGGTAGGGGTAGAGCTGTGGCGATCGCTCTTGGATGCAGGCGTGACTCCGTGCGGCTTGGGTGCCCGCGATACTCTACGTTTAGAAGCGGCAATGGCGCTCTACGGGCAGGAGATTGATGACACCACCACACCGCTTGAAGCGGGACTCGGTTGGCTGGTTCACCTGGACAGCAAAGAAGACTTCATCGGACGATCGGTGCTGGAGCAGCAAAAGCAATCCGGCGTACAGCGACGGCTCATTGGGCTACAAATGCAGGGACGCAACATTGCCCGTCACGGCTACCAGGTGTTCCACGATGGTCAGCCGGTAGGCGAGGTCACGAGCGGCACTCAGTCTCCTACACTCGGTCACGCGATCGCGCTTGCCTACGTGCCCACATCCCTGAGTAAACCGGGTCAAGCGATCGACGTAGAAATTCGCGGTAAACTTTATCCGGCTGTAGTGGTCAAAAAACCGTTCTACCGCCGCTTACGCTAACTGTCAGACAACATTGCTTCAAGGAGATGACATGACTTTTGACTATCCTGGTGATTTGAAGTACCTGGATTCTCACGAATACGCCCGTTTGGAGGGGGAAATCGCCACGATCGGCATTAGTGCCTTCGCGATCGATCAACTGGGCGACATTGTGTTCTTAGAATTGCCAGCGATGGGAGACGCGATCGCAAAAGGCGAGAAATTTGGCACGGTCGAGTCAGTGAAAGCGGTAGAAGACCTCAACGCTCCTGTAACAGGCACCGTCATTGAAGTGAACGCACCCCTCATTGAAGCGCCAGAGCAATTAGCTGAAGATCCCTATGGCGAAGGGTGGTTGCTGAAGGTGAGAGTAAACGATCCAGGTGATTTGGATGATGCGCTCTCGTCGGATGAGTACCGCCAACAGGTTGAAGGCGAGTAAGCCAAGGCTAAGATCGTGAAGGTGAAGCGGTTTCTAGTAGGGTTGGCACACCGCTCGTAACGGCATATTCGGTTGATCTGTTGCAGAATATGAAGATAGCCCGTTAATGTCGGCAGCATTGGTGCTTGCACCGCGATCGCTGTACCAGCGTCAGGCAACTGCTATTCTTTCCCTAATCTCCTAGAGCCAGAGCCGTTTATGCTAGAACCGTCCCAACCCAGCGTGAGTAAAAGCCCTGAGATGAATGGCACTGCGTTCAAGCAGCACGATCGTTCTGTGTCCTCGCCCGCAACACAGACTGCGTCCCCTACCTGCCATACGCCTCTGGCATACACTGATGCGTTTGTCGATCGCCACATTGGCCCACGCAACAGTGAGATTGACCAGATGCTAGCCGCGATCGGCTTTGATAGTCTGGAAGCGTTGATGGATGCGGCGATTCCGCGTGCCATTCGGCTACGGAAACCACTGCGCCTAGAATCTGGCAAAGCCGAATATGACCTGCTGGCACAACTGAAGGAGATGGCACAGGAAAACCATGTGTTCCGCTCCTTCATTGGGATGGGTTACTCCAACTGCATCACGCCGCCCGTCATTCAGCGCAACATTCTCGAAAATCCCGGCTGGTATACGCAGTACACGCCCTATCAGCCCGAAATTGCCCAGGGACGACTGGAGGCACTGCTCAACTTCCAGACGATGGTGACCGACCTGACGGGGCTAGAAATTGCGAATGCGTCCTTGCTGGATGAAGCGACGGCAGCAGCCGAAGCCATGGCGATGAGCTACGGCGTGAGCAAGACGAAGGCAAACGCCTTTTGGGTGTCTGAAGCATGTCATCCCCAAACGATCGCCGTTGTCCAGACTCGTGCCAGACCGTTAGGCATTGAGGTAATTGTGGGCGATCACCAGACGTTTCAGTTTGATCAGCCTGTGTTTGGTGTGCTGCTGCAATATCCGGCAACCGATGGCGCGATTTACGACTATCGAGACTTCTGCGATCGCGCTCATGCGGCTGGTGCTTTAGTCACGGTCGCTGCCGATTTACTGAGCCTGACACTGCTGGTGCCGCCGGGAGAGTTTGGGGCTGACATTGCGATCGGCAACACGCAACGCTTTGGTGTACCGCTGGGCTACGGCGGTCCTCATGCTGCCTATTTCGCGACGAAGGATGCCTTTAAGCGACAGTTGCCGGGTCGCCTGGTTGGAGTCTCTAAAGACGTACATGGCTCTCCTGCCCTGCGTCTGGCGCTACAAACCCGCGAACAGCATATCCGACGCGACAAAGCCACCAGCAACATTTGTACGGCACAGGTGCTATTGGCGATCGTTGCCAGTATGTATGCGGTGTACCACGGCCCCGAAGGTCTGCGGCAGATTGGCGATCGGGTGCATCAGCTCACGGTCATTCTGGCAGAAGGCTTGCGGCGGTTGGGTTATGCCCCCAGTGCCGAACCCTTCTTTGACACATTGCGAGTAACCGTCCCGAATGGCAAAGCACTCGAAGTGGTCCGGCGGGCACATTCGCACCAAATCAACCTGCGGCAACTGGATGCCCACACCTTCACGATTTCTCTGGATGAAACCGTCTCTTCGGATGATCTGCTCGCGCTCTTTCAGGTCTTTGCAGGCGCAGAAATCACTCACTTCACACCCGAAGATTTGCTCACGGCATCGTCTCGTTCCCTGCTTCCTGATGCGCTCCTGCGCTCCACACCATACCTAACCCACTCTGTTTTCAATAGGTATCACTCGGAAACAGAGCTATTGCGCTATTTGCATCGACTGGAGTCCAAAGACCTGTCGCTGACCACGGCGATGATTCCGCTTGGCTCCTGCACCATGAAGCTCAACGGCACAACCGAAATGTTGCCCATCACCTGGGCAGAGTTTGGGCAAATCCATCCTTTTGCGCCGCTCGATCAAACCCACGGTTACCAGACCCTCTTTGAACAGCTAGAACACTGGCTGGCAGAGATCACGGGCTTTGCGGGCATCTCGCTCCAGCCGAATGCAGGCTCTCAGGGCGAATATGCTGGACTGCTGGTCATTCGCCAATACCACGAGCAACGGGGTGAGGGACACCGCAATATTTGTCTGATTCCGCAGTCAGCACATGGCACCAATCCCGCTAGTGCAGTGATGGCAGGATTGAAGGTGGTGGCTGTAGCGTGCGATCGCGATGGCAATATTGATGTAGCAGATCTAAAAGCAAAAGCCGAGCAACATCGGGATAATCTCGCCGCGCTGATGGTGACCTATCCCTCCACGCATGGGGTGTTTGAGGAAGGTATTCAGTCAATCTGCGAGTGCATTCATGCCAACGGTGGGCAGGTGTACATGGATGGCGCAAACCTGAACGCGCAAGTCGGATTGTGCCGTCCCGGTGATTTTGGCGCAGATGTTTGCCATTTGAATCTGCACAAAACCTTCTGCATTCCTCACGGTGGCGGTGGTCCTGGCATGGGACCGATCGGCGTGGCATCGCATTTGCTCCCCTTTTTGCCCAAACACCCGATCGTCTCGGTAGGTGGTAAACAGGGCATTGGTGCAGTGTCAGCGGCTCCCTGGGGTAGCCCCAGCATTCTCCCGATCTCCTGGGTATACATTGCGCTGATGGGTGCAGAAGGGCTAACTCAAGCAACACAAGTTGCCATTCTGAGCGCCAACTATATTGCCAAACGGCTTGAGGAGCACTACCCGGTGCTGTACAAAGGCAACAACAGCCTGGTTGCCCACGAATGCATTTTGGACTTGCGCCAGTTCAAAAAGACGGCTGAAATTGAAGTGGATGATATTGCCAAACGGCTGATTGACTATGGCTTCCATCCACCTACCGTGTCGTGGCCGGTCGCCGGCACCATCATGGTGGAACCGACTGAAAGTGAGTCGAAACAGGAGATCGATCGCTTCTGTGATGCCATGATTGCCATTCGTGCCGAGATCCGCGCGATCGAAGAAGGCAAGGTCGATCGTCAAAACAATCTCCTCAAGCACGCGCCCCATACTGCTGCCTCGCTCATGGTCGGCGATTGGGATCGTCCCTACACCCGCGAACAAGCTGCCTACCCCACCACCTGGACACGCGACAACAAGTTTTGGGCGGCTGTGGGACGTATCGATCAGGTGTATGGCGATCGTAATCTCGTCTGCACCTGCTTACCGATGGATGCTTACGAGAGCTAGTTAAGGTTTCGGACGGGCAACCGTTCTCGATTGAGAAACAGCGGTTGCCCGTATCGTCTTCGGTGGGACGGATTTTATGGTAGACGTAACCGTGGATCAAGGCATTGCGGCTTCTGTATCCGTTAACATCTGCAAGCGAATCGTACGATCGCCGCCCCCGGTGAGAGCCGTCTCGATAATGTCGCCAGATAGTGGAGCAAGGCAACTTAAGAGCGATCGCAAATGAGGCGAACTGGCACCGCTATCGAGATAGAGCCGTTCTGACAAAGCATTGAGACGTTTCCAGGTGAGATAGAGTTTTGTCACTGTCTGCTCAAGCTGGGCAGCATGGTTAACTAAATCGGCTGCGGAACTAAGGCAACCCAGGCGGAGCGCTTCTTCGAGCGCCAACTCTAGATTCAGTGAGGGATTATTGAGTGCCTGCACGTTTGCCGCCGCTTCGAGATAGCGCCACAGGTAACGGGCTTCGGAGGTTGCTTGCTTCAGCGTATCCACATCGGGCGTTTCGGCAACCGCATCGCGAATAGAGATTTGATGGCTCTCTGGCAGCTTCTGCATTTCCTTCACCAGCGGAGCCAGATATTTCGCCGGAATCGTGTGATCAGCCGCTTTCTGCTTGACTTCAGTAGGCAACAAATCGGAGGTCATAGCAGTCCAGTCATCCGAAAGCTGACGGACTTCGCGACGGGTAATGCGATCGCCCCGATGCGCCGCATCGCTGACCATTTGCTGCACTTCAGGCGCTGCCTGTGCCGTTTCGACAAAAGCGCGTTTGCTAAACTGGTTGACATCCTCTGGCTCCAGATAGCCGCCATCCAGCAGCGTATCAGCACTGTTTGCCAGCTCAATCATTGAGTACGCCTGACTTTTGCTGATTTCTCGGTCTTTCAGCCAGTTCAGAAAGCCGGTGCCGCGTCCATCGCCATGACGCTTTTCGCGATCGCGCACTGCCCGCAAGATGCGTCCACGCCAGATGTTAGTTTGCAGGTCGAAGCGGTCGCACACCTGCCATGCCTGCTCTACCTGCTCCTGAAAATCCAGTTCAGGGATTAACTCATCTTCTGGATCAGGCAACCGAAAGTGCAGATCAACACTCGGCTCAAAGGCTCTAGAAACGCTATGGATAGCGTCTAAACTTGGGGGTGCTTGTACCATTAGCGTGCTCGGACAACAGTCGCATCATTATGGCACGCCTTGAGAGAGGCTGGAATAGGGAACGAGGAAGTTGTTGGTTTGCCGAGTTGTGACGGCACGATCGACCGTACTTTGTTGGGTCGATCGCTTAAACAAAGATTCAACCAGTGACCGTCAGGGGTGAAGCGTAGCCGAAACTTAGTTGACGGGTACTTTTCTCATATAAGCCTCTTAGAATGCACGGGGTGGTTAAGCTGAGACGTAAGTGCGCGTTGTCTATACGATCCTTTGAAGGATGTTTTAAAAGTCCAGATGCTTGTAGCCTTGGCGACTCAATACTCCTTCGGAGACGCTGTGCGAACGCAGCTACAGAGACTCTAGCGTAGCCATACCCGAAGGGCTTTAACCTGCCGCCGCAGGTTCTAAAACCCTTGACTTTCCGTAGTCCGCGGCGGCGAACTTTGTCTACGTAGTCGCGGTTTTAACCGCCAGACACTTCTCAAACAACCTCTTAGAATACGATCTCACTCTTAAGGCCGTTGGGTTACCGCAACCGCCGCATCACTGGTACACTTGAACCAAATAATTCGAATTTATTCTCTGAGGCATAAGTTTGAAATCCTCCGATCGGGCGACTTAATGAGGTGAAGCTGACTCCACACTCTTACAGTAATCTCACAGTAATGTTCACCGATTGATCAGAAGCTCTCTTTATTAATGCCTTAAAGCATCACCCTAATCATGGGAAGATGTTTAGACTTTAGGTGTTTAGACTGCGATTACTTTGATTTTGTAGGGGCGTACGCGAAAAAAGCGACGCTCATTTACAAGAAGACTGTTCTAATTTGTCGGTTTTGTAAGTAAGTGAATGACCCCTATGAACGTTGAAGGGACAAGCAAAAATCCCAATAGCCAACCGTTTCCGCAGGCAAGAGACGGCGCTAAACCGGCAGGTGAATCTGAGCGCGATCCTCAACCGCCGCGCCAAGGGTGGCGGCGATTTTTAGTGCCTGCCCTGATTGTGGCAGCAATTTTGGGTGGCGTTGGCTGGATTATGTTCAATCGGTTCATCATGCCGATACTGATTTTTACCAGCCTGAAACAGCAGCTAACGCAGGTCGAGTTAGTGCAGCCAAAGTCAGCATCGATCGCTGATAGCTCAGACTATGCCGCCAACCTTGACTCGCGTCAGTCTGTCACTTTGCAGCCACGAGTTTCGGGTCAGATTGCAGCCATTTATGTCAAGGCGGGCGATCGCGTTGAAGCGGGCACACCCATTATTCAGATTGATGCTGCTCAACAACGTGCTCAGGTTGCCAGTCGTGATGCAGCCGTGGAAACAGCCGCTACTGATATCACGGGGGCGCAGGCAGAGGTCGCCAGTGCTAGAGACACACTGCGATCGTTACAGGCACGACGGACAGCAGCTTTATCTGACGTGCAGTTTAACGAGAGCGAATACAAGCGCTATCAGGATTTGTTCACTCAGGGAGCCAGCAGCAGGCAAGTGCTTGACCAAAAGCTGAATGCGCTGCAAACCGCGCGGGCAACCCTTAGTCAAACAGAGGCGGATATCCAGGCACAGCAATCAGCGATTTCACGATCGCAGTCAACGGTGGCAAGAAATCAGCGTGCCTTACAGCAAGCGCAGGCAAATGTGACTGAAGGGCAAGCAGAGCTTCAGTACTACACTATCAAAGCTCCTTTCTCGGGAGTGGTTGGAAACATTCCTGTTAAGGTAGGCGATTTCGTCGATAACGCATCCCCGATGCTCCGCATTACGCAGAACGAGCAGCTTGAAGTGCAAATGCAAATTCCTTTAGACAGAGCATCTGCTCTACGGCTGGGGTTGCCTGTACAGCTATTAGATGGACAGGGGAAGGTGTTGCAAGTCGGTAAGCTGTCTTTTATTGCGCCAGATGTTGACCCAACGACGCAGTCTGTACAAGCAAAGGCGGTGTTTAACAATTCGAGCGGTAAACTGCGAACCTCACAATTTGCTCGCGTTCGAGTTGTTTGGTCAACTCGTCCAGGGCTTCTGGTGCCAACAACTGCTATTTCGCGCTTAGCTGGTAAGGATTTTATTTTTGTTGGTACATCGTTTAAAGCTTCGGGCTGTAAAGCTGCCTCTGCAGGAGAGGGGGCACCGCCACCCACCAACGTTGACCCTGAACAATTAGTCATCGCTCAAAAGCCAATCAAGTTAGGCAAAATTGTTGGCAATGAGCAGGAAGTGCTGGACGGTCTTAGTACGAGCGATCGCATTGCCACTTCCGGCATCCTGAGTCTGCAAAATTGCCTTCTGATTGAGGCAGCGGCTCCACCACCCAAGTAAGCGTCAACGAATGTATCTCGATCGGGCGACCCATTAGTGAACCGTCGCTTTTTAGTACGCGATCACTGACAGCGGGCAGTTTCCTCAGGACACTTGTGCTTTATGATTCTCTCCATCTCTACTTTCTTTATTAAACGCCCCATCTTTGCAACCGTTTGCTCGATCGTGGTGACGCTTTTGGGCATTGCCTGCATCCCAACGCTGCCGATCGCCCAATATCCTGACATTGCGCCGCCCCAGGTAACGGTCACATCCAACTACATTGGTGCTAGCGCAGAAACGGTCGAATCAACCGTGACTAACATCCTGGAGCGAGAGCTAAACGGCATCAGTGACCTGCGGTATATCAAATCCACCAGTGCCAACGACGGCACCAGCATCATTAATCTGACCTTTGAACTAGGTCGCGACCAGGATCTGGCAGCGGTAGATGTGCAGAATAAGGTGTCAACGGTGCAATCGCGCTTACCCGGTCCTGTCACTCAAACGGGTGTTCAGGTGGCAAAAGCCAACAGCAACTTCTTGCTGGCGATCGGGCTGTATTCCGATCGCGATGAAAAAACTGGAAAAGACGTTTATGACAGCATCTATCTCAGCAACTATGCCGATTTGTACGTAGTTGATGCGTTGAAGCGGATTAAAGGGGTTGGCGGGGTACAAACCTTTGGTGAACGAAAATATGCGATGCGTCTTTGGGTTGACCCAGAGCGTCTTGCCAGTCGTGGACTGACATCCCAGGATGTCATCACAGCACTGCAACAGCAAAACCTTCAGGTGGGTGCGGGGCAGATTGGGCAGCCACCCGTAGACGATGGGCAGCAATATCAATATGCCGTCACCGCTCAGGGGCGCTTTAAGAACGCGGAGGAATTCAACGATCTGGTTGTCAAAACAACCGAAACTGGCACTTTAGTAAAGCTGCGGGATGTGGGTCGAGCCGAACTGGGCGCTGAAAACTATGGTTCTGTGCTTCGCTTTACACCGAGCGATCGCATTACCCACCAGGGCATTGGGCTAGGCATCAATCAACAGTTTGGCAGCAATGCACTGGATGCTGCCCGCGACGTTAAGGAAGAAATGAAAGTACTGGCAGCGAGTTTTCCGCCGGGAATGCGCTACGCCGTTGCCTTTGACACCACCACTTTTATCGAAGCCGGTGCAGAAGAGGTCATCATCTCACTGATCCTGGCAATTTTCTTGGTGGTATTGATCATTTACCTCTTTTTGCAAAACTGGCGATCGGCGCTGATTGCCTCGATCGCCATTCCAGTTGCCCTGCTGGGTACATTCGTCTTTGTTAAGCTGCTTGGTTTCTCCATTAATACACTGACGTTGTTTGGTTTGACCCTGGCAACCGGGCTAGTGGTGGATGATGCCATTGTGGTGGTCGAAGATATTACCAAGCGCATTCAAGAGGATGGGATGCGCCCGTTGGATGCCGCGATCGCCTCAATGGATGCTCTGATTGGTGCTGTTATTGCCACTTCCGTTGTGTTGGTTACCGTCTTTGTGCCTGTTGCCTTCTTTCCGGGTACGACCGGGCAGCTTTATAAGCAATTTGCCCTGACGATCGCCTTTTCCATCACAGTTTCGACCTTTAACGCCATTACCCTTACTCCAACCCTGGCAGCACTGTTACTGCGGAGTGGGCAGGTGCCTAACAACTGGTTTTTTAATCACATCAACTCGGCGATTGATCGCACTCGGCACAGCTACAGTCGGTCAGTTGGCAGCTTGACGCGGCGGAAAGGGCTGGTGGTAGGGCTGTTTGCAGGAGCATTAGCACTAACCTACTGGGTGTACACGATCGTACCAGGCGGCTTTCTCCCAGAAGAAGATCAAGGTTACTTTATTACGATCGTCCAGGCACCAGAAGGCGTATCGCTCAACTACACCCGCAACGTGTTGGAAAAGGCAGAAGAAATCCTCAAGCAGCAGCCTGAAATCGAAAATATTTTTGCGGTAGGCGGCTTTAGTTTTAGTGGTTCTACCCCCAACAACGGCTTAATTTTTTCCACCCTTAAGCCCTGGGAAGAACGTAGTCAAGCCGATCAGTCTGTAAAATCCATTATTGGTGGCTTTTTTCCTAAGCCCACGGGGCTGTTCCCCAAAATGCTAGGCATCAAGGAAGCGCTGGTCCTCCCTGTCTCACCGCCCGCCCTACAGGGTGTCGGTAATTTTGGTGGTTTCGATTTTCAACTGCAAGACCGCACGGGGCTTGGCTTTGATGTGATTGGTCAGAACCTTGATAAATTCCTGGGTCGTGCTGCAACCTATCCGTCCCCAGATAAGGCTCAGTTGACCGGGTTGCGACCCACGTTTAATGCCAACACACCCCAAATTTCGGTAGAGGTCAATCGCACCCGGGCAAACCAACTTCAGGTGCCACTACAGGATATTTTCAACACCTTGCAAACGTCGTTGGGTTCAACGTACGTGAATGACTTCAACCAGTTTGAACGCACCTACCGGGTCTATGTGCAGGCAGATCAGCAGTTTCGCTCCAACCCCGAAGATATTAAACGGCTCTATGTGCGATCGCAAACGGGCAAAATGATTCCGCTCAGTAACCTGGTGACGATCACTCAGACGATCGGTCCGTCCATCATCACGCACTACAATCTGTTTCGCTCCGTCGAAATCACTGGCGCACCTGCACCAGGCGTTAGTTCTGGGCAAGCGCTACAAGCAATGGAAGCGGTGGCAAAAGAAACATTACCCAGAGGCTTTGGCTATCAATGGTCTGGGTTATCGCTGGAAGAAATTGAGTCTGGCGGCAGCGCTATCTTTATCTTTGCGCTGGGGATTGTCTTTGTTTATCTAACGCTGGCAGCGCAGTATGAGAGCTACATCGATCCTTTCATCATTCTGCTGACAGTGCCGCTGGCAATTCTGGGCGCATTGATCGCGCTCTTACTGCGTGGTACCGCCAATGATGTCTACACCCAGATTGGCTTTGTCATGCTGATTGGGATGGCAAGTAAAAACGGCATTCTCATCGTGGAATTTGCTAACCAGCTTTACGAGCAAGGCTGGAGCATTACAAAGGCCGCAGTGGAAGCATCGCAAGAACGGTTACGACCGATTTTAATGACGGCAATTTCTACGGTGATTGGTGCCCTACCGCTCTTTATTGCGACCGGGGCGGGTGCAGGTGCTCGCCAATCTCTGGGAACGGCAATCATTGGCGGGATGTGCGTTGCTACCGTCCTCAGTCTCTTTGTGGTGCCAATTCTCTATATCGTGATTAAAACGGCTGAAGCGCGTTACCGTCGTGGACCTTATAAACCCGCGATCGCAGGTGCTCCCGATACTGAACCTGAAGCTTCTGTGTCTGCTAGTAAAGAGGTTACATCTAAGCGTTAAGCAGAGCGTTACAGCAACAATTGTCTCGCCAAGGCTAATCCTTTGGGGCTGTGTTGCTGCTCGCGTTGATGCCTGTGAAGAAACAAGAAAAGCGTGTCTGCGATCACATTAATTAGCTTTGTGGCAATCAAGCAGCAGTCAAAAACCAGCTAATTCTTAAGACTTTTTTTCTACTGCTTAAGAATGACTGGAAAAAAATAAAGGGTCGTCTACAATAAAAGTAGCGGAGACGCAAGTTTCCGTTCACTCCTCACACCACATTCCGCCTGGACGTTTGTTCGGGCGGTTCCTCTTTGGGGCATTACTGACAGGGCATCGTCAGACACGACCGAACAGAACATCAAAAATTATGTCTAAATCAGTGTGCGACTGTATCGAAGCGACCAGTTATCGCTATGGTAGAATCTCGTGATAACGATGTAGGCAAGGATTCCTAGAATGGCAGCAGCAGTGCAGGTGACGGATTCTTCTTTTAAACAAGATGTTCTTGAGAGCGAGATTCCAGTTTTAGTCGATTTTTGGGCACCCTGGTGTGGTCCTTGTCGTATGGTGGCTCCGATCGTCGATGAAATCGCTGCTCAGTATGACGGTCAGGTAAAGGTCGTTAAGCTTAATACGGATGAAAATCCTAGCGTTGCCAGTCAGTATGGCATCCGCAGCATCCCGACATTGATGATCTTTAAAGGCGGACAGCGCGTTGATATGGTGGTTGGTGCAGTGCCAAAAACTACTCTGTCAAATACGTTAGAAAAATACCTTTAGCGCGAGTCGGTCAAACCTGCGTTAAATCTGAATGAGCGATCGCGCTCATCGCCGACTACTTTAGACTTTATAGCGATAGCTATACTGGTGAGGACGGAGTGCAAGGGTAGAACGCTCTTTGGCTTGAGCGCTCAGGTCGAAAGCTGGCTGGAGGCAAAGCCCCTCCCACCCTCTGAGCCCAACGTCCCGAACTCTGTGGTGCACGATACACGCGGCTCTTCTTTCCAGGCTTTGATAGCTTGGTTAAAATCCTTGGTAAGTAGCTGCAGTCTAAATTGCCAAGCTACGATCGCTTGTCACCACCTCCTTTAGATCAATCGACAAACGCCGCAGAAAGTATGTTCTTGCGGCGTTTTCAGTTTATAGCCGTAGCCATACTGGTGAGGACGGAGTGCAGGGGTAGAACCCCTAGCTAGGAGCGAAGCCCATACACACCCTTTGATCCCAATGTCCTAAGTTCTGTGGCAGTAGCGATATTTGCTGCACGAGGACTACTGTAATCTCGATAGAATAGGATGCTGGCTGTTGGAGGAATTCATGGCTTCATCTCTGTCGTCAAACCCATCTGAGTCGCTTCATGCTGATGTGCTGCGTTTGCTCGATCGTTTACCAAATTCACAGCATGGAGAACTGATTCAGCTTGTGTTGGCAACGATCGTCAGAATGGCGGAGAGTGATATTGACCGTCTGGACTGGAAGATTTGCGCTGCCTCGCTGCAAGACATGGAACGAGCTTTTAAGACGTTTTACCCCTATCGTCATGTGCGAAAGATTGCCATCTTTGGCTCTGCTCGTATTGCGCCTGACACACCTGAGTATGCACTGGCAGCAGAGTTTGCCCATCGTGTAACGCAGGAGGGCTTTATGGTCATTACGGGGGCAGGCGGGGGCATTATGCAAGCAGGCAATGAAGGAGCTGGACGCGAAAAGTCCTTTGGTCTCAACATTCAGCTACCGTTTGAACAGGGCGCGAATTCATTCATTGAAGGCGACCCCAAACTTGTTCCATTCAAATACTTTTTTACACGCAAACTCTTTTTCTTGCGAGAAAGCGATGCTCTCGCATTATTTCCCGGTGGTTTTGGGACTCAAGATGAAGCCTTTGAATGTATTACGCTGACCCAAACGGGAAAATCATCGCCCGTACCGCTGGTGTTGATTGATAAGCCGGGTGGCAATTATTGGCATGACTGGGACGACTATATTCGGAAGCAATTGCTTAAGCGTGGCTTGATTAGTGCTGATGATCCGAGCCTGTACACCATTACCGATCGCTTGGATGTTGCGTGTGAGGCGATCGCCAACTTCTACCGCGTTTTTCACTCCTGCCGCTACTTTGGCAATCGGCTTGTCATTCGGCTCAACTCAGAACTATCGGATACCGATGTGGAGCAGTTGAATGAAAACTTCAGCGATATCCTGGTGAAAGGTCGCATCGAAAAAAGCCAACCTTTACCTCAAGAAAAACAGGATATGGCTGATGGTCACTCTCATTTGGTGATGTATTTCAACCAGCGCGACCTGGGACGCTTGTATCAATTTATCGCCGCGCTCAATCAATTTGGCGCACCGACCGAAGAATGTACTCATCCCGAACGAAAATAAAGGCTGCTGGCATGTGCGCTGGGGTGAAGAGGTGAAGAGGTGTGGGAGTGAAGAGGTGAAGAGGGGGAGAGGTGAAGAGGTGAAGAGGTAAGAGGTGGGCGATCGTCGGTGGCTATAAGACTAAGGTGGGCTTGATCGGGGTGAGAAATGCCGGATACCGCAAAGAATGTGGTTAAAATACCGCATTGAGGAAAGAAGTTGGCTATTCTAGGGGCTAGTAAACAGTCAACGATGAAGCCTTCGCTATGCTTTCGCAAATTGTGCGTCCGATGGTTCAAACCCAGATTCGACTGCTGGCAAATAGCCGCGCTACGCGCCCCACAATGGTCTCTACGGTTGCTCACTGGCTTGGTTTTTTGGGAGTCAGGGCGCAGGTAACACATCTTGACGCGGGTGCTGGCAAAATTCACATTTCCATTTCAGTAGACAAGCCAGAAGCCTGCGATGCCCATGACTGGCAGCAAATTCTGCATAACTTGAATACGGCTCAAACGGAGGCAGAGGTCGTCTCGATTCATCCAGCAGAGTTTACGCCACAGCAGCAGAGCAAGATGCAGCGCTTGCTGGCATACCTGATTCAGGTGGGTGCGCCTGATAGTGCTGTGAATTGGGAGAGTCTCCAGCTTCAGCTTCAGGCATTAGGGTTAAGCGAACCAATGGTGCTGGGCATTCGATCGGCATTAAAAGTGCCGCAAGTGCTTGATGGTTTAGATTCTGATGTAGCGGCTGTAGCCCTACCCAAAGCGGTTAGTATTGCCATGCTCGATCGTCAGGTCAACGCCTCTGAAGATCAAGCCTTGATAGCGCTGTTAAAAGCAATGAAGCATCAGTGAAAAGGCTCAAAGCTCAGGGCACAAGGATTCAGTAACATCTTAATAGGACTGACGCGAAGATCTCCGACTTCTGCAATGAGCGGGGCTATCACCGCTGAGTTTTATTTAAAAGTTGGGGATCTGCATACCCTTTGCGTAAGCCCTACTTAACTTTTCTGTTCTTTAGACACTTTAGCCTTTAGCGCCTTCATCATTGACATGAACAAACTCTAACTGATACCGATAGAGGGCTACCGGACGATCGACCGCCTTAAAATAGTCTTCATCTTGCGGCGATAGATAAATAGCAGTGACTTGATCGGCTGTGATGACTGGTGCTTCCCCTGTCACTAGTTCGGCAAGGCGGTGATATGCCGTGGTGGTTTCAACTTGATTCAGATAAGGATTGGGTACACCGCGAAAAACCTGCTGAAACAACTCGGTTGTCAAGAAGTCATTCGCATCAGGTGTTTCGACTGCACGGGCAGTCACGACAGAAATGAGCTGTCGTCCACCGTCCATCAATGTTATCTGGCGATTGGGCGATCGCGGGTCAACGGTGACAGCCAGCACGCTATCGCCCAAGTAGGCTTTTGCTAAGTTGAACCCGTTAAAGGCACGATCGGACACTACAGCATCTTTAATCAGCCCTTTCAAGGGCAGCAACGAGAACACAGTCGAACGTGTTGGTAGTGAGTGAGACAGCACAAAGCGAACCGTACAGGCGATCGGCTGATTTAAATATTTCTGATTGCTGTCAAAACCCGGTGTAACGATCGCGGGTGCTAGGGGTGCCGCCAACTCTACCAATGTACTGGTCATTGTCCAGGTGCCAGCCAACCAGTCGGGGTACTCCAGATCACCATTGGCTGGCTGTACCGCTGGTTTAGTGTCCCAGTCAGGAAAGGCTGCAAGGCGATCGGCAAGTAAACCTGCATAAGCAGCATTACTTAGCCAGAGCCAACAAATAGCGGTGCAACAGACAGCCTGCAAAAGTGGCTGAAGCGAAGGAAAACCAAATTTGAATTGCCAGCTTATCTTCATGCTATCTGCTGCTGCGGTCATCCTCAATCGTATCAAGGGACGGTAGCCTTCACCAACTGTGAGTGTTCCAGGTGTTTTTGATTGCGGTGTGTGGAATGCTTTAGCCATCCAGCAGCCAGCAAGTCAATGGTTAAAAGACTACCTCTTAGGAGATTTCTAGTAAACAAACCACCCGCTGTTTTCGTCTTCGCTCAACCAGCATGTACCCTGAGCGGAGTCGAAGGGTAGAATCTTTGCCGGAAATCTTCTTAGCTGCTGCTTCGTTTTGGGAGCGATCGCCTTCCCGTAATGTCCGGTGTAGCACTTGAAGTAGAGAGTGGAGTCTAATTGGTGTGTTAAGGGGAACATCGATCGAGAAGCGTTCCTCTAACGAGCGTGTGCCCCAACACGTCTGAGGACGGCAGTGGCATGGGAACATCAGTCTGAACACGTTAGTCTAACGGTGGAGCTACGATCGTCTACCCCATGAAGCTAAGATTTTCGCAAGACCTGGAGACGTTGCTAACCCGCCTGATCGAAAAGCCGCTAACCTTAGGCGACATTCTGGTAGAAACGTCCGAGCGAGGCTTTAGTCTTGTGATTGGGCTGATGGCATTACCCTTTCTATTGCCAATGCCACCGGGTTTTGCAGGACCATTAGGTTTTGGTTGTCTGGTGTTGTCAGCACAGATGGCGCTGGGTCGGCGATCGCCCTGGCTACCCAAACGCATCGCCCAATTTCAGTTTCCCAACTGGCTGACCCTCAAATTGTTAAACCTGCTCCAACAAGTGACGGGGCTACTGGAAAAAATTGCCCGCCCACGGTTGCGGCGGTTGGCTGAAAGTCAGCAGATTTGGCGACTCAACGGGTTATGCATTGCGTGGTTAGCCATTTTGCTGATGCTCCCTATTCCCTTTACCAACCCCATCCCCACTGCTGGAATTTTGCTGCTGGCGATCGCCACGCTAGAAGCAGATGGCTTGTTGATGTGTGTTGCGTATGGCATGACGATCGTTATTACAGTCGCAGTCGCAGGCATTGGCTATATGCTCTGGCAGTCTCCCAGCTTCTTTCAAGACTTGTTTCGCTAAACGCTACTGGATGCTAGACGATCCATTCACCTACCCGATGACAAAGGGGTTAAGCGTGTAGTCGTTCCACTGCTTCTGATAGCGTTCTGCAATAAAGGGACGCACCACAAATTTGGGCGGCGTACCCGGCTGCACATCAATCCGCAAAAAAGAGTAGGGTCGTCGTCGATGTGACCCTTGCCCACTACGTCCAACAAAAAGCTGCGATTTTGCCACTAAGGTTTCGTTCGCGGCATGAGGCTGACCGCGCCATTCCATCACGTCTGCGCCTTCTTCTCGTTGGCGACGCAGACTAAAGCCACTGCCGCCGCAGATGATCCAATTTGTGTTTGCATCCGCGTGCCCTGTTTCTGCCGTACGGAGATATTCCAGACAATGGGCGTGACCACTCAGCACCAGATCAACAATGGGACGATCGCCCGCTCGATCGCCGACTGCTTTAGCCACTGCGTTTAACACCTGCCGGAGTCGATCGCGCACGGCTAGCGTTTGCGCCTGGTGCCATTTCGTTGCTTCTGTAACATAGGGCGGATGATGGAAAAAGAGAATGCGTCCTCGCACTGCGTCTGTATGCCATGACTCAATCAGCCGTTGCTCTAGCCACCGCAGTTGCTCGACATCCGTCTCGGTCGTTTCGTCAGAGGACAGTTGCTTTATAATATCCTGCGTGACTTCGGTCAACTGCTCTAACTTGGCGTGCAGGTCATCCATCCGTTCCGCATCATCCGGGTCATCGGGCTTGAGCTTGGTCAGGGTCAACAGAATTTCCTGCACCTGGTTGTCAATGTCTGCACGTTGCTGTTCTAATTGACGACGGTACTTGTCTCCAGCAGGGTTATCGGGAAGGGCGATCGGTGCGTTGAGCGTATTTGAATCCAGCGCAAAAAAGTCAATACCACCCGATCGAAAGGTGTAGTAACGGTTGGGCAGGCGAGTGAAGTGCCCTGGTTGATAGCTCAAGCAGCGCCCCGTTTCGGTTTTAGCCGTGTAGTGCTGATCGAGGTGGCGTTCTAGCTCGGCTCCAGGCTTACAGGCTTTGAGGTAGTCGAGAAACGCACGGGCGTAGGCATTTCCCTGTACTGAACCGCGCCAACTTACATCCAGGTCAAAGCGGGATTGAAACAACTGACGCAGCGGGATGGTGATCTGGGATAGCACGCCAAACAGCACGGACATATCGTAATAGTCGTGGTTGCCAGGAATGGGCAGAAACGGCAGGTTGAACACCATGCGATCGTAGGCAATCCGCTTATAGTCATTGCCGTCTACCAAAAACTCCCGGTACGGCTCAATGAAGTTAGGGGGATAGTAAGTACTCGATCCAGTCAGGTAAATAACATCGCCGGTATGCAGCACAAAGCGACAACCGTCTCGTTGCTGCACCATTTGTTCGGCAACACGCCGCTGAGGGTTGTGCCCTCGATGTGCTCCAGAGCCACTGTCTCCCAGCACCAGAAAGGAAAACTCTGGGTTATCTTCCTGCTGATCATCTAGCACCAGCCGAGTTTGGTCGATTTCTCGCTCCACGATCGCACGGTCACGCCAACGCACGCGCTGCTGCATTTTGAGGATTTTAGTCTCGATTGGCGGATCGGTCACAAACTGCATAGCGAATGCGCTCCCTGCTTCAGCACTCAGTGCCGTTATTACAACAACCTACACTAATTGTAACGGCTACTTCATATGGCTCCGCCCAACTTTTGTTCCAGGTATAGCCGTAGCCATACTGGTGAGGACGGGGTGCAGGGGTAGAACCCCTGGCTGGGGGCTTTGCCCACACACACCCTTTGATCCCAATATCCTAAGCTCTGTGGCGATCGCTATAACTTTGCCCTAGTTCTTCTTTATCTCTTTACCATTCCTCTATCTTCAGACAGAGTAAAAACGTTGCTATTTCTTTTAACTTCAATAGTGCAAAGAGCTGATGACTCCAAAACCCCAGGGCAACCTGGGGCTTTCATATTTAGAAGTGAAAAGACAGAAGACAGGTTGGGATCAGTAGCAGTTACGCTTCGTAAGTAATCTGATCAGATGTGTAGGACGGTGGCTCAATATGAATCATAATGCGAGCCGGACTAAAGCGTTCTTCTAATCTGTCTTCTACGGCTTCGGTAATTTGGTGAGCCGTTTCGACATCGGTGGCATTGACAATTAAGTGCATCTCAATAAAGATTTGCCGCCCAACGACTCCTCTAGAAGCAATGTCGTGGCAGTTAAGCACACCCGGCACCTGTAGGGCGATCGCGTGAATGGCTTCGGGCGCGATCGCCATTTCATCCACCAAGGATGGCAAGTTTTCTTTAAGCACCGACCACCCGCTAAAAAAGACCAACAACGCGACCGGAAAGGCAAGCACCACGTCAAGCCATTGAAAACCCCATGCCCAGATGCCAATTAAACCACCCATGACGCTAATCGTGACCCAAATATCGCTCATGGTGTGTTTCGCGTCGGCGACGAGAATGGCGCTCCCAACACGCAGCCCTTCCCGTCGCTCGTAAAAGGCAACAAAGATGTTGATGCCCAGCACGATCAGCAACAGCCAGAGTTCTTGAGGCGAAATTTTTACCGGAGTCTGGTTGGGTTTCAAGAGGTTTTCGATCGCACCCTGCAAAATCTCGAAGCAGGCGATCCCCAAAAAGGCGGCAATACCCAAGGCACCAACTGCCTCAAACTTTTGATGTCCGTAAGGATGGTCGCGATCGGGTTCGGGTGATGAAAACCGACTGGCGATTAAACCTAAAATATTGTTGGCGCTGTCGGTCACGCTATGCAATGCATCTGCCATCAAGCTAAGTGACCCAGTAAGCCAGCCAATGCCTGCCTTTAACATCATTACAAACAGGTTAAGCAGCAGGGTGATTAGCAACACCTTACGGACCTGCGATCGATTATCTATAGCCACAGCTTTAACTAACTCATTTCCCTCACTGTAGGGCAGGGATCGCCTCTACACCACTACTACGTCACGGTTGTAGGCAAAGATTCGCAGTAGTTGGCAGCCGTTGTGATCAGTCAATAGCAGTAGTCGTTTAGCAGCATGATGCTCCACTAGTAACTAAGGCTTTGCCGTGATGAAATTGCCCCATTCGTAAAGAGAAGATCTTTTCAGTTACTATCACCAGTACTATTTAGAATGCCGATCGTTGAGTGTAAGCGCGTATGTCTCGGTTCACTATGAACCTCCTGGAGGGGTCTGTTGCCATCAGTTTTACGCCCCAAGCTGCTAAAGGGCTACAAACAGCACTTTCCGACTTGATGGAGCGCCTCAAAGCCACTGCCGTAAAGACAGCCCCTGGTAGTCGCGGTACGCCTCAAAAGCCGATGGAATATCAGTACACAGGTGATGTATTTCTCGAAGTTTTTTGCAACCCTAACATTTGGGCAACGCCCTTTGCTGCCAAAGTTTTGATTACCGTTAGAGACGATCGTATTCGCTTAACAACCGAAGCTGAACTCAGTCGCCTGGTAGAAGACATCAATCAGTATTTAGAGCAATCCTAATTGAAAAGAGTTCTGACTTCTTCAAGAATCGAAGATCTGGAAAAATGGGCTTAGACTATTCGCATCGCTAATATCGCTAATAAAGGACGTGGCTGAAATGAATGCTGACAATCTTGTACAACTGCTGCAGAACGGTTTTCGTGTCACGCTTGGCGCAACAGCATCCCTGGTAGAAGTCTTACAAGACTCTGAGAAACGTCACGAAAATCTCTCAAAGTTGAATCAGGAGTGGAGCGTCCTCTCAGCAGAATGGGCGCAAAAAGGTGAAGTTACTGAGCAAGAGGCTCGCAACTTTGTGGATACGCTTTTAGCTCAGCGTTCTAACTACCAAGCTTCGACCTCTAGCACGTCAGGCGCAACGGCCACTACGCCGTCTGCCTCACCTGAGATTCAGCTAGAGTTGCAAGAGTTAACCGCGCAAATTGTAGCGATGCGGGCTGAGTTGGAGACACTCAGAAATCAAAAGTCGCCGTCCTGACCGCGCGTAACCTACCTGCTAGGTTGCGCCTGTCAGGGTTGATTTAACACGGGATTGACCAAAGAATCAGCGGTTAACAAGGAGCTTTTTGGGAGCAAAAATTTCTCAAAAAGCTCCTTGCAGAGTCTTGAATCAGGTACTCAAAATCATGCAACTAGAGCAGCACGATCGTTTTCGTTTAGTCGTTTTCCCACTGTTCACGACCCACTAAATCACCAATACGATCGCGCAGCAGGAAGTTGCAGCGCTCCAGTTCGCATTCGATCGATGCCCACTCGCGTGCTGGGATGTATTGACAGAGGATATAGATCGGCTGATGGCGGCTGACCGTACCCTTTTGAACCAGTTCACGCGCTTCGTCTTGGATGACACTAAGAGAATACTGTGCAGATTGAAGCATGATCTCACCCTTTTGTTGGTTAGTTGAGTTTGGATAAAAGTGGAGAGGCTTAATGGTGTAACCAAAAGTCACTGTAGCGGTTGCAATAGAAGCGGTAGCAATAGATAAAAACTCAAATTTAGGATTTGGCAAGAAAGACTGTAGTCCTCTATACCAATCAAGTTTCATTTTCGCGCCAAATCCTCTTTGATTGTATTAAGAACCGTTGAAAAAGTCATCAAACCTTAACCCAATCTTCTCTTTACTGGAGCTGAAACCACCTTCTCTCAGTAGATCTAGGGGTTGATATGAATTATTGTTACAACTTATTAACAATTCCTATGAGTCCGGTCTGTTTTCGCTCAGTATGTGCTTCTGCTTGGTGCTCGATCGCTTACGGGAACGATCGCAGTCTTTGATCCTGCTACTGCCAAAGCTCCTGCTACTGTCAAACGCCTGTAACTACGTTGGCACCAGGAAAATAAGTCTGCAAAAGAGGGTCAGGACTTCGAGGTTGATGCCGCTCGTTGCATAGCGTTACTGCTAGTTCTAAGGCTGCTCTCATGCTGGTTGCTTCGGCTATACCCTGCCCTGCAATGTCGAAAGCAGTGCCATGATCGGGTGACGTTCGTACGAAAGGTAGTCCGACCGAGGTATTGACGGCTCGATCGAATGCCATCAGCTTGACTGGAATCAGCCCCTGATCATGGTAGAGGGCTAAATAAGCGTCGGCAGGATTAAACGCTGCTGCTGTCTGAGTGCTGCCAAACCACGCCTGTCCTGGTTTGACCCATAGCGTATCGGGTGGCATCGGTCCCTCTAGCTGAAGGTGTGGTAATCGCAAGCGGGTGTCTTTAAGCCAGGGGATTAACCAGTCTTGTTCTTCGCGCCCCAGTTTGCCTTGCTCGCCACTGTGAGGATTGAGTCCAGCGATCGCAATCCGTGGCGTGGTTAGCCCAAAGTCTTGTCGCAGACAGTCCAGCAGTAGATCGAGCTTACGAGTCAGCAAGTCAGGTGTGAGCGCATCAGCAACGTCACGTAGAGGAATATGGGTTGTGGCAAGCAGCGTCCGCAAGATCCAACCTGTGTGGGGCGATCGAGCAACAAACAACATCCCGAAGCGATCGACCCCTGCCCGTTCCGCCAGCAGTTCTGTTTGTCCGGGGTACGGATGACCCGCCGCACTCCAGGCAGCTTTAGAAATCGATCCTGTGACGATGCCATGAAAAGTTCCCGCCAGGGCATAGGCGATAGCCGTTTCGAGATATTGAAAACTAGCGGCTCCGCTGGCAGCACTTTCTTGACCGATCACAATTTGCTGCTCAAGGTCAGACGCAAGCGTGACATCGAGGATCTGCAAATCGTCTGGGTTTGCCAGGGGCAGCATTGGGTGCCGCGATCGCAACTGTTGATAGGTGGCTGCGAGGCGCGATCGACTGCCCACAAGTGTAACGACGCAATCCGCGAGTGGAGCCGCCAACGCTTTGAGGATTACTTCTGTACCAATGCCTGCTGGATCACCGAGAGTGACCGCTAACTGAGGCTTATAAAGCTTTGTGTCGGCTAGCATTAATTATTTTCGTCCTTCCTTGCCTCTCAAAAACTACTGTAGCGAGATCGAGCGCCACCTTGCTTTGCTCAGTCGCGTCAGAACCGGGTTGCAGTGACGCTCATTCATAGCAAAAGGATGAGGGATGAATAGAAGCCCTTGCTCAAAGGAGGTTTCAAGGTTGATATCTGTCCTAACTTTCTCTTCGACTGCTATCTTGGTCGACCCTTCTGAACCTTTCTACGCTTTTGCAAGGACATCATCCAGTTCGGCGTAGTCGGGTAGCGTCGTGTCGATCGCCCTACCCGCACGAAGCACCGTGCGATCGTGCTGAGAGCGAGACAACAGTTCACTATAGCGGCGCGCTTTGAACAAAACGAGGTCAGCAGGCAAACCCACGCCGATCCGTCCCACGGTCGGCAAACCCATTAAGTCAGCCGGAGTCGTTGTGATAGCGCGACACCAGTTACCGTAGGGTCGATCCAGATGGGCAATTTTGACCGAGAGGCTAAACACTTGCAGACCATCGTGGTCACCAAAGCCATGGAAGGGATCGCGGCAGTTGTCGCTGGCGATCGCAACGGGCACTCCGGCTTGCTGTAGCTCATGCAGCAGCGTCACACCCCGCCAACGAGGTGTACGACGAACTTGCCGATCTTGCAGGTAAAGGTTGCACATGGGCAGACTGACGATGCCGATCCCAGCTTGCTTGACGAGGGCGATCGTCGTTGCGGCTGTTTCGTCTGCTTGCACGGCAAGGCTGCAACAGTGCCCACAAACGACTTGTTTCTGAAATTGATGCCGTATAGTTGCTTCAGCAATGACGCGCAATGTTGCCGAATCTGGATCATTCGTCTCGTCTGCGTGGAAGTCCAACGGGAGGTTTCGTTCGTTTGCCAGTGCAAAGGCGCGATCGACCTGCTGTGCGATCGCGGGGTTCATGTAGGCAACGCCACCTAAAATGCCGCCCACTGCGGCAATCTGGTCTGCCAGCTGTTCGCCTGCTGGGGTGAGGTAATACTCCAGTGGCACCAGGGAAGCCGCTTGCAACAACAGCCGCTCTGACCATTCTGCTTGAAGGGTTTTGAACACATCCAGGCTAATTGCTGCTTGTTCACCCGAAGCGTCGATGTGTGTGCGGATCGCTTTGCTGCCATGGGCATAGCTGCACTTCAGCCCAAACGACATCCGACGATACAAGTCGTCTGCATCCCAGTGTCGTGCATCCGTTTGTAAAGTAGCGATCGCCCCGCTGAAAGTGCAATCAGGATTCGGTGCCCGCTCCCAAACATGCCCTTTATCAAGATGCGTATGCAGATCGACAAAGCAGGGAAAGACAATACCGTTCTGTAGATCAGCAGAAGGACTGTCGTCGATCACCTGTCCGGCAGGGGCGATCGTCGCGATCGTGCCGTTGTCAATTTTAAGATCGACCTGCAAAAAATCGCTGGGTTCCAGGTTGGTGAATGGAAGCTTTTGAGTACCCTCTGCAAGTGTGGGCTGGCTCTGGTCTAACAATGGTTGTGGGATATGAGCGTTTCTCAGCCAATAGCGATCGAAAGCCGGGATCATGACGCGTATCTCAGTAAAAGGGAGGTTGGCTACTCTACAGGGGCTAGTTTCATTCTCGTCCACAAGGACGTTAGCTAGAACATCTCTACTACAAAGGTCTACCTGCAAATGTTTGCCTGTCTTGATGCTAAAGGCGTATGCTGGCAAGAAATGTATTGAGGTTAGTCTGTGGATGCAATTTTGGCGCGATCGCGACCACTGAAACAAGCCTTAGTCGATTTTGTGCTCGATGCTGAAGGAGATCTAGCAGTCGCCTTAGAGCGCTATTCCGCAGAGCAATTAGCGCGATCGCAGCAGCCCGATCAGCATCAGCAAGCGCTCGTCATCGATCGCTTTGTGATCGAAGGAATGGTAGGAAAGCAAGCGCCGATCGACCTGTTTCTGGCAGAAGCAGAAGATCTATCGGAGAGCGATCGGCAACTGCTTCAAAGCTGGCAGCGTAGCTTTGTGGGGCTATTTGCCGTCACAGCAAAACTGCCGGATGGGTTTGAGTTGATGAACTGGCTAACCGCCAAACCCTATACCGTCAAGCCCAACGATCCTGCTGTTTTAGAAGAGATGCAACGGTTTAAGCTGGGCGAAATTTTGCTGACTCAAATTGCACCGATCACCGAAGCATATTGGACGTTTTCAGCGCCGTGGAAGGCAATGGGCAACCTGGGCAAGCCAAAGCTAGCAGTGGCGATCGGTAACTTCAAGCAGAACTATAAAGAAACGCTCTACAGCGACGCGCCCGAACTGTTAGAAGAAGCATGGCGATCGGTCGAACGCTACCATCAGGACTTTTTGGACTTTTTTGGCAGTGATGCCATTACCCTGTCAGGCTACCAGCTTGGCAAGAAAATTGCTGAATTTCAGGACGTATTGACCAAAAAGCAACTGGCAGAAGCCGGTATTGATGAATCAAAATCGCTGGCTGATCTGGCCGCAGAAGCGGGCATGGATGAGGCGGAAATTGAGGAAGCCGCCGCCACAATGGGAGCCGATGTTAAAGCGGTTTCAACCATGCTCAAGAGTAAAGAAGCGGCTGCCAAAATGGTAACGCCCAAAATTGATCTGCCGCCCGAATTAAAAAAGGCAGAAAACGTCACTGTGCTGGCGCATCCTCGCTGGGGACAAATGTTTTTGCCAACCTACACTCAGTTTGAAACGTTGCTGCAAGCTGAGGAGTGGCAGAGTGTACCCGGTGCCGAAAAGCTGGTTCGCAAATACTTAGACGATGCCACCATCAACGCCTTTGTCTGGCATCGGTTAGCTGCCGCGCATCCAGTTGCGTTAGAAAACGTGTTGCGATCGGTGCTCGATCGTCCCACCTTTGACCTGAAAGCTGACTTAGATGCACTGCTGGAAGAACACAAAAAACCGCTACAGCCAGAACTGCCCGAAATTGCCAGCGTCCCCCTCCACCTACATGACCTGTTTCAGGAAGCACTGAAGGAAGTCAGCAAAACCAAACCAAAAGAGAAGGAGGGACAAAAATCTAAAAAAGGCTTCCAACGCTGATCGACGGGTCGCTATTCTGCTAAATAACTAGCGGTCATCATAAAAACTCCAACTTGAGCACTGGGGGCTTTGCCAATCTGGAGGGAAATGACGCTTGATTGTTCCTCAAAAGCTAGGGAATCTACCAAAGGGATGAAGGCAGATACGAGTGGCTAACCGATTATCAAGAGGTTGAGAAGCTCATCATCTTTCTAGTCAGGCAGTCTGTCACCGGGTAGGTAGGCTGCTTTTTTTTGCGTTCAGGTTGCTTTTCAACCATGTATAGCTATCGCCACGAAGCTTAGGACATTGGGAGCAACAAAGGGGGTTTGGGGGCTTCGCCTCCAGCCAGGTGTTCTACCCCTGCACCCCGTTCTAACTAGTATGGCTACAGCTATAGATTAATTGTGATGTACTGGTTATTTCAAGCAAATCCCAAGTACAGTCGCATTCTCGACGGCATTCGAGACCTGGAAGGAATGCATTGGCTGGTTACTCGCTACGCCAACCAAATTGCCGTAGGCGATCGTGTGCTTATTTGGATTGCAGGCAAAGAGGCAGGCATTTACGCACTCGCTGAGGTCACGCAGCCAACCCATTTTGTCGAACAGCCGCCCGATCTTGACTACTGGTTGCTACCCGTGCGAGCGATGGGTAGATTCTATGCCCCAGTCCGCTTTACGCGCAAATTGTTAAATTGCCCTCTGCTCAGAGCCAGACTCCGTTACGACTCTATTCTTAGCAACCTACAGGTGCTTCGGGCACCGCACAGTACTAACTTCAAAGTCTCTCAGCGTGAATGGCAGCAAGTCTGTCAATGGTTCAATAGTGATAAGGCTGACGATCGCTGACTTAGACTTTGGAATGATTTGTGGTCACCCGTAGTAGAGCTATCGTAAAAGCGGCGTTTTTCTACCAAATTGAAAAGCTTGCTTGATCTAAAAAAGTTTAAGGGAGACGAGAGCAGCACGCGATCGCATCATTACTGATACAGTTGCTAACGAAAGGAGAAGCAGAATGGCACAAACAACAACACAAGCAAAGATCGGCGATACGGTGAAGGTTCACTATACGGGAAAGCTGGATGATGGCACAGTGTTTGACTCTTCAAACGATCGCGATCCTCTAGAGTTTACGATCGGTGCGGGTAACATTATCCCCGGCTTTGAACGAGCCGTTGTTGGGATGAGCCTGGGTGAAGCAAAAACAGAAGTCATTCCTACAGACGAAGCATACGGTCCACATCTAGAAGAGATGGTCGTTGTAGTCGATCGTCAGCAAATGCCAGCCGAGGTTGAACCTGAGATTGGTCAACAGCTTCAGCTTCAGCAGCAAGATGGGCAAGTATTACCCGTTGTGATCACTGATGTCTCTGGTGCCGCTGTCACGTTGGATGCGAACCATCCCCTTGCCGGTGAAGCCCTCACGTTTGATATCAAATTGGTTGATATTATCTAATCTTGCTTGACGCTCACTTGTAATTAATTTGTCTCACGCTGAAGGGTGAACGCCTTTCGCCCTTCAGACAAGCGATCGCAGACAATCCATTCGCAATTTATTTGGATACAACTCGAATGTTTTGAATGTGAGACGCGATCGGACGAGCGACATTTAAATGGATGGGGCAACCAGTCTTAAGCGCGATCGAACGAGAAGCAGTGGCAAGTGCCCAACGTTGATGCGTAGGATAGGAGAAAAATTCTGCCGACCTCTCTATAGTGGATGCGATCAACTTTCAGCCTCACCTTATTTTCTATGCGATCTAAACTTTTTCAGTGACCTCAACTTCACCCCAGACTCCAACATTTCCGCTCTCAGAATAAACTCGACTAATATTGATAATTTTTACTTTTGAACCTTTGTTTGAGGTGCCAATTAGCTTTGGTAGATTGATAAGCGTGTAATTGTTTGGCGGACGTTGGAGTCTAATATTAATATCCTGTATCACTGTAACCTCCTGATTAGTCTCGGGACTACGTTTGCTACTAGAAATAACAGCGCTCTCAAATTCTTTCGTTTTACGGTTTTCTCGACCTAGAAAAACCCAACCTTTCAGATTCCTGGGGGTTAACTGACTTAAAAGGCTGGTTGACTGACAAATCTTTTTTCGTCGGTTGGGTTGAACAGCGTGAAACCCAACAACAGCCTGTTTTTTGTTGGGTTACGCTATCGCTAACCCAACCTACGCAAGAATCGAGGTTTCAAGAGTTTTGTCAGTCAATCAGCTTAAAAGGTTAGCCTCTGCTTTTGTCAAAGTTCCTGCTTTTACCAAATTTTTACTCTGAATGTTGCTAGATAGAGGTTGGTCAGTATTCAACTCTTGCTGAGTCGTTAAGCCCTCTTTTTCAGTTTTTTTAACTAGTAGTTTAACTCTTGCTGCTTCAAGAACGGGATATTTTTTAAAGACGCTCTCTTCAATGCCTTGCGGATTTTCTCCCTCAAGCAAGGCAGTTATTGTCTCTAGCAATTCAGGCTTATCGCTAGCTGAAGCGAGGTGAACTAAAACATATTTGTAAGTCTGATCTTCAGTGTCGGCAAGTGTGTAAAGCCTAATTAGAGTCATTTTAGCCTTGGCTGCTTTTCCCTCTGAAAGTTGATCAATGGCAGCAGTAACTTCATCGGCAAATTTTTTGTTTTTATCAAATTTAGCTGTAATTCCACTAAGTTTTTGATTTGCCTTCTCAATTTCCGACTTATTTATCTCAGCTTTTGTATTTACCAAAAATCCACCTACTGCAATTCCAATCGTTACTAACAGTTGTAGGCTGGGGAGAAATTTTTCAAGAGAACAACCTTTTGTTCCTCGCTCTGTACTTGCTACAGGACTCTCTTCCGCCACAGGTTCATTCATAGCCTAAGCCCTCAAAAGTCACACCATTCTAATTTATGCTTCAACCTTGACGAGAGAAAATACGGAGGCAAACTTTAAAGTTAGATTGCAAAATATATTAAGTTTTGAATACCAGCTATCCGCTGTTTTTGAGCTAGGTTGGATCAATAATCTAATGTTTCATAGATTATATTAACAACAGATACCTCGACCAAGGCAAGTGATAACTACATAGTAAGGACTGTCTGTTTGAGGAAGTCTAGAAAATCTGATTAATGCAAAAGATCGAGGACTAATTCCAGCCTTGAAACCGTTGCTCGATCGATAAATTGCTCAGACAGGCTTCCATTTTGGATAGACACTTTATGAATATAGTTTGTCTGAAGTAGGCGAAGAGGGAGATTTAAGAGAAGATCGGTTCTCTACAAGATTTCCACGATCCCCAGCTGACCGTCGATGCGAACGCGCTGACCGTCTTGCAGTAATTGAGTGGCGTTTTGGATATCCATCACGGCAGGGATGCGGTACTCACGAGCGACGATCGCCCCATGCGATAGTCTTCCACCCACTTCGGCAATGAGTCCCCCCGCCCTTGCCAGCAGCGGTGCCCAGCCAGAATCAGTGTAGGGCACGACCAGAATGGTTTCGCGATCGATCTCTGGCAACGCCGTCAAACTCCGCACCACTTTGACAATGCCCTCTACCTGTCCCGGACTCGCTCCGATGCCCTGTAACTGCTGCGATGCTTGCCAGTCGTGTGAACTAACGGCTGGAGCAGGCGGATCATTCCCATAAACCAGATAGGGCACTGCTTCAAGGGCGCGATCGGCTTCAAATTGCGATCGTCGCTGCTCCACTAGCTTCTGGATATTTTCCCCTCTCCCCTCTCCCCTCTCTCCTCTCTCTACCAAGCGCTGAATCTCCTCCCATTCCAGGAAAAAGATATCTCCTGCGGCTGCCAGCAAGCCTGACTCTAGCCAGAACTGCTCCAGCGCTACAAAACTCCAGCGCAGTTCTGCAAGCAGACGGCTATAAACTTCTGTCACCCGTCCTTTCAGCGTCAAACGCCGTTGTACTCGCTTCACGTTGCCGCTTTGGCGCTCCACTGGAGGCGCGATCGGCGGTAGATCCTGACAAAACTGGGCAAAGAGCGATCGCACGGGCTGCGGATCTTCGCGCCAGGTTGGAACGGCAATATCAGTTCCCACTTCACTTAAATAGCCGTATTGCTCCAGCAGCATTTCAAACCGCTCTAAGATTGCCTGTCCCTCAGGCGACTGTGCCAACAGGGTGAACAATGCTTCGACTGACTGCTGACTGCTAACCGCTGATTGCTTCTCCAGAAAAGCGCGCGCCTCTCTCGCCAATGACTGAAGCGATCGCAATGCCGCAATCTCTGGCGTATCGCTATTGTCCAGTTGTTCGTCGTTCGCTTTAAAGATTGCTTTGCGGAGGGCAGCGCTAAGGGGAGCCAGAATACTGTAGTACGTGGCGGTTTGCAGGAGGTTGAGGATGCGATCGATCCTGGCAAGAAGCGCTGCTGGCTTGAGTTGAGAGGATGGTTGTTGAAAAAACTCTGCCAGTGCAGGTGCAAAGTGACGACGATCGTCGCGCTGGAAGTCTTTCTCTAGCTGCCATTCTCGACCGACCAGACGCAGGAGTCCGGGTACGTTTCGCAGGGTGGATTGCAGCGGTGGTTTGCTAAACTTTGCGCCGCGTGTGAGAAACTCCAGACTTTCGGGTGGCAACCCCATCCGCCGAAACAGTTGTCCTAACAGTGAGGCATTAAAGTAGGCATGGGAGTAGTGCAGCGTGGCGGTTTCGTTGAAGTCCAAACCCTCAGTGCGCTTGCCCAAGACGAGAGTGAAAAGGTCGCCCCAAACGCCACAGGTAAGTGGACGATTAATTGACCAGGTAAGGGGACGAATCGACCCAGGAATCACCTCCGCCGCAATCTTGCGCGTCCAGATCGGCAGCAGTGTGGTGATGGGTCGCGCCTGCAAGAGCCAAAGTTGCTGACCGTCATAACTCCACTCAATATCTTGGGGAATGCTGCGTTGCGCTTCTAAATGTCTTGCCAAAAACGCGACCTGCTGGATAAGTCGTGGTGGCACAGTGCCACTACCGTTGATTGCCAGAGCGCGATCGTCCGGTAGCGACCAATCGGCTGGAGTCTGAGCCGTCGCCGGTTGCACGTCAAGCGCAGGCACCATCACTTGATAGCTTTCAGGCGTGACCTGTCCTGATACCACCTGGGACGCGCTGCCGGGAAGAGCTTCGATCGCCACCGCATCCCCTTGACGCGCAATGGGATCACGGCTAAAGGCAACGCCCGAAAACACTCCTCGCACCTGCTGCTGGATCAAGACTGACATGGCAGCATCAGGAAGCTGACGATCGCGGCGATATTGCACCGCACCGGGTTCGTTATATGAGGCAAAGCAACGAGAAATGGCAGGTAATAACTGCTCGCGGCGGACGATGCCTGCAATGGATTCATACTGCCCTGCTGCCGATGCGGTTTCCGAATCTTCGCCCACAGCCGACGATCGCACGATGAGTGGTGCTTTGGGCGACGGGTTGAGTAACTCGACCAGCGGCTCTGGGTCGTCACCGGGACTCAGCACCCAGCCCATCGGTACGGGATAGCCCAATCGCTTCAACTGTGCGAGTGTTGCGGCTTTTTGCCCGACCTTACAAACATCCAACAGATCATTTAACGAGCGGATAGCACGATCGCTCCGAAAGAATTTGAACATGGCTTTAGACCCTGATTGAGCCGATGTTGGAGCTAAGTCCAGGTCATCGGGAAGCTTTGTATAAATCCAGCCCAACAGAACTGCAAGGACGATCGCGGCTCCAATGAGCTCATGATTGGAGGAATGGCGTAATGCCGTCATCAAGGGAAAAATGACGAGAACGCTCAGTCGCCCCTGTTGCCGTTCACGCAGCACAGTAAAACTGATACCGCTAATGAGAAAGACAAAGCCAGCGGCGATCGGGTCGTGAACAACATAGCCCCAGACAACGTTCGTTGTTCCTGCGCCCTTGCCAAACCAGTAGCGCCCCACTACCAGCGCCATGAGCGCTACCAGTTCCCAGGCAGGATCAGCGGGAAAAAACGATCGCGCTAGCAAGACGGCAGCAACACCCTTGAGTGCTTCCGACAAGACAGCCGCAATGCCTGCAACTCGTCCACCGTGATAAAAAGCGGCTGAAACGCTGATGTTGCCAGTGCCCAAACTGGCTAGCCGCCGTCGCGTCAGAGCGGAGGTTGTCCAGGCGATGAGGGGTAGTCCGCCCAACAGCGGACAGACAACAAAAAGCAGCAGCGCACCCCAAACTTGCGTTAGCGTCATAAGTCAATTAGGTTACAGATCCCCGACTTCTGGATCAGGTTCACGCAAGCAATCATGACACGAACAAAGAAGTCGGGGATCTCTGTCATGCCATGAGTCAATTTGATTCCAGATCCATAACTTTTAGTTCGGGTTCACGCAAGCAATCATGACACGAACAAAGAAGTCGGGGATCTTTATCACGCTTTAGCTCAAGATTCCCGCTTTCTGCCTAACTTACGAACCAGCAAATAGGGTTGGACAAAGACGCTGAAGAACGGTCAAAAACTAGTTGCTAGAATCAGCTACCGAGACCGCCAGTATAAGGATCGCCGCTGCCAGCCAGTTCCGGTCGCGTTCTCGCACCAGACAGCACTTTTGTCTCGCCTGTTTCGATGTAGCCGACATAAAATGCGCCTTCTTCAACACTAAGGGCGCTAGCATTCACATCGCCTTCTAACCGAGCGGTACGGCTTAACGTGAGCTTTCCTTCTACTAACACTCGCGCCTTAAGGACTCCGTACACTGTCATGTTCTTAGCCCGCACCTCTGGTCCTTCAACGAGACCGCTCTCCGATATCTGCATATCGCCCCGCACTTCAACCGTGCCATGAATAATGCCATCGACAAGCAGATCGCCTTCAACATGAAGCGTGCCCTGAAACTCACTGTTCGGCGCGATGTAGGTTGGTAGTACTTTTGAGGGTGGGGGCGTATTTTTTCTAAACATATTGCTCTCTGAAGGTAAGACTCGCGCGGACTCGTATGAGCGTGAAATCTGCACTGATTGCCTTCTCGCTCCTCGCCGCCATCATGGCACACCTGCCTACCTAAAGTTAAGACTTTGGCAGTAAAAACTTGTGCTGCGCGCTATACATCACTGGCTGAAACCTGCTGCTGCTCTACAAATGTCTTGCAGCGTCGTCAGTCAAAGCCGCATGACGTTAGCTAGCGCCTAGCTCTTACTTGGGGCTGGAATGGTGATATCGATCGCCGTCACGGGCTGCCCCAACGTATCTAACGATGGCTTGATCGTGGCTTGATTGCCAACTACTAGCGTGACAATTTTGTCTGGCTGTAAGTAGGTTTTGGCAACGCGCTGCACATCGGCGATCGTCGTTGCAGCCACACCCTTTTGATAGCGGAAAATGAAATCAGACGGGTAGCCAAAGTATTCGTAGCGCAGTAGGCGAGAAAGCGTCTGCTCAGGCTGTTGAAAGTTGAAAATAAAGGAATTGAGCACTGAGTCTTTGGCAAAGGCAAGCTCTACTGGGGCAATCGGCGCAGCGCGAACTTTCTCAATTTCTGCCTGCACACTTTTGATGAATGGCACCGTTGCATCCGATCGAGTTTGCCCGCCTGCGATAAAAAGCCCAGGGTAGTCATACTGAGAACCCCAATAGGCATAGACTGAATACGCTAACCCCTGACGCGATCGCACTTCATTAAACAGCCGTCCACCAAAGCCATTCAGCACTTCGTTCATGACTGATAGTGCGGGATAGTCAGGGCTGTTGACCTGTCCGCCCAGATGCCCAATTTGCACATTGCTTTGCGTTAGCTGGGGCTGATTCACAAAAAAGATGCCGCCTTGCTTTGCCTGATCCACCGTTGGCAAGGTTAGGGATTTTGCTTCTGTCGGCTTCCAGTCTGCAAACGTTGTTTCGACAAGCTGACGCATTGCTTTGGTGTCAAAGTCACCGACGATGCCCAGCAGAATATTGTTTGGATGAAAGTATTGCTGGTAAAAACTAACCAGATCATCGCGCGAGACGTTAGTGAGTGTGGCATATTCCACAAAGCGAGCATAGGGGCTGCGATCGCCATAGACTAGCTTGCGAAATTCACGACTGGCGATCGATTCTGGGTCATCATTGCGACGAGCGATGCCACCGCGCTGCTGTGTTTTTGCCAGGTTAAGCTTGTCCTCAGGAAACGCTGGCTGCCGCAACGTTTCAGCAAACAACGCAAAGACTGCTGGCAGATCTTCCGTGAGGGTATCAAACCCAGCGCTGCCTGAATCACTGCCGATTCCTGTTTCTACCGATGCCGCCCGTTGCTCTAAAAATTCATTGATTGCATCGGCAGTGTGACTTTGGGTGCCGCCCGATCGCATTACTGTCCCAACCAGTTCTGCTAGCCCCACCTTGTCTGTCGGCTCTAGCCGATCGCCCGTACGAATCAACGCTGTCCCATTAATCAACGGCAGTTCGTGATCTTCTACGAGATAAACCACCATGCCATTCGTTAACTTAAAGCGCGTGTAATCTGGCAGCTTTAGCTCTGGCGGGGCTGCAAACGTCAAATCTGTATAGTGCTTTGGTGTTTCTGAAACCGCCGGACGGAGTGCCAGGAGCAGCAGCATGAGCGGCACCAGCACAAAGGAAAAGACCAGCGCGATCGTTTTTGCTACTTTTTGCTTTTTAGCGGCTGCTGTCATTTGTACGTCTCACTAGGACTAGGTTCATGTTGAGCGATGCCTGCCTTCGATCGGGCTGCTGTGGTTATATGCTTGCTACTGCTATCAGGCTTTCGGCAACAGTTTTCCGATCGTGCGGTTTTGGGGTACGAAGGTTGCCTGAGCAACGCGCTGCACCGCTTGCGGCGTAACGGCTGCAATTTCGTCGATTTGTTTGAACAAATTACGCCAACTGCCAGTTTTTACGTCGTATTCCAATAAGGCTTGCGCCATGCCCATGTTTGAGTCGAGCGATCGCAGCAAGCCTGCTCGTGCTTGCGTTTTTACACGATCAAGCTCGGTGACTGACACCAGTTCCGTTTTCAGGCGATCGATCTCTACCCGTAGCGCGTCTGCCACTTCATCAACGGTGTGCCCTGGAGCCGTCAGCGCATAAAACAGCATCAAATTAGGAAACTTGTTGCCTGGGAAGCCACTAAAGCCAGCCGCATTAAGCGCCAACTGTTGCTTTTCGACGAGCGATCGATATAAGCGTGAGGTGCGTCCATCGCTAAGAAGACTGGCAATCATGTCGTAAATCACATCGTCTGGATGCTTGAGCGCTGGACGGTGATAGCCTTCGAGATACCAGGGCTGCGTTTCTAGCCGTAGCGTGACTTCGCGTTGCTCTGTTTGGGCAGGCTCGGCAGCAACCACTTCTGGCGGTGCCGGTTTTGCCTTAAAGCGACCAAAGTAAAGCTGTGCCAAGCGTTTCACTTCGGCTGGGTTGACATCACCCACGATCGCGATCGACAGATTATTTGGTGCATAGTGCGTGTCGTAAAACGCCTGTACATCTTTGCGAGTCAGCCCTTGGATATCCTGGTTGTAGCCAATCACCGGACGACGGTAAGGATGCACTTTAAAGGCAACATCCGAAAAGGCTTCAATCATTTGACCGATCGGCGAATTATCCGTCCGTAGTCGCCGCTCCTCTAAAATCACATCTTGCTCTTTGTGAAATTCCCGAAAAACAGGGTCTAGAAACCGCTCAGACTCCAGTGACATCCACAGTTCTAGCTTATTGGAGGGAAAACTGTAAAAGTAACGTGTGGCATCGGTGGACGTATTGGCATTCAGCCCCACGCCGCCTGCTTGCTCAACAATGCGCCCCAGCTCGTTTTGCTTCACCAGCTTTGCCGCCGCTGTTTCCACCTGGGCAAATTCTGCTTTCAGCGTCTCCAGTTTTGCTTTCTGCCCTTGCGCCGTTGCTGCCTGGATTTGTGCTGCCAGCCGATCGAGCTTGTCCAGTAATGGTGCTTCTGCTTTGTAATCGACGGTGCCAATGCGGGTTGTCCCTTTGAAGGCAAGGTGCTCTAGAAAGTGCGCGACCCCCGTTTTGCCGTCTGGTTCATTAGCCCCCCCAACATCGGCATAGGTAAGAAACGAAATCACAGGAGCCTGGTGCCGCTCCAGCACAATGAATTTCATGCCATTCGACAAACGAAATTCTGTAATCTGTTCAATTACCCGATCGAGATAGGGCTGAATCGACTGCGCTGACGTTGGCTGAACCGTTGGTGCCGTTTCCATGCGTGCCCATGCCGCTGCTGGCACCGTACTCCAGCCGACTAGCAGCAACAGTAGCAGCACGATTGTTCTAGCTATGCTTGCGGGAGACAGCCAGGAAGCAGAAAACAATGATGGACGCGATCGACGGGTCTGGAGCATAAACAACCATAAGTAAGCAGACTTCCAGGATAACGCGGTCTTGGAGCCAGGGATCATTGGTCAGTAGCCAATGGTGTCAGCGAGCAACCCTAGCTTAGCCTTCATCCCTCATCCCTCATCCCTCAGCCCTTATCCTTTATCCTTTAAGCCTTCATCCCTCATCCCTCATCCTTTAGCCCCTCCTGCCCCCCAATCACTCGATTGCGTCCTGCTGCCTTTGCCTTCAGCAAATTTTGGTCAGCGCGCTGCAAGAGGCTAGCACCTCTCGAGTCATCGTTGTCATCCAGACAGGCAACACCAGCGCTGATGGTCATATCAAGGTTGAGATCATCGTCGATCGCAAACGGTTGCTCGTTGATGAGCCGACAGAGCCGACGACCGACGAGTAAAGCCTCTTGCTCATCTGTGCTACTCAAGAGAATGACAAACTCTTCGCCACCATAGCGAAAGAGCGTATCGCGAAACCGCAAGTTATGCCGTAAGCGACCGGCAATTAACTGTAGGGCACGATCGCCAACCGGATGCCCATAGGTATCGTTGACGTTCTTAAAGAAGTCTACATCCAGCATCAGCGCACTCATTTGCTCCGATCGCGATCGCGCGTTCTGTACTTGACGCGGGAGTTCCCAATCGAGGGCACGACGATTGTTCAGTTCAGTCAGCGGGTCTGAAAGGGCGATCGCCGACAAAATATCGTTCGTTCGCATCAGCTCGCGATGGTTCTTCACCATACGCAGACCAGAAGCAATCTGAGCACTCAAGAGACGGTCTTGCTGCATCATCTGACTGATCACTCGTAAGCGTTTCACTGTCAGCATCCTTTTGAGGAAACCAGAGATAAGCATCGGCACCACTTTCTAGCGCTTCGGCTTGGCACTTCATCATCCAGGCATCATCGTGCCATGCCTCTGCTGAACTCGGTGGGTGATCTAGCAACAAACAATAAATCCAGGCGAGACGGGTTTGCTCCTTGATTTGATGACAAAGCTCTAAACTACAGGCATGATTTGCTTGAAGAACGACAAGATCTGGCTGCTGTGCCTGAATTAGTGGCATAGCCTCGCTCGTGCTGGGCGCGACTTCTACAGTGCAACTAACTAAGTTACGGATACGAACCAGAAGTGTTGCTAGAAAGTCATCACCTCCGACTAATAAAATCGAAGCGTCCATTGGCGTTTTAGCAGCCTAGTTTAGGAATCAGGTTCATTACGTCACTAAGGTACTGGGATTTCCATTGCTGAAGGCATAAATCATAGACCATTTGGCAAGAGGGATCAGAACCTAGTACATTGAGTATAAATCTATACTCTCGAAAGGTAATACACGGAGATATCGATCAGTTTCGCAAGTTTGGCAAAAGCAACTATTGAGCCAGACGCAATGCTTACAGTCAGGCAGCCAAACTCTACAAAGAGAGATTTTTACACTTCACAAAGACTAAATGGCATTTGATAAAGGAATGTTACAACAGTTTGCGAACGTCCTTATTGCTTGAGAATGCCCATATTCCTACGTTGAGCATCGTCGACCTTACGACCTTGACCTGCCTTTGATATTGCGGTGACACATTAGCGATTAACAACATTGGCGATCAACATTCAGTCAGGCTTTGACGATCATGTCTCAGCTCTTGCCTTTAATGCTGTGACGTTCGCTTCTCTTGTGCGCGATAAAGTCTAGCAAGATGCGCTGATGGGGTTTGCCTAAGGGTCGCACCTGCTTTGCTTGCTCCGAATAGCGATCGCCTTGCTCAATCTCTTCAGGGGTTGCCAGCGCCATATCCCATCCTTCCCCCAAGACAATCTGACTGAGAGCAACATCCAGTTCACCCTGGTAAACATAGCGAACGACCTGCGTATCTTCATACTGCGCTAACTGAGTGAGTGTGGCAGGTGCATAGCCAATTTCTTCTAGCAGCTCTCGCCGCATGGCGGCATCAGGACTTTCGCCAGGTTCAATATGCCCACCAAAGAGCGCCCACTGACCGGGGTAAAGAATCTCAGGAATGTCATCACGAAGCTGGAGCAAAAATTTGCCGTCTTGATGCAGGATTGCAATTGCGACCCGATGGCGTTGATCCTGGCTCATCCCTTACTCCTCATCGCTCCGCGATCGCTCTTCATAGCAGGCGATCGCTGAAGTAGCTGCTGCTCAACATAAGAATCGCCTTGTTCTTTGCCGTTGAGTGGAATGCTTTGGTAGAGTAGCCTGCCTTGAATGACAATCTCATCGCCCATGGTTGGAACGGGTTCGGTGGCGATCACCCAGATACTGCCTGTCGTATCCTGAAGTTCATAGGCACTTTTGCCGAGGAGTGGAGCGTGGTTGCTGACTCTACCCTTTAGTTGAACGCTTTTGGGTTGAGCGATCGTGTTGGCAGACGTTTGCTTAATAGAGGCAATCGTTACTGTGCTGAGTGCCAGATTGACGGGTTGAATGCCGCTGCTCTCTGTCTTTGACCAACCGAGAGACGTACACCCGATGAGGCTCACACACACAAGAGCGATCGCTCCCTTTCTTGGAGCGTTTAATCGTTGAGCTGTTAATAAACCCATCGCACTTCTTACCCTTCAGAATTTGACGAAAAAGGACGCTGATCTGCGAAACTGTGGACAGCCTAACGCTGTGCTAACACAGTCTTTTGTGTTTGACCAGCTTTTGACCACTCGTGCGGCAGCGATCGCTGTCTGATTTCTTGACGTATGTCTTCTACTGCCCAATTGCTTGATGGTAAAGCCCTGGCTAACACGCTGCAAACTGAGCTCATGCAGCAGGTTCAGGTTTTGCAGGCTCGTAAAGGACGACCACCCGGTTTGGCAGTCCTTATGGTCGGTGATAATCCGGCAAGTGCAGCCTATGTTCGCAACAAAGAGCGTGCCTGTGCCAATGTGGGGATTGCCTCGTTTGGGCAACATTTTCCAGCTACAGCGACCCAGGCTGAGCTAGAGCAGGCGATCGCCGCGCTGAACCAGGACGATCGGGTGGATGGCATCCTTGTGCAGCTTCCTCTACCCGATCATCTCGATGCGGTCGCGTTGCTCAACCAAATCGACCCTACCAAAGATGCCGATGGGCTACATCCAGTGAACTTAGGGCGCTTAGTACGGGGTGAACCTGGCTTGCGTAGCTGTACACCGGCTGGGGTGATGCGTCTGTTAGAGGCGTATGAGGTGAATTTAAAGGGGCAACAGGCGGTTGTCATTGGGCGGAGCATTCTGGTGGGCAAACCGCAGGCATTGATGCTGCTAGAAGCGGATGCCACTGTCACGATCGCCCATTCGCGTACGCCTGATTTAGGCGCGATTGCTCGGACGGCTGACATTCTCGTGGTTGCAGTCGGTCGTCCAGCGTTGATCACCGCTGCAATGGTTAAACCAGGAGCGATCGTGGTCGATGTGGGCATGAACCGGGTCACGGATGCTACCGGTAAAGCCCGACTGGTCGGCGATGTAGACTTTGCCTCTGTGCTACCGATCGCCAAAATGCTTACACCCGTACCCGGCGGGATCGGTCCCATGACAGTTGCCATGCTGCTGCAAAATACAGTGTTGAGCTACCGTGAGCGTTAAGCGATCGCTAGAGACAAGGCTAACCACTCTTTTGCTAATGTTGATCGTCTACTCTTGCATCTTGCAACAGTCTGTTAGTCAATGGCTCATGCGTGCAGAAACCTCCGTAGAATGATTGAGGGATAAAAATGATTGAATGTTAGCGATCGATCCGTTTACTGGTGCTGTAACTGAAATGAGAATGGGGAGGGAACTCTAAAAATGGTTTTATCCGACAAACGGCAGATGTCCCAAAAGGAACGCCATTTTGATCTGGCAACCTATCTACAAGAACGACAAACGCTTGTAGAAGCAGCGCTCGATCGCGCCCTCCCAGTCATCTATCCCGAAAAAATCTATGATGCGATGCGCTACTCGCTTTTGGCAGGTGGCAAGCGACTGCGACCCATTCTTTGTCTAGCAACCTGTGAGTTGATTGGTGGCACGATTGAGATGGCAATGCCGACCGCCTGCGCACTGGAAATGATTCACACCATGTCGTTGATCCACGACGACCTACCCGCGATGGACAATGATGACTATCGTCGCGGCAAACTCACTAACCATAAAGTCTACGGCGAGGATATTGCGATTCTGGCAGGCGATGGCTTGCTTGCCTATGCTTTTGAACACGTCGCGATCGAGACCAAAAATGTGCCGACCGATCGCCTCTTGCGGATCGTTGCTATTTTGGGTCGGGCAGTGGGTGCAGCGGGTCTCGTTGGGGGACAAGTCGTCGATCTAGAATCAGAAGGCAAGACCGAAGTGGGTCTGGAAACGCTCAATTTCATCCATAACCATAAGACTGCCGCCTTGCTTGAAGCCTCAGTGACATCGGGAAGTATTTTGGCGGGTGTCAGTGATGCCGACTTGCAGCACCTGACTCACTATGCCCAGCACATTGGTTTAGCGTTTCAAATTGTGGATGATGTTCTGGACATTACCGCGACCCAGGAAGAACTGGGTAAAACGGCTGGTAAAGATCTGCGAGCGCAAAAGGCAACGTATCCTAGTCTCTGGGGCTTGGAAGAGTCTAAACAGCAAGCCCAGGTGCTCGTGCAAAAAGCCAAGGCAGAACTGGCTGACTTTGGCGATCGCGCCAAGCCACTGATGGCGATCGCAGACTTCATTACGGCGCGCACCCACTAATGGCAACGCTAACGGCTACAAGATGAACACGCTTCTTTCACCTTTAGCCTTCGCTCCTTATTCTTTATTTTTTCTTGCAATCAAAACATATGCAGCACTTTGGCGACATTATCCATAACCAGGTACTGCTAGTTGCACTAATCGCCTGTTTGACGGCTCAGGCAATGAAGCTTGTGATCGAGTTTGCCAAACAGCACAAAGTTAATTTGCGGGTGCTGGTGGAAACAGGCGGTATGCCAAGTGCTCACTCAGCGCTGGTAGCAGCACTGGCTACCGGGGTGGGTCAAACCTCTGGCTGGGCAAGCTCAGAGTTTGCGATCGCAGTAATTTTTGCCGTCATTGTCATGTACGACGCGGCGGGTGTGCGACAAGCAGCGGGCAAGCAAGCGCGCATTCTTAACCAGATTATTGATGAATTCTTTCAGGAAGACCACCAGTTTAACGAAGCGCGCCTCAAGGAATTACTGGGTCACACGCCTGTGCAGGTGATTGCTGGCTTAATTCTAGGGGTAGCAATCTCCTGTATTGCCGAAATCGCCTACTAAAGTTTTGAGCCTAAGTGAGTGGGTTCTGAGTTAAGAAACCAATCAGTGGCGTGCAGGCTTCTTGATGCCGTGCACGCCACTGGTTCAAATTGCCTGCCTTTGCTTGGCTAAAATCAGCCATTGCCAGGGAAATGCTCAATTTGGGCATAGCCGCTGAAAACCAGCGTCTTACCTTGCGTTTCCAGGCGGTTAATTCGCATCGTGACTCCATCCAAGTCGAAGCGATCGAGATCCACCATATTGTCAAGAATTTCGGCGAATGCCATCGTCATCACCCGTGAGAGACCTCTGAGCTCTTCTGGCACAGCAGCTTCGTTAAACTGTGGCTGCTGAAACGAGATACGACGACGGCGTTCAACTGCCAACGTTGCTGTCAGGCTGATCGGCACTATGCCGTTGGGCAGTTCCGTTTTGGCGAAAATTTGAATCTTACTGTCGGGGAGCAGTTGGAGAGTGACATCGGTAAACGAAACAGGCTCACCGCCAGACAGATTAGTCAGCTCAGGTGTATCAATATTTAAAAGCCTTTTTTTGACTAACTCAGCCGTAAAGGCATGGTTGATGCCTTCTTCAGTCAGTACAACTTGAGCGATCGCCTGAGTCGGTTGTCTCAAACGAATTTTACCTCCCAAAACTGAGCTGAAGTCGATGGAAACAGCATCCGTTTCAAACGACATTGACTCAACCCAAAAGTCTTTCCGGATAACAAGTGAACGCCCACTCATCTTGAAGTTGTCAACACTCCCTTGCAGCAGCTTGCTAGAGGGGGAGCAACGGATCGAAACGTCCACTGACTCACTTTGGGAGAACAGATGACGGATCGATTGGCTGACGACCTTATTGAGCATACGCTCGCCAAAGTCAGTACCAGTAGGGGGTGCAGTAAAGCCACCAATCATGCGATCTTATGTCCCGAAGGTTGTCTCACTAAGTTGTAACAAATTGTGAAGAAACCGACAATCATTTTTCGCCTTTTTTCTCAGTCCTGGCGGTAAATGTCATCGATCAAGGTTCAGCAAACTCCTCTGTATCAAGCTTATGGTAAGCGATCCCACTGCCTGACACACGAATGATTAAGGTTTTCCCAGCTTTTGATTAGTAAAGGTTATCTTTCGAGGCGGGTGCCTGTCGCGATCGCACTGGCATTCAGTGACGGAAAGAGTTCTGCGGCTAGTTGGGAAGCCAAGAGACAGAAGCGTCTGCAAGGCATCATCAAAACGCAAACTTCAGCCTTACCCTCTTTTAGATGAATGAAATGAGTCCGTGGTGGGTGATTCGACATAGCGTTTTAGCTCTCGTGCCATGCGGCGAATACCTTGTTGCTCGTCCTGGCGGATGAAAGGATAAAAAACCTGTGTGAGCAGCCCTGAGAAATTTTCTTGATGAATATATTTAGTGCGATCGCGTCCCGTTTCCTGAAGCTGGAACACATTTTCATTCACAAAACCAGGGATGGACGAGACCCATTTCAGGCAAACCTCTGGTTGCACTAGCATGATGCGTGGCTGAAACTCGGTTTCTTCATCATCCGGAGCGCGTCGCAATGACAGGGAAAGCTCGCGTCCTTGCTCGATCGATCGTTTTGGGTCGCAGTCATAGAGAAACGTATTCCAGTAGAGCCATTGTTCTTTACGCAACAGTGCTTGCCACACCCTGCGGCGAGAGGCATTAATTTCAATTTCAGCATAGAGACTGGGCATAGCGGGCAACACTTTAGACTGATCACATCAAAGCAGTTGGTGTGACTTGGTACAATTGCGGGTCAAACATTCCTTTAAGCTAGGAACGCTTTTGCACGCTTTAATGTTCGACTCGACGTTAACTAAGCTAATCTCAAAGCGACAATCTACAATACCCAAATGTCCATGACCAACCTTACTCCTAATCCCAGTTTTAGCCTTACCATCCGCTTTCAGGTGCCAAACCGACCGGGCATGTTGGCATCGGTGACAATGGCAGTCTCTAGCCTGGGCGGCAATATGGGGCAGATTGATCTGATTGAGCAGACGCGCCAACTTTCACTGCGAGATATTACCATTGACGCTGCTAGCACTGAACACGCAGAGACGATCGTTGCCGCAGTCAAAGCATTGCCCGAAATTAAGGTGCTGAATGTGTACGATCGCACTTTCGATTTACATCGGGGTGGCAAAATCACGGTAGAGAGCCGTATCCCGCTACGGGGTCAGGCAGACCTGGCAATGGCATACACGCCAGGAGTGGGACGGATTTGTACCGCGATCGCCGAAGACCCAGAGCAGGTACATACGCTGACGATCAAGCAAAACACGGTGGCGATCGTCACAGATGGCAGCGCTGTATTGGGCTTGGGCAATCTTGGACCCGAAGCGGCAATGCCTGTCATGGAAGGTAAGGCAATGCTGTTCAAAGAATTTGGTGGACTGGATGCCTTCCCCATTTGTTTGGCAACGCAAGACACTGATGCGATCGTCGAAACGGTAAAAAATATTGCGCCTGTGTTTGGCGGCATTAATCTGGAAGATATTGCTGCTCCTCGCTGTTTTGAAATCGAAGCCCGTTTACAGCGCGAACTGGATATCCCTGTGTTCCACGACGATCAGCACGGGACGGCAATTGTCACCCTGGCAGCGCTCATCAATGCGCTAAAGCTGGTGCATAAGTCCATGTCGGACATCCGCATTGTGATCAATGGTGCTGGAGCCGCTGGGGTGGCGATCGCCCGTCTGCTCCGTAAAGCAGGCGTAGAGCATATTGTTATGTGCGACTCTAAAGGTATTTTGTCCCTCGATCGCGCTGATCTAACCACGCAAAAGCAAGAATTTGCCGTTGAAAAAAGCGGCAAGTTAGCAGACGCAATGAAAGATAGCGATGTTTTCTTAGGCGTAAGCGCACCAGGCGTTGTCACACCAGACATGGTACGTTCAATGGCAAAAGACCCGATCGTCTTTGCGATGGCCAACCCTATCCCCGAAATCCAGCCAGAACTGGTTCGGCAGGATGTCGCCATCATGGCAACGGGACGCAGCGACTATCCCAACCAGATCAACAATGTGCTGGCATTTCCAGGCGTCTTTCGGGGTGCCTTAGATTGCCGCGCCTCCACGTTCACGATCAGTATGTATCTGGAAGCAGCACAGGCGATCGCCTCCTTAGTTAAGCCCTCCGACCTCAGTCATGAATTTATTATTCCCTCGGTCTTTGATGAGCGTGTAGCAACGGCGGTCTCTGCGGCGGTACAGCAGGCGGCACGGCAGGATGGGGTTGCCCGTGCCTGACCGACGTATCTGCCAAGCTTAAACGGGTAGATGGGGAGCAGACGGATTAGTTGGGTCAGCGAACCGTTCAACCCATCGCCCCTCCGCTTAAAGCCTTCAGGCTCAGTTTTACCAGACATTCGAGCGAAATGCAGGTTATACCAAATCAAATTGCAAAGGCTACAGCTCTTTTACCCTTATCCCCAGCCCTTCTCCTTAGGGAGAAGGGAGCGAAAAGCAACTTCCCTCGCCCAAAGGGCGAGGGATTGAGGGTGAGGGCGGCTTGGTTGTTTGATCTGTAACGCCTATTTTTGGATTTGGTATAACGACTCCACCGCAGCGCTCTCAGAAGACTGATGCCGACTCGAATGCTTTGCCATAGAAGCACCCTGCCTGCACGATCGGAGCAAGACCTCGCCCGAAAGCAGCGAAGGTTGGATTTGCCTGAACGGGATAAAGGGACTAACCTTTTTCACCAGTGCCTTGCACTCAAGCTCCCAGAAGCAGACTCACGATGGACGAACGCGCACCCATGTTCTAGCGGTTTTGGCGGTAAGAGCATTGCTTTGCTACTCACACTCCAACCGATTGCCCTCTGTCTCTGGTTTCTTGCGCCCTTCCCATTGATACGCCTTCGTTGGAGACTCACGTTATTTAGCTATCTTTGAGTCAAAAATCAGTTTTTTTTCAAGAGAATACACCGTTACGGTCTAAGCTGCATCCAAAGACCCAACTTCTCCCAGACCATAAATCTCAAACTGCCAAGAAGCGTCACGGCACTAAAGGAAGAGTGCTTGCCGATGTGCTACAACCTGCGCTGGCTCAACATCAGTAATAGCTTCATCAAGCGGCAGCATTCGCACAGAGCGATTAAACACATTTGCCTGATAAACACGGCGATTAGTCATATCAACACCAGTGAGCCAGCCACTCTTGGGATGATACGCACCGGTGTCGATGTCTAGCCAGCCGTTGCCACGCGCCAGCTCACCTGGGGCAACTTTGGGTAGCGTAAACGTAATGGTATGACCAGTAATAATGAGTTTGTCCGCAAAGTAAGGCTCGACACTGCTATGAAATTCGTCACGGATCCAGCAAAACTCTTGCGTTGTTTGTGCCTGAAGGGGCAAATTAGGATGGACACCGGCATGAACTAGCCATAAATCGCCTAGATCAATGTAGGTTGGTAAGGTCTTCAACCAGTCCAGATGGTCAGCGAGAATGCCATTACTACCATAGCTAGCGATCGTTGCACGTCCACCACTATAAAGCCATGCTTGCAGAGCCGGATGAAACGTTCGCCCATTGGGAAAAGCTTCTAGCAAAAGCTGTTCATGATTACCCAGTAAACAGTTGTAGCCGTTCTGTTGTACCAGGCTAATAACATTAGAACTATCTGGTCCGCGGTCAATTAAGTCGCCTAAGAAATAAACCTGATCATTTGTACCAGGCGCGATCGCGTCTAGCAGCAACATCAGACCTTCGTAGTGACCATGAACATCGCCAATAATAATACGACGATGATTAGTTTCACCCATCTGCGATCGCCTTATGTATAATCTTGCCTAAACCTTAAAGAGCTGCACGCATAGCAACATTCAGCAGTGATTCAATGTAATGGTTTACATGAACCCGTTGTACTGAAGTTAGGTTGAATCACTACACTTATTATGCCTTGATTTTTTCGACGTTTTCATGTCAGGTACTAAAGCTTACACTTGCTGCCTGAAGTTTATTAAACCTTTATTTGCCTTTATTCCTTACAAGTAGATTACTGCCCCAGAGCTTTAAGAAAGCGTTGCATTTCCTCTATGACGTTCCGTTTGGGTACTGCCTGAGTGCCGCCAGTTCGCAGCAAAACTTCCTCCAACTTTTCGGAGCTTGGCTTGAGCAGTTCTTCTGCAACCAGTGTGTAAGCTTCGTCTGTCTCTAGCCAAATTTGCCAGGGCGATGGGTAACAGCGTAATAAAGCAGCGCCATCTAGTGGGCGCATATAATAGCAAGGCTCAAACGTAGTGAGAAAACGTTCACGAATTTTACGTGCTGTGTACCCAATACCAACTGCACCAATCTCTTCTAGACGGGGAGCCAGCAAAACAACCGGGCGATCGCCAGCAACAGTGCAAACTTGTTCAACAGGCGATACTTCGACAGCAGACGGTGCGACAAACAGAAAAACCTGGTCATTGGGACTCACGAGTTCTTCAACAGGGGTTGTTTGCCGTGCACCAGCTACATCCAGGCTGCAAATTTGATGCGGAAGGGTTCCCCAGTCACGTCTAGCTAAGGCAGCGGCTCCAGCATCAGTAAAAAATATTTTTAGCCCTGCGCCGAGGTCACTAAACACTGGAAGGTATTGGAGTGCGACTGGCGTAGGCTTTAGCTCTGGCAACAAGAGGTCGATTTGTAAACGATTGTAACCAGCTGCGATCGCGGCTTGAGTAGCACTTTTTGCCTGCGCGATCGCATCATCTAGAGTTTGAGGAAAAGTAACCATGAGTAGTAAACGTTAAAGGATTAAGAAGCTAAAGCGTAAGGTAAGAAGCGCTGACACAACAATCCTAAGCTTATTAGAACCACTCCTTCTGCAAAAAGGCTGCAACATCACAGCATCAAATCTACCTTCAGCCTTACCTCACAGGCGGTTGGCGGCTAAATCACTGTTTAAGCTGTGCAGGCTAACGTTTGTAACCAAGGAGCAAACCGTGAACGATTCACTTAAGCTACTTGCAACTTTTTCAACTGCAGCTGGTGTAACTATAAGTCTCAATCTTGTTACTAAGGCACAGCAAGCTTCGGTTAAAATGGCTAGCTCTGCTGGTGCTGGTCAGCTAGAAAGCTTATGGCAATCAAGTTCTTGGTGGTCAAGAGCCAATCTAGCAAGCACTAATGCCAAGTGCTCTGGTTCAACCATCTGGCATGGCAAGGTAAAGCCCTAACCAGTCAGGCGTGTCGGTTTCGGAGTCTTTGGCTTCACTTAGTATTGATGCGATCGTTCACAAAAGTAACCCCTTTAACCTGTTTAACTCACGGCTGTGCGTTGTCGATCGTAAGGGTGAGTTGAGCCGTCAATTAGCAGGTAGGGGAACGTATACTGTCGCCGACCGATCGTGCTTTGGGTGCTTTACCCGAAGGAACGATCAAGAGATTGGTGCAGCCTGAAAGCCGTGCGGCACTAATTAAGAGATTCTTAGCTACCATGTTGTCCCTGGCAACGTTGATTCTAGTAAAATTCAATCTGGTGAAACCAGGTCTGTGCAAGGTTCACCGTTGAGCATTCAGGCTAACGTTGGTAGTGTAATAGTTAATGAAGCTCAAGTGATCCAAGCTGGTATCTTGCCTCGTGACGTGCAGGCAAACATGGAAGCATTATCTCAAGCAGCGAGACCTACGAATCCAGCTAACGAAGCGGCATTTTGCAAGTCGTCTTCACTTTCTCAGCTGAGATTGGTTTCACCGTTTCTCAGTACACGTAGTGATAGCGGGATCGGTCAAATAAGGTCTGACCCCGCTATTGTTGAAGCTAGTTTATCGTCGTTACCTAAGCTTTAAGAGTCTTACAAGGTAGGCTGTTGCTTAACGGTTGCGCTGGCGACGGGTCGTTGTGGGGCATAGCTCTGTATAAGCTTCGGGCTCTAACCGCCAAATGGCATAGCCCTTCGCTAGCTTAGTGATGACGGCTTCAGTGCCTGCGGTAAGCAACCGCTGGGCAATTTCTACCGATCTCAGGCGGTCTGGAACCACTTTTGCGAGACCATAGTACTTACCATCAACAATCACGGCGGCAACCCGATATTCTTCCTCCGGCAGGCAAATATGGCAGGAACGATATTGATCGCGAGATTCTAGTATTTTAGGAGTCTGATCAAAATGATTTATGGGTGATTGAGAGCGGCTGGGGGATGGCATGGACTTGACCTTTTTAGAAAGCTCCAGAGGGGATGATTTTAAGAATCTAAAGGAAACTTTACTGGAATGGCTCTATTTTCTCTGCAATCTCTTAGCAACTGAAACCGTGATAACGCGCATTTTTACAACCTTTTGGCATAAGATGCCGCCTGTTCTGAAATTTCCTCATAATCTTTATGCTCTGTACTGAAACCGTTATGCCGCATCCCTGTCACATTGTTGTAGCAGGCAACCCCGCCATTATTTATGCCAGTCGTGGCGGTACACCCGATCGTGTTCTGCCTATCCTTAAGCCATTTTTAGAAACATTCTGGCAGGAAAGAGATTTGTCAGGCGAAGAAAGCGACACGGCGGAATGTTTAGTTGCGCAAATTACAGTCCGCTTTGGCTTTGAAATTTGTGAAGATGACTTCTCCAATTTGCGTGTAGGCATACATTACAACCCAAAGGCGGAGTATGTCTATCTTGTATCACCTGAACACGATATCAGCGTTTGGGTAGCAGAAGCAGCGTACCGCCAACAGCCAACACTGGGTCTAAAAGGGTGCCGACCTTGGAAGGGAGAGGGATAGGAAATAAGGGCTGATAGACGAATGAAAGTTTTAAGGTAATGGCTGAGGCTCTAGCTTTAGAATTTCATAGCCTTAAAATCCTACTTGTGGAATCTATAAAATTCTCCAGGCACTCAGAAATCTTCACAGCTGGGCCTGGCAGAATGCCTGGTAGTCGGCTTCGACCTGGATGGCGTAATCGTGGGCATAGGTCAACACAGTCTGATGCCAGTCCATGGATTGGGCAAAGGTAATGAGGTCATCGGCGATCGCCGAACCCTGCCGTCCACTACTTAACAAGTGCCCCCAAGCAGCTATGCTTGCCATTGTCTCAATGACCTTTCGCAGACGACCTAATTTACCGTTCCATTGATTGAGCTTTACAGCGTCATCCGTAGGCTGCAATTCGCGTAAAACATAAGACTGATCGTCAAGTGATACTGTATCTAACAAAGCTGGTGGTGCTAATTGCAGTCGTTGTTGTATGGCGACGATGCGTTTTGCCTGGGTTGTCCAATACGGCTGTGGCAACTGTAAGTAGGGTTCTAGGGAAGAGTTTGCGCTCATTTTGAGATCCAAAAGGTAGTTTTTGTGAGGCGAACCGTCGCCTTTGACTAAGACAATGTAGCGGTCAAGTCCTAGACTGCCATTACCAGCAACGCGATAAGCTGCATCTAGTAGGCGAAAAAATTTTGGTTTCTTTTGTTTGACCGCCCACTTTGCTAATGCGGTCTCAATTTTGTCCCGTTGGCTTTGGTCGATCGCCAGCGCTTTTTCATTAATGAGAAGCTGCCGGGTTTTGCCAACGATCTTTGTACGTTCATCCAAAAAGTCTTGACGCTGTTGCTGTTTCAGGCTGTTTAACAGCTCTTTCACTAAGCCCGTCGCTGTCTTTCGTTTGACCATGCCAACTTGCCCTTTTGCCAGCACTTTAGTGTAAGCAATGAGAAAGTTGTGGCAGAGTGCCTGAGCATCAGCTTCTTCCAGGTCAAGGCTACGAGCTGCCACCAGGATTGAAGTGAGAAAGCGTGCCAAATCCCAGGTGCAAGGTGCAAGTGCCGCTTCATCAAAATCGTTAATGTCAAAATAGACAAGGCGATCGTTCCCTTTATAGCTGCCAAAATTTTCTAGATGCAAGTCGCCACAAACCCAGACTGGTGGCGCTACATGGAGCAGAGAACTAACCGGAAGGTCTTCGTAAAATAAATGACAGGTGCCGCGAAAAAAGGTAAACGCATCTTGACGCATCTCTTGATACTTTAGGGCAAGCAGTTTTGGTTCACGATTGTGATTAAACTGCTGAATGCGTTCAACAACGGTAGCCATAGTCTTTCTACTTTTTGTGCCTTTCTACTTTTAGGGTTGATGCAAGAAGAACGGCTTTACCCTCTGTTCTTTGTATCAATCTTTGAGAAGTATACCCAAGCAATGGCAAAGCCTCATGCTACTAAAATTAGAAGCTAGGTAACCAGTGATGCCAGTGAAGCCATCGTTACATTCGCACTGCTGTTGCTTTGGCGATGTGTAGCAGTAGGACGATCGCGGGAAGATGAGCCATATTAGAAAGAGTTGGATTGTTAGACTCGATCAAAGATTCGTTACGTTAAATTGGTTCTGAGGCAGGATTCGTCAAAAGTTAACCGCCATGCGTCTCAAATTTTTAAGGCTTCTATTTTGTGCGCTTCTTTTGCTGAGTACAACCTTTGTGACTGTCGCTCAAGCGCAGACAGGTGAAGGAGGGGGGTCGGCTGCGCAATCACCTGTTCAAGTAGTCGTGCAAATTATTGTTACCGCGATCGTGCTTAGAGTCTTAAATACCTTCGATTTGCCCTAAGTCCAGGCTGGTGAGGGCTGAACCGGAACGACTTGAACCTCAAGCGTAGTCGTGCCTATTATCTACAGCCCTGACGATGCAGCACGTCTCACCCGTGAAACCATTTTGCCTCTAGACCCCTCTGTCAACGCTTTACTCGATCAACTTCGCAGCACGTTACGTCCGGGGCAACGGGAAATTGCCCAATGGGCAGGCGGAGCCTTGGCGGTTTCGGCAGTACCAGGCGCGGGAAAATCTACGGGAATGGCAGTTGCCGCAGCGATCGCCATTGCCCAGCAGCAACTTCATGCCCGTCGTCAGTTGGTAGTAGTGACGTTTACGCGATCAGCGGCAGCCAACTTGAAGGCAAAAATTCGTGTCAGCCTGAAAGCACTAGGGTTGCCGCCAGGAGGTTTTGTTGTGCAAACGCTGCATGGGCTTGCCTGGGCGATCGCGCGTGCCCATCCACAACTGTCAGGTCTAAACCCAGACAGCGTTTTGGTGACACCGAATCAGAACCATCGATTGATTCGTACCTGTGTAGAGCAGTGGGTTTCGGCGAATGCGCACCACTATCAAACGCTGCTAGAAGGACGGCAGTTTGACGGTGAAGAAACAGAGCGTTTACGCCGTCAATCGGTGCTGCGAACAGAGGTGCTGCCTGCGCTAGCAACCACAGTGATTCATGAGGCGAAGAGTTCTGGTTTATTGCCCGACGCTTTGCGATCGCAAAGCAATGATATAGACGATCCCTACGCTGTGCTGGCGATCGCGGCAGGTTTGTATGAGTTTTACCAAACCCAACTCCGCTTTCGCAACCTGATCGACTACGACGAAATGATTTTAGCCGCGCTGCGGGTACTGGACGATCCTCAGGTGCGTCAGTCCTGGCAGCAGCAGGTGTTTGCTGTTTTTGAGGATGAAGCACAGGATTCCAGCCCGCTACAGACACAGCTGCTAGAGATCCTGGCGGCTGATCCAGTTGAGCCGACGAATCGCGATCGCATGAATCTCGTACGAGTCGGCGATCCCAACCAGGCAATCAACTCTACCTTTACGCCCGCAGATCCCATCTTCTTTCGGGAGTTTTGCGAAACGTGCCGCACTCAGAATCGGCTTGCAACGATGACGCAAGCGGGACGCAGCAGCCGTCCGATTATCGAGGCAGCCAACTTTGTCCTTCAGTGGGTGAACCAATCTAACCTCACAGGCACAGAGCAACCATTTCGGGTACAGACTATTCGCCCCGTTGCATCTAATGATCCCCAGATCCATGCCAACCCTTCACCAGAAGGGCAAGGCTTGGAACTCTACACGCCCGATGACGTGTATAAGACAGTAGAGCGGATTGGTCAGCGAGTGTTGCGGTTACTCAAGCAACATCCAGATGGACGATCGACGGTACTGGTGCGGACAAATGATCAGGGTCGTTTTGTCGCAAAGGAACTGTATCGCTGGTATGGGGATACGTTACCTGTGTATGAAGTGGGTCAGCGCGATCGCCAGTCTCACGTTCCGGCAGAAATGCTAACCTTGCTGCAGTTTCTCGATCGCCCCCACTCGCCCGATTATCTTAAAGCCGCCTTGACCGTTTTGGTAACGCGAAAGCGGATTCCCACTCAAGATCTCAACGCTCTTGTCAGCTTTCCAGAGCAATTCCTTTATCCTGGCCCCCTTGATCCAGTGCAAGCAGAAGCCGTTGTTGAAGCCCGCCGTTACTGCAATAGTCTCTTAAACGCGCGGTTGCAGCTTCCGCCTGCTCAAATCATCCCCTTCTTAGCCTTAATGCTCGACTACGAGCAAACCGAGCTGGCAACTGCCGATAAACTAACAGAACGACTTGCCCAGCAGACTGAAAGTAAGACGCTGACAGCAATTCTGAGAATCTTAAGCGAAATTGTGGCTTCAGAGCAGTTTGAGCCAGTTGATGTAGATGATACCGAAGAGCGTTACACTCGACCGGGGCAGCTTACAGTCGTTACCATGCATAAAGCAAAGGGACTGGACTGGGATTACGTGTTCATCCCGTTTTTGCAGGAGCAAACCATTCCTGGCAGTCAATGGGTGCCTCCACAGGCACAGTTCTTGGGCGATTTTACACTAGCAGAAGTTGCCCGTGCCCAAATTCGCGCCAGTTTACATAACCAGTTACCGCTGCCATCAATCGTCACTGCCTGGGAACAAGCTAAAAATCTGAAAACGGCAGAGGAATTTCGTCTTCTCTATGTAGCAATGACGCGGGCAAAACGTCTGCTATGGTTAGCTGCCGCGCGCAAAGCCCCCTTTACGTGGAACAAACCCGAAAATCTGCAAGACCGCGAGCCATGCCCTGTTCTACCGGCACTGATGAAACGGTTTCCCACCTCTGTAATGGGTTGATCGGTTCGGTTTTCCGATCGGGAAAATGAGCGTCTGACAGTGAAGATGAAAGAGACTAATTTGTTACCAGACGGGCGACTGTTTTAGCCAGTCTGAAGCTAGTACCTTCAGGCTAAACGTTGAGGGTAAGCGCTCCACGCCTTATAACAGTCTCTGTCTAATGGCTCAAATTTGTGATTTGAGCAGCACGTTCCTGTAAAATAGCTTACATTGTTTATGAGACAACGTTGCAAAAGTTAACAAAAGCAGTTCAACAAACATGAGATTGCCGTGAGCGGCTGGATGGAAGCTCAATGGAAGCCCGTTTAATTAAATTTCTACAAGAAGACTTGGCGATTTCGGACTCAGCGATCGCTACGGTTAAACGTCACCAAGAGTTCAATGCAACCCTGCTGCCGATGCTCCTCTGGCAGTACGGACTGGTGACGCTAGAAGAGCTTGACCGAATTTTTGATTGGCTTGAAACGGCTTAACCGCTGTTAACGCCGTGCTGCTCTATAGACTGGCGGCGGTGGAGGCGGAACCACAGATGTTTTCATGTGGTTCATCTTTTGGTTTAGTTCGCGGATGCGGCGTGAGAGTAAGCGAATAATGTTAACAGCAATACCGGGCGTTTCGTCGATCGCCTCGTAAAGTTGTTGTTGCGTTAGCACCAGGCAATCGCAGATTGCCAGCGTGGTGACAGAGGCGGAACGAGGCTCCGCATCGAAAAGCGACATCTCACCAAAGCAAGCTCCTTGCTCAAGCTGCACAATTTCCTGCTTGCCAATGTGAACGCTCACTTTACCGGACACAACCACGTAGAGCGATCGCCCTTCCTGCCCTTCCGTAAAAATTGTGTGGTTCATTGGAAACGACAGCTCATCCATGATGGATGCCAACCGCACCAGAAAGTCATCCCGCAACTCTTTAAAGATGGGAACTTGCCGGACAAACAGTAAGCGATCGACGCTAGTTAACATAAATCGATGGCGGCTTGAACTGGAGCTAAGACGAAGAACTGTAGACCCGAATGGAGACGTGAGTGTTTCTGCTGAGTGTCAGCTACGTAGGGAGCCGATCGACATTAGACGATCGACAAAAGTCTACGGTTGAGACAAGGCTTTTCCTAGGGTGCCCATGATGTGTCAAGGAAACCCAACTAGATCGGTTCCAATCCAGTCCGATTTGGAAAATTAATCACATTATTGCCTCGTTTGGCGGTCTGGTTCACTGTTTTTGCCGAATTTGATGCAAATTCTCGCATGATGGTCTGCACTTGATCAGCCACTAGCGGGTCTGGGTCGTGGCTGAGCATCGGCAATAGCCTCATCAAAGCACGCGGCGATGCCATTTTCAGGTACGCCAGCACCGATTCGCGCACAAACCCTCTGGGATGCCGTAGACAGGCGATCGTCTGCTCTGGTGTCAGACTCCAACGTGCCTGCCGTGCCAGGTGGAAGCAACAGGCGAGCGACCAATCGGACAAAAAGTGACGCAAATCGAGTAGATGACGCAGCCGATCACTGGGAGCCATGGGTTCGTAGCTCATCAAATCTGACAAGCTTTGTAATTTGTCTAGATCAGAGTTGCGATCGAGCAAGCTTAACAAGGCGCGCTTACTGGGAATATCCAGCGTATTATCCAGAATTTCAAGCCCACGTGCCATGCTACTACGTGAGTTTGATTGCAAATTAAACGCAGCGGCTTTAATTGACCCGATCGGATACAAAAACTTCATGAGCAGAAACAGGCGCTCTTCAGCATCAGCTTGCAAATCGCGCAGTGCCCGTCGCAAAAGGTCTGCCTCACGCCCCCAGACTTGCGTGGGTGTCAAATCAAGTAGCGCTGCATAAAGCTGCCCGACAAACATGAGTTCGTGGTCAATCAGCCGTTCAATACCGCGCCTACCTAGCCGATCGGATACACTATCGATACCCACATCACGAGGCACTTCTAGCAGAATCCGTAGAATGCTTCGGCGATCGGTGCCCCATGCCGTCATCAGGTGAGCAATCAGTGCATCCAGTGCTTCTAGGGTGCCAATTTGCCCGATCGCTCGCCATGCATGGAGCCGCACTAGCTCAGGTTTATGCGTATCTTCTGCCAACTCTACCAACATGGGAATGGCATCATTTTCCAGGCGCACCAATGCCTGCATCGCTGCCTCACGGGTAGATTTGTAGTACAACCCACGCAGTAACGATGGGTAAAATTCTTCGAGATGAGTGGAGGCGATCGCCTCTAACAGCGCACAGCGTACCCGCAACGACTCGTCCTGTAGCAGATCTGGAATATAGAGCCGCAACGCTTGCAGATAAACGGCTTCTCCCAAGGCACGACAACCCATGACGCGCTCTTTTTCCTGCTTGTGAGTCAGCATAAACCGCAGTGTATTAGTAGCTTCTGCCTTTTGGGTAGGGCTACCGCGCCGCATCATCAGCGATGCTGCCGTCCCTCGAACCACTGAATCGACTTCTGGACGCAGGTAAGGGCGCAATTGACGAATGTCTGGCTCGTCTTCAGTCAACCAGACGTAGCGTAATGCCACTGCTAACACCTCCGGCGAGGGCGCTAGATCAATTAACGATCGCACCGGTTCCAGATAAGCTGGATTAGGAGATGCCAGCATCGCTTCTAGACTCTTGCGCTGCAAGCCGGGTGATAATTTTGCCAACAAGGGAGCCAGTACTTCACCGACGTTCTTATGGTCAAGCTGGCTTAACAGTTCAATGCACGACCCTTTATGAGCATCGGTTCCTGGCTGATCGAGCGCTTCGATCACTGCCCGCTTAAGTTCCCGCAGATCAACATCGCCACTCAGCTGTCCCCGCTCAGCGCTCATGACCAGGAGCCCAACATACTTGCTACGCAACAGCCAGATCGTCAGAACCCAGAGCAACGATAGACCCACGACCACGGGCAGAAGCCAATTGACTCCCACGTCACCCAGGCTAGTGTTGCGGCTAAACCAGACCAACACCAGCAGCGCTAGCCCGGTGGCACCAGTAGACAGTGGCTCGGCAATGCCCCGTACGACCGACTGGATGCCACTCCGCATGCTGTCAGGAATCGGCTGAAACAGTACCGGACCCAAGCTGGCAAACAGCGTGTAGTGCAACAATTCATCCAGAAATTTGAGCACCACCAGGCTGACAAAGAGCCCTAGAACCCATCCGGTTGGCGCGATCGCCATTGCCACTGCCCCCAGGATGCCAATCACGCCTGGTAACAGCATTGCGGTTGCAAACACGCCAATCCGTTCAATCACACGACTAGAGGCTAGCCACTGCATTGCCAGTTCGCAAACACCTAAAATGGCACTAAACCAGCCTAAAAAACTGGCGATCGCGGTATCAGAATCTTGCTGCCCCAAAAACTGGGCGATCGTACCTTCGTTACCGAAGAGCTGAAGCTGACGGAGAAACTGAAAATCGATCAGCAGCAGAAGCACCTGCGCCAGAATAAAAAAAGTAAAGAGCAAGACTACGTAGCGCCTGAGCGGCCCCTGTAAGCGACGAGTGGCAAATTCACTTAAGCGATCTTCCGTAGAGCGTCGCAGCGAGTCTGGAAACGCTTGCTGATACGACTGGCTTAAATAAAAGAGAATGCCTGCACCAATGATCATCATCAGGCAAGCCATCGCCACAACGTTTTTTAGCCCGACCCAGGCGAGCAAAAAGGTTAGGGAAAAGCCACTGATAACATCTGCCACGAGAATGCCGCTGCTAATCAGCGGATAGGTGCGCTTAATCTCTCGAATATTAAAAAGTTGATTGGCTGTAATCGACGTATTGAGGTCATTGAGGACATAAATCGCCTCTAGCCAAAGCCGCATGAGAAAGATTGTAATTGCAATGACAGTTGCCCCCCAAAGGGACGACTGATTGTCTAACCCAAACCAGAAGAGCAGTAGCGGTGCTGCCATGAGCAATGCCGTTAGCACCAGCACCCGTCGGAGTGGTAGCACCTTCTGCAACTGTGAGTAGACAAAGCCTAAGCCTGAGCCAATGCCAGCACTGGCGATATAAATCCAGGGCAACCCATCTTCCGCCTTGTATTTCTGTAAAAATAGCGCGACCGTGCTTGCCTCAAACCATACCAGCCCGATCGAGGTGATTGTGTAAAAAGCAAACATCAAAAACGTGCGCTCACTCTCCTCGGGACGGAGATTGACCCACCGCAGAATTTTCTGCTTCAAACTATGATCACTAAGCCACTGGCGCTTGAGTTCCATGCCGCATTTGCGTCCTATGTGTAGCCAAACCCTGATGTCTCTTTAATCCCAACAAGCACCCGTTGACCGCGTACCTCATACCTTAGACTCTTTGCACGTATGACTACGGCAGAGCAATCGTTGGATTGAAGGAATCGCTGGTTAACCCTATGAGTGATTGGTTACAAGCAGAATCAATTAGTCTGACTTAGCGTGCCCCGAATGGCTTTCATTTTAGATAGCTGCTGACCATTCAGGGCATTTTTTCTTGCACGAACCCTGCGATCGCACTAAAAAGGCACTCCAGAGGTAACTGGAGTGCCTATGTATATCGACAGTATGTTCAAACAACGTGAACATGCTATCTACTAATTCTTAAGAGCCTACTTTTTTAGGAGCCAGTAGCATCATCATGTTGCGTCCTTCCCGCTTTGGCGCTTGCTGCACTTCGGCAAGCTCCTGGAGATCACCTGCCATCCGCTTTAGCAAATCTTCAGCAATGTCGCTATGCTGAATTTCGCGTCCCCGGAACATAATGCTTGCCTTTACCTTGTCACCATCCTTCAAAAACCGCTTCGCCTGATTGATCCGCACCTCGTAGTCGTGCGCTTCAATCTTGTAGCGCATCTTGACTTCTTTAACGTCAACGGTGTGCTGTTTCTTCTTCGCTTCACGCGCCTTTTTTTCTTGCTCGAACTTAAATTTGCCGTAGTCCATGATGCGGCAAACAGGCGGGTCGGCTTTGTCGCTGACAAGAACCAGATCCAAGTCTTTTTCTTCAGCGATTTGCAGGGCATCGCGAGGAACCATAATCCCTAGCTGCGCACCATCCGAGTCGATCACTCGGATCTTCGGAAAGCGAATCCGTTCGTTAATTGCTGGTAAATCGCGGTTTGGTCTTCTCTCAATTCTTTCAATCACAGGCATTTGATGGTTGGCAAAGTAAGGGTTGACAACTGGAAATCAGTCTTCAAACGTGGACTGGATGGCGTGTCGTCAATTGCTAGAGCACAAGTATGCCAGAAAACAAGTAGTCATAGATGACCAGTTTGTGAGTCGAGCGTGGACTAGCTATCTGCTATTCTACTCAGTCCGTCGAAAATTCTGCCTAATTGTTACGTAAGTTCCAAGAAGTCAGAAAAACTGAGGACATGGCTGCTGCGATCTATGCCTTAAGTAGGAGTAGCTGGAAGTCTGTCTAGAAGTGCTCGTAACGGCTGAAGCGTACTGTAACGCAGCAGTGCTGACGTGAGCATTTGTCTTGGACTAGAGAAGTTTCTTGCAACCTTCAGTGGGCAATCGCCCTACAATGCGGACTCTCATTTATTCTGCCCTCTACCAGCTAATCAAGGGAATTAACAGTAGCGGCTCACATCCTCGCCGCATTCATCAGCCAGGTAACACAGAGAGCGAAAGCGCAAAGCTACAACTTGCTCATAGAAAGGGTTGAGCTTGCAGAGAGGCGGGATGGAGAAAAGGGTACGATCGAACAGCTTAATGGTGCGCTCAAAGGGGCAGCGACCGGGGATGATCTGGCAAAAGGTTCTTGCGGTTTCGGCATCATGAATCGCAATGTTATCAAGCCACTGGCGGATCGGCTGGAGTGGAGCGAACCGATTCATCCGTGGTGTGGCTTTCTGTGATGTCGTGCGGTCAAGGGCTGTTTCTGTAGTAATCCAGACAAACTGTTCGACTTCAGCACTGGCGATGGTGGCGTTAGAGTGGTTCATTTCTTCCTCTCAAGAATGAGATATGAGAAAGCTTTTTGATGAGCGTCTGCTGTTGAAGCAGAGATGATCTACAGAGAGATTTAATGGACGTTTTGTGGAGCTGTGAATCATTTACTCTGATACGCTTATGCTGCCAGCCTTTAAAGAAATGTTAATGGGCAGAATCACTGAAAGATCGATCGCGGTCTTTTCAGCTTTCAGCGACTTTACTCAGGAATGGGTTGGGATGACGGAGAACCGATCGGCAGTACCGTTCTGATTGTTCACTCTGAGCGAATCTGTAATGATCTATGACACTTCTGCCGCCTTGGTAAATATGCGATAGAGAATAGCGCTACGTGTTTGCTCAACCCGCTTATTTCTGAAACGTTATGCGTCTTTCCCATCCGCCGTCATCACCTGAAACCGAAACGCGCACCCGCATTCTTAAGTCTGCGCTGAAGCTATTTGCGAAATTGGGCTACGACGGTACGACCACTCGTGACCTGGCTGAATCTGCTGGGATCGCTGAGGGTACGCTGTTTCGCTACTTTCCGAATAAGAAGGCAATTTTAATTGAGGTGGCGACGCAGGGGTGGGTCGAAATCTTGACGGACTTGCTAACAGAACTGAGCGAAATGGGTAGCTACAAGGCAGTAGCGCAGGTGATGCGGCGACGGATGCTGAACTTGCATAAGAACGCCGATATGCTGAAGGTCTGCTTTATGGAGGCGCAGTTTCACCCTGAGCTGCGCGATCGCATCCAGCTTGAAGTCATCGACAAAATGACGGATGTCGCAGAAGTCTTTTTTCAATCGGCAATGGATCAGGGCATTTACCGACGCATGAACCCGAAGATTGTGGCGCGGGTCTTCCTGGGGATGTTTGCGGTGGCGGGCTTCAGTCAGGACACGATTATGGGAGAAGGATCATCGCCTGCTGAGATGCAAGAAATGGCGGAAGGGCTGGCAGACATCTTTTTAAATGGCGTGCTGGTCAAGCATGGAAGCTGAAATGCCCAAGGATGAAGGCTAAAAGGCTGGAGTGGGTTAGGATAGAAAACCTGCAATTTGCGTGAAGCGAAACTACAGCTTTGAGTTATTACCGTCAAGAATCTGATGTTTTTGCGATCGCCGACCTTCATACGTTGCGCGGAGAAATTTTGGCGTGTCCCTATTTTGCGGTAAATAATCTGAACCGCGATTTTGTTGGTACGAAGGGCTTCTCGGTTGTATTTCAGCGCACTGGGCTAGAGACAGTGAAGCAGCAATTTCCCTTTTTCGTGCCCTATCTCGATCGCGCCTTGCAACCTCACTGCAATGCCTTTTACCTCAATCCGCTGCTGCTGAAGGAAGGGTCACGGGTTGATCCTCATATTGATCGATCGCTGCGATCGTACTGCAAAACGGTGGAGCCACCGGCGATCGTTAGCGTCCTTTACGTGCAGGTGCCAGCCGCTCTACAGGGTGGGGAACTGGTACTACGCAATCATCGGCAGCAGGTGGGGCAGATTAAGCCAACGTTTAATACGCTGCTTCACTTTCAGGGCGATCTGACTCATGCTGTAAATCCTGTGAGAGTCAGCGGCACACGCTTGAGCCTGGTATGTGAGCAGTACAGTTTGAGTGCGGCTGAGTTGCAAGAGATTCCTGAGTTTACGATCGAATCCAGAGCCGCGAAACCAAAACGGGTAACGGCAAAAAGATAAGAGTAGAGCCTCGACTCCCAGCTAGATCCCCAACTTCTGGATCATCGTTAGTTCGCAGGATGGCTACAGCAAGAAGTGGGAGATCGAAGTCGCTGCTTCTACTTTGGCTCGGCAAGGCTGTAAATGACAGAATGAGGCAGGCGACCCTCTCACTCATTCCAGCGTCATGCAAACTCTAGACCAAAATCCCTCTTTGATCGCTGCGCTACAAACTCGACGGACTAAGCTAGCAGCTTTAGTCAACGTGCCTGTGCTGCTGTGGTCGGGAAGCAGCAGTCCACGAAACTTTCGGGCAAATACCTTTCCGTTTCGCGCTAACAGCCACTTTCTCTACTTTGCAGGGCTGCCGCTGGAAAATGCTGTGATTCGCTTAGACGATGGCAAGCTGGTCTTGTTTATGGATGAGGCAAGTCCGGGAAGTGCGCTGTGGCATGGAGCGTCGCCAAAGCGAGATAAGATTGCAGCCGCGATCGGTGCCTATGATGCCTATCCGTTAGCAGAGCTAGCTTCTCAGTCAGAGATGGCAACGATCGCAGTGCAGGATGCTACGACTCGTTCGCACCAAGCTAAGGTTCTCAAGCGCGCGATCGCATCAGCCGATGACTCCCAAAGTTTTGACCTGGAGTTGGCACGGGCGATCGTCTCCTTGCGGCTAACCCACGACGACTTTGCACTGGCAGAACTGCGAAAAGCAGCCACGGTCAGCATTGCTGCTCACAAAGCAGGGATGGCAGCAATGCGGTACGCCCACACAGAAGCAGCAGTAAGAGCCGCTATGGAAGGTGTCATTATTGCCAATAATATGACCTGTGCCTACACAAGCATCGTTACCGTTCATGGCGAGGTGTTGCACAACAATCAGTATCATCATTCGATTCAGTCAGGAGATCTGCTGCTTGCCGATGTGGGTGCGGAAGCTGCCTCTGGCTGGGCATCGGATATCACCCGTACTTGGGCAGTAGCAGGCAAATTTTCGCCGACGCAACGGGCAATTTACGATGTAGTGTTGGCGGCGCATGATGCCTGTATCGCCGCTATGCGCCCCGGTGTGGAGTATCGGGAGTTGCACCTGTTAGCGGCACAGACGATCGCAGCGGGCTTGGTAGACTTGGGCATTTTGCGTGGGCAGGTAGATGATCTGGTCGAGCAGGATGCTCATGCGCTGTTCTTTCCGCATGGCGTGGGGCATCTTTTGGGCTTGGATGTGCATGATATGGAAGATTTGGGCGATCTGGCAGGCTATGAGGCTGGAAGACAGAGGAGCGATCGCTTTGGGTTGAATTATCTGCGGCTCGATCGTCCCCTGCAAACAGGTATGGTCGTCACGATCGAGCCAGGTTTTTATCAGGTGCCCGCTATTTTGCAAGATCCAGAGCGCCGATCGCGCTATCAAGCAGTTGTGGCTTGGGATCGTCTGGCTCAGTTCGCTGATGTACGCGGCATTCGCATTGAAGATGATGTGCTGGTGACAGCAACGGGTGCAGACGTGCTGACCGCCGCCCTACCGACGAAAGCCGAGTCGATTGAGCAGTGGGTGCAGAGCTAAACAAGCTGCTTGCTTCACTCAAGCGGCTCCACCATTCAGGCTGTTCCGGGCGTTGCATCCATCATTGTCAGAGTCAGTAAGCAATCGTTAGCATAGGCAGCGATCGCGCTATGACTCCAATCGCTTGCTAACCCAACTGTCTTCTAAAAGACGATCCCCATCCACTCACTCTGTAGCTTGAGAAAGAGGACTTATCAGAAAAAATCTTCTACTATGATTGCCACACTGCCCTGTATACGTACGAGGAATTGCGGCATATGACTAATTTTGTAGACAAGATTGAGCGGTCTAACACGAACCCCAACGATCCTAGAAATCGCGAAGTGGTCTATGCCGCTTGGGATGATCCTCAAATTGGCAACCTTGCTACCCCCATTAATGCGTCTGGTCTTGTACGCGCATACATCAATAATTTGCCTGCCTACCGCCAAAATTTGTCTCCTTTACGGAGAGGGCTTGAAGTCGGTTTGGCCCATGGTTATTGGTTACTGGGTCCCTTCATTACGTTTAACCCACTGCGCGATACTGAGGTTGGCTCCATTACAGGGCTACTTGGTACTCTTGGCACCCTTTTGATTGCAACGTTGAGCCTTTCGCTCTATGCCGCTAGCAATCCTCCAAGCCCGATCGCGACTATTACCGTGCCCAGCCCACCACAAATGTTGAGCACGTCTGAAGGCTGGAACGAATACGCTACTGGCTTTTTCCTGGGTGGGGTTGGTGGTGCTGTGTTTGCCTACGGCTTGTTGACAAACATTGCCTTATTCCAAAAATATTTGAGCTTTGTCGCTCAGTGACCCTTGAGTTGTGTCGCTGAACAGCGATCGGCTTGATGTTTCTAGCGTGAAGAAAAATCTAGAGCAGCGTTGCTCTAGATTTTTCTTGTTTAAAGAAGCATTTTTAAGTACTTATAAGGCTACGTGGAGAGAGTATTTAGGTAAAGTAGCTCAATCAGCATTCAAAGTTTTCACCTATGACCCGAATTTTACTGACAGGTATCACTGGGCAGGTTGGCCAGGAACTCCAGCAGACCCTGGCTTCTCTAGGAGAGGTCGTTAGCGTGGGGCGCGATCGCGTCGATTTTTCGCAACCGGACGCGGTACAGCAGGTGATGGAGACTGTGAAACCTGCGATCGTCGTTAACTCGGCTGCTTATACCGCTGTTGACAAAGCCGAAAGCGAACCAGACCTGGCAAAACTGGTTAACGCAGTTTCACCTGGAGTCCTTGCCAAAGCTGCCAGCCGCATCAATGCAGGGCTGATCCACATCTCTACCGATTACGTGTTCGACGGCACCCATAGTTCGCCCTACCTGGAAACGGCTGCAACGAATCCGCTGGGGGTATATGGTTCGACAAAGTTGGCAGGTGAAGCAGCCGTACGTGCTGAGTGCGATCGCCATTTAATCATTCGTACTGCCTGGGTCTATGGCGCAAAGGGTAAGGGCAACTTCGTCAAAACGATGCTACGGCTGGGAGCCGAGCGCGAAGAACTGCGGGTCGTAGCGGATCAAATTGGCGCACCGACCTGGTCAAAGGATCTGGCAGCAGCGATCGCCCAACTTGCACCTCAACTGTCTGCCGATACCGCAGGCACCTATCACTACACCAACAGCGGCGTGTGTAGCTGGTACGATTTTGCGATCGCGATCTTTGAAGAAGCACAGCAACTCGGTTTTCCGCTCAAGATCCAGCGCGTCATCCCCATTACTACGCCCGAATACCCTACTCCAGCCAAACGCCCGCCCTTCTCTGTGCTCTCTCTCTCCAAAATCTCGACACTGTTAGGTACATATCCTCCCTATTGGCGACAAAGCTTGCGCGCGATGCTGTCAGAATTGAAGCAAAGCGGTAGCTGAATGTTTAAGGGAGCAGTGCTATCGATCAAATGTGGAGCACACGTTTGAGTGGGTTGGACATTGCTACAAACGGCTTGAGCCCTTAGACCGCAGCAGTACCAGCGCACTAGATGATTAGCGGTGATGTAATAACCCTAACTCTCTACCCAGCCCTCTTAGAAAGGTATGACATGGAAACGAAACAGTTAGGTAATACAGGCATACCTGTAAGCGCGATCGGTTTAGGCGGTATGCCAATGTCACTCAGCAGTCGCCCACCCGAAGCGCAGGCGATCGCCACTATCCACCGTGCCCTTGACCTCGGTGTTACCTTCATCGACACGGCTGATTCTTATTGCAAAGACGAGTCAGACAAGCACCATAACGAGCGCTTAATTTACAAAGCACTCCAGGAGTATGGCAATGATACAAGCAATGTCATGATTGCGACCAAAGGCGGTTTGATGCGACCCGATGGTGCCTGGACACGCAACGGCAATCCCGATCATCTCCGAGAAACGATTCGAGTGAGCTTTGAGGCACTGGGTAGTGACCAGCCGATCGGACTGTGGCAGTACCATGCACCAGACCCCGACTACTCGATTGAAGAGTCACTCAAGCCAGCGAGAGAAGCCGTTGTCAATGGGCTGATCCGCTTTGTGGGTGTCTCTAACTTTTCGGTTGAGCAGGTCAAGCGCGCCCGTGATGTGGTCGAAATAGCATCTGTGCAGAACCAGTACAATCCCTGGCATCGTGAACCAGAGTCAGATGGTGTGTTGGAGTATTGCGATCGCGAAGGACTTACCTTCCTGCCGTGGAGTCCTTTGGGCGGCAGCCGACGGTTTAGCCAAATCAAAGAGATTGAGGCGATCGTCCAATTGGCTCAAGCAAAGGGGGTTTCTGTTTACAGTCTAGTGCTGGCATGGCTGCGGGCAAAATCACCCAGCGTCTTACCAATCCCTGGTGCCAGCAAGCCAGAGAGCATTGAGGATTCCATCACGGCTGTAACAGTAGAGCTCAATCAGTTGGAGGTTAACCAGATCGATCAGGCTATACAGCAAAAGGATGAAGGATAAGGGATAAATAGGAGCTTTTACCTAAAGGAAGGTTCAAGGTTTGTGTTTGTCCTCAGGTTCTCTTCGACTGCTATGGCTGCGCCTCAAGCGAACCGATTACTTCACGACTGTAACAACTGTGCCAAGGGTAACTTGCTTAAACAGGTCTTCTACATCCTTGTTGTACATCCGAATGCAGCCATGAGACGCTGCTCGACCGACCGATCGCGGGTTCGGCGTACCGTGAAAGCCAATCCAGTTCTTGCCATCCGTCCAGAAGCCAATCCAATAGCGTCCAAGAGGATTTTCGGGATCGCCCCCCGGAATCACCACCCCTTTTCGCAAGGGATGTACCCAGGTAGGATTCTTGATCATTTGCTTGACTTCGTAGGCTCCGGTTGGTGTTTCCCAGCCAGGACGACCCACCGCGATCGCGTAGTTTTTGACTACCGTAGTGCCACGATACAGCGTCACTTGACGACGGCTAAGACGAATTTCTAACCGCAATGCTTCAGCATCTGGTGCTGTCGAGACTGGATCAGGCTCAAACCGTAAATCTGGATGAACGCTGGGATCAAGATAGGGAGCCAGCGTTTTCGGAATGTTTCGCTGATTTGGCAGCGTAGGCTGATCTTCCTGTGGGGTAACGGTTTCGGTAGGAGTTGGGGGGGTAACGGTAGCGGGTGTCGCTGCCATAGCCAGAGATGGCATGACCAGCAGCTTCGCCGCTAACAGTACACCTACTATTTTTTTTGAAGATTGCAGCATTACAGATAGAAACGCAAGAGACGAGTTCAGGACAACGACAATAACTGCTCAGTTATAGCCTGTATTGCTTGAGTGAGTCATCTACCTACTTGTCCATCAGTGGATTGCGTAGAAAGAAGCAAAAAACGACTCCTTAGATTTCCAAGTTTTGAACCATTTGGGGATATAAAAACATTTTAAGTCAGTAGCATCCATCAAACACATGGCACATATTTTTGCGGTGATGTACTTGATAGCATGACCTGAAAGAAATCGATTAGTTCCATCAAGTCGATGCCATTCTTCAGACTGATGCTTGCATTCTGTTTATCCTGCAATGATGGTCAAAATTAATCACTAAGGGCAATGGGATGAAGGCGAAAGATATCGTTAAACTGCTCAAAGCAACGGTGGCAGAATGGAGCGAAGATAAAGTACCGCTCTGGGCAGCGGCATTGGCGTACTACACGATCTTTTCGCTTGCTCCACTGTTGCTGATTGCGATCGCGATCGCGGGTGTTGTCTTTGGTGAAGAGGCTGCTAGAGGCGAAATTGTTGGACAAATTCGGGGGCTGGTTGGTCAGCAAGGGGCAGAAGCCATTCAAGGGATGATTCAAAATGTCAATCGTCCTGGTTCTGGTGGCACACTGGCGACGATCGTTGGGGTTGTGACGTTATTGTTCGGTGCCTCTGGTGTGTTTGGGCAGTTGCAGGATGCGTTGAATACGATTTGGGGTGTCAAACCAAAACCCGGTCGAGGGATTGCAAGTTTTCTCCAGGCTCGCTTTCTGTCTTTTGCTATGGTTTTAGTGATTGGCTTTTTGCTGCTGGTGTCGTTAGTCTTATCGGCAGCGTTAGCAGCAATCACCACCTTCTTTAGCCATTTTCTGCCTGCCTTTGTGGCGTTGGGTCAGGTGTTAAACTTCGTGGTTTCGTTTGGCTTCATCACACTCCTATTTGCTGCGATTTACAAGTTTTTGCCTGATGTAAACGTTGCCTGGAAAGATCTATGGATTGGCGCTGCCACTACGTCTCTTCTGTTTAATATTGGTAAGTTTTTGATTGGGCTGTATCTAGGCAATAGTGGTGCAACCTCAGCCTATGGCGCTGCTGGTTCACTAGTAATTCTTTTGCTATGGGTCTTTTATTCAGCACAAATTATTTTGTTTGGTGCTGAATTTACGCAGGTTTTCGCCAAGCATCGTGGCTCAGAAATCACGCCTAGCGACCATGCTGTATGGATTATACCGAGAGCTGAAGGTACAGCAGCCATGCAAACTGAGTCTGAACGTATGCAGCCAACGCAGTCTACTGCGACCCAACGAGGCAAACACCGTAACCACATTGCAGCATGGGCTGGCTCGGTTGTGATGCTAGTGGGGGCTGTACGACGATCGTCGCAACGACCCCACTCTCGCAAGCGCCGTTAGCTGGTAGATGGTTCAAAGGGCTGATAGACGTTTCTGTACAATGCTTGATCACTAGCAAAAATGACCGCGATCGCCCGTTCGTTTTAACGACAGCCCAGGCTATCGCGGGTTGCAACACCCGTGACCGGATTGACTCCTGCAGCACGTTGGCAGAGTTTGATTACGTCGTAGCGATCGATAATGGCATCAGTAAAATCTGCCCCCGTTACCTCTGCTCCATCAAAAATGCTGCGGCTTAACGTTGCACCCATGAGAAGGGCATTTGTAAGGGTTGCTTTGTAAAACGTGACGCGATCGCCCAACGCATTTTCTAAATTTGCGCCTGTCAGGTTAGCGCCCAAAAGATTGCCTTTTGTCAAAATTGCACCTTTCATATTTGCACCCGCAAAGTTGGCATTGCGCATTTCTGCCGCTACAAAAACGCCTCCTACTAAGTCGGTGTTAGTAAAGTCACGATTGTCCAAATTTGTGTTGCTGTAGTTGATTGTTTTTGCCTGCGCCAAGGCGGGCATAGCGCCCAACATCACCCACAGCCACCCCAGCACGATCGCCAGCAAAACAACAAAAAAGCGTCTCATAAAACTAAGCCATGCTTCTAAAGAAATTGCACATTGCCTTAATTTGCCGAAAGCGTCCAATCATCGCCAAGACGGATAGTCAGGTCAGAATCTAAATCTCCGGTTGAATCGGCAGCCACTCGACCGGTACCAAGCAGCTTCTGCACCGTTTCAGCACCACTCAAGTCGCCTTGTTGAGCAATGATTTGAGTTTGCTTTTGCTGATCTGACCAATCAGAAGCAACATAAACGTTAGTAAAGCCCTGACTTGCCAAATAACGCCGCAGGTTGTTAGCAGCATCCGGCTTGCTAGACGCATTTTGAATGGCAATTTTGAGATCTTGAGTGCGCACTTGAGTGGTCGCTACATCCGTTGTTTCTACGTCAAAATACTGGCGTAAAACCCGATCGCGCCCCTCAAGATTCATGAGCCAATAGCTAGCGACAAATTCGTCAGGAGCGCTGAATCGTCCTGGCAGCATCACCATTTTAAAGTTGCCTTGACTAAGTTTGCGCCCGGCACCAGTGAGTGCAAACATCTCTTCCAGGCTCAAATTGGTGTCAATGTATTTCTGCATCGCCGAAACTAGCCCCGGTAGCCTTGGAATCACTACAGGATTCGTCAGACGTTTAAGTAACGCTTTGAGCAGGGTTTGCTGACGCTGAACGCGCCCAATGTCACCGTAGGCATCTTGCCGAAAACGGGCAAACTGCTCGGCTTGATTACCATTGAGCGTTTGCAAGCCAGGAGCGAGATCAATCTTCAACTTCTGGGTTTGATCGACATACGACATTTGCGCAGGCACAAACACCTCAACGCCGCCCAATAAATCAACGAGTTCTCGAAAGGCTGCCGTATCAACTCGCATATACCGATCGATCGAGATGCCATTCAAAATGCCGCTCACTGTTTTAGCGGCTAGCTCAGAACCGCCTCTCACGTTGGCATCGTTGACCTTGGTGACACCCACTGAAGGGATATTGACCTGAGTATCACGCGGAATGGACAGCAACTTGACCGATTCATCAGTGGGGTCAACTCGCAGCAGCAGGATGGTATCACTGCGTCCATCAAAGAGTTCTTTTGAGCCTGCCTTTGCCTCAGGGACGCGATCGATGCCCATTACCAGAATATTGACTGGGCGACCCACCTGATACTGAAAGCCAGACTGCCAGAGTTTACTGTTTGACTGCTCCCCGCTTGGGCTGGATGCTATACCAGTGGGCAGTGGCACCATCATAGCAACGGTTACACCGAGGGCAGTAGAGAGTGCAGCAACCGCAGCTAGCGCTAATCGTTTCAACAGCCAATTTGCAGGATTGCTGCTTTGAGACGGGGAAAGGGCGATCGATGGTTGTGGAGAAACAGTAGTGCCTAAGTGACCAGGAGGCTGACTGGCTTGATTCGACTGTTGAACATTTGTGCCTCTTTCAGTTTGTGTCACTACGAGCGATCCTTTGTATTGAACTCAGGCAGGAACGCCTGCCCACCTAAAAACTACTCAACCCAACTTGTTGAGCATTATAGCCTGAGCCTGCAATGTGCCAAACTCGCACAAAGACGGAACCCTCGCTAGTCAATGCAGAAGTGCCTCTGTGTTTCTAAGTTTCCTCTCCAAGGGCAATCGTTGAACTCGGTTCTGCTAGTGTTTAGGGCGCTACGGACTCATCGTTGCATCCAGAAGCCAGTTTGCGACTGGACATTGTTTGGCTAAACGCTCATGCCAGACCGCATAGCTGATGCCATCCTAGTCTTTGCTGCTAAGGGTAGACCCGATCGGTCATGCAATATTACCGCATTACCGATTTTGTAGGGTGTCCAGTTTTGCTCGATCGCCATAAATCGCGTCAACAGTAAGGGATGAAAGATCGGTGTTGAAGCTCTTTTTAACAAGCTTAAAGGCAACGTAGGGAAAGCTCTTACCCCTCAAGCTGTTACAAATAACATTGGCAACACGGGCATAAGGCTAATGCTAACCAGGAAAAGCTCTTGGTGTTGGTGCGATCGCCTTACCACTGCACTCAATCTAATACAGAGCCAGAACGATCGCCCGACTCGTTACCTGTATGAGCAAATCTTGCTCAAAACAGAGGAGAGGGCTTACCACATCGCGCCTTTCCTGGCACATGGCACGCTGGTGGTGCTGCATTAAGGGCATCGGCTCAACTGTTCATCGTTACCTCCTTTGCGTGATGGCTTGGATCAAGCCGCTGCTTCACTGACCAGACGCAGGTGCTGGTTCTACGGTTGCGGCTTCGGGTGCCACTGGCGCAGGTGCCGGTTCTGGTTCTACAGATTCGGGTGCAGGTGCTGCTGGCGCAGTTACGGCTTCGGGTGCAGGAGCGACAGTCTCGGCAGGGAGAGCTTGTACTGGAGCCGGCGCTATAGAGGGAGCCGGAGCAGGTTTTGCAGGTGTTTCCACAGCAGTCATCGGTTGTTGGCGCTGACGTTCCTGGGCTTCCCGTCGTTGCCGTTCCTGCTCTGCGACCTGCCGCTGTTCTGACTCTTGGCGACGACGTTGTTCATTCTGCCGTTGCGTATTGGAGCCCTCTTCCTCATAGGTGACTCGTACCCGCTTTTTGACACCACCCTCAGGAATGCTTTGGGGGTCAAACCGCCACTTGCTCATGGTCTCCAGTGTTTGGCGATCGAGATCGGGATTGCCGCTAGATTTTCGCAACCGCACCTGGACACTGCCATCCGGTTGAATTTTCATCTCAACCCTAGGACTGGCTTCTTGCCCCTGAAACTTGGGCTTCGGGCAGCTTACGCAGACGGGCGTTTTGGGTTTTGCGGCGGGAGCCGTGCGAACAGCGGTGTTGTTTGTCATTCCACCCGGTTTGCCATTCGGGTCGCCACCTGGTTTACCGTTTAGGTCGCCGTTTGTCACTCCCCCCGGTTTACCCTTCGGATCACCAGTCGGGCTGCCAATGGGGTTAAAGCCAGTGGGTCGGGTCGCGTTACCAAAGCCGCTGCCCAAGCCAAAAGGCTTGAAAAGAGGACCTCCACCCACCTTCAGACTGGTCTCACCCGTGCTGTTGGTCATAGGCTGGGCGGCTTCTGGGGCAGTAACGGGTTTGTCGCTGGGTGCATCTTCACCTTTTTCTAGTGACGTTGGGCTTTCGGGTACCAAGGGCTGCGGCGGTGCTACCTCTGGCGCAAAGGCAACTTCTTCTGGCACATCGGGCACCTCTGACTCAGCGGGCGGCTCGATCGCCGCGATCGGTTCCTGAAGGGGTTGCTCCGGCGACGCTTCCTCGACGACGATCTCCATCTCCTCTTCGGTGGGATCGATCGGCAGGTTGCCCCCACGATCGCCCACTTTGAGTGCCATCATGCCAGCATGAAACGCCAGCGAACCAACCAGGCTGGACAGCAGAAAAAGCTTTAGCGCTTTGCGTTCTTTTTGTCGCTGTTGAATGATTGTTTCAGTACTGTTCATGAGTGATGAGTGAGGAGTGATGGAGTGATGGAGTGATGGAGTGAAGAGGAGATGGAATGAAGAAGTGATGGGTAAAGTATGATGATGGGATGGGGAAAACAGAGAAAGACAGCAGTTTGCAACTAGATGAAGTCCATCTACAAGAAGGTAATAGTTTTAGCCTTCATCCTTCATCCCTCATCCTTCATCCCTCATCCCTTATCCTTCAATTTCCATCACTGCCGTTTTGTGGCGATCGCCATTTTTGCGCCTTCTACCTGGCGGATTTGATCCATCACAGCCACTACGCGATCGTGGGTAACGGAGCCGTCGGCGTTGAGCACCACCACCAGATCTTGACCAGGTTTGTCGAGCTGGCGCACAGCATTAGACAACGTATCGATCGCCAGGGGTGATTTGTTCAGGTAGAGCCCGCCTTGTTTGTCGAGGGTAACAGTGGCACGAATTGTCTTTTGCGGTTTGGCAGACTGAGCTTTAGGTAAGTTGACAGCCAACCCTTCAAACCGTCCCAGGAACAACGTAGACATAATGAAAAACGTGAGGATGGCAAAGATCACGTCAATCATCGGTACGATGTTGATCTGAGGGGCCACTTCGGGTTCATCGATCGCGCGTCGTCGCATAGGAAGCCTCCAAAAGCTTATAACGTCTACGGTGTAGCAGTTCTAGCTCTGCCGAGTGTTCTTGAATCATTGCCAATTGGCGAAGATAGAACCCTCGAAACGTGTTAGCAAAAAACAGGGTTACGAGTGCTACCACCAGACCGAATGCCGTCGAAATCAAGGCTTCACTAATGCCAGCAGTGACATTAGCCGTTTTGGTACCGCCCACATCACCCAGATTAAGCGCACTAAAAGATTGAATCAGCCCCACTACAGTACCGAGCAAGCCCAGCAGCGGTGAGATCGTGACAATCGTATCAAACCCATTGCTGAAGCGTTTGAGGATGGGGACTTCTGCCTGTGTCGCACCATCGAGCGCCAGCGCCAGTTCTTCTGGTTCTGCCTCTTCGAGCGACATCGCTGCCAGAAAGATACGTGCCATCGGCAAATCAATATGGCGTTCTAGCTTTTCGATCGCCAGCGATGAATCGGTGCGGTACATTGCCAATGCTTCTTTGATCACCTTTTCCTGACGGCGGTTGACGCGATACCAGAAGATCGTGCGTTCTACAATCAGGGCGATTGCCACAACCGAAAACACAAGCAGGGGGATCGCCACAATCCCTGCTGCCACTAGAATTTGACCCAGACTTTGCATAGCACTTCTTAGGAATGTTAGGGGTGCAGACTACGCTGTCAGCGTTGAACAAGCAACAAACTGACAGAAGATTTCCAAAGCACTATAGAGCTTAGTAGGAACTTATATCAAGTAGTTAGCCAAATTAATTGCTGCTGCGCACCTCAACGCTACTCAAGCACTAAAAGTAAAATTAGCGTTAGCGATGCAGAAAGTAATTAGACTTATTCTTAACCATTGAAGGCAGATCATCTACAAAAGGGATGGCTTTTTCAAGGCAGCTATCGACTCCAAAAAGCTGAAATCCTTTCTGGAAGAAGCTTTAACCATGCCTCGGTTGACCTGAACCACGTTATCTTTTAGTGCTGAAAAGCTTGACTTTGGTCGCCAGGCATCATAAGTTTTTAACCATTACTAGAACTAATTCGCAATAAGCCCAACTAGCTTTAGCAAAAGGCTTGGGGAAATAGCGTCAACCGTCTATCCAAGGCGGGCGGTTTTTGTTGCAAATAGAATCATCCGTGTGTGGAGAAGTATCGTGAATCAAATGCATTTAGGGTTGGGGGTCGCGATCGCGGCTCTCCTGCCACTGACCCTTGCCCAAGTAAGGGCTGAGGCGAAGGAAATTCAAGTGGAGCTGGCGGCGGTAGAAGCTCCGATCCAGGTAGCGGTAGGAACTCGACTGAAGGAGTTCGATCGCCCTGCCACAACTCTCAAAGAATGGGAGAAAAAAATCGAAAACTCGAAGCTGATCACTCAAAACACGCCTGTATCAATTACAGGTGTGCAACTGAATCGCGTTGATGGTGGTTTAGATGTCGTTCTGGAGACTGAAGCAGGCAAACTACTTGCAGTCGATGCCACAAATTTTCGGGCTGAAGGCAAGAGCCTGATTGCCGATATCCCCAATGCGGTGCTGGCACTACCCGACGGCAAGGAGTTTCAGGCAGAAAATCTGATTGCAGACATTGCGAATGTCCGTGTGACACAATTTGCTGCAACCAGTATTCGGGTGAGCGTAACTGGTAACAATGCTCTACCTACTTCAGAAGTGACCCTACGAACGGGAGCGCTAGCCTATAGCTTTAATCCGGAAGACGAGGATGAAGAAGAGCTGACGGTCACGGGTACGAGTACTGCAACGCCGAATCGAGATGTACCTTTTTCGGTACAGGTGATTCCATCAACGCTCTTGCAGCAACAAGCGCCGCTTTTCATGCAAGAGGCTCTACGGAATGTGAGCGGTGTCAGTACAAGCACACGAGCCAACTATGGCTTTATTGACAACTTCTATGTCCGTGGCTTTCAAGCAGAGTTTCTCCGCGATGGTATTCCTGACCAGATCACACCCGTCAACACTGAGCGATCGGGTTTATTTCGAGGCTTTGCGGATGTTGAACGGATCGAAGTATTGAAAGGTCCAGCCGGTGCTCTGTATGGGGTAGGAGCATCGGGCGACAACGTGGGAGCGGGTTTGATTAACTTGATTACCTACCCGTTCACAACGGATTTTGTATCCAAAGTTAGCTTGTCTGGAGGCAGCTTTGAGCGCTTTGGGGGCACTTTCAACTTGAGCGGGCCGATCGATCAAAAGGTGCTGTATCGGTTTGACGGTGGGTATGAGAGTCGAGAGGGCTTTCGTAAACTAAACCTCGAACGCCTGGAAATTTTGCCGTCCATTCAAATCAAACTAGATCCCAACAACACCGTCACTCTAGATTTTGACTATCGCAATATCAAAGCCAGACCGGATCTTCCTGGGATTCCTTTTTTGCCTGGGGTGAATGGCAGCATTATCTCTGGAGCGCACGATCGCCTCTTCAGCACTCCTTTCTCTAAAGCTGACCAGGAGATCTATCGGCTGGGTCTCAAGTATGAACTTCAGGCAAGCCCTGATCTAGTACTGACAAATAATTTTTACTACACCAATCGACAGTTTGACCTGATCCGAAATGCAACCGATGTGGTTGCTTACAACGTTACACCGTCTGCCCAACTTCCCAGCGGGGTCGCGATCGCTCGGCGGCTGCGGGAACAGACAGACAGCAACGAGGGCTTTTTCTATCGACTGGATGGCAAGCTGAAGACTCGCTTTCTCGGCATGGATCACCAAATTTTGACAGGGGTTGAGTTCAACCGCACCACAAGCGATACCATCCGTTACCAAGTGGGCAATGTTGGCAGTACTGCCCAGTCCAATAATCCAACAAATGTAGCAAACGGCAATGCGGTTTGTAACGCTGGTGCGGCTGGACAAACCATTGCCCCTGGGCTTACTGTGAACCGCCTCCCTTGCATTGACTCGCTCAATCCAGTGTTTTCAGAGGGCAGGATTGTCAGACGAGGGTTTGGGCAGACAGGCGAAAACATTAATGAAAGTCGAGATTCGACAAACCGCACTATTGCTCTCTTTCTGCAAGATCAAATCAGCTTTTCGGAGCAGTTCAAAGCGTTGTTGGGCGCACGGTTAGATTTCTTCAATGAGCAGCAAACTCGCCGCCCTGGTGATGACAGTCTGGCAACCACCGCCACCGATCGCAGCTACGAACAAAATGTCACCCGGTTCAATCCTCGCTTTGGCTTTGTTTATCAACCGGATAAAGTTTCTTCGTTCTATGCCAGCTACGCGAGCAGTTTCGCTTCTAATGGTGCGATCGCTCGTGGACCAAATGCCAATCGAGAGCTAGTGTCAATCCCGATCGCCACCATCAATCAATATGAAGTGGGGTATAAGGGCACCTTCTTTAACAACAATCTCATTGCGACCCTGGCATTGTTTCAGATTGACCGCAAAGATGTTGTCAGTCGCCTGGATGTAAATAACAATCCCACTGATCCCGTGGATCAGCGATCACGAGGGGTTGAACTTGATCTCAAAACCAACCTCACTTCCAGGTGGACGCTCAACTTTAACTATGCCTACATCGATGCCATCACGACTCGCGGCGTGCCCCTCTCACTTGATCCGAACCGCGGCATTTTCGCACCAGCGCGGACTGGTCAGCGTATTACGGGTGTCCCAAAACATTCGTTTAACGTTTGGACTGCGTACCAGATGGGCCAAAACTGGACGATTGGACTGGGCGCAACCTACCAAGATGGTCGCTTTGCCAACCAGGACGGGACTGGGGCATTGCCCAGCTACCTTGCCCTGGATGCCTTTGTTGGCTATCGAGTTGGCGGACTGGAAGCTCAACTTAACTTTCGCAATCTGACCAATACCGAATATTTCCCCAGTGGCGGACGAGGGTCTGCGACTCCGAGTGATCCGTTTAGTGTGTATGCAACGGTTGGCTACCGCTTTTAGATCGCTGATCAACCTAAGCAAGTAGGTATTGGTTCAAACCTGCCGTTCCATCCACCAGAAGGTTCCGGTTAACGTCCTCAAGATGCGTGAGCGTTTAGAACCCTACCCCATCATTTTCTGACCATAAGTGTGAGGAATCAATTATGAAGCAGCCTCTTTGCAACGTCATTTGGATCATGGGCCTCTTGGCAATCTTCGCTTCAGCACCCGCGATCGCCAACATTGAGCCTGCCTCCAACAGCAGTTCTAAACGTGAGAAACCCGCTGAAAGCTCAACCAGAGATCGACCGCGACAGCAGAACTCAAAGCGTCCTGCCACAACGGTTAAAGACTGGCTAGCACAAATTAAACAAAGTGACAGTGAATCGCCTGTACCGGTGACGGCTGTACGGCTTGATGCCACAGAAACTGGATTGGAAATTGTGGTAGAAACGCAGGATGGGCGATCGCTACAAATTGACGCAACCCAATTCAAAGCTGATGGCAATAGCTTGATTGCGGACATCTCCAAGGCGGTGCTGACACTACCCAACGGCAAGGAGTTTCAGGCAGACAATCCTACAGGTGATATTGCCCTTGTTACAGTAACTCAAGTGGATGCCACCAGTATTCGAGTCCGTGTGGCTGGTAAAGCGGCGCTGCCAACTTCAGAAGTAACCCTGCGAACGGGCGAACTGGCATATAGTCTCAATCCCGACGCTGAAACTGATGAGGAATTGGTGGTGACGGGCGATCGCCCAGGTTCCCGTTACGCGGTACCTAATGCCGCGACGGCAACGAGAACCGATACGCCGCTGCGCGATCTTCCTCAATCGATTCAGGTGATTCCGCGTCAGGTCATTGAAGATCAGCAAGTGATTGAGTTGCCAGAAGCCGTGCGAAACGTGTCAGGAGTGACGCGCACCTATGGCTATGCAGGCTCTACCGACAACTACACCATTCGCGGCTTAACCTCCGACTTCAAGTTGAGAAATGGTTTCCGGGAAGAAGGTTTCTATGGCTACACTGATCCATCTGTGATTGAACGCATTGAAGTGCTTAAAGGTCCTGCCTCCGTGCTGTATGGGCAATTTGAACCAGGGGGCGTGGTTAATTACATCACGAAGCAACCGTTAAGTGAGCCTTATTATGTCGGTCAATTTCGGGTTGGCAGTTTCGATTATTATCGTCCTTCCTTTGATCTCTCAGGTCCCCTTACACCCGATAAAAATTTGCTCTATCGGTTGAATGTTGCCTACGAAAATGCCGGCAGTTTTCGAGATTTTGTTAATAAAGAGTTATTCGTTGTTGCACCTGTTTTAAGTTTCAAAATTGGAGAGGCAACCAAGCTCACGCTGGAATATGAACGGGTTGATTTAGAACGTACCTTCGATCGCGGGCTTCCTCCCCTACAAGAATCCTTCGGGCTACCCATTAGCCGCAATTTAGGAGAGCCGAGTGACCTCTACGACTTCACCAGCAACAAAGTCAACCTGGTATTTGATCATCGCTTTAACGATCATTTGCGCCTCCGCAGTGCGTTTTCAACGCAGTTATTTGATTCGTTGCGATCGAATGTACAGGCGCGTACTTTTCTCTTAGAACCCGACGGTCGTACGCTACGACGACGATTCACCCTGGTTGATGAGTCTACCGACTATTACTCCTTGCAAACGGACTTAATTGGTAAATTCAAGACTGGATCGGTCGCTCATCAAGTGTTGTTTGGTGTGGATTGGAGCAAGCGGGATAGTAGCTACCTGTTTGAACGAGCGGAGTTTCGATCCATTGATATCTTCAACCCAGTTTATGGCTTTCCTACGCCCACAACCTTCAATACTGTCTTTGGCAATGACCAAACGACCAATAGTGTTGGCATTTATTTGCAAGATCAAGTGACCTTGCTACCCAATTTAAAGTTGCTGGTGGGTGGACGTGTGGATCTAGTTGATTTTGACAACACAGATTTTGCTGACGACGATGAACCAACCCGTTCTAAGCGCTCCTACACTGCGTTTTCACCCCGTTTTGGTCTTGTTTATCAACCGATCGCGCCGCTTTCCCTTTATGCCAGCTACAGCCGTTCCTTCAAACCAAATGCGTTTGCCTTTACCGCTGATGGCAGCTTGATCGAACCAGAGCGGGGCACTCAGTACGAAGTTGGCATTAAAGGCGAAGCCTTCAACGGCAAGCTGTCCGCAACCCTGGCTTACTACGACATTACAAAAACCAATGTTGCCACAACCGATCCCAACAATATTGATTTCTCCATTGCTACAGGTGAAGTGACAAGCCGGGGAATTGAGTTGGACATTACTGGAGAGATCTTGCCGGGATGGAATGTGATTGCCTCCTTTGCTCACAACGATGCCTATGTCAGCAAGGATAATAGTGAGTCATTGGGCAACCGCTTAATCAATGCACCCCGCCAGAGTGCCAGCTTGTGGACGACGTATCAACTGCAAAGCGGTCCCTTGCAGGGTTTAGGCGTTGGGGCAGGGGTTTATTTTGTGGGCGATCGCGATGCGACGTTGCCAAACACCATTGAAATTCCGTCTTATGTGCGTGCTGATGCCACCATCTTTTATCGGCGAGACAACTACCGGGTGAGCCTGAATTTCCAAAACATCTCTAACACACGGTATTACGACTCTCAGGGCTTTCTGCTTTATCCCGGTGCACCGTTGTCGGTTTATGGCACTATTTCGTTTCAGTTTTAGGAGGTGATTTGCCATGCGATCGCTCAAACTCCGGTCTCTAGTCTTTCAACTGCATCGTTACTTAGGACTCATCTGTGGCGTGGTTCTGATCATCATTGGCACCACTGGCAGTTTACTAATCTTTGAACCGGAACTGGAACATCAGTTGATCGAGCACCGCATTGGGGCGATCGAGCCGCAAGGGAACCCGATCGGTATTGATGCGATCTTGGCAACGGTTCGGGCGGAAGTAAGCCGCACTCCTGGTCTTACCCTGGGCAACATTTTGACTCCCCAAGATGCTACCTCTCCTTACCAGGCGCGCTTATGGGATACCAACGAACATTTAGTGCAATTGTTTATTCATCCCTACACGGGGCAAATGATGGGGATGATTCCAGAAGTCGAGAGCTGGCTACACATTGCTCTACGCCTGCACTATCAACTGCTAATCGGCAACACGGGTGCCATTGTGACTGGTATGACTGGATTGCTCTTATGCTTGCTCAGCCTTACTGGAGTGGTGCTCTGGCCCGGCTGGCGCAAGTTGCTTGCAGGCTTCAAAATTAAGTGGAACGCTCATCCCAAACGGCGCAATTTTGATCTTCACAAGGTTGCTGGCATCATTGCTGCTGTGTTTCTTGCGTTTACTGGGTTCACTGGCTTCTGTTGGAATTTCTACGACTGGTCGAGTGCGCTGATTTATGCGCTGACCTTAACGCCTAAACCACCAACCTTGATAGCCAAGCCGCTACCAGGTCAAGCCGCGCTACCCCTCTCGACCATTTTGCAAGTTGCGAATACCCCCTTTCCTGATTCACTGACAACTTATGTGGGCGTTCCCAGTAAGCCAGAGGGTGTGGTGCGGGTTGGCAAACGTCAAACGCACGAATCGCTCCGCTATGGAGAAAGCGAAATACTGGTAGACCCCTATACTGGACAAACTTTGCATGTTCAAGATAGCAAAACGCTTGGATTGGGCGATCGCATCCTCAATGCCTTTGTCCCTTTACACTACGGTACTTTTTGGGGCTTACCATCGCGGATCTTCTACGTGTTTGTCGGACTAACGCCCTTAGTCTTGTTTCTAACTGGTTCTGCAATGTGGCAGTCTCGCCAACGCAAGTTTCGGTAAAGAGGTTCAGGGCTACCCTTGCCTGGGTTTTAAGCATGAGTTTAGTTTGAGTCCTTTTAGGGGTGAGCAATGCCCACCCCATCTCAACTATCGTGCTGCTGCGGTTGGCATTCCCAGAATGTCTTCGATACGGGGCATTTCGTCGAGGGGAATGACGCGACCTTCGTCTTCAAAGTCAGGGATCTGGTCGAAGTTGAGGTAGCGGTAGAGGTCAGCGGCGAAAGGATCGATCTTTTTGGTGACGATCGCCATATACTCCTCCACCGTAGGAATCTTGCCCAATAAGGCACACACCGCCGCCAGTTCTGCCGAGCCGAGGTAGACTTGAGCACCTTTGCCCATGCGGTTGTTGAAGTTGCGCGTTGAGGTTGAGAAGACCGTTGTGCCATCTGCCACCCGCGCCTGATTGCCCATACAGAGCGAGCATCCTGGCATTTCGGTTCTGGCTCCAGAGGCAGCGAAGATGCCGTACATGCCTTCTTCACGCAGTTGCTTTTCATCCATGCGAGTCGGTGGACAAATCCAGAGGCGAACTTTAACGGGACCTGCGCCTTCCAGGATTTTGGCAGCAGCGCGATAGTGCCCAATATTAGTCATGCAGGAGCCAATGAAGACCTCATGCACGGGGTCGCCTGCACATTCAGACATCAGCTTCACGTTGTCAGGGTCGTTGGGAGCGGCAACGATCGGTTCTGTTACCTGATCCAGATCCACCTCAATGATTTCGGCATACTCCGCATCGGGGTCAGCGGACATCAAACTGGGATTTGCCAACCATTGCTCCATCTTGGCAACGCGGCGCAAAATCGTGCGAGCATCACCGTAACCACGTGCCACCATGTTTTTCAGCAAGGCGACGTTCGATCGCAGGTATTCTGCCACCGTATCCGTACTCAGCTTAATGGTCGAACCCGCGCAGGAGCGTTCTGCCGTTGCATCCGTCAATTCAAAGGCTTGCTCCAGCTTCAGGTCGGGCAATCCTTCCATCTCCATAATGCGACCAGAGAAAGTGTTTTGCTTGTTCTCCTTAGAGACATTCAGCAGTCCCCGTTGCATCGCGGCATAAGGAATCGCGTTGACGATATCGCGCAGGGTGACACCTGGTTGCAATGTGCCTTTGAAGCGCACCAGCACCGATTCGGGCATATCCAGCGGCATGGCACCGAGGGCAGCGGCAAAGGCTACGAGACCAGACCCCGCTGGGAAAGAGATCCCCAGGGGAAAGCGGGTGTGTGAATCGCCACCTGTGCCAACGGTGTCAGGCAGCAGCATCCGGTTCAGCCAGGAGTGAATGATGCCGTCGCCGGGACGTAGCGCGACACCACCGCGTTCGTGCATGAAGTCAGGTAGGTCTTTGTGGGTTTTGATATCCACAGGTTTGGGATAGGCAGCGGTATGGCAAAAACTCTGCATCACCAGGTCGGCGCTGAAGCCAAGACAGGCAAGCTCTTTTAGCTCGTCGCGAGTCATGGGACCCGTCGTATCTTGGGAACCAACAGTTGTCATGAGGGGTTCACAAGATGTGCCGGGACGCACACCCGCAAGCCCAGACGCTTTGCCGACCATTTTTTGTGCCAGCGTAAAGCCTTTACCCGTATCAACAGGCAACGTCGGACGACGGAAGAGGGGGCTGTGCTCTAAGCCCATATCGGCGCGGATTTTGTCGGTCAACGTGCGCCCAATGAGGAGCGGAATGCGCCCCCCTGCTCGCACTTCATCTAGAATGGTGTCGGGTTTGAGGGTGAAGGTAGAAATGACCACGCCCGCGTCATTTGTGATCTCGCCTTTGTAGGGATAGATCGTAATCACGTCGCCTGTTTCTAGTTGGGTAACATCGCACTCGATCGGCAACGCTCCCGAATCTTCAGCCGTGTTAAAGAAGATCGGCGCGATCTTGCCGCCCAGAATGTAGCTGCCTGTGCGCTTGTTGGGCACAAAGGGAATATCGCTGCCAATGTGCCAGAGCACTGAGTTGATGGCAGATTTGCGCGAAGAACCTGTCCCCACAACATCGCCGACGTAGGCAACGGGATGTCCTTTTTGTTTGAGAGCGGCGATCGTTTCCAGGCTTCCCGGTTGCCGCGTCTCCAGCATCACCTGAGCGTGGAGGGGAATATCGGGGCGTGTGGTGGCGTGGGGTGCAGGTGAGAGATCGTCGGTGTTGGTTTCTCCTGGCACTTTGAACACCGTTACAGTGATCGCGGGAGCTAGCTCTAAGCGGTTAGTGAACCAATCGGCGGTTGCCCAGGAGTCGAGCACTTGTTTAGCGTAAGTATTGCCATTTGCCGCAAGTTCTTGCACGTCGTGGTAGGCATCGTAGACCAGCAAAATTTTGCTCAACGCTTTGGTCGCCGTTGCCGCAATGTCTGCATCGGGCACTTGCAGCAGCTCGATCAGCGAATGGACGTTATAGCCACCCATCATGGTGCCTAATAGTTCAACGGCTTCCTTAGGCGACACCAGGGGACTGGTCGTTTCACCTTTGGCAATCGCGGTCAAAAAACCTGCCTTGACATACGCTGCCTGATCAACACCGGGCGGCACGCGATCGCGCAAGAGTGTCAGCAAAAATTCTGCTTCTCCTGCGGGTGGTTGCTTCAGCAATTCACCCAATTCAGACATTTGTGCAGCGCTCAAGGGCAAGGGGGGCACGCCTTGTGCCGCACGATCGACCACATGTTGACGGTAAGATTCAAGCATAGTCAGAGTCTCTACAGAGCAATAAAGGAATGTTTAGATGTTTAAAGGCGCAGACTAACGTTGATCGCTAAGGTTACTACTGCCGCGCTACTTCTGTGGTTGGGTTTGATACTGACCGCTTCAAAAGTTTACAGGATGCAGCCAAATGCCGACTGAGAAAAGCAGCTTTCAAGACGAGGAGTGGCGCTAGGATGCCCCTACAACGCTGGCGTCGGTTCTCTCTAGCTACTACTTCTAGTCTATCGCTAGTGATAGAAGTTCATCCTTCAAGCTCGACTGTCCCAAAGCGCAAACCCATTTCCTGTAGCCATTTGCGGTAAACAATCAGGGTGCGATCGCTATTCAGTAGCAAATCCGTCTGTCCATCAAGCGGCAGCAGTGCGGGTCGTTGTGCCTGGATGATGGGAATATCCTGGTTCAGAATTTTTTCTTGCCATGCAATCAGGTCAGCCGCAGGCGTTTCGTGATCATAGTTCAATGCCATCCACATCCAGATCGTGCTGCTGAGAGCAGTATGGGGTGTGACGCAGAAGAGAATCGCAAACCGAGCACCCTCGGACTCTTTCGCTAGATACGCCGTGAAGGGTCGGAGCGCACGATAGGTATAGGCAACGACATCCCCCTGCCCCGTACCGTAGGGATCTGGCTGATAGACGCTTACGCCTTTAGACAGCACACCATCCGGCTCGATCGTGGTGCCATAATCTTCAATAGCTGGATAGGCAAGATCGCCCAAAATTCCTTCATGCACAAAGGGAAAGTGAGCCACATCAAGAAAGTTTTCGATCGCTCGTAAGCCGCACAGATCAAACGCGCCATACGGTCCACACAGCAATTTGCGGTAGGTCGGATCGTCCCATTCAGGAAAGGGTGGAATGTCCTGCATGGGTTCACCAATGGCCAGCCAAATTAAGTCGTAGCGCTCTTGCACACGATAGGTCTTCACCTGAGCGCGTTTTGGGATGGGCTGCCCTGGATGCGCTGGAATGTGCACGCACTGCCCCTCACCGTTGTATGCCCAGCCGTGATACGGGCAGACCAGTGTCCCATCTGTCACCTGTCCACAGGAGAGGCGTGTCCCGCGATGAGCACATAGATCTCGGCTGGCATAGAGCTGATCTCCGGTTCGCCATAGCACCAACTCTTCCTCTAACAGATGGACAGGCAACAGTGAGTCTTGCTGGACATCTTCCGATCGCGCAACAGGATGCCAATCATTGATCACAACTGGGTCGTCAACCATTTTGTATCCTCTGCTAAGCTGCACCTGGTTCGTATGACCCGTTCTTGTATGCTAGTTCGCCCATGACGTAAGTAGCTTGAATGGCGCGATCGTCCCCCAAAATCATGGTGGCAAACGTTTGATCAGCTAGTTCAGCGAGGGAAGTTGCGCTTGCCGTCACATTACGCCGTGCCATCAGGGGCGTAGCTCTGGGGTCAAGCACGACGAAATCAGCTTCTTTACCGGGCTCAAAATTGCCCAACTTGTCTTCCAGGGACAGCGCCCTTGCCCCCCCCAAGGTTGCCAGAAAGAGTGCTTGAAAAGACGAGAGTGTTTGTCCACGTAGTTGCGTCACTTTATACGCTTCACTGGCTGTCTCCAGCATCGAAAAGCTCGTACCGCCGCCAACATCGGTGCCCAAGCCTACTTTTATGGGCGTATTGACTGACTTCGCTTTCTTCAGATTAAACAAGCCGCTACCCAAGAATAGGTTAGACGTGGGGCAAAACGCGATCGCCGATCGTGCTGCCGACAAGCGTTGAAACTCTGCCTCCGTCAGATGAATACCATGAGCAAAGACCGACTTAGAGCCAACCAGCCCCGCGCGATCGTAGACATCCAGGTAGCCCTCCCTCTCAGGAAACAGTTCCGCTACCAGCGCTACTTCCGCCATATTCTCTGAAATGTGAGTCTGCATATAGACATCCGGAAACTCCGCCAGTAGCTTGCCCGCTAGCCGCAGTTGCTCATCGCTAGAGGTCACTGCAAAGCGAGGCGTAATGGCGTACAAGAGGCGATCGTGCTTATGCCATTTCTCAATCAGTTGCTTACTTTCTAAATAGGCAGTTTCGGGCGTATCGGTCAAAAAATCGGGCGCATTTCGATCCATCAACACCTTGCCTGCAATCATGCGTAGGTGCCGACGATTCGCTTCCTCAAAAAACGCATCCACCGACTGTGGATAAACCGTTGCAAACACCAGAGCCGTTGTGGTGCCGTGCTTCAGCAATTCATCCAAGAAAAAAGACGCAATCTCCTGAGCATAGGCTTTGTCTTTGAACTTGCCTTCGGTGGGAAACGTGTACTTGCTCAACCAGGTCAGCAATTGCTCTCCAAAGGCGGCAATCATCTCCGTTTGCGGAAAGTGAATGTGCGTATCAATAAACCCTGGCAGAATCAGCCGATCGGCATAAGTCGTTACAGGAACACCCGCATAAATTTCATGCAGAGCCTCGTAAGTCCCTATTGCTTTGACTTTGCCGTCTTCTAAGACCAGCAACCCATCGGCAAAATAACGAACGCTGTTTGCCTCAGACGCATAGAATGGATCATCAATAAAATCGAGAAACGCACCACGAAACGCTTTAAGAGACACGCTGATAGCCTAAATTGAATAGCTCACGGTATAGCCATGATTTACTCATAAAATCACACCGTTTCAGCCGCCACGTATCGAAAGCAACAAAAACAAGAAAAAGGCAAAGGGCTGAAGGCTGAAGGCTAAAGGCTAAAGGCTAAAGGCTAAAGGCTAAAGGCTGTACTCAAAACTCAAAACTCAAAACTCAAAACTCAAAACTTCCCCCACTCCCCACCCCTTATGTCTGGCAAACTCACAACGCATGTTCTCGATACGGCTCGTGGCTGTCCGGCAGCAGGGTTAACGATCGCCCTCTGGTCGATCGCGCCATCTGGGGAGAAAACCCTACTCAAGACTCTGCATACTAATGCTGATGGACGCACAGCTAGTCCGTTACTAGCTGACGGCGCACTGCAAACAGGTGTTTATGAGCTAGTCTTCAGCGTCGGAGACTACTTTGCTCAACACCTTCAAGACTTACCGACTCCACCCTTTTTAAATGAGATTCCAATTCAATTTGGGATTGCTGATACGACTGCTCATTATCACGTGCCGCTGTTGGCTTCGCCCTGGTCGTACAGCACCTATCGAGGAAGTTAGTCTGTAGGGACGTTACACGTAACGTCCCTACACTTCGACTACTCCTGGGTCAAGCTCAATACGCTGCCATCGTTTCTGCGTTTCATGTATCGTCAGCACGTTTACATCACTGCCGACACATTGCCCCCGCTTTTATGAAGCAGAACTATCAGACCACCCAGCAACCCGGTGTCAGATTCGCTCCAGCCGCCTTTGTTACAGGAGACTTAGATCCAGTGACTAAACGCGAAGACTTTCTTAAGCTGTTTCAAACCTTAACAGTGCCGCTGCTAGTGGTAATTGGTGAACAGTCGCCACCGTCTTCTAAAGCCGAAATGGAGGCTGTAGCCTCACTTGCCTATGTCCAAAGCCAGCAGCTACCCGGTTCTCTAGGTTTGCACGAAGAATACGCCGCTGCTGTTGCGTCGCTAGTGCTAGCGTTCCTGAAATAGGTCGCAAAGGCTGACACTATAGGTCTTGGATCGCTATGCTATAGTTTCCCTACAGGATTATCTTCGGTCGTGTAATTCGTTTTTGTTCATTGACAAGCGTTTCTCCGAATGTAACTCTCACACACACTGAAATTTGGAGACAATCCATGTCAATTTATGTTGGTAACCTTTCGTACCAGGTTACTCAGGACGACCTTAAGCAAGCCTTTGAAGAGTACGGTACTGTTAACCGAGTTCAGCTTCCCACCGATCGCGAAACAGGTCGTCTGCGTGGATTTGCCTTTGTAGAAATGGGCACCGAAGAAGAAGAAGCGGCTGCGATCGAAGCTCTTGATGGCGCTGAATGGATGGGACGCGACTTGAAAGTTAACAAAGCGAAGCCCCGTGAAGAGCGCGGTTCCTCTGGCGGCTGGGGTGGCAACAACCGTGGCGGTGGCGGCGGCGGTGGCGGTGGTGGCGGTCGTCGTTACTAAGGCGCTACGCACAAGTTTTTGACTTCAGAGTCTCTGGCAGATAAAAGCAACGGCTCTGCTCTGCTAGAGGCTTTTTGTATATGCTCCAGCCACTGGACTTTAGAAGTGCCGCTTTAGACTATGGACTAAATGATATCGCTCCGCAGGTCGAAAGCTTCTAGCCTGCAAAGCCTTTTACCTTCAGTCCCTTGTCTGGAAGTCCAGTAGCTTACAGCAAACTGTTCAATCGGAGGACAAGCATGACCCAGATCGTAGTTGGCGAAAATGAAGGCATTGAGTCTGCCCTGCGACGCTTTAAGCGTCAGGTTTCTAAGGCAGGCATTTTTCAAGATATGCGGAAAAAGCGCCATTTTGAAACTCCGCTGGAAAAAGAGAAGCGGAAAGCGATCGCCAAGCATAAGCAACGCAGACAGCGCTCTCGCTACTAAAATACGCAGTTTACTGAGTGTTCCAGGCTGCAACCTGCTCCAGGCATCACAACTTTTTAGTTAAGATGGAGCAGGCTATGCTCCTGCTCATACTGCTTAAGGGCTAAAGCGTGGGACTACTGAGTGTGGGCGCTTGCTGCTAGTTGTGCCGCACTAATTGAGCAACTGATGTTAAGTCTGCAAAAACTAACGGCGCGTGTTTTAGCGGCAGTTTCATAGCATCACTTTCATATTGGGTGTAACCGTCTCCACGTCATACTCATTTACCCCTTTACTCATTGAGGAGTTGTTCAGAAGGAGTTGTGGCTAACCGCTTTTAAGCTGGCTCTAATTTTTCTTAATTTAAATAAATGCAAAGAGAGAAATAGCAAAAGATTGAGCCGCTGACCGTTTAGAGCGAACAATGCTCATCGTTGTGGTGGCTTTTTCTTGATTGAATCTAGTTTATTTTTTATCGATCGGCTAAAGCAAACATTCTTAGAGGCGTAGATAGCGTGTGACTCCTGAAGCAGTGCAAATGGTTTCAAATTTAAGACGCGAGTTCTATACGCTTTTTGCTGCCGCAATGAACGTACCTGTGAAAGTAAGCGGCAGTTCATACAACAGAAGCTCTTCCATTGCCTCCTGGGTCGATGATCGATCGCAACTAAACTATGTCAGCATCTATGCGTTCACAGCACCAGATGAACTGTTAGTTGAACGTCCGTTTATTCTGCGAGTTTCGATTAACAAAGGCGCGGGTGGTGTTACGTTTTTTAAGCGCGATCAGCCGTATGAAGGGATCAATCAGGGCTGGCATTTTGAGTTGACAGTCTTACCTGAAGAGCTTTTAGCGTTCATACCCTGGATTGTGAATTTAGTCAAAGTAAAAGCTAAAGACTCTCGTTTGGCTTTGCAGGAACCGCCTTACCCGGTGAGCCTTAACACTGCTAGCGTACTGCTTTCTACTGAGGCATGGTCTAAAGAAGCGGAACGAATGTCGGAACTGCCGTGTCAGGCCATACCACAGCTTTAGCTTCCAGTGTTCTTCTAGCCAAGCAGTTGCACGATCATGCGGTTTGCCTGTGACTCGTAGCTGCCGCCAAACAAATTGAAGTGATTCAGCACGTGATAAAGGTTATAGAGCGGTTTTCGCTGCTGATAGCCCTCATCAAGTGGGAAAACCTGATTGTAGCCCTGGTAGAAAGCGGCAGGAAAGCCACCGAATAGCTCCGTCATTGCCAGGTCAACTTCACGATCGCCCACATATGTTGCTGGATCAAAAATAATTGGTGCTCCTGTTTGGGTGACAGCGGCATTGCCCGACCACAAATCGCCATGTACTAGCGATGGCTGCGGTGTATGCCCTGCTAGCAAGTCGGGGATTAAGGTCAAGAATTCGTCTTGTTTGGAAAAACGTCCGCCGCGACGCTGTGCCAGTTGCAGTTGATAGCCCAGCCGATGCTCGACCCAAAACTCCGTCCAGTCTGCCGTCCAGGTATTGATCTGCGGTGTAGAACCGATCGTGTTGTGGCGCTCCCAGCCAAAGCGTTCACCAATTTTCACCTGATGGAGTGCCGCAAGCTGCTGTCCCATCGCTTCCCACGAGCGGCTCGTTCCTCGTCCCAACTGGAGCCACTCCATCACGATGTAGGCGCTATCGTCTGCGACACCACAGCAAATGGGCGTTGGCACCCGGATGGTCTGCGTGCGTTGCAGTTGCTGCAAACCTGCCGCTTCTGCCTCAAACATGGCAAGCTTAGAGGCTTGATTGAGTTTGACGAAATAGGTGCGATCACCATCGGACACGGCATAACCTTGATTGATGCACCCACCGCTTACCGAGCGTCGATCGCGGCTGACAAACGGCTTTTCCGTCACCTGGCTAATCTGGGCAGCAATGTGATTCCACATGAGAACGTCGTTGGCTTTTGGTTGTTGTACCCATTCCATATGTGATTGTATAGATTAACTCCCGCAGGCGATCGCTCTGTCTAAGGAAGCAAGAAGTTGTGCGTCGTAAGTGAGGGGAGGCGGGTAGTACAGAGAAGCCATCTGAAACTCAAAACTTTTAGCCTTTAGCCTTTCTCATCACTAACAGCTAACCCCTAACAACTGCTAATGTCTCTCTCTTTGCCCCAATTTTTCCGTTTTACCGATCGTACGCTCTCAGCGCGACTGACACAGGTAGGGTTAGTCATCACCATGTTTTTTATTGGTTTAGTCGTACTGGCTCCGGTGCTGCAAGGCATTGGTTGGCTCCAAGACCCCACTGAGTTTCTGGCAAATCCCCCTCAAGAGCCACCATCCGTAAAGCATTGGTTTGGCACTACTCGTTTGGGCTATGACGTGCTTTCTCGCACGGTGTTTGGTAGTCAGGCAGCGCTTCAAGTGGTGGTTTTGGCAACAGTTTTAAGTTTGGCGATCGGTGTGCCGTTGGGTATGGTCAGCGGTTATCTGGGTGGTCGACTCGATCGCCTGCTGCTGTTTTTGATGGATACGATTTACACGCTACCGGGATTATTGCTGTCAGTAACGCTGGCGTTTGTGGTGGGTCGTGGTGTGGTGAATGCGGCGATCGCCCTCAGCATTGCCTATGTCCCGCAGTATTACCGAGTCGTACGCAACCATACAGTGAGCGTTAAGACCGAGCTATTTATTGAAGCAGCGCAGGCAATGGGCGCGTCTACATGGGCAATCCTCAGCCGCTACCTGTTTCTCAACGTGGTGCAGAGTGTACCAGTACTATTTACGCTTAACGCTGCCGATGCCATTCTGACGTTGGGCAGCTTGGGCTTTCTGGGGCTAGGCTTGCCCGAAGAAACGGCTGAATGGGGCTACGACCTGCGGCAGGCGCTAGATGGCTTGTCTACAGGCGGCATCTGGTGGACAACGCTGTTTCCTGGTCTGGCGATGACGCTGATGGTTGTTGGTTTGTCGCTGCTAGGCGAGGGGCTGAATGAGTGGCTGAATCCAAAGGAGCGATAAAGGCTGAAGGATAAAGGCTGAAGGATAAAGGCTGAAGGCTGTACTCAAAACTCAAAACTCAAAACTCAAAACTCAAAACTCAAAACTCAAAACTTCCCCCACTCCCCACTCCCCACTCCCCAAATGAGGCATCAATTGCTTCATCAAGCCGTCAAGCTTGCAAAAAGATTGTGCCTTCAGGTTCATTCCAGCTTTAAGGATACAGACGGCAATGCTATCATTTCGGAGATCTGAATTCATGGAAGGACGAGTTTCTATGGCGCAGTCGCCTGTCTCTCCAGTGGTGCTGGTGATTTTGGATGGTTGGGGATACCGCGAAGAGACGGATTGCAATGCGGTGCAAGCGGCAAAGACTCCTGTCATTGATAGTCTTTGGGCAGCCTATCCACATACGCTGATTCGCACTTCAGGTAAGGATGTAGGGCTACCAGACGGGCAGATGGGCAATTCTGAAGTTGGGCACCTTAACATTGGTGCTGGGCGCGTGGTGCCTCAAGAATTGGTCAGAATTTCAGACGCGGTAGACGATCGCACGTTACTCAGCAATCCAGCGCTAGTAAAAGTTTGTCAGGATGTAAAACGCAACGGCACGAAGCTGCATCTAGTCGGTCTTTGTTCCGATGGTGGCGTTCATTCACACCTGACGCACCTCTTCGGTTTGCTTGACCTGGCACAAGAGCAGCAGTTAAGCGATGTCTGCATTCATGTGACGACGGATGGGCGCGATACGGCACCCACCGCAGGCAAGGTTTCTGTCGAGAAGATTCAGGATTACATCGCTGCTCATGGTGTTGGGCGCATTGTCACACTGAGTGGACGCTACTACAGCATGGATCGCGATCATCGGTGGGATCGAGTGCAGCTTGCCTACGACGTGATGACGCAGGATGGTGCTGGCGATGCGCGATCGGCGCTGACAGTCTTGCACGCAGCCTACGAAGCAGGCAAGACGGATGAGTTTGTGCTGCCGACGCGGATTGCGCCCGGTGCCGTAGAGCCTGGCGATGGCGTAATTTTCTTCAACTTCCGACCCGATCGCGCGCGGCAGTTAACGCAAGCATTTGTTGATCCCGCCTTTAATGGCTTTGAGCGCGAACAAATTCAGCCGCTGTCTTTTGTTACTTTTACTCAATACGACTCGCATTTGCCCGTCGCTATTGCCTTTGCGCCACAGGACTTAACCAACATTTTGGGTGAAGTAGTTGCCCGTCACGGCTTGCGCCAGTTACGTACGGCTGAAACCGAAAAGTATGCTCATGTCACCTATTTTTTCAACGGTGGCATTGAAGAACCGTTTGAGGGCGAAGATCGGGAGCTAGTGCCCAGCCCAATGGTGGCAACTTACGATTCAGCGCCAGCCATGTCTGCCGACAAGGTGACCGATGTGGCGATCGCTGCCGTTGCCAAACGTGTGTATTCGCTCATCGTGATTAACTATGCTAACCCTGACATGGTGGGGCATACGGGTAAAATGGAGCCGACGATCAGCGCTCTGGAGACCGTTGATCGCTGCCTGGGTCGTTTGCTAGAGAGCGTTATTCAAGCAGGCGGCACGACGATCATCATTGCTGACCACGGCAACGCTGAAGTAATGTGCGATGGGCAGGGCAATCCCTGGACGGCTCATACGACGAATCCAGTACCATTCATTCTGGTGGAAGGCGAAGGGCGCAAGATTCCAGTTCACGGCACTGATGTGCCCCTGCGAGAGGATGGTCGTCTTGCCGATATTGCTCCTACAATTCTGGAGATCTTAAAGCTGCCCCAACCACCGGAGATGACGGGGCGATCGATGATCCAGTCTGCCGAGTTTGAGGTGAAACCAAATCGGACTCCTGTACAAGTGTCCCGCTAGGCACGGTTGGTTCATAGTCTTAAGCTTCTAGCTTGTGAATCCAACAAGAAGTTTACAGTCTCTAGTCTTCAGACTGTAAACTGGAGAATGGGCTGAACGTTTGCAGTGGCTGATTCGATGCTTGCGGTCTCACGTTTTTATTCTGTCGCGCGAAGGGTTTTACAATGACGCTTAACTATGTCCTGGAAGCAGTTTGGGCGTTTGCTGCGCTAGGTTTGATTATTCTTGTGTTGCTACACAGCCCTAAAGGTGATGGGCTAGGCGGCTTGGGTGGGCAGGCGCAACTTTTTACCAGCACCAAAAGCGCTGAAACGACGTTGAACCGTGTTACCTGGGCGCTCACCGTTATCTTTATGGGACTCACCGTTGTTTTGAGCGCTAATTGGTTGCCGAAGTAGCCTGTTGTCTAAAGAACCGCTGAGAAACTCAAGCTTTTCTCAAGAAGAGCCTGCGCCTGTAGTGAGTCATTTTGCGATCGTCGTTAAGCGTTGGAAAGACCGATTGAGTGGACGCTTGAAGCGGATCGATCGCCAGCGATCGCGCCCAAAATCTGCATGGCTCGTGTTCTTAACGGCGATCGCCATCGTCATGAGCGTAGCCCTTGCTGCTGTCGCACGCCCACCCAACATCTCCCCCGCAGTGTTGGGCACCTCGTTGGATAGGACAGCGATCGCTCAACAGTCCAACCCAGGTTCCGATCCAGATTTCCCGCTCAAAGCGCACCCGTTGCCGCCTGCATTGGCAGCCTGGACTGACTCTACCGATGACTACTTTGACCAGATTGAAACAGTGCCTGTGGGTTATCTGGTGTGGTCACGGTTTCCGGTGACGGTCTATGTGCAGCCAGCAACCCCGACAGAGCTTGCGAGTCCCTTTACGGCCCAGCGATCGCAAACCTGGATGAAAGCAGTGAACCAAGCTGTGCAGGAGTGGCATCGCTACTTACCGTTAGTTCTTGTCACCCAGGCTGACCAAGCAGACATTGTTGTACTGCGATCGCCGCCGCCACTAACGTTTGAAGTGTCTCCAGCCCCTAAGCAGGGAAGCATATCGGGTCAGCCTCAACGAGAACCACGCCCAACGCTGCAACTGGGTCGCGTGCGATCGGCGGTCACAAGCTACAAGGTGTCTGTCAAAGGCTCACTTGCAGACGCGGCATCGAAGCCGATGCTGGTTCACCGTTGCACCATTCAACTTCGTCCCGACCAGGCACCGTCTTACCTTCAAGCTGCCGCACGGCATGAGTTGGGTCATGCACTGGGTCTTTGGGGGCACAGCCAAGCCCAGACCGATGTCATGTACTTCTCTCAAGTCCGTGAGCCGCCGCCCCTTTCTTCCAGAGATTTGAATACGCTTAAACGAGTGTACGAACAACCAACGCGGCTAGGCTGGGCGTTAGAGGACTTCTAGTCTCCGAATACTGGGTGGTCGATGTGCAAAAAACGCAAATTCTTGCCTATAGCGTTGCCGATCGTGGCAGCAAACGGATTGATACATCCCAGGTTTTACCTGGACTGGCGATCGTGCTTCTAGAAGAAACGTTGCGCCGCAGCCAGGAAACGGATCAAATCCAGGCAGGAACCTGGTTACTGAGTCAGCTTCAGTAAACCCAGGTATACATTACAGCAGAACCGAACTACTGCATGGGAGCGCGACCAAAGAGCCTGGTGAGGTTTTTGAGGCGATCCTTCAACTCGCCATGCAGCGCATCATCGTGATACCGCCACTGCCAGTTGCCTTCAGCCGTGCTCGGAAAATTCATCCGCGCTTCTGTACCGAGACCGAGAATATCCTGCAACGGAATAATGGCAAGACTCGCGACCGAACTGAGCGCTAGCCGAATGAGATCCCACTGGATGCCATCGGGACTGAAGTTGCCGAGATAGTGCCAAAGATTGCCCTTCTCGTAATCAGACAGTTGGTTAAACCAGCCAACCGTTGTGTCGTTATCGTGAGTACCTGTATACACAACACAACGGTGAGGATAGTTAAACGGTAAGAATGGGTTCCCAGGATCGGAACCGAAGGCAAATTGCAGTACCTTCATCCCCGGAAACTCAAACTGGTCGCGCAGTGCTTCCACTTCAGGCGTAATGACACCTAGATCTTCAGCCAAAATTGGTAGCCTGCCTAGTTGTTCGCGCAAGACCTCAAAAAACTCTCTGCCAGGAGCCTGTACCCATTCTCCATGCAAGGCAGTTTCTTCGCCTTGTTTGACGGTCCAGTAGGCTTCAAAGCCCCTAAAGTGGTCAATGCGGATCAAGTCTACATAGTCCAGCATGGCGCGGAACCGTCCGACCCACCACTGAAAGTTCGATTGTTGCAAATGATCCCAGTTATAAACGGGGTTGCCCCAAAGCTGCCCAGTCGCGCTGAAGTAGTCGGGCGGCACACCTGCCATGAGCGCAGGCTCACCGGTTTCGGTATCCAAACAAAAGTTTTCGGGGTTTGCCCACACGTCGGCACTGTCATGAGCAACGTAGATGGGAATGTCGCCAATAATTTCAATCCCTTTGGCGTTGGCATACTGCTTGAGGTCAGACCACTGATGGAAAAACTCGTATTGCAGGTATTTCTGATAAAAAATTTCAGCCGTGAGACGCTGGCGACAGTCTTCAAGGGCATCGGGTTTGCGCCACGCGATCGCCGCTTCCCACGTATGCCAGCTTGCACCACCTGACGTTTGCTTTAACGCCATGAACAGCGCGTAGTCGTCCAGCCAGTAAGCTTTGCTCTCACAAAAGGCGGCGAACTGCTGCTTTTGTTCATCGTTGGCGTAGTTTTTAAAGTTTTCGCACGCCTTCTCCAGCAATCCCATTTTGTAGGGTGCCACCTGATCGAAGTGAACACGATCGCTCGCAAAAGCTGGTATCCCATCGAAATCGGCTTCATTGAGTAAGCCACGATCGCGCAGCCGTTCTGGGCTAATCAGCAAGGGATTGCCTGCCAACGCCGAGTAACACATATAGGGCGAATTGCCAAAGCCTGTCGGACCTAGGGGCAGCACTTGCCAGAGCCGTTGCCCGGTTTCAGCCAGAAAATCAACAAAGTCACGGGCTTGTGGTCCCAAGTCGCCAATGCCAAACCGACTGGGAAACGACGTTGGATGCAGTAAAATACCGCTCATTCGGGCTGACGAAGCTGTGTGTGAGTCGGAACGAGTCATGAGATTGGGAAGAAAAGGTTGACGTGCAATTGGCGTTGGTTTGACTCTATCATGGTGTTCCAGGGTTAAAACCTATCGGATGAAAGACCTGACGTGGCTTACCGCAATCCAACTCCCACAGTGGATATCATTATTGAGCTGACCGATCGCCCTCATCGACCGATCGTGCTTATTGAACGGCTCAACGAGCCGTATGGTTGGGCGCTTCCGGGTGGTTTTGTGGATTATGGCGAAGCAGTGGAAACGGCTGCCAAACGGGAAGCTGAGGAAGAAGTTGGTTTGCAGGTTGAGTTAATCGAGCAATTCCACGTTTACTCCGATCCAGCGCGTGACCCGCGCCAGCACACCTTGAGCATTGTATTCCTGGCGATCGCTCAGGGAGAACCAACGGCAGGCGATGATGCCAAGCATCTGGACGTGTTTGAATCCTGGCGAGTGCCAACTAATCTCTGCTTTGATCACGATCGCATTCTGCGGGATTACTGGCGCTATCGGCATTACGGCATTCGACCAACGTTGTAACCGTCAGGTAGTAAGCGCTTCTCCTGAGCAACTCAAAACTCAAAACTCAAAACTTTTCTATTATGTCTCACAAAATTATTCGCACCGATCGCGCGCCTGCACCTGTGGGTCCTTACAATCAGGCGATCGCTGCCAGCGGTCAACTCATTTTCGTGGCGGGGCAAATTCCACTTAGCCCTACAACGGGTGAAATCATTGGGGCAGACGACATCACCGCACAGACAGAGCAAGTAATGGCAAACCTCAGTGCCATTCTGGAAGCGGCTGGCGCAACCTTTGCGGATGTGGTAAAAACTACCGTCTTTCTGCAAGCAATGGATGATTTCGTGGCAATGAATGCCGTTTATACCCGCTACTTTGAAACTGCGATCGCGCCTGCTCGTGCCTGTGTTGAAGTGTCTCGCCTGCCCAGAAATGTTCGAGTCGAAATTGAATGCATTGCTGTGATCTAAACTCACGAATTTGCATTCTTTGATCGTTCCACCCCTCTACTCTTCCACCCTACGTCCTACCGTTTCTTCCCAAACTTTGCTTTCAAGTCATCCAGTGTGGCAGGTTTTGTTTCTGCGATCGCGTTGGGTTGAGATGGCTTCACTTTAGTCTGTGATGGATTGACTTTGGGTGATGGATTGACGTTCGATGATGGATTGACTTTGGGTGATGGATTTGCTGATGGTAAATTGGTTTTGAGTTGGTTGTGCGTTTCTCCATCAGCGGTATGGGCACGCATGGAAAGACTGATGCGCTTGAGTTTTTCGTTCACTTCCAGTACGCGCACCTTCACCACCTGACCAACTTTCACAATCTGCTTAGGGTCACTAACAAAGCGATCGGCGAGTTGCGACACATGCACCAAACCATCTTGATGGACACCGATATCCACAAAGGCACCAAAGTTTGCCACGTTGGTGACAATGCCTTCCAGTTCCATACCCACAGTGAGATCGGACATCTCTTTCACGCCCTCTTTGAAAGTGGCGTATTTGAATTCCGCACGAGGGTCACGTCCCGGTTTTTCCAGTTCCGCAAGAATGTCGCGCAGGGTCGGTTCGCCAATCGCCTCGGTCGCATACTTTTTCAAATCAGTCTTCTTTAGCCGCTCCGCTACTTGCGTGATTTGGGTAAGGGAAACATTCAAATCAGTGGCGATCGCTTCCACTAGTTTGTAGCTTTCGGGATGCACTGCCGTATTGTCCAGTGGATTTTTGCCATTGCGAATCCGCAGAAAACCAGCAGCCTGCTCAAAGGCTTTGGGGCCGAGTTTGGGGACTTTGAGCAACTGACGACGATCGCCAAACACACCGTTTTCATTGCGGTAGGCAACGATGTTATTGGCGATCTTAGGCGTAATGCCCGAAACAAAGGTCAGCAGCTCTTTGGAGGCCATGTTGAGGTCTACACCCACGTAGTTCACGCAGCTTTCCACCGTTTCATCCAGCTTCTTTTTCAGTAATTTCTGATCCACATCGTGCTGGTACTGCCCCACGCCGATCGACTTTGGATCGATTTTCACCAGTTCTGCGAGTGGGTCTTGCAGGCGACGACCAATGCTGATGGCACCCCGCACGGTAATGTCCTGGTCGGGAAATTCGGCGATCGCGACGAGGCTGGCAGAGTAAATCGATGCGCCCGATTCGTTCACCATGACTTTGACGGGTTTGCGTTCTAGCGCTTGCAAGACTTCGGTGACAAATTCATCGGTTTCGCGTCCGGCCGTACCATTGCCGATCGCAATCAGCTCTACGTGATAGCGTTCAATCAGTGTGGCAAGCGTTTTTCCTGCCTGCACTCGCTGTCCCGCTGCCTGATGGGGAAAGATGGTCTGGTATTCCAGAAATTTGCCTGTCTGGTCGAGTACCGCGACTTTGCAGCCTGTGCGAAAACCAGGGTCGATCGCTAACGTCGGCTTCATGCCAGCAGGGGCAGACAGCAATAGTTCCCGCAAATTCGCCTCAAAGGTACTGATAGATTCCACATCGGCTTCCACTTTCTTTGCGGCGCGCACTTCCGAAATCAATGAGTTTTTCATCAAGCGATGAAACGCATCTTTGAGCAGATCGCGGTAGAACGTGCGGACTTCACGCTGTTTGGCGCGTCGCTCTTGCGATTCTAAATAGGACAAAACGGTGTCTTCTTCAAAGATCAGTTCTACATCCAGCACGCCTTCTGTTTCGCCCCGATAAAGTGCCAGTAGATTGTGTGACGCGATCGCCTTCACTTTCGCCTGATAGCTGCGATACATCTCAAATTTTGTCGATCCTTCAGGATGGTCGCCTTTCACTTTGGAGGTCAACACACCGTCTGCCATGAAGTATTCGCGCAGATATGCCCGGAGATTTGCCTTCTCTGCCACTTCCTCTGCCAGAATATCGGACGCGCCTTTCAAGGCATCCTCAGCCGTTGCCACGCCTTTTTCGGTGGAAACATATTTCACTGCTTCCGTTGCCAGATCGGTAGGTGCTGCTGTAGGGGAGTTGAGCGCTTTGATGAAGGCTGCCAGCGGTTCTAGCCCCTTCTCACGCGCGATCGTGGCCCGGGTACGACGTTTGGGACGGTAGGGCAGATAGAGGTCTTCGAGTTCGTTTTTCTGCAAACAGGCCGTAATTTTGGCTTCCAGTTCAGGAGTGAGCTTGTCCTGCTGGGCGATCGACTCCAGAATGGCTTTCTTACGGTCTTCCAACTCGGTCAGATAGGTGTAGCGATCGAACAGATCCCGCAACTGGGTTTCATCCATCTCACCCGTACGCTCTTTGCGATACCGCGCAATAAACGGCACGGTTGACCCTTCGGCAAAGAGTTCGAGCGCATTGCTCACCTGAAACGGTTTGAGGTCAAGCTCGTCTGCCAGCAGTTGAGAAATGTTCAGCATTGCGGTTCGCCACATCAGCTTTTCTAGGATAGTCTGAGATGAAGTGAAGTATGGCGTACCAGAAGACAGCGTACTCAAGGTCGTCGTCTAACGTTTATCCAAACGTTCTTACCCTTACCCCCGTGCCCTCAGTAGCCTTGGCGACTCAATACTCCTACTCCTTCGGAGAAGGCTTCGCCAACGGAGACGCTACGCGTTTCTTGGATGCCAACGGCTTTACGCAGCTACAGAGACTCTAGCGCAGCCATGCCCGAAGGGCTTTAACCTGCCGCCGCAGGTTCTAAAACCCTTGACTTGCCGTAGTCCGCGGTGGCGGACTTTGTCTACGTAGTCGCGGTTTTAACCGCCAGATACTTCTCAAACAACCTCTAAGACAAAAAAGGGTGGCAAAGAGTATTAATTGCTTTGATAGAGAATCTCCCACTGCATTCTTTAGAAGTTCGCTTGAGCTAACATTTTTAAGCTTTGGCTAAACGGTGCAGCCAAACATAGTTGGAACCTTCAGGGCTACATTTGCTTTGAATGAGGCTGTTGGAATAAAAAAGGTTTTGCCCAGAGCGATCGGTGAGATACCCAGAGGCAGTCCATTCGCCATAGGGATCATTGACATAAAAGCCGCTCTGGTTGTAGCCACGCACAACGACAATATGACCAAAACTGGTGAAGTAGCCGTGGATAATACAGGGGCGACCCTCGGCGATCGCCTTGCGAATGTCTGCCAGACTACCTCGTAGCGTCAGATTATCCTGCACGCCATACACGCTTGCCATCTTCGCAAGATCTTCTGGCTCATGACGACTCAAGCCACTGCCATCCATATAGCGATAGAGTTCGTCCTCAAACTGGACAGCATTGGTGCGCTGATTGATTCGAAAATATGCCATCACCATCGCAAAGCTGGTGACGTTGCACGCTCCACTTGGATTGAGGGCGTTATCGAGTTGATTTTTATACGGAACGTTGAGATTTTTGCTCTTTGGCAGGGTGCCTGGTGGTGGTGCAGGCGCGGGTTGGGGCTTGCTATAAACGACTTTGCCCTGGCTGTCGATCAACTGCACATGATAACCATAAGCGTGCCAGGTATTGCGGGGTGGCTCGCCCAAAACCTCACCCAAGATCGCCACCTTGAGGTGATCGTTCTCAACAAATTTCCAGGAACTCAACTCAAAAACCTTTCCCGCCGCAACCGCTATCTTATCTTTTGCAGGTAGCTTTGCAGCATCAGCAGTCGATGGCTTGAATATGGTGTTTTGAACAACTTTAAGCCTCATAAACAATGCCCCTCTGCTAAATGAACGCTTCAAACGGTCAACATAAGTTGCGTTAGTGGAAGACAAATGCACCAGTAACGTTATTGTCCTAATCGGCGTAACGCTTGATCAACTTGAGCCCTTTACCGAAGACGGGTGCTACAGATGCCCTTCTAGCAAGTCACGAGTGACTGTAAGGGCATCTCTCCTTGACCACTGGCTCAACAAGGCGCTGCCTCATCATACAACTCCAAGTAAAGGTAACTTTAAAAGCGTTCTCGATCGTTCTTTGTAGAGCTTCAAGCAAGGGCCCTGGCGTTCCTTAAAGTTGAGACGATTAAACACGACTGTGCGCCGAACCGCTATATATAGCGTAAACTCACAAACGAACGCGCTAAAAGCAGGCGGGGTTCGTTAAAATAGAGTGACAGCAAGCGTTGAAGCTATGACACGTACAGGTATCGGCATTCGGACGGCAAACGCACGCTCTGAGCGACTTACTGGGCAGATCCATATTTATGACGGAGCCGGGAAGGGAAAGTCTCAGGCGGCTTTGGGTGTGGTGCTGCGTTCGATCGGTTTAGGTATTCACTCTGACTTACAGACTCGTGTGCTGCTACTGCGCTTTCTGAAAGGACCGGGACGAACCTATGACGAAGATGGGGCGATCGAAGCCTTGCAGCGTGGTTTTCCCCATCTGATCGACCAGGTACGGACGGGCAGAGCCGAATTTTTTGGGGCAGATGACATTACCCGCTTTGACAAGTTGGAAGCGCAACGGGGGTGGGATGTGGCAAAAGGCGCGATCGCTTCTGGTCTATACTCCGTCGTGGTACTCGATGAGCTGAACCCTGTGTTGGCTTTAGGCTTACTGCCGGTTGAGGAAGTGGTCAGCGCCCTTAAGCGCAAACCCGACCATATGGAAGTCATTGCAACGGGTCGTGGCGCACCCCAACCGCTGCTGGATGTCGCTGACCTGCATTCGGAAATGCGCCCCCATTACCACACGGGTGCCAAAGAGCAAGGCATTGCTGGCATCGAGATTTATACGGGAGCCGGTAAGGGGAAATCGACCAGTGCGCTGGGCAAAGCGTTGCAAGCGATCGGCAAAGGCATCAGTCAAGACAAATCCCATCGTGTGCTGATTATGCAGTGGCTGAAGGGTGGTAGTGGCTATACCGAGGATGCCGCGATCGCGGCTCTCAACCAGAGCTATCCCAACCTGGTGGATCATCAGCGCTGCGGACGCGACGCGATTGTCTGGCGTGGGCAACAGCAGGAACTGGATTACGTTGAGGCAGAACGTGGCTGGGAAATTGCTAGAGCAGCGATCGCGTCGGGTCTCTACAAAACCATCATTTTGGATGAACTGAATCCTACTGTCGACTTAGAGTTATTGCCAGAAGACCCGATCGTCCAGGCACTACTGCGAAAACCCCGTGACACTGAAGTCATCATCACTGGACGCTGCAAAAATCCTCCTGCCTACTTTGATCTTGCCAGCATTCATTCCGAAATGATTTGCCACAAGCACTATGCCGAAAAAGGTATCGACCTCAAGCGCGGTGTGGATTTTTAAGTTGATCGATCGTTACGGCACTGATACAAAGCTCAAATTTCTGACTTTTTAGGCAGGAACATCAATGGCATGACTTTGCCGCTATTGAGTACGTTCCACTTGAAAGCAATATTGCTGCCACAGTTTGGAGGCAATGGAAGGCGGATGCTTGATGTAACCACGCCAACTGTAGCCACTCCAAGCGATAAGCCTGTAATCAACACAAACGTTCAGCTTAGGAATGAAAATTAAATAAGACCGGCTTTTGTAGGACGTGTTAGGCACTAGCCATAACGCATCACAAGCCTTGAAGTCGATGCGTGACGCTGCGCTTTTCTGTATGCCGGAACGGCTTTACACATCCTACACAAGTATGCGGTTTTATTAAATTCACAATCCTTAGACGGTTCCCACGGCGTTGCCTGCATAGCGCCCTCTGCCCGTGCTCTTCCAGGTTCCCTTGCTGCGACCCACTGAGAGAATGTTTGCTAACGAATTCTTAGCGCGATTGTAATCTTCTTTTGACAAACCATCGTATAGCTCAGCCATCAGCTCATCCGTACTCAGTGGTACTGAAGCATGATTAAGAACCTCACCCACCGCTTCTGTGAGTGCTTTGCTGTGCCACTGAGGCTTTAGAAAACGCTGTAAATTTGATTTCCCTTGCTGGTTCGGTTTGCTGGGTGGCGCTGCTAGTTTTGACCGTGCCTCCGCTGTGCCAGTTTGAGTAGCTGCTGATGGTTTAGAGCGACTCGGCGTTTTAGCTGGCTTGGCTTTTCCTTGCTTACCCCGCTGTTGGGTTGAAGTGGGTCTAACGGGAGCCGCGATCGCCGCTATTGGCTCTGCTGCTTCACCAGTCGCTGGACTTCCACTCTCTGCGGCAGCAAACTCTACAACGTTTTCGTCCTCTGGGAAGGAGTCAGTTTCAGTCGTCACCAGACCCAGTGTTAAAGCTTCAGACAGGAGCGTTTCAATACCCTGGAGTTGCGCTGTCTTTTGCTGCACCTGTTCACTCATCCACTGGAGTTCTTGACTCAAGTGGTCTTTGACTTTTTGCAACGAGGCAACAAACGCGATCGCTTCGTCTTTGGCTAAGGTTTGGAGATAGGACGTTGTCGTTGCCACAGCTAAACTCTTGGGGTCAGTGATTGCTCTTGATTCTACTTCACGCCACGAGATCAGACGTGGAATCTGTCAATGTTCTCAAAGGAATCTCTGTAAAATGTCAGACCAGAAAATGTCATACCAGCAGGTTCATATCGGTTTGCTTCGAGCGGCAGGATTATAGAACGTTGCTGACACCTCGTTTTGATTGCTTCTAGTGTCAGTTCTTAACGCCACACTAACGCTCTCAGCGATCGCCAATGGCATCAATCATCCTCTTCTTGCCCCCTTCACCTTTCCACGCCTTCACCTTTCCACGCCTTCACCTTTCCACGCCTTCACCTTTCCACGCCTTCACATTTCCACGCCTTCACGTTCTCACGCCTTCACCTTTCCACGCCTTCCCTCTCCCCCCCTTGCACCCAATTCGCGCTTAAATAGTGAAGTTCTCCTCATATCGACCCCACGTGACTGATTCGAAACCGACTCGCTCTCTGGCAGGCATTGCCGGTATTGTGGCGATCGCCACACTCATCAGCAAGCTGTTTGGGCTAGTGCGACAGCAGGCGATCGCGGCTGCGTTTGGGGTGGGTCCTGCCTATGGTGCCTATAACTTCGCCTACGTCATTCCAGGCTTTTTGCTGATCCTGTTGGGGGGTATCAACGGACCTTTTCATAGCGCGATCGTCAGCGTATTGGCAAAGCGCAAGCAGCATGAAGTGGCTCCCATCATGGAGAGCATTACAACGCTGGTGGTAGGCATTTTGCTGCTTGTCACGATCGGGCTGGTTGTGTTTGCCAATCCTTTAATGCATCTGGTTGCTCCTGGTTTATACATCACCGCTGACCAGGCAGCAGCCCAAGGCATTGACGCCGCTACGTTTCAAACCTTGCAGCAGACGAGAGCGATCGCGGTGCAGCAGTTTCGCATTATGGCACCGATGGCAATGCTGGCAGGGCTGATTGGGATTGGCTTTGGAGCTTTGAACGCGGCGGATCAGTATTGGCTACCGTCCATTAGTCCCCTGTTCTCCAGCGTGACAATGTTGATTGGGCTGGGTGGGCTGGCGCTTTACCTGGGCGACAAGATGGCATTGCCACAGTACGCGGTTTTGGGCGGCGCAGTGCTGGCATGGTCGACGCTGGCAGGAGCGGTTTTACAGTGGTTAATGCAACTTCCGGCACAGTGGAAGTCAGGGTTGGGCGGTTTTCGGTTGCGTTTCAACTTTCGAGAACCGGAAGTGCAGGAGGTGATCAAAATCATGGGACCTGCTACCTTCTCATCCGGCATGATGCAAATCAACGTTTGGACGGATCTGTTTTTTGCGTCCTTTATTCCGAACGCGGCGGCTGCCGTTTCGGCAATGGGCTACGCTGGGCTACTAGTGCTGACACCGTTGGGTATCATTTCCAATGCCATCCTGGTGCCGCTGTTGCCTGCGTTTGCCAAGCTGGCTGCACCCGACCACTGGGCTGAACTTAAGGTGCGGATGCGTCAAGGCTTGCTCACGACTGCTGTGACGATGCTGCCCGTCAGTGCGCTGATGATGGCGCTGGCGTTTCCGCTCTCGCGGGTCGTTTATGAACGCTATGCCTTTAAGATTGAGGATTCGCTTTTAACGGCTTCGGTGCTAGTAGCCTATGCGCTGGGAATGTTTTTCTACCTGTCACGGGATGTCTTGGTGCGAGTGTTTTACGCACTGGAAGATGGCGACACACCCTTTCGCATCAGCGTCGTCAATATCTTTCTCAATGCAGTGCTCGACTTTCTGCTAGTCAAGCCTTTAGGCGCACCCGGTTTGGTACTGGCAACAGTGATTGTGAATGTGACTTCGATGGTCGCTATGCTGTGGATTTTGAACCGTCGTCTAGGTGGTTTGCCATTGCGAGAGTGGTCTGTGGCGGTTATAGGGCTGACAATCGCCAGCACGATCGCCGGACTTTCTGCCTGGGGCACACTACAAGCCAGCGAAACCATCCTTGGTCGGGAAGGACTGTTCATTTTGCTGATGGAACTTTGTCTAGCTGGTCTGGTAGGGTTTGGAGCCTTTACCCTGATTGCCATTCAGCTTCGGATACCAGAGGTCAATCAGGTACTCGATCGCCTCAAGCAGCGTTTCAGCAGACGTTAAAGGGTTAAGAGAATGGTGTATCGGTTGGTCAGACTACGGCTGCACGTTCGACTGAGCGCTCATGCCAAAGCCTCGACTTTCAGCCCTAGTGAATTGAGCCTAGCCGGAACCCAATTCATTAGTCTGTTCTCACATTAGTCTCTAACTTAAGCCGTAGGCATACTGGTGAGGACGGGGTGCAGGGGTAGAACCCCTGGCTGGGGGCTTCCGCCCCCACGCCCCCTTTGATCCCAATGTCATAAGCTTGGTGGCGATAGCGATAACTCATGAGCCAACGCTCACAAGTTCCGTTGAAACTCCTCTAGCAGGTCAATGAGGTTAACCTGACACTGCATCGGCAACAAATCTGCCAGCGGTACTTCGCGTTTGCCTCCACCTAATTTGACTGAAATCCCCTCAAGGATTTTGATCACTTCATTCTCTGCCACACCTTTAGCAGAGAGTAGCGGATAGAGTTGCTCAGCTAGCACCGTATGGAGATGAGCATCTGATAAATAAAGATGCCACTTCGCCACATCGATATAAACTTTTTCGCCAATCTCGGCAGCAAGCGTTTCGATCGCTTCACTAGAACCAGTTTTTGCCATTGAGAGTAACCCCGCTTTTGTTAAAAGAAATGCTGCTAAAAAGACTGCTCGTAACGATAACGTGCTGATAGTGAGTCAAACATCAACATGAAGCTGCCGACTCTACTTTGTTACTTTAGTTGCCTTTGCAGACGCTTTTGGCTTAAAGCCTGTGCCTGCATTAGCGACTGTAGCGATCGGCTCTGAGTAATTGGCGATCGCGAAAATAAATACCGCATGGGCAACCAAAAGCGCTGTCCAGCCAAGCGTGATCCACGGTGTCCAGGGTAAGCCGCCTGGAGTGCCAAGCTCAGACGTTTTTTCTCCAAAAATCCGAAAAAACCAAAGTCCAGAATTGGTGGCTGCAAAAATTGCGACGTGTGTTGCAAAATTCATGCGGTCATCCAGCTTACGGTAAGCAAGATCGGCGCGATCGGGTTGACGAGGCCAGCGAGGAGGCATAGATTTTGAAATGGTGATGATGTAATGAATAAAGCAAACATAAACCGATAAGTCTACTTCCAGGATAACGAAGCAGCTCTTGCATGATCAGTTTTTTAGGAGTTTTTTGAGCGTGAAGCACGCAATCTACACCCTACAGCAGACTGAGCTTTGGCAATTCTCACTCACGCAGGCATTCATTAAATTGTCTTTAAGATCAAGCGCTTCTGCCCCATGACTAAGGTTAAAATTCAAGCAGGAAAATCCATCGCACTGGACTAGGTTTGTGGCTATTGCACGCTTCTTTCGCGGCTCAACGTTCAAGCGTCGCCTGACTTACCTGGCGATCGTGGTTCTCCCCGATGAAGCCGCTGCCTTTCAGGCATATCGGTTGCTGCACTACCACGGCATTTCTCCAGAACATTTAGCGATCGTGGGCGCGGGGTACAGCAGCCCCGATCGGGTTGGCTTAAAAACGCCGCTGCGTATTGCTCTTCATAAAGCCCGCAGTTTCGGCATCACTGCTGCCTGTTCAGGCTTTGTCCTGAGCCTTGCTGCCTCGCTCATCTTTACCCCTGGTTGGAACACAGCTCTAGTAGTGTTGGTAACCACTCTACTGAGTGGCGTTGGCGCAGCTATCGTTGGTAGCTTATTTGGCTTTTTAGGCGAAGGCAGCACCGCCAGCATTTATCGCCATCACCTGAATCACGGACGCTATCTGCTGATGATTGAAGGTCCCGAAAAGCTGGTGCATTGGGGACAAGAAGTGTTAGGGCATTACTCGGCACCGAGCCTCTATTAACGAACAGCCTTCGACCAGGTTCTTACTCTGAACAGACGGTCGATCGCTCCACGCACTGCCCCATTCAACCCTGTTTTGAGGCTGCCACAGCTCCGTAACTCCGTCATAACAGGCTTGTAGCCGTCTTAGGATAACTTTGCTGACTGTCCTGATCGCCCATCTGAGTAGACGAATATCTCCATTAAGGAGTATCTTTATGGTTGAATTATGGTTGAGAGTAACCTGGAGTTAGAGAAGTAGCACCACATGGGAATCACTTACCAGCGAGTTGTGCTGAAGTTAAGCGGTGAAGCCCTCATGGGTGAGCTTTCTTACGGAATTGATCCAAACATTGTGCAAGACATTGCTCAAGAGGTTGCCGCTGTCACTGCGACTGGTGTACAAGTGGCGATCGTCGTAGGTGGTGGCAATATCTTTCGAGGCGTTAAGGGCGCTGCCGCTGGCATGGATCGCGCCACGGCTGACTACATTGGCATGATTGCGACCGTCATGAATGCGATGACGCTTCAAGATTCGCTGGAGCAAATCGGCGTACCAACTCGCGTGCAAACGGCAATTTCAATGCAGGAAGTTGCAGAACCCTACATTCGGCGACGTGCCATCCGGCATCTTGAGAAAGGGCGTGTGGTCATTTTTGGTGCGGGTTCTGGCAATCCATTTTTTACAACGGACACAACAGCAGCGCTTCGGGCAGCAGAAATTAGTGCAAACGTGCTATTTAAAGCAACAAAAGTCGATGGCATTTATGACTCTGACCCACGCACCAATCCGCAAGCACGTCGCTACAAAACCCTGACCTATGGGCATATTCTTACCCAAGATCTACGGGTGATGGACAGTACTGCCATATCCTTGTGTAAGGACAACAATATTCCTATCATTGTGTTCGACCTCTCCGTGAAAGGAAATGTGCGTCGAGCAGTGGCAGGAGAGCAAATTGGAACGCTTGTCGGAGGTTCTTGTGAAATTAGCTGATGTCGAAGATCATATGCAGAAGGCGGTTGAGTCTACTCAACGGTCGTTTAATACCATTCGCACTGGGCGGGCAAATGTCTCTATTCTCGATCGTGTACAGGTAGAGTATTATGGCGTGCCAACACCGCTCAAAACACTAGCCAATATTAGTACTCCTGATGCTTCGACCATTACTGTACAGCCGTTCGATCGCAGCAGCCTTAGCTTGATTGAGCGCTCAATCTCCCTTTCTGATGTGGGTCTCACGCCCAATAACGATGGCTCCATTATTCGCCTCAATATTCCACCCTTGACCAGCGATCGGCGTAAAGAGTTCGTCAAAATGGCGGCAAAGTATGCCGAAGAAGGCAAAGTCTCCGTTCGCAACATCCGACGCGATGCCGTTGACTCCATTCGTAAGCAGGAGAAAAACAGCGAACTTGCTGAAGATGAAGCCCGCGATCTGCAAGATAAAGTGCAGAAGCTAACGGACAAATACGTCGCTAAAATCGACGAGGTGCTTGCTAGCAAAGAAAAAGACATTATGACCGTTTAATTAGTCGGTAGCCATACTTGGCATTACGACGAGAGGCGGTATTGTTTGTGCTGGAGGTTTTCAAGCCGCCAGCGCTATTTCTGTTTGTAGTAGCTTGTACTGTTAGGTGAAGGCAGACCCATTCAAACCTAGCTGTGGTTTACCCATCTGAGCATTGCTGTAAGTTGCAGCAATGCGAGGCAGTTTTGGTGAAACTTACCGCTGCAAAAGTCAGACTGCACGTTGCTCTTGAGGAGAAGCCGATTCATTTGCTCCGGCATGGGCGCGATCGTGGTGCGCCATGCCTGCATACGTCCAAGCTAGCTCGCTGCTTCCTTCTCGCTAAAATCTTTCGGAGCAAGGTCGTCGAGCAAGACTCCAACTATAAGCCTGCCACTGTGCTGCTCGATCGCATCACCTTCATTCAGCCGTTCTAGCTGCTGTTCAGTAAGATCGGGTGCACTTACCGCTTCTTGAATGCAAAGGCGATCGCATGGGATGGTATCAGACAGGATGGCGCTTGCCATCATGCCAGTGTGAATTTCTAGATGTGCCGCTGGAATTGCTTCAAACACCAGCCGTTGTCCTGGAAACACAACCCGCTCAAAATACCAGTTGGAAATATTGGTGATGCGAGCAATCTGAATGTGGCTCGTAGCATTTACATAGCAGCAAAGAATCGGGCGATCGCTGTGCGCTGGTAATGGATCGAAGATTTGAGCCATAAAAAAGACCCATACCGAAACTAGAGGGACTCTGTTGAACGTACCACTCTGCGATCCCCCTAGCTGTAAAGACGATTACCAATAAGCTTGCTGGCGAGGATATCTATCAAAAGGCACAGATTGTCGATCGCCATAGGCAGATTTAAGCAAGCATAATGGACTCAAACAACCATCCAATGGCACCTGCAAGAAGATTTGCTACGGCTGAAGCCAAGACAGAGCGATCGCAGTACATGCATAAAGACGGCTGATCTTTCTGTGCCTTGCGGGGAAAATGTCCATGCAGCAAAAGAAAGTCGGTGGTATCGTAAAGTTATATGAAAATCTTTTTCATAATTCATCTCACATGGGTTCCTAAGCATTCAAAAGCCGCTGAATATCTGCAAGCAATGGTTTGGAGGTTGGCTTCGTAGCGAATGCTCTCCTTTAACAGCACAGATATTTGCACAATGGTGCTTCAAGGTGCTTCTACTCAGTGAGACCGCTCGCTCTTACGTTAAGAACTCGCTTGCTCATGGATAACCGGATTCTCTACGTTCGCCTCCCTTGCAACCCGATTTTTCCGATCGGTGTGATCTACCTTGCCGATCATGTTCGCAAGCAATTTCCAGCCGTTGAGCAGCGTCTTTTTGACTTGGGCACAGTGCCACCGCTGGATTATGCGTCGGCGCTTGACACCTGCATTGATGAATTTAAACCGAGCCTGCTGGTTTTCTCCTGGCGCGACATTCAAATTTATGCTCCGGTTGGTGGACGGGGCGGCAATCCGCTTCAGCACACGTTTGAGTTTTACTATGCGCGCAATCTCCTGGTAAAGCTGCGTGGCGCGATCGGGCTACTGCGTGTGGCACAGGGTTACTATGGCGAACTCTGGCGCAACCTGGGTTTGATCAAGCGCGGCATGAAACGGGCAAGGAAATACAATCCGGCTGTGCGATCGGTCGTGGGTGGTGGCGCCGTTAGCGTTTTCTACGAGCAGCTTGGACGTAGCTTGCCCAAAGGCACGATCGTGTCGGTCGGTGAAGGCGAAGCACTGTTAGAGAAACTGCTGCGCGGCAAAAACTTTCTGGATGAGCGCTGCTATGTCGTTGGCGAAACCAAAGCCCGCGATCGCATGATTCACGAAACGCCCACACCGATCGAGAAAACTGCCTGCGACTATAGCTACATCGAAACCATCTGGTCAGAATTTGACTATTACTTGCAAGCGCAAGACTTCTATGTGGGAGTGCAAACCAAGCGCGGGTGCCCACATAACTGCTGCTACTGCATTTACACGGTGATCGAGGGCAAGCAGGTACGCATTAACCCGGCAGAAGAAGTCGTCGCCGAAATGCGCCAACTGTACGATCGTGGAATGCGTAACTTCTGGTTCACCGATGCTCAGTTAATTCCAGCCCGCAAGTATATTGATGATGTGGCGGAACTATTGCAAAAGGTGCTGGATGCCGGAATGGCAGACATTCACTGGGCGGCATACATTCGGGCAGACAACCTCACACCTGCCTTGTGTGACTTGATGGTGAAGACAGGTATGAACTACTTTGAAATTGGTATTACCAGCGGGTCGCAGGAACTTGTTCGCAAAATGCGGATGGGCTATAACCTGAGAACAGTACTGGAAAACTGCCGCGATTTGAAAGCGGCTGGATTCAACGATGTGGTCTCGGTCAACTACTCCTTTAATGTGATTGACGAGCGCCCAGAGACCATTCGGCAGACGATCGCCTACCATCGTGAGCTAGAGCGCATCTTTGGTGCTGATAAGGTCGAGCCAGCTATTTTCTTTATTGGCTTACAACCCCATACCCATCTTGAAACCCATGCCTTCGCGCAGAATCTTTTGAAGCCAGGCTATGATCCGATGAACATCACCCCTTGGACAGTCAGAAAGCTCCTCTGGAACCCAGAACCCCTTGGCTCTTTCTTTGGTGAAGTCTGCCTTCAGGCATGGCAACAAAACCCCAACGACTTTGGGCGTGAGGTCATGGCAATTCTGGAACAACGGTTAGGACGAGCCGAGTTGGAAACCGCCCTGACTGCTCCCGTTGCCTCTGCCCAGCCCTTGGCGCTGTCTGCATCTGTCACCTGATGTCCACTGATCGCGCTCAGTACTACTGCTTTCCTATTGCTATCGTCGTCTTGCCATTCCATCGCTGATACGTCCACCTTGTTATTACCCCAACCGTCCTACTTGCAATGTTAGAAGGTTCAATTCTCCAAGAGCTAGGCGTTAGCCATCAATCTGGTCTGCCTGGTAAACAACCGCTCAACTTCGGCGTTTACTACAAAAACACGCTAGTAGCGCTCTGTCATGCTCTCGAAGACTGCATTCTGACCAGTAGTAGTCAGCCATTGGTCGTTACTGCTTTTCAGCGCGGTAAGTGGTATTTAGAGGAAGCCGATCGGTACGCCGATTTAGCCGAGCGATCGCAGCAGATTGTCATTATGGCAGCGCCTGACGGCGGTTTTGCCGAACATCCTACTAGCCAAAAACCGAATATAGAATTAGTCAGTCTGGACTCAGATGATCCAGTGGCTCAAGAATGGCACTTGATCATTTTTGCGCCAACCTATGCGGCAATGGTGCTATGTCAGGAATTGTCGGACGCTGATTACAACGTGCAAGGACAACCCAAACAGGATTTGGAGCGCAAATTCTACGGTTTCTGGACGTTTGAGAGCAATCTGGTACAGGAAACGATCGAGCTGTCGATCGCTCACATCCACCGCTACGACCCATCTCTGGCTGACAAGCTCACTGCACAAATGGAAGCGATTGCAGCGGCACAGACCGAGAAACGAGATGATCTCGGCTCGATCGTGATGCGGGTGGTGGACTACTTGCAAGACGGGCAAACCGTACTCAGCGCCCAAATTAACGCTCATGATGCTGAACGACTCCACCGTGACCCCCTTGACAACAATCTAGTTTCTAACGAGGTGCAGGCATTTCTCCGCATGGCGCAGTTGACCGATCAAGCCGATGCCACGAATTCTACGGCTGCGGCTGAAGTGGCATCGCTGGCAGAGGCGATCGGGCAATTATTAGATTTACCCGTCTGGCAACTGCATCGTCTTAAATTGGCAGGCTTGCTGCATCGCCTGTCTCCCTTACAGGGCGTAGAATCTGTGTTGAGTCCTGGTAGCTTTGGTCGCTATGCCGATGATGAAGCTCTCAGCGTTGCACCAAGCTGTCCACTCGTGCCAGGCGCACAGGTGTTGCGGACGATGCCTCGTTTGCGTGCGATCGCTACCATCATCACCCACTTAACCGAGCGTTGGAACGGCTCTGGTCAGCCTGCCGGATTAGCTGGAGACGAAATCCCACTGGAATCACGAATTTTGGGACTGGCAGCAGCCTTTCAGCAACGATTGGTTGAACTCCGCACAGAAACGAGCGATACTCATACGCCGCCCGATGCCGATACCTGCTTGACCAAAGCGCTCGCTGACTGTCAGCAGCAGCAGGGCGATCGCTGGGATCCAAAACTAGTCGAGACCCTGGCATTGCTGGTCAGTGGCTTTCAGCAAGGGTTAGATCTAGCTGTCAACGTACCCAAAATCTCTGCCGGACTTTGGCTAATTGACTCTCACTACGCAGACGATCTGTTCAAGACCGCGCACGAAGCAGAAGGTCGAAGATAAAAGGCAAAAAGTCAAACTAAAAGGCTGAAGGAGTGATTGTTTGGTGGCTTAGAGGCGCAAGCTCAACCCCTCACCGCGCAATCAACTCAAAACGCTCTGCCCCCTCGCTTCTGCTACTCCCGTCCCGTTCCCTCGTCTCTCTGTCCTCCTCTCCCTCCCCTCCCTCAATGAATATTGACGCAATTCGCTCTGGTAAAGTAAAGCAGCTTTCGGGTGCTGATCTGGAAGACGAAGATCTGTCTGGGCAGAACCTTCAGGGTGTAAATCTGGTAGGAGCACGACTCGTTGGCACTAATCTCAGTCAAGCCAATCTGGCTGGAGCATCGTTAGATGGTGCAAATATGGTTGGCTGCCAACTGATTGCAGCCAATGTGCGAGCGAGTCTGGTCGGCGCTAACCTGATGCAGGCAGATTTAACCGAAGCCGATTTGCGGGGCAGCAACTTACGAGGTGCTAACTTGATGCGGGCAAGCCTGAGCCGAGCGACCTTCGCTGGAGCCTTTCTCAGCGGTGCTAATTTAATGGGTGTTAATTTACAAGGTGTCGATTTGCGGGGAGCAGATTTACGCGGTGCTAACCTAACGGGCGCAAATCTACATGGTGCAAACCTCAGTCAGGCAGATTTACAAGGAGCGTTGCTAAACGAAGCAAATCTTGAGGAAGCAGATCTTCAGGGCGCCAATTTGGCTGGAGCGAGTCTGGCTGGCGCTAACCTGCTGTGTGCTGAGTTGAAGAATACTAATCTGGATGGCGTGAACCTTGCGGATGCGTGTCTGGTTGGTACGCTTCTTGATCGAACGGTGAATCGTCTCGATTTGAAGCTGGCTCTGAAGCAGCCTGAGATTGCTCTAGAGCAGCCTGAGACAGAGCATTCTTACCGCTCAACTCTGTAGATTGCCGCCTTCAGGTTTTTGGTCGTTCCGGTAAGATAGACCTTCCTGTAGAATGACCTGAAGTGTGCGATCGCACTGCCAACGCGAAACGAATGAATGTAATTAAACTAAATAGTGCGTTTACGCTCTTTCTGAGTCTGCTGGTAGAAGCCATTCCCTTTTTGCTCCTGGGGGTCTTGTTTTCGGGCTTGCTGCTTTTCTTTGTTGATGAGCGCAAGCTGGTGAGCTGGATGCCCAAAAATCCTTTCTTAGGAGCCTTGGCGGGTAGTTGCATCGGTTTTCTGTTCCCTGTCTGTGAATGTGGCAATGTGCCTGTTGCACGACGATTGCTGATGCAAGGTGCGCCATCTCCTGTGGCGATCGGCTTTCTTTTGGCAGCACCGACGATTAACCCGATCGTCTTCTGGGCTACGTGGACAGCCTTTCGTGATCAGCCAGAGATTGTCTTCATGCGCATTGGCTTTTCGTTGGCGATCGCGACCATTATTGGCTGGGTTTTTAGCGCCCAGGCAGATTTGCGTCCCTTGTTGCAGCCTGCCGTGGCACGGGCAATACCTGGAAATAGAGTGAAGGGAGACGAGAGAGGGGAAGGAACGGGACGGAGAGGCGCAAAGTGGCAGGAGCCGCAAGTCTCAACATCACCCCTGTTGCAGTCCGGCACGTATTTTTTGGGGCATTCAGCGCAGCCGTTGCGGATTGATACGGCAGAGTTGCAGGCGAGAATGTTGGGAGCCAATACAGCCGACAAACCCCTGCCTCACAAGCTCTTGCTGCTGTTGGAAAATACAGTGCAGGAGCTACGAGAGCTAGGGGGTGTTTTGGTGCTGGGTAGCGCGATCGCGGCGATCGTTCAGGTTTTTGTGCCGCGTGATGTCATCCTCAACCTGGGTCAAAGCCCTGTCACCTCGATTCTTGCCATGATGCTTTTGGCAGCCGTTGTCTCCATTTGCTCAACGGTCGATTCGTTTTTCGCCCTCTCGTTTGCCTCCACCTTTACGGGTGGTTCGCTGCTAGCCTTTCTCGTTTTCGGACCAATGATCGACTTGAAAGGCGTGGGCTTAATGCTGTCGATTTTCAAAGCAAGGGCTGTTTTCTACCTCTTCGCCCTAGCGGCTCTATTAACCTTTCTGTTTACGCTGTTCGTGAACCTGTATGTGAGTTAAGAGAGACCGCAGGTAAAAGCTGAAGGCTAAAGGCTAAAGGCTCAGTTAACTCAAAACTTAAAACTCAAAACTGCCTATGTCCCCCCGCGCCCCCCGCTCCACTCGCTCCTCCCTATCCTTTCAAACCTTGCTGCCCTGGCTAGATGTGGTAGCGATCGCCGCCTGGGGTGGTTTATTTCTCAAATACTGGTTCAGTGGCAAGCTTTATCTACTGATTCATCCCAACTATATGGGGCTGACAGTCGTGGCTGGGGTTGTTTTGCTCTTGGTGAGCGGCATCAAAGCGGTTCTTTTGGTAAAGCAAGCGCGGCGACCGATACGGGGTAGCGCAACAGGACAACACCTGTCGCTGTTTCCACCGGGTTGGAGTACGGCGCTACTGCTGGGCACTGCCATTTTGGGCTTGCTGATTTCGCCACGTGCTTTTGCCAGTCAAACGGCGATCGATCGCGGCGTGAATGACAACCTCACCCTCACTCGTGTAAAACCGCAAGCGTTTCGTGTAAGCACTGACACTGCCGACAAAACCCTGGTGGATTGGGTACGAACGCTGGCAGTCTATCCCGAACCCGATGCTTATACAGGGCAAAAGGCAAAAGTGCAGGGGTTTGTGGTTCATCCCAAAGATCTGCCTGCTGATTATTTCTTGCTGTCACGGTTTGTGCTTACCTGCTGTGCCGCCGACGCTTACCCCATTAGCTTGCTTGTGAAGCTGCCCCAAGGTTCTGGGGTTCAGGGGCGCGAAGCCTACAAACCTGATACCTGGCTCGAAGTTGAGGGGGAGATGATCACAGCCGAACTTGCTGGTCAACGCCAGTTGACGATCGCAGCTAATACGCTGAAACCCATTCCAGAACCCAAAAATCCCTACGACTATTAAGCGATGCTCGTGTCCCCAGCTTTGATTACTCAATATGCACACGAGCATATTCCGATTACCAGGCACATGGGGATAATTGTCCTGGCAGTAGATGATGCGCAAATTTCGCTGTTAGCGCCCTACGCGCCCAACATTAACCACCGAGCGACCATTTTTGGCGGGAGTATTGCAAGCCTGGGCATTTTGGCTGGCTGGGCACTCCTCTGGGCGAAACTCCAGATGGAAGAAACGCCCAATCGCCTGGTGATTCAATCGAGCAGTACGAACTTTATGAAACCGGCGACCGACGCGATCGTGGCTTGCTGTCAGTGTGATCGTGCCCGTTGGCTCAAGTTCTACACCACGCTACAACGGTATGGCAAAGCCAGAATCACGCTTAACGCCGAAACTCGCTGCGGCGATACTATTGTTACCACTCATACGGGACAATATGTGGCAATGAGAACGTGAAGGGGATAGCCACCAGCGGTCAGCTTTTAGCCCTTAGCTTTAGCCTTTCGCTTGTATCCCTCTGCCTTCTGCCTCCTGCCTCTCATCTATGCTTTACTAATTCCGTGACTACTCTCTACTCTCGCCTTTACCATGACGTTTACCCTTAACCAGCAGATTCAGCAGTTTTACGATGCCTCCTCCGGGCTATGGGAACAGATCTGGGGGGAGCATATGCATCATGGCTATTATGGTGCCGATGGTCGTGAGAAAAAAGAGCGGCGGCAAGCGCAGATTGACCTGATCGAAGAACTACTGCAATGGGCACAGCTTGAACGACCAGAGAGCTTTTTGCCAAAGCACATTTTGGATGTTGGCTGCGGCATTGGTGGCAGTTCGCTCTACCTTGCAGAGAAATTTAACGCGAATGTAACGGGCATTACTCTGAGCCCAGTGCAGGCAAGCCGAGCCACAGAACGGGCTAAAAGTGCAGGCATGGCAGGGCATACAGGCACAGGCGCGATCGCCCAATTTCAGGTTGCCGACGCGCTCAATCTGCCTTTTGCTGATCAGTCGTTTGACTTCATCTGGTCACTGGAAAGCGGCGAACACATGCCGGATAAAGCCAAGTTTATGCAAGAGTGCTACCGGGTACTCAAACCGGGCGGCACCTTCTTGATGGTGACATGGTGCCATCGCCCGATCGATCGCCAACCGTTGACAGCCGACGAGCAGAAGCATCTGGCAGATATCTATCGCGTCTATTGCTTGCCCTACGTGCTGTCGCTGCCAGAGTATGAATCGATCGCCCACTCCCTAAACTTTCAGCAAATTCGCACTGCCGACTGGTCTACAGCCGTCGCGCCCTTTTGGGATGTGGTGATTGACTCTGCCTTCAATGTAGAGGCGATCGTCGGTTTGCTGACCTCTGGCTGGACAACGATTCAAGCCGCGCTCTCCCTCAGTCTGATGCAGCGCGGTTATCAAAGTGGCTTAGTTCGTTTTGGGCTACTCTATGCAACGCGATAGCAATCTTTTGGCGCTGCGTCCCACTTTTGAAGACATAATTTGTCCAGACTGAGGCTGAATACGGGTGCAAGAATGCCCCTTCAGCCTGCGATTCGCCATGTCATACTTGCACTCAGCTTTTACACCTCCCTTCACTACCATTCAAGAGCCATTAGCCCATGCTGCTGTCATCGCCAAAAAAAATCCTCGTTGTCCTGAATGGCAAAGGAGGCGTTGGGAAGACAACCACTGCCGTTAACTTAGCGGCGGCACTGGCAGCAAACCAGCGTGTTCTGTTAGTCGATGCCGATCCGCAAGGGTCAGCAACCTGGTGGTTTAAGCATGGCAATCAACCGATGGGGTTTGACCTCAGGCAAGAAACCCAGCCAGCCGCACTTGCGGCACTACGCGACGGCGAAGACTATGATCTGCTGGTCGTTGATACGCCTCCGGCTTTGGCTTCTGAGGAGTTAGCAGCAATCATTCCTGTGGCAGACTATATGATTTTGCCAACACCGCCTGCACCAATGGATCTAACAGCCTTAATTGAGACCGTACGGCAGACTGTTACGCCAAAAGGTATTGCCCATCGAGTGCTGCTGACGCGGGTTGATCCTCGTAGTATCAATGAAGCGATAGACGCACAGCAGACGCTGAAAGAGCTTGGTATTCCAGCCTGTAAGACGTTTATCCGTGCTTACAAGGCTCACGAACGGGCAGCGTTAGAAGGACTACCCATTTCGCTATGGCACGGTAACAATGCGCGTGAGGCTGAAGCGGATTATCGTCATGTTGCCGAAGAAATTCAGCACGATTGGCAACAGCAGGGTCATTAGTGAAAGACGGAAGCTAAAAGGCAGAAAATTCACAATGCAGTTTCGCTAGCAAATGGCAGTATGGTTTGTAGAGGTGCTTAAACAAAACTTGGCACCGCGTTACCTGAAAAGGTATCTAGTTAAAGTGTTAGTGATGCATGGGGAACGGAGGACGCATGGCTAGGAGACGATTGTCAGATTTATTGCGCGAGGAAGCAAACAAATCCTCAGAGGAGGTAACAGCTGAGGCAGAGGCTGAACAGGTCGCTGATGAGCCAGACGCAGAGGCGTTGGATGCAGGAGCAGCGTCAGACTCGGCTTCCACTAAAGCCACTACTACAACGGCAAAGAGCCGCACGACTAAGCGGACTGAAGCTACAGAGTCAGAAACAACTCCCGAACCAAAACAGGACGACACTTTGCTACAGAAGATTGCAGACTTGACGACCGCCTTGGAGACTCAAAAAGAGACGATCGCGCAACTGCAGACTGATCTGGAGCAAACCCGCAAAGACGCACGCCAGCTTGCCGATGCCAATGGCAAACTTACGCAAGAATTGAAGACTCTACAAACTCAAAAAACAGCCGTAGACAGTAGCCCTCCTCCAGAATTGGTAAAATTGGCTCCGCAGGCATTGAAGTTGGCACCGCCTCCTGTTGAAAACTCGACCCCTGTGGAAGCCTCTGGGCATCCGCTGAATACCTTTAACCGGGATGTGGGCTGGTTTGATTAAGCCTCTGCTGATCTCGTCACTGCTGCTCCTGGTTTCGTTGTTAAAACACCCTCGCTCATGCATTTGCTTCGTTGAAACGCATTTAACTATCTGGCATGGCACAACAAAGTAGACCGCTTCAAACGCTTGCCGTTGACATTGGCGGCAGCGGCATTAAGGTGATGGTGTTGGACGAGATGGGCAATCCCGTTACTGAGCGCGATCGCGTTGAAACGCCCCAACCTGCCAAACCAGAGGCAGTGATTGCTGCCATCCTTGGGTTAGCAAAGGGCAAAACCTACGATCGCGTCTCCGTTGGCTTTCCGGGTGTTGTCAAAGCCGGCATCACCCAAACGGCTGCCAATGTGGACGCTGAATGGCTTGGTTTTGACCTCGAAACGGCGCTCTCTCAGCAGTTAGAGAAGCCTGTGCGCGTCATCAACGATGCGGATATGCAAGGGCTAGGAGCGATCGCTGGGAAGGGCGTAGAGCTTGTGCTGACGTTTGGCACGGGCATGGGTGGCGCGCTCTTTCTCGATGGCAAACTGGTGCCCAACCTGGAACCCGGACACCATGAGTTTCGGAAGGGCAACACCTACGAACAGCAACTGGGCAACGCTGCACTCGAAGAAGCGGGTAAGAAAAAATGGAACGATCGCCTGGAAAAAGCGATCGCGACCTTAGAACATCTGTTCAACTACGACATGCTCTATATCGGTGGTGGCAACGCCAAATTCATCACCCTTACCCTGCCCCCAAACGTCAAGATTGTGCCCAACATTTCTGGCTTGCTGGGTGGCATTGCTCTATGGCGATCGGAAGCTTGAGTACTAATTGCGCCTCTTAAGCTGTCAGAACAGGTTAAGATAGACGACGTATCAAACATGCCCCTTGGAGAGGTGGCAGAGTGGTCGAATGCACTCGACTTGAAATCGAGCATCGCGAAAGCGATCGGGGGTTCGAATCCCCCCCTCTCCGTTTTAAGCAATCTTTAGAGTTAAGCAAGACTCAAGTTAGCGTTAGCCACTACGGTCAGAGCCAAAGCGTTAGCAGTAGCTTGAAGTGAAATTGATCGATGAAGGTTCATAGATGAAACGAAACCGATCGCGGTTTACGTAAATCCAATCGCTCTGCAAGGCTAGCATCCCTCCAGTCAAGCGGAGACTTCTCTTCGGGCGGGACAACTGTAACAGGTGCGACGGTCATGGGCGCAACCGATAGCTGTCTAGCAGGTGTGGGCTGGGTCGGATTTGGCTGCATTTGAGCAAGCTGCATTAAGGTGACAGAAGCTACCGAGGGAGTAGCCGCTTGAGTACGGCGTGGCTCCAGTACAAAAGAGGGCATTGGCGCAGTAGAAGCGGTCATGGGCGCAGAGGCAGGCGTAGAGGACAGTGGTGGCATCAAGGGTTCCATTACCTCTAACGCACCAGGATCAGGATCAGGGGTGAGGTGGTTGGGCTTTGGTTTGGAGGTGCGAGTCTGTAAACGTGGTGGGCGCGTTGCCTGCTTTGAAATGAGAATGCAACCAGCCGCGCAGCTTAGGGCGATCGCTCCAAATAGCCATAGTGGCAAACGACCTTGCTGCTCTCTCTGAGGCGTTTTAGCCATCGTTCTAACGATCGCCGTTTCTGTATTCTTCTTCTTCCCATTGGACGATTCAGGACTTAGCAAGCCGCTGACTGCAACCAGAGCAACCACAACCATAACGACCCATGTGCCACCCAAAACGGCTAACGGTCGAGTCCACAAAAAGCGGCTGAGACCAGACGTTATGCCAGCCTTTTGTCGGTCTGTGTGGCTTGCTCGCACAGACATTGGTGGTTGCGGCGGTTTTGCTCGATGCTGCTGGTGCCTTTTCATACCACTCCCAGGTGCCTGAATGCTTGTCTAATTAGATTTTACTCAATGCACCCGATAAGCAACATTAATCTCTAGGAATTAAGCAGGGCTTAGGCAATCTACGTATGTTATGGCTATCGCCACAGAACTTAGGACATTGGGATCAAAGGGGGGGTGTGGGCTTCGCCCCCAGCTAGGGGTTCTACCCCTGCACCCCGTCCTAATCAGCATGGCTACAGCTATACAAGAATGCTTGACGCTAACACGATCGCTGCTGGAATCGTCCATCCGTCAGGCAACCCGACTAAACTAAAACAGCAGTCCATCCGAAACGCTTCCTCATGTCATTACCACCCTTGCCGCTTTCCACTCCAGCCGTTCTGCTGTACGCCATTGCCACTGCGGCTGTATTGATCTATTTGCCTTTTGTGGTCGTCGCTTACGGTCGGCTGCAAGCTGGTTATGATATGGCGCAGCCTCGTGCGCTGTTTAACAAGCTGCCAGCCTATGCCCAGCGAGCAACATGGGCACATGAAAATGCGTTTGAGTCCTTTGTGCTGTTTGCGGCAGCAGCATTGATGGCATACGTCACGGGGCAACAGTCCGCTTTAGCCGGTTGGGCAGCGATCGCCTACGTGGTTGCACGTCTGCTTTATCCCACTTTCTACATTTTGAATGTGCCCATCGGACGATCGCTGATGTTTCTTACAGGCTCAATGAGCATTACAACGCTCATTGGGTTAAGCCTGCTCACCGTTAGATAGTACGTGAGATGATCCAGGTTCGATTACAGCCACACATTTGAGGAGATACCCATGGCCGAGCGATCAAGTGGGTCGATTGACCTTGCTCTTTTTATCGATCACACGTTGCTACATCCGACCGCAACATTAGAGCAAGTCGAGCAGTGGTGTGAGGAGGCAGACCAATTTAACTTTGCGGCTGTTTGCGTTCATCCTGCCTATGTGAGACAAGCCGCCGCTTTACTGCATGGCAAACGACCCAACGTCTGTACCGTCATTGGGTTTCCTTACGGTGCCACGACCTCAGCCGTAAAGCTCTACGAAGCGCAAGAGGCAGTAGAAAACGGGGCGACCGAGTTGGATGTAGTGATTAATATTAGTTGGCTGAAAGCAGGTGATATAGATGCTGTGCATCGCGAAATTGCCGAAATTCATGAAGCGACCGGGCAAACAATTAAAGCAATTTTGGAAACCGCGTTACTGACTGATGCCGAAAAACGATCGGCGGCTGAAGTTTGTATGGAGGCGGGTGTTGCTTACTTGAAAACCAGTACAGGCTTATACGGTGGGGCAACGGTTGCCGATGTCCGCTTACTGCAAGAAGTGACTAAAGATCGGGTGGGGATTAAAGCGTCTGGGGGCATTCGCACGGTAGAACAGGCACTAGAGTTAATCATGGCTGGAGCCACTCGACTCGGCACATCACAGGGTCCCGAATTGATCAGACAGCGCGAAGGTAAAGCGATACGCTAAAAAGGGAAAGGCAGACGTACTTTAGCTTAAAAGATAGAGGGCAGAAGCGGCATAAAGCTGTTAACTGTTAGATTCAGGAGAGGCAAGTCGAGATCTAGCCTGGAGATTTTCTCAAGACAAATTTCCTTTTCCCCCGTATCTTTGCTTCTGTTCCCCACAGCCCCATCGCATCACCGCCTGCATGAGCCGTACTTATAAAGCGACTGGAATCAATCTTAAAAGTATGCCGATGGGTGAGTCCGATCGGTTGCTGACGATTTTGACGCGCGAGTTTGGCTTGGTGCGGGCGATCGCCATGGGGTCACGCAAACACAACTCGCGAATGGGTGGACGGAGTGAACTGTTTGTAGTCAATGAGCTGATGTTTGCGAAGGGACGATCGCTCGACAAGATTACGCAAGCAGAGACGCTGGAGTCTTATCCGCGCTTAGGGCAGGATTTAAGGAAGCTGATTGCCAGTCAGTATCTTGCCGAGCTGTGTTTGCATCAGGCATTAAGTGAGCAGCCACAAGAAGAATTGTTTTACCTGTTCAACGAACATCTGGCACGGTTGGAGCGATCGCCCACATCACAAGTGTTGGCTCATTTGACCCATGCTGTCTTTCAACTGCTGGTTTTAGCAGGCGTTGCACCCCAGGTGCATCTCTGCTGCATGACCCGAGCCGCGTTACCGCCTGACTTAACCGATGGCAACTGGCGCATTGGTTTCAGCATTCCGGCTGGCGGTACTGTGACGCTGGCAGTACTAGAGCAATTGCTTGCAAAGCCATCACCCCGTCGTCATCAGGTTGCAGAGGCAGCTATACGGGTGCCGCAAGTAGGGGAGCCGCACGCCATGTCTGACACGAGTACCGTTACGAGTCGTCCCCTCAAGGTTTACCAGCCGTCACAAGCGATCGCCAGCTTACATCGCTGTTTAAGCGCCCCTGAGCTGATGCTGATGCAGCACCTCGCTGAAGCAACGTTACCGGAACCAGAAGCGTTGCTGGCTCAAATGCAGATGGCAGGAGAGTCTGACGGAACGCTTGACCCACTATGGCAGTCCGTTGAGCACGCCTTGCGTTCCTATGCTCAGTATTACCTTGATCGTCCGATCCGCTCTGCTAGCCTCATCGATGCCTGTTTTGCCACTGCCAATCCTGCTTAATTCCTTCAAACACCTCTTCAAGTTATGATGCGATTGTCCAGCTCTGACCTCCAAGCCACGCTGATGTTGTCTTTGAATCCAACAAATTCAGGTGAGATAATCAACCACGAGTCACGTAAGGTAGATCTTGACGCCTTACTCGACGATCGCGCGTTGGCTTCGTCAAATGATTCGTCAGATGATTCCATGTCACCCCTAACCAGCCAGGACGCTGGCAAACCCAGATTGGCAGAGGATATCTTTAAAGCGGCAGAGGATAGAGTAGCAGACGAGCGATCGCCGCAGCACCGACTAGCGCAGGAGCCGTGGCAGCTAGCAGACGCTGAAACAATGCCGTTGCCAGCATTGGAGCCGCAAAACAATGGGAATGGTCATGGGTCGGCGAGTGACCTTGAATCATTAGACAGTACTTCAACGAATCATCCAACATCGGAGCCAGAGCAGGGCTTTTTCCCTGTTTTGAAGAACCGCAATTTTTTAACCTTATGGAGTGGTCAGGTTTTTTCGCAACTGGCAGACAAGGTTTATCTGGTACTGATGATTGCCCTGATTGCCAGTCGTTTTCAGAGCGACGACCAATCGATTAGCGGCTGGGTCTCGTCGATTATGATTGCGTTTACGATCCCAGCCGTGCTCTTTGGCTCGATCGCGGGTGTCTTTGTCGATCGCTGGTCAAAGAAAACGGTGCTGGTGCTAACCAATCTCCTGCGTGGCGGTTTGGTTTTTGCATTACCGCCGCTGCTCTGGCTGTCGAAAGGTTGGTCACCACTGGCAGGCTTACCCGTTGGCTTCTGTGTACTGCTGGGTATCACGTTTTTGGTTTCAACGCTGACCCAATTCTTCGCGCCTGCCGAGCAATCAACGTTGCCGCTAGTCGTAGAGCGGCGGCATCTTCTATCTGCCAACTCGCTTTATACCACCACAATGATGGCATCGGTCATCATTGGGTTTGCTGTCGGTGAACCGCTGTTAGCGCTGGCAGATACGCTCATCAGCAAGCTTGGCTGGACGGCGATCGGGCTAGGTAAAGAACTGGTGGTTGCCAGTGGCTATACAATCGCGGGTGTTATTTTGCTGTGGCTGAGAACAGGCGAGAAAAGCCATTCGGTGACAAACTCGGAAGACGAAGCGATCGATGCTGAAGTACCCCATGTTTGGCAGGACATCCGTGACGGCTTGCGCTTTCTGGCAGAGCAAGGTCGCGTACGGAGTGCGTTGATTCAACTCGTGATTCTATTCTCGGTTTTTGCAGCGCTGGCAGTCCTTTCGGTACGGTTAGCAGAGGTAACACCCGAAATCAAGTCTTCTCAGTTCGGCTTTTTGCTGGCAATGGGTGGCGTGGGTATGGCGATCGGGGCAACGTTTATCGGACAGTTTGGTCAGCGGTTCCCCCATACACAATTGAGCCTGGTTGGTTCACTAGGCATGGCAGCGTCATTGTTTGGTATTTCCCTCTCTGTGACACGGCTGATACCCACGCTACTGCTGATTGCAGCGTTGGGGGGCTTTGCGGCTGTTGTCGGTGTACCGATGCAAACGGCGATTCAAGAGGAGACACCCGAAGCTATGCGGGGCAAGGTTTTTGGCTTGCAGAACAATGCCATCAACATTGCCCTTAGCCTGCCGTTGGCGCTGGCTGGTGTAGCTGAAACGTTTTTTGGCTTACGTGCTGTCTTTCTCGGTCTGGCAGTTTTGGTCGTCGCAGGAGGGGTCTTAACCTGGTATATTTCCCGTACAGGGTTAAACCAGCGTTAGTGGGTGATGGGCTGTGCGGTTTTGGTTAAGTGTACCCATGCTAATGGCTCGCTAATGACTGACCGTTAATCACTGCGCCTATCCCTTTCGTTTCCCTACTCTGAATGCATATCGCCTGGCTCGGAAAAAAGTCGCCGTTCTGCGGCAATGTCACCTACGGTCGAGAGGTGACAAATGCGCTCTTAGATCGAGGTCACCAGGTCAGTTTTTTTCATTTTGCCCAGCCGGAGCCACCACCTGATAACTGGCCTGACTGCCAAGAAATTTCGATACCGTTCCTTTACAAATCGCAAATTTACACCATTCCGACGTTCAAATCGAGCAAGATTCTGGCGCAAGCGCTGTATCGGCTTAAGCCGGATGTGGTTCACGCTTCACTAACCCTCTCGCCGCTTGACTTTTTGCTGCCAGAAATCTGTCTTGAGTTGGGTATCCCACTGGTTGCTACGTTTCATCCGCCGTTCGATCGCAAACCGCGTAATCTCACATCGGGCACACAGCATTTGATGTACCAGCTCTATGCGCCGTTTCTAGCGAAGTACGATCGTGTCATTATCTTTTCTCACATCCAAGAAGAACTGCTCATCCGCCTGGGTGTACCCGCTTCAAAGCTAGCGGTGATTCCCAACGGGGTAGATGTCCAGAAGTATTCTCCAGGGTCATCGAGTCTTAAAGCCGAGTTGGATGCCGATCGCATCTTCGTCTATCAGGGACGGATCGCACCAGAGAAAAACATCGAATCCTTGCTCAAAGCCTGGAAACAATGTCGGATGGACGATCGTACCAAGCTTGTGATTGTGGGCAACCACGGCTCGCTCGCCGCCTCCCTGATTCCGTTCTACGGTCCAGACCACGGCATCGTCTGGTCAGGCTTTATCGCTAACGAGCAGCAGCGGATTAATATCCTGCGTGGCTCTGATGTTTTTGTGCTGCCATCCCTGGTTGAAGGGCTGTCCTTGTCGCTCTTGGAGGCAATGGCATGTGGATTAGCCTGCGTTGCCACCGATGCTGGCGCTGATGGCGAGGTCTTAGAGCATGAGGCGGGCGTGATCTTAAAGACCCAAAACGTCGCAACCCAACTTAAAACGTTGCTCCCCCAACTGTGCGAACATCCAGGCTGGACAAACTTATTGGGGCAAAATGCTCGGCAGCGAGTCAAAGAGCGCTACACGCTCACCGACAACATTACACATTTGGAAAGCCTTTATGATGAGGTTTTACGGCATCAGCCTGCACCACTAAGGCGAGTTTCATAAATGAATTTGACCGACCTGGCTTTTACACCTGCCCTGGAGCAGGCACGCTTAATCCGCCAGCGGGAAATCTCGCCGCTAGAGCTGGTTGAGCTTTATCTGCAACGCATTGAGCAACTGAATGGGCAGTTGGGCAGCTATGTCACCGTGGCAGCAGAATTTGCTATTGCTGACGCTACAGCCAAAACGGAGGCGATCGCCCATAACCGCGAAAAGCTCCCTCCCTTCTTTGGTGTGCCGATCGCCATCAAAGACCTGAATGCAGTGGCAGGGTTGCCCTGTGCATATGGGGTCAAATTCCTTAAAAAGCGCCTTTCTACTGAAGACGATGGTGTTGTCTCTCGTATCAAGCAGGCTGGCTTCATCATCCTGGGTAAGACTGCTACATCTGAAGTGGGGATGTTGCCCTATACCGAACCAGATGGCTTTCCGCCTGCCCGTAACCCGTGGCATTTAGACTATACGCCTGGTGGCTCCAGTGGGGGGTCAGCGGCAGCTCTGGCAGCAGGACTCTGCGCGATCGCCCAGGGATCAGATGGGGGCGGCTCCATTCGAGGACCCGCATCGTGCTGTGGACTCGTTGGCATCAAGCCGTCACGGGGACGTGTCACCCATGCACCCTATGGCGATCGACTCAGCGGTATTGCCACCAGTGGGCCACTCGGCCGCACAGTGGCTGATGCAGCAGCGTTGCTCGATGCGATGTCCGGTTATGTTGTTGGTGATCCTTACTGGCTACCTGATCCAGAGCCCTCCTTTCTAGCAGCAACTCAGCGATCGCCGGGTCATCTACGTATCGCCTTTGCAACTGCCATTGAGCCAGTCGGAGCAGCAGACCCAGGCTGTAAGCAAGCTGTTTTAGATACGGTGACTTTACTACAGTCAATGGGGCATACGGTAGAGCCAGGTTGCCCTGATTTTAGTGATCTAATTGAGCCGTTTAGCGTGGTCTGGCAGTCTGTCCTCAGTGAAGCGGGCATCCCGTTTATTTTTCTAGGCAAGATGAATCGGTGGCTACTCAATCGATCGCGCTTTCACTCCAGCGGCAAATACCTGCGAGCCGTTGGCAAAATGCAGATGGTTGCCCGTCGCATAGTCGCCTTCTTTGATGCAGTGGATGTGTTGGTGTTACCAACTTATCTACACTCCACCATCCGCATTGGCGAGTGGGCAACACTTCAACCTAGCAAAACGCTAGAAAAAATCATCAACTGGGTTGCACCCTGCCCGCCGTTTAATGCGACCGGACAGCCTGTCATTACAATTCCCACTGGTTTTGACCAAAACGGTGTGCCGATCGGCATCCAATTGATTGGTCGTCCCGCCGCTGAGGTTACTCTGATTGCCCTAGCCGCACAGATTGAAGCAGCAAAGCCCTGGATTCAGCATCGCCCAACTTTTGCCCTTAGAGAGCAACCTCTCTAGCATGAGGTACGAGATTCAGGAAAGGCAGCGGTACGTATTGCCGTCTTTAACCGTCTAAACCTTCACCCTACTAGCAAAAAGCATGACTAAAAGTTATATCAAAGCTAGAGACACAAATAAAAAACATGCCAAAGCTAGAGACACAAGGCTAAAGATTCGGTAGAATGTTCCCTAGAATGTAGCTAGCAACACGAAATGCTCTTGCTGTAGAACCTAATGTTGGTTACGCTTGAGTACGTCAGCTTGTTAAACAATCTGTAGTTGCAGATAACCTTCAGTTATTCTGTATTGGTGTGTGGAGGATAAATCTAAAGTCATGTCGAATCTCTTCTTGAAATCTCTGCTAGTTAGCCCCGCAGTGCTTGCTGCTGCTCTAACAGTGTCTGCATCGGCGATCGCCGCTGAAGCAAAAGCAACCGATGTCGTTCAGTCTCAGGCTTCAACCCAACAGTCCATCACCTTGGCTGCGGCTCCACAAGTTGCTTCGCCAGAAGTTTCTGCTTTAGATGTTGCACCAATTGCTTCTGATCGTGCACTCACAACCCCGGCTCCGGCCGCCGCTACACCCGTAGAAGTTGCACAAGCCGCTCCTACCCGTTCTGAGCCTGCTGTTTCTGAGTCATCCACAAACTCTCTGAATCAGATCAATCGGTACACCCGCGAAGGTCGTACCTCCAATGCTCAAGTAACGTCTGTCTCACAGCTTTCTGATGTTCAGCCAACTGATTGGGCTTTTCAAGCGCTGCAATCATTAGTCGAACGCTACGGCTGTATTGCTGGTTATCCTGACCGTACCTACCGCGGCAACCGCGCCACCACTCGTTATGAGTTTGCGGCTGGCTTAAACGCTTGTCTCGATCGCGTCAATGAACTCATTGCTGCTGGCACCGCTGATTTGGTGAAAAAGGAAGACTTGGCAGTCCTGCAAAAGCTACAGGAAGAGTTCGCAGCTGAGCTGGCAACCCTTCGTGGTCGTGTTGATTCCCTAGAAGCTCGGACGGCGACCATTGAGAAGCAGCAGTTCTCAACCACCACCAAGCTTGCGGGTGAAGTGGTTTTTGCGATCACCGATGAATTCGGGCAACCCTTCCGCAACAACACTGTGTTCCAGGATCGGGTTCGTTTGTCTCTCAACACTAGCTTCACGGGCAAAGATTTACTGGTCACTCGTCTTGCTGCGGGTAACTTTGTTCCTTTTAGATATCAAGATGCAACTGGGGGTGTTGGTTTACAATCATTCCAATTTGGCAGCACAGGTGGCAACCAAGTTTTTGCTGACTGGGTTGCTTACTACTTCCCGTTAGGCGAAAAAATTAGTGTTTATGTTCCGGCCTTCGCGGGTCTGCAATATGACTACGCCCCTACTCAAGCGGGTCTAATGGAAGGCTTTGACGGTGGCTCTGGTCCACTTAGCGTCTTTGCTCAACGCAACCCAATCTATAACATTGGGGGCGGTTCCGGTATCGGTGTGAATTTTGACCTCACCAACAACTTCAAAATTAGTCTTGGTTATCTGGCAAATAACTCAAGCGTGACTGCAACAGGTGGTCAACTTAACGCTCCACAATCTTTGTTTGGAGCAAACAGCCCCGCTGAGAAAGCTGGTCTATTCAACGGCAATTACTCTGCACTTGCTCAGGTTGCCTTTAAGACTGATTTCTTTTCTATCGGTGCAACCTACGTTAACGCTTACACTCGTGGTGCCATTTTTGACACTGGTAGCGGCGGTCCTGTTGTTGGTACAAGCGCAGCAAACTTGCTTTTCCTCAATGCCAACAACACCTTTACATCGTCAAGAATTAACGCTTATGGTCTCTCAGGCTCGATTAACCTGGGCAGAAACATCTCGGTGAATGCCTTTGGTTCATACATCGAAGCGGATAAGGTCGGCGACGGTTTTGATGCTGGCGATATTTGGACTTATGGTGTTGGTCTTGCTTTCGCTGACTTTGGTAAGAAGGGTAATCTTCTAGGTCTGATGGCAGGGGTTGAACCTTACCTAGGTAACTCTCAGCAACTTGGTCGCGGGACAGGAAACTCTGAGCCAATTCACTTTGAAGCGTTCTACAGATATCAGTTGACTGACAACATCTCTATTACGCCTGGTGTTATCTACGTGATCAACCCTGGTCAAGTCAACAATAGCTCAGACGTTTTCATTGGTACTCTAAGAACGACCTTCACGTTCTAGTTTCATGTGGCAAGCCTCTTTGCATTGGTCTTAGAGGTCTAGTACATTTTTAAGTTTGAAAGCTCTCCTAATAAAGGGAGAGCTTTTTTTATGATTTTCTTGCTATGTGACCATCCTTACCTGCTTTATGTATTAGTTTTTACTGCAAGGACTAAAGTTTTTCCTCTTTAAAACGATCTCTAGAAAATATCGAAGAAATAGTGTATATATTTAAAGTCCCGTTAACCATCATCCTCAATAATTAGTAGGGAAGGTCATTAGAAGAATCATGTAGAGTGGCGTTGCGTATTAGCAAAACCGTCTCTTGAGGTGGTTCTTCAGAAACGTCACTTTTGTGAAAGTTTCAAGGCTCTCTGTGAATCACAGAATTTACTGAAGTAAAGCTTGTTTGATGAGCTGTTTGGGCGATCTGTAGACAGGTTTTTTGTATTAAGGTGTGAGCGTGAAAGCAATGATGTCAAGAAAATTTTGGAAGCCTTTGTTGGCAGTTCCTTCTCTGTTGGGCGCAACGATCGCAGTCTCGGCGATCGCTGGTACAAGTATTGCTGTTAATGCGGCTGAAACAGCCACTGCATCTGTAGCCCCCGTGGAAACTACAGAATCTGTATTGGATGCGTCAATCGCTCCGGTAGAAGTGTCGATCGCTCCCGTGAAAGCAACGAAGATTGCTGATGCAACGGTCGCTAACGCAGCGCCGACACCAGCTAAACCTGTGGCAACAACGGCATCCCCATCTCAGGTGATTGCTTCTGCTGCCGACGATCTAGCAGTGACAGGTATTGTGGGTCAGGTGACTTCGGTCTCTCAGTTGTCAGACGTGCAGCCGACCGACTGGGCGTTTCAAGCACTGCAATCGCTGGTTGAGCGCTATGGCTGTATCGTTGGTTATCCGGATCAAACCTATCGCGGTAATCGGGCGCTGAGCCGCTATGAGTTTGCGGCTGGCTTGAATGCTTGCATGGATCGGATTAACGAATTGATTGCTGCTGGCACCGCTGATCTGGTCAAAAAAGAAGATTTGCTGGCAGTCCAAAAGCTGCAAGAAGAGTTTGCGGCTGAACTGGCAACTCTGCGCGGTCGTGTCGATGCTCTAGAAGCACGGACAGCAACCCTTGAGAAGCAGCAATTCTCCACCACAACCAAGCTGGTTGGTGAAGTCATCTTTACGATCGCAGATACCTTTGGCGATCGTGCGACCCGTACCGGTAACGGTAGCCTTCTTGGTGGTGTTACTGCTGGTAACGAAGCTACTTTAAGGGATGACCAAACCGAAACTATTTTTGCCAATCGTGCTCGTCTGAACTTAGACAGCAGCTTTACTGGTAGAGATCAGTTGAGAATTCGCTTGCAGGCACGGAACGTTACACCTTTTTCGGGTGCCTTCACTGGAACGAACGAAACCAGACTGGGTTTTGATGGCAACAACTCAAACTCTCTTGAAGCCAGCAAAGTCTACTACCGTTTTGCTCTCAGCAACAACTTCAGGCTTCAGGTTGACGCCACTGGAAACGAGTTTTATAACGGTCTCGTTAGCACCATTAGCCCTTTTGCCAGCAGCGGCGGTGGCGCACTCTCCCGTTTTGGGCGGTTTAGCCCCATCTACCGGAGCAATTCGGCTGGCGCTGGTTTTACCTTTGAGTACAAGTTCAGCGATTTTCTTGCCTTCCAGGGTGGCTACATCGCTGACACCCTCAGCAACGACCCAAGCCCAACCAACGGTTTGTTCAACGGTGCCTACAGCGCTCTGGGTCAGGTTGTCCTCAGACCCAGCAAAGCCCTTGAAGTTGCGCTGACCTATGCGCGCTCTTACTACCCTGGTAATGAGGTCAATGTCACATCCAGTACTGGTAGTGGGTATGCGTCTAACCCCTTTGCTTCAAGTGCAGCGCTGCGTCGAGCCACATCATCCAACGCCTTTGGTGTTCAGGCACAGTTCCGCCTCAGCCCCAAATTTATCGTCGGTGGCTCGGTTGGCTACACTGAGGCATATCAAGCAGGCAACAGCAACGAAGCGACCATTCTTAATGGTTCTGCCTTCTTAGCCTTCCCTGACTTGGGCAAAAAAGGCAACTTGGGCGGCATCATCGTGGGTATTCCACCCAAAGTTACTGGCAATGACTTTTTTGCTAACGGTCTACGTCGTATTGACAATGACACCACGTACCATGTGGAAGCGCTGTATCGCTATCGTGTTTCTAACAACATTGCGATTACACCGGGTGTCATCGTGATCTTCAATCCAGAAGGGAACAATGACAACGCAACGCAATACGTTGGCGTGATTCGGACAACCTTCTCGTTCTAGTTCGCTAGCTTTTCAAGCTAATCAATAGAAAAAGCCCCGCCGTGGCGGGGCTTTTTCATACGTTTATTCATAACATGCCAGACAGTGCTGTTTCTAGGAGTGAAACTTAACTTAAGAGACTTTTTAACCAGTCTCTCATCAAGAATTAAGTAACAGGAAACCTTCTAGAACCTTTCTACGTCACGGAAGAATGCTCTTCGTGTCATTTTTTTAGTTTCTTTTTAAGGGAATGGGTCTGGCAGGCAGTTTAAGACTGCGATAGATTACTTGATACGTGACTTTTCTAGGCTACTTGTCAAGGCTACCTACAGAATAGGCAGCAAACCCTACCCTAGTCCTCTCCAGACAACAAAGGAAATTACAGCGTCCGCAAGCTCTCCCGCTTGGGAGCAAAGAAGAATAAGGATAAAGTAATTGCACATCGCGTTAGACCAGCAGTTGAAGGCTGCGTCGTCTGTTCAGTTATAGTTGTTAGCGGGGTGCGTCGTTTGAAAGTCCCTCCCATAAACCTGAAGATGGCTAAAAAACCGCCGCTACCCCAGACAGAACCGCTGACGATTAAGACTCCTTCAACAACTAAACGTTTGACCAATACGCTGAAAGCTGGACTGCACGCGCCAGAGTTAAGCAGGTTGGGGCATTTCACAGTGGGGGCTGTGGCGATCGCTGCGGCATTACTCACTGCTAGCCAGTCAAATCTAGATAAACTGCTAGAGCGTCAGATACAAACGCTCTTTTTTGAATTGCGCGGTCCGATGGCACCGCCAGCCGATATAGTCATCCTGGCGATCGACGAAGATTCGATCGCTCAGGGAAGAAACGTTTACACCGTTGACCCTAAAAAATATGCGTTTTTAGAACCATTACATGGATGGCCCTGGAACCGAGTCGCTTATGCACGCGCTATTGACCGTTTGATGGCAGCGGGTGCCCGGTCAGTAGCGATCGATCTAATTTTTGATTCCCCTAGCAGTAGTGCAGACGGTGGTCGTGGCGATCGAGCCTTTCAACAGGCGCTACAGCAACACGCAGGTCGCATAACACTAGCAGCGAAATATGAAGAAACCAACACATCACAAGGCATTCTGACGCAACTTTTGGGACCGCATGAGATGTTCCAGACGATGCCAATGTCAGTTGGCTTAATTAACTATTCTATTGAGCCAAACAGCCGGATTCATGCCTTGGGCAGCCGCTTTGCCCAACAAATCGCGCAAGCTACCCCAACCAAGCCGCCGCAAGAGTGGTTGATTGGTTCAAACACCGTGATGCCGTCTTTTGCAGAAGCCACCATGCGAACGTCTCAACGTTTGTATCCAGCGCCCCCTGGCGAGAACATTTTCTTCTATGGCCCGGCTGGCACCTTTGAACAGATACCTTTTTGGCAAGTACTTGATCCTGCTACCTGGGAGATATTAGTGCAACGCGGTGCGTTCAAAGACAAAATTGTCTTAATTGGTCCAACCGCTGCACTGTTTCAGGATTTACATGCTGCACCTTTTTCGGACAGCCCACTCTATCGCCAAGCAATGTCTGGAGTGGAGGTGAATGCGAATGCGATCGCCACCTTGCTAGAAAACAAATCCGTTGCCGACGCGATCGTTAATCCACCACTTCAGGGCGCTTTTGTGTTCGTGATAGTCATAACAGCAGGCTATGTTCAGAGCCGAGCGAAGCGAACCTTACGACGCTTTGCTGCAGCGATGGGCATTGTTCTCCTCTGGGGTAGCTTTACCTATGTTGTGTTTACCCACGGTCGATTAATCTTACCAGCAGCGGTGCCAATGGGTGCGATCGCCCTTAGCGGCACCGCTTATCTTTTTATCGGCATCGTGAGCGAAAAATTTAAACTTCGCCGCACGATGAAAGATTACGCAGGCTCACCGCTGATTCAAGAAATTATCAGCAAAAGTGAGCAAGATGATTTGAAAGATCTACTGCCCGAATATCGAGAGCAAGAGCTGTTTGGGAAAAAGCTGTCAGGGCGCTACACCATTAGAAAAGTGCTTGGTTCCGGTGGGTTTGGCGAAACTTATATTGCTGATGACATTCAAAGACCAGGTAACCCAACTTGCGTTGTTAAACAACTCCGCCCCAACAGCAACAATCCTAAACTGTTTCAACTGGCACAACGGCTGTTTCAAAAAGAGGCAGAAACGCTTGAAAAGCTAGGTAGGCACGAACAAATCCCACAGCTTTTGGCCTACTTTGAGGAAGATCAAGAGTTTTACCTCGTGCAGGAATTTATTCCAGGACAACCACTCAGCAGTGAGCTATCGCTTGGCAGGCAAGTGCCGGAATTTAGAGTAGTGGCAATTGTACAAGAACTGCTGACAATTCTGGAATTTGTCCACGGCCATCATGTCATTCATCGTGACATTAAGCCGAATAATATTATCCGACGAAACTCTGATAACAGACTTGTTCTCATTGATTTTGGTGCCGTTAAAGATGTTAGTCAACTCACCGACGAAGGGCATACAGGCATGACAGTTGGTATTGGTACTCAGGGCTATATGCCCAACGAGCAATGTGCAGGGAATCCTCGGTTCAATAGTGATCTTTACGCAGTGGGTATGATTGGCATTCAAGCACTGACTGGTCTGTTGCCGAGCCAGTTGACTCAGGATAAAAATACAGGTGAAATCCCCTGGAAACACCGGGCACAGGTTAGCTATACCTTTGCGGAAATACTGAATAAAATGGTGCGCTATGACTTTAGAGACCGCTACCAATCGGCAACAGAAGCGCTCGAAGCGCTACAAAATCTGGGTGATATAGCGTTTAAACCATCCCCACTGCCAGCTAAACTACTACCCCAGCCTGATTCGTTTCCTCTACAGAGTGAGGCGGAAACTGATGCCCCGATCGCTGCTTCTACGCAGCTCTGGCCTGCAACCTTTGGTGATGTTAACCCTTACTTACCCACAACAGAAGCAGCAACTGAACATGACGCTGGCTCGTCGGATTGATATGCATTCAAGCAACCGCTAGTCAGCATTCAGCTTCATCCCCTAATAAAACTTCTGCGGCTTTAGAGTTAACTGATTCTTCCCCATCAACCGTAAGCGTGGGTTGAATGACAAAAGGTAAAAAAGCACCTTTCAACCCTCGTTTGATACGCTCTGGCGTCTCTTCAAAAACAACAAAGAGGGGATAAGTATTGTCAGCCCCTTCGCTTAAAATGTGCTTGTAGCGCAACGGCAGATCCCATTCGTAGCCACAACTCAACACAACTTGTGTTTGCCGCCAGCGGCTCAGTAAATCAGAGAAATCTTCCTGCGATCGATGGATAAAAACAAAAATCTCTACCCCGGTTTTGATCTTCCACTCGGGGTCACACATGAGAATCGCCAAATCGCAAGATAAACAAAGAGCTTCGGTGCCTGTACCGCCTGCATTACTAGCAGCATTACTATGACGAAACTTAATGATCGGCAGCGGAATGGTAATGACGCTCTCGTTTGGGCGGCGCATGCTGGGCAACAGTTCGAGGTAAGGGCGATACTGCTTGAGCAGGGCGATCGCTCCTAGTGCGTCACAGCACTCAGACAAAACTGCTTCGTAGTGATTTTGGTGATTAGACATAACTCGTACTAACGATCGCACCTAACCCAGCTTCTCGAAGACTGCAAACATTGGCAAATACATTGACAGCAAAATCGAACCAACCATGCCTCCCAAAAAGAGGATCATAATCGGCTCCATAATGCTAGTTAACGCTTTCACTGCCTGCTCCACCTCATCTTCGTAAAAATCTGCCACCTTCATCAGCATCTGATCGATTTCCCCTGTTTCTTCACCGATACTGATCATCTGAATTGCCATCAGGGGGAAAACATTCTCTCTCTGAAGCGCAATGCTGATCATGCCGCCCGTTTGAATTTCTCGCCGCGCCTCATCCACTGCGTTAGCAATAATCTGATTACCTGCCGTGTCACGTACAATCTCTAGGCAGGTCAGAATCGGCACGCCCGATCGCGTTAAGGCACCAAACGTACGGCAGAAGCGAGCAGTTGCCGTCTTTTCGATTAAATCGCCAAACAACGGCATTTTTAAGGCAAGTCGATCGATCGTCTCACGTCCTACGCGCGTTTTGTAATATTGCTTATAAGCAAACATACAGACGGGAATGATAACGATTAGGATCAAAACTTTGGGGCTACGTAAAAACTCACTAATTGACATCATTACCCGCGTAAACAGCGGCAACTCAACCCCAATGTCTGCAAAGATATTTGCAAAGACAGGGAGTAAAAAGACTGTCATCGCCACAAAGATAATTGTTGCCAGCACACCAACCACTACAGGATAAGACAATGCTGCTTTAATCTGGTTTTGGAGCCGCGCCACGTCTTCCAGTAGCTTTGCTAGACGGTTTAGCACTTCATCTAGCACGCCACCGACCTCACCAGCTTGAATCATAGCAACATAGAGGTTATCGAAGCAGCCAGGATGCTTTCGCATCGCATCTGAGAGGTTCATCCCTTGCTGTACATCAGTACTAATGTCTAGCAGCGCTGCTTTGAATTTAGGGTTTGTGCATTGCTCAGACAGAACGCCCAGCCCTCTCACCATTGCTACGCCTGCATTCACTAACACAGCAAATTGCCGCGAGAACACAGCTTTGTCTTTGACTGTCACCTTCGCCATTGAAGCTTGAATCTTCTTCATGTCGAGGTTCAGAGAGAGACCTTCATCTTGTTTTAGGTCTTGAATGAACAGTCCCCTTTCTCGTAGGGCACTACGGGCATCACTAATAGTTTCGGCAACGATTTTTTCTTTTTTAGCGTTCCCTTTAACGTCTTGAACACGAGCAACGAAGGTAGGCATAGTGGATACCAAAATAGAAAAATGATTAAACCGATAAACTGGTAAGCCCTTGTTTGCTTTGTAGCATTTCAGGCACTACGAAGAATGAAACCAGGGTAAGCGTACGTTGAGATGTCGATACCAGATTGTACTGCTGGGAAGAAGCGATCGCACACCGAAAGAGAAGTTAAGGCGGCTAACGTCCGGTCAAAAATGCGCTCAAGAGTGAACAATTTTAAGGGCGATCGCTCAATAAATACTCAGCGGTCAAAACAATATGGTTAAGCCACTAACGCCTTGCTGCGCCTGCTGGAGCCGCACCCGCAGGTGCTCCGCCAATAAGGCGCTGAATCTCGTCTGGGCGGGAGGTTTTTGACATTGCAGCTTCAAAGGAAATACTGCCAGCTTTGTACATATCAGCCAGCACCTTTTCCAGGGTTTGCATCCCGATTTTGCCGCCCGTTTGGATAGCAGAGTAGATTTGAGCTGTTTTGCCTTCTCGAATCAGGTTGGAGATAGCGGGAGTGATGATCATGATTTCTTGCGCCATAATCCGCCCATATTCGCCTGGTTTGGGGTTTTTCTTGGGTACAAGCGTTTGGCTGAAGACTGCTACCAGTGAGTTAGACAACTGGACTCTTACCTGCGTCTGTCGTTCGGAAGGAAAGACATCGATCATCCGGTCAACCGTTTGCGAGGCTGAACTGGTGTGCAAGGTGCCGAAGACAAGGTGCCCAGTTTCAGCCGCAGAGATTGCCAGGGAGATAGTTTCCAAGTCGCGCATCTCACCGACCAGCACAATGTCAGGATCTTCACGCAAAGCTGCTTTCAGGGCATTGGCAAAGCTTTTAGTATCTTCGCCTAGCTGTCGCTGGTGTACTAGACTCTTGACGGGTTCGTAGACAAACTCGATCGGGTCTTCGATCGTCAAAATATGTTCAGCGCGGGTGCGATTGATCAGGTCAATCATGGCAGCCAGGGTCGTAGTCTTACCAGAGCCAGTAGGTCCAGTCACCAGGATTAGCCCTCTGGGTTTTTCGGTCATATCGCGGACGACATCTGGCAGACCCAGTTTCTCAAAGTTAGGGATCTTCGAGCTGAGTGCTCTTAGACAAGCAGCGTAGGTGCCCCGGTCTTTGTAGACGTTGACACGAAACCGCGCCAAACCTCGTACACCATAGGAACAGTCTAGCTCCCAGTTTTGCTCCAGGTTTTTTCGCTGGGTGTTGTTAAGCATGCTAAAGATCAGCCGTTGACATTCTTCAGCCGTGAGTGACTGGTCGCCGATTGGCTGCAAGTGACCACTGATCCGGAAGTAAGGTGGCAGACCAGCGGTCAGATGCAAGTCGGAGCCACCCATCTCGATCAACTGCTCCATCAGGTCTTCAATCATCAACTCCATAGAGCTTTCTCCTTTGGGGAATGTTTAGTGCGTTGTCGATCGGTTGCCGTTGATGGAACGATCACCTGATCCGAATCATGATCACACGGTTCAAAATAATGTGAACAGCTAGGCATATAGTCTACCCATCCATCATGCCTGAACCCTCAAGGCTGGAATGATTTTTTGGTTGGGTAAATAGCTTTGCCAACCAAAAACTAACAACAAAAAACCAACTGTTTTCTAAGCTTAGAATTCCTAATCTTGAAAGCGTTGGGTCATACAATACGGACAATCAATCCACTCTTGTTTAAGGTCGGCACTACAAACGCGGCAGGTCAATGCAGACTTACGCTTGGCTCGTAGTTCAGCTTCTAAGCCAGTGTCAGTAAAGGTGACTCGTTCAACCTCCTCAAGCGTTGTTTGCCCAGTGCGCACGAGGTTTAAGCTATATGCCAACAGCGTTTGCATCCCTTCCTCGACGGCAACTTCCTTGATTGATTCGGTAGGAGCACCATCGGTGATAAGGTTTTGTAGCCGTTCAGTAATGCGCATGACTTCATAGACGCCAGAGCGACCTTTGTAGCCAGCACCACCGCATTTGGAGCAGAGCTGGTTGCGCGATCGCGCTTCCTGGATCTCATTTGGCTGTAACGAGTTGGCTTTATACAGCGTCAACTCACCTTCACTGGACGCAGACAGACCGAAGCGGGCTAGCTCTTCTCTAGTAGGTGTGTAAGGAATCCGGCACTCACTACACACGCGACGCATCAGACGTTGCGCCACAACTCCCAGCAGAGCACCAGAAACCATGAACGGTTCAACGCCCATTTCGTCGAGACGAGCGATCGCACCTGCTGCATCATTGGTGTGCAGTGTCGTTAACACTAGGTGTCCAGTCAAAGCCGCTTCGATCGCGGTCTTCGCCGTCTCTCGGTCGCGAGTTTCACCCACTAGAATTACATCTGGATCTTGGCGCAGAAAGGCTCTTAGAATCGCAGCAAAGTCCATTCCCTTCTCTCGAATCACCTGTACCTGCGTTAAACCAGGTAGAGAGTACTCAATCGGATCTTCGGCTGTACTAATGTTGACCCCTGGATCATTGCGTTCTGCCAGCGCCGAGTAAAGGGTTGTCGTCTTACCAGACCCCGTAGGACCTGTCACCAAAATCAAACCAAAGGGTCGCCGCACCATTTCTTGCACGATTTGCAGCGATTCTGGGTCAGTGATCAGCTTATCCAGCCCTAACTGAGTAGCAGAGTTGTCAAGAATCCGCAATACAACTTTTTCGCCGTAGCGACTTGGCAGCGTGTTGACCCGAAAATCGACTTTGCGACCGTCATAAATACGACGAATTCGACCGTCCTGCGGTGCGCGGCGTTCCGCAATATCAAGCTGGGCGATAATTTTAAAGCGAGCTGTAACCGCTGGAATGATTTTTTTGGGGAACGGCTCAGAAAACGGTTCTCTCAGTACACCATCTTTGCGAAACCGTACACGCAGAAATTCCTCCTGCGGCTCGATATGAATATCAGAAACACCTTCCTGGAGAGCCTTAATCATGATTTTGTTAACTAAGGCGATGACAGGAGCAGCTTCAGCATCCGAGACATCCAAGTTAGCATCAGCTTCATCGGGAGCATCCTGCAAGTCCAGGTAGCCCAAACCTTCAAGGTCTTTGTTGACATCAACTTTAGACTGGTCATCCAGTTGCTTGTCGCGTTTCTCTTTTTCATCCAGGTATTGATTAATCAGTCGACGATAATCTTCTACTGTGATGACAAGCCGCTGCAAGGCTAACCCTTGGGGACGCAAGCGGCGATTCAGGTCATCTTGAGCCTGTAGGTTGTCTGGATCAACCATTGCCACCAGTACAAACGGCGGCTGATTGTCACTTTTAGAGAGTGGTACAAGGCTATAGCGGCGGCATAAATCGATCGGGATCAGTGTGTCGATCAATTCGCTCACTTGAGTGCTAGTAATCTGACTGATCTCAGGATCAAGGGACTCTACTCCATAGAGAATCTTCAACTCAAAGAGTTGCTGCTTCTTGTACTGACGGAGCAAATCAGGCGGCAGTTGTTGCCCAGTCAGCGACTCCAGCACATCGATCAGCGCTCTACCAGACTTGCGGCTTTCGATTAGCGCCTGTTGCATCTGGGCATTGTTAACATAGCCAGACTGGACGAGCTTATTGCCAAAGGGAGAAAAATTATTCTGGACGACGAGCGCACGACGTGGGGAGGAAGAGTTAGTCATAGCGAGTTGAAGAATATCTCCTGGTTTAATAGAATATGCCCAAAACCTTGCAAAGCATCTCTAAAGCACTATCTACGTTTTTCGATAATCGTCTCACGCAGGAAGATGCCACTGAACTTATGGCGCAAAAGCTAGGCAAGAATTGATTTACCGTAACCTGATGCTGCTATACAGATGCGTGACTAATCGCAGAATAGAAAAACCCAAAGTCAGCTTGGCACATTCATTTGTAATATTGCTGGATGGCTGCAAGTGCAGAACCAAGAATTGTGTGAGTTACAGCCGAAACTGGGGTCAGCCATCAGATCAAGGAAGTAATACGGTATTAAGGTTATTTAACCTGTCTAGAGTCCCAAGCTTTAACTTTGTCAAAATCATAGCTCCTATAGTCTAGTTCGTTAGACGTTTGCAAGATGTTTCATTTAAGTTAAGGGTGCGATCGCGCAGTAATTAGGCTGCATAATGCATCTGACCCGCTTTAGACCCGATACAATGCTTTGTATGGGTCTGAGGCACAAAGCGGCATCCAACATCTTTGTTGCTATGCAAACTAGATGCGATCAGGCAAATTCCTGCCATCGCTTCATTCTCAAAGCGTATAGGATTAAGTCTAGTAGCCGACCAAGCAGTTTTGAGGATTGGGATGAAACAGCAATGATTGATGAAGAAAATCAGCATGAGAATGTACAAAGTGAAACATCTGGCACGTCAGAGGTATCGGTGAATGCCGTTGATGCCCCGCTTCCAGATGGCTTTGGTGGAGAGCCAGCGATTGACTCTACCCTAACCGATCGCGACGTGACGGGTATTCCTGTCGAGAACGTACAAGCTACAGCCGTGAACGAAGAACCGCTTTCCACCGCCGATGGTTTGACTGCGTTAGCAGAAAAGGATGGCGAAATTAGCCTGCTGAAAGCGCAGTTAGAGGAGCGCACAAGTCAGTACGTACGTATTGCGGCTGATTTTGATAACTACCGCAAACGGACTCAGCGGGAGAAAGAAGATCTAGAGCTTCAAGTAAAATGCTCGACAATTAATGAATTGTTGCCAGTTGTTGACAACTTTGAGCGTGCCCGATCGCACATCAAACCCCAAACGGAACAGGAAACAACCATTCACAAAAGTTATCAAAGTGTCTATAAGCAATTAGTCGATTGCCTTAAACGGATTGGAGTGGCTCCGATGCGCTCTGAAGGCAAAGAGTTTGATCCGGCTCTTCATGAAGCTGTTATGCGGGAGCCAACTGACCAGCACCCTGAAGGTACTGTTATGGAGGAATTAGTCCGTGGCTATGTCCTTGGAGAACGTGTGCTACGTCATGCACTTGTGAAAGTTGCTGCTGCCCCAGAACCCGTGATAATCTCGGAGGAGGCTAATCAGAGTGGTGCAGAAAACTAGTTTTGCTTGCTACGTTTAATTCCAAATTTAATTTGGGAATGCTTGAAACGTGAGACAGATTAATAGCGTTACTTGTTGAAAAACAGTTCCCTTGACTCTCTGCCCGTGCTTTTAAGCAACCACGTCCACTCCACGTATTTTTACCGCCACTCCTTATGGGAAAAGTCATTGGTATCGACCTGGGCACAACAAATAGCTGCGTTGCTGTTTTAGAAGGCGGTCAACCGATTGTCATCTCCAATTCAGAAGGCGGACGGACCACACCCAGCATGGTTGGCTTTGGCAAAGTTGGCGATCGACTCGTCGGGCAGCTTGCTAAGCGGCAAGCCGTAACCAACGCTGAAAACACTGTCTTTAGCATCAAGCGCTTCATTGGTCGCCGTTGGGAAGACACCGAAATGGAGCGATCGCGCGTCCCTTACAACTGCGTCAAGGGTAAAGACGATACGGTCGATGTACAGATTCGTGGGCGCAACTTTACGCCCCAAGAAGTGTCGGCAATGATTCTGCAAAAGCTGAAGCAGGACGCTGAAAACTACCTGGGCGAACCTGTGCAGCAAGCCGTGATTACGGTGCCCGCGTACTTTAGCGATGCTCAACGACAAGCGACCAAAGATGCAGGTACGATCGCAGGGCTGGAAGTCTTACGGATTATCAATGAGCCCACTGCGGCTGCCCTTGCCTATGGCATGGAAAAGCAAGATCAAGATCAATGCATTCTGGTCTTTGACTTGGGCGGCGGCACCTTCGACGTATCGATCCTGCAAATGGGGGATGGCGTTTTTGAAGTGAAAGCAACGTCTGGCAATAACCACTTGGGTGGAGACGACTTCGACGATTGCATTGTTCGCTGGATGATTACCAGTTTTAAGGATCAAGAAGGCATTGACTTGTCGATCGATAAAATGGCGCTTCAACGATTACGTGAAGCAGCTGAGAAAGCCAAGATTGAACTCTCGGGTACGCTTACAACTTCCATTAACCTACCGTTTATTACGGCTGATGAAACGGGGCCAAAGCATTTGGAAATGGAGCTGAATCGCTCAACGTTTGAAGAATTAGTCAGCCATCTAGTAGAAGGCACAATCAAACCAACCGAGCAGGCGCTTAAAGATGCTGATTTAACTATTGATGCCATTGATCGCATCTTGCTAGTGGGTGGCTCTACCCGTATCCCAGCGGTGCAAGATGCTATTCGCAAGCACTTTAATAACAAGGCTCCGGATCGATCGGTAAATCCCGATGAAGCGGTTGCTCTGGGTGCTGCCATTCAAGGTGGTGTTTTGGGAGGCGAAGTTAAAGATCTGCTGCTGCTTGATGTAACGCCGCTTTCTCTGGGGATCGAAACGCTAGGTGAGGTTTTCACCAAAATTATTGAGCGTAATACAACGATCCCGACCAGCAAGACGCAAGTGTTTTCAACGGCGACGGATGGACAAACATCTGTTGAAATCCATGCTCTTCAAGGCGAACGGGCAATGGCAAAAGACAACAAGAGCTTGGGTAAATTCCAACTCAATGGCATCCCTCCAGCCCCTCGTGGTGTTCCTCAAATCGAAGTTTCGTTTGACATTGACGCAAACGGTATTCTTAAAGTATCGGCTCGTGACAAGGGGACAGGACGAGAGCAAAGCGTTTCTACTACCAATACAGGCGGCTTGAGTTCTACCGAAATTGAACGGATACGCCTAGATGCAGAAGTCTTTGCCGAGGAAGATGAGCGCCGTAAGAAGCTAGTTGTGCTTAAGAATCAGGCAGACAGTTTGTTCTATAGCTATGAAGATACACTGCGTGATGCTGGTGAGTTTATTGCAGCTGACCTCAAAGTGCAGGCTGCGGAAAAGGTAGCAGAATTGAAAGCCGCTATTGCTAACTCTGCGATCGCGCCAGAAGAGTTCAAGCAACGCCTGGATGCTCTGCAAGAAACCCTGTTTTCGCTTGGTGCATCGGTTTATCAGCGTACTGAGGCTACCGATGACGAAACCGCTACTTATGTCAGCACCTCAGATGAGTCAATTGATGCAGACGATGACGACAGCTTTGAAAACGACGCTACTGTTACAGCCGATTACGAGGCTGTAGATTAGTTAAGGTATAGGAGTGGTCGATCGAGGGTATATGGTAGAAAGCTATTGCCCAGACCCAGTGTTACAGACCCAGAAATTAGCCCCCAGATCTAAAGAACTCTTTACCCTTCGCAGCAGCACTTTATGGCTCGTGACTATTACGAAATCCTCGGCGTTTCGCGCGATGCCGACAAAGAGGATATTAAGCAGGCGTATCGTCGCTTAGCACGTCGGTATCATCCCGACGTGAACAAAGAAGACGGAGCCGAAGAACGCTTCAAAGAAATCAATCGCGCTTATGAAGTGCTCTCAGAGCCAGAAACCCGCGCTCGCTATAACCAGTTTGGTGAAGCGGGTGTTGGTTCTGCCGCGGGAGGCGGCTTCCAGGATTTTGGCGACATGGGTGGGTTTGCCGATATTTTCGAGAGTTTCTTCAGCGGGTTTTCTGGTGGTGGTGTGCCTGGACAGACGGGTCGTCGTCGCAGCGGTCCCATGCGGGGAGATGACCTGCGGCTTGACCTCAAGCTAGAATTCCGTGAGGCAATTTTTGGTGGTGAGCGCGAAATTCGCATTAACCATCTTGAAACCTGCATGACTTGTAGCGGTTCGGGGGCGAAACCAGGTACACGTCCTCGTACTTGTTCTACCTGTAGCGGGGCAGGGCAAGTGCGTCGTGCTACCCGCACACCCTTCGGCAGTTTCACGCAAGTATCTGTCTGCCCAACCTGTTCTGGCAATGGGCAGGTTGTAGAAGAGAAGTGCGAGGTTTGTGGTGGCAATGGTCAACGGCAGGAAACAAAGAAGCTGAAGATTAACATTCCGGCTGGGGTCGATAATGGTACTCGGTTGCGCGTCTCCAATGAGGGAGATGCTGGACAGCGTAGCGGACCATCTGGCGATCTTTATGTTTATCTGTTTGTCAACGAAGATCCAGAGTTCCAACGTGAGGGCATTAACATTCTCTCAGAGCTAAAAATAAGTTATGTCCAGGCAATTCTTGGCTCTCGTGTAGAAGTAAATACGGTCGATGACGAACCGCAGGAACTGTTGATTCCGCCGGGAACTCAATCTGGCAAGGTGCTGACTTTGGAAAGTAAAGGTGTGCCGAAACTTGGCAATCCGGTAAGCCGTGGTGACCACCTCATCACTATTTCGATCGACATCCCGACAAAAATTTCTCTCGAAGAGCGGGAGTTGCTGGAAAAGCTAGCGAAACTACGGGGCGATCGCATTGGCAAAAGCGGCATTGAGGGGTTCTTTGGTAAGGTATTTGGCGCATGAATCCAGCACAATCTTTATCTGCAACTCCTGATGCCCAACTCGATTTGCGTGGTACACCCTGCCCCATTAACTTCGTTCGCACCAAGTTAAAGCTTGATCAGATGCAACCCGGTATGCTTTTGGAGGTGTGGCTCGATTCGGGTGAGCCGATCGAGCAGGTGCCTGATAGCTTAACAATGGAAGGGTACGGCATTGAGCAGATTGAAGACCGCTCTGGCTTCTTTGCTGTCAGGATTCGGCGACCCATCCTGGATCATGGAGAGCTTTGAGTCTGTCAAGCTGTAGTAAAGCACCTTGCCTTAGACCAGCCATGAGCCTTGAGCTATGAGTTCTCACTTGAACGACCCACTCAATAGTTCCGGCGGGGCTAAAGGTGAAAATCTTCGTACGCCTCTTTTAGGCATCGTTCTGGCAGTGCAGGCGAATTATTATCACGTACAGCTTGATGCTGTTCAGCAATCGAGTGTCAGCGGTCAATGGTCAGCAGCTAGCAATGATGATAACGAGTTGCCAGCGACGAGTTGCCAGTTGCCAGTGCTACAGATGCTGCTCTGCACTCGTCGATCGCGTCTCAAAAAAATTGGGCAGCGCGTGATGGTAGGCGATCGTGTCGAAGTTGTGGAACCTGATTGGGATGGTGGGAGAGGAGCGATCGCGCAAGTATTGCCTCGGCGATCGGAGCTGGATCGTCCGCCTGTTGCCAACGCTGATCAGCTTTTGCTGGTTTTTGCGATGGTTGAGCCGACGCTAGACCCGCATCAACTAAGCCACTTTTTGATTAAAGCAGAGACGACACGGTTACAGGTTTGTCTTTGCTTGAACAAAAGCGATCTGGCGACGGCTGAGGAACGTGAGCATTGGCAAAGACGTTTGCAGCAGTGGGGCTATGAACCGATTTTGATTAGTGTTCACAAGGCCATAGGAATGGCTACCTTAAAAGCGCATCTGGGCGATCAGGTTACGATCGTGTCGGGTCCATCAGGGGTAGGTAAGTCGAGTTTAATCAATTGGCTGGTTCCAAACTCGGATCTGCGCGTCGCGACCGTTTCTGGGAAGCTGGGGCGCGGACGGCACACCACTCGCCATGTTGAACTATTTGAGTTGCCAGCGGGTGGGTTGCTGGCAGATACACCGGGATTTAACCAACCAGATTTAGACTGTGCGCCTGAAGACTTGGCGAACTACTTCCCTGAAGCACGGGCACGTTTAGCTGTGGCAAGTTGCCAGTTCAGTAATTGCCTACATAAGGACGAGCCAAATTGTGCCGTGCGTGGCGATTGGGAACGCTATGAGCATTATTTGCATTTTCTGGAGGAGTCGATCGTCCGTCAGGAAGCAATAAATAAGCTGAGTAATAGCGAATCAACCCTGAAGCGCAAAAGCGATCGAGTTGGTGAACAGTATGAACCCAAGCTTGAAACGAAAAAATATCGTCGCCCTTCGCGCCGCGTCCAGCAACAAACCCTACAGGGAATGCGGTACGACTTGAAGGATGCCTCGCTGGATGGGGACTAGAGACGTAGGACGGATGGAGGGGAAGAGTGTAGCGAGGTTATCGGAGTTGGTTGGCTCTCGCTGCTGCACTGAACTGGGGCTAGAATCACATTACCAAGCATAGGCTGGGAGCACTCCAGTCGTATTCGTCTTATGAGAAAACCGCTGGATCGACTGAAATTTCTGCCTTGGCGATCGCTGTTTCAAGCGGCCTTTGTGGCTGTCGTGCTATTGGCTCTACCAGTCGATGTCTTGTTACTACTGGCAAGCCGTTATAGCGACCAGTCACCTTCATTAGAGAGCCTTCTCAGCCTTCTCATGTCCCCTTTGATGTCTCTGATTATTGGTCTTGGCTTGCCTATTGCCTTGGGAGCCTTAGCAGTTTACGTTTTGGAGCGAATTGATCGTTCCAGCATTAGTACAGGCAGTTTGTGGGGATTGGTACTGTGTGTCTTCCTGCTGCTCTTGCTAGAGAAAGTGCTCCTTCTGGGAGCGCCCGGATTCAGCATGACGGTATTAGCGCTCATTGCAGTCGGTACTTTTTGGAAGGGGCGATCGCACTGGCACTCCTACAGGCGATGGTAGACCTCTTACGATGGAGGCAGATCGGCGGGATCGACAGCAGTGACTAAGTGTTCTAATGCTTCGGTCAAGCGATCGAGCCGTTTGAGCGATTCCTGCTGGGCTTCGGTCAGCGTTTGTACGGCATCACTCAGCGCAAACAGTTGATAGCCCTGCTGCTGTACCTGATTGGTCAATGTATCCATGCGCTGCGAAAGGCGATCGACGGTTTCGATCGTCGCCAGGACGGCTTCGCCAATCTGCTGCACAATCAATTCTAAGTCCGGGCGTTGAGCGTCCACAGTCTACAAACTAAACGTCAGGGCGGAGCGTAGAACCCTCGTTAGTGAAGGTTCTACCAAAAACAAGCGGTGGAAATGCGACCCTACTTGACCTGAATTTTTGCCAGCTCTGTATTCTGGTAGTAAAGTTTCAAGATCTGCTGATAGTTGTTGCCGCCTTGCGCCAGGTTGTAGGCACCCCACTGGCTTAAGCCAATCCCGTGACCAAACCCGCGACCACTGACTTGAAAGGTTGTCGGAGCAGCCTGTGCCTTACCCTTACTCGCTTCCAAAGCAGACTGAGGCACGATGCTAAAGAGTGTACTTCTCAGGTTAAGGGCACGTTGTAGTGCTTCACCACTCAATTTTTTGCTACCGCGATCGCCTACCACTTGCATGGACTTGATCCGTCCACAGGGAGTCATATCAACAGGCTGAAAGGAGACGACGTTACCGACTCCAGCAATGCGCTTGCTCAATTCACTGCGGGAAACGTCAAGTGACCACTGGGCAACGGGCGAAACCTCGGTAAAGTTTTCTCGTACCGACTTCAAGTAAGGAACTGGATTTAACCAGACATTTTCAGAATTTTCGGTGCAACCGCCTGCGGACGAATGAAAAACTGCTTCAACAATCTGACCACCCGAAATGAGCACTTGTTCGGCTGTCGCATTAACCGCTGCTTGCGTACCCGTTGATTCATCCCGGATACCTCGGTAGACTTGCGAAGCCGTTGTGTCTACCACATCGTAAAGGCCGTTGGTTGCTTTTTGGCGATGATACAGCGCATAGGAGCGGGCTGCCACTGCCTGCGCTTTCAGTGCTTCTTGGGGCCAATTGCCGTTCATTTCGCCGCCCAAGACGCTGTAGAGATATTGTTCCAGGTCTACATAGTTAACAGCCGTAAGACCACTTTTGCTAGGTACAACGGCAGTACGACCACGATACCAACGATCGCCAATATACACATAGCCGCCGCCTGTTGGCTCGACCCACAGTTGACCAGCCTGCCAGCGATCAATGCTGACGCTGCCTTGCTTGGGCTGGGCAATGAAAGCATTCATCGGTGCAATTTCACCCAGTGGACGACCGTTGCCGTCACGCACGATCGCCTTAGTTGAACTGCCAACAGCAACTTGGCTCACACCATTGGCGATCGCCACTCGTAGCTCCAAAGCGGCTTGAGCAGCACGGCTGCTGACGCTTTCAACGAAAGAAAACGCTGCCATCCAGACAAGAATGCTTAACCAACTACGTCCATTGAATTGTGTCAACATTCTCATTTGAGAGAGTAAAAAGGGGAAGCGTTTCGATGACATTTTCAGAATCCTTACAGGTGCAGGCGTTAAGGGGCTAGATGGTTGTGGCAAGACGATCGCAGACAGCAAACTATAGGCTACAGCCTACTTCCGGCACGTTATACGCTGTCTGAAGTATGGGGCAACGACGCTTAATATACGTCAAATTGCTTTGTATGGAGTCAGTTTTTTGAGCTTTGATGTTCCCTACTTATGCCAGATGTGCTGTAGTTAAACGCGCAACTTTCATGCCTTACCTTGTATCTTGTGTCTTCAATGCTTTGTAACGTTTATTAAATCAGATTTGTTGCTCAAGCGCTGTTGCCAAGCTCTTATTTCCTTCGCCTGTGTCAGTATAGGTTCAGGAAGGAAACCCGTTTGGAACGCTACGTTTTGCAGATTACATTCCTTGGAACCAGTTCTGGTGTGCCGACGCGATCGCGCAATGTTTCTAGCGTAGCGGTTCGCTTACCTCAACGGGCAGAGTTTTGGCTGTTTGACTGTGGTGAAGGCACGCAGCATCAGCTTTTGCGCAGCGAGATTAAGAGCAGTCAGTTGACCCGTATTTTTGTGACTCATATGCATGGGGATCATATTTATGGGCTGATGGGGTTACTAGCAAGCTGTGGTTTGGCAGGTAATGTCCAGCGTGTCGATATTTATGGACCACCTGATCTGGATGAGTATCTCAGAGCCTGTCGGCGGTATTCGCAAACGCATTTCTCTTATCCGGTGAAGGTACATACTGTACGTCCCGGTATTGTTTATGAAGACAGCGAGTTTACGGTGAGCTGTGGGTTACTCAAGCATCGCGTGCCTGCGTTTGGCTACCGGATTACCGAAAAAGATCGTCCTGGGCATTTCGATGTTAAGCGAGCGGCTGCGTTGGGCATTCCGTCGGGACCGCTCTATGGCAAGCTGAAGCGCGGCGAAGTCATTACACTACCTGACGGACGATCGGTGAACGGTGCCGATCTGTGCGGGCAGACAGAACAAGGACGAACGCTAGCATATTGCACCGATACCGTTTTTTGCGAAACCGCGATCGAGCTAGCACAGGATGCAGATGTATTGATTCATGAAGCTACGTTCGCCCACCAGGATGCTGAATTGGCATATCAACGGTTGCATTCAACCTCGACGATGGCAGCACAGGTTGCTCTAGCAGCACAAGTGAAGCGGCTGATTATGACTCATTTCAGCCCACGTTATGCACCTGGTAATGCGATCGAGCTTAAAGATCTCCTTGCAGAAGCCCGTACCATTTTCCCCAACACAGAGATGGCTTCCGATTTCTGGACGTACGAAATCCCCCGGCGAAGCAGCGCCGCCCTGGCAATCGTCTAGTCTGTACTGGGTTTTCTGTACTGGATGTCCTGTGTCAGGTGTAGCGTCCTCATTCGCCGTGAGTCTGGCGGAGGCGATCGCGCAACTGCCCCATCTTTGTCTGGCTCTGGATGGGCGCACGTGGGGGTGGCAGTTCAGTATTAGGCCAGCCTGGTAGATCAATACAGGGGCATTCCAACGCGGCAACACCTTGAACTTTTACAGGCACTGGCATGGCACAACGTGAACAGGGATCAACATCCCAGGCGGGACTCAGGAGTGCGGCGATCGTCTGATCGGTGCCTTCCAGGTAACAATCCCCAGACTCTGGCGAACAGACCTGCTGCCAACACGCTTCAAATTCTGGACTGTAGCGATCGCCCTGAATGATCGGACGAGGCAAGACGCGCAACGTCCCGCCGTTGATTAGAACTGGCTTACCTAACTGGAACCAGTACGCAAGATACTGCCTGACATATTGTTCGGATGCCATAGTGTCAAATTAAATGATCAAATTTAAAGTGCTAAAAAGTTTTGTAGCTAGTTCAATGCAGCCTTAGCCTTGTATCCAGAAGCCGTGAATTGCTCTCTTGCTTAGGGTGCAGATCACAGATTCCCTGATCTCATAGCTCCATGCTACTTTGTCTGGGTGCGCATCTCATTCGGTTAAATCTGTAGCCAAGGTTAAGCACTTTCACTGCATCAGCTCTATAGCTTGATGTAAGGGCGTGCCCAGGCTGCTAAGGTTCAGGACGTGCCCACCAGTCACAAGGTAAACAGGATGAGCGATCGCACCTAAATGACGGGTGAGACTGCCGAGGCGATCGCGAAACAGGCGACCCATTGGGTAAGCAGGCACAACGCCCCAGCCCGTTTCCTCCGCTACAAAGATGATGCTGCTGGTTGCATGGTGCAAACTATCTAATAAGCGAGCTAACGTTTTGCTCCAGGTGTCGTCGTCTTGATCAAGTAAATTTGCTAGCCAGGTGCCTAAGGAATCGACGAGCAGGCAACTGTTTGAGGGAGCCATGTGGATGGTCTCTGCCAAGGCGATCGGGGTTTCGACTGTTGTCCAGGTAGCTGGACGGCGCTGGCAATGCTGGTCAATACGGTCTTGCCATTCGCGATCGGCTGGGTTGCGTTGAGACGTAGCGATATAGAGTACAGCCCTGCCGGAGCGAGCCGCCAGAGTTTCTGCCCACTCACTCTTGCCCGATCGTGCTGGACCCGTCACTAAAATAAGTTGATGTTCAGAAGCCTGTTCAACCATCTTGGTCTCTTGAAAGGTGTGGCTCGATCGCGGTTTGACCTGCGCTTACCATCAGTTGTTCTAACATCGCGCTTTTCAAGTTTGGCTGGACTGTATCGGCTGGCAGATCTAGGGCTAGAGCGCTACAGCCGTTTTTTGTAGAGACAGGCTTTTCCGTTATGCTACAGGGGAAAACAGGATCGAGGCTGACCTCCATGAAAGTTGCTGTTTTTAGTACCCAAAAATACGATCGCCAGTTTCTGGAAGCCGCTAACGCTACTCACAACCATGAACTGGTTTTTCTAGAGCCTCACCTGAATGAACTAACTGCATCTTTAGCAGCAGGCTTTCCGGCGGTCTGCCTCTTTGTCAATGACCAAGCCAACGCTAAAACACTTGCAACGCTTGCCTCTCATGGCACACGCTTACTTGCTCTACGTGCTGCTGGCTTCAATAATGTGGATTTACAAGCGGCAGCGGCGGTCGGTATCAAGGTCGTGCGCGTCCCTGACTATTCTCCTTATGCGGTGGCTGAACACGCGGTCGGTCTCATCTTGATGCTTAACCGTAAGCTGTATCGAGCTTACAATCGAGTGCGGGAGGATAACTTTTCCCTGGATGGCTTGTTGGGCTTTGACCTCCATGGTTGTACTGTTGGTGTCGTTGGCACGGGCAAAATTGGGCTGACCTTTGCCCGCATTATGCACGGCTTTGGCTGTTCGTTGCTGGGCTATGATGCATATCCCAACCCTGAATTTGAGGCGATCGGCGCGTCTCGTTACGTTGATTTAGCAGAGCTATGGGAAACTGCTGATATTCTTTCACTGCATTGCCCTCTCCTGCCTGAAACCTACCATCTGATTAACCCAGAGACGATCGATCAGATGAAGCCTGGAGTCATGCTCATTAATACCAGTCGTGGTGCGCTCATAGACACCAACGCTGTCATTGCAGGCATTAAAGCAGGGCAAATTGGCTATCTAGGCATTGATGTCTATGAGCAGGAAGACGAACTCTTCTCTGAAGATCTGTCCGATACCATCATTCAAGATGATGCCTTTCAGCATCTCCAATCGTTCTCGAATGTGGTGATTACTGCTCATCAGGCTTTCTTTACAAGGGATGCCTTAGAAAGTATTGCTAGAATCACGCTTACCAATCTCACCGCGTTTGAGCAGGGGCATCCTTGTGCAAATGAAATTAAAGCACCTCAAAAAGTGGCTTTAAGGGTAACTGGCTGAGTGGTCTTTTCAAGCTGACTTCGCTTCTTGCAGCTATGACAGCCGTTTTTCTCTTTGCTTTAGCCATACTAATCAAACCCTTCTCCAGTTTGGGCAGCAAGCTATGCTCATTTACTTGTTCACCCTTCTACAAGTACTGTGGCGATCGTTCTTACCACTGCGGATCACTATACAGTAGAGTTCCCGCGGCTTCTGCCATAAGGGGTTTAGAGAAGAAAAAGCCCTGACCGTATTCACATTTTAGTGTGCGTAAGCTAGCGAGCTGTTCGGCTGTTTCTACACCTTCTGCCACAATATCCATGCCCAAGTTGTGCCCCAAAACAATGATAGTCTGGACAATTTGAGAATCCTCGCTTTCATCGCCCATACGGCTTACAAAAGAGCGATCGACCTTAATGGTGTTAGTTGGAAAGCGATGCAAATAGCTTAATGATGAATAGCCCGTACCAAAGTCGTCAATGCTGAGTTGCAGATGGAGCGCTTTGAGCCGTTGGAGGAGGGCGATCGTAGACTCTACATCAGTCATAGCAATGCTTTCGGTAATTTCGAGCTTCAGGCTATGACCACTCAGCCCAGTCTCTTGCAACGTTTGTTCAATTTGCTCTACTAGATTGGGCTGTGAGAACTGCTTGCCTGACAGGTTCACACTGACTAGCAACGGGTGCTCTTGAGGAAATTGTTCTTGCCAAATTTTCAGTTGACGACAGGCTTCGTGAGTAATCCATTTCCCCATTGGAATAATTAGCTCAGTTTCTTCTGCTACGGGGATGAAATCGTTAGGCGGTACTAACCCACGCTCAGGATGTTGCCAGCGCACTAGAGCCTCAAAGCCAGCAATTTTGCCTGTTTGCAGGGAAATAAGCGGTTGGTAGTGCAGGCGGAATTCTTGTCGTTCGATCGCACGTCGCAGATCCGTTTCAAGCTGAAGGCGTGTCATTACCTGCACACGCATTCCTGTTACAAAAACCTCATGGCGCGCTTTGCCTGATGCTTTAGCACGGTGCATAGCAGTATGAGCATCGCGTAGGATGTCTTCAGGCGCATAGTCTGCGTTAGAGCGACCGAGCACAATCCCAATGCTGGCAGAGCTAAACACGTCTTGCCCATCCAGCTGGATGGGTAGTGCCATTTGCCGTTGCAGTTGATCTGCCAGGTGCGTTACTTCTGCTGGATCTTGCACGTTGCGCCGCAGGATCGCAAATTCGTCGCCCCCGACCCGCGCAAACTGATCGGTACGCTGTAGACAGGCTTTGAGTCGATCGGTGGTTGTCACTAAAAGCTGATCACCCAGGCGATGCCCAAAACTGTCGTTAATGGCTTTGAAGCCGTCTAAGCCTACAAAGAGAACGGCGATCGAGGGCGCATCTGACGACCCGAACCTTCGGCTAGAGGGGTGATGGTGTTGAATGACCCACTGAAGTTGTTTGATAAACAGAGAGCGATTTGGCAACCCCGTCAATGCATCATGAAACGCATCATGCAGCAGCCGATACGCTACAACACCCAGCGCTGCCAGCCCAAGGGCGATCGCGGCTGGCACTACTGGTACCCAGCCTGACTGCAACAAAATACCAAAACAAAGGCCGCCTAAACTGCCGCCTGCCACTACCGTGGCGAATGCTAACGCACCGGGATGACGAAACCGCCATGCCAAGATACCGCCCACCATTGACCAAACCCAAACCCAGACAATTTCGCCTGCTTCAGACCAGTACCATAGCAATGCCCTGCCATCTAAAACATGACTCAGGATTTGGCTTGCCATTTGTGCATGAATCAGGACTCCAGGCGTTTTTGGGTTTTGTTGTGTTGCTGATAAGTTGTAAGGCGTTAAAAACAAATCTTTGCCGCTGGGCGCGGTAGTGCCAATCAGAACCAACTTGTCTTTCACCCACTCTGGCTGTAGTTCGCCCTTCAGCACCTGCGTCAATGAAACCCGTCGTGCTACTGTATCACCGCGATAGTTTAGCAACACCTGATAGCCACGATCGTCAAGCGCTTGATAGCTTCCAGCACGCTGGTTTAGCACTGGAAAAACTGCCGTGCCAATTTGCAATGCCTCTGCGTCAGAGCGAAACGGCAGTTGCTTGTCTGCCAGATATTGCAGGCTTAGACGGAGGGCAAGTGAGTAATATTTCTCATCTTTGATAGTGACAAAAAGTAAATTACGCCGCACAACTGCATCAGGGTCAATCACAAAATCGCTGAAACCAACGCGATCGTGTGCAACGCCAGGCGGTGGTGGCACGCTGCCAGTATCTACATCACCCAGCAGCATGACGGTTGTAACATTGCCAGACTGCAACTGTTTCAGTAAGGTTTCGTGCCCTGGTTGCTGTGGCACATCACGATAAAGATCTAACCCAATGACTTTTGGCTTGTATTGAGCCAGCTTTGCCAGCAGTTGAGCAACCACTTGATCTGAAATGGGCCAACGGTTCTGCGATCGAATGTCGTCTTCAGTAATATCCACTACCAGCAATCTGGGATCAGCACCAGCACTGGGACGCAGTCGAATCATCTGGTCAAAGGCAAATAACTCTAATGACTGGAGTCCACCCATCTCGCGTACGCCAAAGACTAAACCTGTCATGACAATGCCAGTTAACAGCGCAGGGTGTCTGAGGGTCAGCATCAAGAGGCGGCGACCGTTTCTGATCACACCTTTGAAGTTAAAGGAAAAATCCGTCATGTGAGCTGCCAAATCTGAATGAGGGCAAGTGAAGAAACGGTAGAGCTTGAAAGCCAGGTTCCTACATATATAGCTATTGCCATAGAGCTTAGGACATTGGGATCAAGGGTGGGGGGGAGGCAGCCAGGGATTCCACCCCAATACCTCGTCCTAACTAGTATGGCTACGGCTATACAACCCAGCTATGATCGTCAAAAACACCCTTACAGCAAGCATAGAGTTACGAAATGGCATGAGCGCTCCTGTGGTTTTGAACGTTTAGATAGTCGCTTGTGTCAGTAGATGATCACGACCAACCATCTGCATAGTACCCAGCCCACCACAAGACTGCACAGTTGCCAAACTGTCACTAAACGTAATCGTTTCAGCCTGCTAACAATGATTTGATAGTTATATAAGTATTGAAGGAAATGTAGGCATTTTAAAGCGGTTGTCATCGCTATATAAATGTTGAGCCGTTAACCATGAACAAAAGTGTTTTACTCGTTCATAGATCTTTAGATCTTACCCCTGCTTGTTTTAAGACGGCAGTTTGAGCGGTAAAGCCAGCGATCGGAGACATATGAGCCAAGGTGAGCGAAACCTCATATCTCTGCCAATAGAGGCGCAAATTCACCCACTTAGGTGAGTCAGAGGGATGAAGCCAAAAAAAAGGATTCACCATAACCTGTATATATGTTTCGGAATCAGCGTTAGTGGGTCTGTAGCCATCTTCATCACTACAGTGAAACATCCCCGGTGCCGGAAAGGCACTTCACAAAGCAGCTTTTTGTTTAGTCCAGAGGAGAAATACGATGCGAAACCCCATTACTACTATTATCTCGCCGTGGTTCTCTCAGGTCTGCCGTGTCCGTCGCATCTTAGCAGGTTTATCGCTGACTGCTAGCTTCCTTGGGTCAGGATTACTACCAGCGATCGCGAATGCTGAGGCACGCCCTAAGCCTCAAGATACGGTTAAGCAAGCCTTGCCTGATGGTATCTACTTATACGGGCAATCAACGCAACCTAATCAGGTGGGTCAAGGCTACTTTGTTTTCGAGTCGAAGCAAGGAAACGTTATCGGAGCGCTTTATATGCCGCGCTCATCATTTGACTGTACATCTGGCACGTTTCAGAACGAGCAACTAGCACTAAAAGTAGTTAATAGTTACGATCGCACTACAAATCCGTTTGAAATTGCGCTTGAGCGAACCTCAAATGTAGCTTCAGGGAACAATCTAGCCTTTCAAACTATCGGTTTGCAAGGTTTTCAACGTCTTAGCGAAGTGAGTGAGAACGATTACCGCATTTTGAATATTTGCAAGGCAGATCTTCGGAAGTAGGCAAGTGAACTAAAAGAAAGTCGGCTTTTAGCTCACTGCAAATAAATGTCACTACCTCTTTTTGCTGCATCTCTTCAAGCGTGCTAGTAGATGATCGGTAATCATCAAGCCGATGAAAACCGTGCTGATTCTAAGAAATCTGTGCGGCTAAGGTGGTGCTTTAGTTTCTCAGTGCCTTCTGCTATTTCGCTGAGTGCATGTTAGACCTAAGCTACAAGGATTTAATGTTTTCTCTTAAGACAATTTCTTGGTAACTGCCGGACCTAACTATGGCACCATTGCTCATCTCGTAAATGCGATCGCAATGTTCAACTGTGGTTAAACGGTGGGCAATAATAATCATCGTTTTTGTACCACTTAGTTGTTGAATCGCATCGCTAATTAACTGCTCTGTTTCGTTATCTAGTGCAGAAGTTGCTTCATCCATTACTAAAATTTCTCGTTCATGGTAAAGAACACGAGCGATCCCAATTCTCTGGCGCTGTCCTCCAGATAAAAGGGTTCCTCGTTCTCCGACCATAGTTTGAGTCCCTTCTGGTAGCTGCGCTATTAGTTCTGAAAGCTGTGCTAGACGAATTGCATAGTCCAATTTTGTCTGATCAATCTGATGATGTGGAACACCAAAGGCAATATTTCCAGCAATAGTGTCGTCCGTTAAAAAAATAGATTGCGGGATATATCCAATCAAGTTCTGCCAAGATCGCAGATTCTCATATACAGAGGAACCATCAACCTGGATATCGCCTCCTTGTGGCATCAGTAATCCTAGAAAAACATCAACCAGGCTAGTTTTTCCGGCTCCTGATTTGCCGATTAAAGCAATGGACTCGCCTTTATGAATCGTCAACGACACGTTAGTTAGGGCATTTGAAGCCGCAGCCGGATAGCAATAACTAATTTTACTAAGCGTTACCTTGTCTTCAAAAGTTAACGCGGTTGCGTTAAGACCACTTCCATTAAGAGCACTCTTCTGAGAGCGATCTAACATGTCGTTATGAAATGTTTTTATGGGAGTATCAGCTTCTAATCCCTCTATCTCTTTAAGATCTAGAAAGAGTCTATTAAGAGTAGGTTCATTATTGCGGAGCAAGCTCATAGAGTTTATAAGCTGACTAGCAGATGGCATTAAACGAATTGATGCGATCGCGAAAATCCCTAGTACTGAAACTAAACTCTCTGCACGCTGCTCAAAAAATAAAGATAGGGATACAAAGCCCACGACGAATGTAATTAGGAGCGTCTCAACTACAAGGCGTGGCAAAAGTTGAAAAACATGAAATCGGCTTGCAACTTTTGCATACTTTTTGGTTTGAGCATCAAGTTGAGATTTAAAAAAATCCTCACACCCAATTACTTTTGTTTCCTTTAATCCTCCAATTGCATGATTAGTGATGCGTAGCATTTCTGTGTTCGCTTCAAGCCCTTCTTTACCCCAGCGACTTAGACTATGCCTAAAATAGTGAAATGGGATGACAGCAATTATGAGAAGCCCTAAAATACTAACTGTTGCTACAAAATCTGTCTTTGCTAGCAATAGCAAGAGAACCAGAAGAACAAAGGCGTTCGCAATTGAGTTTAAGAGTGGAATTGCAATTGAGTAAATGAAGTTTGCAGATTCAGCACCAATATTCTGAAGAATATGAGCTGAGTTTGTCTTTAGATGAAACGTATAGGGAAGAGAAAGATAGGTATGCAGCAGTCGAAGGCGCAACTTAACCTGTTGTGCGTAGCAGAATTTATAGACATAATTCTGAATGTGGTAATAAAAGTAAGATTTGAGATAAAAAATTACAATAATGACCAGTCCTAATAGGGCAATGAATTGTCTGGTATTTTGAAATCCCAAATATCTATATGAATTCAATAATAAATCGTTCTGCTGAATCAGTTCTGGATTGACTGCTAAACCAACAAATGGACCAACTAATCCAATGCCTACAGCGTCTAATACAGAAATCAGAAGGAAAAAAAATACAATTAGGAAAAGCTCAACTTTTCTGGCAGATACAACATACAAGAATTTTGCTAGATAGTTCATGCGCTAGAAACTCCTTTCTACACGTTTTTAAAAGTATCGTGCTTAAAAGCATACCTGTACTAATCTTAGGTCTTCTCTACAAAAAAGTACGTTGTAGAATATATGTTGAAGGCACACTCAACTGCCTTCTCCTAAAATCTTTTTGTAGAGAGAAAGATACCGTTCTGCTTGGATGTTAGAAGCAAATTCTCGCAGACTCTTTTCCCGAGCATGAGTTTGGAGTTTCTGGTGCCGCTCCTCATCCTCCAGTACCCAAACAATTCCTTTCGCTAAATCTTCAACTTCAAAAGGGTCTGCAAGATAGCCATTTTTTTGGTGATCGACGACATCTTTAACCCCAGTTCCATTAAAAGCTACTACTGGAGTACCACAGGCTAGAGATTCAGACGCTGTTTGCCCAAACGCTTCCTGGACAGAGGGGACAATCATCACGTCGGCTGCTGAATAGAGCAGTGCTAGCGAAATATCATCATTCAACCGTCCGATGTAGTGAGTGTTAAATCCTAGAGTCAGTGGATTGTCAGGCTTGGAGGAGCCAAAAATTACCAGTTCGATTTTTTCTTGCCATTTAGTCTGGCTCAGTTTCTGTAGAGCAGGAAGTAATAGATGAAAACCTTTACGACGATCGCTTGTACCGCCGATAGCACCAAACAGCACCAACTGCTTATCCTGAGGAAGATTTAGCACCTCACGAGCAAGGTGACGGTTATGAGGCTTATATTTTTCAGTATCTAAACCTAAAGGAATGACTTCAATGCGCGAATTTTCAAACAGAGAGCTAGAACTCGCACAATCAGCCATCCAGGAGGATGTCGCGACAAGGGTTAGGTTTAAATCCTTCCAGGCTTTAGCTTTTCGCTGCCAAACCCAATGAGAGAGATCCCAGTTTCTATCACTATTTAATTGAGGGCAACTGCCACAAGATTGCCTATAATTCTCACAGCTTTCGTTGTAGTGACAGCCACCGGTGAAAGCCCACATATCATGCAACGTCCATACTAAAGGCTTCTGAAACTTGGCTAAGGTTTCAATTTTTAGAAAACCATTACAGATCCAATGCAAGTTAACAATGTCAGGATTGTCTCGTTTGACTAAGTTCGCAAGAACGTCTGGAAACCATTGGGGTGAAAACATTGAGCCAGGACGTTGCGGATAAAGCCGTAATGGTAGTTCAGAGATAGGAGGAGCTAGCTTAGTCAGGGGAGATTTTTCAGCGATAACGGTGCTGTCTGCGCTGAATTTAGCACGCACCAACATTTTTGAGTTACACCTAAGTAGTTGCAAGCCTTGATGCAATCGGTGAGCAGCACGTGCCCCACCATTATCAATATCAGAAGTACTCAGGTGTAAAACTTTGATACCGTTCATAGTCTGGCACTTAACCCTGCTTGGCCAGGAGTAAACCTGTCTGCTCCATTTCCTTAAACGATGCCTGAAGTGTTGCATGGCTGAGGGGTTCTTGCCCCAGATACCATTCCAGATATTGTGCTAATCCGTCCTTGAGTGATGTCGGTGTCCACTGACCAAAGGTAGTCTTGTACGCGCTCATATCTGCCATCGCATGACGGATATCTCCTACACGAAATCGCCCTGAAACAGTATACTTAGCAGGCTTGTTGACAAGTTCTGCGATCGTTTGAACAACTTCCAGCAATGTGACTGCCTGCCCCATACCAACATTCATCACCGTGGTCAACGGTTTTTCGTAAGTAGTGCATTTGACTACAGCCTCAGCGACATCTCCCACAAAGACAAAATCGCGGGTCATTAATCCGTCTTCAAAAATCTCTACAGGATTGCCTTGAGCAATAGCATTCGTAAAAATACCAATGATACCTGTGTAGGGGTTGCCCAATTCTTGTTTTGGTCCGTAAACGTTTTGGAAGCGTAACGTGACTAGATCAATATGTTGGTTTTCGCAGTAATTCTGCAACAGCTGCTCTTGCCAAAGTTTGGTCAACCCGTACACGGATGTAGGTTTGGTAAGATGGTTTTCCTGCATGGGTACTGCGGCTAAGACTTCTCCCTCACTGCCGCACACCTCCCAACGACCCTTCTGCAAGTCCTCTAGGCTTCGTCCTTTAGGATAGTAAATAGCTTTACCGTCTGTATAAGCACCATCTCCATAAACAGCCCGGCTAGAAGAAAGAATAATGCGGTGTGGCTTATGTTCTAAGGCTGAGAGAAGCTCCAACAACTTGGCAGTGCCATTCGCATTGTGCTGCACATAACGGCTAATCTCATACATGGATTGCCCAGTTCCTGTTTGGGATGCCAGATGGATTACAACATCTGTCCCTTCGATCGCTGCTTTATGGGTCTCAATATCCTGCACATCTGCTTGAATGCACGTGGCCCGCGCCTTAATTTCAGGTGCAAACGCTTGAGATTTTCTGTGAACTTGTCCATCTAGCAAATCAACAACAACGATTTCTGCTTCAAGCGGCAGCTTTTCAATCAGCCACTTTCCAATAAACCCTGCTCCACCTGTAACTAGAATCTTCATTGATGTAGACCTGTTAATGTATGTGCTTAAACCTAATAGTTCCTGATAGCAAATCGACTCATGCCAACTTCTTCAAGCTGTTTATGCTTGATTCTTAGAAAGATTCTTCTGAAGAAATAGTAGGGAAAGAAGAAAGAGATATTTACCTGCTCTAGTAAAAAAGCAAGGGTTTGCTCTTTCTGATCCTGGTTTTTTACTGAAATATTAAAGTTATCTAGAATTGTGCCAGTGGGAACTCGGAAACCTCGGCGATAAACGTTCATGTAGTTTGAACCATGAACGACTTCAAGCCAGAGTGGCTTGCAGAGGACTTTCTTTGCGGAAGTACAAACTTCATAAAGCTTTTTATGGGGTCTGCAAAGGCAGGTATGAAACGAATCAGGTTTGTACTTCTCAATTAAGCTAATAAAGTGATTTGCAAACTCAAAATCAAGATAAAGTTTGCTACTCGCTAACTGATAGCCAAAGATGAAATTTATGGTTTCTGATTCCTGGTGATTAAAGTTGTCCTGAATCACCTGAACATAATCTTTATGAATAGCATCGTCGTTATCGAGCCAAGTTGTAATCAGGTATTCACAATCTGTAGGAATTAAGTTTCGGACGACATCCCTTACCTCATCTGGAAACTCTCCATAGGGTAAAGGGCAACTTAAATAGACTGGAACAAAATTGCTCCACACACTAGCGTATGCAGAAATTTTTTGCTTGAAATTTTCTGGGGTGTCAACGTCAAAAAAGACAAGCCATTTGAAGTCTTGATTAGACTGATTGCGAACGGAGGGGAAACAATACTGGTCAAACAAATTGAATCTGTTTTCTAACCAATTAAGCTCACAACCTGGCTTTTTGTCTGGAAAACTTCTAACATTAAATTTAGTTAGAAAAAAATGGTCAAACTTTCTCATACATACCTCTAATCAAGTGTTAACCTACGCTTCCAAAAAACCTATAAAGAACTTACAGTTTTCTCTTATGCGATGCCCTGAAGAACGTTTTCGATCAACCCATATTCATTTCTTGTAACAAAATAACATGCTTCTCTGGAGGTGTCTATTCCATTAGCTTAATCCAGAGAAGGCTTGACCATTTCTTCATGGTCAAGCCCTCCAGCCTAAACAGCCTTTATCAATAAATTTAAGGTTACTTTTCAATTACCGAGAACCTAAGCTAAACAGCTAAATCAGACCAATGTCATTAAATGTATTCTAGTGATAGTGAAAGGAATTCTTACCATGGTCTGCAAGGATTGAATGAAATTGGCTACATTCTGCCAACCATGCAATAGAGCGACGGCAACCTTCATTAAAATCAACTACTGGTTTGTAGCCCAAGATTCGTTCTGCCTTACAAAAAGGTAATTTGTATTGAGACTGTTGCAGTTCTGCCATCATTTCGGTGACGACAGGTTCTGGTTTTTCTATCGTAGAGAGGGTAGTCTGGAGAGGAGCTTTCGTTCTCCCAGGCAGCGCTTGTTTTAGGCTTTGTTTTAATGCTTCTGGAAGCATGGAAAGAACTCGTTGAGTTATTTCTGCATCCCAAAGCGTGCCCTTTACCTGGTTTTTCCAACTGTGAGCAAAAATTGGTGCAGGCAAATTGGGAATCTGAGTTGGATCAACCCCTAAGGCTGTAGCAAAAGGATAGTAAAAATCAAACCAGGTGATCTTTTCCGAATCGCCAACAAAGAAGGCTTCGCCATCGGCTGCTGGAACTTTCATTGCCCGCCGCATAGCGTCAATTAAATTATCGATATAAACTGAATTGCAAATGCCTTGCCCACCATAAATAAAGTAAGCTGTTCCCTGAGTGAGCTGATTTGCCAGATCGGTTACCCATCGCGATCGCGGCCCAAAGACAATCCCCGGTCTAAAAATCACCACCTCAACCGAACCGGTTTGCCGCATTTGTAGCAACTTACGTTCCGCAGCAATTTTCGCAGGGTGGGCTGGGTAAGGTTGATGCTCAACCAGAGGACTATCTTCTGTTGTGCCCATTGCTGGCGCCGGACGATGCACAATCATTGAACTGAGATAGATCAGGCGACGCACCCCTGCTTTTTGAGCCGCTTTATATGTTGGAGCAATACTCCCCTGAATCACACTAGGACTACCAAGAATAGAGTGAATCACCACATCACAGCCCTGAAAAGCGGACTCTAAAGCACTCTGATCGAACGCAGTGGCAATCCGACAGTCTAAATCCTTACGACTTAGACGATCAATGCTGCTAGCAGAGCGGATAATTGGGCGCACTTCAGTATCCCCTGTATGCAGCATTTCAACTGCCCGATTTCCAACAAACCCACTTGCTCCAATAATTCCAATTTTTGTCATTTTCCTGCGGCGGTAAGCATTTGCATTTCTGAACGTCCATCGATGGGGAGTTAATTTATTAGCGTTTTAATGTGGTCTGCTAATCTCAAAGAAAGGGCAATAATTGTCAAAGTTGGGTTGGCATAACCTGCAGTTGGGAAGACTGAGCTTCCTGCTACAAACAGATTGGTCATTCCATGGATCTTGCAATTTTCGTCAACAACCCCCTGTTTGGGATCATAGTGCATCCGGGTTGTGCCTAGATGGTGATGCATAGCCGACTTTTCAAACCTCCAGTCTTTACGATCGCGGGCAAATTGCAATTGACCGAATCCCGCTTTTTCAAACTCTTCTGCCCAGATCTCTTGCACTCGAACTGCATTTTCAATGTCAATGTGGTTTAAGCGCCAATGGAGTTCAACTTTAGGTTGCCCAAAATGGTCCTGTTGAGCGCTCAGCACAACTCGGTTATTAGGATTGGGTGCCTGTTCAATTTGATAAAAGATTTCAAACTGGGAAAACCGTTGTTTCTCCAGGGGTAGGTATGACCAACTGCCCTGGCGGAGGGAAGGAATACGTCTGAGTGCTGCCCAGAAACTAGCTGCCATAACATAATCCATCCCCTGCAAGGCTGCTTGGAGATGCTTTAAAATATCTTGAGAAGGTTTAGCATTGCGTAAAGAAGATAGCAAAGAGCGTAGGGCTAATGCTGCCTCTCGTTGATGCTCTAGTGGTCTAGGGAAAAGCTGTGCCCCATTATTTAACAGGTGTTCTTGACGCATCACCGTTTCTGTAAGCTGCACCCTTGCCATAACAGGAACGTTTTTTGTCTGATAGATATCGTATAGAGCAGTTTGCTTAAAAAGCGCTTTTTTGTAGGGAATTAGCGTACAACTCAGGATAGGGCGATCCATAAAAAAACGTCCAACCCGATCGTTTTGGTTTCCTAACCCTGCTGCTTGTTGACGGTTGGAAGCTAACAGCAAGCGGGCATTTTCTAATCCACCGGTTGCTAGAATAAAAACCTTTGCTGTTAACGAAAATTGTTTGGTTCTAGATGAGGCCACCCTTAAGCGCGTTACCGTCTGAGTTGTTTCATCAGTTTCAATTTCAATAACATTAGCGTAGAGAACAGTCGTAATATTTGATGTTTGCCTGATTACTTCAGGGTATTCGTGCGTAAAGGGGTAACGGGGCGCGTATTGGCTCATCGTTGTGGCAATGCGATCGCCTTTGAAGGGCAACCGCATTGCCTGCTTGTTTTCCCACGCTGCTACATCATAAGCATAGGGACCAATCTGGCAAACCGCTTGCGCCCGTTCATAGAATGGATCTAAATGAGCTTTATTGAAAGGCCAACCGCTATAGGGTAGCCAGTCTCGCTGCTCAAAGTCGATTTCATCTAACGGAAGGCAACGAAACCCATATTCCTGGTATCCATTCTGCCCCTCCCAGCAGTGGGATGTGCCGCCCATTTGCCGCCGTCGAGTCTCGTGCAGCTCTGGGTAGGGATCACCGTTCACTGTGCCTTCACACAGAGATTGAATCTCTTCATCAAGTTCGATGCCGCCGCTTTCTAAAAGATAAACTTGAGTCTCTTGGTTAGCAAACTCGCGCGCCAGGGTTAGCCCTGCGGGACCCGCTCCAACAATACAAATGTGCGTTTCAAGAACAGTGTCTGGAGGTAATGATCTGGCGTCAATAATCATGGGTCTTCTTTATTAATTCGTGCAACAATAAAAGCCTCTACATTACATGTTAGTCAGACTTTATTTGGGCAATCATCCCTGAAGATCGCGAACAGAAGCCATTAAGTGCAGGCAGCTTTGTCACATAGAGTAACAAAGATTAACTTCTAGAGCCTTTAGCATTTATCTAGATCAATACTTTTTTACAGCAAGATGAAAACCATTTCGGTGTTCCCACTACATCTTCACTGTTTTTTTATATTGTATCGGCTGTTTTAAACACGAACTATGCTCAGGTGTCGCTGTTGCCCCAAGGGTGAGGATATGGGGAAGGGATCAAAGGGGGAGAGGCGTTGTCGCTAACAGCGGTTCGATGGGTGGCTAAGGCTGACATTAAAAAGCTTCTAGATTTAGGTTGCCTGACTAGAGTCGTTAACAAGTATCAGTTGAAAGCTTGCTGTGGCGATCGACCGTGCCGATACGCTTCTTACGCCCTCTTTGCGCTAGGCTATCGTAACATCGCTGCGGTACTGGGCAAGCCTCTGACATCATGTTTAAAGGCTATGAGTTTTATAAGGTTGGCACAAAGAATAAAAATTCCGCTTGTCTTTCTGCTAGTTCAGTCTCAAAGTATTTGTACGGAGTACCAGGATGCGGTTTAGGCGTAGAGTAGTGCTGAGTTGCAGCTATTGAATAAGCTTTGAAGGCGGGACTAGCAGCGGTAGTTTGGGCTAAGTCCTCTTTGATACGAGTTGCGTGAACTGGAAGAAACCGATCTAGTGCGCTAGCAGCGGTAGTTTAGGCTAAGTCCTCTTTGATACCTACACTTACTTTACCTACTGCAAGCAGTAATTTCAGGCAAACACCTTTTTAGAAGGAAGCTATAGTAACAATACTGAAAAGTTCTTTATGTTAAACCTTCACAGCGTTTCTCAAGTTAAGTAGAGTGCACCAAGCTGCCCCTTATTATCAAGTAGCAGTTAAACCGTTGATGGTCTAACTCCCTTTAACAGGCAGCGAACTACCATGATAGTCAGTAGGAATCGCCTTCAGAAATTGATCTCAAGGTTTTTTTTGGAGAAGTTCATAGTGCTGGTGAGCTAGACGAGCTAGCAGAAATTAAAGGCTTGGCGGTTTTGACTATAAATATTGCTATAAGAGTAGTCCCTGAGGGTTTTATTTATGCTTCCATATGCACCCGCACTTTCATCAATCGAACCTACAACGGTTGCTAACAGACGGCTGCGGCTGATCTCTGGTACTGCCAATGCAGCACTGGCTCAAGAAATTGCTCAGTCCTTAGGGGTCAAGTTGACCCCTGTCCTTTGTAAGCGGTTTGCTGATGGGGAAATCTATGTACAAGTCCAGGAATCCATTCGTGGGTGCGACATTTTTCTCATTCAGCCGACCTGTGGTCCTGTGAATGACTATCTGATGGAATTGATGGTGCTGATCGATGCTTGTCGTCGAGCTTCAGCCCGCCAAATCATAGCTGTTGTTCCTTACTATGGCTATGCTAGAGCCGATCGCAAAACGGCAGGACGAGAGTCCATTACGGCTAAGTTAGTTGCGAACCTGATTACTGAGGCTGGTGCCAATCGTGTACTTGCTTTAGATCTGCATTCGGCTCAAGTGCAGGGTTTCTTTGACATTTCGTTGGATCATTTGCAAGGGGTTCCCATCCTAGTTAACTATCTTCAGGAAAAGCAGCTTTCTGATGTAGTGGTGGTTTCTCCTGATATTGGTGGAGTTTCTCGTGCACGTGCGTTTGCCAAGCGGCTCAATGACGCTCCCCTAGCGATCGTTGATAAGCGCCGTCAGGCACACAACCAGTCAGAGGTGATGAACGTGATTGGAGACGTGCAGGGCAAAACGGCAATTTTGGTTGATGACATGATTGATACGGCTGGCACCATTACCGAAGCCGCAAAAATTCTTCGACAGGAAGGCGCTAGGCGTGTTTATGCCTGTGCAACCCACGCGCTTTTTTCACCCCCTGCGATCGAACGGTTACTGTCAAGTGAACTGGAAGAAGTGATTGTTACCAACACAATACCGATCGCAGAGGAAAAGTATTTTCCTCAACTCAAAGTTTTGTCGGTTGCCACGCTCTTAGGCGAGGCTATTTTCCGCATTCATACCGAAAGCTCTGTCAGCAGTCTGGTGGGCTAAATGGCGATGCAACCCGCAATTGTCCTCGCAGTAATGCATTTGATAGAACGCATGTGAGTCTTTTCAACGAATTTAGTAGTCCTTATTATTGGTGGATTCAGAGAGACTTCACCTCAGCTCTAAAGCATTTTTAGTGAGACTACGCCCAACGCTAGCTCTGCAAGCCCCTGACGGTTGTTATGGGGTAAGCGCTACAGCGACGATCGCTAATGCTGACAGCAAAAAGGTTGCATACAGGACTAAATAGACTATACTAAGCGTAGTCGTTATGAGTTTGTTTAGAGCAATGACCACTCCAACCATTGAAAATGTAGTGATTATCGGCTCCGGTCCAGCCGGATACACGGCGGCTATTTATGCAGCTCGCGCTAACCTCAAACCGTTTATGTTTGAAGGCTATCAGGCAGGCGGTTTGCCTGGTGGGCAGCTCATGACAACCACCGAGGTCGAAAACTTTCCTGGTTTCCCGGAGGGCATTACCGGACCACAGCTTATGGATCGGATGAAAGCACAGGCAATCCGCTGGGGTGCAGAGTTGGTCACTGAAGATGTCACGTCGGTTGACTTGAGCCAACGACCCTTTGTGGTGCGATCGGAGGATCGTGAAGTCCTTGCCAACAGTATCGTGATTGCGACTGGTGCAACAGCAAAGCGACTAGGGCTACCATGCGAAAACCAGTTTTGGAGCCGAGGAATCTCTGCCTGCGCGATTTGTGATGGCGCTACCCCAATTTTCCGATCGGCGGAACTGGCTGTTGTTGGTGGTGGCGACTCGGCAGCCGAAGAATCAATTTATCTGACGAAGTACGGCTCTCACGTGCATATGCTAGTGCGAACCGAGAAAATGCGCGCCAGCAAAGCGATGCAAGATCGGGTCTTGAACAACCCCAAAATTACCATCCATTGGAACACTGATATTGTGGATGTGTTTGGTGAAGCAGACCACATGAAAGGGATCAAGCTGAAAGATACCCAAACGGGTAAAGAGAGCGAACTGCACGTGAAGGGGCTGTTTTACGCGATCGGGCATACTCCCAACACAGTCCTCTTCAAAGGTCAGCTAGAACTGGATGAAGTGGGCTACATCGTCACCAAGCACGGTTCGGTTGAAACCAGTGTCGACGGCGTGTTTACTGCTGGTGACGTACAAGATCACGAGTTTCGTCAGGCAATTACGGCAGCAGGCACGGGCTGTCAGGCGGCGATGCTGGCAGAACGGTGGCTGTCTACTAACAATCTGATTCAAGAATTTCACCAGACTGAGTCTGAAAAGCCAGTCGCAGAGACGATTTCTAAGAAAACTGACGCTGAGCAAGAAACCCAATTTAGCGTAGAACGGACCCGGCACGAAGGGGGTTATGCACTGCGGAAGCTTTACCACGCCAGCGATCGTCTGATCATGGTTAAGTATGCTTCCCCGCAATGCGGTCCCTGCCACACGCTTAAGCCGATTTTGAACAAAGTTGTCGATGAGTTTGATGGCAAAATTCACTACATTGAAATCGACATTGAGCAAGATCCCGAAATTGCTGAAGCGGCTGGCGTAGTAGGTACGCCAACGATTCAGTTCTTTAAGGATAAAGACAAGGTGGCAGAACTGAAAGGTGTGAAACCTAAGAGCCAGTATCGTGAAACGATCGAGTCCTACGTGTAGAACGATCGTTTGCAGAAGTCGAGGGCTGAAGCTCAAGCCCTTGACTTCTGTGCGTGAAAATCAAACGACAAGCGAGGGCAAACTCAGCCGCGTAGCATGGAACGGTTGGATCGGAGCAATGCGATCCGCTTTGAAGTCCAATGTCTTAGCCTATGTGGCGATCGCTATTTGAGTAAGGCAATGCATTACATTGCATAACGCTTGCCCTTTTTGCGCTTATGGGCTGCCGGACGTGATTCAGTAATGACAGAACCGTTAAAAAGCAAAACGCAGACGGTAAAATTTTGGACTCTGCCGCGCGTTTGCTTTTACACTTTTACTTTTGCACGTCATGGCTTTTTCCACTGAATTGCTGTGGGCGCTCATTGGCCTCATCCTGACGATCGGGGGTACGTTTTTGGAAGCCTTTATGACGACCCCATCCCTGGGGGGGACAGGCTACCAAACCCACTCGTTAGGAGTCACTTACCAGTTTGGGGCAGCCTTACTGGTGGGGTGCCTCGGCGGTAAAAATGCGGCTGCTCTGTCTCAAATCGCTTACATCCTGCTGGGGTTGACCTGGTTTCCAGTGTTTGCTCAGGGTGGAGGCTTGGGCTACCTCAAAGAGCCCAGCTTTGGATACATTCTGGGCTTTATCCCTGGCGCGTGGCTGTGTGGTTATCTGGCGTTCAAAGCATCAGCCAAGCTAGAATCACTCGCCTTTAGCTGCTTGTGCGGGCTGTTGAGCATTCATGTGACGGGTATGCTTTACCTGGCGGCAACCTACGGGCTGGGTCTGGTCAACCAGTCTGGCTTGCCGTTGCAGCAGTCGTTGATGAAATACTCGTTGTACCCGCTGCCAGGGCAACTGGCGATCGTCTGTGCTGTGACGGTACTTGCCTTTACGCTGCGGCAACTGATGTTTTATTGATAGTCTGAGAGGGCGCTGAGTGATAAGTTTTGCATTGGTCGCTTTTAATGTTCTTTAAAAACCGCTTCTTTTGGCTTGCTGCTTTGGTAGGACTGGCACTCGATCGCCTGACGAAGGTGCTGTTCGTCACCTACATTTTTCCGCCCATCTTGAACTACACCATTCCGGTCATACCAGGGGTTTTTCACTTTACATATGCGTTAAACCCCGGAGCCGCCTTCAGCATCTTTCCTGGCGGTTCAGTATGGCTGCGCTGGCTGTCGCTAGGAGTCAGCATTGGGCTAATGGTGCTGGCGTGGTCAAAAAGATTTACGCTCAATCGGTGGGAGCAGGTCGGCTATGGGTTTATCTTGTCAGGGGCACTGGGTAATGGGATCGATCGCTTTTTGGTTGGTGAAGTCATCGACTTTTTGGACTTTCGGCTGATTCGCTTTCCGATCTTCAACATCGCGGATACGTTTATTAATGTCGGCATCGTCTGTTTGCTCATCGCCAGCTTTAAGCCATCGCCAACCGCAGAGCATGAAATCGTTCGCAAATGAGCGGAAAGCTTTGATGGCTAAGGGTTATAGGGGTTGGTGTAGTAGTGAGAGCAACAAAACATCCGGCATGATAGGAGTGTGAATTTTGGTAGCTAAGATTATGGGCGAAAAAGGCAATTACGATCTCACTTCTGTGCCACCTGCTGACTCAGATACCATTCGATCTCGACCCTGGGGTACTGTGACGCTGCTAGAAGAAAGTAGCCATTACCGCATTAACCGGATTGAGCTAGCACCTAGCCAGCACATTAGTACCCAGATGCACTACCACCGGAGCGAACATTGGATCGTTGTCTCAGGTACTGCCAAAGTTATCTGCGATGGTCAAGAAACAACCCTTATGCAAAAGCAATCGACCTATGTGCCGATGTGTACGCCGCACCGAGTCGAAAACCCCGGCGTGATTCCTCTGGTTATGATTGAGGTGCAAAACGGCGAATATCTGGGTGAGGATGACATTACGCGGTTTGGCGATGATCCAGGAGAAGACAAAAAGTAGAAGGCAACAGGCAACAGGAGAAGGGAACAGAGGGCAGAAGGCAGGGAGGCGGAAGGCAACGGGTGGAAGGGAACAGAGGGCAGAAGGCTAAACGCTGAAAGCTGAGGGCTGAGGGCTGAACGCTAGGGATTGAAGGCTTTACTTTTGCCTTTTGCCTTCTTACTTTTACCTTCCTCCATCCCCTCTGTGGCACAATAAAAGACTGTAATCCACTCGCTTTCACTAACATCAGGTAAGTCCGTGAGTCCAACTGCGAATCCCGTCATAGCTGAAAATGGTCGATCGGTGCAGCCCACTTCCACCCGTCGTCGTCCGGTGTTTCCGTTTACGGCGATCGTCGGACAAGAAGAAATGAAGCTGGCGCTGCTGCTCAATGTCATTGACCCCAAAATTGGTGGGGTAATGATTATGGGCGATCGGGGTACTGGTAAATCCACCACTATTCGTGCCCTGGCAGATTTGCTGCCCGAAATTGATGTCGTGGCAGATGACCCGTTCAATAGCCATCCCCATGATCTAGAAATGATGGGCGATGCGGTGCGACAGCAGGTAGAACAAGGGTTAGATGTGCCTGTAGCTAAGCAAAAAGTCACGATGGTGGATCTACCGCTGGGTGCAACAGAAGACCGTGTGTGCGGCACGATCGACATCGAAAAAGCGCTCTCAGAAGGGGTGAAAGCCTTTGAACCAGGTCTACTGGCAAAAGCAAATCGGGGCATTTTGTATGTGGATGAAGTCAACTTGCTGGACGACCACTTAGTAGATGTACTGCTTGATTCCGCTGCTTCGGGTTGGAACACGGTTGAGCGAGAAGGCATCTCGGTGCGGCATCCGGCGAGGTTTGTGCTCGTTGGCTCTGGCAACCCTGAAGAAGGCGAGTTGCGACCTCAGTTACTCGATCGCTTTGGGATGCACGCCGAAATTCGCACGGTGAAAGAGCCAGCGCTGCGCGTCGAAATTGTGGAGCAACGAACCGAATTTGACCAAGATCCGCAGGTCTTCCTGGAAGCTAGCCAAACTCAGCAGGATGAACTGCAACATCGGCTAGTGCTGGCTCAAGAGCGGCTGAAGACAGTGGCGATCGACCACGATCTGCGGGTCAAGATTTCTCAGGTTTGTTCAGAACTTGATGTAGATGGGCTTCGAGGCGACATTGTGACGAACCGTGCCGCCAAAGCGCTAACTGCCTTTGAAGGTCGGGATGAAGTGACCGTGCAGGACATTCGTCGCGTTGTCACCCTCTGTTTGCGCCACCGTTTGCGTAAAGATCCGCTGGAATCGATCGACTCTGGCTACAAGGTCGAAAAGGTCTTCAATCAAGTGTTTGGACTGGAGGTCGGGGAATAGTTTTGGGTTTTGAGTTTTGAGTTTTGAGTTCATTCTTAACTTAAAATTCTTAACTCAAAACTCTTAACTTTATGCAGAAGCGGATTCTTGGGTTAGATCCAGGGCTGGCAACCTTAGGCTTTGGCGCGATCGCTTGTTCGGGCTTAGCCGCAGGCAGCACCGAAGCGCAGGTGTCTGTGCTGGATTATGGCGTGGTGCAAACTCCAGCAGGTAAGGAGATTGGGCAGCGCCTCATTATTATCCACGACGATTTGCATACGCTGATGAAGCAGTGGCAGCCCGATCTGGTGGCGATCGAGAAACTCTTTTTCTACCGAATGGGCAACACGATCGCCGTAGCGCAAGCTCGCGGTGTGGTCATGCTAGTGCTGGCACAATACAGCGTTGCCTATGTGGAGTTTACCCCTGCGCAGATCAAGCAAGCGCTCACAGGCTACGGCAATGCCGACAAGCTTCAAGTGCAAATAGCCGTCACACGCGAACTGCGTCTCGATCAAATTCCTAAACCTGACGACGCGGCCGATGGGTTAGCCGTCGCGCTCACTGCCTGGTATCAAAACTAGGCTACCTGTCGGTAGGCTACAGCAAGCGTTCTCGCAAATGCCTGTTCTTTCGCAAGAGGGAATGAAGCAAGCCTTTTCGCTACCTCATTAACACAGAGCATAATCAGGTTAACCGTCATTCTCAGATAGAGTTAAGATGGAACGCATGAACTAATCTAGAGGTTGGTCGTCATGAATATCTTTCGGCGCGTGTGGGATTCGTTTGGCTTCGAGGATCGCTACGACGAGAATGAGTACGAATACGAGTACGAAGAAGAAGGCTCTCCTGCGACCTACTATAGTTCAGAGACAATGGATGCTATGCCGCAACCAATGCCGCCTAGCAATGCCAGCAATGTAGTGGGGATGCCCAACCGAAAGACTGTGCACACAGAAATGTTTCTGATGGAGCCGCGATCGTTCGAGGAAATGCCCCATGCAGTGACCGCCCTGCGTGAGCGGCGATCGATTATCTTGAACCTTAGCTTAATGGATGCCGATGCTGCCCAGCGCTGCGTTGATTTTGTTGCTGGTGCCGCGTTCGCCATTGACGGGCACCAAGAGCGCCTCGGTGAGCATATTTTCCTCTTTACGCCCAGTTTTGTGCAGATCAGCAGCTATCCGGCTCCGGCACAATCAGTACCACAGCGAGTACCGATGCCCCCTACTCATATCACGCCACCCGCGCCTGCCTGGGGCAATATAACTCAGATGAGCTAATGTTCTGTCTGGCAACCTTTAGAAAGCAAGCCGGCGGATGTGCCATTGATGCCATAGCCGTCATTTTAGGGACCCCACAACGATCGCTGTAGATATAAAAATATGAGGCACTGGGCATTTCAATCCTTATGAAGGTTTTTAGGTGGCTGTAACAAGGTGATTGCTTCAGTCTGCTTGACCTTTTCGTTCCCCGTCTTTTGGCGAGGGGGACGAGATCCCGTAGGTCTCCACTTCTATACGGCTATGCGAATTTGCCGCGGCGGCAGCAGCGCGGGTGCTGCCATACAAGTTTTTAAGGGATATGGTAACCGAAGAATTGGTTAGAACAGGGTGCAGGGGTAGAACCCCTGGCTGGGAGCTTCGTCCCCATGCCTCCTTGGTCTCAATTATTTTGACAGTTGCTACAGAGTTTCAAAGAAACCAGTCTCGTTCTAGCTCTTCGATAATCTGTAAGCCGCGCGGATCACCTACTTTGAGCAGGGCGGCTTTGGCATCTTCCCGCACGCCCAGTTCACCATCTTCGGCAAAGACCTCTAAAAGCGCATCGATCGCCGTTCCATACACAACGTTGGACGGTAACTCACGGCAAAGCTGCCCGATCGTCCAGGCACAATTACTTCGCACTGCTGCGATTGGATCTTGCCGCATAGATTCGATGAGTGAAGGAATCGACGCAACAACAGACTCGTAGCCTACGTCTGCCATCTGTGCCAGCGAGCTCGCTGCCCACAAGCGCACTGCCGAAATATCGGTTTTGAGTGCCTCAATTAAGGTTGGTAGCGCACGGCGATCGCGACAGTTGCCCAGTGCCCAGACAACCCCCTTACGGACATAGCCGTTCCAATCTTCATGGAAGCGAGCGATCAATGGCTCTACTGCTTCCAGGCTGGGATTTCGACCCAGAGCATAGGCAGCGCTGACCCGCACCAGTGGGCAGGGTTCGGTTAATAACCGGATGAGATGGGGCACCGCGCGATCGTCCTGAAGTTCACAAAAGGCTCTTGCTGCCAGCATCCGCTGATTGGTATCAGTCGCTTCAAGTAGCCGCAGCATTTCGTCCGGGTCAGGCTTTGGCTCCTCCAACCCAGCTTCAATAGGCTCCATGTGATCTAAAGGACTCTCTAGATCACCTTCAATATCAAGGACGCTCAGGTCATCGTCATCATACATATCTGTAACTTTACCGTACCAAGTGCCTCTCGCCGAGAGTTGTCTACCATTTTGCGTACCGTACGTCCGCGATCGCTTGTTCGCGTTGAATCGCATCAAGGATTGGTTCGGCTGCTTGTCTTTTTTGAATCTCGTTTAAATAGGGTGTAATTCGTCACTCGCACAATGGCGTAACCGCGCAGGAACGGCAATGGGCAGGGAGCGCAAGGTGATTTTTGTCTCAAGGTATAGCTATAGCCATACGGGTGAGGACGGGGTGCAGAGGTAAAACCCCTGGCTGGGGGCAAAGCCCCCCCCTTTGATCCCAATGTCCTCAGCTCTGTCACGACAACTATACTTAACGGTTTAATTTTCGTTAAGATACACAACAAGCAAGGGGTTGGCGTTGATGATGTCGCCTATGGCTCGAAAGTATGTTGGCGTACTGTTTCTGCTCTGCTATGGGCTTTCTATCTGGGCTTTGGTATGTTTGACCTTTTCCCGTTTGATCTTCACCTGAGCGCGATCGCGATCGCAGGTACAGGCTTATGGTCATTGTCGCTGTATCTGGGGCTTTCAACCCTTAGCGACTGGGTGGTACATCAGCTTAACCGCTGGTTTAATTTTGCTGAGCGATCGCTCTACACGTCGATCGAAGAATTTGAGCGCACCCGACAAGGCAGAGAGGCACAAAATGCTTTCTACGCTGCTATTTTCAGCATTGTGCCGTTTCTTCTAGCGGGTGCTATGTGCAACTACGGTGTCGAGCTAACGCTGGGTCGCAGTTGGGCAATTAGTGTCGGGATGCTTGCCTGCATTGGTTGCGGCATTTACGAATTGGGACGACGCGATGGGCAGGGGATGGAGTAGGCAGGAGGCAGAAGGTAGAAGGCAGAAGGCAAAAGGTAGAAGGCAAAAGGTAGAAGGCAAAAGAAAATTGGGCGCTGGGAATGGCGGTGCCACACTAACTCAAAACTCAAAACTCAAAGCTTTTATCTTTATCCCGTTCGCTTTACTCCTCGTCTTTTACAGCGGTAGGAGACGGCTGTTCCTTACCAACAACGTGCGGTAGGTCTGATGAATTGCGGAACCAGAGCGACTGTTGGGGTAGCCCGATCGCAATACCTTCGTCATCCAGCGATCGCTTCAAGCGGCGACGAAATTCGCGGGCGACGTTCCATTGCTGTAGCGGCAGGGTTTTGATCCATACCCGTAGAGTAATGCCATTGTTACCAATGTCATCTACGCCCAAAACATCGGGTGGTTCAGGTATTTTGTCTTTCCAGGCAGGATCATTCGTCATGTCTTCGCCAACCTGTTTGACGACTGTAATGGCTCGATCGACATTTGCGTCGTAGGCGATCGTGATGCCCAGGTCAACCCGTGACCAGTCCTTGGAGAGATTTTCGACCACCGTAATCGAACTGTTGGGAATAGTAATCAAACGTCCTTCAGAATTACGGAGTTGAGTAATGCGGAGGTTGAGCGATTCCACCAACCCTGAAGCTTTACCAATTTGGATCACATCCCCTACGGCGTACTGGTCTTCCCAAAGAATGAGTAAGCCGTTGATTACATCCTTAATCAAGTTTTGAGAGGCGAAGGAGAGTGCCAAGCCCAAAATGCCTGCACCTGCAAGCACTGGACCCAGTTCAACGCCCACAATAGAAAGCGTCGTGAGAATGCCTGTGCTGATCCATACAGTGGCAACAAGGCTCCGTAACACTCGTGAGAACGTAGTAACCCGCTGTGCCAAACGTTGAGACGTATCCGGCGGGAGGAGTTCGTTAGCAGTGAGCGCATTAAAGAAGCGATCGATAAACGTGTCGCTTACTCGAATGAGGAGGTAGATAGCGATGACGATCCCCAAGATTTTGAGCGGACCGGACAGAATGAGCGACTGTAGCCAGCGAGTGTAGGGAAACAGCCCCAAAATGACGAAAAGACCGCCCAACCAAAGGCTTAACTGCATCACTTGCAGCAGCCGACGCTGTACATCATTCAACGATTGCTGCCGCCGTTGCTTGATTTGCTCGCGCACGATTGCCATTGCCGCAGTGCTGGTGGGGTCAACAACAGTGGATGACTCGATCGCAGCAATTGTCTGAGCCTTTAACCGTTCGCGTTGCGTTTTGAGACTGCGTTGTACTAACGCTAAAATGCCGCTTACTACAACGATGCAGAGCGCTATTTGTCCTGCCAGTGAACCTTGCCTTAGCAGCGATTGGGATTGACGTTCTTGTCGGGCGATCGCTAAAGCGTCTTTAATCGTCTGGGTGAGTTCGGTTGCTCGTTGTTCAGGGTCTTGTGCCTGAAGTTGGGCATCCAGCGTTGTGACGGTCATCAGGTAGCGGGTTCCCACTGAAATGACGGGCAACCGGCTTTGTTCATCCACTACCGCTGTCACGTCTAACGTTTTGGGTTCAGCAGGGTTTTCGGCAATGCGGTTCAGTGTTTCCTCAATCTTTTTGACCCGTTCTTTAATCGGCGATGTGCCAACCGTCTGGGTGTCTGGTTTGGTGGTGACGTTCGGTGCAGCGATCGTAAACAGAGTGCGTCCATCCAATTTGATATCGGCGGTGGCGATCGTGGACGCAGTAGGCACCACACTGGATGAACTTGGCGCAGAAGCTTTGGGTGCTTCCACCTGGGGCAGTTGAAGCTGAAATGGCACCACCTGTCCCAGGCTAGTTGCTCCGGCGGTAATGATGAGCAGAGCGGTAAGCAACCCGATCCCCAGGCTCATCACTCGCCAGCAGTGCCTGGTGAACGGTAGGGAGTCGGTTAACCGACGAGGCACTCTCGCTCTCAAGCCGGTTACATTTTGCTTTGTGTCAAGCGGCATACAATTATTTTGCAATGAGTCAAAATTACTAGGCGGATGTCGATCGCTCGAATGGGATCACCACGTAACCACCTTAGTCTGCTCTGTCGCTGAACCATCTAACTAAGGGAAGATTGACTGAAGCAACATCTTCCAATCAAAAGTCTGGCGCTTGATTGCTTGTCTTTTGCTTTTTTCGGGTCAGAATGCGATCTAGCTTCTATGATGAACGAGGCATTTTGCAAGTGTAGTCAAGCTAGCACCACCTTTGACTATTCGCGTTACGTGGCTGCACAAGCCCATTCACCGAATCCTTTCTCCCACTGGCACTATGTCAATTAAGAATCTTGTTTCCCTGGGCTTGCTTGTCTTTATTCCCATCTCTGTGGCGGCAGAGCGCTTGGAATGGGATGCGCTCGTGGTCTTCATTACGTCTGCGATCGCCATTGTGCCGCTTGCTATCTGGCTTAGTACAGCGACAGAAGAGGTTGCCGTAGCGACAGGGCCGTCGATCGGCGGCTTGTTAAATGCAGTATTTGGTAACGCAACCGAGTTGATTATTGCCCTTTCGGCGCTGAGAGCAGGCTTGCTTGACATTGTCAAAGCCAGCATTACAGGCACGATTATTAGTAACTTGCTGCTGGTCATGGGGCTATCGATGTTCCTGGGTGGCTTGCGCTACAAAGAGCAAGAATTTCAGCCGATCGTGGCACGGGTAAGCGGTTCGACAATGACGTTAGCGGTAACGGCGATCGTGCTACCCGCTATGGTCATTTCAACCTCAAATGTGGTGGATCAAGTAGCGATCAGCCGCCTTTCAATCACTGTAGCGATCGTGCTGATTCTGGTCTACGCGCTAACTCTACTGTTTTCGCTCAAGACCCACAGTTATCTCTACGATGTGGGTGTTGTAGAACTAGAAGAGGGCGCTACCGAAGCAACAGGCGCACACATGCCACACAAGCCTAATCTGCCGCTTTGGATCGGGGTACTGCTGGTCGCCACGATCGCCGTTGCTTTTGAGTCTGAGATTTTTGTCGGTGCGGTCGAAGAAGCAACGAAAGGGCTGGGCTTAACACCACTCTTTACGGGTGTGATCTTGCTACCGCTGGTGGGTGGAGCCGCAGAGTACGTTACTGCGGTACGAGTCGCCATGAAAAACAATATGGATTTATCGGTTTCAGTCGCGATGGGCTCAAGTTTGCTCGTCGCCCTGTTGGTTGCACCCGTGTTGGTCTTGATTGGTCAAGCGATCGGACAGCCAATGGACTTAAGCTTTAACTTGTTTGAAGTCGTTGCTGTCATCATTGCCGTGGCGATCGCCAACTTAATTAGCCTGGATGGGCGCTCCAACTGGCTGGAAGGAGTGCTGCTGCTGGCAACGTATGCCATACTCGGCGCTGCCTTCTACTTCCATCCGGCATGAGGAGGAAGTAGCAGAGCCATTATATAGCCGTAACCATACTAGTGAAGACGGGGTGCAGGGGTAGAACCCCCTTCGGCTTTAGCGCTCAGGTCGAAAGCTGGCTGGGGGCGAAGCCCCCACACCCCTTTGATCCCAATGTCCTAAGCGCTGCGGCGATGGCCATACTCCAGAATGAGGCAACCGTTTGAGGTGATGACAAGCAATAAGCAATACAAGCCCTCCTGGCTGAATTGGCAACGCCTCATAAAGGCATCAATACCTGGAAGGTGAACCTGTGGAAAGTGCAGTTCAAAGGGTTTTAACCCTCAAAAACTTCTTGACAGAACGGTAGGGTTAGATGTTTTGTCAGTCAAATGCTCTAGGATGCTTTGGGCACGACGGTTTGCGACCTTTTCATAGGTAAACTCTGCTGCTCGTTGTGAGGCATTGTAACCAAGCTGATAGCGCAAATCTGGAGAGGCTGCAAGTTTCTGCATCATCTCAATCCAGGCATCTCGATCGAACTCAGAGCGGACAAAACCATCAACGCCATCCCGCACAATTTCTCCGCCGCCCATAGGAGAGACTAGCATTGGTAAACCGTGAGCCATTGCTTCGTAGCTCACTAAAGGACTGCCTTCCTCTAAGCTAGGAAAGGCAAATAAGTCCGCGTCTTGATAGAAAGTCGAGATATTGTTCACGTAGGGTTGGTGGATAATATCAGGACGGCGCAGCCAATCCTGACAAATTTCTGCGATCGCGGGTTCCATTGCTCCACACAGAATCAATCTTCCCTTGATCCCTGAACGAACATACGCCTCCATTAACAGGTGAGCACCCTTGCGAACGCAGACTGTACCGACAAAAAGAATCGTAAAGGGTCGATCGACGGCTTTTGGTGCAGGGTTTTGCTGAAGCAACTGTGGAAAGTGATCGGGACACCAGCCATAGCTGCTGAGTAATAATTTCTCATCTGGTACGCCAGCGTCTAGAAAGCTCGATCGCACGTGCGGACTAGGACAGAAAATGAAGTCAGCCAACTTGGTTTCTTCCAACTCATCCTGCACCGTCTGATCAGGCGTAGGATGTCGAGGTCCAAGCCCTAACCGCATATATTCACTGTTCATCACTGATTTGGTAAAGCCAGTGAAACAGTTAATTCGCTCTATGAATATTGGTTGCCCTTGGTTCTTCACCTTTTTGATCGTTGCCAGAGAGAACCCAGGCCACAAATAGGCAGCATCAAAATGCTTCAGCATCTGGAGATAGCGCCATTCGGTCATAGCATCATTGGCACGCAAGCGAAACACAAAGGGTCTGATTAAGTTAGGGATAGCCTTGACAACATTGGAGTGCTCAACGTCGGGATCACAGCTAGAGACAAGGCAGGTAAACTGAACAGGAACCTCAATTTCTGGACGACAAAGAGATAGAAAGATATGGCTAATGGCTCGATTAGAAGCATAGGTAAGGTAAGAACTAAGAACACGTAGCATCTTCACCTCTGAGTTGTTTATCTAAATACAGCAATTTTATTTTTTGGATGTCGCATGTGTGAGAATAGCTTCCCGCACTGTTTATATAGTGCTCTATTTGTGACACCACGAGCAACTCGCTCTGAGTATATAGCGTTTACTGGCCAAATGAAGTGCGTACAGGTTATTCCCATCAACACCTTTAGATACAGCATCATAACTTACTAGATTAGGAAACACTATAGACAATCTATTCAGGTTACTTTAACTATTAAGAGGTTGAATTCTTGCAGCCTAGAATAGCTGAACTTTTTGAAGACGTAAGTTTGTAGAAAAACGGCAAAATTGACCAAGAAATATTCTTAGAAACCTCAAAAAAGAAAGAATAATTTGAGTTTTAGCTATCTCCCCTCCGTATTGTCTTAATGCAGATACTCTAATCCCTGAACAAATGTCCTTAAATAAGTGACTGACATCCGTGCCTCTAAGCTTTAGCTCTTCTCAAAACCCATATGCCCAGGCAAGCCAGGGCGACGATCGCACCACCGATTTCAGACGGCTCCGGTACAGCAGCCGTCTTACCGTACGTGACGGTTCCAGCCAGTGTGCCGCTGTTGAAGTTATCAGTTGCGCCAACGTAAAAGGCATCCCTGAAGATGCGAAAGCCAAGGTCATCTTGAGACGGCTGCAAGAGAGCTGGAACAGTAAGAAAGTCGAGTCCTAGCAACGTACCGTCGGCAAAAAAGGCAATCGGGTAATCATAAAAATAGACTTGACTACCGTAGTTCAGGTCATTTTGCTCTGTATGAAGCTTGTTTAGGAAGTTAAACTCCAGGGTGAGATTTCCTTGCGACGTAGAAACATGCTCACTACTGCTTCCCGTTAAACTGGCATTGTCGTAAGTGAGACTACCGTATGCAGTAGCACCGTTCATCAAGCCCTGACTTTCGTAGGCAGCGCTAGTCATTTGGACGGTAAAGTTATAGGTAACGCTAAAGGCTTGGGCAGGCTTGATCACTGCGATCGCGCTGAGGGTGGCAATGCTTGCGATCGTGGTCAAAGGCTTAAAGAGAGTTTGAGCCATCGGTTTCCTCACAGCAGGCATGGCAAAGTTACTTCTTGTGCTCTGCCTCGAGTCACTTTACTGAAGCAGAACGGACATTAATATTTACAAAATCTCTGTAAAAAATGCCTCTCAACAGTCACAGCCGTTGTCTCAAGACTCAAAATTAAAACGCAAGGCTGCTAAAAGTCTTAGCACACTAACGACTGATCTTACTCTTACTAAAGATTGATTGATAGGGGCTTAGAGTCTTAATACGTTAACTATCCAAGGAATGCACGCTTCTATATGCGTACATTATCGGATTCTCAAGCACCTTGCCTAGTGTAATTACGGAGGCTTCACCGAGCTGGCACTGGTTAAAAGTCAGGTAAGGGTCTGGCAAACGATTGAACTGTGTGCTTTTACAGAATCTCGATCAGTTTCTACTCCTGTTTTTAGCGTTAGCACTTTGTAAAGACTGTATAAAGGGGCAGATGCCGAGGAACTTCCTTAGCGTTCTGCATCGAAGGCAAGGTGTTTAAGAGGCTATGGTTAAAGGCGATGAAGCCAAGTCTGACACGATCTCTAGATGGCGGTTGAGACCACTGCTGCAGAAGCCAAACCAGCCGTTGCAGATCCTTCAAAACCGGTCGCTTTAGTCTGAAGCGAAACCAGTCCTTGAGACTCAAACAAACTTTGTGGCATGAGGCAGTTTGGCGAAGTCTGCTCAAAGAACTGGTGCGAGCGCTAGCTTAAAGTCAGAACAAGCAACTGTTTGAGGCACTGATGCAAGGTGTGTGAGGTAGCCAGGTTAAGCCGTCCTTTTACTTCACCGTCGGTCAAGCAAAATTCAAATCCTTTAAAGCGCTATCATAGCGTTTGTTACAGGGGTCACAGTATGGGAAGACAGCGATCGCTCTTGGGTCTAATTTTAGTGCTGCTGATTGCCGCCATTATTGTTATTGTCAAGGTGCCAGCGCGTCTGGGCTTAGACTTGCAAGGCGGTTCACAGCTCACAATTCAGGTGAAAACAACGCCAGAAATTAAAGAGAT